>NZ_MTSA01000016.1:0-151521 GCF_002157375.1 Pseudomonas syringae
TTGCATTGATCTTGTGGGAGCGAGCTTGCTCGCGAAGGCGGACTGGCGGGCGCGTCAGATTTCCTGTGGTTTGTCAGGCCTCTTCGTGAGCAAGCTCACTCCCACATGGGCGTTGTCGATCATGCGGTAGCGACCGGGGCGGCGATCCGCATTGCTCGCGAGTGCTGCCGCTCAAAGCTTGCATTGATCTTGTGGGAGCGAGCTTGCTCGCGAAGGCGGACTGGCGGGCGCGTCAGATTTCCTGTGGTTTGTCAGGCCTCTTCGTGAGCAAGCTCACTCCCACATGGGCGTTGTCGATCATGCGGTAGCGACCGGGGCGGCGATCCGCATTGCTCGAGAGTGCAGCCGCTCAAAGCTTGCATTGATCCTGTGGGAGTGAGCTTGCTCGCGAAGGCGGACTGGCGGGCGCGTCAGATTTCCTGTGGTTTGGCAGGCCTCTTCGTGAGCAAGCTCACTCCCACATGGGCGTTGTTGATCATGCGGTAGCGACCGGGGCGGCGATCCGCACTGCTCGCGAGTGCTGCCGCTCAAAGCTTGCATTGATCTTGTGGGAGCGAGCTTGCTCGCGAAGGCGGACTGGCGGGCGCGTCAGATTTCCTGTGGTTTGTCAGGCCTCTTCGTGAGCAAGCTCACTCCCACATGGGCGTTGTCGATCATGCGGTAGCGACCGGGGCGGCGATCCGCATTGCTCGCGAGTGCTGCCGCTCAAAGTTTGCATTGATCCTGTGGGAGTGAGCTTGCTCGCGAAGGCGGACTGGCGGGCGCGTTAGATTTCCTGTGGTTTGTCAGGCCTCTTCGTGAGCAAGCTCACTCCCACATGGGCGTTGTCGATCATGCGGTAGCGACCGGGGCGGCGTTCCGCATTGCTCGCGAGTGCTGCCGCTCAAAGCTTGCATTGATCCTGTGGGAGTGAGCTTGCTCGCGAAGGCGGACTGGCGGGCGCGTTAGATTTTCTGCGGTTTGTCAGGCCTCTTCGTGAGCAAGCTCACTCCCACATGGGCGTTGTCGATCATGCGGTAGCGACCGGGGCGGCGATCCGCATTGCTCGCGAGTGCTGCCGCTCAAAGTTTGCATTGATCCTGTGGGAGTGAGCTTGCTCGCGAAGGCGGACTGGCGGGCGCGTCAGATTTTCTGCGGTTTGTCAGGCCTCTTCGTGAGCAAGCTCACTCCCACATGGGCGTCGTTGATCATGCTGTAGCGACCGGGGCGGATGTCCGCATTGCTCGCGAGTGCTGCCGCTCAAAGCTTGCATTGATCTTGTGGGAGTGAGCTTGCTCGCGAAGGCGGACTGGCGGGCGCGTCAGATTTCCTGCGGTTTGGCAGGCCTCTTCGTGAGCAAGCTCACTCCCACATGGGCGTTGTTGATCATGCGGTAGCGACCGGGCCGGCGTTCCGCACTGCTCGCGAGTGCTGCCGCTCAAAGCTTGCATTGATCTTGTGGGAGTGAGCTTGCTCGCGAAGGCGGACTGGCGGGCGCGTCAGATTTCCTGCGGTTTGGCAGGCCTCTTCGTGAGCAAGCTCACTCCCACATGGGCGTTGTTGATCATGCGGTAGCGACCGGGGCGGCGATCCGCACTGCTCGCGAGTGCTGCCGCTCAAAGCTTGCATTGATCTTGTGGGAGCGAGCTTGCTCGCGAAGGCGGACTGGTGGGCGAGTTAGATTTTCTGTGGTTTGGCAGGCCTCTTCGTGAGCAAGCTCACTCCCACATGGGCGACCGGGCGGCGATCTCGTATTTGAGACAGTCTCAAAACTCCAGCCCCAACGCCCCAAACACCTCATCCACCCCCCAAAACACCCGATCCACTTCAGGCAATGGCGGGCGCTTAAGGATCAGGACGGGCAGGCCTCGTTCGCGTGCGACGTCCAGTTTGGGTTCGGTGGAGCTGCTGCCGCTGTTTTTACTGATCAGGACGTCGATATTGCGTTGTTCGAACAACTGACGCTCATCTTCCAGCATAAACGGGCCGCGTGCGCCGATCACTTCGCAGCGGTCGTTGCCGGGGTAGCTGTCCAGGGCGCGAAGGGTCCAGAACTGGTGTTCCGGGATTTCATGCACATGCTGCAAAGGCTCGCGCCCCAGCGTGAACAGCGGCCGCTTGAAAGGGGCCAGCGCCGTGACCAGCGCTGACCAGTCGGCCACTTCACGCCAGTCATCACCTGGACCGGCCTGCCAGGCCGCGCGCCGCAAGGCCCAGCAGGGGATACCCGTCATCTGCGCCGCAAGCGCCGCATTGTGGCTGATCTGTGCGGCATAAGGATGGGTCGCGTCCAGCAGCAGGTCGACACCCTGTTCACGCATGTACTGCGCCATGCCTTCTGCGCCGCCATAGCCACCGACTTTCAACTGACAGGCCAGATCGGCAGGCACCCGGCCCACGCCCGCCAAGCTGTAGATGTGTTCAGGCCCGAGCCTGCGTGCAATCGCCAGCGCTTCGGTAATGCCGCCCAGCAGCAGAATTCGTTTCATGGGATCTCTTTCTGTAGGTCAACGCCCGCCTGACCGACGACTCCGCCCTGGCGATCAATCGCGAACACTTCGACCCGAACGTTTGCAGGCACCACGCTGCGGGCGAACTCCAGTGCATGACGACAGACTTCGTCACCCAGTGGCACCCCGGCCGCAGCGCTCATCGCCAATGCTTGCTGACTGGTATTGGCGTGCAGGATCTGTTGTTGCAAGGCCTCGTCCGCGCCCACCTGCGCCGCCCAACGCGCCAATTGAGGCAGGTCGATGCTGGAATGGCGACTGTGCAGGTCCATATGGCCGGCCGCCAGTTTGCTGATCTTGCCGAAGCCGCCGCACAGGCTCAACTTATCCACAGGGACTTTACGCAGGTGCTTGAGCACCGCGCCGACAAAGTCGCCCATTTCGATCAGGGCGATATCCGGGATGTTGTAGACGCGACGCATGGTGTCTTCACTGGCATTGCCGGTACATGCGGCGATATGCCGGTAGCCATTGGTGGTGGCGACGTCGATGCCCTGATGGATCGAAGCAATGTACGCCGCGCAGGAAAACGGCCGGACGATTCCGCTGGTGCCGAGAATCGACAGCCCGCCGAGAATGCCGAGGCGCGGGTTCATGGTCTTGAGCGCCAGCGCTTCGCCGCCCTCGACGCCAATCGTGACCTCGAACCCGCCGCTGTAGCCGTGTTCTTCTGCCAGCCGCAGCAAATGCTCGCTCATCATGCGGCGGGGCACCGGGTTGATGGCCGGTTCGCCGACCGCCAGTACCAGGCCGGGACGGGTCACGCTGCCGACGCCCGCGCCCGCCACGAAGCGCACACCGGGGGCCGTTTCCAGCCTGACGCGGGCAAACACCAGCGCACCATGCGTGACGTCGGGATCGTCGCCCGCATCCTTGAGCGTCCCGGCCTCGGCGGCGTTATCCACCAGGCGGCAAAATTCCAGACGCATCTGCACCTGCCTGCCCTTGGGCAACACAATGTCCACCGCATCGCTGACCTGCCCGCTGAGCAATAATCTGGCTGCCGCCAGGCTGGTCGCGGTCGCGCAACTGCCGGTGGTCAGGCCGCTGCGCAGCGGGGCAGGTTGCTCGGCGGTTTCTTCGCGCATCAGGGTTTGACTACGTCCAGCAAGGTGATCGGCAGGGCCTGACGCCAGGTGTCGAATTCGCCAAGAGGCTGCGCTTGCGCGACGTGGATGCGCGTCAGCTCGCCGCCATGCCGCTCACGCCAGGCCATCAACGCGGCTTCGCTTTGCAGGGTCACGGCGTTGGCGACCAGTCGACCGCCGGAGCGCAGTTGCTCCCAACAGGTTTCCAGTACGCCGATACGCGTTACCCCGCCGCCGATGAAAATGGCATCCGGGCGTTCCAGACCACTCAACGCCTGAGGCGCACTGCCGCGCACCAATTGCAGGCCGGGTACACCCAGCGCATCGCGGTTGAACTCGATCAGTTGCTGACGGCCTTCATCGGCTTCGATGGCCATGGCCCGGCACGTCGGGTGAGCGCGCATCCACTCGATGCCGATAGAGCCGCAGCCCGCGCCGACATCCCACAGCAGTTCGCCCGGCACCGGCGCCAGGCGGGCGAGGGTGATGGCCCGAACGTCGCGTTTGGTCAGTTGCCCGTCATGCTCGAAGGCGCTGTCCGGCAAACCGGCCAGCGTACTCAGACGAATGGCGCCGGCATCGGCGCGACAATCGATGGCGACCACGTTCAGAGCCGCGATGTCAGGATTGCCCCATTCGCTGGCCAGCCCTTCGACGCGCCGTTCCGCTTCACCGCCCAGATGCTCCAGCACGGTCATGCGGCTCGGGCCGAAGCCTCGATCACGCAGCAGGCCGGCGATGATGGCCGGGCTGCTGCCGTCGTTGCTCAGGACCAGCAGGCGCACGCCATGATGAAAATGCGCGTTCAGGGCGGCTACCGGCCGGGCGACTACCGACAACGTGACGACTTCCTGGAGCGGCCAGCCCAGACGGGCCGCAGCCAGTGAATAAGAGGAGGGCGCTGGCAGAATACGCATTTCGTCGACAGCGACCACGCGGGTCAGGCTGGCACCGACGCCGAACAGCATGGGGTCGCCACTGGCCAGCACGCAAATCTCGGCACCGCGCTGCTCCAGCACCGGATTCAGCGAGAACGGGCTTGGCCACGCACGCCGTTCGGCGCGAATGCACGGCGGCAGCAACGCCAGCTGGCGCGGGCCGCCGAACACCTGATCCGCGTGCAGCAGAGCGTGCCGGGCGTTCTTGCCCAGGCCTTTGTAACCGTCTTCTCCGATTCCCACGACTGTCAGCCACGGCGACATGCACTTACCTCAATCCGAACTTCCGACAGAGCGCCTTTTCATGCCTGCGGACAAAGCAGGCATAATACCGCGCCCAATGGGGTACAAGTGCGCTAATCCATTTCCGTTTCCAGCCAGTTCACTATCGGGTGATCCATTGAACGAGCAGCAGTCCGCTCGCACATCGTCTGTCACGCTACGCCCCTCGGCCTGTCCGGGGTTGCTGCGTATCGTCCCGGCGCTGGACGGCGGGATCTGCCGGATCAAGCTGGCGGGTGGCGTCATGACCAGCGCCCAGGCACTGGCGGTGGCCGCCGCGGCGCAGACGTATGCGCACGGCGTGATCGAAGCCACCAACCGCGCGAATCTGCAGATTCGCGGCATCGGCGCAGCGCATGACCCGCTGATCAAAACCTTGATGGCCGCAGGACTCGGCCCGGCCAATCCGGCCAGTGACGATGTGCGCAATCTCATGCTCAGCCCCACCGCCGGGCTGGACCCGAGCATGCTGTTCGATGCCCGGCCACTGGCGGCGCAGATTCTGGACGCACTGGAGAGTCATCCGCGTTTCCACGAACTGTCGCCCAAGTTCGCGCTCTCGCTGGATGCCGGTGAAGCGCTGGTCATGCTGGAACATCCGCACGATGTCTGGCTGTCAGCGATGACACTGGACGGCGACGTGCTGCTGGCGTTCGGGCTGGCGGGCTGTCCGGCCCATGATCGACCGCTGGCCGCTGTACCGCTGGCTGCCGGTCAGGCGCTGGTTGTTGCGCTGCTTGAGCTGTTTCTCGATCTGGCCCGCCCCGAGCACACCCGTATGCGGCATTTGCTGGCCGAGGTGTCGACGGACGAGCTGTTGCGTCAGCTTTCGGCCCGGCTGAACGGCGCGTTGCGGGTTGAACAGGCCGTCACCAATTGGCAGCGTCCGCCCGTGCAGGGCAATCGCCATGTGGGTGTCTATCCACAACGGCAGCCCGGCAAGGTCGCGATCGGGGCGGTGGTGCCATTGGGGCGTCTTGACGCGACAATGTTGGCCACCGTTGCGCAACTAGCGGCCGATCAGGGCGACGGCACGTTGCGCCTGACGCCCTGGCAAAGTCTGCTGCTGCCCAATGTGGCGGTTGAGCGAGCGGCGACGGTGATGAGCGCGTTGCAGGCAGCGGGGCTGATCTGCTCGATCACCTCGCCGCTGGCGCAGATCGTGGCGTGTACCGGTTCTGCCGGTTGTGCCAAGGGGCTGGCCGACACCAAGGCCGACGCCCTGCAACTGGCCTCCGGGCTGGCGGCCAGTCAGGCCGTGCATCTGAGCGGTTGCAGGCGTTCCTGTGCCGCTGCCCATGTCGCGCCGGTGACCTTGCTGGCCGTTGCGCCCGGCCGTTACGACCTTTATTTTCGCGACGCAGCCCAGCCCGGTTTCGGTGTGCTGCGCGCGCGTGACCTTACTATTGAAGCAGTCGGTGCGCAGTTGAACGCCGACTCACGGAGCAGCATTGCATGATTGATTACATCCGCGATGGTCAGGAGATATATCGCAATTCCTTCTCGATCATTCGCGCCGAAGCGCGCCTGGACACGATTCCTGCCGACCTGGAAAAACTCGCCGTACGTGTGATTCACGCGTGCGGGATGGTCGAGGTCATCGAGGACCTGCGCTATTCGCCGGGTGCCGGTACAGCCGGGCGCAATGCGCTGGCCGCCGGTGCGCCGATCCTGTGCGATGCGCGCATGGTTTCCGAAGGCATCACCCGTACCCGCCTGCCGGCCAATAACCCGATCATCTGCACATTGCACGATGAAGGCGTGCGTGAAATGGCGCTGGAACGGGGCAACACGCGCTCCGCCGTCGCGCTGGAGCTGTGGCGTCCGTATCTGGAAGGCAGCGTGGTGGTCATCGGCAACGCGCCGACAGCGCTGTTCTATCTGTTGGAAATGCTCGATGCGGGGGCGCCCAAGCCTGCGCTGATTCTCGGTTTTCCGGTCGGCTTTGTCGGCGCAGCCGAGTCCAAGGCGATGCTTGCTGCCGACAGCCGTGGCGTGCCATTTGTGATCATGCAGGGTCGTCGCGGCGGCAGCGCCATGGCCGTGGCCGCAGTCAACGCACTGGCCACGGAGATCGAATGATGCAGGCACGCGGTCGATTGATTGGCCTGGGTGTCGGCCCCGGCGACCCGGAGCTGATTACCGTCAAAGCCCTGCGCTTGCTGCGCGAGTCGCCAGTGGTGGCGTATTTTGTGGCCAAGGGCAAAAAGGGTAACGCGTTCGGCATCATCGAAGCGCATCTGCAGGATCTTCAGACCCTGATGCCGCTGGTCTACCCGGTGACCACCGAAGCGTTGCCGGCGCCGCTGTCCTACGAGAAAGTCATCAGTGACTTCTACGACGAGTCCAGCCTTCAGGTGGCGGCGCATCTGGACGCCGGTCGTGATGTGGCGGTGATCTGCGAAGGCGACCCGTTCTTCTACGGCTCTTACATGTACCTGCACGACCGCCTGGCCGATCGCTACGAGGCCGAAGTGATTCCGGGTGTGTGTTCAATGCTCGGTGGCGCTTCTGTATTGGGTGCGCCGCTGGTGTACCGCAACCAGAGCCTGTCGGTGCTGTCGGGGGTGCTGTCCCACGACGACCTGAAACGCAAACTGGCCGATGCCGATGCGGCGGTGATCATGAAACTGGGGCGCAACTTCCATAAAGTGCGTGAAGTGCTGACCGAGCTGGGCATGGCCGGACGTGCGCTGTATGTCGAGCGCGCGACCATGATCAATCAAAAGATCGTGCCGCTGGATCAGGTCGATCCGATGTCTTCGCCGTATTTCTCGCTGATTATCGTCCCGGGTGACAGGTGGCAAGGCTGATGATTCTCGACACTCCCGCCATCGTCATTCTCGGAAACGGCAGCCTCGCCACGGCAAAGCGCATTCAACAGCTGTTTCCCGGTGCGCTGATTCAGGGGCTGGCCGAGCGTGTGCAAGGTGCCGACAGCACCTACAGCGAGTTCGGCACCACGTTGCGTCAGTTGTATCGGCAAAACACACCGATCATTGCCCTGTGTGCTGCGGGGATCGTGATCCGCACGCTGGCTCCGTTGCTGCTGGAAAAGGGCGCCGAGCCGCCGGTGCTGGCCGTGGCCGAAGACGGCAGCGCCGTGGTGCCGCTGCTGGGCGGTCTGGGCGGGGTCAATGTCATGGCGCGCAGCATTGCGAGCGGGCTTGGCGTTGCTCCGGCGATCACCACCAGCGGCGAGCTGCGCTTCGGCACGTGTCTGCTCAACCCTCCCAGCGGCTATGCGTTGGGCGATCTGGAACTGGGCAAACGCTTTGTCTCCGATCTGCTCGCCGGTGAGCCGGTGCGCATCGAAGGCGAGGCGCCGTGGCTCGCCCGGGCGCAACTGCCTGAAGACCCGCAAGCCGAACTGGCGATTCATGTCGGCTCTGCTTTGCGTGAACCTTCCGCCAATGAATTGCTGATCTATCCGCGTTGCGTGCTGGTGGCCGTCACTGAAATGACCGAGGAAACGGCAGCTCGGGTTCGTTCGGCCCTGCATGAGTCGCGCATTGCCGAACAATCCCTGGCCTGCCTGTTGGCCAGTGAAGACCAGATGGCCAATGTGTATTTGCATCAGGCCGCCGATGAGCTGGGCGTGCCTGTGCGCTTCCAGCCTGCCGCATCGGCCAGCCAGATGGCTACAGCTGCCGTGCCGCAACTATTGCCGCCGATCAGCGTCGGCGATGACATGGCCATTGCCATTGCCGCTCTGCCACTGGACGTGCAACGCATCGGTCGTGGGCGTGGCCGGCTGGCGGTGATCGGGTTAGGCCCCGGCGCGGCAGACCTGATGGTGCCTGCGGTCAAGGCCGAACTGGCGCGCGCCAATGACGTGCTGGGCTATGAAACTTACGTGCGCATGGCCGGGCCGTTTCGTGCCGATCAGGTGCTGCACTGCACCGACAATCGCGAAGAAATGCTGCGTGCCCGACATGCCTTCGAACTGGCCGCACAAGGGCGTTCGGTGGTCGTGGTGTCGTCCGGTGATCCGGGCGTCTTCGCCATGGCCTCGGCGGTGCTTGAAGCGCTGCATGAGTCCGACAACCCACACTGGCATGCCGTCGAGCTGGAGATTCTGCCGGGCGTTTCGGCGTCTCTGGCTACCGCCGCTCAGGCCGGTGCGCCGCTGGGTCATGATTTCTGTGTGCTGTCGCTGTCCGACAACCTCAAGCCGTGGGACATCATCGAAAAACGTCTCGACCTTGCCTGTCAGGCAGACCTGGCCCTTGCGTTCTACAACCCTATTTCCCGCTCCCGGCCCTGGCAATTGGGGCGTGCGCTGGAGATCGTCCGCCAGCACCGTCTTCCCGAAACGCCGGTCACTCTGGGCCGTGACATTGGCCGTCCGGGCCAGACATTGCGTGTCATCACGCTGGGCGAGTTGACCCCTGATCAGGTGGATATGCGAACGATGGTGCTGATCGGCTCCTCCCTGACCTGCACCTTTCCTCGCAACAAGGGTGGCAACTGGGTCTACACGCCGCGCTGGTACGGTAACAAGCCTACAACCTGAGCCGATGGCAGGTCAGAGCGACCTGCCGGGTTTGTGGGAAAGTGCTGAAGTTCTGGCGTGATGCTGACCTTGTGAGCCGGGTTTCCGGCTCACATGCCTGAGCGAAACGGTTATCTTCGCGCTGGCAGGCACGTAGTTCATTTCCCGATCCATTCTCGGAAACCTCCTTTCGTCCCGCGCCGCCGTGATGGAATCACCGCGCAGCGCTCTGCACTCCTCAGTAGAAACGTCAGACTGATGTCACGCAGTTGCCACGGCCAGGTCGTGGGCGTGCCGAAAAACAGCCTGATTTATTTCGCTAGTCTCGTGCTGTCCATCAGGACTCATGAATTAAAGGACTAATGAAATGAAACAGGAAATGCCTATGAACGCTATCGACACCCTTGATTACATCGCTGCTTGCGAGCTGGCTGAATACCCTGCGCCGTTGGCGGCATTTATGGCGAGCCGAAATGACGGATCGCGTCTGGTGGGCGGTTTGACTGACGCCGCCGAAGACGATGCGGTTGCCAAAGGCGCCTTGGTAGAAGGCAGTCTGGTCGCGTTTGCCGAGGGCGTGTCGCGCCAGAGCAAGGAGGACGTCATGGACTCCTTCCTGTTTGCCACGCTGGTGGCCAATAAGCAGTTCAGCCCTGATGCCCAAGGGGCTGAGTGGTACAACAAATTCAACGAAGTGCTTTCGAAAGTCGGCTGGCTGTCCACCCAGTGGAACTACGCCCGATATCGCGGCACCCAACAGCGTTTCACGATGGATGAAGTCGGCCTTGAAATTCTCGGCTCGGCCGTTACCGCGGCGGCGTTGCCTGGGCCAGCGTCGCTGCTGATGCTCAAAGTCGCCAGGGACGCCATCGAAGCCCTGAAAGCCAAGCAAGAGCCGCTGCGTATTTTCGAGCGGCAGACCAAGACCCACAGCGGCGGCAGTTTCCGTATTGCTTCCTGCGTCGAATCGGAAGACAAGACCTTGAACCTGGCAATGGCCGCCGTCAGCTTCAAGACCGGCAGTGACGTCACCAATGTCTTGTTCTGGGAATGGCAGGACACCGAAGTCGAGACCTGGAAGGGCGAGGACAATCTGGTGCTCAACACCGGTCTGTATTCCCTTCACCGGGAGCTGATTCGTCAGCGGCTGAGTGACACTGCCAAAGGCGCGATCGAGGAGTTTGAAATCTGATCGGTTTGTTCGCGGAGGCAATGATTGCCTCCGCTTTCGGGATAAAAGGAATTTCCCATGAAACAGGAATTGAATACCGCCGTCGTCAATGCGGGCTGCCTGCTGTTTTTTTCAGCACCGCAAGACGCCAGCTCGTACAGCGATGTCATGGACGCTTTGTTGTATGTGCAGTTGGCCGCTTCAAGAAAACACCTGAAATTTTCCGAGTGCGACAAGTGGAGTGAAACCTGGCTCGCTGCCGCCTTGCGCTTTGGCTGGGTACACAAAGCCAGTGAACATATCAGTGAGCCCTTGCCCGTCGAGCCTGTCGAGACCGTCTGGAGTTGCCTCGGTCGCGTACTTGCCGACGCGGTATCAACTGAGGCGATGAGCCGCATCCGTTCATTCATGAGTCAGGCGGGTGCCCAGCCGTCCAACAGCCAGGCGCTTCGCCTGCTGTCCGATAACGTACTGCAAAGCACATCGCACGGGGCGGAGCAAACGCAGACAACGCTCACCTTGCAAGTCGGTCTGGTTGACTCGCGGTTTAACCTGACCCTGGCGCAGCTTCACCTCGTCACCGGGCAGTCGTTGACCCCGGATTTCCTGTTTGAGCCCATCGAACCTGAAAGCCTGAAGGGCAATATCAGCCTGACGTTCTACTCGATGCAGTTGATGCCCCAGACGTACGCCCAGTATCGCGACCTGATTGATCAGGCGTTGTCGAACAGACGTCCTGCGCTGATCGAGCCGCTCCGGGGCAGCATTTGATGAGCACCCTTGAAGAAAGCCTGTTATCAGGCAAAAACCTGGTGTCCTTCGCCCATAACATCGCGCCGGGACTGCGGCAGGATATTCTGGACTGCCTGCTTTACGCTCAGCTCAAGGCTGATGAATCGGTGCCTCACCGGGACGACTGGCGCACGCGACAGGGGGCCTATCAGCGATCACTGGAGAAAAACGGAGCGAATCGCTACGCGGATGTGCGAGACCAGAGGGTGAAGATTCACCATCTCAGAGACCTTCGCAAATTGCAGCTTCCCGTTAACCGCTCTCCTGAACTTCACCAGCTCTACGGTCGTTCGCTCGACAAACTGATGACCAGCGAGCATGCCCAGGCGTTTTTCAGTTCATGGTTCACGTCCGGGCGCTCCGAGCATTTTCAGGTCGTGCCTTGCGCGATGCATAGCGAGGATGAAGCAACGATTGTGTTGTGCGCTCTACAGATGACAACAACGGCGCTCAGGCCGGCCCTTTATTTCTGGCAGATACTTGGCGGGGAAATGATGGTGCAGGCAGCAGCGGCCGGCTTTCGGTTCAGCTCAAAAGCTTTTGATCCTTATCGTCAGGCCGTTCAAGACACGCTCTCTGCTCATGCAGCGCGTGAAATCCTGCGCCTGTAACGCCGCGTGACAATCCCATGGAAGGGAGTAACACCATGAATGAAAACGCCGACAATGCTGCTTACCTGGGGGATATTCCCAGCCTGGTGACGTTCTTGCCGGGGCTATCGAGTCCGGACCAATCGGATATTCAAAGCGCGCTGCTGGACGCGCAACTGTTCGCAAGCAGGCAATTTGATTTCAAGACGCAGTGGAACAGCTGGATGCATTATTACCGCAACCGGCTCAAAGCCCGTGGTGTGCAGGAAAAAGGCGTGGTTTTGGGGGATTCGCTGGTAGTGAGCAATGTGGAGGACCTGATGCAGGCCACGTTCAACATCACCAGTGGCCCCGGTCGCGAACGCCTCGGCGCGATGGTGCAGCGCGGGTTTCAGGCGATGGCGGTGCATCAGGCTGCCGAGTCTTACTTCAAGCACGGCTTCGATCAAGGCCGCCTGGGCAGCTTTCAGATCGTGCCCTGCGAAAAGTACGACGCGACGCGAACCCTGATGCTGCTCTGCAGCCTGCACCTGAGTGTCGATGAGTATTCGGGAGGCGGTCGGAGGTTGCTGTTCCATTTCAAGGGCGGCATCTACACCTTTGACAGCCGCGCGTATGAGAGGCACCGGGAGGACGTGACACGCTATCTGGGCGGGAAGGCCCAGAGCCTGATCAGGTCGGCTTGCATCTGAGTCTGCTTACGGCAGCAGGTAGCCCCGGATGCCGGTGAATATGATCTGCGCGGCCAACGCACAGACGAACAACCCCATCAGACGGCTGACGATCTGCAGGCCCTGATCACCCAGAATGCGTTCGATGCGGTTGGAGAGGTAAAGCACCACTCCAACCGTCAGGCTGGCCAGGGTGATACTCAGAATAGCGGTGAGCTTGTCGTCCCAGTGGGGCTGGCTCACGCCCATGACCAGCAACGCACCGATGGTGCCGGGGCCTACAGTCAAAGGGATGGTCAACGGAACAATGGTCACATCCTGCTGAACATTATCGGTCTGCACGGCCGATTTGCCCTGAGCCATGCCCAGCGCTGAAATGAACAGCACACTGCCGGCGCCAATTCTGAATGCATCGACCGTGATCCCGAACACATCGAAAATCACTCTCCCGAACAGGTAGAGCAACACGCTGGAGACCAGTGTGGCGAGTGCCACTTTCCAGGCCAGGCGTCGCTGTTCCTTGCGCGAGTGGCCTCGGGTCAGGCTGATGAAGCAGGAAAGGACGAAAAACGGACTGTAAAGCACGAGCATTTTCAGATAAACGCTGAACAACACGTGAAGCATGGCTTCGACTCACAGCAGCTGGTGGATGGCGTCGCCAGTCTATCAGGCCCTCGTGCGGCTTTCCCGTGGCTGTCAGTTCTGCTGATACAACTCGCCCGCCGACGTCAGGCCGCGAGCCTTCTCACGGTGCGCCACCCAGTGTTCCACCAGTTCGCGCAACTGGGACAACTCGATGGGCTTGGCCATGTGACCGTCCATCCCGGCCTGACGGGCGCGATCCTTGTGCTCGGCGAGGATATGCGCAGTCAGTGCAACGACCGGTGTGCGTACTCGCTGATTGCCGACTTCCCACGCACGCAATTGCTCGGTGGCCGAGAACCCGTCCAGTATCGGCATTTCACAGTCCATCAGCACCAGATCGTAGCGCTGTGCTTTCATGGCGCGCAGAGCCTCTTCGCCGTTGCTGGCGGTGTCGGGATTCAGGTTTAGCTTGCCGAGCATGCCACGGATCACTTTGGTCGAAATGCTGTTGTCTTCGGCCACCAGAATACGGAAGTCGCTGGGCACGCTCGCCGGGATGTTCGGCACCGTGTTTGCCTTTGATGAAACGACGCCTTTGTTCAACTGGGTCAGTTCATCGGCCAGCGTGGTCTTGAGCGTATAACCCGCCACCGGTTTGGCCAGAATGCGCTTGATGCCTGAATTGCGCGCGATGATCTTGCTCGGTGCATTGCTGATGCCCGTCAGCATGATCAGCAGAATGTCGTGGTTCAGGCTTGGGTCTTCCTTGATCTTGGCGGCCAGTTGCATGCCGGTCATTCCGGGCATGTTCTGATCGAGCAGGACCACATCGAAATAATCACGCAGATGCGCCTTGGTTCTGAGCAGCGCCAGCGCTTCCTTGCCGGACGCCACGGCGCTGACGTTCAGGCCCCACGCACTGCATTGCTGGACAAGCACCTTGCGACAGGTGTCGTTGTCATCGACGACCAGCACGCGAGCATCTTTCAACGGGCTGTCCAGGTCGATGGTCGGCTGTTCCAGCAGTTTTGCGTCCATCGGCAGCGTCAGCCAGAGCATGTTGCCCTTGGTTCCACTGCTCTGAATGCCGAATTCACCGTCCATCAGCACGATCAGCTGGCGGGCAATGACCAGCCCCAGATGGCCGCCCAGCCTGCTGCTGGCCATGAAATTCCTGCTGTGCAGCTCGGCGTGCAGCAACTCGTCCCGCTCTTCATCGGAAAGCGATTCACCGCTGTCCTGGACCGATATGCGCAAGCGGGAGCCGCCGGACTTCGACGTCTCCAGCGCGACGGCGAGCAGAATCTCGCCTTCGTCGGTGTTCTTCAGGGCGTTCTCCAGCAGGCTCAACAGCGTCTGGCGCAGTCGCGTCGGGTCGCCATTGATGACGCGGGGCACCTGCGGCTGGATCAGGCTGATCAGCTCTACCTGCTGCTTTTCGGCCTTGGCGCGGAAAATACTCAGGCAGTCCTCGACCAGCGCGCCGATGTCGAATTGCACATCATCGAGTTCGATCTGCCCGGATTCCAGCTTGGTGATGTCCAGAATCTCGTTGATCAGCGTCAGCAGTTCATTACCGGCGCTGTGGATGGTCTGCACATAATCGCGCTGCTTGACTGACAGCGGGGTGCCGAGCAGGAGTTCGGTCATGCCCAGCACGCCGTTCATGGGCGTGCGAATCTCGTGGCTGATCTTGGCCAGAAACTCTGCCTTGGCGTTGATTTCGGCGGTGCTGGCTGCCTGATCCCGGCTGATGCTGAAACGGTCTTCGGTAATGCTGCGGTGGCGTTCGCCAAGCGCCAGGCTCATCAGCAGGCCGCTGATACAGAAGACGCTGAGCAGTGCGAGTATCAGCCATTGTGGTGGCACCAGACTCAGCCACAGCAGGCCAGGCAGGACCACCATGTAACCGATATTGAAGGTGATCATCCCGAAGACGAACAGCCGCGCGGAGCGATAGCCTTTCTGCCAGTGCCACATGGACACGGCGAGAATGCTCAGCGTCGTGACGGACACCAGCGCGAAGGTCAGGATATTGATGGGCAGCGTGCTGTCGATCAGTACCATCAGGGCGCCCAGGCCCATGAGTACGGCGATGCCCAGCAACAGGCGATCCAGCTTGCGCGCCCTGCGATGAATGAAGAAGCAATAGGTGTAGATCAGGCCGGCGACGGCGGCCAGCAACAGCGCCAGATGCGAGCTTGGCGTCTGTGCGATGTGCCAGGGGTCAATCGGACGAAGCAGGTTCAACAGCAGCAGGGCGCTGAGCCCGAGCAGGGTTTCGCAGGCTGCCAGCCACAGGTTGCTGCGTGAGCGCGTATGCCCGAAACGCGTCAGGTTCTGCACGATCAGCATCGCGAGGGCGCCGAAAAGCAGGCCGAACAGGAACGGTTCGGTTTCGTCGGCAGCGCTTTGGATGGCTGGCTCAAGGGTAATGCTGGGGCGCATTTTCTGGGCTGACACAAGCCTCAGATAGATGTCCAGCGACGCCGCGCTTTGCGGAATCGGCAGCAGGAAATCGTTGGAAGGCAGGCGCTGATCTTCCAGAGGAACGTCGTTACCGGTGCGCAGGTGATCGATCAGTCGATCGCCGTCCATGACGTACATGTCTGCGCTGGCAAGGTCGGGGGCGAAGATGCGCAGCAGTTGCTCATGCTGGGTCGGTTGCAGGTGGTAATGCAGCCATACCGCGCCGCTGCGGTCGGCAGCCGTCACGCGTTCCAGTTCGATGGGGCTGAACTGGTTCTGATAGCGCGCCGAACGGATTTCATCCAGCGTCAGGTGGGCCTTTTCGTCAAGCAGCGTCGACCAGCCAGCGCCATGTTCGGCCTGAGCCGAAAGCACGAACAGCAGGGTCAGCAGTCCGACCGTTGAGGCTACGGCAATCCTGAGCCAGCGCACTATGAAATCCCTTCGTGAATGAATGCCAGGTAACTTGCGTAACGGCAGGTCAACCGGCCAGCGCCTTTGATCGGGCGCTGGCCCGGTTGCTTATTCCTGGTCTTCGCCACGCTCGCGGGCGATGGCACGGTAGCCAATGTCATTGCGATAAAAACAACCTTCCCAATCGACTTTCGATGCCAGCGCGTAGGCATTCTTCTGCGCGCTGCCGACACTGTCACCCAGTGCTGTGGCACACAGTACACGACCGCCACTGGTCACGACACGATCGTCCTGCAAAGCGGTGCCTGCGTGGAAAATCTTGCCTTCCAGTTGCGCAGCAGCCTCAAGCCCCTCGATGACCGCACCTTTGGCGTAATCGCCAGGATAACCACCTGCCGCCAGAACGATGCCCAGGCTTGGACGCGGGTCCCATTGTGCTTCGACCTTGTCCAGCGCCTGCGCCAGAGCGGCTTCGACCAGCAGCACCAGGCTGGATTGCAGGCGCAACATGACCGGCTGGGTTTCCGGATCGCCAAAGCGGCAGTTGAACTCGATGACTTTCGGGTTGCCAGCCTTGTCGATCATCAGACCAGCATAGAGGAAACCGGTGTAAACGTTACCTTCTTCAGCCATACCCCTGACGGTCGGCCAGATAACCAGGTCCATGACACGTTGATGCACCTCGGCGGTCACTACCGGGGCAGGGGAGTAAGCCCCCATGCCACCGGTGTTCGGGCCACTGTCGCCATCGCCGACGCGCTTGTGGTCCTGGCTGGTGGCCATCGGCAGCACATTCTTGCCATCGACCATGACGATGAAGCTGGCTTCTTCGCCATCCAGAAACTCTTCGATCACCACACGCGAACCGGCATCGCCGAAAGCATTGCCGGCCAGCATGTCACGGACCGCGTCTTCGGCTTCGGCCAGGGTCATGGCGACGATGACGCCCTTGCCAGCGGCGAGGCCATCGGCCTTGATGACGATCGGAGCGCCTTTCTCACGCAGGTACGCCAATGCTGGCTCGATGTCGGTGAAGTTCTGATAATCGGCCGTCGGGATCTTGTGGCGCGCCAGAAAATCCTTGGTGAAGGCCTTGGACCCTTCAAGTTGTGCAGCGCCTGCGGTCGGACCGAAGCAGTCCAGGCCGCGGCTGCGGAACAGGTCGACAACGCCTGCTACCAGCGGGACTTCAGGGCCGACGATGGTCAGCGAAACGTTCTTTTCCGCGAAATCCGCCAGTTGTTCCAGCGCCAGAACATCGATGGCCACGTTCTCGCACTTGGCCTCGATGGCCGTGCCCGCATTGCCGGGGGCGACGAACACCTTCTGAACGCGTGGGTCCTGAGCGACTTTCCAGGCCAGGGCGTGTTCACGACCGCCGCTGCCAATGATCAAAACATTCATTTCAAAAACCTCGATGACGCTGATTCTGGAGTACGCGGAACGTCTGAAAAACCAGGTCCGCAGTACGAGGCCGCACTGGCGCAGCAGACGCGTGCGACAGTGCGGCCGTTTTTCTGATTAGTGGCGGAAGTGGCGCATGCCGGTGAACACCATCGCAATACCCGCTTCATCTGCCGCTGCAATCACTTCGTTGTCGCGCATCGAGCCACCGGGCTGAATGACGGCGGTGATGCCGACCTTGGCTGCGTTGTCGATACCGTCGCGGAACGGGAAGAAGGCATCAGAGGCCATGACCGCGCCCTGAACTTGCAGACCGGCATGCTCGGCCTTGATGGCGGCGATACGGGCCGAGTTCACACGGCTCATCTGGCCTGCGCCGACGCCGATGGTCTGGCGGTTGCGGGCATAGACGATGGCGTTGGACTTAACGTACTTGGCGACTTTCCAGGCGAAGATCAGGTCGTGCATTTCGTGTTCGGTCGGCGCACGCTGCGTCACGACCTTGAGGTCTGCCGAGGTGATCATGCCGATGTCACGGCTCTGTACCAGCAGGCCGCCATTGACGCGCTTGTAGTCCCAGGCCGGCAGGCGCTCGCTCCACTGGCCGCTGGTCAGCAGGCGTACGTTGGCCTTGCTGGCCACGATGGTGCGGGCTTCGGCGCTGACGCTTGGGGCGATGATCACTTCGACGAACTGACGCTCGACGATGGCCTTGGCCGTCGCTGCGTCCAGTTCGCGGTTAAAGGCGATAATGCCGCCAAATGCCGACTCCGAGTCAGTGGCGTAGGCCAGTTCA
Organism: Pseudomonas syringae; assembly: GCF_002157375.1. Classification (GTDB taxonomy): domain Bacteria; phylum Pseudomonadota; class Gammaproteobacteria; order Pseudomonadales; family Pseudomonadaceae; genus Aquipseudomonas; species Aquipseudomonas syringae_T. The sequence continues at coordinate 18,185 of NZ_MTSA01000016.1, forward strand.
TAAGCCTGGCGAATGCCGCCTTCTTCGTCCGGGCAAACGGCAACGCCGCACGGGTTGGCGTGCTTGACGATCACACAGGCGGGTTTGACGAAGCTCTTGACGCATTCCAGCGCGGCATCGGTATCGGCCACGTTGTTGAACGACAGTTCTTTGCCCTGCAACTGGGTCGCGGTGGCGATACCGACTTCGGCAGGTTTGGCTTCAACGTAGAACGCCGCGCTTTGATGCGGGTTCTCGCCGTAGCGCATTTCCTGAGCCTTGACGAACTGGGTGTTGAAGGTGCGCGGGAACTGGCTGCGGCCTTCGGTGCTGAGGGTGTCAGCGGTCTGGTCGACGCCGCCCAGGTAGTTGGCGATCATGCCGTCGTAGGCGGCGGTGTGCTCAAAGGCCTTGAGCATCAGGTCGAAACGCTGTGCGTACGTCAGGCCACCTGCCTTGAGGCTTTCCAGCACCTGACCGTAATCGCCGGCGTTGACCACGATTGCCACGTCCTTGTGGTTCTTCGCCGCAGACCGGACCATGGTCGGGCCACCGATGTCGATGTTCTCGATGGCGGTGGGCAGGTCGCAGCCTGGTTTGGAGACTGTGGCTTCAAACGGGTACAGATTGACTGCAACCAGATCGATCGGCTTGATGCCGTGTTCGTTCATGATCGCGTCGTCGGTACCGCGACGGCCCAGAATACCGCCGTGGATCATGGGGTGCAGGGTCTTGACCCGACCGTCCATCATTTCAGCGAAGCCGGTGTAATCGGCCACTTCGACTGCCGCAACACCGTTGTCCTTCAGCAGCTTGAACGTACCGCCAGTGGAAAGGATCTCGACGCCCAGCGCTTCAAGCTCGCGGGCAAACTCAAGGATTCCGGTCTTGTCGGATACGCTGATCAGGGCGCGGCGGATCGGCAGGCGGGTAATCTGGTCGGTCATTTCGATTTCCATCAAAAGCAAAAGAAGTCAGCAAAAAAAAGCGACCGAGGTGCAAGGTCGCCTTTTCTGTTTTGAATGCTTTAAAGCAGATCGTACTGTTTGAGTTTCTTGCGCAACGTGCCTCGGTTCAGGCCCAGCAGCTCGGAGGCTTTTGTCTGGTTGCCCTTGACGTAGTTCATCACGCTTTCAAGAAGCGGAGCCTCGACTTCCGACAACACCAGGTTGTAGACGTCAGTGACCGATGCGCCTTCGAGGTGGGCGAAATAATTGTGCAGCGCCTTCTCGACACTTCCGCGCAGGGTCTGACCCTCTTCGCTCGGCGTGTTGAGGTGCTGTTTCAAATTGACATTGTCGCTCACGGGTGTTGTTCCACTCACTAAAGTCTCGGTCATCAACGTCATGCGGCCACCTCTTTATCATTCTGGTTATCCGGGCCCTTGCAGCCTTGGCTGAAGAACTCCCGAACGTTGGCGCACTGTGCATCTGTATCGTCCAAACGGTTGAAAAGGGCGCGAAACTCTCTGGCGCCCGGCAGCGTTGCGAGGTACCAGCCGACATGTTTGCGTGCAATGCGCACACCCATCACGTCGCCATAGAACGCGTGAAGCGCTGCCAGATGCTCAAGCAGAATGCGTTCCACTTCACTTAACTGCGGGGCCGGGAGTGTTTCTCCGGTGCGCAGAAAATGTTCTACCTCGCGAAAAATCCAGGGACGCCCCTGAGCGGCCCTGCCAATCAGTAATCCGTCTGCGCCGGTGGCGTGCAGTACGCGCCGGGCCTTTTCCGGTGAATCGATGTCGCCGTTGGCGAAGACCGGAATCGACACTGCCTGCTTGATCGCGGCAATGGTGTCGTACTCGGCTTCGCCGGTATAAAGGTCGGCACGGGTTCGTCCATGTACCGCCAGCGCCTGAATGCCGGCCTGCTCGGCGATTTTCGCCACTGTCAGGCCATTGCGGTTGTCGCGATCCCAGCCAGTGCGGATCTTCAGCGTGACGGGCACATCGACCGCAGCCACGACGGCCTGCAGAATGTCATTGACCAGTTGTTCATCTTTCAACAGCGCCGAACCCGCTGCCTTGTTGCAGACCTTCTTGGCCGGGCAACCCATGTTGATGTCGATGATCTGGGCACCCAGTTCGACATTGGCACGTGCTGCATCCGCCAGCATCTGCGGATCCCCGCCGGCGATCTGCACCGAGCGGGGCTCGGGATCGCCTTCGTGGATCATGCGCAGACGCGATTTGCGGCTGTTCCACAGGCTCATGTCACTGGTGACCATTTCCGACACCACCAGACCGGCACCGAGTTGTCGGCACAGCTGACGGAAAGGCTGGTCGGTGACGCCCGCCATCGGGGCGAGAATCAAGCCGTTATGCACTGTATATGGGCCGATGCGTACTGCCGACATAGCCTTACCTGTTGTGGAGGCCAAATCATCCGCAGGCCGTGTAAAAAACCGTTTCACCCGGTCTGCAACGGCCCGTCCAGCCAGCCGCTTGCGCCACCCTCAGATCGAACCGAGAGTTTGAAAAAGGGTTGGCATGATACCCGCTCTCGATGACTGGATAAAGGCTGAATTGGATAAAATCTGAACAGTTCTTTTAGGGGCGCCTGCCGCGCAATTACAGTGCGTCTGGCATAAAAACGTCGGCGATCATGCCGGGTTCTTGAGCGCAGAAAGCCTTTTCCAGTTTAGACGCAGTCCGTCTTTTCGGTATAAAGCCGTCATTCCGGCGAACGGAAGTTCAGGCTGTAATTCACCGCTTTGGCACCCGGATCGAGGATGTCCAGCGCAATGTGGATAGGCGTCTGGGGTGGCATCTCTTCTTTGCCGGCCATTTCTCCGCTCAGGTATTCGCTGGGTTTGAACCGACGACTGGCAATTAACTGACCGCCGGTATCGGAAAAGCGCAGCTCGAGCAGGGGGAATGGCTGGGAAAACGAGGCGCGGTTGTAGATGATAGCGTCCACCACCAGAGCGCCCTGAAACTCAGGGTGGCTGCGCACCACCAGGTTGCTGCTCTTGAGCTGGGAAATGTCGACTTTCGACGGCACTTTGCAGCCGATCTGCGGGCAGATCTGCTGGAACCACGGTCGATACTGATCCTGGCGCGCCAGTTGATCGAAGTGATACCAGACGTATTGACCCGCCAGGCCCGCCAGCGCCAGCATAATCAGCAAACCCCACGCAAAACGGCGGCCCCAGCGTGGTTTGGGACGCTGCCAGTCCAGTTGCAAGGGATCGTCGGTCAGGTCCAGAAGTGTCTGGTCGCGAACTGCCGGTTCGTTGCGTCCGCGTTTGCTGCGCGGATCAGGCTCGGGTTCATGGTCGTCGACATGGTCATCGTCTTCATCATCCACCGCCGACCAGCGCTCGGCTTTTTCGACGGGCAGGGTCTTGCGCTGGACGATCACCGGCATTCCCGGCTCGTCGTCATCCAGGTCCTTGTCGAGTGTCAGAGACGGCTCGGTCCGGTCGCGTTCTGATGACGGCGAGGGTTCCGGTTCTTCGATTGAGTCAGTGTCCGGAATGACTTCCGCGTGCAGCTCGGGCAGGTGCTCGACATCGTCGTTGTGCAGGGTGTCGACCCAGGCGGCTTCTTCAGACTGACGCGTGTCACGCTTTGCGCTCAGGCTCACCTCGTCATTGTCGGCCGCGCTGGCCGGACGTCCAAACGTATCGGGTCGGCGGGTCTCGCGTTGTTCGAGACGCGCCAGCTCTTCGTCCAGGTTCAGGTTGTCCAGGTCCAGTTCGCTGACCTGCCAGGGATCGTCTTCCTCGGCCGGTTTGGCTGGTTCAGGCGTGGCCTCCGGGGACGGCACGGGCACGAGTGCCTGCAGAGGTTCCGGGCGGCGTTGCTCGGGCACGACCGGCACCGTGGCCAGCGGCGCTTTTTCGGAGTCGTCGATAGCGCGCTGCTCCAGCAATTGCCGGGCAGCGTTGAACACCTGCAGGCAGGCTCCGCAACGCACCACGCCACGGGCCACGCTCAGTTGAGCGTGACTGACTCTAAAACTGGTTTGGCAGTGCGGGCACTGCGTGACGAAGCTGTCGGTCATGCGGCTGTCCGGTTGAAGCGGCGGTTAACGGCGGCGACCCGTGATGCGTACCCAGCCATCTCGGTTTGCGATCGGGTCCAGATCAAAGCTGTCAGCATAGGCCGCAGCGACTTCTTCACCTTGTTCGGCAAGGATGCCTGACAAGGCCAGGCGACCCCCGGATTTGATCAGCGCTGCCAGTTGCGGAGCAAGAGACACCAGCGGGCCAGCCAGAATGTTGGCGACCAGCACATCAGCCTGCTGGTGGGGCAGATTTTCGGGCAGGTACAACGGGAAACGTTCGGCGGCGATATTGTTGCGTCCGGCATTGTCGCGCGAGGCTTCCAGCGCCTGCACGTCGATGTCGGTGCCGACGGCCTGCTCGGCGCCCAACAGCAGCGCGGCGATGGCCAGAATGCCCGAGCCACAGCCGAAATCCAGTACGTTGCAGCCTTTGAGGTCCTGGCCGTCCAGCCATTCAAGGCACAGGGCGGTGGTCGGGTGGGTCCCGGTGCCGAACGCCAGGCCCGGGTCGAGCAGCAGGTTCACGGCATCCGGTTGTGGCGCTGCGTGCCAGCTCGGCACGATCCAAAGGCGCTGACCGAAACACATGGGCTGGAAGTTGTCCATCCAGCTGCGTTCCCAGTCCTGGTCTTCGATGACTTCGGCACTGTGTTCAGGCAGTTCTGCGCCGGTCAGCAGGCTCAGGTGCGCCAGCGCCAGTTCGGCGTTGGTGTCGGCCTCGAACAGTGCGAGCAGGTGAGTGTGTGCCCACAGCGGCGTGGTGTTGAGTTCCGGTTCGAAAATCGGCTGGTCTTCAGCGTCCATGAACGTCACGGACACGGCGCCGACTTCAAGAAGCGCATCTTCGTAGGTTTCGGCTTGTTCTGGGCTGATGGCGAGGCGGACTTGCAGCCAAGGCATGGCGGATTACCTTCGATCTGGAAATGAGTGCGGCTGATTGGGCCGATGTGGCCGCAGGAAGCGGGCAAGTTTACTGCTATGCGCTGCAAACAACAAAGCCGCATCTCTGCGGCTTTGTCGTTCTGAAACACACTGGCTTATTGATTGGCCAGTTTGTGCTCCAGGTAGTGGATGTTGACGCCGCCTTCGCAGAAGCCTTCATCACGGGTCAGGTCACGGTGCAGCGGGATGTTTGTCTTGATCCCGTCGACCACGATTTCATCCAGGGCATTGCGCATGCGTGCCATGGCTTCTTCGCGGGTCGCGCCCCAAGTGATGACCTTGCCGATCAGCGAGTCGTAGTTCGATGGCACTTTGTAACCGCTGTACAGGTGCGAATCGACGCGAACGCCATTGCCGCCCGGTGCATGGAAATGCTTGACCAGGCCTGGGCTCGGAACGAAGGTTTTCGGGTCTTCGGCGTTGATCCGGCATTCCAGCGCATGCCCGGTGATGACAACGTCATCCTGGGTGTACGACAGTTTGTTGCCAGCGGCGATGCTGAGCATCTCCTTGACGATGTCGATACCGGTGACCATTTCGGAAACCGGATGCTCCACCTGAACACGGGTGTTCATTTCGATGAAGTAGAAGCGACCGTTCTCGTACAGGAACTCGAACGTCCCCGCACCGCGATAGCCGATATCGATACACGCCTTGACGCAGGCGGCAAGCACGTCAGCGCGTGCCTGCTCGTCGATGAACGGTGCCGGTGCCTCTTCCAGAACCTTCTGGTGACGGCGCTGCAACGAGCAGTCGCGGTCGCCCAGATGAATCGCCTGGCCCTGGCCGTCGGAAATGACCTGAACTTCCACGTGACGCGGGTTGGTCAGGTATTTTTCCAGGTAGACCATCGGGTTGCTGAACCAGGCTGCCGCTTCGGCGCGGGTCTGGGACGCCGCTTCGATCAGGTCTTCTTCGCGATGAACCACACGCATGCCGCGACCACCACCGCCGCCGGCGGCCTTGATGATCACCGGATAGCCTACTTCGCGACCGATGCGCAGAGCGGTTTCTTCGTCTTCCGGCAGCGGGCCGTCGGAACCCGGAACGGTGGGCACGTTGGCCAGTTTCATGGCGTCCTTGGCAGACACCTTGTCGCCCATCAGGCGGATGGTGTCTGCTTTCGGGCCGATAAAGGCGAAGCCGGATTTTTCGACCTGTTCGGCGAAATCGGCGTTTTCCGCGAGGAAACCGTAGCCAGGGTGGATGGCCGTGGCGCCGGTCACTTCAGCCGCCGAGATAATCGCCGGAATGTTCAGGTATGACAGGTTGGCCGGTGCCGGGCCGATGCAGACGGTTTCGTCCGCCAGGCCCAGGTGCATCAACTCGCGATCTGCCGTGGAGTGTACAGCGACGGTCTTGATGCCCAGTTCTTTACAGGCACGCAAGATGCGCAAGGCAATTTCGCCGCGGTTGGCGATCAGAACTTTTTCCAACATCGCAGGCTCTCCCCGGGTCAAACGATTGTGAACAGCGGCTGGTCGAACTCAACCGGCTGACCGTTTTCTACCAGGATGGACTCGATCACACCACTGGCTTCTGCCGTGATGTGGTTCATCATTTTCATCGCTTCAACGATGCAGATGGTGTCGCCTTTCTTGACGGTCTGGCCGACTTTGACGAACGCAGGCGAGGTTGGCGCCGGGGTCAGGTAGAACGTGCCCACCATTGGCGACTTGACGACAAAACCGTTCAGCGCAGGCGCAGACGGTGCTTCTGCAGCCGGAGCGGCCGGTGCAGCGGCGGGTGCTGGCGCGGCTGCAGGCGCGGCGACCGGGGCAGGCGCGTAGTAAGGCTGCGCCGGCGTCTTGCTGTGGCGGCTGATCCGCACGGATTCTTCGCCTTCACGAATTTCTAATTCGTCGATGCCGGACTCTTCCAGCAATTCGATCAGTTTCTTGACTTTGCGAATATCCATTAATCAACTCCCAAGGTTCTGTAAGGGCTTTTTGGCGGCCTGTTCAAGCCCTGTGGCCAGCTTCAGGCTGGACTCATCAGGGCTTGGCGCTAACGGCCAATTGTTCCAGGGCGGCTTCCAGGGCCAGTCGGTATCCGCTGGCGCCAAGGCCGCAGATCACTCCTACAGCGACGTCTGAAAAGTAGGAGTGATGGCGGAAAGGTTCGCGTTTATGCACGTTTGATAAATGCACTTCGATGAATGGGATGCTCACTCCCATCAGCGCGTCACGTATTGCAACGCTTGTGTGCGTAAAAGCGGCCGGATTGATCAAAATAAAGTCCACACCCTCGCCACGGGCGGCGTGAATGCGGTCGATCAATTCATATTCGGCGTTGCTTTGCAGGTACATCAGGTGGTGACCGGCATCACGAGCGCGCTGCTCCAGGTCCTGATTGATCTGAGGCAGAGTGATCGTGCCGTAGACCCCGGGTTCCCGAGTGCCCAGCAGGTTCAGGTTCGGCCCGTGAAGGACCAGGATAGTCGCCATTGCGTGTTCCTTTTATTGTCTGCGAGCGGTTTACGCCCGGCGACTATGCCGGAAGGGCAATGGGCTGTCCAGTTAACAACAGTAGCCAGCACGATGAGCGATATTCGCGCAAAGTTTGTGACCCGTCGTTTAGTTTTGGTCATTTGCCCTGTTCAGACGCTCGATCAGCCCTGCGGCGTCGATTTCGCCGACGACTCGCACATTTGCCCGTTCTTCGCCGTTTTTAGCGAAAAACAGCAGTGCCGGAGGGCCGAACAGCTTGTAGCGATCGAGCAAGGCGCGTTGCTCTGCGGTGCTGTCGGTCATGTCGAAACGTATCAGGCTGTAGCCCGCCAGCCGGGCGACAACGCCCGGGTCCGGCAGCACTTCGTGTTCGATGACCTTACAGCTGATGCACCAGTCTGCGTACCAGTCGAGCAACAACGGCTTGCCTGCGCTTTGCGCTTCCTGCATCACCCGGTCCAGCTCGGCAGACGTGGTGATCGTCTGCCATTGTGATGAAGCCGGTGCGACGGTGCCGTGACTGGCCGTGGCGTACTCGCGGCCCAAAGGGCGCACAGGGTCGGTCTGCCCGGACAGCGCGCCATACCAGCAGGCCAGTGCATAGACCAGCAGCGCCAGGCCAAGCAGTTGAGCCAGTTTTTGCCGCGTGGTCTTTTCCGTGAACTCCAGTGCGCCGAGAAACAAGGCGACGCCCGCTGACAGCAGACCGACCAGCAACAGGGTGATTTGCCCCGGAAGCACGCGGCTCAGCAGCCCGATTGCCAGCCCGAGCAGCAGCACGCCAATTGCATTTTTCACCGTCACCAGCCAAGGGCCGCTTTTCGGCAGCCAGGTGGCCCCGCCCGTTGCGATCAACAGCAGCGGTGCGCCCATCCCCAGCCCGAGGGCGAACAGTTTCAAGCCGCCACCAATGGCATCGCCGCTTGCGCTGATGTAAAGCAGCGCACCGGCCAGCGGGGCCGATACGCAGGGGGAGACCAGCAGGCTGGAAACCACGCCCAGCACTGCCGCGCCCCACAGTGATCCGCCTTCGGTCTTGCCTGCGATGCGGTCCAGGCGAGAGCTGATCGACTGCGGCAGGCGCAGCTCGAAGGCGCCGAACATGGCCACCGCAAAAATCACGAAGAACGCTGAGAACGGCACCAGCACCCAGGCCGATTGCAGTCGTGCCTGCAGATTCAGACCGGCTCCAAACACGCCCATCAGCGCGCCAAGCAAGGCAAAGCAGGCCGCCATCGGCAAAACGTACGCCAGTGACAGGCTCAGGCCGCGCAGGCCGCCGACCTGACCGCGCAGCACGACGCCCGACAGAATCGGCAGCATCGGCAGGACACACGGGGTGAAGGTCAGGCCTACGCCTGCCAGGAAGAACAGCGCCAGCTCTTTCCAGCTCCAGGTGGCGGAGGCGGGCGCAGAGGTCGCTACGGACGACGGGCTGGCGGCCACGTCGCCGATGGTCAGGCGCTCGGTTTCAGGTGGATAGCACAGGCCTTTGTCGGCGCAGCCCTGGTAGGTCACCGCGAGGGTGAAGGGGCGTTGCTCGCCGGGTTTGCGTGGCAGGTCGATGTCGAGAATGCCGTGATAGACCTCGACATCGCCAAAGTACTCATCGTGCTTCTGTTCGCCCTTGGGCAGTTGCGCTTCGCCCAGGCCGATGTCGACCGGTTCGGTACGGAACTGGAAGCGATGGCGATACAGGTAATAGCCATCGGTGGCGACCAGACGCAGCTTGATCGACTCCGGTGTGGTTTCGATCAGGCTCAGCTGGAACGCCTGGCGAACAGGCAGGAAGTCTTTGCTGTTATCCAGCGAGCCGCCGCCCAGGGTGGACGACGGGCGACTGTCCAGCAGGCCCGCGCCGGAAACGGGCAGGGCCAGGATCAATAACATCAGGCATAACAAGCGACGCATGGCAGTCTCGAATCTCGAAAGTCTGCGCATGATAACGGAGTGCTTCGTTGCCTGCTGAGCTCAGGTTTGTAAGGGGCAGTGTCAGGGCCGGGCGGGCTATTTGCCACCCGAGGAAAAACTGCCGCCAGCGTCCTGTTCGTAGAACTCCGGGATTTTGTTTTTATAGGTCTCAAGCCAGCGTTGCAGGCTCAGGTCGCGTTCGGCAGGCGTGGCGATTTGCGGCGTTGGTGACGCCGCCTTGCCGCTGGCCTGCAATTGCAGCCAGGTTTCGGTCTGTTTTTGCCCGGAGGGTGAAGGCGCGTCGCCCTCGGCCCAGGCATCGCTTGCGATCAGCAGCATGGCAATGCCGACAATGACGATTCTCATGGCTGTACTCCTGTTGGCTGTCGAGCAGCCTGCGCGGACACGGCTGCATTTCGTGCGGCGGATGCCAGTGGTGAGGGCAGGTTTTTTCTGAGCTTCTCGGCGCGCGCCTGGGCGTCGGTGATCTGCGCAGGCGTCAGCCCTGTCCGGGATGCCAGTTCGGCGGCTTGTGTCCAGTTGTTCTGGTAGATCAGCAGCGTGGCCAGATTGATCGCCGCCAGCGGGTCAGACTGCTTGAGCTCCAGTGCAGTCAGAAACTGGAACCGCGCCTGTTCCAGCTTGAACTGGTTGAGGTAGACCACGCCAAGATCGTTGCGGATCTTTTCATCCGTCGGTTGCAGCTTGCTCGCCGCAAGCAAGTGCTGCTGCGCCAGTGCATTATCGCCACGCGCTGCCGCCAGTTGCCCCAGCCCATGTTCGCCTTGCGCTGCCCGACACGTACCGAGCAGGCTGCGATACAGCGGCTCGGCCTCGTTGCTGCCCAGCAGCCGTAATACCCGAGCCTTGCGCAAACGCACCTCGCCGAGGCTGTCCGGCAAGCCTTCCAGGTTGGCGAGGCTGGCGTGCAGGCGCCCTTCATCGGCCATGTTCTGGGCCAGATTCAGGGCGAACTCCTGATCCGAGGTCAGCTTTGGGCACTGCACCGTCGGGTTTGAAGCCTGAGTCCAGAGCGCTCGACCATCGCTGGCACAGCCACCCAGCAGCAGGCCGAGCATTACGATTAGCGGTTTCATTGCATGGCGTCCTTTCGTGCAGCGGCGACCGGGCTTCAACTGCCCAGTGCGCGGCTTATGGCGATAAAACCCGGCCCGGCCAGCACAATCAGCAGGGCGGGAAACAGAAACACCATCATGACCACCGACATTTTTGCCGACAGTTTGGAAATGTATTCCTGCAAGCGGGTCAGGCGTCGGTCGTCGATCAATTGTTTGAGCGTCAGCAGTGATTTCAACGCGCCGCCACCCTGATGAATCAACTGATTGAGAATCACACAGGTGTCGCTCAGTTCGTCGACGGCCAGCAAAGCCGCGGTCTTGCGCAGCTCCTCACCCAGCTCCAGGCCGGAGTCGACGCGCGTCAGCACTACACGTATTTCCTCGGACAGCACCGGCAGCAGCTCTTTGCCTTCCTTGCTCAGCACCCGCAGCGCTTGCTCGACCGCCATGCCGGATTCGAACAGGATGCGCAGCAGCGGAATAAAGGTCGAGATTTCGGTCACGATCTGTTTCTGGCGACGTTTGGCTGCGGCGGCCAGGATCCGTTTGGGCAGCAGGTAGCCGATGCCCAGCGCCAGCAGCGGCGCAATGATCGGTTGCTCGACGGTCTTGAAAAATATCAGCTGGATCAGGATGACGACGCTCATCAGGCCGACGGGCACACCCACCTGGCAAGCGGCGAACAGCGAACGTTTGCTGGCGCGCCGCCAACCGATGCGGTTCAGCAGCACCTGACTTTCCGAGTCCAGGCTGATGCTGCGCTGGCCGAGGCGGGTATCGCCCAACAAGCGCAGCAAGCTGCCGACCCGGCTTTCGCGCACCAGCTCGCCCCTAAGTCGTTTGGCCACCAGCCGCTCGCTGCGACGCTGGCGGGCGATGCCGGACAACAGCAGAAAAGCTGCCGCAGCCAGCAGCAGTGCGCTCAATAGCAGCCCCATTTCAGATGCTCCTCAACATGCGCCACAGCACCACGCAGCCCAGCGCCTGAAGGGTGAATGCCAGGCTCAGCAGGAACTGCCCACTGTCGTCGTTCCACATGTGCAGCAGGTAGTTGGGGTTCACGGCCAGAAAGTAGCCGGCCATGCTGACAGGCAGCAGCGCCAGCACTACGGCCGTCATGCGGGTTTCGCCGGTCATGGCCCGCAGCTGGCGGCCGGCCTGTTCCCGTTCCCTGATCAGCTTGATCAGGTTTTCCATCAATTCGCTGGCGTTACCGCCATAGCGGTGATTGACCCGCAGGCCGATGGCGAACAGGTGAAACTCGTCGCGCTCATACAGCTCGGCAAAATCCCGTGCGGCGTCCGGCAGGCTGACGCCCAGTTGCACGTTACGCTCGATACGGCTCATGCCATCCTTGAGAGGCTGGTCCGCCGCGGTGATGCCATGTAACACCGCATCGGCCAGGGTTCTCCCGGATTTGAGGCTGCGCACGGTGTGATCGAGCAGCTGCGGCAGTTGCTGGATCATGCGACGTACCCGCACCTGATAGCGCCACGACACAAACATGCGCAACGTCAGCGGTACGCCCAGCAGCACACCCATCGCAGCGAACCCGCCACCCAGTCCATAGCCGATCAATATCAGCAGCGCGTACAGGGTCAGCGCCAGGCCCATGCGTTTGGTCGGCTGACCCAGACCGGCGCGCAGAAAGGCGCGGTCCAGATACTCCCAGCCGGGTTTTTCGGCCACTGGCTGGACCTGCCCGGCCGTCAGGCGCTGCCTGATCCGCTCGCTGGCGCCCTGATTGAGCGCCAGATAGAACATGCGAATGGACGCGATCAGCAGCAGAATGGAAATCAGGCCGAGCATCAGTGACGCATTCATGGCGCCTCCCTTGGCCGGATCAGTAGCCGGCTCGCAGCTTGTCACCCGCGGCGTGCGCGGCCTCGCGCATGAAACTCACCCCGGTGCGGCGATCCAGACGGAAAAGCGTGTTGGTGACATAGATGTCATCGCGGATGCCGACGACCTCCACCACTTCGCTGACGCAGCGGCGACCGTCAGGCAGGCGGGTCAGCTGGATGATGACGTCCAGCGCCGCGCAAATCATTTGCCGCAGGGTTTTTTCCGGGATCAGTCGCCCGGTCAGGCCGACCAGGGTTTCCAGGCGCAGCAGGGCGTCCTGGGCGTTGTTGGCGTGGACGGTGCTCATCGAACCGTCATGGCCGGTGTTCATCGCGGTCAGCACATCCAGCACCTCGACGCCCCGGATTTCGCCGAGGATGATGCGGTCCGGCCGCATCCGCAGCGAGTTGCGAATCAGGTCGCTGGCCCTTACCTCGCCATGCCCCTCGGCATTGGGCGGGCGGGTTTCCAGGCGCACGACGTGCGAATGGCTGAGTTGCAGCTCGGCAACGTCCTCGATGGTGACCAGACGCTGATTGCGGTCGATCAACTGGCTCAGCACGTTGAGCATGGTGGTCTTGCCGGTGCCGGTGCCGCCGCTGACCAGCACGTTGCAACGTTTGCCCACCGCTTCCTGAAAGAACTCGAAAATCGATTGATCGATGGTCTGCATGGCCACCAGGTCGGCACTTTTGAGCATGTCCTTGCGAAATTTCCGGATCGACAGGCACGGACCGTCCAGGGCAATGGGCGGAATGATTGCGTTGACCCGGCTGCCATCGGGCAGGCGTGCGTCGACCATGGGCGAAGACTCGTCCAGACGCCGGCCCATCGGTGCCAGAATGCGCTGCATCACGCGCTCGACGTGATGCGAATCGATAAAGCGCAGGTCTGTGTGATGCAGCACGCCGTCGCGCTCGACAAACACCTTGCTCGGCCCGTTGACCAGAATTTCGGTGACCGAACTGTCGCGTAGCAGCACTTCCAGCGGGCCGAAACCGGTCAGCTCGTCGACCAGCTCTTCAGCCAGACGCTCCATCTCGTAACGCGAAATAGCCAGCCGCAGACGAGCAACGTACTCGGCCACTTTGTCGATGACGAATTGCGCCAAGGCGGGTCTTGAGCCTTCAAGCAGGTTTTTGCCGCTTTCTTCGATGCCATCGATGATGTATCGATGCAGGACCAGTTTCAGGCCTTGCCCGCCGTCTTCCTGGCCCGAAGACCGGGACGATACGCCAAACAGTTTTTCCGCCATCATGTGTTCCCCCACAGTCGTGCGAGCCAGCCTTGATCAGGTTTTTCCGGAGCATCGGAATGACGCGCCAGGTGCTCGCCAAGGCGTCGCAACCCAGAGCACAGGGCGTCGCGCGACGCCAGTTCGAACAGCGTGATGCCTTGATTCTTGGCGTTGAGGCGCAGCTCCGGGGCCATTGGCAGTACCGACAGCACCGGCAGGCCGAACGTCTTGCCCAGGGTTTCCGAATTGGGCGCCACGGAACGCAGGTAGCGGTCCACCAACAGGCTGGCGTGTTGCATTTTCATGCCTTTTTCACGCCAGTTGGTGAGCACCGTCAGGTTTCGACGGCAACCCAGCACGCTCTGATCGGTGTACCACAGCAACTGGTCGCAATGGCTGACCAGCGAGCGCAAGGCTTCACTGTCTGGCTGGCCCACGAGGTTCACGACGACGTGCTGGAAATGCTGGCGCAGCGCACTCAGCAGCATATAAAGCTCGGCGGCGCTGGACTGATCCAGATGATCGTCGGCTTCGGTATAGGCCAGGATGCGCAGGCCGCTTTCACTGGTGGTGAACGCACTGTCGATCAGCGTGGCGTCCAGTCTGCGCAAGTGGCGCAGGGCATCACCAAAGCTGAACGAGGACTCAAGGCCGAGCATCGACAGGCTGTCGCCGCGCGGCAGACCGAGGTCGAGCAGCAACGTGCGCTGCCCGGTCTTGTGGACCACCATCGCCAGGTGCGTCGCGATCAAGGCCCCGTCGTCGCCGCTTTGCGCGCCGTAGAGCACTGAAAGACCGCTCATGTTCGGGTTGGGCGTCACGGCGGGCAGGCGCTTGCTCAGGCGTCTGACCAGCCCGGCGACCTCGCTTGATCGTGAGCCATAGGCCACGAAATCGCGGGCACCGGCGCGCATGGCGTTGAGCACCAACTGATTGTCCATGCCGTCGCCCAGCGCAACGATGGCGAGCATCGGTTTGGCTTCCAGCGCGCCTTCGATCAGGGCGCTTTGCGTCATCAGGTGTTCGCGGTCCAGGCCGACGAACACCACGCTCGCAAACGTGACGTCCACCAGCGACAGCAGATCGTCCAGACTGCCCGTTCCGGCACTGACCACCTGGCCCAGCGAACCCAGGGCGCTTTGCAGCCATTCCAGGTCGGTGTTGTTGCGGGTGATCGCCAGAAACGTCTGGCTCAGGCTCTGGCTCATCGGGATAGCCCGTCGCGGTGATCAAAGTCGCCGTTTTCCAGGAAATACAGACGCGGGAAACTCGGGTCATAGTTGCGCAAGCTTTCGCCGGGCAGTGAGGGCAGGCGGGCGTTGGCGGCGAGTGGCTGCACCAGATGCGGAGTCACGATCATGAGCAGCTCGCGCTCATCACGCTGGATTTGCGAACTGCGGAAAAACGCTCCCAGAATCGGGATGTCGCCCAGCCCGGGAAACTTGTCCACCGAGCCGCTGTTGCTTGAACTGATCAGGCCACTGACCACAAAGCTTTCGCCATCGGCCAGCGCAATGCTGGTGTCGGTCCGGCGGATATTGAGCGCGGGCACGGTGGTCCCGGAGATGGTGATACCGGCAGAAAAGTCCAGTTCACTGACCTCCGGGGCGACCTTGAGCAGGATCCGGTCACGTCCCACCACCGTCGGCGTCAGGGTCAGGCGCACACCAAACTCCTTGTATTCGATGGAGATGCCGTTGCCCTCGCCATTGGGCACAGGCACCGGGAACTCGCCACCGGCCAGGAAGCTGGCGCTCTGGCCGTTGAGCGCCACAAGGCTTGGACGGGCCAGCGTGTAGGCGTAGCCGCTGTTTTCCATCGCATTGAGCATGCCCAGCACTTTGCTGCTGCCACCGCCCCAGACGATATTGAAATTGCTGTTGTTCAGCGGGATGCTCGGCCGGGTTCCGCTTACAGTCCCAGGCGTGACATTGACGCCGGGCACCGTGCCAGGCGCGCCGAACAGAAAGTTGTTCGAGCCTTTGCCGAAGATCGACGTGCTGGCTTCCTTGAGCTTGGTGCGGCTGACTTCAATAAAGCGGATGTCGGTCTGAACCTGGCTGGGCAACTGGGCTTCTGCGGAAGGCGCAGTGAACGTTTCGACCATCGAGGCCGTGGCCAGGCCGCGCACGAAAACCATGCTCTGACGTGGCGAGCTGGAGCATGCGGTCCAGACCATCAGGCTGGTCGTCCCCTGCGAAACGCCGGTCAACAGAAAGCCATCGCTGTTGCTGACGTGTACATCGGCGATTTTCGGGTCTCCCACCGCGATGCGCGTGATCGCCACAGGAGATTGCACATGCTGTTGAATGCCTTGGTCGATCTCGATGGCGGCAGGCATCGCAGCCAGTCCGGCACAACTGCCTGAGGCCGCCCAGGCCGATGGTCCCCACAGGGCAATCACGAATAAACCCAGCAATCCGGGTTTTATAGCGGGCACGGAACAACAGCTCATCAAATGCAATCCTTGCTCAATCAGGGAGTTTGTTGCGTGATCTGGTTGCCGCGTATGACCTCGACGGTGCGAGCCGTGCGGGTGGCGGAGCTTGACGCTGGCGCACTGGCCTGGTTCAGGCTCAACTGCCTGAAACCGACCAATTGGCGGTTGGCCGAATCCAGCCGTTCGGCCACGTCATGACTGCCGGGCTCAGCGGCCCAGTAATTCTGCAGGTGACCTTCGTCGGCACTGCGCACCGCGAGACGCAAGACCCCGGTTTGTGAGGCGAGCATCAAGCGGCTCAACAAGGCCTCTGGCACGGCGACGGTCACGGTTCGTGCATTGACGCGTTGCTGTTCCTGTTTCAGGCGTTCGTCAGCGCTGATGTGTTGCACCGGTTTGCCGTCGCGATCCGTGCCAAGCAGTCCGCCAACGCTGAGAATGCGCAGCGCGGGTACCACCACCTGGCTTGAGCGGGTCAGGTTGCCGGTGTCTTCAGGCAGATAAAGCAACACGTCCACGTAGTCACCGGGGCTGAGTTGCCCGGAGGCGCCGACCACCTCGTCCACTTGCAACGCCAGCGCCCGCTCGTGAGGGCGAATCATTCGTGCCAGTGTGCCCCCGGTTTCAAAACTGCTTTCGCTGAGCCAGGTCCCGGCGCTCAGGGTTCGCCAACTGCTGCGGCCCACCACATCGTCGACAGTCGTGAAACTGCCGGGCGGCGCGACCTTGAGCCGTTCGACGGCCAGGTCGGCAGCCGTGAGGGGGGTGTAGGCAGGGATGTCGTGGGTCAGCACGACAACGTTGTGACGCAACGCGTCCTCGACGGGCGGGGTCGGGGCAGAGGCGGTGGTCGGTACGGTGGCTGGAGGCACCGAAGACTCGAGTTCGACAAGAGGTGCTTCGGCCTGCGTGCTGACAGCGAGTCCCAGATACCCGGCGATCAATGCACCCAGCAAGAACAGGACAGCGAGCACCATGGTAATTCGACTGCTCATGGCAACTTTCCCTTTGTCATTGCAGGACAACCTCAAAACGGTGCGGCAACGTCGCGACAGGGCAACGAAGGATTGCAGGATCTTTTGTATGACGTTAGCTCATCGGATTCAAAGCGCCATTATGCTTTTGTACGAAAGCGGTTTTTGTTTGTCGAGCGCGTGGTCGAGGCCTCTGGAACAGGCCTCTCAGTCGGTTATAACTTTCCGGTTAATACTTTTTTGAGGTTGTGAGTTAAGGGTTTGGGGACAATGCTGGTACTGCAAGGGGACAAGCGTGCAAGACGATTCAGAAGCGCCTCAGGGGGCGCAAGGAGACCCGAATGTTTCTTACTCAGCTGTATGTGAGTGTTTACACTCGTATTCAATCGTTCCTTAGAGACAAGGAGGCGGCCTCAGCCATTGAGTATGCAATTGTGGTTGCGATGGTAGCGCTGGTGTTGTTTGTACTTGTCACGCCCATAGGCGATGCGATCAGAACGAAATTCAATGCGATCCTTACCGGTTTGGGCGGCACTGCCGTTACCACAACACCCTCCACACCTGCCGGAGGGTAGTCTATGATCGTGATAACGAGTTCATCCTTAATGAGATAGCACCATGTCTGTCCATCCTCCCCGCCAACAGCTGCTCTTGGTTGACGACGAAGAGGACGCAAACGAAGAACTGGCAGAACTGCTCGAAGGTGAGGGGTTCTGCTGCTTCACCGCGTCTTCCGTCAAAATGGCCTTGCATCAGTTGACTGTTCATCCCGATATAGCATTGGTCATCACTGATCTGCGGATGCCGGAGGAGAGCGGCATCCAGCTGATTCGCCATCTGCGTGAACACACGTCGCGCCAGCACCTGCCCGTCATTGTCACCTCCGGTCATGCCGACATGGACGACGTCAGCGACCTGCTGCGCCTGCACGTACTCGACCTGTTCCGCAAACCCATTTACCACGTCCGCTTGCTGGAAACCCTCAACAACCTGTTCCCCGAGCCGAAGATCTTTCAGGTTCAGTGACGCTCACTCCACCACGCTGAATTCAACCCTCGCGGTCTGGCCGCTTTCGTCCAGGACGCTCAGTTGATAGCGGCCCGGTTTGTTCAGGGTCGGGGTGAAGTCCTGGCGGGTGTCGGTGTCCGCCAAGGGGGCGCCATCGATGAACCACCAGCGCCGGCCGCTGCCGCCCAGGGCCGACAGTTTCAGGCGCAGGGCCTGGCGGCTGGTGGCGGGCAGGCGCAGGTTGTCACCTTCGCGCACGCCGACGATGCTCAGCGGCGGGGCCAGGTTCAGGTTTTGTGGCGGGCAGTCCGGGTCGGCGGGTGGCAGGCGCGCTTCTCGGCGCTCTGCCTTGGGCAACCAGGGTTCAAGCGGCGCAGGCCATAAGGCGATGTCGCGTGGCTGGGCATCCGGGCAACTGGCAGCGACGCTCAACCCCTGAGTATTGACCCATATACGCTCCAGCAAACCCAGCCCGAGCGGTTGATCGGCGGCTTGCAGGGTCGGCGGTGTGGTGCCGTCCAGTGTCCAGGCGAAGCGCTGACGGCGGCAGTTCGGGTCGCTCTTGCTCATCGGTTGGCCCAGCGGCCAGCAGATCGCCGCCACGCCTACATTCAGCGGTACTGCCTGAACCGGCGCAGCAATCCCGCGCTGGCTGTCGCGATTGACCAGCACGTCATGCACCTGCAGCATCAGCGGTGCTGCCGACGCCAGGCCGAACTGCCCCGGCACCGGCGTACCGTCCGGTCTGCCGATCCATACACCCACCAGAAAGCGCGGACCCACGCCAATCGCCCAGGCGTCGCGGAAGCCGTAGCTGGTGCCGGTCTTCCAGGCCAGTTGCGGACGCTGCACCAGCTCTGCACGCGGGTCGATGTCCGGGCGCGACTGGCCGCTGAGAATGCGCCGGATAATCCATGCAGCCCCCGGCGACATCATCCGCCGTTCGCGCAGACGGTCCTGCGGTTGCAGTCGAACATCGGCGCTCCTGCCGCCCCGTGCGAAGGCGCTGTAGCCTGCCACCAGATCCTCAAGCCGACTGCCTGCACCACCCAGAATCAGCGCCAGATTCGGTTCGGCCAGGGGCGGCAAGGTCAGCGGCACGCCGCCTTTGCGCAGTTCGGCGGCAAAGCGTTTCGGGCCATAGACCTCCAACAACTGCACGGCGGGCAGATTAAGCGACATCGATAATGCTGAGCTGGCCGCCACCGGCCCGCCAAACCCGGTCGAAAAGTTACCAGGCCGATAGTCGCCATAGCGCCGCGGTACGTCCTGCATCAGTGATTCGGAATGAATCAGCCCGGCGTCCATCGCCATGCCGTACAGGAACGGCTTGAGCGTCGAGCCTGGCGAGCGCAGGGCGGTGACCATGTCCACATGACCGAAACGTTTGGCATCGTTGATGTCCACCGAGCCGACGTAAGCGCGCACCGCCATGTTGTCGGCCTCAACCACCAGAATCGCTGCCGACGTGCGCTCTGGCAGCCGTGCTCGCCAGCCCATCAGCAGGTCTTCCATGCGCCTTTGCAGCGGGGCATCCAGTGTGGTGCGGATCAGCGGCGGGCTGTTCGGTCGATTCAAGCGTCGGGCCAGCAAGGGCGCCAGGCTGGGTTCCTGTCGCGGTGCCAGCCATAGCGGCTCTTCCAGCGCTTCGTCCACACTGCCTTGCGGCCAGACCTTGAACTCGGCCAGGCGCCTCAGGACTTTGTCGCGGGCCAGTTGTGCGCGTTGCGGGTGACGGTCAGGGCGCAGACGGCTCGGCGCCTGCGGCAACACCGCCAGCAACGCGGCTTCAGCGCGGGTCAGGTTCTGTGGCGACTTGCCCAGATACGCCCAACTGGCAGCCGCAACCCCTTGCAGCGTGCCGCCAAACGGCGCGCGATTAAGGTACAGGCTGAGTATCTGGTCTTTGGATAAATGCCACTCGAGCTGCAGCGTGCGCCACAACTGGCGAAACTTGCCGGGCAAGGTTCGTGAATGCGGATCGAGCAGCCGCGCGACCTGCATCGACAGCGTGCTGCCGCCAGACACCACACGGGCTCCGCTGAGGTTTTGCCAACTGGCACGCAACAGCGCCAGCGGGTTTACGCCGGGATGGCTGTAAAACCAGCGGTCTTCATAGGTCAGCAGTGCTTCAAGGTAATACGGCGAAACCTGCGCGGGAGTGACCGGGTAGCGCCAGACGCCATCGGCATCGGCAAAGCGCCACAACGGTGTACCGTCTTCGGCCAGCACCACGCGGGCGAGGTCATCCTTGGGCAGTGGCAGCGGCCACACACGGTCAGCCAGCCAGAGGAGGGCGATCACCAGCAAAAGGCCGCCTGCCAGCCACTTGAGTTTTTGCACGAGGCGCAGAAGAAATTCAGGTTTCAACGCAAAGAGCCTTTATGATCCACGGAACCTGATACGCCTGGCGACGGCCAAAGCGAACAGATCATTTTCTTCACGACCCCAATCAGGACGTACATATGCAGGTAGAAGGCTTTTTTGAATGGCTCGGGCAGGCCATCGGCGCGGTGATTCGCTTCTTCGTCGACGGTCTGGCGTGGTTGTTCAACGGGTTTACCCATGCTGGAGGAAATTTTGTCGATGGCTTGTCCCGCACGCTGGGCATGGACACGTCGCTGATCAGCATCGTCGCACTGATCATCGGCCTGATGTTGCTTTACTCGGCTGTCCGGGCATTCATGCGCGCCTCGATCATCCTCGGGATCATCTGGCTGGCGCTGGGCCTCTGGTTACTGAGCTGGATCATTCACTGACAAGGTAACAAGCCCCGGCCCGGGCAATATTCTAGCCCTTGCATCTTCAACAGGTGTAAGACGCCCTCTCTGTAGGAGCGAACTTGTTCGCGAAGGCTTTGTTCCAGACGGTACATCTTCAGCGGATGTACTGGCGCTTTCGCGAACAAGTTCGCTCCCACAGGTACGCATTCCAATCAATCAGTTAGCGCTCACGTCCTCTCACCCCATCTGCGGCAGCCCTTGCACCTTCAGCGGATGTAAGGCGCGCTCTTTGTGGGAGCGAACTTGTTCGCGAAGGCTCTGCTCCGGACGGTACATCTTCAGCGGATGTACCGGCGCTTTCGCGAACAAGTTCGCTCCCACAGGTGTGCGTTCCAAGCAATCAGTTAGCGCTCACGTCCCGTCACCCCATCTGCGGCAGCCCTTGCACCTTCAGCGGATGTAAGGCGCCCTTTCTGTGGGAGCGAACTTGTTCGCGAAGGCTCTGTTCCGGACGGTACATCTTCAGTGGATGTACCGGCCCTTTCGCGAACAAGTTCGCTCCCACAGGTACGCATTCCAATCAATCAGTTAGCGTTCACGTCCTCTCACCCCATCTGCGGCAGCCCTTGCACCTTCAGCGGATGTAAAGCGCCCTCTTTGTGGGAGCGAACTTGTTCGCGAAGGCTTTGTTCCAAGCGGTACATGTTCAGCGGATGTACCGGCGCTTTCGCGAACAAGTTCGCTCCCACGGGTACGCACTCCAATCAATCAGTTAGCGTTCACGTCCTCTCACCCCAACCTGCGGCAGCCCTTGCACCTTCAGCGGATGTAAGACGCCCTCTTTGTGGGAGCGAACTTGTTCGCGAAGGCTCTGTTGCAGACGGTACATCTTCAGCGGATGTACTGGCGCTTTCGCGAACAAGTTCGCTCCCACAGGTATGCGTTCCAAGCAATCAGTTAGCGCTCACGTCCCGTCACCCCATCTGCGGCAGCCCTTGCACCTTCATCGGATGTAAGACGCCCTCTTTGTGGGCACGAACTTGTTCGCGAAGGCTCTGTTGCAGACGGTACATCTTCAGCGGATGTACTGGCGCTTTCGCGAACAAGTTCGCTCCCTCAGGTGTGCGTTCCAATCAATCAGTTAGCGCTCACGTCCTCTCACCCATCTGCGGCAGCCCTTGCACCTTCAGCGGATGTAAGACGCTCTCTTTGTGGGAGCGAACTTGTTCGCGAAGGCTTTGTTCCAGGCGGTACATGTTCAGCGGATGTACCGGCGCTTTCGCGAACAAGTTCGCTCCCACAGGTATGCTTTCCAATCAATCAGTTACTGATCACTTTCCCCTCACCACCATCTGCGCAGGTGCATCACCCAGGGCTTGCCAGTTCGGGCGGTACATCGATTCCACTTGCGGTGGCGGTACGCGATAGGTGCCCGGTGTGACGGCACGCGCCAGATACAGCAGGTGGACGCTTCGGCTGCCGTCGATATCCAGCGCCGCGACGTAACGATCACTGCGGTATTCCTGATGCTTGATCCCGGCGTTTTCCATCGACTCACGGAGGGTCTTCACCTCTTCACTGGCATCTTCCAGGCTGGCCGAGCTTTGTGCGAGGTTCTGGTTTTCCAGTTCCAGGCCCGCTGGCAGCAAGTCCACCACCAAGGCATCCGGTACGCGCTGCTTTGCACCGATCTCCAGATGCACCAGCACCAGTTGCCCGGTTTTAAGCGCGCCGACGTTCAACGGCGCGCCACTCAGGCTCAGGTATTCACGACGAATGCTCAGGTTTTCACCGCCCGCCACGGGTGCCTGAGTCGGATAACCCGAGACAGTCAGTTGTTGGTAGAGCGGCTCGCTACTCTGGTTATGGACGGACAGCGGGGTGGCGAGCAGCGCGCCGGCCAGCTTGAGTCCCGGCTGCTTGTTACTCAGCTCACGGGTTTCGGTGCCGCTGGCGATGCTGGCGGTCCAGTCCTTTTCCGGCTTACTCAGCAGATTGCGACCGGCAAGGAACAACGAATTGCTTTCCTGCGTGGACAGGTAGCGATTGGCGGCGACTTCATCGGCCAGGGCAAACAGGCGCTCGTCACGTTTGTCCTTGGCGAGGTCGTTTTCCTCCAGCAACGCCAGAATCAGCGCCTGATCACGTAGGGAACTGCCGTAGTCGGCCAGCCATTCGTTCTTGCGCCCGACCGCCAGGCCAGCGGTCAGGGCCAGGTCGGCGCGCGGTTTGTCGCCCATTTTCTCCAGCGCCACGGCCAGTTGCACCAGCGGCAGGCCCGAGCGCGCATCGCTGCGACGATCAAACAGGCTGCGCAGTGCCGCCAGCGGGGCCTGTTGGCTGCGCGCCAGTACCAGCCCGGCGTAAGCCTGCACGGCAAAACGCGTATGTTCGGCGTTCTGGCTGTAATTGACCTGAATCTGGCCAGCATCCTGTAAGTAACGCAGCAGGCGTTCGTTGGCCTTCTTCAGCGCATCCGGTGGCACCGCAAAGCCCTGATCGCGGGCGCGCAACAGGAAGTCGGTGACGTAAGCGGTCAGCCAGTATTCTTCATCGCTGTCTGAACCCCACAGCCCGAAGCTGCCGTTGTAACGCTGCATGCCCAGCAGGCGCTCGATACCGATCTCGACCTTGCGCTTGCGTTCGGCATCCGGCTCGCCCGTCAGGCCGAGACGCTTGAGGGTTGCCGCATCGGTGTACAGCGAGGGATACAGGCCGCTCGCGGTCTGTTCCAGACACCCGTAAGGGTAGGCCTTCAGCGCCCTAATCTGTTCGCCCAGGTTCAGCGGCGGACGGCTCGACAGCGACAGCAGTGCTTCGCGGCCGGCAGGCTCGAAGGTTTCCAGCGCACCTTCCGGCAGGTTCCAGCTCTGCTCGTTCAGGGTGGCGCGGTAATGCTTGAGCATCGCCGGGTAGGCGGGGCGCACGCCCACGGTCCATTCGCGGGTAAAGGCGGGCAGGTTTTCACCCGGCAGGTCCAGACCTTCCACCCGCACGCTGATCTTGCCCTGGCCCAGGCCGCCTTGCGCCAGCACCGGCACTTTCAGGGTAACGCGCTGACCTTGTTTGAGCTGCAGGGGTTTGCTCTGATCCCCGCCCGGAATGCTCAACTGGCCTTCCGCGCTGATGTGTACGTCCAGCTTCTGCGCGGTGCCGGAGAGGTTCGAGATGTCCAGCGCGATGCTGGTCTGGTCGCCACCGGCGAGGAAACGCGGCGTCGACAATTCGGCGATGATCGGCGCAGCGACCACCGTTTTCGCTTCGGCCATGCCATAGCGGTCGTCGGTCCAGGCCTGAGCCATGATGCGCAACTCGCCGTTGAAGTCCGGGATGTCGACGCTGACTTCGCCTTCGCCCATCTCATTCAGTATGACCGGCGCGCTTTGCAGGGCGACGATGGTGACGCTGGTGTCCGGGCGTTTGCCGCCCTTGGCCAGCGCATCGCCGCCGAACGCCATGCTCGCCAGACGCCCTTGACCGGCTTCGATCAACTGGCCGTAGATATCCAGTTGGTCAGCGCCGTATTGCTTGCGCCCGAACAGGCTGGCAAACGGATCCGGCGTGGCGTAGCGGGTGATGTTGAGAATGCCGACGTCCACTGCCGACACCAGCACATGAACCTGCTTTGGCACACTGCCGTCCGCATTCTTCGCAGCCACCTTGAGGGTGAGCGGCTGTCTGGGGCGCATCTTTTCCGGTGCGGTGACGGTCAGCGCGAGTTTGCGTTGCGCGCGGTCCAGTGGCAGGTGCAGCACGCCCACAGCACGCTTGGGCGTGACATTGGCTTTGCGCTCACCGGGACGTATGACCAGTGCGGTGACGTACAGGTCGTGACGCGCCCATTGCTTGTCGAGCGGGATTTCATATGACGTGCCTTCAGCCGGCACGTCGATTTCCTTCCACCACAGCGGGCCTTCGCTTGACTCGATCAGCAGATAGCCCTTGCCGGCAGCCGGAGGTGTGACGGTCACGGTGGCGGTGTCGCCATCGTTGTAAGCCGGTTTGTTCAAGGCCAGTTTGACCTGATCCGGCCTGACTGCGCCGCCGTCAGTGTTGTCCTGCCAGCGGTAACCGGCCCAGAAACGCAGGCTGCTGACCATGCCGGTGGAGGGATCTTCCACTTCGACGCGGTAGGGACCCCACTCGACCGGGAAGCTGACCTTGGCGGTGGAGTCCTTGGCGAGGCTGACGGTTTCTTCATTCAGGTTGAGAAATTTTTCGTTGAAGTGGTAGCTCCAGCCATCATTGGCCGAGTAGTTCCAGTAGTAGTCGCGGCGCTCGCGGATCAACCGGACCTTGACGTTCTCAGCGGCCAGCTTGTTGCCCGCGGCGTCGGCCATCACGATTTCAAACTCGGCCGGACCGTCGCCATTGGTCTGGGATTCGCCTTTGCCGGCCTCGTCGTCGTAATCGTCGCCGCCAGTACTG
Source organism: Pseudomonas syringae (assembly GCF_002157375.1). GTDB lineage: Bacteria > Pseudomonadota > Gammaproteobacteria > Pseudomonadales > Pseudomonadaceae > Aquipseudomonas > Aquipseudomonas syringae_T. The sequence continues at coordinate 43,214 of NZ_MTSA01000016.1, forward strand.
CTGCCAAACAGCGCGCGGACGCCGGGCAGGTGCTCGGCAGGCCAGATCGGCTGTACCAGGCGACGGGTAATCGGGCGACCGCCGGACTCCTGAAGGCTGGCTTGCAGAATCAGTTGCAGCGGAGATCTGGCTTCTGCCCATTGGGTCTGCACGGAGAGCGTCGAGTGACCTTCGGCGTCCAGGGTGACGGGTTCCAGCTCCAGGTCGTGCTTGAGGTCTGCTTCGGTGATCGAGCCGAACTGGTAACCCGGCAGCTTGGGCACCGCGTCGCGCAACGGGCGCACGTACACCTGACCGGTCAGGGTGTTGCCCGACGCAGGCGCGCCGTACAGGTAACGGCCGGTGACGTCGAACTCGGGGTTGTCAGCGGGCGCGACAGGTTCATCGCTGCCCGTGAGCTCCAGCGCCAGACGCTCGGGCAAAAAGTCTTCGACCTTGAACTCGTAAAGCTGCGGTTTGCCGTCGCCCAGGTCGAACACCAGTTGCCAGCGCCCGGTCGGAGCTTCTTCGGCAAGCTGCAAGGGATACTGATAAAAACCGCTGCTGTCGGCTTCCCAGACAAACTTGCGGCTGACCTGATCGTCAGGACGGCGCACTTCGACGGTGATCGGTTGTGGTTTGACGTTGTTGCCGTCCTTGTCACGCAGCAGGCCGTTGAGCAGCACGGTTTCGCCGGGACGGTAAAGGTCCCGCGGGCCAAAAATGAAGAATTGCAGCGGATGCGCCTGGGGGCCGGAGATGTCGAACTCGGCCAGGTCCAGCGCCGCGTTGTTAAGGCGCAGCATGCTGGTCTGTTCGTCCTTGTGCGCCAGCACCACCGCAGCCTTGGCAGGCAACGGCAATTGGGCGTGGCCGTCGCCGTCGGTCTTGCCTTGCGCGACCACCTTGCCGCTGTCGTCATACACATCGACGCTGACATTGCCCAGGGCCTTGCCGCCCTCCAGCGCCTGGGTGAAGACGTCCAGACGATTGCTGTAACGGTGTACTGACAGGCCGATGTCGCTGAGGGTGAGCAGGGTGGCCGGTTGCGAGTAGCTGTAAGTGCCCGACGCACGCATCACCGCCAGATAGACGCCCGGTTGTTGCAGTGCCTTGATGCCGGCAATCGGCAGCAGCACGGTTTCGCGGGTGTTGCGTGCCGGTTTGAGGTCGAAACGGCCGCTGTAAACCAGATCAGCCATAGGCAGCAGTTCTTCGGAGCTGTAGCTGGACAGGCTCGACGCGCCGTCCCATTGGGCGAGGAAGTTCGGCATCGAGTCTGGCTTGACCCGGAAGAACTCGACATCCACTTTGTCGACATTCAGCGCGATGACCGGCAGGCCTTCGGCCAGACGGGTCGGCAACAGGCTGCCACGGCTGGCAAAGCCGACAGTGGCTTGCAGGTCGCGGGTTTCCAGGCGGCTGATGTACTCGGCGGAGAGTTTGGCCTTGTTGACGGCCAGCAGACCGGCATCGACCGTCAGCACCAGCTTGCGTTGCGGCTCGAGGTGGCGCAGGCGCAGCTCCATGAGGTTGTCCGACAGCTCCCAGGCGCCATCGACCTTGCCGTTCTTGCTGTCCACCAGATGAAGTTTTTCGCCGAAGTTCTGCTCCGGGTCCAGCGGGACGGAAAAACTCACCGAGAGCGTGCTTGCACCGTCAACCTGGATTTCCGACACGTCGATGACGGTCAGGTCGCGCCCGGCATAGCGTTTGCTCAGCGCGGCGAGGTCGATAGCGGGTTTGGGCTTTGTATCGGGAACCGCTGCCTGAGTCGCAGATGCCCCGGCGGGTGCCGGTTTGTCCGGAGTGGAAGAATCACAGGCGCTCAGCAGCGCAAGCACGCATGCCAGAAACAATCCTTTGTTTAACATGAAGGCACTCATCGGCAACGGTAGAGAGGAAGCGACTATATAACAGTCGAGGTGACAAGTATTACTGTCAGATTGAACAGTGCGCGCCCGGGCACCTCTCGTTTCGCACCGTGCGCTCAAGGTCGGACGCAGGGCGTTGGCACGAGCGTTGTTCGCTCATACACCTCTCGTTCCGCACGCTCCGCGTGGGAATGCCTTGCGTGAAGCTCCGCGTCACAACGCTGTGTGCTCAAGGTCGGACGCAGGGCGTCCGCAATTGCATGCCTGCACCGGCGTTGTTCTCTGGGGCGGCGGCCATTATTCATACAACACGTTTCCGCGCTCTGGCTACAATGCCCGCCTTGCCGGGAGTTCTTATGTCCACGTTATTCAGTGATTGGCGTCATCGCTCAACCCATCGCCGTGTCTGGGCGCTGGCGGCGCCGATGATTCTGTCGAACATTTCCGTGCCGCTGGTGGCGCTGGTCGACAGCGCGGTGATCGGCCATTTGCCGCATGCCCATCAGTTGGGCGCGGTTGCCGTGGGTGCGACGCTGTATACCTTTCTTGCCTGGGCGATGGGCTTTCTGCGCATGGGCACGACCGGTTTTGCCGCGCAGGCGGCAGGGCGTGGGGACAGCGCGGCGTTGCGCAGGATTCTGCTACAGGGGCTGTTGCTGGCCGGTGGGCTGGCGTTGCTGCTGGGCGTGATCGCCTTGCCGTTCAGCCACCTGGCGCTGGCAATGATGCAGCCGTCTGCCGATCTGCAGCAGATGACCCTGGATTTTTTCCACACCCGGCTGTTCGGCCTGCCGGCAGCGTTGGCCAGTTATGCGCTGGTCGGCTGGTTTCTCGGGGCGCAAAACGCCAGAGCGCCGTTGGCGATTCTGCTCATCACCAATTTCGTGAACATCGTGCTCAACCTCTGGTTCGTGATGGGGCTGGACTGGGGCGTGGTCGGCTCGGCACGGGCATCGGTGCTGGCGGAATGGACCGGTGTAGTGCTCGGTCTGGTGCTGGCCCGCAAAACGTTGCGGGCCTGGCCTGGTCAGATCGTCTGGTCGGCCTTGAAGCTGTGGAACAACTGGCGACCCTTGCTGGCGGTCAATCGCGACATCTTTTTGCGCACGCTGGCGCTGCAATCGGTCATGTTCCTGATCACCGTGCAGGGCGCTCGTCTAGGGGATGCAACGGTTGCCGCCAACGCCTTGCTGCTCAACGGCCTGTTGTTGACGGCCCACGCGCTGGACGGGCTGGCACACGCGGTCGAAGCGCTCTGCGGGCACGCCATCGGTGCGCGTGATCGGGACACTTTGCGGCGCTCGCTGGTGGTGGCGGGAGGCTGGTCGCTGATTGCCAGCGTAGCGTTCGCGCTGCTGTTTCTGATCGGTGGGCACATGTTTGTCAGCCTGCAGACCGACATTCCCGAGGTTCGCGCAACCGCGATGACGTATTTGCCTTATTTGGCACTGATGCCGTTACTGGCAGTCTGGAGCTATTTGCTGGACGGGCTGTTCATCGGCGCCACGCGCGCCCGCGAAATGCGCAATGCGATGTTGCTGAGCGCAGCCGCCATCGCACCAGTCGCCTATCTGGCGTCCAGCCACGGCAATCATGCGCTGTGGCTGACATTTCTGGCGTTTACCCTGCTGCGCGGCCTGAGCCTGGGGGCGATTGCCTGGCGTCTGACGCGCACCAACGGTTGGTTTGCTCACTGAGGCTTTGGCTTCGGCTCATCCGTTGCAGAATGCCGGTGAGGGGTATGGTTGACGAACATGTCCACTTCGTCGACCACAGGCGCCAGGCTGCTCAACAACTTCGCGAATGCACCGACCAGCGTGCCGTGATTGGTGCGCGAGAAATACAGGTCGCGCACCGGTACGTCCGCAGCGCGCAGTTTGCGTGCCAGGCCGCCCGTGTTGCGCTTGGGGTTGACCAGCGAATCGGTGTTCGAGGCCAGCAGCAGGGCGGGCGGCGCGCTGACGCTGACGTGGTTGATGGGTTGCGAATCCGGCGGTGAGTCCGGGAAGAAGAACACCGGTTTCACGTCCGGATTTTCGATGGGCAGGAAGTCGTAAGGTCCGGCCAGCCCGATCCAGCCGCTGAGCATGGACGGCGACAACCCTTCACGGGCCAGCCAGCGTGGGTCGAGCGCCATCATCGCGGCATTGTAGGCGCCTGCGCTGTGGCCCATCACGTACAGGCGGTCGGGGTCGCCACCGTAGGCTCTTGCGTGTGTGTGCGCCCAGGCCAGGGCTTTGGCCGAGTCTTCCAGAAAGCTCGGGTAACGTACTTGCGGGTAGAGCCTGTAGTCGGCGATCACCACAACCATGCCACGCGCGGCCAGGGCTTCCCCGACGAAGGCGTAGTCGGTTTTCGAGCCGCTGTTCCAGCTTCCGCCATAGAAAAACACCACCACCGGGGCGTCGGCCGGTTTCGATTTCGGCGTGTACACGTCAAGCGTATTGCTCGGGTCCGGCCCATAGGCCAGCCCGTCGACGTGGTCGACAGGGCCGGTCGGGTTCAACGAGTTGAGCAGCTTCAGGGGCGAACAGCCGGACAACACCGCCAGCACGGCACCGGTCATCAGTGTCAGAAAAATCGCTCGGATCATGTGAAAGGGCTCTGGCAGGTGGTTCGGATAGTTCTGAGACCGCCACGCTGCGCCCCAGTGCCACAGAGTTACCGTACGTCATGAGCCTGCGTCCGGATCACCGGCAGGGTCGTGCGCTTTGCTGGCAACGCTGATGCGCGGGCTGCTCAGCGTCATGCTGTCATGGTCGATCTGTACGTGGCTGGCGCCGACGTCCACCGTCAGCCGACTGCCTTCGCCGAGGTGTACGGTGGGGCCGTCACCCAGTTGCAGGACTCGCTCAGCCCCGTTTATCACTGGCCAGTCGAGGCGCATCTGCACGTTATCGACAGGCTCGGGAGAGGGCGCCTCACAGGGTTCAAGTGCCCGCGGCTGCAGGCAGCCGATGATCTGTGGTGGTGTTTTGTCGTCCTCGGGAAAGCGTATCAACACCGTCATGCCGCCCCGGCATTCGAGGTTCAGGCCCGGTGCCAGGTGCAGCCAGCAACGGCGATCAGGTTTGTCCGGGTGCTGCGAGTCCCATTCGAGCCGGACCTGCACGCGACCGGAGGCATCAGGCCTGGTCGGTTCATCGGCGTTACCGACAATCCAGCCTTGTTGCAACGGCGCTACGGGAGTGCAGGGCGCAGGTGTCGGTGTGCTGAAACCGGCCTCCCACGGTATGGCCTCAAACCGGTTCAGGTAGTGTTCGGAGGTGCCGTCAGCGGCCGCAAAGCGATGCTGAACCTCGGTGATCAGCCACAGGCGATTCCAGCGTTTTTCAGGGTGCCCGGCCAGCGGCAGCAGTTGCCCGCAGGTGACAAATGGCAATGTGCTGTGTCCGGTTGCCCGCTGGCCTGTACGGCTGCCGGGCAGAGGGGACTGGTCTTCGGTGACGGCAAACCGTGTCACACCGGGCTGCCCCTCGAACTGACGCCAAGGGGCGATAGGGCTGCGCTGAAAACCGTGCAGGCCTGCGCCGAACACCAGCTCGTGACGGCGTCGGGAATGGCTGAAGTGATAGTGAATGTTTTCTTCGGCGCACAGACGCTGGACGAGTTGCAGGTCGGATTCCTGATACTGCACGCAGCTTGCGCGTTCACTGCTTTCCGTCTGCAGGTCAAAACGATAGCTGTTCTTGAGGCGGTGTTCTTCCAGTACTTGCGTGATGATTCGGGTCGCGCTCATCTGCTGAAACAGGCGCGAGTGGTAACGCAACCCGAGGCACGTCAGCCGAGGCCCCAGCCTCAAGGTGTAACACCCAGGGCCGGGTTCATAATGCTTGCGGGTCGCCCAATGGATCTGCCCGTGAACACCCTGCTGTCCGCCGAGGTTCAGGAAGGCAGGCTGGTACATGAGGCCGGTCAGGTCCAGATAGAAACCGTCGCCGAGCATATCCAGCTCAACGGTAAACGGCTGGCTGATCGCCTCGGTCATGTTGAACGACACAACGTTGAAGCGGCGTTGCAGGCGTGCAATCTCCAGGCGAAAAAGCGGCGCGCGGGCGGGGGCGGGCATGGGAAAGGTCTCTACCGGAAAACGGCCGCGGATTCTGGCTCACACGCCGGGCGAGTAGAGGCTGGCAGCGCAGAACAGGACGTTGCCTACAGAGTGTGTTGGTGGGGGATTACATCGCAGCGATATGTGACGCGGGGTGTCACGACATACATGCCCTCACGGTGGACGCGAGGAGGATTCAGCCAGATGCAGCGGTTTCAGCGCGGTTTCCCGCGCTGACCCGATGGCTGCCTGTCGTCAGGAAGACAGGTACGAAGAACGCGTCAGACCCAGACGCAGCGCGTCGAGGAAGTAGGTGCGTTCGCGCGGAGTGATCTTGGCGCTGGCGACTTTGTCCCGGTAATGGGTCATCAGTTCTTCCGGCGACAGATGCACGTAGCGCAGCATGTCTTCGATGGTGTCGTGGGTTTCGATACCCGCGTGGTAAACGCTGCCGTCCGGGTTCTGGTAAATGTTCACCGAGTCGGTATCACCGAACAGGTTGTGCATGTCGCCCAGAATTTCCTGGTAAGCGCCCACCAGGAAAATCCCCAGCAGGTAGTCTTCACCCTCGTTCAGCGAATGCACCGGCATGCTGGTCTCGATGCTTTGCTCGTCGACGTATTGCTTGATCTTGCCGTCGGAGTCGCAGGTCAGGTCCTGAAGCACGGCGCGGCGCACCGGCTCTTCATCCAGACGATGCAGCGGCAGGATCGGCAGCACCTGACCGATGGCCCAGGTGTCCGGCAGGCTCTGGAACACCGAGAAGTTGCAGATGTACTTGTCGGCCAGCTTGTCGTTGAGTTCGTCCAGCACCTGGCGATGGGAGCGTTGACGCGCTTTCAGCGAGTTGTACAAGCGGCGGCAGACAGCGAAGTAGCATTGTTCGCCCAGCGCTTTCTCTGCGAGGCTGATTTTGCCATCGGCGTACTGGGTGGCGATGTCGCTCATGTAGTGCGTCGCGCGCCAGTAGGTTTCGGTGACCATTTCAATGTCGGTCGGACCCAGCAGGTCGACCAGCCATTGCACGGTTTCCGGCAGGCTTTCCTTGTCGGCGATTTCAGGCACTTCGTCGTTGTGCTTCTCGACGTCGGTGACCTGCACCACCAGCATGGCGTGGTGAGCGGTCAGCGAACGGCCGCTTTCCGAAAAAATATGCGGGTGCGGCAGGCCCTGTGCGTCGCAGAACTCCTTGAGCATGCCGACCACGACACCGGCGTAATCGTCCATGTCGTAGTTGATCGAGCTGGCGTTGCGCGAGTGCGTGCCGTCGTAATCGACGCCCAGACCGCCGCCCACGTCGATGTAGTCTACCGGCAGGCCGAGTTTGCGCAGTTCGCCGTAATAGCGGATCGCTTCTTTGAAACCGTGCTGGTAGTCCGCCAGGTTGGCGATCTGCGAGCCCATGTGGAAGTGCAGCAGGCGAATGCCCTGATCCAGGCCGGCCTTGCGGAAACGTTCGACCACCGACAGCAATTGCGCGGCGGACAGACCGAACTTGGATTTTTCACCACCGGTATCAGCCCATTTGCTCGACGCCAGGGATGACAGACGCACGCGAAGGCCGACTTGAGGGGCGACTTTCAGCTCGGCGGCTTCTTCGATCACCAGTTCGACTTCGGACTCTTTCTCGATGACGATGAAGACGTTATGGCCCAGCTTCTGGCCCATCAGCGCCAGGCGGATGAACTCACGGTCCTTGTAACCGTTGCAGACGATGGTGCCGCCTTTGGGCGCCAAAGCCAGCACGGCCATCAGCTCAGGCTTGGAGCCGGCTTCCAGGCCAATGGAAACGTTCTGGGTGGCGATGATGTTTTCCACCACCGCTTCTTGCTGGTTGACCTTGATCGGGTACAGCGCGGTGTACTGGCTCTGGTATTCCAGGCGCGCGATGTTGCTGTCGAAGGCCCCGGTCAGTTGACGCACGCGGTCTTGCAGGATGTCCGGGAAACGCACCAGCAACGGCAGCGAAAGACCGCTCTTGCGCAGGTTATCAACCTGCTCGTAGAGATCGATGGGCGAACTGTCCGGCCCATTGGGGCGTACTTCGACGCGACCTGCTTCGTTGATCGCGAAATAACCAGCGCCCCAATGGCGAATACCATAAACGCTGCGGCTGTCCGAAACGGTCCATTGGCTGCCATCGTCTTTACGTGTGCGTCTTACGGACATCGAAGTCCCCTATAAAAAGTCGTTGCGCCAGCTTCAAGCCGGCTGGGCGCATTGTAATGAGTTGAAGTGACGATTTGATTCCCGGTTCAGCCGCCGGACTTTTTAGCCTTGAAGCCTTTCTTGACCAGCTCTGCCAGCAGTAATTCGACATGATCGCCCTGAATCTCGATCACGCCTTCCTTGAGCGATCCGCCTGTGCCACAGCGCTGCTTGAGGGCTTTGGCCAGTTCCTTGAGCGGTTCCTCGGCCAAGGGCACGCCGGTAATGGTCGTGACGGTTTTGCCTCCGCGCCCTTTGCTTTCACGACGAACGCGGGCAATGCCATCGCCTTCGGGGATAGCAGTCTGTTTGCACGTGCAGTCGGCAACGGGGCGACGACAATCAGGGCAATGACGCCCTGCGTCGGTCGAAAACACCAGGCCACCCAGGGCGGCGAGGGAAGCGGCTTTTTTAGCCACGCAAAATCCTCTTGTTGAGGACTGAAGATGGGCCGGGCCTGTAACAGCCATCGACCGCGAGGCCCCACTCTGGCAGGGGCAGCGCTACTGCAACGGCAGGGCCGTCACAGTTTGAAAAAGGTCGCGCAGTGTAACGGCAAACCGCCCGATTGCTAAGGGGCGCGCGGGCCAAATTACTGAACCGACGCTTTACCGGGCGTTCATCGCTAAGCCGTCGCGATGTGTGTCAGGTAGCGTTTCAACGCAGCCAGAGAGTCCGGACAGTACGGGTTCTGCTCAGCCTGACGCAGCACTTCAGCGACCGGCATGAAGCGCGCCTCCAGCACCTCTTCAGGCTGGAGCCTCAATGGGCCGTCCCACACCGCCGAAAACACCGCGCACCAGAGCCGGTTACCCGGTTGATCGAAGAAAAACTGTTCGTGAGCCTGCAACGGCACACCGCTCACGCCCAGTTCTTCTTCCAGCTCGCGAGCGGCGGACTCGGCATAGCTCTCATCCGCCTGCACCATGCCGCCTGCGGCCACATCCCAGTAACCGGGATAGATGGCCTTGCTCAGGGTGCGTCGATGCACGCACAGCTCGCCTGCGCTGTTGAACAGCAGAATGTAGGTGCCGCGCCCGATCAGGCCCTGGTCACGCAGTTCGGCGCGAACCATAGACCCGAGCAGTCGATCCTGCTCGTCGACCCACGCGATGTGCTCGGCGTCCGAGGCGGCGCGGTGCGCGGCCTCGTTCGGTGGGATAGGCATCAGCCCTGATTCAGCAACTGGCGAAGGTCGATCACCGCAGCGTTGGCACGTGAAATGTAGTTGGCCATGACCAGCGAGTGGTTGGCGAACATGCCGAACGGGCTGCCGTTGAGGATGACCGGGCTCCACATGGGTTCTTGCGACGCTTCCAGCTCACGAATGATCTGGCGCACGCTGACCGTTGCGTTCTTCTTGGCCAGTACATCGGCGAAGTCGACTTCGATGGCGCGCAGCAAATGCGACAGCGCCCAGGCCTGACCACGCGCTTCATAGAACACGTTGTCGATCTGCAACCACGGCGTTTCGACGATTTCTTCGTCTACCTGTGGCACTTCACCCGGCTTGACCGAAATGTTGCTCTCGGTTTTCAGCGTGCTGTTGAGTTTGACCCGACCGACGCTGGCCGACAGGCGCTGCGACAGCGAACCCAGACGAGTCCCGACGTCGCCGAGCCAGTTGTTCAGATTGTCGGCACGGGCATAGAACAGCGCGCCTTTCTGATTAGGATCGGACAACCGCGCCTGATAGCGGCTCAGGGCCTTGATGCCTTCGGCGTACTGAGATTCGCTGGAAGGGAACATCCAGGTGTCGTCTTTGACGTTGAACAGAGGCTCGGCGCGGGCCAGATCGCCGTCTTCAGCCGATTGCGACTGCGAACGGGCGAAATCCTTGCGCAACGCACGGCTCAGGTCTCGGACCTGCACCAGTACGCCGTATTCCCAGCTTGGAATGTTGTCCAGCCAGACGCCCGGCGGCAGTTTGTCGTTCAGCAGGTAACCGCCTGGCTTGTTGAGCAAGGTGCCGGCCACGCTTTTAAGCGTCTCGACCGTGGTGTAGCCGATGACCATTTGCTTGCCTTCGCGCTCGGCCGCAGCTTGTGCGTTCTGCTGTACCGGAAACAAGGCGGGTTCTCTGCTCCAGTACCAGCCGACCAGCAGCGCCACCAGCAGATAAATCAAGATCAGGGCGCCCAGCGCGCGGCTATAGAAGAGGTTACCCAGGTAACCGCGGCGTTTGACCGATGAGGTGTCAGCGGTGCGCTCACCCGCGCTGCCTGCGCGGTTTTTCCAATCCAGCATGGTAGGGTCCTTTCGATCTTGAGTGGAATGCTTCACAAGGGGTTCGACCGCAACCATACCTCAAGGTGCCCACGTATCAAGCTTCAGCTTTCACATGGAAAGCGGATCACTTGCAGCTATAGCTCCCTTCTATCAGTCAATTGATTTTGTGTAATGGCCAAGCGCCAGCAAAGTGTTGTCAAATAACTGACTTACGGCATCGTTGTGTCGTAACAGGGGTGCTAGCATAGCGCCATCAGCTGTACCGCTCAGCAAAACCACAGTAGTCCGAATATGACCGAGCCAGAAGATCCTAGCCGAGATCGCCTCAAGCATCATTTTGCACAGCGGGTCATACATCAGGCGCGCCAGATTCTTGAGACGTGGCAACGTCTGCAAAAAGCCGAGTGGTCGGTGGATGACATGGCTGAGCTCAAGGAATCGACGTTGCGTCTGCTGCGCTTTGCCGAGCGCTTCGAGCAGGCTGAGCACGTCACTCTGGCGAACGAAATCAGCCAGGTGCTGGGCGCGGTCGAGGCTAATCGCGGGCGGCTCAACAGCCACGTCATCACCGAACTCAATCGTTTGATGCAGCGTCTGTCGCGTACCGGGCTGCGGCAAGGCGACAGGCTTGAGCACACTTCTCTGCCGCCGTTGCGTAAGCCTGTCTATATAGCGCTCCAGGATCACGAACGCGCCGAGCGCCTGGCCAAACAACTCGAATTTTTCGGCCTGACCGCCTTGTCGTTGCACACGGTCGGCGATTTTCTGCACGCAATGGCACAACGGCATCCGGCGGCGATCGTCATGGATGTCGACTTCAACGGGCCGGGTCAGGGCCTGAAACTGGCCTCGCAGGCCCAAGAGGGGCTGGAGCATAAGCTGCCGCTGCTGTTTTTCAGTCTTCACGAAACGGATACGCCCACCCGTCTGGCTGCCGTGCGGGCCGGTGGTGAAGAGTTTTTGACCGGCACGCTGGAAGCCTCGAGCCTGCTGGAAAAGATTGAAGTCCTGACCTGCGTGGCCCAGTACGAGCCGTACAAGGTGCTGATCATCGATGATTCCCGTGCTCAGGCGATGCACACCGAGCGGGTACTCAATGCCGCAGGGATTGTTACGCGTGTTCTGCTCGACCCGATCAAGGCGATGGCCGAACTGGCGGAGTTCCAGCCGGACCTGATCATCCTCGACATGTACATGCCGGGCTGCACCGGCACCGAGCTGGCCAAGGTCATTCGTCACAATGATCGCTATGTCAGCGTGCCGATCATTTACCTGTCGGCGGAAGATGATCAGGATAAGCAGCTCGACGCCATGAGCGAAGGGGGCGATGACTTCCTGACCAAGCCGATCAAGGCGCGCCACCTGATTACCACGGTGCGCAACCGCGCCGCCAGAGCTCGCAACCTCAAGGCGCGCATGGTCCGCGACAGCCTGACCGGGCTTTACAATCACACGCATATCCTGCAACTGCTCGAAGATTGCAGCTTTCGTTCACGACGCGATGGCAAGCCGTTGTGCTTTGCCATGCTCGATATCGACCACTTCAAGAAGGTTAACGACAGTCACGGCCACCCGATGGGTGATCGAGTGATCAAAAGCCTCGCGCTGTTTCTCAAGCAACGCCTGCGCAAGACCGATTTCATCGGTCGTTACGGCGGTGAGGAATTTGCCGTGGTGATGCCGGACACCGATATCCACAGCGCCCACAAGGTGCTTGACGAAATCCGCCACCGTTTTGCGGAGATTCATTACCCGGCGCAGCCTGCGGACCTGTTCTGCACCTTCAGCGCCGGCGTGGTGTCCCTTGGCGTACACGAAGACAGCCTGAGCCTGGCGTCTCAAGCCGACACGGCGCTTTATCGCGCCAAGCACGCCGGCCGCAATCAGGTCCATTCAGCCCTCGCGGAGGTGCCGTATCACATGGTTCGGACGGAAATAGAAGCCTGACCCGTTCAGCCCTGGCTTTCGGTCTGCCTGTGCCGTTCCACGGACTTGCCGGGTGAAAAGGCCAGTGCCAGCTGGGTGCGGTTATGCATGTGGGTGAGGCGCAACACCTGCGAGACATAAAGTTTTACCGTGTTTTCGGTAATGCCCAGCTCGCAGGCAATCTGGTAATTGGTCAACCCGGTGCTGACCAGGCGCGCCACATCCTGCTGGCGGCGTGACAGCTTGGCCAGTGTGACGGACATCTGTGCATCGCTGTCCGGGCGGGTCTCGGTTTTTCGCTCAGGCTGCGGCTTGCTCTTGGCGCTATCCATCGTCTGATAAAGGTCGTCAATCGAGGCCGCCAGAAATTGCAGTTTCTCGTTGAGCAGGCCCAATTGATGGCGATTTCGTTGCCGCTCGTTGAGCGCTTCGGCCTGTAACTGGACGCCCTCCAGCAACTCGTCGAGATTGACCGGCTTCTGGTAGTAATCGGCGATACCGGCCCGCAACGCCTTGATGACGTCCTTTTTTTCAGCCTGCCCGGTCAGCATGATGGCTTCGAACAGATGCGTTTTGCCCCCCGTCATTTTCATGGCTTCAACCATTTCGATGCCGTTCATGCCGGGCATTTCCAGATCGCAGAGCACGATCCCGATGCTGCCGTCATGCGTGAATTGCTCGATGGCCTCAAGGCTTGAGTGACAACGCACGCACGTATAACCACTGCCCTCCAGAAACTCGCAGAGTTCTTCGACAATAAACGGTTGGTCATCGACCACGAGAACTTTCATGTCCGGGAAGTTATTCACACGCGACTCCATGCTGTTAAGGCCGGTACACCGTGACCTTTATCCATTCAGCAAACTTAGGGCGGGGCTGTCGGAATACGCGACATTACGTCAACGCACGGCATTAACCGTAGCTCTACTTTCCGACTATGTACATAGCATTGGTTTTTTCATTCGGTTAGTGGAGTGCCCAGGCCGTCAGCAACAGGCCGATCAATAAGAACGGTGAGAAAGGGTATTTGTCTGACGCTTCCGGGTTCATGCACGCGTAACGTTGCGTAAGCCGTTGCTGTATAAGAGGCCAAGCCCGTCTGCCGATAAGACGCCACGACAAGAGTGCGACGCCCGCGCCAATAAAAGTGCCCAGCAGGTAAGTGCTGTCCGATGCCAGTGCCAGTGCCGTCATCAGTTTGACGTCGCCAGCGCCCAGCCTGCCGATGAAGTAGCCGGGTAGCGTGAGCGCCAGCGCCACCAGCAGCGCCAGGCCCGCTTCAATGGCCGGTGCGCCCAGCCAGGTAGTGCCTGTGGCACTCAAATACCCGGCAGCCACGGCGATACCGCCTATGGTCAGCCCGTTGGAAATTTCCTTGCGTCGCGCATCCTGTTCAGCGCAAATTACAAACCAGATCAGCAGAGCCCCTAATCTCATCACGTAAAAAACATCCTGTTGTCCATAAAGAATCTATGCTGTGGTCATGCGGTAAATGTCAGGGTAGACGTTGCTATGAGCATCATTCCGAAACATACAATGACTCGTCATCAACGGGGGGCCGCCGCTATTGAATTCGCGGCGGTGTTTGTGATTTTCTTTTCAGTGTTCTATGGCATGGTGAGTTACAGTTTGCCGTTGCTCATGATGCAGTCATTCAATGCGGCCACCAGTGAAGCGGTGCGCCGCAGCGTGGCGTTAAGTCCGACGGCGGCCAACTACAATGACCTGTTGGTCGGCCAGGCGCAGAGTGTCGTCATGAATCAATTGTCCTGGATACCGCCTGCGCTTGGTTTCAGTGCCGATCACACCCATGTGACGTACACCGCCGGTGTGCTGACGGTGAGTATCCAGTACCCCAAGACCCGATTGACCCAAGTCCTGCCGCTGCTGAAATTGCCCGGCATCGGTGAGGTCCCGCGTCTGCCGACCTACCTGACTGCGCAAGCGAGCCTGCAACTTGCCCCCTGAAAAGAACCGGCTGAGCCGTTGGCTGGGCCGTGGCGAAGCGCCGCCCGAAAGCCAGGCGTTGTCCGTGCCAAGCGAGCCTGAGCCGATCGGTGCCGACCTTTACGTGTTGCTCGATGACGAGGGCGGGATCCAGAGCGTTAGCCCGCACCTGTCGGCGCGGCTGGGCATCGTCGCACCGGCATTTGCCACCCAGCGATTGATGCATTTGCTGTTGCCCAACAGCGCACTGGTCATTGAAGGTGTGCCGAGCGATTGGCAGGGGCACATGCTCGACCTGGATTTCAAAAGTGTCGACGCTCCTGTGTTGCATGCCCGTGGCTGGGTGCAGGCCCGTGGAAAGGGCTGGCTGTTGCAGTTGCTCGATATCAGCGACTTGATGGAAGAAGCCAGTGCCGCCCGCAGCCGCCAGCAATGCCTGCGTTTTGCCGGGCAGATGGCCGAGCGTGTGCGCGCGTGCAGCGTGGACCGTCTGACGGCGGTGGTGACCGAGCAACTGGAAGAACTGGCTCAGCTTTGGCGTATTCCCTGCGTGGCGCTGGTATTGCCGGAAATCAGTGGCGTGGGCTGGCGCGTCTACTGTCAGTACAGCGCGCACACGGCGCCGGAGCTGTGGCAGGTCGGGCAGCGATTAGGCGTCGCGCTGGATATGTTCGATGCCGATACCACGCGTCAACTAAGGTTTGGCAGCGGTATCGATCAAGGGGCGCTGCAAAGCGCCTTCGGCAACGCTGACGGATTCCTGATCCCCCACAGCCGCGACAACGTTGCCAAGGCCTGGCTGATGTTCGGCTTCTATAATCCGCATCAGCAGGCCCCGGACCTCGGGGAGCGCGAGTGGCTGAACCTGTGCTCGGCGCTGGCCGGCCCGGTGCTGTTCCGTTTGTCCGAGCAACACAATCGGCATCATGTAGAGCGTCTGGCGGTGCTTCAGGACCTGTTGGGCACCGGCTGGTGGGAGTTGATTCCCGCCCGTGACGAGATGCTGCTGGCCCCGCAACTGGCGCGCAGCCTGCGCCTCGGCAATCGGGTCGAGAGCCTGTCGCGTGCGGACTGGCTGGCGCTGATTCACCCGGCTGACCGCCAGGAGCTGTCCAGTCGTCTGGCGCAGTTGCGTGACAAAGGCACGCCGCTGTTGCTTTGCGTGCGTCTTGTGCAAAGCGATCCCGCTCAGGAAACTCTCTGGTTTCGTATTCAGGGCCAGGCGTTGATCAGCGGGCAGGTGCAGCGCGTACTCGGTTTCATGCTGGATGTCAGCGATATCAAGAATCAGGAAACCGAAGCGGCTGCGGCGCACGCCAGGCTGGACAACCTGATTGCCAGTTCGCCTGCCGTGATCTACGTGCAGCGTTATGACCATGGCAATCTGGAGCCGACTTTTTTCAGCGACAGCCTCACGCCGTTGCTGGGCTGGACATTGGCCGACTGCACCGAGGGGCAACTGGCGGAATACATCCATCCCGAAGACCGGGACATCTGGTTCGAGCGCAACCGGCAGTTGTTACGCGAGGGTGTTGTCAGCCGACGCTACCGGTTGCGCGACAAGAGTGGCAACTACCACTGGCTGCTGGACGAGGCGCGCTTGCTGCGTGACGACCTCGGCATGCCGGTGGAGGCGGTCGGTTTGTGGCTGGACGTGACCGACGCCACCCTGGCGGCCGAGCAAGTGCGCCAGAGTGAAGAGCGCTACCGCATTCTGGTCGAGGACTCTCCGGCGATGATCTGCCGCTATTCCCCGGACCTGGTGCTCAGTTTCGGCAACCGCCCGCTGGCCAACTACATGGAATGCACGCCGGAGCAACTGACCGGTATCAATCTGGGGGACTGGCTCTCGGACGAACAGCGCGAGGCGTTCATCCGGCGCATCGGCCAGTTGACCCCGGAAGCACCGCTGAGCACCGAAGAAATCTGTATCGAACTGCCCGGTCGCGAGTACGCCTGGTGGGTGTGGGCCGACCGGGGGATTTTCGATGAGCATGGCACGCTGGTCGAAGTGCAGGCGGTGGGCCGCGACAACACCGATGTGCGCCGTTCCAGGATGCAGTTGAACCAGAGCGCGAAGATGGCGACGCTTGGCGAAATGTCCACCGGGCTGGCGCATGAGATCAATCAGCCGCTCAATGTCATGCGCATGGCGGTGGTCAACGTCCTCAAGCGCCTGGGCCGGGGCGAGGTGGATATCGACTACCTCACCGAAAAGCTCAACCGTATCGATGCCCAGGTGCAGCGCGCCGCTCGAGTGGTCGACCACATGCGTGTGTTCGGTCGGCGTTCCGAAGTGGAGGAGCAACTGTTCGACCCGGCGCAGGCGGTGGAGGGCACGATCTCGATGCTCGCCGAAGGCATGAAAGGCCGGGGCGTGCAGTTGCGGGTCGGAAGCATGATCGACGCCGTGCAGGTCCGGGGGCATGTCGATCAGCTCGAACAGGTGCTGATCAACCTGGTGGTCAACGCGCGCGACGCCTTGCTGTCGCGCCGGGAAAAGGACCGGGATTTCGAGCCGTGGATCAGTGTCGACGCCGAGCGCGATGAAAACATCATCCGGCTAGTGGTCCAGGATAACGGCGGCGGTATTGACCCGCGTTTACTGGAGCGTATTTTCGAGCCGTTCTTCACCACCAAGCCGGTGGGCGTCGGCACCGGCCTGGGGTTGTCCGTCAGCTACGGCATTGTCGATCAGATGGGCGGGCAGCTCAGTGTCAGCAATGTGGACGAGGGCGCTCGCTTCAGCATCGAGCTGCCGATATTCAATGCGGTCTGAATGGCCGGTCTAGATGACCAGCGTCGCCTGACCCAGATGACAGCTCAAATTGGCGCCGACATCCGCTGGCGCCACGCCCAGCCCAAGGGACTGAAACAAGGGGTCGACCACCGACGTCAGCAGCGGCTTGAGGGTGCTTTCGACGATACCGCCCAGCGCCAGGGTCAGGCTGCTCAGCACTGACGCCGCCCCGGTGATGACATTGCCCAGCACGGTACTGGTTGCAGGCTTGTAGACATCCACCTTGACGCCCGATACCACGCCGTTCAGCACGCTGCTGGGCAGCGTGGTGGCGATACCTGGCTGGAAGTACGGGAACTGGGTGATCTCCGGCAGGCCGGGTGAGCTGAAGGTCCGGTCGGTCGCCGCCGAACCGCTCAGCGGCGATTGGCTGACGGTGTCGAAGCTGAGGCCGATGCCGCCACCGCCAAAGGGGGTGCGCGCGGTGCAACTTCCCACGGTAAGTATTTTCTGGCAGATCTGGGTGCCGATGTCGAGCACCGGGAGGGGCCGTGCAGTGACGGCTGACGGGTCGGTGCTGGCGGGGAAGGCATTGGCATCCGTGATCAGTCCGATCTTGGCGCTGAGCAACGCCGCTTCGGTGTGAACGTTGAGGGTTTTGTGGGTGTTGCTGGTGCAAGTAAAACCGGTGACATAACTGTCGGCGCTGGCCAGCGACAGGCTGAGGTCTATTTTCGGTCCGGCGCTGGACGACGTGCCTGATGTCAAAAACCTGAAGTCGGTGACCATGCAACTGGTCAGGCCCAGCGCGCAGGTGGTGGAACCCAGCACACCTGCGATGTTCAGGCTCAAGGCGTTATTGAGAATAGGCGTCAGGCTGCCAACCACCGAGGTGGTGGTGTTGACCAGCGAGGTGATAGTGCCCAGCATCGGCAGATTGATCGACACCAGCGCACGCATCTGCGCGGTCCGCACGTAGATCCGGTTGGCGCCGGTCTTGGGGTTGAGCGGGTCGATCTTGCTGGGGTCGCCGATGGCTGACAGCTGAGGCGGTTCGATTACCTGAATGCGCGTCGTCACTTGCGCCAGGCCCCCCACATTGATCTGCGTCGCGGCCGAAATGCCATTCTTGTCATTGGCCAGTTGCGCGAGTCCCTGGACCAGGTCGATCAGGCGCAGGTTGGTGTTCAAGGCTGCGATATCCGAGCTTCCCTGTATCGACAGCAACTCCCCCAGTACCACCTTGGTGGTGCCGGTGGCCAGCTTCAACGCGTTCAGGCCCGCAATGGTGGCCGTGCCGCTCAATGTGCCGCTGGGGTCAAGCACGTTGATGGCAGTCTGAATCAACTGGCTGACCGAAACGGAGGTGGCAAGCACGTCGCTGTAGCCCACCGCCGTTATATTAAGGTCGGTCTTGAGCCGGTTCAGGTAGTTCAGCAGGCTCACGTCGGTACTGGCGATGCCTTGCCAGTTGGCGACGCTGAGGTTGAGAGAGCCGCCCAAAAGACTGCCAATGACCGGGTTCAGAATGGCTGCCCGGGTGCTGTCCACCGTCAAGGCAGCGCTGCGAATGGTCAGTGCCGCCAGCGGTGCAGCGCTCGCGGCGACCGCCGTGGCGCTGAGGGTGATGTCCACCGGGGTCGGCGTGCTGTCGAACAGGGCGCCGATACCGGCTGCAATACTGCGCGGCACCGGGTGCGCGGCGACGACCTGAATGGCTTGAGTCTGAGTGGAATCGGCAACAAATACACGCTGGCTCTGAATGCCCAGGGACAGCGCGCCGCACCGGGTCACCAGTGTTCGCCCGCCGGAGTTAGGCGTAAAGCCGTTACGCGTGGCGCTCTGACTGGCGTATTCGGGTGCGGTGGCCGCGCCGCTGCAGGTGCCTCTGCGCCCGGCAGCTTCCAGCGCGGCGATGTCCGCGATTCGCTGCAGCGAGCGTTTCTCCAGATACAGCCTGCCGCTGTCCACCACCACCAGCGCACACAGCAGCGCCAGCCCGAGGGTCAGCGCCGCCGTCAGGCCGATGGCGCCGCGCTGCCGGGCGGCTGACGTCGCATAACGATTCAGGTGGGACATCAGCACTCCTTCGGCAACGCCGTCGCTCACTCACCCGTGTGAGGGGAGTGTAGTCAACGGTTCGGAAGCGCACTGGCAAGGTGCCAGATTTGAGAACGAGTGCCCGCTTGTGCAGGCACTTTTCAGTCAGTTGGCTCAGTCAGTTGGCTGACGCTATTGATCCGGTGCTGATCAGTACTGATAACGCAGCACTGCGTGGGACAGGGCGCGCACCGCAAAAATACCGAGCAGCGCGGTCATTGCCGGTACGATCAGCCACCAGACCCGCACCGACATGGCCGGCAGGGCTTGCTTGCGTTGAATGAAGGCCAGGCTGGCGGCGCAGACGCAGAACGCCAGCAGCATTCCCGCCAGGATATCCGTTGGCCAGTGGACACCCAGATAAACCCGCGACAAGGCAATCGCCAGTGCCGGAATGCCGCCCACCAGCATCCAGGTCAGGCGCAAGCGGACCGGCTGGCCGCGTCCGGCCAGCACTGCAAGCGTCATGAACAGCGCAAAAGCCGCAGAGCTGTGTCCGCTGGGCATGCTGTAAGTGGTCAGCGGGTCGACCAGAACGTCCGGACGGGCGCGGGCAAAAAATGTTTTCAGCACGCCGTTGGCGACGGCGGTGCCTAACGTGGCCGCCAGAGCGAAAGCCGCATGGCGCCATTGTCTGGCAACCGCCAGGACGATGATCAGCAAAGACGCCGCGAGCAATTGGGCCTTGAAGTCGCCGATGCTGGTCACAAACAGCACGATGTTCTGCGCCGCTTCGCTGCGGTGTTCCTGAATGAGTGTCATCAGGCCGTTGTCGAAATCTGCGAGGTAAGGCCAGCCGATGAACAGCGCGGCAACCAGCGTCAGGCTGAGCCCGGAAATCAGCTTGGTCGCGTAACGTTTCTGGCGAATGCTGCTTTGAATGCTCAGCCCGAACAGAATGGCCAGCCCGGCACCGACCACCGCCGCTTCAGGCCAGAAACCTTCCGGCAGCGGCAGGCGAATGGCCGCACCAGCTGCCCAGCCCGGCATCAGGTAGGCAATCGACCAGCCTGCGGCGGCCAGCACGCTGACGGCGATAAAGCGCGGCAGCGGCATGTCGCACATGCCGGCGATCATTGGCAGCATCGGCCGCAAAGGTCCGATAAAACGGCCTACCAGCAGGCTCGCGATACCGTAACGATGGAAGTAGTTTTCGGCGCCGGCCATCCACTCCGGGTGCGTGCGCAGGCCTGGCAGTTGACGGATGTTCTGATGAAAGCGTCGGCCAATGAAGTAAGACACTGCATCCCCGAGCAGCCCGCCCAGAAACCCCAGCAACAGCACCTCGCTCAACGGCAGAATGCCGCTACCGGCGAGGGCTGCAATGGCGAACATGATCACTGTCCCCGGCACGACGATGCCGACAATGGCGACACATTCAGTGAAGGCGACTAAAAAGATCGCCACCGCCACCCAGGAAGGGTTTGCCGTCAGCCAGCCGGTCATGCCATTGAGCAGGTCGCCCATGGGTCAGTTTCCTTGATCGAGAAGTAGGTAGTCGCGGCCTTCGACCTGGCCGCGTCTGAGAGGGTTCCGTGTGCAGAAACGGGCATAGCCCGAATCCACGAAGCGGTACATCAAGTGTTCGTCGCGTCCGCTGGGGATGCCCAGGCGGGTGGTCTGGATAATGCACTCGGGCGCCTGGCCGACATCCTCGACCAGCAGCTTGTGAGGGTCGAAACGCCTGGCGTCCCATTCGGGGACTTTCAGGCCAAGGGCCTTGCACAGCAGCGTCTGACCCGCACAGAGCCGGTGCGCCGGACGCATTGCACCGCTGGCGTCGGGGTTGTTCAGTTGCATGTGTGCCAGCGCGTTCTGGTCGCTGGTCGCGTCGGTCCAGGGGAACGCCGATTTGATCAGCACCGCATTGCCCGGCCCTTCGGCACTGAAGTTCAGCGAGTCGCCGCCGCGCGCGTAATACATATAGATGTGGCCGCCTTCGAGGAACAAGGCTTTGCGCTTTTCGGTGTAGCCCAGTGAGGCGTGGCTGCCTTTTTCGGCGCAGTAATACGCTTCGGTTTCGATGATACGGGCGGCCAGCCACAGCTCGCCCACCTTGTGGCGGATGACCTTGCCCAGCAAGTCACGCGCAAGCAGTTGTGCGTCGCGTTGGAAAAAAGCGTCAGGAAGGGCAACAGGCATAGTCAGGCGGGTACGTGGAAAAGGTGCCTGATCATAACAAGCACAACTTTAATTGCAGCTGAATGTGTCGGTATTAAAAACTTTGTTGTTTCTGAAAATGACCGAATCGTGACAAGCCGGCCAGCTTCGTTTTGTGCTTCTCGTACGGCTGTCGCTTTGCGATACCGTTGGCCACAGGGACGGTGCTGAAGTGACGGGCACCGCTGTGTGAGATAAATCTGCGCACTGATATCGACCATCCGCCTGTCTGCGCTGTCGTTCGTGCGGCACGACAGCTATAATCGACCGCTTTCCTCTTCGCCAAGACCTCTGAGACCATGACTGAGTCCGTTCTTGACTACATGACCCGCCTGGGTCGCGCCGCCCGCGAAGCCTCGCGCGTGATCGGTCGTGCCAGCACCGCGCAGAAGAATCGCGCCCTGCAAGCCACCGCTGCCGCGCTGGACGAAGCCCGCGCCGAGCTGTCTGCTGCCAATGCGCTGGACCTGGCCAATGGTCAGGCCAATGGCCTTGAGCCGGCCATGCTGGAACGTCTGGCGCTGACCCCCGCACGCATCGACAGCATGATCGTCGGGTTGCGTCAGGTCGCCGGTCTGGCAGACCCCGTCGGCGCGATCCGCGACATGAGTTATCGGCCGTCGGGTATTCAGGTCGGCAAGATGCGTGTGCCGCTGGGCGTTGTGGGAATCATCTACGAATCGCGTCCGAACGTGACTATCGATGCGGCCAGTCTGTGCTTGAAGTCGGGCAATGCGACCATCCTGCGTGGCGGTTCCGAGGCCATACATTCCAACCGTGCCATCGCGGCCTGCATCGAGCGCGGTCTGGCCGAGGCCGGGCTGCCGGCTGCCGTGGTGCAAGTGGTCGAAACCACTGACCGTGCAGCCGTGGGCGCGCTGATCACCATGCCCGAATACGTCGACGTCATCGTCCCGCGTGGCGGCAAGGGGCTGATCGAGCGCGTCAGTCGCGACGCCCGCGTGCCGGTCATCAAGCATCTGGACGGCATCTGCCACGTGTATGTCAGCGCCCATGCCGACCTGGCCAAGGCGCAGAAGATTGCCTTCAATGCCAAGACCTACCGCTACGGTATCTGCGGCGCAATGGAAACCCTGCTGGTCGATCAGACCGTCGCGGCCGATTTCCTGCCTGCGATGGCGGCACAGTTTCGCGAGAAGGGCGTCGAGTTGCGAGGCTGCGACCGCACCCGCGACCTGATCGACGTTATCCCGGCCACCGAAGAAGACTGGCACACCGAATACCTGGCGGCGATCCTGTCAATTCGCGTGGTGTCGGGGCTGGACGAAGCCATCGAGCACATCAACCACTACGGCTCGCACCACAGCGACGCCATCGTTTCCGATCACCAGAGCCAGATTCGCCGGTTCATGGCCGAGGTCGATTCCAGTTCGGTCATGGTCAATGCGCCCACGAGTTTCGCGGATGGTTTCGAATACGGATTGGGTGCCGAGATCGGCATTTCTACTGATAAGCTGCACGCCCGCGGCCCTGTGGGGCTGGAAGGGCTGACCTGCGAGAAGTACATCGTGATCGGCGATGGCCAATTGCGCGGACAAGCCTGACTTGAGCAGCCCCATGACCGCGTTGCCCAGACGTATCGGCATGCTCGGGGGCACGTTCGACCCGGTTCATATCGGCCATTTGCGCGGTGCGCTCGAAGTGGCCGAGTTGCTGGAACTCGATGAGTTGCGCCTGACGCCCAGCGCCAGGCCACCGCATCGTGACATGCCGAGCGTTACGGCTCAGGACCGTCTGGCGATGGTCCGCAGTGCGGTTGCAGGCGTGTCGCCCCTGACGGTGGATGACCGTGAACTGAAGCGGGACAAACCGTCGTACACCCTCGACACACTGGAATCGATGCGCGCTGAACTGGCGTCTCGGGACCAGTTGTTCCTGTTGCTGGGTTGGGATGCCTTTTGCGGGCTGCCGACCTGGCACCGGTGGGAAGAACTGCTGGAGCACTGCCATATCGTGGTGCTGCAACGCCCGGACGCAGACAGCGAGTCGCCGGATGCCATGCGCAATCTGCTGGCGGCACGCGCGGTCAGTGACCCCAAGGCCCTGAAAGGGCCGGGCGGACAGATTACATTCGTCTGGCAGACGCCTTTATCGGTGTCTGCCACCCAGATCCGTCAACTGCTGGCCAGCGGTAAGTCGGTACGTTTTCTGGTGCCAGACGCGGTACTGGCCTATATCGATGCGCACGGGCTTTACCGTGCGCCGAACACGGATGGGTCGCCCTGAAATTGCTTTTATCGATAAGCGTTTGGGCGGTCCCACACATACGAGCTGAATGAGTTTTATATGACAAAGCAAAAAATGAGCAGTGAAGAAGTCGTGCAGGTTGCGATTGCAGCCCTGGAAGAGGTCAAGGGTGGCGACATTCTGACCATCGACGTGCGTGACAAAACCAGCATCGCCGATTACATGCTGATCTGCACCGGTACTTCCAACCGCCAGCTGAACGCACTGGTCGACAACGTTCGCGACAAGGTCAAGGCTGCCGGCCTGAAATCCCTGAGCGAAGAAGGCAAGGGCGACAGCGACTGGGTTCTGCTGGACCTGGGTGATGTAATTGTCCATGTGATGACCGCTGCGGCGCGCCAGTTCTACGACCTGGAGCGTCTGTGGAAAGGCGCCGAGCTGAGCCGCGCTGCCAGCGCTGCACACCACACCCCAGGCCACGAATAAGGCCTTGATGTGCGTTTGCGTCTGATCGCTGTCGGTTCGCGCATGCCCAAGTGGGTGGAAGAAGGTTGGCACGAATACGCCAAACGGATGCCCTCCGAGCTTGCGCTTGAACTGGTGGAAATCCCGCTTAATACCCGTGGCAAGAACGCCGATGTCGCACGCTTTATCCGTCAGGAGGGCGAAGCGATGCTGGCGAAGGTGCAGCCGGGCGAGCGGATTGTCACCCTGGAAGTGCATGGCAAACCGTGGAGTACCGAACAGCTGGCGGTCGAACTCGATCGCTGGCGTCTCGATGCGCGTACGGTGAACCTGATGGTGGGTGGCCCCGAAGGGCTGGCGCCTGAAGTCTGTGCGCGCAGTGAGCAGCGCTGGTCGCTGTCGCCGCTGACGTTGCCGCATCCGCTGGTGCGCATTCTGATCGGCGAGCAGATGTATCGCGCCTGGACAGTTCTGTCCGGGCATCCTTATCACAAGTAGCATCGTCTTTATTGTGAACACGGCCTAAATGTCTCAACCGATCCGCCTCAAAGACCACGAAAAAGACGCACGCTTGGTGCGCGGCAGGGTCGTGTTCGGTGCTGTGGCGGTGGTGTTGCTGGTGTGCGTCCTGATTGCGCGTCTGTATTATTTGCAGGTCATCCAGTACGAGTACCACTCGACGCTGTCGGAAAACAACCGCGTTCACGTTCAGCCCATTCCGCCCAGCCGGGGGCTGATCTACGACCGCAACGGCGTTGTGGTCGCCGATAACCGGCCCAGTTTCAGTCTGACCATGACCCGTGAGCGTTCTGGTGAATGGTCCAGCGTGCTCGACACCATTGTCGACATCCTGCAGCTCACCCCTGATGACCGCATCATTTTTGAAAAACGCATGAAGCAGGGGCGACGTCCCTTCGAGCCCGTTCCGATTCTGTTTGAATTGAGCGAAGAGCAGATCGCGCTGATTGCCGTTAACCAGTTCCGCCTGCCAGGCGTCGAAGTGGTGGCGCAACTGGTCCGGCACTACCCGCAGGGGCCGCACTTTGCGCACTCGGTCGGCTACATGGGGCGGATCAACGAAAAAGAGCTCAAGAGCCTCGACCCGATCAACTACAGCGGCACCCATCATATCGGCAAGACGGGTATCGAACGCTTCTACGAGCCAGAGCTGCATGGTCAGGTCGGCTACGAAGAGGTCGAGACCAATGCCCGTGGCCGTGTGTTGCGGGTGCTCAAGCGCACTGATCCGATTCCCGGCAAGGACATCGTCCTGAGCCTGGACATCAATCTTCAGGAAGCCGCCGAAGCCGCACTGGGCGGACGCCGTGGCGCCGTGGTAGCGCTGGACCCTTCGACCGGAGAAGTGCTGGCGATGGTCAGCGCACCCAGTTTCGATCCCAACCTGTTCGTGACCGGCATCAGCTTCAAGGCGTACGCCGAGCTGCGGGATTCCATCGACCGGCCGCTGTTCAACCGCATCCTTCGTGGCCTGTACCCGCCCGGTTCGACGATCAAGCCTGCGGTGGCAATTGCCGGGCTGGACGCCGGTGTCGTGACCCCCGGTTCGCGGGTGTTTGACCCCGGTTATTACCAGTTGCCGAACTATGACCATAAATACCGTAACTGGAACCGCACCGGTGATGGCTGGGTGGACTTGGATACCGCGATCATGCGGTCAAATGACACGTATTTCTACGATCTGGCGCACAAACTTGGTATTGACCGGCTTTCGACCTACATGAACAAGTTCGGCATCGGGCAGAAAGTGTCGCTGGACATGTTCGAGGAATCGCCCGGCCTCATGCCGTCCCGTGAGTGGAAGCGCGCCACGCGCCGTCAGGCCTGGTTCCCGGGCGAGACCCTGATTCTCGGGATCGGCCAGGGCTACATGCAGGCGACCCCGTTGCAACTGGCGCAGGCGACCGCACTGGTCGCCAACAAAGGTGTGTGGAACCGTCCGCACCTGGCCAGGACCATCGAAGGCAAAGCGCCCGTTGACGAGAACCCGATGCCGAACATCGTGTTGCGGGACCCGGCCAATTGGGAACGCGTCAACCACGGCATGCAGCAAGTGATGCACGGTGCCCGCGGTACGGCGCGCAAAGCCGCCATCGGTGCGCAATACCGGATTGCCGGCAAAAGTGGTACGGCTCAGGTCGTCGCCATCAAGCAGGGCGAGAAGTACGACCGCACCAAAGTGCAAGAGCGTCACCGCGACCATGCCCTGTTTGTGGGGTTTGCGCCAGCCGACAACCCGAAAATCGTCGTGGCGGTGATGGTCGAGAACGGCGAGTCCGGTTCCGGCGTGGCTGCGCCCGTGGTGCGTCAGGTCCTGGACGCCTGGCTGCTTGATGAAAACGGCCATCTCAAGCCTGAGTACGCCGGTTCCCTGAATCTGGAGGCTGCGGCCCGTGAAGAGTAATTTCGACCGCATCCTGTCCAGCGAAGACGTGATGCGCCGCCGCGCCACGTTCCTGCAGCGCATTCATATCGACGGCCCGTTGCTGATCCTGTTGCTGACGCTGGCGGCAGGCAGTCTGTTCGTGCTGTATTCGGCCAGCGGCAAAAACTGGGACCTGCTGATCAAGCAGGCCAGTTCGTTCGGCATCGGTCTGGTCGCGATGGTGGTGATTGCCCAGCTGGAGCCCAGGTTCATGGCGCGCTGGGTGCCGGTGCTTTACGTGGTCGGCGTCCTGTTGCTGGTGGTCGTGGATGTGATGGGCCACAACGCGATGGGCGCGACCCGCTGGATCAACATTCCCGGCGTGATTCGCTTTCAGCCCTCGGAATTTCTCAAGATCATCATGCCGGCGACCATCGCCTGGTACCTGTCCAAGCGCACGCTGCCGCCGCACCTCAAGCATGTAGCGGTGAGCCTGGGGCTGATTGGTGTGCCCTTCATTCTCATCGTGCGTCAGCCCGATCTCGGGACGTCGCTGCTGATTCTGGCCTCTGGTGCCTTCGTGCTGTTCATGGCCGGTTTGCGCTGGCGCTGGATTCTCAGCGTGCTGGCCGCCGCTGTGCCCGCGGCGGTCGCCATGTGGTTCTTCTTTATGCACGACTACCAGAAGCAGCGCGTACTGACGTTTCTGGACCCGGAAAGCGACCCATTGGGCACCGGCTGGAACATCATCCAGTCCAAGGCGGCCATCGGCTCGGGCGGGGTATTCGGCAAGGGCTGGCTGCTCGGCACCCAGTCGCACCTGGATTTTCTGCCTGAAAGCCACACCGACTTCATCATCGCCGTACTGGGCGAGGAATTCGGGCTGGTGGGGATTTGCGCACTGTTGATCATCTATATGCTGCTGATCGGTCGCGGGCTGGTCATCACTGCGCAGGCCCAGACATTATTCGGAAAACTGCTGGCCGGGGCGTTGACCATGACGTTTTTTGTTTACGTTTTCGTCAACATCGGTATGGTCAGTGGCCTGATGCCAGTGGTGGGGGTGCCGTTGCCCTTCATTAGCTATGGCGGAACTTCGCTTGTGACCCTACTGTCAGCGTTTGGGGTTTTGATGTCGATCCACACACATCGTAAATGGATCGCTCAGGTTTGATTAAGGTGAACAATTCAATGCAAGCAATGCGTAACTGGGCTCGATATGCTCCGGTGGTCGGCCTGGTGGGCATCCTTGGATCAGTGCAAGAGGCACTGGCCGGTGACTATGAAGGCTCTCCCCAGGTGGCTGAGTTCGTCGGTGAAATGACCCGCGATCACGGCTTTGCCGGTGAGCAGTTGATGAGCCTGTTCCGTGAAGTCGAGCGCAAACAGGCCATTCTCGATGCGATTTCCCGCCCGGCCGAACGGGTCAAGCAGTGGAAAGACTATCGCCCGATGTTCATCACCGATACGCGCATTGCGCGGGGTGTCGACTTCTGGCGTCAGCACGAAGCCGCGCTGGCGCGGGCCGAGCAGGAATATGGCGTGCCGGCGCAGATCATCGTTTCGATCATTGGCGTGGAAACGTTCTTCGGCCGCAACACCGGCAACTACCGCGTGATTGACGCCTTGTCGACGCTTGGCTTCGATTACCCGCCACGCGCCCCGTTTTTCCGCAAGGAATTGCGCGAGTTCCTGCTGCTGGCCCGCGAGCAACAGGTTGATCCGCTGACCCTGAAAGGCTCTTACGCCGGGGCGATGGGCCTGCCACAGTTCATGCCGAGCAGTTTTCGCGCCTACGCAGTGGACTTCGACGGCGACGGCCACATCAATATCTGGACCGATCCGGACGACGCGATCGGCAGCGTTGCCAGCTACTTCAAGCAGCACGGCTGGGTGGCGGGTCAGCAGGTGGTCAGTCGTGCGACCGCACGGGGTGATCGGGTTGACGAGGGCTTGAGTCCTGCGCTTGATCCGGTAATGTCGGTTGGGGAGTTGCGAGGGTTGGGCTGGGCAAGTCATGATGCGCTGCGCGACGATATGCCGGTGACGGCGTTCCGTCTGGACGGTGACAAGGGGCCTGAATACTGGCTGGGTCTGAACAATTTTTATGCAATCACCCGTTATAACCGCAGTGTGATGTACGCCATGGCCGTGTATCAGCTGTCTGAATCGTTGGTTCAAGCTCGAGGCGTCAAGTAATGCGGGCATTGCCAATCCGTCAAACATTCAAGCTGCTGGCGTTGAGTGGCCTCGCGCTGCTGGTCGCCAGTTGCTCTTCGCCGTCGCGCACGACCGGTTCGCAGTCGCCCAAAGGCGGTGCCGTTGTGCGCTCGATGCCGGGGCTGGACATCAACCGGGCCCACAAGGACGGCGCGCCGTGGTGGGACGTGGATGTTTCGCGTATCCCCGATGCGACGCCGACCCTGCACACGGGTGCCTACAAGGCCAACCCGTATACCGTGCTGGGCAAGACCTATTTCCCGATGAGCGACTCCAAGCGTTATGTCGCGACGGGCACCGCTTCCTGGTACGGCACCAAGTTTCATGGCCAGAACACTGCCAACGGTGAGGTGTACGACCTGTACGGCATGAGTGCTGCGCACAAGACGCTGCCGCTGCCCAGCTACGTCAAAGTGACCAACCTGGACAACAACCGTACGGTGATCCTGCGCGTCAACGACCGTGGCCCGTTCTATTCGGATCGCATCATCGACCTGTCCTATGCCGCCGCCAAGAAACTCGGTTATGCCGAAACCGGCACTGCACGGGTCAAGGTTGAAGGTATCGACCCTCAGGAATGGTGGGCGCAACGTGGCCGGCCGGCACCGCTGCTGCTCAATCAGCCGCAGGTCGTGGCCCAGGCAACGCCGCCGGCACTGTCCACCTCGACCGGAATTGTCGAGCAGTACACGCCGCCGCCCCAGCAGCACGCTGCGCCGGTCGTGCCGTTGCAGGTTGACGCAAAAAAAAACGCTTCAGGACAAGCCGCTGGGCTGTTTCTCCAGGTGGGAGCCTTCGCCAACCCGGACGCTGCGGAACTCCTGAGGTCGAAACTGAGCGGGATGGTTCGAGCGCCGGTCTTCGTCAGCTCGATAGCTCGCAATCAGCAAACGCTCTATCGGGTCCGGATGGGACCGATCGACACGCCGGGTGAAGCCCAGCAACTGCAAAACAGCGTCAGGTCGGCCAATCTGGGTCAGCCAAGCGTAGTGACATCGGATCAATAAGTTTTTTGACAGTCGTTCTCCGGCAGCATGGGAGGACGAGTTGCAGTCGCAGGCGGCGCAGATTTGCCTCAGGGCAAGCGTCGCAGGTAACTGCCCACAAGGTCGTGTGTCGAACAGGCGACTTTGTCAGCCGGGGTTACAGCCTGGCGCCACGAGCCGTACCGAAGCGTTTTTCGCTTCGCCGGTCTGTTCAGTTTTGCCCGCAAGGGCATGTTTGCCCATTAGGATTCTCGAGAGACGGATGAACATCACCACCTTTGCAAAACGCTTGTGCCTGCTTGTTCCATTGATAATCACCCCGGCTGCCTGGGCTGCAGAGCAGATGACGCCTGCCGCACCGCAACTGGCGGCCAAGTCCTACGTGCTGATGGACGCCACCAGCGGCAACGTTCTGGTCGAGAACAACGGTGACCAGCGCCTCGCGCCTGCCAGCCTGACCAAGCTGATGACCGCTTACATCGCGACCCTGGAAATTCGTCGCGGCCAGATCGGCGAAAACGATCCGGTGACCATCAGTGAAAACGCCTGGCGCACAGGCGGTTCGCGGATGTTTATCAAGGTGGGCAGCCAGGTGACGGTCAGCGATCTGCTGCACGGCATCATCATCCAGTCGGGTAACGACGCCAGCGTCGCGATCTCCGAGCACATTGCCGGCAGCGAAGATGCATTTGCCGACATGATGAACAAGACGGCTGCCGATCTGGGCATGACCAACAGCCACTTCATGAACCCGACCGGTCTGCCGAACCCGGATCACTACTCGTCGGCTCATGACATGGCGATTCTGGCCCGTGCGATCATTCACGAAGACCCGGCTCACTATGCGATCTACTCGCAGAAGGAGTTCTTCTGGAACGGCATCAAACAGCCTAACCGCAACCTGCTGCTGTGGCGCGACAAGACTGTTGACGGCCTGAAGACCGGTCACACCGACGAAGCCGGCTATTGCATGGTGTCTTCGGCAGTGCGTGACGGCATGCGTCTGATCGCCGTGGTGTTTGGCACCAACAGCGAACAGGCCCGTGCGGCTGAAACCCAGAAGTTGCTGACGTACGGTTTCCGTTTCTACGAGACCCAGAACTTCTATCAGAAAGGCACCGAACTGGCTCAAGCGACGGTCTGGAAAGGCACCGAGCGTCAGGTCAAGGCCGGTCTGGCTGAAGATCTGAGCATGACCATGCCTAAAGGCGACATGAAAAAGCTGTCCGCCAGCATGACCATGAACCCGCAGCTGGTTGCGCCTATCGCCAAGGGCGACGTGATCGGCAAGGTTGAAGTCAAGAAAGACGATCAGGTGGTTCGTACCTCCAATCTGGTCGCGCTCGAAGCCGTCGAGGAAGGTGGCATTTTCCGCCGCGTGTGGGATAGCATTCGCCTGTTCTTCTACGGCTTGTTCAACTGACCTTCCAGTAACTACTGCCGACCTTCTCGCAGCCTGCTCATGATCTGAGCGGGCTGCGTGTCCGTCGTCACGGCTTGTGAGACCTTTACTGCCATGACCGATACCGACATCAAGTCGCACAAAATCGAATTTCCCTGCAATGACTACCCGATCAAAGTGATCGGCGACACCAGTGTGGGCTTCAAGGCTGCCGTGATGGAAGTCCTGAACAAGTACGCCGAGGTCGACCACGCGACGCTCGCCGAGCGTCAGAGCACCAACGGCAAATACACCACCGTCCAGTTGCACATCGTCGCGACCAGCGAAGATCAACTGCGCGATATCAATAGTGCCCTTCGCGCGACGGGTTTCGTGCATATGGTGCTCTGATGAGCGGTGCCTTGGGATTTCGTGATCTGGGTCTGATCGATTACGAAACCGTCTGGCACGCCATGCAGCGCTTCACCGACGGTCGTGGCCGGGACGCTGCTGACGAAGTCTGGCTGGTTCAGCACCCGCCGGTCTTCACTCAGGGGCAGTCCGGTAAGCCCGAGCATTTGCTGCTGCCGGGCAATATTCCTGTCGTACAGGTCGATCGTGGCGGCCAAGTGACTTATCATGGTCCGGGCCAACTGGTCGCGTACCTGATGCTCGACGTCAGACGCCTTGGCTTCGGCGTGCGCGATCTGGTCACCCGAATCGAAACCACGCTGATTGCCCTGCTGGACGATTACGGCGTGGCGGCGGCGGCCAAGGCCGACGCCCCGGGCGTCTACGTCGACGGTGCGAAGATCGCGTCGCTGGGGCTGCGCATTCGCAACGGCTGTTCGTTTCATGGTCTGGCGTTGAACGTCGACATGGACCTCGAGCCGTTCCGCCGCATCAACCCTTGCGGCTACGCCGGGCTGGCCATGACCCAACTGAGCGATCAGGCAGGGCAGATAGAATTTTCCGAGGTAAGTGTCCGACTGCGTGCGCAGCTCGTCAAACACCTCGACTACGCTGAGCAGGCGACCCTTACGGGCGGAATAAACCATTATGACTGACACCGTGCAAACCCTGATCCCGACGCTTGACGTTTCCGAGCGTGTGGCCCGTCCGAAAGTCGAAGCCGGCGTCAAGCTGCGCGGAGCGGAAAAGGTTGCGCGCATCCCGGTCAAGATCATTCCAACCGTTGATCTGCCGAAGAAGCCTGACTGGATCCGCGTGCGCATCCCGGTTTCCCCGGAAGTCGACCGTATCAAGCAACTGCTTCGCAAGCACAAGCTCCACAGCGTCTGCGAAGAAGCATCCTGCCCGAACCTGGGCGAATGCTTCTCCGGTGGCACCGCGACCTTCATGATCATGGGCGACATCTGCACCCGTCGCTGCCCGTTCTGTGACGTGGGCCACGGCCGTCCGAAGGCGCTCGACGCCGATGAGCCGAAGAGCCTTGCAATTGCGATTGCCGACCTGCGTCTCAAGTACGTGGTGATCACGTCGGTAGACCGTGATGACCTGCGTGATGGCGGTGCCCAGCACTTTGCCGACTGCATCCGCGAGATCCGCCTGCTGTCGCCGGGCGTCCAGCTTGAAACGCTGGTGCCGGATTACCGTGGCCGGATGGACGTCGCGCTGGAAATCACCGCTGCCGAGCCGCCGGATGTGTTCAACCACAACCTGGAAACCGTACCGCGTCTGTACAAGGCTGCGCGTCCGGGTTCGGACTACCAGTGGTCGCTGACCCTCCTGCAACGCTTCAAGCAGATGGTCCCGCACGTGCCGACCAAGTCCGGGCTGATGCTGGGGCTGGGCGAGACCGACGAAGAAGTCATCGAAGTCATGAAGCGCATGCGTGAGCACGACATCGACATGCTGACGCTGGGCCAGTACCTGCAGCCGTCGCGCAATCACCTGCCGGTTCAGCGCTTCGTTCACCCGGACACCTTCGCCTGGTTCGCCGAGGAAGGTTACAAGATGGGCTTCAAGAACGTCGCGTCAGGCCCTCTGGTGCGCTCGTCGTACCACGCTGACGAACAGGCCAAGATCGCCAAGTCGATGCTCTGACAGCAAGCCGCAAAACAAGAAGGGCCAGGTAGCGATACCTGGCCCTTTTTTGTTTGCGGTTGATTATCGTGCCGACGCTCCGCGTCACACGCTTCACCGCATCTTTGGTCGAGAGTGGACGCAGAGCGTCCGGAAATGCATTCCCACGCTGGAGCGTGAGGAACGATAGGCGTCCGTAAGAACGCTATCGTACCAATGCTGCGCGTTGGCACGCCGTTCGCGACGCATCTTTGGTTGAGATTGGACGCAGAGCGTCCGGAAATGCATTCCCACGCTGGAGCGTGAGGAACGATAGACGTCCGTAACATCGCTATCGTGCCAATGCTCTGCGTTGGCATGCCGTTCGCGACGCATCTTTGGTCGAGAGTGGACGCAGAGCGTCCGGAAATGCATTCCCACGCTGGAGCGTGAGGAACGATAGGCGTCCGTAAGAACGCTATCGTACCAATGCTGCGCGTTGGCACGCCGTTCGCGACGCATCTTTGGTTGAGATTGGACGCAGAGCGTCCGGAAATGCATTCCCACGCTGGAGCGTGAGGAACGATAGACGTCCGTAACATCGCTATCGTGCCAATGCTCTGCGTTGGCATGCCGTTCGCGACGCATCTTTGGTCGAGAGTGGACGCAGAGCGTCCGGAAATGCATTCCCACGCTGGAGCGTGAGGAACGATAGGCGTCCGTAAGATCGCTATCGTGCCAATGCTTTGCGTTGGCATGCCGTTCGCGACGCATCTTTGGTCGAGAGTGGACGCAGAGCGTCCGGAAATGCATTCCCACGCTGGAGCGTGAGGAAAGATAGACGCCCGTAAGAGCGCTATCGTGCCAATGCTCTGCGTTGGCATGCCGTTCTGGACGCTCTGCGTCCTCCCGATTACTGCCCGGCTGGCTTGCGCAGGTTCTCCAGCAACTCATGCGTCGGGTAACCATCGGCTGGCCAACCGAACGACTGCTGCGCACTACGGATTGCCTTGCGCGTATTGGCCCCGATAATGCCGTCGGGCGCGCCTGCGTCGTATTGACGGGCCGAGAGCAGGGTTTGCAGCTCGATACGCTCAGAGCGGCTCAGCGGCAGGTCTCCACGCGGCCAGCTGCCTACGACGTACCCGGCACCCTTGAAACGGTCGGACAGCAAACTGATCGCCAGCGCGTAGGACGTAGAGTTGTTGTACTTGAGGATGGCGCGGAAGTTATCCAGCACCAGGAACGCAGGCCCACGATAGCCCGCAGGCAACAGCAATGCCGCCTGCTGCTGGCTGGCGGCAACCGGAATCGCCGAGCCGTCGGGTTGCTTCAGGCCCAGCTGCTGCCATTCGGCAAGGCTCTTGCGGGTTGTCGAGTCGGCGAGCGAGTAATCGAACCCCGTGCCCAGCACCACTTCAAAGCCCCACGGCTGACCCCGCTGCCAGCCGGAGCTTTGCAGGTAATGCGCGGTGGAGGCGAGGGCGTCTGCCGGGGTATTCCAGATATCGCGGCGGCCATCGCCGTCAAAGTCCACGGCGTGAGTGTTGTAAGTGGTCGGGATGAACTGGGTCTGACCCATCGCACCGGCCCACGAACCGAGCATCTTGTCCGGAGTGATGTCGCCGTGCTGGATGATTTCCAGCGCGGCCAGCAACTGGCTCTGCGCGAAACCCGGGCGACGGCCTTCATAGGCCAGCGTCGCCAGCGAGCGAATGACCGATTGCGAACCCTGGAACGACCCGAAATTACTCTCCATCCCCCACACCGCGACCAGTGCCTGACGGTCCACGCCGTACTGCTGCTCGATCTTTTGCAGGTCGTCAGCGTACTGCGAAAGCATTGCCTGACCCTTGCGCACGCGAACAGCAGAAATTGCGCCGTCGAGGTATTCCCAGACCGGGCGGCTGAACTCGGGCTGGCTGCGGTCGGCCTTCACGACGCTCATGTCGGGTGTGACACCGGCAAATGCCAGGTCGAACACGTCCGCACGGATACCTGCCTTCAACGCTTGGGCGCGAAAACCGGCCTGCCATTCGCTGAAGCTGACGGCGGGTTGAATCGTGAGGGTGTCATCGACGACCAGCGCGGGCGTGGGGGCCACCGCGGGAGGGTTTGTCTGCACTTTGCTGGACTGGAGCGGCGTGGCATCGGCTGCAGTGGGTTTTTCTGCGCAGGCTACCAGGGCAATAAGGCTGGAGGCAGCGATGAGTTGGCGCAGCTGCGGGCGATGGGTAAAACGAGAAGGCATGCTTGAGTCCAAGGGTATTACCGTTAGGTGCAGACCATAACACGGCTAAGCGGTTGAAAGCGCCTCGGAGATGTTGCTCGATATCAGGCAGCCATAAAGCAGGAAGCCTCCCAGCTTTTAGACTGGAAGGCTTCGCGGCGGTAGCTGCCTTTGCCCTTGGACGGTTGTTCCTGACGACTGCGGAACAAGGGTTGGGCAATGATGGATTTGGCCTTGTTCGGCCGTTTTGGCTTGCTCATGGCGGGTACTCCTGAGGGGGGTTGTAAAGCGAGGCAAATCATCGGGCAGATTGGCGGTTATGTCTAATAGTGGTGTGCTATGGCGTTAAGCGCGCAGTTGGCTGGATGAATGAATACCTGTGGGGGCGTAACGCTGAGCGCAGGATCGATCAAAAATCGAGTTGGTGAAACAGCGCCATCATGATGAGGGCCAGGACGGCTGCTCCGATTCCCGTCGTCCAGTTTGCATCCGGGGTTTCTTTGAACCAGGAGCCTTTCAACGGGTATTTGCCCAGCGTCAGAAGTTTTACGACTGGCCATCCGACCGGGTAAAAAATGGCACGACACACGACCTCAAGCAGACCATCCACTACTGCGCACATGGGGCTTACTCCGCAGGCAACGCCAGCCTCTGTCCCGCCATCAGCAGCGCCAGTCGGCTCAGGCTGCTCCACGGCGAGCCTGCTGCCTGGCCCTTGATCTGCGCGTCGATGCGTTGTGCATCCATGAGTAGCTGGCTCCAGCGTTTCGCCGAGTGACGTTGCAGGGCTTTACTCATCAAGGGTTTGCGTTTGTCCCAGATCGGCGGCCGGGCCGAGCTGAACACCTTGTCGAGCGGCACACCCTGGCTGAACTGCTGGGACATGTTGGCCAGCGCCCGCAGTTCTCGGGTCAGCGCCCAGAGGATCACCGGTGTTTCGACGCCTTCGCCGCGCAGGCCCTCAAGCATGCGCAAGGCGTGGGCGGCTTCGCCGTTGAGCACGGCATCGGTCAGGCCGAAAACATCGAAGCGCGCACTGTCTGCTACGGCAGCCTGCACCGTCTCGACAGTGATCTGGCCTTCTTCGGCCATCAATTTGAGCTTTTCGATTTCCTGCGCGGCGGCGAGCAGGTTGCCTTCGACCCGTGCAGCAATCAGTTCGACCGCATCCTGGGTAGCGGCAAGCCCGGCCTGGGAAAGACGCTGGCGTATCCATTGCGGCAACTGACCGATGTCCACCGGCCAGATCTGCACGAACTGGGTCTGCGCACCGTCGATCAGTGCCTTGCCCCATTTGGTCTTCTGCGCGCTTCCGTCGAGCTTGGGCAGGCTGATCAGCAGCAGCGTGTCTTCAGCAGGCCTGGCGCAGTATTCCATGAGCGCCGCAGCGCCTTTGTCACCGGGCTTGCCCGAAGGCAGGCGCAGCTCCAGAAGACGGCGCTCGGCGAACAACGACATGCTGGCACCCGCCTGAAGCAAGGTGCCCCAGTCGAAGCTGGCGTCGGCGCTGAAGACCTGGCGTTCATCGAAGCCTTGCTGGCGTGTGGCGGCGCGAACAGCGTCGGCAGCCTCCTGACAGAGCAGCGGGTCGTCACCGCTGATCACGTAGACAGGCGCAAGCGCACCTTGCAGGTGTTTACCCAGTTGGGCAGGGGCGAGTTTCATGAGTCAGAAGATGTCGGGGCCAGACCACTGGCCCCGGACACTTACCTGGCCGGAACTTCGACAGGCGACTGCTGAGGCGTCTCGTCACGGATGCGTTGAGCCGCTTCCAGTGCGTCGGCTTCGGCCTTGGCGACCGCATCGGCCTTGGCCTGCAGTTCGTCAAGACGGGCAGGTGTCAGCTGTTGCAGACGGGCCATCAACTTCTGGATCAGGTCATTGCGCATTTCCTGACGTACTTGCGACGCTTCCTGATCGGAACCGGTCAGGTTGTTGCCATCGTGTACGTAGGAGCGGTCTGCGCTGACTTTGTTGTCCAGCAGTACGCGATCCCGATCACCATGCACTTCATAGGTCAGGGTGGTGGTCAGCTGGTACTCGGCCGAGCGGCCCGAACCGGAATAGCTGATGGTGCGCTGGGTTTCTGCTTCATTGGTCAGGATCAGCTTGTAAGGCGCGCCGGTGTATACCTTGACGCCGGAGCTGGTCAGCAGACGCGTCAACTGTGTCACGGTTTCGCCGTAGGCGTTGCGTGCGCTGACATCCAGCTCTTTGAGCGCAAGCTCCGCGGTGCCGGTGCCACGCAGGTGGAAGCCACAGGCACTCAACAGAACAGCCAGGCCCATCACCAGCAAATTGCGTTTGATCATCTTGATGCTCCCCTTGAATCCGTTTGGGCCGCCAGTGCGTGCCCTGGAAATATAGTCGGCGCCCGGCGTTCGCAGGGCGCCCGATCCAATCAGCTTGCGACGATGTTGACCAGCTTGCCAGGCACGACAATCACCTTGCGAATGGTCAGGCCATCAGTGAAGCGCAATACGTTCTCGTTGATGCGTGCAGCCGCCTCGACTTCTTCACGGCTGGCGCTGGCAGGCATTTCGATATGGCCGCGCAGCTTGCCGTTGACCTGGATGACCAGTTGCAGGCTGTCCTGCACCAGTGCATTGGCGTCGAACGCAGGCCAGCCCGCGTCGATGACCGGCTGATCATGGCCCAGCTGCTTCCACAACTCATGGCTGATGTGCGGCGTGATCGGTGCCAGCAACAGGGTGACCGTTTCCAGGCCTTCCTGCAGCAATGCGCGATCCTGCGGCGTGGCTTGCGGGGCTTTTTCCAGCACGTTCATCAGCGTCATCACTTGCGCGACCGCGGTGTTGAATTTCTGGTTCTGGCCAATATCCTGGCTCGCTTGCCTGATGGCCTGATGAATCGAGCGGCGAACGGCTTTCTGCTCGTCGGTCAGTGCCGCAACGTCGAGCGAGCCCGACGGACCCTGGCCGACATGCGCCTGAGCCAGACGCCATACGCGGCGCAGGAAGCGATGCGAGCCTTCGACACCCGAGTCGGACCATTCCAGGCTCATGTCAGGCGGGGAGGCGAACATCATGAACAGGCGGCACGTGTCTGCGCCGTACTGATCGATCATGGTCTGCGGGTCGATGCCGTTCTTCTTCGACTTCGACATCTTCTCGGTGCCGCCGATTTCAACCGGCAGGCCGTCGCGGGTCAGCGTGGCGCTGATCACCTTGGCCTTGGCGTCTCTTTCGAGGGTCACGTCGGCCGGGTTGATCCAGGTCTTTTTGCCGCTGGTTTCCATGCGGAAATAGGTTTCGGCGTTGACCATGCCCTGAGTCAGCAGGTTCTTGAACGGTTCGTTCGACGTCACCAGGCCTTCGTCGCGCATCAGCTTGTGGAAGAAGCGAGCGTAAAGCAGGTGAAGAATCGCGTGTTCGATACCGCCAATGTACTGATCCACCGGCAGCCAGTGATTGGCCGCGTTCGGCTCGACCAGACCACCTTCGTACTGCGGAGAGGCATAGCGCGCGTAGTACCAGGACGACTCCACAAAGGTGTCCATCGTGTCGGTTTCACGCTTGGCCGGTGCGCCGCACTTGGGGCAACTGCATTCGTAGAACTCGGGCATGCGCGCCAATGGCGAACCTGCGCCGTCGGGCACCACGTCCTCCGGGAGGACGACAGGCAACTGGTCTTCCGGGACTGGCACGTCGCCGCAGGTGTCGCAATGCACGATCGGGATCGGGCAGCCCCAATAACGCTGACGGCTGATGCCCCAGTCGCGCAGGCGGAACTGGGTGCGGGACTGGCCCAGGGTTTTCCTGACCAGCACCGCTTCAATGGCGTCGAACGCCTCCTGGAACTTCAGGCCGCTGAACTCACCGGAATTGATCAGTTCGCCATGCTCGCCGTAGGCTGGCTGCCAAGGTGCGGGTGTTTCATCACCCGCACTGGTGCGCACCACAGGCTTGATTGGCAGGCCGTACTGGGTGGCAAATTCAAAATCGCGCTCGTCGTGAGCCGGCACAGCCATCACCGCGCCGTCGCCGTAATGCATCAGCACGTAGTTGGCGACCCACACCGGCAGTTTTTCGCCAGTCAGCGGGTGTTCAACGAACAGCGAGGTCGGCTGGCCTTTCTTTTCCTGAGTGGCAACATCGGCTTCGGCAACGCTGCCGCCCTTGCACTCATCGATGAAAGCCTGCAGCGCAGGGTTGCCTTGCGCTGCCAGGGTGGCCAGCGGGTGTTCGGCGGCAACGGCGACGTAGGTCGCGCCCATCAGGGTGTCGGGGCGAGTGGTGAAGACTTTCAGTGCGCCCGCTTCGCCAATCGAAGCCTGGTCGTACGGAAACTGCACTTCCATGCCGCGCGATCTGCCGATCCAGTTGCGCTGCATGGTCTTGACCTGTTCAGGCCAGCCCGGCAGCTCGTCGAGGCTTTCCAGCAGCTCGTCGGCGTAGGCGGTGATCTTGAAGTAGTACATCGGGATTTCGCGCTTTTCGATCAGCGCGCCGGAGCGCCAGCCACGACCGTCAATGACCTGCTCGTTGGCCAGTACTGTCTGGTCGACAGGGTCCCAGTTCACGGTGCCGTTCTTGCGATAGATCACGCCTTTTTCGAACAGGCGAGTGAACAGCCATTGTTCCCAGCGGTAGTAATCAGGCTTGCAGGTGGTGATCTCACGGGACCAGTCGATTGCCAGGCCCAGGCTCTTGAGCTGGGTCTTCATGTAATCGATGTTTTCGTAGGTCCACTTGGCGGGTGCGACGTTGTTGTCGATGGCGGCGTTTTCAGCCGGCATGCCGAATGCGTCCCAGCCCAGGGGTTGCAGGACATTTTTGCCTAGCATGCGCTGATA
Organism: Pseudomonas syringae; assembly: GCF_002157375.1. Classification (GTDB taxonomy): domain Bacteria; phylum Pseudomonadota; class Gammaproteobacteria; order Pseudomonadales; family Pseudomonadaceae; genus Aquipseudomonas; species Aquipseudomonas syringae_T. The sequence goes on from NZ_MTSA01000016.1 coordinate 83,142, forward strand.
GCGGGAGATCACGTCACCAATGGTGTAGTTGCGCACATGACCCATGTGCAGCTTGCCGCTCGGGTAAGGGAACATCGACAGGCAATAGAATGTTTCCTTGCCTGGCTGTTCACTGACTTCAAAAGACTTTTGCTCGTCCCAGAACGTTTGGGCGGCGGCTTCGATTTCACGGGGCTGATAGAGTTCGTGCATGGCTACTTTTGACTAAAGATTAGTGACCCTTGACCTCTTCATTGCTTTGCCGAGTCAGGTCGGCACCGCGTGGCGGACAATTGCAACTGTCTGTGCGGTGCGTTCGGGCTCAAGAGCGCGGAAGTGGAATTACAGGAAGCGCCGTAGCATACATGAGGGCCGTCTATCGAGGGAAACCCTGATTGCCTCTCACACGGGCAAAGCCCGTCTGACCGCTCTATCTGGCCGTTGGTCGTCGTGCCCTACCTGTTTTCGAAGCAGCGCTAAGCTCAACGACGAGGGTGATGATTATCCCCGCGGAGGTGAGCGGATGACAGAGTTGCAGCACGTTGCAAGTACATCTGAGCTGTATGAACGTTTGATCGATCGTCTCGGGCTTGCCCTTGAAACGGCAAGTACCTCGGTGCGGCTCCGAAACGAGTTGCCCGCCGAGCTTGAGCTTCAGGGCTTGAGTCGTGCCGAGTTCGCATGGATCGAAGCCTATCTCGAGAAATACACGATGGCGACACACGGGGCGATCAGCGTAGAGGACAGCTACGCGGCGTCAACAGGGCACAGCGGGTCGATCAAGGCGCCTAAAGCGACAGCCACCATTATCTGGCTGAAAGACAAGCGACGAGCGAGAGTATCGATGCGGCTGGGCCGTCACAGTTAGGCAGCACAATCCTGTTCCTGCACGCAGGCTGAGCGCCTGCCATTCCGGCATTGTTGCCCGGCTTCAAACATTCTAGGCTTCGGGCATCTCTGGAGATGTTCCGATGCCTTTGCGTTATCTGCTCAAAACCCTCTTTTTACCGCCCGGCATTCTGTTTCTGCTGCTGATCGCCGCGTGGTGGCTGCGCCGATCCCGCCCGCGTCTGGCTGCCGCCTGTTTTGCCCTCGGGCTGGGTGGTTTGTGGCTGATGAGCCTGCCTGTCGTGGTGGAGATTTCAGCTCGCCGGCTGGAGCAGATTCCACCGTTGCCGCTGGCACAATGGCCAATGTTGGCGCAGCAGGCAGATGCCATCGTGGTATTGGGCAACGGGCGTGAGCGCAACTCGCCCACTTGGGGCACCGATACGCCGACCGGCCTGGGGTTGGAGCGGCTGCGTCTGGCGGCTCGATTGGCGAAAGAGTCCGGTTTGCCGATTCTGACCACCGGTGGCTTGCATTTCGATCAGCCCCCCAGCGAGGCGGCCATCATGGCGCAGTCGCTGCAGCAAGACTTTGGCGTGACGGTGCGCTGGCAGGAAGGGCAGAGCCGCACCACGTGGGAAAACGCGACCCTGACCGCCCGGGTTCTGCAACCGCTGGGCATCAAGCGTGTGGTGCTGATCACGCAAGCCTGGCACATGCCGCGGGCGCGCTGGAGTTTCGAACAGGCGGGTTTTACCGTGGTGAGTGCGCCGGTCGGCTTCCTTGGCGTGGACAACGCGCGGCCTTTTGGCGGTTGGTTGCCCGAGAGTCGAGTGTTCACGCAAAGCGGGGTGTTGCTTAACGAAGCGGCGGGTCTGCTGGTGTACCCGTGGATCTATCGGGCCGGTCAATGACCGAAAGCCGATGCCACCTGAAAGCAGGCGACATCGGCTTTGGGCCTGTCAGTCAGACCGTCTTGGAAATCCGCGCCGCCATCAGCGCCCAGCCGAACAGCAGCAGGCAGATGATTGCCAGTGGCCAGGAGCGCCAGTGCAGATAAGGCGTGAGCTCGTGCATCGGCACGACTTCGCCATACAACACGCCGCGCTCGAACTGCGGAATCTGCACCGTGATTTTGCCGAACGGGTCGATCAGCGCCGTCACGCCATTGTTAGTGGCGCGGATCATCCAGCGGCCCGCTTCAAGGGCGCGCATCTGGGCCATCTGCAAATGCTGCAAAGGACCGATCGAGGTGCCGAACCAGGTGTCATTGCTGACCGTCAGCAGCAGGTCACTCTGCGCCGACAGGCCTGCGGCAAACTCCGGGTAGACCACTTCGTAGCAGATGAACGGCGCGATCTGGTAACCCTTGGCCTGCAACAGGGCCTGATCGTTCGGGCCTCGGGCGAAGTCCGACATCGGCAGATCAAAGAAGGAAATCAGCCCGCGCAGCAGGTCTTGCAGCGGCACGTATTCACCGAACGGAACGAGTTTCTGCTTGTAGTAGGTGCCGTCACCCTGGCCGGTGACCGTAATCCCGTTGTAGTAGCGATACTCGCCACGCCCGGTCGGTTCGCGCACCGGAACACCCGTGATCAGCGCCGCGCCACGGTCGGAGGCGAACTTGCCCATCATCGCCAGGTAGCCTTCTGCGCTTTCCTTGAGAACCGGTATGGCGGTCTCCGGCCAGACGATCAGATCGGCCTGCTGCGAGCGGAACGTCATGTCCCGGTACAGCGCCAACTGGTCGTTGAGCTTCTGCGGGTCCCATTTCATGCTTTGTTCGATGTTGCCTTGCAGCGCCGCGACTTTCAGCGGCGGGCCGGAGGGCGAGGTCCAGGCGTGATTTTTCAGGGCGAGGCCTGCGACCCACGGCGCGAGCAACAGCAGCACGCCCATGACCAGAAAGGATGGGCGTGCCCGCAAGCGGTGCAGGTTGCACAACAGTGCGGCAGTCAGGCCCAGTGCAAACGAGATCAGCCAGACGCCGCCCACCGGAGCAAGCCCGGCAAGCGGCCCGTCGAGCTGGCTGTAACCGGAATAGAGCCACGGAAACCCGGTCAGAAACCAGCCGCGAAACGCTTCCTGCCCCAGCCACAAGGCGGCAAACGCCAGTGCATCGGCAAGGGGTGCCTCATTGCGGCGCAGCCAGCGTGCCCATAGCCAGGCGGGCAGGGCGAAGAAAAGGGCGATGGCGGCGATGAACAGCAGCATCAGCAGACCTGCCAGCAGCACCGAAGCACCGCCGTAGGTGTGAATGCTCACGTAGATCCAGCTGGTACCGGCACCGTACAGCCCGAAGCCGTAGCACCAGCCGCGCGCCAGCGCCTGACGCGGGTTCAGGTCGCGCAGCCCCAGATAGAACATCGCCACCGCCACCAGCACCAACGGCCAGATGTCGAAGGGCGCCAGGGCCAGAGTCGTGAGTCCGCCAGCCACCAGGGCCAGCAGATTACCGGGCCAGCCGGGGCGGGTTATCCAGCGCATGTAGATTCCTTAACGCGACATCAGGTTGGTGCGGACGGTGATTACGGACGTGAAATCGGGCTTACCCGCAGCAAGTGAATGCGACGACTGTCAGCGCTCAGGATGCGGAAGCGATAGGCGCCGATTTCGGTGATTTCGTTGCGCTTGGGCAAATGACCGAACGCATTCATCACCAGACCGCCCACGGTGTCGAACTCGTCATCCGAAAAGCTGCTGTCGAAGAACGCGTTGAAGTTCTCGACCGGCGTCAGGGCCTTGACCAGGAAGTCGCCGCTGGGCAGTGGTTTGATGTAGCTGTCTTCCTCGACGTCGTGCTCGTCCTCGATGTCGCCCACGATCTGTTCCAGGACGTCTTCGATGGTCACCAGGCCCGCCACGCCGCCGTATTCGTCGATGACGATGGCCATGTGGTTGTGGTTGGCGCGGAACTCGCGCAGCAATACGTTGAGGCGCTTGGACTCGGGCACGAACGTGGCCGGACGCAGCAGCTTCTTGACGTCATCGCTGTCGCCGTCAGCCTTGAGGATCAGTGGCAGCAAGTCCTTGGCCAGCAGCACGCCGAGCACGTCGTCGTGGCTTTCGCCGATCACCGGGTAGCGCGAATGCGCTGCATCGATGACCGCGGGCAGGAACTCGCGGGGTGTCTGGGTCGCCTTGATGCTGATCATCTGCGAACGCGGCACCATGATGTCGCGCACTTGCAGGTCAGCCACTTGAATGGCGCCCTCGACGATGGCCAGCGCTTCGCTGTCCAGCAGTTTGTTCTGGTGGGCTTCGCGCAGCAGCTCAAGCAGCTCCTGGCGGTTTTTCGGCTCATGGACAAAGGCCTGGGTCAGTTTACCCAACCATGACTTTTGCCCGTTGCTCGATCGATCTTCGCTCATAGCCCTTACTCGTGGTCCTTGCTGGGTGTGTCTGAATGGGAGAGGTCGGCACTTTCGTCGTCAGCGTAAGGGTCGGGGTAGCCCAACTCCTCAAGCAACGTTCGTTCCAGTGCTTCCATTTCTTCGGCTTCTTCATCATCGATGTGGTCGTAACCCAACAGATGAAGGCAACCATGAATGACCATGTGCGCCCAGTGCGCGTCGATGGACTTGCCCTGTTCGGCTGCTTCACGGTTGACCACCGGAACGCAGACGACCAGATCGCCCAGTAACGGGATGTCCAGCATGTCGTCTGGAACGTCCGCCGGGAAAGACAGCACATTGGTGGCGTAATCCTTGTGCCGCCAGGTGTGATTGAGCTCACGGCCTTCGGTTTCGTCAACCAGCCGGATCGTCAGCTCGGAATCGGCACTGCGCTGGCGCAGGCCCATTTCACACCAGAGGCGGAACTGGGCTTCGCTGGGGGCGCTTGTCTCGCTGGCGACCTGCAGATCCAGCTCAAGCATCGCGGTTCTTGTCCCGTGAGTAGCTATTGTTGCCCGACGGGCCATCGCTGAGCCGGTCATCGAAGCGCTCGTAGGCTTCAACGATGCGCTGCACCAGCGGGTGGCGAACCACATCCTTGGGTTTGAAATGCGTGAAGCTGATGCCCGGCACGTCCTTGAGCACATCGATGACGTGCGTCAGACCCGACCGGGTGCCCTTGGGCAGGTCGACCTGAGTGATGTCACCGGTGATCACGGCGGTGGAGCCAAAGCCAATACGGGTCAGGAACATCTTCATCTGCTCGACGGTGGTGTTCTGACTTTCGTCGAGAATGATGAAGCTGTTATTAAGGGTGCGTCCGCGCATGTACGCCAGCGGTGCAACTTCAATGACCTGTTTCTCGATCAGCTTGGCGACGTATTCGAAACCGAGCATCTCGTACAGCGCGTCATACAGCGGGCGCAGGTACGGGTCGATCTTCTGCGCCAGGTCGCCCGGCAGGAAGCCGAGCTTCTCGCCCGCTTCGACGGCCGGACGCACCAGCAGGATGCGGCGGATTTGCTCGCGCTCCAGTGCGTCGACCGCGCAAGCCACCGCCAGGTACGTCTTGCCAGTGCCCGCAGGGCCGATACCGAAGTTGATATCGTTGCTGAGCACTTCCTTGACGTAACGCTGCTGATTCAGGCCACGCGGGCGAATCATGCCCTTTTTGGTACGCAGCGAGACGCCAACTTCAGCGGCAGGGTGGTTGTCCAGGCCGTCGACGCCTGATTCCTGAAGAAACAGGTGAACCATGTCCGGCGTCAGCTCGGTACCTTTGGTTTCCCGGTACAGGCGGCGCAGCAGATTCTCGGCAGATTGGGTGTGTGTGGTCTCGCCAATGAGTTCGAATTGATTGCCGCGATTGCGGATCTCGATGTCCAGGCGTTGTTCGATCAGGCGCAAGTGCTCGTCGAGTTGCCCGCACAGGTTGGCGAAACGGTGGGCCTCGAAAGGTTCGAGGGTGAAGCGATGAGGTTCTATGGGTGCGTTCAAGGTCGTTTAATGGCCGTCCGGCGGCAATTTGAATGTATTGAAGAATACCCTCTGGCGGTGGTTATGCGAAAGCTTTGCCTTGTTAAAGGCCGCGCCAGGAGTTCACCGTGCTCAAAGGTAGGGACCGCACAGAAACGAATTCATTCGGCGATTCGTTTCTGTGGCGGGATACCCACCTTACTGTAGCAGCGAGCCACGCAAAGAATGAGGCTGTGCGTCGTCAATGTGTACATCGGCAAACTGCCCGATCAACCGGGGGTTGTCGCAGCGAAAATTGACGATCCGGTTGTTCTCGGTACGGCCTTGCAGTTCGCCGGGGTCCTTCTTCGAGTAATCGGTCACCAGGATGCGTTGCGTGCTGCCTACCATTTGTCGGCTGATCTCGAAACCCTGCTGGTTCAGGCGATGTTGCAGGGCGGCCAGTCGCTCTTTCTTGAGTGCTTCCGGCGTATCGTCCTTCAGGTCGGCGGCTGGCGTTCCGGGACGCGGGCTGTAGATGAACGAGAACGAGAAGTCGAAACCAACGTCTTCGATCAGCTTCATGGTGTTGTCGAAATCTTTTTCGGTCTCGCCCGGGAAGCCGACGATGAAGTCCGAACTGATGCTGATGCCTGGCACGGCGGCCCTGAGTTTGCGCAGCCTGGATTTGTATTCCAGCGTGGTGTGGTTACGCTTCATGGCCGCCAGAATGCGGTCTGAGCCTGACTGCACCGGCAAATGCAGGTGTTTGACCAGCTCCGGGACGTCCGCGTGCGCCTGAATCAGGCTGTCGGAGAACTCCAGCGGGTGCGAGGTGGTGTAACGGATGCGGTCGATGCCATCGACGGCGGCAACGGCCCGGATCAGGTCAGCCAGGTCCGCGACGCGCCCGTCGTGGGTGGCGCCGCGATAACCGTTGACGTTCTGCCCCAGCAGGGTGACTTCGCGCACGCCGTACTCGGCCAGGTGAGTGACCTCGGTCAGCACGTCGTCAAACGGTCGGCTGACTTCTTCGCCACGGGTGTACGGCACCACGCAGAACGTGCAGTACTTGCTGCAGCCCTCCATGACCGACACGTAAGCGCTCGGGCCATCGACGCGAGGTTCGGGCAAATGGTCGAATTTTTCGATTTCTGGGAACGAGACGTCAACCTGTGGCAGGCGCGTGATGCGGGCCGCGTCGATCATTTCCGGCAGGCGGTGCAAGGTTTGCGGGCCGAACACGACGTCTACGTAGGGCGCCCGGTCGCGGATGGCAGCGCCTTCCTGGCTGGCCACGCAGCCGCCGACGGCAATCACCATCTCGGGGTTGGCCAGTTTCAGTTCGCGCCAGCGGCCCAGTTGGGAATACACCCGGTCCTGAGCGCGCTCGCGAATCGAGCAGGTGTTGAGCAGAATCACGTCGGCGTCTTCCGCGCGAGCGGTGACTTCCAGAGCCTGATGTTCGCCCAGCAGGTCGACCATGCGCGAGCTGTCGTACTCGTTCATCTGGCAACCGTGGGTTTCGATGTAAAGCTTCTTGGCCATGCGTGATCATCAACCGATTCAGTGAACCGAGCATTATAAGGATGAAGGGCTCCGGTTCCTAGCGTTGGCTGTCCGACGAGGCGGGCGGACATGCTATAGTCCGCGCCCCTTTTTCATCTCTGATCGTTACCCGCCCGTTATGACCAAACGCGAAGCTCCAATCTACAAGGTGATTTTTCTTAACCAGGGACAGGTGTTTGAAATGTATGCCAAGCAGATCTATCAAAGTGATCTGTGGGGCTTTCTGGAAGTGGAAGAGTTCGTCTTCGGCGAGCGCACGACTGTGGTGGTAGACCCGAGCGAGGAGAAGCTCAAGGCCCAGTTCGAAGGCGTGGTGCGCAGTTTTGTGCCGATGCACTCGATTGTGCGTATCGATGAAGTCGAGCGCATGGGCACGCCAAAGATCAGCGAGGCGCGTGGCACCAGCAATGTCATGCCGTTTCCCATGCCGATGCCGGAAAAGTAGTTGTCGAGGGTATGAGCGGCGATTGCCCTGGACGAAACCGGATCAGGGCAATGGGGAGAACGGGCTGCGACCTTCGGCGGTTTGCAGTTCGAGCAGGTATTTGCGGAAGATCTGGCCCAGCACCTGAGTGGCCACTTCCAGTTCGTCGCGCTGCATCTTCGCCGACACTTCGTCTGCGGCGTCCAGCGCTTCTTCCGAACCGTTGACCGCGGCCATCTTCAGCACGATATACGCCTGAATGTTATTGGCTTGTACACCTTCACCACGGCTGAACATCAAGCCCAGTTGATACTGCGCCTGGGCGTGGCCCTGCAACGACGCCTGTTCGAAGTAACTCAGCGCCTGCGGCAAATCGCGAGGTGCATGCTTGCCCTCGTAATAGAACTCACCCAACTCGTATTGCGCCTGCGCATCCCCGCCCTGAGCAGCCTGCTGACAGGCAGCAAGCGCCGCTGGCAGGTTCTCTGGCTGAGTATTCAGGGTGCAACGACCCATCGCCGGAATTAACAACGAGTTGCCGCCGGCATTTGCCAGCAGAGGATAGACAAGCAACAGGCAGCCCAATACAAGGGTGCGGCCGGTGCGGTTCATGGGAGTCGACTTACCTCTGAAAAAGGTGCGGGCATGCCCGACCAGCTAAATGTGCTGGCTGCGCATTATGAAATAAGCAGAGCCAACCTTACAAAGTCTTTACGGATTTTCTGCTGCACGGCCGAAAAAAGCCCTTCTTTACGGGGTCATTACCTGAAACAGAACTTCCCGTGCCGTGTATTTGCAGTTTTCGCCCTGCATTGTAGAAGCAAAATACGCACTTAACGTTCCGTTTCATTCACGGACTTCACTTGCGCCGGTTGAATGACGCCCTGCGCAAGTGAACCGGACGGTTTTATTTCAGCGCGGCAAAGGCCTTTTCGGCAGCGTCCAGTGTCAGTTTCAACTCGGCATCGCCGTGGGCGATGGAGGTGAAACCGGCCTCGAACGCGCTTGGCGCCAGGTAGACGCCGCCTTCCAGCATCAGGTGGAAGAACCGCTTGAAGCGCTCGGCATCGCTGGTCATTACGTCTTCAAACGTAACAATTTCGCTCGCTTCGCTGAAGTACAGGCCGAACATGCCGCCTGCCTGAGTCGTTACAAAGGCGATACCTGCTGCGTCAGCGCGCTGTTGCAGGCCTTCGAGCAGGCGGCGGGTGTAGTCGCTCAGTTCATCGTGGAAGCCAGGACGGCTGATCAGGCGCAAGGTGGTCAGGCCCGCAGCCATCGCCAAAGGGTTGCCCGACAGGGTGCCCGCTTGATAGACCGGGCCGAGCGGCGCGATGTGCGACATGATTTCGCGTTTGCCACCAAAGCAGCCGACCGGCATGCCGCCCCCGATGATCTTGCCGAACGTGCTCAGGTCAGGCTTCACGTCGTAGTAAGCCTGTGCGCCGCCAAGGGCTACACGAAAACCGGTCATCACTTCGTCGAAAATCAACACTACGCCATGCTCGTCGCACAGGGCGCGCAGCCCTTGCAGGTAGCCCGGCGCAGGTGGCACGCAGTTCATGTTGCCGGCCACCGGTTCGACGATGATGCACGCCACTTCCTGGCCGACTTCGGCCAGCAGGTCGCGCACGGCGTTCAGGTCATTGAACGGCACGGTCAGGGTGTGTTTCGCGAAAGCGGCCGGTACGCCGGGGGAGCTTGGCACGCCCAGCGTCAGTGCGCCGGAACCGGCCTTGACCAGCAGGCTGTCGGAATGGCCGTGGTAGCAGCCTTCGAATTTGATGATGCTGTCGCGGCCGGTAAAACCACGGGCCAGACGAATCGCGCTCATGGTGGCTTCAGTGCCCGAGCTGACCATGCGCACCATTTCCATCGAGGGCACCAGTTCGCAGACCAGATCGGCCATTTCGGTTTCCATCGCCGTCGGCGCACCGTAGGACAGCCCGTGTTCCAGCTGGCTGCGCACAGCGTCGAGCACGTCCGGGTGGCTGTGACCGAGAATCATCGGCCCCCAGGAGCCCACGTAATCCACGTAGCGCTTGTCGTCTTCGTCAGTCACGTAAGCGCCAGCAGCATGCTTGAAGAACAGCGGCGTACCGCCCACGCTCTTGAAAGCGCGAACCGGCGAATTGACGCCACCGGGGATGTGTTTTTGGGCGTTGGCGAACAGTGTTTCGGAACGGGACATGATCGGGTCTCTGCTTTGAAACGGGGAATTCGTGTCTACGCTGGGGTCAGCCGAGGCGGGCAGCTTTATAAAGGGCTGCTTTATTGAGTGGCATGAGCCAGAGAAGGCGCAGGAACGCGCACTATAACAAATGCTGCGCACATATGACGCTCGTGCCCATGCGCCGCGTCCGACCTTGAGCTTATGGTGGGACGCAAGCTTCCACGCTGGAACGTGAGGAACGAGGGGTTTCTGACAGTCAGCAGCCCTACAACAACGCCGTAAACGCTTTTGCCCGGCGGGTGACTTCCCGGGTGTTTTCGGCACCGAACAGGCCGTGGATCACGGCCAGCAGGTCGGCGCCGTGTTCGACCAGTGGCGGAGCGTTTTCCAGGGTGATGCCGCCGATCACCGCAATCGGCAAATGCACCCTGGCACGGACCTGAGCGATCAGGTCCAGCGGCACTGCCGGGGCGCCAGGCTTGGTTTGCGAGCTGAAAAATCTGCCAAACGCCACATAGGTCGCGCCGTCGGCCTTGGCCCGTTCCGCCAGTTCCAGATTGCCGTGGCAGGTCGCGCCGACAATCGCCTTGTGCCCCAGCAACGCCCGGGCATCCGGCAGCGAGCCGTCTGACTGCCCCAGATGCACCCCGACCCCCAGACGCGCCGCCAGTTCGGCGTCGTCGTTGATGATCAGTCGGGTCTTGTAGCGCTCACAGAGCTTGAGCAGCTCGGTGGCCTCGCGCAGACGGCGGGACTCGTCATGGGTCTTGTCACGGTATTGCAGCAGGGTCACGCCGCCCTCCAGTGCCGCCTCGACGTAAGACAGGAATCTGCCGGTCAGCAACTGGCTGTCGGTAATGGCGTACAGGCCACGTAGTTTCATGAATCGAGCCTCATGGCAGTGCGTTACGAACAGAAATCCAGCGGTAGGCGACGAGGCACAAATTGCCCCCGGCCCAGCTGTTCGGCATCGCGCAGTGTGCGCCAGGTGTAATCCAGTGCCGACTTCACGGCGCTGACCCGTTCTTCGCCTTGGGCAAGACGCCCGGCCAGCGCGCTGGCCAGTGTGCATCCGGAACCGTGATAACTGCCGGGCAGGCGTTCGCAGACAAAAGTGTGAGTCTGGCCGCCGCGTATGTACAGTCGATTATGGATTTGCTGCTCATCACCATGCCCGCCAGTGATAAGCAGGTATTCACAAAAAGGCAGCAGTTTTTCTGCACACTCGTCCGCGGTACCCTCAGGCAGCTCGGCAAGGATGCGTGCTTCCGGCAGGTTTGGCGTTGCAATTGCGCACAATGGCAACAGCTGTTCGCGCATGGCATAACCGACTTCGTCCTTGCCCAGTCGTCCGCCGCCGCCCGCCCGCAGCACGGGGTCGCAGACCATTGGCAGGTGCGGGTTGGCCTGCAACAGTTCGACAACGGTATCGACCATTTCCAGCGAGCCCAACATGCCCAGCTTGACGGCAGCGACAGACGAATCGTTCAGAACGGCATTGGCCTGGGCCAGCACCCATTCGCGATCCATCACGCGAAAATCACTGACATTCACGGTGTCTTGCACCGTGAGTGCAGTAATGGCCGCAGCGGCGTGGCAGCCTTGGGCGAGCAGGGCTTCTATATCAGCCTGTATACCGGCGCCACCACTAGGGTCGTGACCGGAAAGACAGAGGACAACGGGGCGGGAGCTATAGATATTCATGGTGTGCGAGCTTATCACTAAACGTTCTGGCGGGCCGCTCGTGGATACCGGGTTTTTATCACGTGAGTCAGGCGACCCGTGTCGATAACGCCCGGCAAAAACACCCTCGAGAAATTTCATGTTTGCACTGAGACGTCCGATATAGAGCTATTGCTTTGATTTTCGACGCGATGCTGTCTTTACGCTATTAACGGCTATGCTTCACTGGCAACGCTGATGAATGATGTTTCGCTGGTGTGCCGATGTCGATGTCAGTCCGTTTATACCCATGTTCAGTGGTCTGTTTGAATCATTAGCCTTGTTTCAAGGATAGAAAATTGCGGGACGTCGTCATCAATGGATGGATTGAAAGCGACGACCTACCTTGGGGCTTCAATGCGCTATCTGTTGATCATTCTGGCTTTCTGGCTACCGATGCAGAGTCACGCGGTCGAGTTTGATGAAAACACTCGTTTTCTGTCGCTGAGCCGTGCCCTCCAGGTGTTTGAAGACCCGACCGGTGATGCCACCATCGAAGACGTCAGCTCTGCAGCCGGAGCGGCGTCGTTCAAGCCTGCGCCTGCTGGCACCTTCAATGCCGGGTATTCGCGCTCCGCGTTCTGGCTGAAACTCGAGCTGTCGTATCGGCCTCTAGGCCCCGATACCCACAACGACTGGCTGCTGGAACTGGCCTATCCGCCCATGGATCACATCGACTTCTACGCCCAGGACGCCCGCGGCCATCCGAAACTGACCTGGCGGACCGGTGACATGCTGCCGTTCTCCAGCCGTCAGTTTGCCCAGAACAACTACCTCTTCCAGCTGGATCTGCCACCGGGCCAGACGCGCACGGTGTATCTGCGCATTCGCAGCGAAGGATCGGTCCAGGCGCCGCTCAACCTGTGGTCCTCTCACGCCTATCTTGAATCGCAGCCCTCGAAGATTTACGTCTTCGGCCTGATGTACGGCGTCCTGCTGGGGATGCTGGTCTACAACCTGTTCATCTATGTCAGCGTCCGCGAGCGCGATTACCTGTATTACCTGCTGTACGTGGCGTCATTCGGGCTTTACCAGATGTCGATCAACGGGGTGGCCATCGAGTACCTGTGGCCCGACAGCCCTTGGTGGGCGAATGCATGCACGCCATTTCTGATGGCGGTTGCCACGTTGTTTGCGTGCCAGTTCTCGCGCAGTTTTCTGGTGACCGCGCGGTTGGGACGCTGGCTGGACCGTCTGTTGCTGGCGGTCGTCGGCTCGGCAGTCCTGGTGATGGGCATGGCGCTGTTCCTCGGGTACGGACCGGCCTTGCGTTCGGCCACTTATCTGGTGATGGCCGGCACCTTCACGATTTATCTGGCGGGCATCGTCGCGGTGCTGAAAGGCGAGCGTGTCGGGCGTTATTTCGTGCTCGCCTGGTCGGTTTTTCTGGTCAGCGGGCTGATCTTCATGCTGATGCTGCTGGGTTACCTGCCCAACACATTCCTGACCCTCTACGCCTCGCACATCGGCACGGTGCTGGAAATGGCGTTCCTTTCCATGGCGCTGGCAGACCGTATCAACCACACCCGGCGTCAGCAGGCACAGACGTTGCTGGCTGCCGGTCAGGATCTTGAGCGGCTCAACAAGCAACTGGCCACCAGCAACCGGCTGAAAGATGAGTTCCTCGCCACGCTCACCCACGAGTTGCGCACGCCCATGAACGGTGTGATCGGGTCGCTGGAAGTGATGCAAACCCTCGACATGGACGACGAGGTCGAGATGTATCAGCAGACGGCTGCCAGCTCTGCCCGCGACATGATGTGCATGATCAACGGCATTCTGACCCTCACCGAACTCCAGGCCGGCGTGCTGTACGCCGATTGCAACACCTTCGCCCCTCTGGATCTGGTCGACCGGTTGCGTGAGCGTTTCAGCAGTGCGGCTCAGGCCAAGGGGTTGTTATTGACACTCGATGTGGACGACAAGCTGCCGCCTGGCGTTCGGGGCGATGCAGGCAAGCTTTATCAGTGCATCGAATGCCTGGTGGATAACGCTATCAAGTTCACGCGCAAGGGGCGGGTGCAGGTGCGTTTCAGTGGTCTCCCTCGGGATCTGGAGCGTATGGACCTGCGCGTCGAGGTGATGGACAGCGGTATCGGTTTCAGCCAGCTGGACGATGCCGTGCTGTATCAGCATTTCTTTCAGGTCGATGGCTCGATGACGCGTGAATACGGCGGGCTGGGTATCGGTCTGGCGATCTGCCGCAAGCTGGCCGAGCTGCAAGGCGGCGAACTGAGCCATCGTTCCGAGCCTGGGAAGGGCAGTTGCTTCACGCTGAGCATTCCGGTGCTGATGGTTGTACCGGGCGCTGTGCGCAAAACGCCGGAGTTGAAAGCTCAGTGGGGCATATAAGCCTGCTGGCGTAAGAACATACCGGTATGGCCCACAGTCAAAAACGCCGATGTTTCGGCGGCTACGGCACTTTTGCCGGTGCCGGGTGCATGATTCACTGCTCACAGGGTGCGCACGCCCACAGGCAGGAGATGGCCCATGAGCCTGACGTCATTCGCTGAAACTCACAAGGTCACCAATCAGCCGCCACCGCTGGACGGTGTGAATCTCTACCGAATCGACCTGCCGCTTCAAGAGTGGAGTAAGCGTTTCGGTGCGGGCTGGGCGCAGTCGCGGATCGACGTTTATGGCGCGCTGGCGGGCGGGCCGCTGATGGCCGCGGGGTTTCTGGCGAATCAGAACAAGCCGGTGTTCGCCAGTCACGACCGCTATGGGCACCGCATCGATCTGGTCGAGTTTCATCCGGCGTATCACCAGTTGATGAGCGCTGCCATCGAACACGGCATTCCGTCTTTGCCGTGGACCGAGCCTCAGCCTGGCGCCCATGTCGCACGCGCCGCCATGAGTTACCTGCACACGCAAGCCGAGGCTGGCAGCGGCTGTCCGCTGACCATGACTTTTGCCAGCGTTCCGGCATTGAAGCTGCAGCCGGATCTGGCCGATATCTGGCTGCCGAAGGTGCTGTCGACTCAATACGATCCGCGCAATGTGGGTATCGCGCACAAGGCTGGCGTGACCATTGGCATGGCGATGACTGAAAAACAGGGCGGCACCGACGTGCGGGCCAACACCACCCGAGCTTTCCCGACCGGCGCTGGAGGCCCTGGTCAGCCCTATGAGCTGGTGGGGCACAAGTGGTTCTGTTCCGCGCCGATGTGTGATGCGTTCCTGACCCTGGCGCAGACCGACAAAGGACTCAGCTGTTTTCTGCTGCCGCGCCATCGGCCTGACGACAGTCGCAACGAGCTCTACATTCAGCGGCTGAAAAACAAGCTTGGCAACTGGTCCAACGCCTCAAGTGAAGTGGAGTTTCGTGGCGCGCTGGCCTGGATGATCGGCGAGGAAGGGCGCGGTGTGCCCACCATCATTGAAATGGTCGCCATGACCCGCTTCGATTGCATGGTCGGCTCCAGCGCCCTGATGCGTCAGGCCTTGACGCAGGCCACGCACCATTGCGCGCACCGCGCGGTGGGAGGTCGATTGCTGGCCGAGCAACCGTTGATGCAGAACGTACTGGCTGACCTGGCGCTGGAAAGCGAAGCGGCACTGGCCCTTACGCTGCGCATGGGGCGTGCGCTGGACCGTCTGGATGACGATCCCGAAAAGCGTTTCGTCCGGCTGATCACGGCGGTAGGCAAATACTGGATCTGCAAGCGCGCTCCGGCCATGATCAACGAAGCGGCCGAGTGTCTGGGCGGTGCGGGCTATGTCGAAGACAGCATTTTGCCTCGTCTGTACCGTGAAGCGCCGGTCAATTCGACGTGGGAAGGCTCTGGCGATGTGCAATGCCTGGACGTGCTGCGCACAGCGTCCAAAGAGCCCGGCGCGCTCGACGCGTTGTTCGATGAACTGGGCGACGGGCAGGGTGATCGTCATCTGGCATCACACATCGCCAGGCTTAAAGCTGCGTTTCAGGACACCGGCGACATTCAGTACCGCGCCCGGCAACTGACCGAAGACATCGCTGTCGCCGTGCAGGCCAAGCTGTTGCTGGAGGCAGGCAACGCGGCGGTCAGCGATGGTTTTATTGCCGGTCGACTGGCGTCCGGCGGGCGGGTCTATGGCGCCTTGCCACGAGGTGTTGAGGTAGAAACATTGCTGCGAAGGGCCTCGCCACAGGTGGCATGAGCACGCGAACCCGTTACGATGCACGACTGCAAGATCAGACAGGACATGAATCGTGACCCAAGCCTTTGTTGTCGTAGACACCGCCGAGCAAGCCGTCGAGCGGCTTGCCGAGTTGCATGAGCGCGCCACCAGTGCGTTGAGTCAGGCGCTCAAACGTTATTTGAAAGACCGCGTCGAGCCCACTGCCGAAGAACGTGCGCAGTTCAACTACCCGGAGCTGCGCCTGGTCTACAAGTGCCACGGTGAAGTGCCGCTGACGACCCGCGCTTACGCCAAAGTCCAGTTGCCCGGCACTTACAGCGTTACCGTCACGCAACCCAAAGCATTCAAAAAGTACCTGCTGGAGCAACTGGGCCCGCTGATGAGCGATTTCACCGTGACGGTCGAAGTCGGCATGAGCGAGCAGAGCATTCCTTACCCTTACGTGGTCGAGCAGGGCGATGAGCTGGCGGGCACCGGCGTAACCGCTGCGGCGCTGGCGCGGGTGTTTCCGAGCACCGACCTGTCGGCCGCAACCGACGGCATCGCCGACGGCCTTTACGACTGGGCCAACGTCGATCCGTTGCCTCTGGCGCTGTTCGACGCCGCGCGGGTGGATTTCTCGCTGCGCCGTCTGGTGCATTACACCGGCAGCGACTGGCGCCATGTTCAGCCGTGGATTCTGCTGACCAACTACCACCGTTATGTTGACCAGTTCATTCTGCATGGCCTGGAAAAACTGCGCGAAGACCCGCGTTTCGTGCGCATGGTTCTGCCGGGCAACGTGGTCGTCGACAAGAGCATGGGCGTTGATGAAGCCCAGGCGATTGTTGCCAGCGTGGTCTGGCACCGCTATCAGATGCCGGCTTACCACCTGATCGCCGAAGACGGTCACGGCGTGACGCTGGTGAACATCGGCGTCGGCCCGTCCAATGCCAAGAACATCACCGACCACCTGGCGGTGCTGCGCCCGCATTGCTGGCTGATGATCGGTCACTGCGGCGGCCTGCGTCAGTCGCAGACCATTGGCGATTACGTGCTGGCTCACGCCTACATGCGTCGCGACGGGATTCTGGACCGTGTGCTGCCGCCACACATCCCGATTCCGGCCCTGGCCGAGGTGCAACTGGCGTTGCAGGAGTCTGCCGCGCAGATTACCGGCGAACGTGGCGAAGAGCTCAAGAAGCGCCTGCGCACCGGCACCGTGCTGACGTATGACGACCGTAACTGGGAATTGCGCTGGGCGCAGGAAAGGCCGTTGATCAACCTGTCCCGTGCTGTGGCGGTGGACATGGAAAGCGGCACCATCGCCGCCCAGGGTTATCGCCTGCGGGTGCCTTACGGCACGCTGCTCTGTGTTTCCGACAAGCCGTTGCACAGCGAGATCAAGTTGCCGGGGTCGGCCAACGCGTTCTATGAGCGTGCGGTCAGCCAGCACTTGAAGATCGGCATCGCCGCACTGGACCTGATGCGCACTCAGCTCAATTCGCTGCACTCGCGCAAACTGCGCAGCTTCGACGAGCCGCCATTTCGTTGATGGCCGCTCGTTAAGAGGTTGGTATTTGCAGAAAGGGCCACTAAAGTGGCCCTTTCTGTTTTCCGATTGCCCCATTCCCATGTCCCGCACTCAACGCCCTGTTTCCCGACGCGCAGCCCCCGGCTCTGCGAATACTGCACGCCGTGTCGCCAAAGCGCCGCCCGCCGAGCCGAAGCTGATCCTGTTCAACAAACCTTTCGACGTGCTGACTCAGTTCAGCGACGAAGGCGGGCGGGCCACGCTCAAGGACTTCATCGACATTCCCGGTATCTATCCCGCAGGGCGGCTGGACCGTGACAGCGAGGGCTTGCTGTTGTTGACCAACGACGGCCAGTTGCAGGCGCGTATTGCCGATCCGAAACACAAACTGGCCAAGACCTACTGGGTGCAAGTCGAGGGTGAGCCGACTGAAGCGCAACTGCAGCAGTTGCGCGACGGCGTCCAGCTCAACGACGGCCCGACCTTGCCTGCCGAAGCGCGACAGCTCGAAGAGCCGCAGCTTTGGCCACGCAACCCGCCGGTGCGCTTTCGCAAAAGCGTGCCGACCTGTTGGCTGGAACTGGTGATCAAGGAAGGCCGGAATCGACAGGTAAGGCGCATGACCGCCGCCGTCGGGCTGCCCACCTTGCGGCTGGTGCGAGTCCGGATTGGCGACTGGACGCTTGACGGGCTGGATCAGGGCCAATATCGGGAAGTCGCCGCAAAGCTGTGAATCAGCTGCGCAAGTGGGTCAGCGGCATTTCGGTGCTGGCCAGTACCTGGTTGAGCACGAAGCTCGACTTGACGCTGGTCACGCCTTCGATGCGCGTCAGATGGCCCAGCAGCAGTTTCTGATAGTGATCCATGTCCGGTACCACCACCTTCAACTGGTAATCCGCATCCATGCCGGTCACCAGGCTGCACTCAAGGACCTGCGGCAGGTTGCGAATGTGCTGCTCGAAATTCTCGAAACGCTCTGGCGTATGGCGGTCCATGCCGATCAATACGTAGGCGGTCAGGTTCAGGCCAAGTTTTTTGCGATCCAGCAGGGCAACCTGACGCACGATGTAACCGTCGTCTTCCAGCTGTTTGACCCGACGCGAGCACGGCGAAGGGGAAAGACCAATGCGTTCGGCCAATTCCTGATTGGAAATGCGTGCGTCCCGTTGCAGTTCCGCCAAAATGCTCAGGTCATATCTGTCGAGCTTGCTCACGGTGCATCCCTTTATGAGTTGAATTGCGCTGGATTATTCATCTGAAGTCAAAAATTGCGCAAGTGATGTTTTAATCGGCAATATTAGCAATCTTCCGCCACCGCCTCAGGCCTATTCTTTTAAGCGTAATCACTGCCCGGACATAGCGTCCAGCGCGACCCGCCCAATCAGGCCGGTCGCGGCCTCCCACCCGACAGGGTGTGACAGGCCCCCGGGCTGCATACTGTCCAGAAGACGGCATGAGGTGAGCCAACGTCAAAAGCGTTGCGCAGGACGACGAAATATCTCAAGGGGACCGTCTGGTCCCCTTTTCTTTGTCTGCTGATAAAGTGCGCAGAACGGCGCTACGCTTCAACAGTCTTAATAACGTCTACCCGCGTCCTAGTGAGGAAAGCATGAAATCTGGCATCTGGCAGTTGGCGGGTGTAAGTCTGTTGTGTCTGAGCATCAGTGCCCAGGCATTGGCCGACGAACGTGATGAGTCTCGGCAGAACCAGCTGTATGGCAGCCCCGCTGAAAATGGGCAACAGCGCCAGCAGCAACAACAACAGCAACAGCTTCGTCAGGAGCAGAACAACCAACAGCGCCAGATTCAGCAACAGCAGAATCAGCAGCGTCAGGTCGAGCGTCAGCAGCAACAGCAGATCAACCAGCAGCAGCTCAATCAACAGCGCCAGATCCAGCAGCAACAGCTTCAGCAGCGCAATGTCGAACGCCAGCAGCAACAGCAGATCGACCAGCAGCAGCGTGACCAGCAACGTCAGATTCAGCAGCAGCAAAATCAGCAGCGTCAGCAGTTGCGCCAGAACCAGGATAACCTGCCGATCCAGAGCGGTCCCAAAGAAGTCTGGCAAAGCCAGCCGCCGCGCCAGGGCTACTATCAGGACATCCCGCGCGGCAATAACCGCAATTGGCAGGCCGGTCGGCCCAATGATCGCTGGGAAGGTCGCCCGGACGGGCGCGGCAACGGCTGGGGGCCTGGCCCGCAATATCGCCCCGGCTATGCGATAGATCGCGTCCCGGGCGGTTACTCGCGCATTCCGTACCGAGGGCAGGACTACTTCTATTCGCAAGGCTACTGGTATCGCCCGCAAGGTCCGCGTTATGTCGTGGTGACGCCGCCTTACGGTGTGCGTGTGCGCAGCCTGCCGTCTTATTCGCAGGAGGTGTGGATCGGCAGCAGCCTGCTGTTTCTGGCTGCGGGCACGTATTACGCGTATCAGCCTGATACGCAGGATTACGTGGTGGTCAATCCGCCGCAGAACGAAGCGACGTATCAGCAGGCCCCGGCCCAACCGCAAAGCAATGGCTACGATCCGGTGGCCTACCCGGAAAATGGCCAGAGCCCGCAACAGGTCGAGCTGGATCATTACCAATGCTACCGCTGGGCCGCCGAGCAGAGCGGCTTCGATCCGGCCAATGTCACCGGTCAGCCACCGCCTGACGTCGTGGATCTGTACCGTCGCTCGATGGGCGCGTGTCTGGCAGGGCGCGGTTACAGCGTCAATTGAGGCGGGTCAGGCGTTACTGTTTTTGACGACTTCCTGAGGGTCGGCGTGTACCAGCACCTCGGCTTTCGGGAACTGCTCGTGAATGGCGTCGGCGACCTTGTCACACAGCGCGTGGGCCACTGACAGTGTCAAGGTCCCCGGCAACTCCAAGTGCAACTGCACGAACCAGTGATTACCGGAAATCCGCGTGCGCAGATCGTGCGCCCCCAGTACGCCCGGCACACTGCAGGCCAGCTCCAGCATGCGAGTGCTGACATCCGCCGGCAATTCCTCGTCCATCAGCACGGATACAGTCTCACGGGCGATTTGCAGGGCGCTCCACAGAATGTACAGCGCGATGCCCAGACCGAAGTAGGCGTCCAGCTGCTGCCAGCCGAAATACGCCAGGGTCAGCGCCACCAGAATGCTGGCGTTGAGCAGCAGGTCGGAGCGGTAGTGCAGCGAGTCGGCACGAATCGCCGCCGACCCCGTTGCCTTGATGACCCGATATTGCAGGGTGAGCAGGGCCAGCGTCAGCGCGATGGAAATCACCATCACCACCATGCCCAGCAGCGGCGCGCCCAGTGGTTCCGGATTCTGGATACGCTCGATGGCCTGCACCGCGATCAGCACGCCACTGACGGTGATGAACAGCGCCTGTGCCATGCCTGACAGGGCTTCCGCCTTGCCATGACCGTAGCGATGATCGTCATCGGCAGGGCGTAGCGCGTAATGCACCGCGAGCAGATTGAGGAACGACGCTGCGCCATCGAGCAGCGAGTCGGTCAGCCCGGCCAGCAGGCTCACCGAGCCACTCAGCCACCAGGCAACCCCTTTGGCCAGAATCAGCGTCACGGCAACCGCCAGCGAGGCCCGTGTCGCCAGACGCAGCAGTCGGGAATGTTCGGCAGTGGTGCTCATGACGCGTTTCCTTGGACCGTATGGGATCAGGCGGCCGGGATCAGACCCAGTGTGGCCAGTTGCTCCACGCTGCCTTTGTGCTGAATCAGACGCGGGTCGTTCAGCGGCAGGGACCGGCCCAGTTCGGTTTCGATAATGGCTTGCAGCTTGATGTTGTCGACACTGCCGTCAGCCTTGAGGGCTTTTTGCAGCTTCTGCGGATCGATCTGCGCATGCTCGCCAGGCCCGTAATAAATCGCACCCGTCGCGAAGTCCACCGCGAACGCGATCACACCAGGAACGATGTAGAACAACAGCGCAAACGCATCCAGCGCCGCAATGGCCGGATCAACCTTGCCATCAATCTGACCACGGCGGTCGGGATAGAAAATACTGCCGCAGGCAGAAATCTGAGTCAGCAACGTGGCGACCAGAACGCCACCGATCAAACGAGAAGGAATGCGCATGGAAAGCTCCTGAGATGAAGAAGGCAACTATACAAGGCAATGGCTGCAAGGCTAAGACTATTGAGTGACGGGAGTGGTTCTGCGGTGGAGCGTCAGGAGGTCAAGGCGACTGCGACGGCTGCGCAGCGGCTCTGAAAAAGGTAGAAGACAGCTCGGTATTGAATCAAGTCTGTGTGTGCCCAGCGATGTTTTCCGGATCAGCGGCTGGATAAGCACTTTTGGAAAGGCTGTTCGACACGTTCTGCTCATTCGTTATTGCCGGTAGGCTCTCTGCATGCGCTGGCGCCGGTGAGTCTCGCCAGTTCACCCAGTCTCCGAGCGTGGCAGGCACTCGATCATGGGTCTTTATCCACTCATGTAATCCAGGCTCGATCCACTTGATGACTTCCGATATGTCCCTATGCAGTTCATAGAGCGGTTGCCACAAAAGCGGCTCATGGTGGAAGCATCGGTTCCGCAGGTCTCGCCCCTTGTTCAGGCGCGTGCGGATGTTATCGGGTTGTCGCATGCTCTTAGGGCAGAAATAGAAAACCCGCATGAGCGGTTTTGACAGGTTGGTGATGGTTGCCCGGTTGAATAGAGACGTCCAGAAACCAAAGCTGAGCTCCGCTACTATGTTGTCAGGGGTAAGCTCGATTTTTCGATTACGAAGCTCTTCTTTGGCCTCTGAAATTTTGTTATAGAGTTTCTGGAAATGTGCATTGCCGGTGCCATTCCATTCTTCATACCAGTCATTCCGGCCATACTCCAAGGCCATTTCTTTCTGAATTCCGTTGCGCACGGCTACCTCAAGAACATGAAAAACTGAAACGAGAGACTCTGCAATTTTCATGTTGTGGACGTAAGCCTCTGCGGCTCGGTCCTTGTTTCGGTTGCCCTTCAGGTAGCGGGACATCCTTGGCGTAGAAAGCTTCGCCTCCAGCGTTTGCCAAACCATAGCGATTCACTGCTCCTGGGTGTCTAAATGGCCGGTCTTCATTCCTTGGGCCAAAACCGAAAGGGTACACGTCAATGATTTCTCGTAGAAGCTCATAGCTGTATCGGGATGCCTTTAATACAAATCATCGAGGCGCGGTAGCGGGAAAACGAAGTGCTCCCTGTTTTGGCGTCTGCTGAAATGGGTAGCAGCCTGAGGTGATCGGCTCGCTCACGAGAGGTCGGTCAGGCGCTTTCAAACCCTGTCTTGGGAGTTGACGTCGCCTCGTAGTGTGGTAGATTCACTTCGCTGCCCTGGAAGCTCCACTCCCGTGCTACAAGAAACGGTGATGAGGCCAGGTTAAGTTGTGGCCCCGCTTGCGGGGCCTCCTCGTTTATGGATTTTGGTAACGGCACGTATCGTTTTCCAAAGGCCAGCACCCAGTCCCCCGCGTTTCGATAGATGTCATTATTCAGTGGTGCGCCATTGCAGCACCGTGATGGAGTCTCGGTTCACAGCCTCCACCCGCCCAATCCCATTGTCTGCCTGAAAAAGCCGCCCTCCGCTTCACACATGCCCTTCGTATCAACGGCAAGCAGCAACGGTTGCCCGTAACGTTTCCCGACGCTAAGCGCGATCTCGGGTCTTCGGTCAGATGCACATGATGCCCCCCTTACCGACCACGATTAACATCTGGTTTACTGTGCCCAAGATAATTACAAAAACTCAGGAGTCATGTATGCAACCGATTCGTCTCGGTCTGGTGGGCTATGGCAAGATCGCCCAGGATCAGCACGTGCCCGCCATTCACGCCAATCCTGCGTTCCAGCTGGTGGCCGTCGCGACACAAGGGCAGCCCTGCGCCGGGGTGGAGAATTTCAAGTCATTGGGCGAGTTGCTTGAGAGCGGCTTAGAGGTGGATGCGATTGCGTTCTGCACGCCGCCGCAAGGCCGGTTCGCGCTGGTGCAGCAGGCGTTGGCCGCTGGCAAGCATGTGCTGGTTGAAAAGCCGCCATGCGCCACTTTGGGCGAAGCGATGGCGTTGGTGCAGCAAGCGGCGGAGCAGGGCGTCAGCGGTCTGTTCGCCTGGCATTCGCGGTACGCGCCTGGTGTCGAAGCGGCTCGCGACTGGCTGGCTACACGCACCCTGAAAAGCGTACAGATCGACTGGAAAGAAGACGTGCGCAAATGGCATCCGGGCCAGGCGTGGATCTGGCAGCCCGGTGGTCTGGGTGTCTTCGATCCGGGCATCAATGCGTTGTCGATTGCGACGCACCTGTTGCCACTGCCGCTGTTCGTAGAGTCTGCCGAACTGCGTGTGCCCGGTAACTGCCAGTCGCCGATTGCCGCGTCGATCAAAATGTCCGACACGCGTCAACTCGACATCCGTGCGGAGTTCGATTTTGATCACGGCCACGATGAACTCTGGAGTATCGAGATTCGCTGCGCCGAAGGCACGTTGCGACTGGACAACGGCGGCGCGCTGCTGAGTATCGATGGCGTGCGTCAGGCGGTGTCGGAAGAGGGCGAGTACGCAGCGGTGTATCGACACTTTCAGCAGCTGATCATCCACAACGCCAGCGACCTTGATTTGGAGCCCTTGCGACTGGTCGCGGACAGTTTTTTTGTCGGCAGTCGCGCGTCGGTTGAACCGTTCTACGATTAAACGCCTCTCAGGTATAAGCGGGAGCAGGCGCTGTGCTTGCTCTTGCTACATCAGCCTGACAAGAGGGCAGAAATTGAACATCAAACAGCTTTGGCCTTCCAGCGAACAGGAGCTGGCAGAAGTCCGTCGGTTCAACAAGACCCTCGCACGGCTGCCACGCTTCCGGATTCGCAATCGCGTGACACCGTTGGTGATTCAGGCATTGTTACGGGTTAGCCAGGTCGGTAGCGCCCTCAAACCTTCCCGGCGTGATCTGCGGATCGAGAAAAGAGTCGTCAGTACGAACAACGTACCCGTGCCGGTGCGAATCATCAAACCCCACGGCACACCCAAGGCCGTGGTGCTGGATATTCATGGTGGCGGCTGGGTCATCGGCAACGCCCAGATGAATGACGATCTTAACGTCGGCATGGCCAACGCGTGCGACGTCGCCATTGTCTCGGTTGATTACCGGCTCGCGTTATCGACCCCTGTCGAAGGCTTGATGGACGACTGTTTCTCGGCCGCTTGCTGGTTGTTGAGTGACTGTAAAGAGTTTGCCGGCCTGCCCGTTATAGTGGTCGGCGAGTCGGCGGGCGGGCACCTCGCTGCAGCCACGTTGCTCAAATTGAAAACCAGGCCCGACCTGCTCAAGCGGGTGATCGGTACAGTGCTGTATTACGGCGTCTATGACCTGACCGGAACACCCAGCGTGCGCACCGCAGGCCCTGACACGCTGGTGCTGGACGGCCCGGGCATGGTCAGCGCCATGCGCTCGCTGACCCCCGGCCTCAGTGACGAACAACGTCGTGAGCCGCCCCTGTCGCCACTTTATGGCGACCTGACCGACCTGCCGCCCGCCCTGATGTTCGTCGGCGAGATCGACCCGCTTCTGGACGACACGCTGCAAATGGCTGAACGCTGGGCACGTTCGGCAGACGTTGAGATGCACCTTCTGCCCGAGTCACCGCACGGCTTCATCCACTTTCCGACAGCTTTGGCGCGCAAGGTTCTTGCGCGCAGTCATGTGTGGATAAACGAACGGGTCGCGGCGGCGGGCTGAGGCGTTTTTTCAGCCAATCTCCGACACCCACTTAGAGACCGGATCGCCGCTGCTCAAGCCGGGCTGTACGAGGCCGTCGATCATGAAGGTCGGCGAAACGTGGATACCGTTCTGCCGAGCATATTTAGTGTGCCATTTGACGGCTTGTTCAAGGTCGGGATTGGCGAACGCTTCGGCCAGCGCCAGACCGCTGTAACGTTCGATGCGCGCAATGATGTCATTGGGCGTGGCGTCGAGATTCGGTCCGCCCGCATGGTGTTCAAACTCGAACTCTTCACGGTGCGATGCCACCGCTGTCATCACGGCCTTGGCGCTTTCCTTGCCACCCTCCAGCGTTGCAGCCGCCAGAATGCAGCGCACGATTACGCCGGAAAACATGTGCCAGGGCTGGGATTGCAGGCGGATTTTGACGGTGATCCGGTCTTCGCCGGCCTGAGCCAGCAACTCATCAAGCTTGAAGAACGCCTTGACCGAAAAAGGGCAGGTTGGCTCAAGGAAGACTTCAAACAGACGAGGCCCGTGGCCCCAGGAAAGTGCGTCTGACTGCATGGTCGTGTTTCTCCCGTTGATGGTTGCGTAAGAGGTGCGCAGAGACTGACTCGCGCTGCGCGTCGATCATGCGGTTTTGAGAGCCGATCAGGGCGTGAGTTCGATTTTCAGGCCAGTAACGTGGTCATCCACCTGATCTGCTGCACAACTTCCTGCACTTTCTCTTCGGGTACGGCCGTTTGCGCCCGGGCGAAGTTGCTCAGTGTCTTCTGTTTCTTGCCCAGCAGACGCTGCCACTTGAGCAAAAAAGCCGGGCTGCGCGCCTGCATCTGCAAGGGGCCGAAATACAGTTCTTCGGCGGTGTACGTCACCGGACCGGTACGCTCGGCGACGATGATCTCGTAGTCGAAACGGTGTTCCCGCAGCACGTCCTCGGCAACGATGCGGTAGCCATTTTCCATCAGCCACCGGCGCAGTGGTTGTTCGCCACCGTTGGGTTGCAGGATCAGACGCTCCTGACCGCTCAGCCGCGCTTTGCCGCTGTCGAGAATGTCACGGATCGTCTCGCCGCCCATGCCACAGAGACTGACCGCTGTGATCCCGTCTTCCGGTGCAATCGCCGCCAGACCATCGGCCAGACGCACGCTGATGTGCTGGTCCAGATCGTGCTCGCGCACGGTGCGCTCGGCTGCGCCAAACGGCGTCAACGCCACTTCGCCCGCCACCGCAAAGGCGATTGCACCGCGGTTCAGCAGCGCCACCGGCAAATAGCCGTGGTCCGAGCCAATGTCGGCCAGCCGCGCACCGCTTGGCACATGCGTCGCCACACGCTCAAGGCGCATGGACAATTTCTGTTCGTTCACCGGCAACCCCTTTCAGCACAAACGCCCGGCGCTGTGGCCGGATCGGGGCGCGATTCTGTCGGGCTACGCTCCGCATTTCAACTGCCTGCGACGTGCCCTGCGGCTCGACCCTTATTGGCCGCTCGCGTAGGCTTATCCTTTTCCGACTTTTGCAAAGCAGAGATCCCATGGCAAACGCAGACATCACCTTCACCCCCGATCCCGACGTGGAGTCCATCTCTTCCGACGTCGCCGACTTCAACGGCCTGATGGTCAGCACCCAGATTCCGACCCGTCCCGACGGCAGCCTGGAGCTGGGCGATATCACCGAACAAAGCGAATGCACGCTTCGAGCCTTGAAAGACGCACTGGAGCGCGCCGGTAGTTCGATGGACCGGGTCATGCACCTGACCATCTACCTGACCGACATGGCAGACCGCGCTGCCTTCAATGAAGTGTACAAACGCTTCTTCAAACAACCGTGGCCGGTCCGGGCGGCGGTGGGCGTGGCTGCGCTGGCGGTAGAGGGGATGCGTGTGGAAGTGACGGCGATGGCGGCCAAGGCCGGCTGAGTATCAAGGCTGCGCTGATGCTGCAAAAAAATATCAATAAGCCACTATTGTTGGGACGTTGACTGCCGATACAGGCGGCATCGTTTTTAACCATAGGGATTTGATACATGTCATTTCATACGCTTCGCACCTTGTCAGCGCTGGCTTTGCTCGCCTGTGTGGCCCTCACCGGCTGCGCCCACGTTCAACCTCCCGTCGCGCTGGACCAGCAATTCTGGAATGCCAAAGAGCCTACCATCGGCGTGGCGATTACCGTGGTGCCAGTGCCTGTGCTGGCATTGACCGGCAACCAGGGGCTTCTGGACCTGGCCATCAATACCGGGGTTAACAGCAATCTTCGGGGAAATGTCGAAAAGTGGCAGGTGCGCGATCTCAATACCTTGCCTGACGTCATTGTCGCCAAGCTGCAGGCCAAAGGTTACAAGGTCAAACGAATCAATGAGCCTGTGAACCTCACCGCTTACAAGGAAGTGAGTTTTCGAGAGGGCTACACCGTCCGTGACCTGACACCGCTCAAGGCGACTTATGGCGTTGATCGCTTGCTATTGGTCAACGTTCTGGTCACCGGCGCTACTCGCAGCTACTACAGCGTTGTGCCAACCAGCGTGCCGATGGCGCAGGTGGGCGGTCAAGGCATGCTGGTCGATCTGTCCGACAACAAATTGCTGTGGTTCAAGCCCTTTTCGGTCGTGCAGGCCGCTCAAGGCGAGTGGGACGAGCCCACATACGCCAACCTGACCAACGCGTTCTATCAGGCGATGGACACAAGCCGCCAGCAAATGATCAGCTCCTTCGAGCAATGAAACGCGTATTGATCACGGTTGCCGCACAGGCCCTGCTGATGCTCGCCGGTTGTGCGCAGAAGCCAGGGCCACCGGCCGGTTTCAAGACGCAAGACGCGGTGTCTTACGTCCAGGCCCACGGGGTCAAAGTGGACATGCAACTGCCCCAGGCATTTGTCGGTGCCAGCACCGTGGTGGATGCCGAAGCGGCGCAAAAGGCTGCGTCGTCCAGCCATAACCTGGTCGCGAGTTCCGGCAACGCCGCCGGGCTTGCCGGTTTGCTGGTCGCCAGCCTGATCAATACTCAGATGGGCAGCGGCAGCTTGCAACGCGATGCGGAACAAGCCGCAGCCAAAGAGTCGCTCCCGTTGGCCAACCTCCTGGCTGGCGTGCAGTTGCAGGAGCGTCTGCAACAACGCTTTCAGCAGGCCTCCTCAACTGCAGGCCTGAAACAGGGGGTGGGGAACGTCAGCGCGCGTCTGGTGATAGAGCCCAAGCTGATGCTCACGCCCGACCGCGGCAGTTTTGTGCTGATCAATCAGGTCCAGGTCCAGGACATTGCCGGTTCTGCGTTATATCGCATGCGCATCGAGGTCAACAGCCAGCCCATTCGGCGCTGTGGCAAACAGTGCATCGATGACGGCGCGCTGGATCTGGCGCAAGTCACCGCAGCCCTCGATGAGTGCATCGAAGAATCGATGCGCGTGCTGGCCGCTGACCTGATGCTGCCCGCCCCACCAGAAGCCGCCCAAGAGACTTTGCGCTATGTGCTGGATGGCAGGCGTGTGGTCGAGCGCGGCTACCAGCTGGCCAGCAACGGCCATTACTGGCGCTATCGCAACCTCTACGGCGCCGTGAAATCAGTGCCCGTGCCTTTTGAGGATGCATTGACGCAGGCGCAACTGCAGACGGTTTACGGGCGATAAAACACGCTACCTGATTCCACCACACCGCGCTCTGTATACTCCCGGAATCTCTCCGGGAGCCCCCATGATTTCGTTACCCATCGACTCCGTCCTGCCAGCCCTGCGTCAGGCCCTGACCACACGCCACGAAGCCGTGCTCGAAGCCCCTCCCGGCGCGGGCAAGACCACGCGGGTGCCGCTCGCGCTGCTGGAGGAAACCTGGCTGGCGGGGCAGACCATTCTGATGCTGGAACCGCGCCGCCTGGCTGCACGCGCTGCGGCGGAGCGGTTGGCCAGTGAGCTGGGCGAGAAGGTCGGCGAGACGGTGGGTTATCGCATTCGTCTGGAAAGCCGGGTCGGCCCGAAGACGCGCATCGAAGTCGTCACCGAAGGGATTCTGACCCGTCGCTTGCAGGACGACCCGGCGCTGGAAGGCGTCGGGCTGCTGATTTTTGATGAGTTTCACGAGCGCAGTCTGGACGCTGACCTGGCGCTGGCGTTGAGCCTTAATGGCCGCGAGCTGTTTCGAGACGATCAACCGCTGAAGATTCTGCTCATGTCGGCAACGCTGGAAGGCGAGCGGTTGGCGGCGTTGCTGGACGATGCGCCCGTGGTGCGCAGCGATGGGCGGATGTTTCCGGTGGCGATGCAGTGGGGACGTCCTTTTCAGACGGGTGAATTTGTCGAGCCACGAGTCGTGCAAACGGTGCTGGATGCGCTGGGCAGCGAGTCCGGTAGCCTGCTCGTGTTTTTGCCGGGGCAGGCCGAGATTCGACGGGTCAACCAGCAACTGGCGGAAGCGCTGGGTGAGCGCGCCGACATTCTGCTTTGCCCCTTGCACGGCGAGCTTGACCTCAGTGCCCAGCGGGCCGCCATCGAACCGGCCCCCAAAGGCACGCGCAAGGTGGTGCTGGCGACCAACATCGCGGAAACCAGCCTGACCATCGACGGCGTGCGTGTGGTGATCGATGCCGGGCTGGCGCGGGTGCCGCGTTTCGATCCAGGCAGCGGCATGACGCGTCTGGAAACCCAGCGCATCTCCCGCGCCAGCGCCACTCAGCGAGCCGGACGGGCAGGGCGGCTGGAGCCGGGCGTGTGTTACCGGCTCTGGTCCGAGGCGCAGCATGACCAACTGGCTGCCTACGGGGCAGCAGAAATTCTTCAGGCGGACCTCGCCGGGCTTGCGCTGCAACTGGCGCGCTGGGGCGTCACGCCCGCGCAACTGGTCTGGCTCGACATACCGCCCGCCGCAGCGTATGCGCAGGCGCAGGACCTGCTGGTGCGGCTTGAAGCGCTGAGCAATCAGCCGGGTCAGCCGCCTGCCCTGACGTCACACGGTCAGGCGATGGCCGAGTTGCCTGCCCATCCGCGTATCGCTCATCTACTGTTGCGGGGCCATGCATTGGGTTTGGGCGAGCTGGCGTGTGACGTGGCCGCCTTGTTGGGTGAGCGCGATATTCTGCGCGGCGGCGGGGCTGATCTGCACAGTCGCCTGACCTTGCTGGCGGGCACCGAGCGAGCCGCGCGTGGGGCGCAAGGCGGCGTGCAGCGGGCCAGGCAATTGTCGCGGCAATATCGCGGATACCTGCGCGGTGCTGCGAACAGCCCGGTCAGCGACCCGGATCACTCTCGCTGGCTCGGTGCGTTGCTGGCGCTGGCCTATCCGGATCGTGTAGCGCAACAACGTCGCCCCGGCGGTGCCGAATATCGACTGGCCAACGGTCGTGCGGCACTGTTCGCCGAGGCCGACGCACTGATGAAGCAGCCGTGGCTGGTCATTGCAGACTTGGGCAGTCGACAGGGCCAGCGCGAAGAGCGCATCTACCTCGCCGCGGAGTTCGATCCGGCGCTGTTCGACTCCGTGCTGGCCGAGCAGGTCATCACCGTGGACCAGATCGACTGGGATGAGCGCGAAGGCGTATTCCGCGCCGAGCGGCAGCGCAAAGTGGGTGAATTGATCCTCAGCCGCGAACCGCTGACCGGCCTCGACGATGCAGCCCGCAGCCACGCGCTGCTGGCGTTGGTACGTCGCAAAGGCCTGGAGTTATTGCCGTGGACGCCAGAGCTGCGCCAATGGCAGGCGCGTGTCGCGCTACTGCGTAATCTGGACATCGACAAAAACGGAACGAGCGAATGGCCCGACCTGAGTGACCCGCAACTGATGGATACACTCGAAAACTGGCTGATGCCGTACCTCGGCAAAGTCACCCGACTCAGCCATTTCAGCCAGCTCGACCTGTCATCTATCTTGCGCAACCTCCTGCCGTGGCCGATGCCGCAACAACTGGAAGCGCAGGCCCCGCAGACCATCCAGGTGCCCTCCGGCTCAAACATCCGCATCGACTACAGCGAACAGCCGCCGATCCTGTCGGTGCGGCTGCAAGAACTGTTCGGACTGTCCGATACACCACGCATCGCCAACGGGCGACAGGTGCTTAAACTGCACTTATTGTCCCCGGCGCGCCGCCCTGTGCAGGTGACGCAGGATCTGGCTAACTTCTGGCGGTCGACTTACATTGAGGTGAAGAAGGATTTGAAGGGGCGGTATCCAAAGCATTACTGGCCGGATGATCCGTTGGTGGCGGAGGCCACGGCGCGGGTGAAACCGAGGGGGACGTGAGGGTTTTCCACGCGTGCATGTTGAGCCTGCTGACCGCCTTCTCGAGGCCTCGACCAGATCGAGCACGACTCATCGTGCGGCGGCGGGCGCAACTGTCTGGATATTCTGCCGTGTGCGCGAACGAGCTTTTTGGGTGACCTCAACGTTCAATACCCAGTTCTTTTGCCCTTCGGGCATGATCGGTTCGTCGATAAATCGCACTTCGCGCATGGCGTCCATGGCTTGCTGATCGAAAGCGCTATTGCCAGAGCTTTCAACTAATGAAACGTCTGACGCAGCGCTGCCGGGGGCATAGTCGAGTTGCAGGGTAGCCGGTTTGCCCGCTGGGTCTGGATTCGTCAACTTTTCCGTTTTGCGATGCAACGCCTGAATGGCTCTGATGACGTTGCCTCTTGCGCCCTTGGCCCATATTTCGTTGTAGCGGTTCGCCTGCGTGATAGAGAGCGTCAGCCCCGTACGACGCAGTCGCTGCACGTTACCCCACGCTTCGTCGCCGGCGTAGCTGACAGCACTGAGATAAAGTGTCAGCGCACCCTCGCGATCCTGAGGGCCACCTTTGCCGTTCTCTAGAAGTCCCGCCAACTGAATGCTACTGCGTATGTTTGCAGGTGTACCGGCTGCCCGCTGGTAGAGTTGTCTGGCCTTGACGTAGTCGACCGGTTCGCCAATGCCATTCTCAGCCATGCGCCCGAGCTGGTAATACGCCGCTGGGTCTACATCGGCTGCAGACTGATAAAGCGCCCTGGCGCTGGAAAAGTTTTGCAAGACACTTTCACCGTTTTCATACAGGGTGCCCAGAATGATTTTGCAGCGAATATTACCGCGGTCGGCGTAGTCGCTAATCTCGGTAATTCCATGCGAAGTGATAGGGTTTTGATTACGTAAAGCAATGCAGCGCAGGTCCGCGAAAGCGTCATTCCGGGCGCTGCTGTTTGTGCTTTGGCAACCGATTAGCAAGGCGCTGAAGGTCAGTAAAATAAAAGCTTTTATCACGAGTCGTATCCGTATAAGCCTATTGCAGGATTCATTTTCTGTTGGCGGCGACGTGATCGTCATTCCGAAGCGCTCACACCCCGTCCAGATAACACCCCAAAAATCCGCTTCCTATACAGCCCGACGCCCAGCCCTGCCACGATCAAAACTACTGCCAACACTTTCTCCGTCGACACAGGCTCGTTGAATATCAATACCGAACCCAGCATTCCGAAAATGGGTACCAGTAACGACAGCGGTGCGACTGTCGAAACCGGATAGGTCTTGAGCAACGAATTCCATATCCAGTAAGCGAACAGGGTGTTGGGGTAGACCTGAAACAGAATCGACAGAACGGCGCTCGTGTCTATGTTATTTGCGAATGCGGCGTAGCCGACGCTTCCATTGACGGCATAGTCGAGCGCGAACAGGGGTATAGGCGAAAAGGCGCTGGACCACACCAGAAAGCCGAACACATTCTGGGTCCTGGCTTTTTTGTTGATGATGTTGGCCACACTCATGGACACCGCGCCGATCAATACCAGAAGCAGTCCGATCAAGCTCACTGAGCCATCGCTGATCACGATGACACTCAACAACCCACTGAGCGCGATCAGCATACCCAATACCTGGAAACGGGTCAGCGCTTCCTTGAACACCCAGCCGCCGAGCAGGATGGTGAAGAACGCGCTGAATTGCAGCACCAGCGAGGCGATGCCCGCCGAGAGCCCGGCCTTGATACCCAGATTGACCATGCCCCACAGACCGATACCGAACACCAGTCCGTAACCGATGAGATAACGCCACGGCACATCAGGCTTGCGGATGAAGAAAATCGCTGGCACGGCGCACAGGCTGAAGCGCAGGCCTGCCAGAATCAAGGGGTCGACGTTCGTCAGCCCCAGTTTGATCACCGAGAAGTTGAAGCCCCAGATCGCCATGACCAGCACAGCCAGCACTACATGCAGTGGTTTCATTGATAAGCCGTCTTTATGCGCTTTTATAAGTAGCAGACCTGCAAGCAGCGTCCGGAAAAGTAGTGTGTGATCGTTCGAGAGGGTGGATTGTTGCCATCCTACCCTGCTGTGTAAGGCGAACCTTGTATCTCAAGACGCTGGTGTTTTTACTCACAGTCTTCGCGTGAAAGCGTGATGGAGGTAATAAACCCTCCGGTTGAACTGGTGTATGAGTAAGTGATTTTGTTGCCCAGCTCCAGCACCAATAGATAGGCTGTTTGCTTGCACAAGCTGCCGTGGATCTGCTGAGTCAGATAGCTGTTGTAATAGGCTTTTTCGCCAGGCTTTCCGCTGTAACCACTGAGCGTGAGGTTGTAGGTGACGGTGTGATCGGCGTAAGTAATATCGTCAATTCGGGTCATTATATCCAGCGTGATGGGAAGCTGCTTCCTTTGCTGATCGATGACTGCTGACAGCGCTTCGTTTCCATCCTTAGCCCATAGAGGTGTGATGAAGCACATTGCTGCCGCACCCACGAGAGCCGCCTTAACCATACGAAAATTTTTCAATTCTATTTCCCTGTTTTAGAAAGTTGCCTGATTGCCTAAATCGGCCCTGTCAAGGCAAAGCCAGCAGCAAAAAACCGTTCGATCATCGGCAGGTTATCAGTTATCAGCAGCGTGTCATCCCTGCGCACGCGCGCGCTGAACACAGTCTATGTTCGTAGGCGAGTAAAGGGTCATTGTGAATGGATGATCAGCAGGCGTTCTTGGCGCTAAAAACGGGAGGCGAGAGCGTAAGAGAACGCCAGGGCGTGAGGCCCTGGCAAGCAGCAGGTATCACTTTTTCTTCTTGGCCGGCTTTTCTGCTTTGTCTGCCTTGTCTGATTTCTTGGCCTTTTCTGGCTTGCTATCAGCTTTTTTGGCAGATTTTTTTGGCTCGGCGTCTTTCTTCTTGTCTTTCTTTTCGGAAGACTTGGAAAGCGTTGAATCCTCTTCAGATTTTTTTGCCGGTGACGCCTTCTTGTCTTTCAG
The DNA here is from genome assembly GCF_002157375.1 of Pseudomonas syringae. Lineage (GTDB taxonomy): Bacteria > Pseudomonadota > Gammaproteobacteria > Pseudomonadales > Pseudomonadaceae > Aquipseudomonas > Aquipseudomonas syringae_T. The sequence continues at coordinate 117,189 of NZ_MTSA01000016.1, forward strand.
ATCCTTGCTGGCTTTTGAGGCTTCGTCTTTGCTTTTCTTGTCGTCTTTAGCCACGTTGATCACCCTTTGGTGTATGCCGGTATTGGCACGTTGCCTATGGAAGTCTCCATAGGCTGATCATTAGGCGAGCGCGTCCAGAAACGGTTCAACCTGTTTTGATCATATCGCTCGCAGAAGGACGACATTCAGATCCTTGGCGACCCGCCAACTCACCGATGGCCACAGGGCTATCATTTCCACTTGGTTCAGGCATTTCCAACCAACGGATGGCTCGCCGGTAATGGAGTGACGGTAACTGTCGACTGCGCTCGCAGTACGGTGGTTTGCGGCAACCATCCGGAAGTGGAATTATCGAAGCTTGAGCAGGCTCTCAATGCTTGAGTCAATTGTCCGGATGGCCATCGCTGATCCGTCTGAGGCATCGACAGGTCAAGAGTTGACGTTCTCGCTCTTCGGGTACACAGACTGTGTATTGCGCGATGCCAGCAAGCTGCACAGCAGACCAACCATAACGAAACCCGCTCCCCACGCAGCGGACAGGCTCAAGACCTCTCCGAATAAAATGAAGGCGAACACCGTTGCAAATAGAGGGTCCGAGGTTTCAATAATTTGAACCCTGCCTGCTTCGCCTAATTTAATGGCTCGGGTTGTTAAATAGAACCCGCCAATGGTTGGAAATACCACTAGGGCAACCAGCGACAGTATGGCGGACAATGAGGGGGCCCTGAAGCCGGCGGCGAGCGCCGGCGGAAACAGGTACAGGCTGCCAAAGCCGAAAAGCCAAACCAATTGGCAGAGACCGCTACCGACATTGTTGTATTTGGCGAAGAATATAAATAATGCGTAACCCAGCCCCCCAAGCAGCGCCAGCGTGGCGCCTTTCATGGAGCCTGACATTTCACTCCCGACATTAAGCATGAGGAGAACGCCGGCAATGATGGTCAGGAAACTAACGGACTTCAGCAGCGTCAAGCGTTCGTTCAGGAAGATGGCAGAGAGGAGGATGGTAAAACCACCCGCCGCGTACGTCAGAAAAGACACCAGCGAAACGGACGCTTCTGCGAACGCTTGTGTCTCAAAGAAATACAGGCTGAATATTCCCAGGAACGCCAGAACCGCCAGCGTTGGCCATTGTTTACCAACGCGTGACAGTTCGCGCGCCTTGCCCGTCAACAGGCAATAGCCGAGCAATAAAAAGAAGGCGATGAACGCTTTGGTAAAAGCAATTTGCGATGCACCCACGCCTTGCAGCAACGTCAGTTTGGTCAGTGGACCAATCAGGCCGTTCAGCGCGGCGGCCGTCAGTGCGCAGATTGCAAAGTTATCGAAGATTTTCACCTGATTACCCCTAAAAACACCGACGGCTCGGGCTTCGCAAACGGATGAACGTTAATGAGATAGGCCAATAAACTGACTTTTCCATGTGCGCTCGTAAAAATGCCTCCCCAGAAATCATCCCACACCTTGAAGGCTTCATTTTCTCTAAGAATCACCGTCGCTTTTGCCAGGTTCCAATGCGGAATGCCTGGCAGGAGGTGGTGGGTCAGATGGTAGTTATCACCATGCATGCCGATAAACAGCTTCTCGATTCTCCCGGCATAGCGGTTCCGTGAGAAAAAACTGTGGCTTGAAAACGTCTTAGACATCATCGGAAAATGCTCAGCCAGTTCACTGTACCAACCGACAAGCGGGTAGACGATCAAGAAAGGTAAATACCACAGCAGCAGTACATCAGTGACAATGTCCAAGGCGTAGCTGGCTGATAACAGGCCCAGGTGAAAGGCGATAATGGCGAGCACCTCTCCGCGCTCTTTGGGTGTCTGCAAGGCCTTCCCCAAACGCTCTCGAACGAGATAATAGATGTAGTGAGGGGTGAGCCTTCCAAGTGCCGGGCTCAACAGGAAGCGCCAGAGGAACGAGGCTCTGGACAGGGTGTCGTACACGCCGGAATCCATCATATATTGATAGTCGGGATCGTGTTCAGCGTTACCGATATGGGGGTGGTGAGTCAGTACGTGGGATTTACGATAGCTGTCAAAAGACTGAAGTATCGTCCAGCCACACAGGACCCGACCCAGTGTGACATTGAGTACTTTCGACTTGAACAACGTACCGTGAGCCGCTTCATGCAACAGACTGGCCAGCGCGCGCTGGCGGGTCCCGATAATCAAGATCGCCATTATCCAGCCTTGCCAGCCCAAGGTTTGGCTGGCGAGAATACTCGCTGCGATCCAAGCCAGGCTTTCAAAAACAGACAGCATGCCTCGATAGTTATTTCTGGCGTACAACATCTTGATACGTCGCTTTTGATCGGAGGTTAACGCGACCTTATGGAAGTGTCCTTTCACAATAAATTCCTAGCATCCGTGAATTGCAAAGCGTGTCAGAAAAGACTGGAACGCTTCTGTAAAATTATTTAAAAGACTGAATCGTTATTGCCATATGGCGTGTGATCATTAACTATTCGTCGCCGCCTGAGTGAATCACCTTGAAGTAACCGAAGGCGCATCATGGGCGGTTGCTCTGTTGACGCGCTAAAGGGCAGCGTGCAGGGGTGAGCAACTGGCGGGAGTCATGGGATTTCAGGCACGCCAGTCGTTGGCTCTGGCGGCCCGCAGTGTGCATGCGAGAAACGTAATACGAAGGGGAGTTTTTTAGGTGTTGTGGCACCCTTGGTTTCGATGGCGCAGCGTGTGATAACGTTAAATAAATTAACCTCAGCACAAAGAAATTTAAGTGAAAATAAAAACTTATTAACATGTTGACGCTTCCATGCTGGCTCGATCTCTCCGAGGTGAAATGTAATCGACGCTTGACCCTTGTGTCAATCCTACGCAGCAAAAATAGGGGCACTTAAAAAGTTTTATTAGTTTTATTGCGTGTAAAAATAGCGCTCGGCAGCGCGTCTTTTGTATGCGCTAAGGACATGCTGATCAGCGTTGCGTCACTCGCGGTATGGCGCGGATCCCTCGGCTAGCCTGACGTCAAGTTAATATATCCACGTGCTCTGCTGTACAGTGAAATTTTTAATTGCCAAGCTCGACTTGCTGTACGACGTCATTATGATCGCCGAAATAAAGGTAATAGGTAACTTTAACTTTCTTATTTCAGATTATTATCCGGTTCCAGAGCATAAGCCCCCTCAAGGCAATACCGGCAATAAAAACCGCCCGATCACCGGCAGGTGATCGGATATCAACAAGGTGTCATCCCTGCGCACCCTCGCACTGACCCGCTTCAAGCTCGGGCTGTAAAACAGATAGTCCACTGTCCGGTCCGGCCCGTTGATGCGGCTGTCGTTGGGGAAGTGCGTCAGCCATTGGCTGCGGTCGATGCCGCTGGATTCGGCGTTGGTGGGGATCATCGGGTATTTTTCCCACAGCGCGTGCAGTTCGCTGTCGGCGGCGTAGCCTTGGCGTTGTGGTTCGGGGAGGCGTTGGTACTGGCCCAGCGGCAGCAGGTTGAAGTCGCCGCCGATTAGCCAGGGCGTGCCGCCGCCTTCCAGTTTGTCGAGTAGCTTTTCAGTGGCGGCGATCTGCTTTTGAGCGGTGCCGTCGCGCTTGGCAGAAGTCAGGCTGGTGTTGATGACGGCCAGTTCCCCACCGTCGCGCAAGGGCAGGTAGCTGACCAACAGGGCATCTTTTGGCTGGAACTGGCGGCTGATGATATTGGCGTCGGGCACCGGCAGTTGCAGGCGTTCGGCGCTGTCAATGTGGAAGCGGCTGAGGGTGGCGAGCGTTCTGCCGACGCTGCCCCAGATATGCGGGTTGGGCACGAACTCCGCTTTCCAGTAGAACGCCTGGGTGGTGCAGGGGTACAGGTCGGTCAGGCGCTCTTCGAGGAGCTTCAGCTGGTCCTGATAATCGGAGTTCTTGGCGCCGTCGTCGACGCCTTGAAGCAGCACGATGTCCGGCTGTTCATCACGGATGACCCGCGCCACTTCGTCCAGGTTGTAGGCAAGGTCTTCAGGCGTCGGGCGTTCATCCGGGCCGCTGCCGTCGGCCATGTCGTACCAGAACACGTAGCGCTTGCCCGCCAGGTACTGGATGTTCCAGGTCATGACTTTCAAGGCCTGGCCGGGCACCAGTTTTGGCGCCTGGACTGCGGGGTTGCAACTCGCCGTCAGCCACTCGTGTGCGGGCGGTCGCCAGGTCAACTGGAAGACCAGCAACAGCGCCACGGCGACCAGCAGCAGGCAGGACAGGGTCAGGCGTAACAGAACACGGGGCATCGGCTCGACTTGGCGCGCTTGGCGCTCGGTGAGGGATTCGGAGGCGAGCATACCGAATCCGCGCGCCTGCCGTCAGCCGCTGTCTGCAACTCAGGCTCTGTGCGCTGGTTCGCTGACCAGCATGAAAAGGCGAAACATCACGATGGTGGTAAACAGTTGCAGAAAGCTGCTGAGGCTGTCGAACGCCACCGACACCGGCAGGCTCTGTGGCTCTGGAAACAGGTAAAGGCTGGCACCCTCGAGCAGCCACAGCGGGATGTAGACGCTCAGCACACAGACCAGAATGCGGGTGAAATGCCCGGTGGTCATCAGCATGCTTTCGCGCATGGCCATGAACGGTGTGAGCCTGCGCATGACCAGCAAGTATTCGCTGAACGCCAGTTTGACCATTACCCAGAGGCCGGGAAGGACCAGCAGCGAGAGGCCGAACATGATCAGCAGGGTGCTCATGGCCGAAAGCACTGCAAACGTTGGCCACAGGCGTAACGCCATCGCCAGCAGGTCGCGGGTATGCACCTCTTCACCACGGCTGCGGGTGTCGAGAAACAGGATCAGGGCTGCGGTGTAGATCGGGTAGAAAAACAGCCCGATGACCAGTGTGTAGGCAGGCGAGGTCTGGGCGGGCATGGCGCTGGTCAGGGCTTGCTTGGCGAGGACTTCGAGAATCACCAGCGGCAGGCACAGCACCAGAATGCCGCCCAGGTGGCGACGGAAAAAATAGAGCGAATCCTGTATGACGTTCAACGGGTTCATGTGGGCAGATCGCAGGCTAAAAGCAGGTCGCCACTTTAGCCCATGCCCCTTGCTGAACCAAGCGCAGCGGCGGCAGGCCGGATGACTTCTTATCTTTTTCTTCATGTCATTGAAGCCCGTGGATGAGGCCCCATTCTTTGAGCAGGGTCCTGCCTGTTTCGGGCAGGAAAGATTTCCAGCGGCAATTCAGTGAGGTGGGTCATGAACAGCGAAGAGCAAACCTTGATTGATGGTCTTTTCTCGAAACTGAAGGACGCCGAAGCGGCTTCGGCCCCGCGCGACGCGGCGGCCGAGGCGCGTATCAAGGAACATCTGACCCGTCAGCCCTCTGCGCCGTATTACATGACGCAGGCGATTCTGGTGCAGGAGGCTGCGGTCAATCAGCTCAACCAGCAAGTGAAGCAGCGCGACGAGCAGATTCAGCAGTTGCAGGCCGAGCTTCAGCAGGCCAAAGGGCAATCCTCCTCAGCGCCAGCCAGCGGCGGGTTTCTGTCGAGCATCTTTGGCGGCAGCACTTCGCGCGCGCCTCAGCCTCAATCGGGTCAGCCTTCTGGTGGCGGCTGGCGCGACGGTGCCGGTTTCAACCCTGCACCTGCGCCCGCAGCGCCGCAGGGTGGTTACGCTCCGCCTGCGGCCCCGGCGGCTGGCAGCGGTTTTCTCGGCGGCGCGCTGAAGACTGCTGCCGGCGTGGCGGGTGGCGTGCTGCTGGCAGAGGGCATCAGCAGCATGTTCAGCCACCACAGCCAGCCGCAGGAGATTGTCGAAGTGATTCATGATGCGCCGCCGGTTCAGGACACCGGTTCGTTCAATGATCAGGGCAACTGGAACCAGCCTGATCAGCAGTACACGGCCGATGACAGCTTCGATAACGGTGGCGACATGTTTTCGGATGATGATTCGTTTGTCTGAGACGACGCTTCTTTTTTCGTACGCCTTAGAGCAGACACCTGTCGTTTCTCACGCACCAGCGTGGGTATGCCCTGTGTGACGTTCCGCGTCACACATCTGCGCCGCGCCACATATTCAAGATCGGACGCGGAGCGTCCAGAGCGGCATACCCACGCGGAGCATGGGTACGATAGTGTTCTTCCGGGCGCTTCTTGTTTCGTACGCCCCGGAACAGACACCTGACGTTTCGCACGCTCCAGCGTGAGTACGATAGTGTTCTCCTGGGCGCTTCTTGTGTCTCACGCTCCAGAGCTGACACCTGCCGTTCCGCGCTGGAGTGTAGTGACGATAATCTGTGCGTTGACCTCACTTCCTTCTTCAAGCTGGCATACTGGGCGCCGATTCACATTCCGGATCGCTGTAACCAGTGGGCATGTTGCCTGCCATGAGGAATTGCGGTGAAGAAGATCGCGGTGTTCGCCGATGTGCAGAACCTGTATTACACCGTGCGCCAGGCGCATGGCTGTCATTTCAATTACGCCGCGCTGTGGGCGGATATCAGCAAGCGTGGCGAGATCGTTCACGCGTTTGCGTACGCCATCGACCGTGGCGACAGCAAGCAGCAGCAGTTTCAGCAGATTCTGCGCAACCTGGGTTTCACGGTCAGGCTCAAGCCGTATATCCAGCGCAGTGACGGTTCCGCCAAAGGGGACTGGGATGTCGGCATCACCATCGATATCATGGACTTCGCCCCGCAGGTGGATGAAGTGGTGCTGGCATCGGGTGATGGCGATTTCGATATGCTGCTCGAACGCATCATCAGCAAGCATGGTGTCGAAGCGGTGGCCTATGGGGTGCCGGGGCTGACCGCCAACTCGCTGATCCGTGCCGCAAGTCGTTATGTGCCCATCGAAGGCGCATTGTTGTTGAAATGAATTTACAGGGTCAGGCCAGTGTTGGAACGTGTTGCAGTCATCGACTTTGAAACCACCGGAATCTCCCCGAACCCTGGCTGCAGGGCGACCGAGATCGCGGTGGTCATCATGGAACAGGGGCGTATCGTCGAGCGTTTTCAGAGCTTGATGAATGCCGGCGTGCGCATTCCGGCGTTCATCGAGGGGCTGACCGGCATTAGCAACAACATGATCCGTACGGCGCCCAGTGCCGAGCGGGTGATGGGCGATGTGGCGGACTTCGTCGGCTCGACGCCGCTGGTGGCGCATAACGCCTCGTTCGACCAGAAGTTCTGGGATTACGAACTGTCCCGCATCCAGCGCAAGCGCGAACAGAGCTTTGCGTGTTCGATGCTGCTGGCCCGGCGCCTGATGCCCGGCGCACCGAATCACAAGCTCGGCACCTTGACCCGCTACGCGCGCCTGCCCAATACCGGCAAGGCTCACCGGGCAATGGCCGACGCGGAAATGGCCGCCAACCTGACGGCGTACCTGACCAACGAACTGCGCAACACCCACGGCATTGCCGGAATCTCCCACCAGATGCTGTGCTCGCTGCAGAAAGTCCCGGCCGCCAAGATCGGCGAAACGCTCAAGCGTCAGCGCGGCTTCTGATCTCGTGCTTCACCAGGTAATCGGACGGCAGGCTGCGTTCGACAGCGGTGGACAGCACGATTGAAGTTTTGCTGAAGCCGAACTTCGCAATCCGGTTGATCAAGTCCTCCAGGTGCGGCATTGAATCCACTGCCGCTCGCATGATCACGCAGGGGTCGCCCGTGACCCGGTAGCACTGGATCAGCTCAGGCACCTTCCACAATTCCTTGTAGGCCTGCTGATTGCCGTGACTGCCCATGCGCAGTTCGATGATGCATTGAATCGGCAAGCCGACTTTCGACAAATCGACCTTGGCTTCGTAGCCCGTGATCACGCCGCTGGCTTCCAGTTTGGCGACCCTTTCCGCGACCGCCGGTGCTGAAAGATTGACCAGCTTTGCCAACTGCGCAAAGGAGGCCCGGCCGTTCTTCAGCAGTTCATCGAGCAGAATCCGATCGTACTTATCCAGTGTCATGGCGCACCTCATACTGCGTAACGAGTGGTTTTCAAATCAAAGGTACAAGGGCCGGACAAGCATTGATTCATAAGTCTGGTGGCGGATTAAACAGGGTTGTCTGCTTAATATTCGCTTATGGCCTTCATACAATAGGTGAACCATAACAATGATCCCAGAGCCTGACCATGCCCCCATCCGTTCGCATTTCGCCGTTGCTCATCGGTGCCTTTCTGGCGTTGTATCTGATCTGGGGGTCTACCTATCTGGTGATCCGCATTGGCGTCGAGTCATGGCCGCCGTTGATGATGGCTGGCGTGCGTTTCATGATTGCCGGGTGCCTGATGTATGGCTTTTTGCGTTTTCGGGGCGTGCCTGCGCCAACCTGGCCCGAGTGGAAAGCTGCGTTCGTGATCGGTTTCCTTCTGCTCGCGTGCGGCAACGGCGGCGTGACGCTGGCCGAGCATGCGGGTGTCGCTTCGGGCGTTGCAGCGTTGGCGGTGGCGACCATGCCGCTGTTTACCTTGCTGTTCGGCCTGTTCTGGGGCAATCGCACCACAAACCTTGAGTGGGCGGGGATTGTGCTGGGCCTGATCGGCATCGGCCTGTTGAATCTTGGTTCCAACCTGCAATCCAGCCCCTACGGTGCGGCACTGGTGATTTTTGCCGCCGCGTCCTGGGCGTTTGGCTCGGTCTTGAGCAAGCACCTGCCGCTGCCCAAAGGCCCGATGGCGAGTGCTGCCGAAATGCTGACTGCCGGGGCGACCCTGCTGATCGGCAGCGCACTCAGTGGCGAACGCCTGACGCACATGCCGACGGCGGCGGGCTGGGGCGCGCTGCTGTATCTGGTGGTGTTCGGCTCCATCGTCGCGTTCAGTGCTTATGTGTACCTGCTCAAGAATGTGCGCCCGGCGGCGGCGACCAGCTATGCCTATGTCAATCCGGCGGTGGCGGTGATGCTGGGGGTGGTGTTTGCGGGTGAGACCATTGGTGTTGAAGAGTGCATGGCGATGGTGGTGATCATCAGCGGTGTGGTGCTGATTGGCCTGCCGCAATGGCGCAGGTCGCCGCCGCGCGAAGCCGGATCTACACGCACAAGCTAACCGAGGCGGGCCGGACAGGTTAAACTGCGCGCCTTGCGTGAATTTTTCCTACGGTATCCCCATGACATTCGCCTCCCTTGGCCTGATCGAACCCTTGCTGCGCGCCCTCGAAGCGCTCGGTTACCAGACGCCGACGCCTGTACAGACGCAGGCCATTCCTCCGGTACTGGCGGGCCGCGATCTGATGGCGGCCGCCCAGACCGGCACCGGCAAGACCGCCGGTTTTGCCTTGCCGCTGCTGCAACGCCTGACGATGGAAGGGCCGAAAGTCGCGCCCAATTCGATTCGTGCGCTGGTACTGGCACCGACCCGCGAGCTGGCCGATCAGGTTCACGAAAGCATTCGTCAGTACGCCGAACACCTGCCGCTGAGCACCTATGCGGTCTACGGTGGCGTGAGCATCAACCCGCAGATGATGAAGCTGCGCAAAGGCGTCGACGTGCTGGTTGCGACGCCGGGTCGCCTGCTCGACCTGTATCGCCAGAACGCCATCAAGTTTTCCCAGTTGCAGACCCTGATTCTCGATGAAGCCGACCGCATGCTCGATCTGGGCTTTGCCGAGGAACTGCGCGGCATCTACGCCGTATTGCCCAAGCAGCGTCAGACGCTGCTGTTCTCTGCGACGTTCTCCGACGAGATTCGTCTGCTGGCCGCGCAAATGCTCAATGACCCGCTGACCATCGAAGTCAGCCCGCGCAACGTCGCGGCATCTTCGGTGAAGCAATGGGTCGTGACCGTGGACAAGAAGCGCAAGGCGGATCTGTTCATCCACCTGATGAAAAAGCACCGCTGGGGTCAGGTATTGGTGTTCGCCAAGACCCGCGTGGGCGTCGATCAACTGGTGGATCGTTTGCAGGGGCTGGGCCTGAATGCAGACGGCATTCATGGCGACAAACCGCAGGCCACCCGCCAGCGTGCGCTGGACCGCTTCAAGAGCAACGAAGTGAAAATTCTGGTGGCGACCGACGTGGCGGCCCGCGGTCTGGACATCGATGACCTGCCAACGGTGGTCAACCTGGACCTGCCGATCGTGGCCGAGGATTACATTCACCGCATCGGTCGTACTGGCCGTGCGGGCCTGACGGGAGAGGCGATTTCGCTGGTGTGTGCCGATGAGGTCGAGCTGTTGTCGGCCATTGAAGTGCTGACCCGTCAGACGCTGGAGCGCAAGGAAGAACCGGACTTCGAGCCGGAGCACCGGGTGCCGAGCACCGACGCCAGCGGCCAGATCCTCAAAAAGCCCAAGAAACCGAAAAAACCCAAGGTCTCGGGCAGCAAGCGCAATCTGGGCAAATGGGTCGACAGCGGCGAGTCCGAGCCAACGCCTGCGGTCAAGCCGGTCCGTAAGGTGCCCGTCTTCAACACCGGGCCACGCAAGAAGAAGCCTTGAGGCTGCTCCGCACCGTATAGCGAGGATTGGACGCAGAGCGTTCAGAAATACAGGGCGTTCGGGTTTCTGCCCGCAGGGCTCCTACGCCCTGCGGGCAGAATCAAAAGCGGGCTTGTGCGTAACGATAGGCGCGGAGCGTGGGGGCGATCCGGATCAGCGCGATTGCAGCCACTCAAGCATCCCCAGCCCCGCAGCGCGGCCGCTGGCGAAGCAGGCGGTCAGCAGGTAGCCGCCGGTGGGGGCTTCCCAGTCGAGCATTTCGCCGGCACAGAACACGCCGGGCAATTGCTTGAGCATCAGGCGTTCGTCCATCGTTTCAAACGTCACGCCGCCTGCGGTGCTGATGGCTTCATCAAGGGGGCGCGGTTTGATAAGCGTCAGTGGCAGGGCCTTGATGGCTTCGCTCAACAACAGCGCATCAGCAAACGTTTCACGAGGCGCCAGCTCACGCAGAAGTGCAGCCTTCGCACCGTCCAGCCCCACCTGGCTGTGCAGGTGCTTGGACATCGAGCGCGAACCGCGTGGTTTGCTCAGGGCTTTCTGAATATCTATCAGCGTTTTGCCGGGCAGCAGATCGATCTGCACGACCGCCGAGCCATTACGGTTGATCTGCTCACGAATCTGCGCCGACAGCGCATACACCAGGCTGCCTTCAACACCGGTCTCGGTCAGCACGCATTCGCCCAGGCGCAGCGCCTGGCCATGCAGGCCCATGGCGATGTTCTTCAGTGGCGCACCGGCAAATTTGCTGCGCAACAGATCACTCCAGGCCGTGACCTCGAAACCGCAGTTGGCGGCTTGCAGAGGTGCGACGCCTACCTGCTTCTTTTGCAGCCACGGCCACCAGGCCCCATCCGAACCCAGGCGAGCCCAACTGGCGCCGCCCAGCGCCAGCAAGGTGGCCGCAGGCTTGAGCGTCAGTTCGCCTTCCGCGCAGGCAATGCGCATGCCGCCATCGGCAGTCCAGCCCAGCCAGCGATGCCGGGTGTGAATGACGACACCCGCATCCCTTAACCGCTTGAGCCAGGCGCGCAGCAGCGGGGCGGCTTTCATGTCTGTAGGAAACACCCGGCCAGAACTGCCGACAAAGGTGGCGATCCCCAGTTCATGAATCCACCGACACAGTGCATCGGCGCCAAACTCCCGCAACATTGGTGCGATCATCGGTGATCGTTCTGCGTAGCGGGCCAGAAACGCAGCATACGGTTCGGAGTGGGTGATGTTCATGCCGCCAACACCCGCCAGCAGAAACTTGCGCCCTACCGAAGGCATCCCGTCATAGAGGTCGACCCGGAAGCCGGCCTGACTCAACACTTCTGCCGCCATCAGCCCCGCAGGGCCGCCTCCGATGATGGCGACGGATCGGGAAGCAGGGGAGGCGAGGTCAGTCATGGTCAGCAACGTATCGATAGCAGAAGGGTGAGGCATTCTACCCGAGGCTGTTTTCAGGTGCGCAACTCAGGTGCAGTGCAACGCAGGGTTACAAACCCATATCGTTCCAGACCTTCTGTGCGGTGTGAGGCAGAATGCCGTGACGCCTCGCCAGTGCCTGACGGTCCTTGCTGTAGCCGCCGCCGATCACGCCCATCACCGGAATGTCGCGGCCCAGACAGTGACGCAGTACCGCTTCGTCACGATTGGCCACGCCCTGGTCGGTCAGTTGCAGATAGCCGAGCGCATCGTCCTTGTGAACGTCCACTCCTGCGTCATACAGCACCAGATCCGGCTTGTAGAACGGCAGCAGGTAATTGAGCAGGTCATCGACGACGTTCAGGTACTCGGCATCGCCCATGCCCATCGGCAGCGGGATGTCCCAGTCACTCTGGGCCTTGCGTGCCGGGAAGTTCTTTTCGCAGTGCAGCGAGACCGTGATCGCTTCCTCTGTATCCGCCAGAATGCGTGCGGTGCCGTCGCCCTGATGAACGTCACAATCGAAGATCAGTATTTTATCCACACGACCGCTTTGCAGCAGGTACTGGCTGATCACGGCCAGGTCGTTGAAAATGCAGAACCCGGCCGGGTAATCGTAGTGCGCATGATGCGTGCCGCCCGCCAGATGGCAGGCCAGGCCATGTTTCAGGGCCTTTTCGGCGGTCAGCAGCGAGCCGCCCACGGCACGCACCGTTCGACGCGCCAGCGCTTCACTCCAGGGCAGGCCGAGACGCCGCTGGTCCTCGCGTGACAGGTCGCCGCTCAGGTAACGGTTTATGTAAGACGGGTCATGCGCCAGCGCCAGAATATCCGCCGGGCATATATCGGGGCGTATTAATTGAACGTCGCGGGTCAGCCCGCTGTCGACCAAGTAGTCACGTAACAAGCGGAACTTGTCCATCGGAAACCGATGGTCCGGCGGAAAGGCCGGGCTGTAGTCGTCATGGTAGATGAGCGGCAGTGACATTGTGCGTCCGTTCAAGGGGCCAAGCCCGATAGTGCCAGTAATGTGGCCGCCCGCCCAGTTCGCTGGCGGGGCCTTAGCTACTCGGGCATTTACTCATGTCTCGTTACACGGGGAAATCGATGGAACCGATACTCAAGCTGGACAGCGCCCGACTGCTGCTGCGTCAGTGGCGTGACGACGACCTGCCTGCGTTCGCCGCCATGTGTATGGATCCGCAAGTCATGCGCTATTTTCCCGAGTCCCTGAGTCGTCTTGAAAGTGCGGCCATGATTGGTCGGCTGCGAGGCCACTTCGCCGAACTGGGCTTCGGCTTCTGGGCGCTCGAGCGCAAGGACACGGGCGAGTTCATTGGCTTCACCGGGCTGCACGTGGTGGGCTTCAAGGCGCCGTTCACGCCGGCGATTGAAATCGGCTGGCGGCTGGCGCACGAGCATTGGGGTCTGGGTTTCGCCAGCGAAGCGGCCTGGACCGCGCTGGGGTGTGGCTTCGAGCGCTTGAAGCTGAAAGAAATCGTGTCGTTCACGGCCGTCAATAATGAGCCGTCGCAAAAAGTGATGCAGGCCATCGGCATGCAGCAGGATGAATCCGGAAGCTTCGATCACCCCAACCTGCCGGACGGCCATCCGCTCAAGCCGCACGTGCTGTACAGGATCAGCCAGGAACAGTGGCTCAAGACGTTGAAGCCTTGATGGGGCGGATTAAGTTGCACGCTGGATAAGCTCACCCTCTTAAAATCTGTATCATTCCATTTAAATGCTGCGGGCCTTGTGGCTCGCCACACACCACATCGGCCGCCGCTGTATTGCGGGGTCTGCCTTGATGTGCGCGAGGAGTGATAATGAGTCAAGTGCTGGATGATCTGGTTGAGCTGCTGACGCTGGAAGCCATTGAAGAAAACCTGTTTCGCGGCCGCAGTCAGGATTTAGGGTTTCGTCAGCTGTTCGGTGGTCAGGTGCTGGGCCAGTCGCTGTCCGCGGCCAGTCAGACCGTCGAGGAAACCCGGCACGTTCACTCGCTGCATGGTTATTTTCTGCGCCCCGGCGATGCGGGCCTGCCTGTGGTCTATCAGGTGGACCGCGTGCGGGATGGCGGCAGTTTCAGCACCCGTCGCGTCACCGCGATCCAGAAGGGCAAACCGATCTTCACGTGCAGCGCTTCCTTTCAGTACGACGAAGAAGGCTTTGAGCATCAGGCCACCATGCCTGAGATAGTCGGCCCGGAAAACCTGCCTTCAGAACTGGAGCTGCTGACGCGTCGCGCGCACCTGATTCCAGAGGCGGCGCACGACAAGTTTCTGCGTCCCAAACCGATTCAGTTCCGCCCGGTGACCGCCGAAGACCCGTACGACCCCAAGCCCGGTGAGCCGGTCAAATATGTGTGGTTCCGCGCGGATGGCAGTTTGCAGGACATACAGGCTCTGCACCGGTACATGCTGGCCTACGCTTCTGACTTCAACCTGCTGACCACTTCGCTGCTGCCCCACGGCAAAACCGTCTGGCAGCGTGACATGCAGGTGGCCAGCCTCGATCATTCGCTCTGGTTTCATAACGATCTGCGCGCCGATGACTGGCTGCTGTACGCAATGGACAGCCCGTGGGCAGGCAATTCCCGCGGTTTTTCGCGCGGCAGCATTTTCAATCGCGCCGGGCAACTGGTCGCATCGGTCAGTCAGGAAGGGCTGATCCGCCATCGCAAGGACTGGGCATGAGACTCGACGGCATACGGCACTGGGTTTTCGACATGGACGGCACCCTTACCGTCCCGGTTCATGATTTTCCGGCGATCAAGCGGGAACTGGGCATTCCGCAGGATCATGACATTCTTGGCCACCTTGCGGCGCTGCCTGCTGATGAGTCAGCGGCCAAGCATGCCTGGCTGCTGGAGCACGAACGTGAACTGGCGCTGGGTTCGCTGCCCGCCGAGGGCGCGGTCGAGCTGGTCCGCGAACTGGCTGCCCGTGGCTATCGGTTAGGCGTACTGACCCGTAACGCCCGGGAGCTGGCACACATCACCCTGAGCGCCATCGGCCTCGCTGACTGCTTTGCGGTCGACGACGTGCTGGGTAGAGATGAAGCAACGCCCAAACCCGATCCGGCCGGCCTGCTGAAGCTGGCCAGCGCCTGGAAGGTCGAACCGGAAAGGATGGTCATGATCGGCGATTACCTGCATGACCTGAGCTGCGGTCGGGCAGCGGGGGCGAAGACAATCCTGGTCAACCTGCCGGACAATCCCTGGCCGGAACTGACCGACTGGCATGCGGTTGATTGCACAGCGCTGCGCGGGATGCTGGGCTGATCTGAACTGACATTTGCGCGACTCAAAGTCGGACGCAGAGCGTCCAGCACCGCGTGCCCACGCGGAGCATGGGCACGATGAGTGTTTTCAAGAACACCTATCGTTCCGCACGCTCCAGCGTGGGAATGCCTTGGGTGACGCTCTGCGTCACGAATCTACGGAGCGCTGCACGTTCAGGGTCGGGCGCAGAGCGTTCAGCACGGCATACCCACGCGGAGCATGGGCACGATGAGTGTCCTCAAGAACACCTATCGTTCCGCACGCTCCAGCGTAGGAATGCCTTGGGTGACGCTCTGCGTCACGAATCTACGGAGCGCGCACGTTCAGGGTCGGACGCAGAGCGTCCAGCACGGCATGCCCAAGCGGAGTGTTCTCAAGGGCATCAAAACGGCTTGAACAACACTGCCTGACCTTCCGGTGAGGTAAACATCCCGTCACCGTTATGGCCGACTTTCGGCACGATCACCAGGCGTTGGTTAAGCCCCTCGGGATGGCGCTTCTGCAGGTAGTTGAAGTAGTTCTGTCCGCGAATCAGGCGGTAGGGGCCTTGCGCTTCGGCGGCACAGGTCTTGTCCAGCGCCGGGTGGTTTCGGTCGGTGTCCAGCTCGCCCATCAGGTAGGTGATGTCGCGCTTCACGTAATTCTTCTCGATGTCAGCCGGCTTTTCCTTGCCCGAGTAGAAGGGCATCTTGTTGAGGCCGTATTTCCAGTCGTTGAAGTTCGGGCAGCTCTGCGCGGTTACCGGTTCAGGCCGTTCCGCGTCGAAATAAGCGTAGGACGACGGGTTGGCGATCACGTAGCGCAGCTTCACCCCTTCACGTTGCAGCAGGGCGTCTTCCTTACCGCCGATCATCGCGTAGCGCTGCACCACCTGGGCACCGCCGGAGTGCCCGGCAATCACGATTTCCTTCAGGTTGGGGAACAGTTTGCTGTCGCTCAGGCGCTTGAGGATGTGGTCCAGCACCAGAAACGAACTGACCGGCTTGGGATCGGTGGAGGTTGCGCCTTCCATCCAGCTGTTCTGGCGCCAGCGCAGGATCGACTCCGGCAGGTGGTGCGCGACGATGTCTTTCTCATCCAGAAACTGCGGCGCGATCAGCAGGGTCTTGCTGCGCTCTCTGGACTGGTTGGCAGCGCGTTCGATGCTGCGCAGGTAGGTTTGCGCATTACGCAGGCGACCGTGCAGCACGATCACCACGCGTTCGATTTTCGGTTTCGGGTGTACCCACTCCTGGCTCAGCCCAAGCGTCGCCTCGGCGCCATTGATGGCCAGACGATCCGGGCTGATGGAATTGACCGCTTGATCCTCGGCGTGCGCCCCGAGGCTCACGAAGGCAGTGCTCAATAACAGGACCAGAAGCGGTTTAATCATGTGCTCAGAGACTCTTGGCGGCGAACGTGTCGCATTGATTGATTTGGCCTTGGGCAAAGCCTGTCTTGAACCAGCGCACGCGCTGTGCGGAAGTCCCGTGAGTGAAGGAGTCCGGAGCGACTCGACCACTACTTTGCTGCTGCAAGCGGTCGTCACCAATGGCGTTCGCCGCATTCAATGCTTCTTCAATATCACCCGGCTCAAGCCAGTTCAAACGATTTTGTGCGTTGTAGGCCCAAACACCTGCAAAACAGTCTGCCTGAAGCTCCTGGCGCACCAGTAAACCGTTGTTGCCTTCCATTTTCTGGCCAGCCTGACGGGCCTTGTCGACCTTTGCCGAAATGCCCAGCAGGGTCTGCACATGGTGCCCGACCTCATGCGCAATCACGTAGGCCTGGGCGAAATCACCAGCGGCGGAAAAACGCTGAGACATTTCGCGGAAGAAATCCATGTCCAGATAGACCTGCTGGTCAGCCGGGCAGTAGAACGGGCCGGTTGCCGAGGTGGCGCGTCCGCAGGCGGAGTTCACCTGACCGCTGAACAGCACCAGCGTCGGGTCCTTGTACTCGCGACCGCTCTGCGCGAACACTGCGCGCCAAGTGTCTTCGGTGTCTCCGAGAATGCTGCGTACGAATTCGGCCTGCTGGTCATTGGCTGGCGGTGCTTCACGCGTCTGTGCGCTGGGCGGCGCGCTTTGCTCGGTGCTCTGCCCGGTCAACTGGCCAAGAATCTGCATCGGGTCCTGACCGGTCAGCAGGCCGATCGCGACAATAATCACGATACCGCCGATACCCAGCCCCTTGCCGCCGATGCGCATGCCCCCGCCACCCCCACTGCTGCCGCCATCGCGAGCATCGACTACGTTGTCGCTGCGTCGGCCTTTTTTCCAGAGCATGTCGGATCCCTCTTCTTTTCTTGCAGTGAGTGTTGCTGCTGATACAGGTCTGGCCTGTGCGGCGGTCCGACCAGCGTTGTGCAGAATGCGAGAGTATAGAGGGGTGTCGGGCAGATTGGTTCTGCCCGGGTAGGGCGCCGGTTCTGTTTTCGGGCGCCTGCGGCGGTCAGGCCTGCTTCAAGGGCTGCGCTTTTTGCACATCAGCAGGGGAGGCATCGGCAAAGCGATCGACCTGGCGCAGGGATTTGAAGCCCGTCATCCACGCGCCGACCACGCCCAGCGTGCAGACGCCGCCCATGATTGCGGCGGGAATTGCGCCGATCAGCGAGGCGCTGGTGCCCGCCCGGAACTCGCCCAGCTCGTTGGAGGAGCCGATAAACAGCATGTTCACCGCATTGACCCGGCCGCGCATGTTGTCGGGCGTCGAGAACTGCACCAGCGCCGAGCGGATGAACACGCTGACCATGTCCGCGGCACCGGCGACCAGCAGCGCCAGGCACGATAGCCAGAATAAAGTGGAAAGGGCGAACACCAGATTCGCCACACCGAACAGGCCGACAGCGAGGAACATCGTCATGCCGACATTGCGCTCCAGCGGGCGCATGCTCAGGTAAATGCCGACGCCCAGCTCGCCCAGGCTCATCGACGCACGCAGCATCCCCAGCCCTTGCGGCCCGAGGTGCAGCACTTCATGGGCGTAGATCGGCAGCAGCGCCACTACGCCGCCGAGCAGCACGGCGAACAGGTCCAGTGAAATGGTGCCAAGGATGATCGGGCGCGAGCGGATAAACGCAATGCCCGCCGTGAAACGGCCCCATGCGCTTGAACCCAGCTCCATCGGCTTGCCGGCAAACGGCGTGGCGACCGGAGCCAGCAGCAGAACCCCGGCAATGAACGCCGCGACACACACCGAATAGGTCAGCTCTGCACCGCCCAGCCAGTACAGATAGCCACCGATCAGAGGGCCGCCGACGGTCGAGCAACGCATGATCACGCTGTTGGTGGCGATGGCCGACGGCAACTGGTCGCGTGGAACAATCTGCGGCAGCAGGCTTTGCAGGGCCGGGCCGGTGAAGGCGCGGGCACAGCCGTAGAGCATCAGTGCGCCATAGATCAGCCGCAGGTCTTGCAGTTTGAGCGCGGAGAAGACCAGCAGAATGACGCCACAGACCGCCTGCACACCCCAACTGATCATCAGGATCACCTTGCGGTTATAGCGGTCGATCAGATCCCCGGCGGGCATCAACAGCAGCAACATGGGGATGAACTGAGCCAGGCCCACATACGCCAGCGCCATCGGCTCGCGGGTCATGTCATAGACCTGCCAGGCGACCACCACCGCCTGAATCTGCATGGCAAACACCGCCATCAGGCGTGACAGGATAAAACTGACGAAACCGGGCTGGCTGGACAGCTTGACCGGTGCAGAGGACGCGGAAGACTCGGAGCTCAAGATCGGATCCCATCGGAACGTTTAATTCACGTGTCGGTTTATACCTCAGCGTATAGATAGGAAGCTAATAAATAATCTGACAGTTTCACGATGCATTGATCGGCTCTGTTCGAGGTGAGGAACGATCAGCTTCATGCCGCAAACTTGTCTCGGCCAGGCGGCAGGCCAAGCAAACGGCGCCACCAAATCACGGGGGCACGGTGTTCAGGCAGAGTATGTTCGCTGCGCAGCATCGGAATCACTTCGCTGGTAAGCCATTGGCGCAGTGCGCGGTTCTCGGGAACGTAGTGATGCACCAGCAGCGCATAGACCCCAGAGTCGCTGATCATCAGGCACTTTTGCCACTCGCCGTGACTGTGCAGCCATACATGACGGTGCTGGTCGCTGTCCAGTTTACGGGTCGAGCGCTCATCCAGCGCCTTGCCCATCAGCCGGGCGAGGTCCTGTAACGAAAACCAGCATTGATACCCCAACCGCACGGCACGCAGCCCGCGATGATGGCGTATGAAAATCAAGGGCTCGACGTAGTCGGTGCAGGGGATAAGTTTCGGGTCGGTCTTCATGAGGCACTCAGTCTTTGATGTTGAGTCGCCAGACGTCGTCGTCAAACAACAGGGTGGCAACTGTGCGCAGGTTGACGAACCGGCCATCAAAGAAACCGGCAGACCCGAAGGTCTCCCACACACAGTCGCCATAACAGGCACCCACGCATTGTAATGCGTGGGGCTGATTGCGGCGTACTGCCGTTTTTTTTGATGAGTCGGATCGTCAAATCCGGTCGCTGACTCAACAGCGACGGCGCGCAGGCTAGAGTGGTCATGGCTTGGGGGCAAGGCGCTAAAGCCAGGATCAGATTGGTCCTACATGTCGTGGCTGATTGTTCCTACAAATGCGGTCCAGCCACGTCCAGTAGGAGGTATAACGCTCGAAAAATTGATCAAGTTAGCGAGTTGTAAGAACTTTCCGAATTTCAAGGGTTTTAGGTGCTTCCCTCGAAAAAATCGTGCGACGTCTGGTAGGTTGCCCACGCAAGGACTGTATCAAGCGTTGTCAGGGAGACACTGAATGTTATTTTTCCACATGCTGCCTTCATGGAGTGAAATACGACAGCAGCTCGACCGCGATATGGGGCACCAGACTGGCGGTCACTTTCGAACATATCTAAACCAGCCTGCACCTTCCCGATCATTGATCATTCGCCGCTTTGACTGCGTCAGAAGAGCGTTCGTCCTCGCCGAATGGGAGGCTGGTCGCATTTTGGTACGGCGTTTCTCGGACCTCGACATCTCCAGCATCATCAAGGACTTGATCGATGTTGTGGCCCAAATGGCCATGATCGTAGTGGGCAGTGCTTTTACCGGAGGATTGATCGGCGCTGGGGCTGGTTCAGCTTTTTTCGGCGTAGGCGCTTTATTCGGTGGTGCAATGGGCGCCACGCTGGGCATGCAGGCCAGTACCTTCGTGTTGGGAGTACTCGGTTTAAAATCCATCGCGGAATACGTCGTCGATGACTTCCCTCGCATCATTGATTACTACAAGTGCGGCATCAAAACAGCATGGCAAGGCCCTCGCGAACAAGGGCTGAGCCCGTTCATGAGTGATGATCCGTACGCCCAGAACCGCGCCACTCAAGACATCGCAAAAGGGCACGTGGAAGTAGTACTGCTCTTGCTGGGGGCGATGGTTGAATACCTCACACATGGCCGAGGTGACGCACGCCTCCTCGCACAGGAAATGCGAGCCAGCGCTAAAGGTGAGCGACTGGGCCAGTGGATGCTCAAACACGAGGAAGCGCTGAAGAAGCGGCCTGATTTGCAGAGGCCGGAGCCGAGCAAGAGTGCGCTGGAGCAAGACGCTTTTGCCCCCGTACCGCAGTCTAATCATGAAGGCGAAAAGAGCCTGGAAAATGTAACAGGTGTAATCAAAGCGAGTGAAACTATTGGTCAGCCTGTAGAGGCTGTGATAAATGGACGCAAACGGCTGTTACGCGTTGACATCGAACCCAATGGTAAGCTTCAAATACAATCGGGTGGAGGAAAAGACTCCATCGTGGACTTTAGACCCGATCTTTCCAAGCCGCTGGCGCCTCAGATTGATAAAGCGTTTAAACGGTTGCCTCAGTCTGTAAGGGATCAGTTGATCCGGAATGCGGAAAAAGGTCTGAAGCGCTTGCAAGAAACAGGGAATATGTAATGACTGATAAGTACGCCGTTGCTTTGGGTTCGGGTGCCGTGCTGCCCGAAAGAGAGAATTTGATTCTTCAAGCGTGGGGCGATGTACCGGTCTCGCATTTTCAGGATGAAGACGTTTTGAATGATTGTAGCTTTCTCGATTTAAAAATAAATAAATGGGAGGTCAACAAGCAATGGAGCGCTCAACAAGAAAGTGAGCCTTGGATAAGGATGGAAATACTCAGAGGTCAGGCGCTTGAAGACTATCTACAGAACGATGGCGAAATGTTGCGTCATGCCACTCAGCATGAAGCCCTCGTCGTAGTCGAACTGGACGAGGGCGGACTGGACATTGATGATTTTTTGTTAATGCGCCTTATCTCAGTCTTTAGTGAACGTTTTAAGGTTTACCGTTTTTGCGATGGCTATCAGGAAGTCCATGAAGAAGCTCTTGCTTCCTTACCGGCACGAAACGCTGTTATGGAGCGATTGGTCGGGTGCTGGTGAGTTACCGAGTTAGCCATCTCCCGGTCAATAGTGTGGGCCGTTTGGGAAGTGTCTTAGCCGCCACTGTATTTAATGTTCTGGTGCCGGATAATGGACGAGAAAGAAATATACCTGGCATTGGACGGAACATGCCGACGCCGGGACGTCGCACGATAGTTGAGATTATCGTTCCTCACGCTCCAGCGTAGGAATGCCTTGCGTGACGCTCTGCGTCACGGATCTACGCTGCTACACATTTCAAAAAGACCGGACGCAGAGCGTCCAGAACGGCATGCGACGCGGAGCGTCGCACGATAGTCATAGTCCGTCAGCGGAGCCTCAACGCCGAACCAGCAACACCCCCGATTCCATATGGTGGGTATACGGAAACTGGTCGAACAGGGCGCAGCGTTCAACCCGGTGGGTGTCGTGCAATTGAGCGATGTTGGCGGCCAGGGTTTCCGGGTTGCAGGAGATGTACAGGATGCGCTCGAAGCGGCGGGTCAGTTCGCAGGTGTCCGGGTCCATGCCGGCGCGGGGCGGGTCGACGAAGACGCTGCCGAAATCGTAGCTTTTCAGGTCCACGCCCTGCAGGCGGCGGAACGGGCGCACCTCGTTCAGCGCCTCGGTCAGTTCCTCGGCCGACAGGCGCACCAGCGTGACGTTGTCCACGCCGTTGTCATCCAAGTTGCTCAGTGCGGCATTGACCGAGGTCTTGCTGATTTCGGTCGCCAGCACTTTACGCACGCGGGTTGCCAGCGGCAGGGTGAAGTTGCCATTGCCACAATACAGCTCCAGCAGGTCGTCTTGCCGCTGGCCCAGTGCATCGAAGGCCCAGTTGAGCATCTTGCCGTTCACGGTGCCGTTGGGCTGAGTGAACGCGCCTTCCGGCTGGCGGTAACTGAATGTGCGGCCAGCCACATCGAGCTTTTCAGTGACGTAATCGTGGCCGATGATCAGTTTCTGACCTTTGGAGCGACCGATCAGGCTGACGTCCAGCTCTTTTGCCAGCGCCTCGGCTTCAGCCTTCCATTGATCGTCCAGCGGACGGTGGTAGCAAAGGGTGATCATCGCGTCGCCGGCCAGTGTGGTCAGGAAGTCCACCTGAAACAGCTTGTGGTTCAGTGTCGGGCTGGCTTCCCAGCGTTCGCGCAGCACCGGCATCAATGCATTGATGCGCTCGCTGGCAATCGGCAGGCCCTCCAGCAGGATTGGCGTCCGGTTATCGCCCGGTGCGAACATCGCGTAATAGCGCTTCTGGTCTTCACGCCACAGACGAAACTCGGCGCGCAGCCGGTAATGCTCGCGCGGCGAGTCGAAGACCTGCGGCTCGGGCGCGTCGAACGGCGCCAGCAGTTCACGCAGGCGGACGGTTTTTTCTTCGAGCTGACGGTCGTAGCTCGCAGGATCGAAGGGAACACTCATGCGTTGAACCAGCCCAGCTTGATCACGAACAGGATCGACAGGATCACCAGCGCCGAATTCAGCTCGCGCCAGCGTCCCGACAGCAGCTTGATCGCTGTCCAGGAAATGAAGCCAAAGGCGATGCCGTTGGCGATGGAATAGGTGAACGGCATCGCCAGCGCGGTGATGACCACCGGTGCGGCGACAGTGATGTCGTCCCAGTCGATCTCGGCCATACCGGAAGCCATCAGCACGGCCACGAACAGCAGGGCCGGAGCGGTCGCGAAGGCTGGCACGCTGCTGGCCAGCGGGGCGAAAAACAGGGCCAGCAGGAACAGTACCGCAACCACGACAGCTGTCAGACCGGTACGGCCACCGGCGCTGACGCCCGCAGCCGACTCGATGTAGCTGGTGGTGGTCGACGTACCCAGCAGGGAGCCGGCCATTGCTGCCGTACTGTCGGCGATCAGCGCACGGCCCATTTTCGGCATGTGCCCGTCCTTGCCCATCAGCCCGGCGCGCTTGGCGACGCCGATCAGGGTGCCGGAGTTGTCGAAGATGTCGACGAACAGGAACGCGAAGATAATGCTGACCAGACCGACATCCAGCGCGCCCATGATGTCCAGTTGCATGAAGGTCGGTGCCAGCGACGGTGGCATCGACATGACGCCGCCGAAGGGCGTGAAGCCCAGTGCGATGGACACCAGCGTGACCGCCAGAATGCCGATCAGCACAGCGCCGCGCACTTTAAGGTGGTCCAGCGCGACGATCAGAAAGAAGCCCAGCGTGGCGAGCACCGGAGCAGGCTGTTTCAAGTCGCCCATGCCGATCATGGTGGCCGGGTTGCTGACCACGATACCGGCATTGTGCAGGGCGATCAGCGCCAGAAACAGGCCGATACCGGCAGCAATCGCCGAGCGCAGGGGCAGGGGGATGCTGTTGATGATCCACTCGCGGATGCGGAAGATCGACAGGATGAAGAACATCACCGCTGAAATGAACACCGCCCCCAGCGCCACTTGCCAGCTATGGCCCATGTGCAGGACAACGGTGTAGGTAAAGAAGGCGTTCAGGCCCATGCCCGGTGCCAGGGCAATCGGGTAGTTGGCGATCAGGCCCATCACGGTCGAGCCGATGGCCGCTGCCAGACAGGTGGCAACGAACACGGCGCCTTTGTCCATGCCGGTCTCGCCGAGGATGCTCGGGTTGACGAACAGGATGTAAGCCATCGCCAGGAAAGTCGTGACGCCCGCAAGTATCTCGGTCCGCACGTTGGTGTTGTGTGCCTTGAGTTGAAACAGCCTTTCCAGCATGTCTGGCTCTCCGTGACGCGGCGCGCGTCGTGAATGATCGACTCCAACAGCCAGGCACAGTCTGCAGGGCAGGCCGTCTGATTTGTTGCGGGTCGGAAAAAGCCGCGCATCATACCAGCAGCGTGTCGGGATGGCTGCCTGTGGATGACGGCCTTTCGACGATAAACACGCTCGTCAATTAAGCCTGAACGTTGCAAACCTCACGAAGTCCCACCCTCAAGACGCATAAAAAGTGCGCTAAGCGAACGCCTACCGTGAGGTTTCCATGAGTGCAACGACCCCGAACCCGAAGGATTTCGCGACCCATGCGATTTCTCTGACCCTCAATGGGCAGCTCCGCCAGCTTGACGTGCTGCCCTGGACCACGCTGCTTGACCTGCTGCGAGATCAGCTCGACCTGGTCGGCACCAAGAAAGGCTGCGACCACGGCCAGTGCGGCGCTTGCACCGTGTTGCGTGATGGTACGCGCATCAATGCCTGTCTGACGCTGGCGATCATGTGTGACGGCGCTGAGCTGACCACGATCGAAGGTCTGGCCGACGGCGAACAGTTGCACCCGATGCAGCAAGCTTTCATCAAGAACGACGCGTTCCAGTGCGGTTATTGCACGCCAGGGCAGATCTGCTCGGCAGTCGGGCTGGCCAACGAAGGTCGCGCCAGAAGCCGAGCCGATATTCAGGAACTGATGAGCGGTAACCTGTGCCGCTGTGGTGCCTACAGCAATATCGTGGCCGCGGTCGAAGAAGCCCTGCCACAGTTTCACAACGCAGCGCCGAAGCAGGGGGTGAACTCATGAATCCGTTTACCTACAGCAAGCCGACCGACGTCAGCGCCGCCGTCAACCTGAGCGGTCCTGCCACGCGCTTTATTGCGGGCGGCACCAACCTGCTGGACCTGATGAAGGAAAACGTTACAAAGCCCGAGCATCTCATCGATATCACCGGCCTGCCATTGCGCGATGTCAGCGAGACGGCCACTGGCGGGCTGATGATCGGTGCGCTGGTCAGCAACGCCGATCTGGCTTATCACCCGCTGATCGAGCAGCGTTATCCGTTGCTGAGCAAAGCCGTGCTGGCAGGCGCTTCGCCACAACTGCGCAACATGGCCAGTACCGGCGGCAATCTGCTGCAGCGCACCCGTTGCTACTATTTTTACGACACCGGCGTGCCCTGCAACAAGCGCGAACCGGGCACCGGCTGCCCGGCCCGTGATGGCCTGAATCGCATCCACGCCATCCTGGGTGCCAGCGATGACTGTGTAGCCACGCACCCGTCCGACATGTGCGTGGCATTGGCCGCGCTTGAGGCTGTCGTGCATGTCGAAGGGCGCGCCGGAAAGCGGACCATCGAGTTTGCAGACTTCCACCGCCTGCCGGGTGATGCGCCGCAACGCGATAACCAGTTGGCTGACGACGAACTGATCACTGCCGTCGAATTGCCGGCGTCCGGCTTCGTCAGCCATAACGCTTACCTGAAAGTCCGTGATCGCCAGTCTTATGCGTTTGCGCTGGTCTCGGTCGCGGCTGCGCTCGACATCGATAACGGCGTGGTGCGTGACGTGCGTCTGGCCTTGGGAGGTGTTGCGCACAAGCCGTGGCGTGACAAGGCGGTCGAGAACCTGCTGATCGGCAAGCCGGTCACCCGCGAAAATCTCGCTGCCGTGGCCGATGCCATGCTGGAAGATGCACAACCGCTTGCGCACAACGGTTTCAAAGTCCGACTGGCCCGCCGCGCGATCATTCGTGCTCTGGATGATGCCGCAACAGGGAGGAGCGCCCGATGAATCAGCCATTTTCGCCCATGGGCAAACCCGTTGACCGCGTTGACGGTCGTCTGAAAGTCACCGGCGGCGCACGTTACGCCGGTGAGTACCCTGAAGAGGGCCTGCTGTATGGCAGCGTGATCTCCAGCACCATCGCCAGCGGCCGCGTTGTGAGCATCGATATCAGCGAAGCGGTGAAGGTGCCGGGCGTTGTTGCCGTACTGGATCACACCAATCGTCCTTCGCTGGCCAGTTACGACGAAAATTATGAGGATGCGGATTCGGCCGACGGCTCGCCGTTCCGCCCCCTGTACAACGACAAAGTGCTGTACAGCGGTCAGCCGCTGGCGCTGGTGGTGGCCGACACGCTGGAACTGGCGCGGCATGCAGGCTCGCTGGTGCGTATCGAATACGAACAGCAGCCTCACGAGACCGATCTGCAAGCCATGCTCGACAGTGCCTACGATGCGCCTGCCGAGTTGCCACCGCCACGTGGCAACTTCGAAGGCGAACTGGCCAGTTCTGCGCTGAGTGTCGATGTGACTTACAGCACGCCCAGCGAATACCACAACCCGATGGAGCCGCACGCGTCGACCGTTTTGTATCAGGCCGACGGTAGCTTGCAGATCCATGATAAGACGCAAGGCACGCAGAACTGTCAGGACTACCTGCACAAGGTCTTCGGCCTGGAAAAGGACAAGATCCGTGTGCTGGCGGCTTTTGTGGGCGGCGCCTTCGGTTCTGGCCTGCGTCCTCAATATCAACTGCCCCTGGCGGTAATGGCGGCGTTGCACCTGAAGCGCTCAGTGCGCCTGACCCTGACCCGTCAACAGATGTTCACCTTTGGTTATCGTCCGCGCACCGTTCAGCGTCTGCGTCTGGGCGCTGCTGCCAACGGTCGCTTGCTGGCCGTGGGGCACGAAGCCATCGGTCAAACCTCGCGTTTCGAGGATTTCAGCGAGCACGTCGTGGAGTGGAGCGGCATGCTCTACAAATGTGACAACGTGCAGCTGACGTACAAACTGGTGCCGCTGGACGTGTTCACGCCGCTGGACATGCGTGCGCCGGGTGCTGCGTTGGGCATGATCGGTCTGGAATGCGCCATGGACGAACTGGCCTGCGCACTGGCCATCGACCCGGTGCGCCTGCGCCTGACCAACTACGCCGAGCGCAACGGGAACGAAGACAAACCCTATTCCAGCAAGGAATTGCGTGAGTGCTACACCCAGGGTGCCGAGCGTTTTGGCTGGGCGCGTCGCAACCCTGAGCCGCGCAGCATGCGCCAAGGCCGCCAGTTGGTGGGTTGGGGCATGGCGGGCGGCGTGTGGGAAGCCATGCAGATGAAGGCCAGCGCCAAAGCGCGTCTCGACGCGGATGGCTCGCTGGTGGTCAGCAGCGCCACGACCGACATTGGCACCGGCACGTACACCGTCATGACACAGATCGCTGCTGAATCTTCGGGTATCGATGTGGAAAACGTCACCTTTCTGCTGGGCGATTCTTCGCTGCCGACTGCACCGTTGCAAGGCGGCTCGTTTACCGTGTCTTCAGTGGGCACAGCGGTGCAGCAAGCCTGTCAGGCGTTGCAGCGTCAGGTGCTGGAAGTGGCGAAAGGACTCCACCCGCAGTTTGCCGCGGTTACGCCGGATGAAGCTCGTTTTGAATCAGGCAATCTGTACCTGGGCGATCAGGTGCTGTCGATGGCGCAGCTGGCAGCTTCTCAGGCCAGTGGCGTGATCGAGGTCCAGGTGGACGCCGAGCCGGACAAGAAGCGTGAAGCCTATGCGGCGGCGACGCACTCGGCCGTGTTTGTCGAAGTGCTGGTCGACGAGGACCTGGGCACCGTGAAGGTCAGCCGTGTGGTCAGCGCCGTGGCGGCGGGCCGGGTGGTCAATCCGAAAATGGCACGCAGTCAGATTCTGGGGGGCGTTGTGTGGGGAATGGGCATGGCATTGCACGAAGAAGCTATGCTTGATCATGACTTGGGCCGTCCGATGAACCACAGCCTGGCCGAGTACCACATTCCGGTGAACGCGGATATCGGTGACATTGATGTGCTGTTTGTCGAAGAACACGATGAAATCGTCAACGCGCTGGGTTCCAAAGGCGTCGGCGAGATCGGCATCGTGGGTGTTCCGGCAGCAATAGCCAATGCCATCTACCACGCAACGGGTAAGCGGATACGCGAGTTTCCGATTACGCTGGATAAGCTGCTGTAACAGGGGCGCCGCTCCCGTTGCGGACGATGAATCTCGTTACCACGCGCTGCGTGGTAATGCCCTTCGTGACGCTCTGCGTCACAGGATGCATGCCGACGCGAGCGTTGGTACAAGAATCAGCCGTATGCCCATGCACAGCTGGTGAGACAACCCGCCACGCGACAATAGACCACACGGCTTTGCAGGCTGAACAGGACTACTCTTTCATGGACGATTGATCTGCATCATTGCGTCAGTGCAAAAGATGAGCAATCGACCGGCGTTTTCTCCATCGATAACGCTGCATAAAAAGAAACACAGGCACTCATTACCGTGGGGGCAATCGCTGCTGGCCTGTTGCCAGCAGCAGGTTTCATCTGAGAGAGGAACACGTTATGTTCGGTTTAGAGGCTATCGATCTCGCCCGAATTCAGTTCGCATTCACCATCTCGTTTCACATCCTGTTCCCGGCCATCACCATTGGTCTGGCAAGTTATCTGGCTGTGCTCGAAGGTCTGTGGCTGAAGACCCGCGATGATGTCTACCGTGACCTGTACCACTTCTGGTCCAAGATATTTGCCGTCAACTTCGGCATGGGCGTGGTCTCCGGGCTGGTCATGGCCTATCAATTCGGCACCAACTGGAGCCGCTTCTCCGATTTTGCTGGCGCTGTGACCGGTCCGCTGCTGACCTACGAGGTGCTGACCGCGTTCTTCCTTGAAGCCGGCTTCCTCGGTGTGATGCTGTTTGGCTGGAACCGCGTGGGCCGTAACCTGCACTTCTTCTCCACGGTAATGGTTGCCATCGGCACGCTGATTTCGACGTTCTGGATTCTGTCGTCCA
The DNA here is from genome assembly GCF_002157375.1 of Pseudomonas syringae. GTDB lineage: Bacteria > Pseudomonadota > Gammaproteobacteria > Pseudomonadales > Pseudomonadaceae > Aquipseudomonas > Aquipseudomonas syringae_T. The sequence continues at coordinate 146,144 of NZ_MTSA01000016.1, forward strand.
ACAGCTGGATGCAGACCCCGCAAGGCTTCGAGATCATCGACGGTCGCGTGATCCCGACCGACTGGTTCGCGGTGGTTTTCAACCCGTCGTTCCCGTATCGCCTGACGCACATGGCGATTGCCGCCTTCGTGGCGACGGCGTTCTTTGTCGGCTCGTCGGCCGCTTGGCATCTGTTGCGCGGTCGCGACACACCGGCCGTGCGCAAGATGCTCTCGATGGCAATGTGGATGGCCCTGCTGGTCGCGCCGATTCAGGCAGTGGTCGGCGACTTCCACGGTCTGAACACGCTCAAGCATCAGCCCGCCAAAATCGCCGCCATCGAAGGTCACTGGGAAAACGTCGGCGACGAGCCGACCCCGCTGATCCTTTTCGGCATTCCTGACATGAAGGAAGAGCGCACCAAGTACGCGGTGGAAATTCCGTACCTGGGCAGCCTGATTCTGACGCACAGCCTCGACAAGCAGGTGCCGGCGCTCAAGGAATTCAAACCTGAGGACCGTCCCAATTCGCTGATCGTGTTCTGGTCGTTCCGGGTCATGGTCGCCCTCGGCATGCTGATGATCTTCACCGGTCTGTGGAGCCTCTGGCTGCGCAAACGCGGCACGCTGTATAACTCGCGTCCGTTCCTGTACCTGGCGCTGTGGATGGGGCCTTCTGGCTTGATCGCGATCCTGGCCGGCTGGTTCACCACCGAGATCGGTCGTCAGCCGTGGGTCGTGTACGGCCTGATGCGCACGGCCGATGCGTCGTCCGGCCACAGCGTGGCGCAGATGAGCATCACCCTGGTGCTGTTCGTGGTTGTGTATTTCGTGCTGTTCGGAACCGGGCTTGGCTACATGATGCGGCTGGTTCGCAAAGGGCCTAAAGCCTACGTCGAGCATGTGCCTCATGGCGGTCCCGGCCAGAAACGCACACCGGCCCGTCCGCTCTCCGCCGCTGTTGAAGGCGACGAAGATGGCGACAACTCTGACCGTCTCGGCAAGGGGAATTAAGCCATGGGTATCGATCTTCCGCTGATCTGGGCCGTTATCATCGTCTTCGGCATCATGATGTACGTGGTAATGGACGGCTTCGATCTGGGCATCGGGATTCTCTTCCCGTTCATGAAAGACAGTTCCGACCGCGACGTGATGATGAACACCGTCGCGCCGGTCTGGGACGGCAATGAAACCTGGCTGGTGCTGGGTGGCGCAGCGCTGTTCGGCGCGTTCCCGCTGGCCTATTCGGTGGTCTTGTCGGCGCTGTATCTGCCGCTGATGTTCATGCTCATGGGCTTGATCTTTCGTGGCGTGGCGTTCGAATTTCGCTTCAAGGCGACCGAGCTGAAGCGGCATTGGTGGGATAAGGCGTTCATCGGCGGTTCGCTGGCTGCGACCTTCTTCCAGGGCGTCGCATTGGGGGCGTTCATCGAGGGCATCCCCGTGGCTGATCGCCAGTTTGCGGGCGGCTCACTGGACTGGCTCGCGCCGTTCCCGATGTTCTGCGGGCTGGCCCTGATCGTTGCTTACGCGCTGCTGGGCTGCACCTGGCTGATCATGAAAACCGAAGGCCCGTTGCAGAAGGCGATGCATGACCTGGCGCGCCCTCTGGCGCTGGCAGTGCTGGCGGTCATGGCTGTCGTCAGCCTGTGGACACCGCTGGCCCACGCGGATATCGCGCATCGCTGGTTCAGCATGCCGAACCTGTTCTGGTTCATGCCGGTGCCGATTCTGGTGCTGGTGACGATGTACGGGCTGTTCAAGGCTGTGGCGCGCAATGCTCACTACACGCCGTTTCTGCTGACGCTGTTGTTGATTTTTCTGGGTTACAGCGGGCTGGGCATCAGCTTGTGGCCGAACATCATTCCGCCTTCGGTCTCGATCTGGGAGGCCGCCGCGCCGCCGCAGAGTCAGGGCTTCATGCTGGTCGGTACGCTGTTCATCATTCCGTTTATCCTGGGCTACACCTTCTGGAGCTACTACGTGTTCCGCGGCAAGGTGACGGCTGAAGACGGTTATCACTAGTCCGAACCGAGGAGAATGACGATGTCTGGTAAAAACCCTCCGCACGACCCGGATCCGGCACTGAGCAAGCCGCTCTGGCAGCGACTGGCCTGGCTGGTCGGGATCTGGGCAGGCAGCGTGTTTGCGCTGTTCATCGTCGCCAGCCTGATGCGCATGTTCATGAGCGCAGCGGGCCTGACGACTCACTGAATTCCCGTTCGTGTCTTTCAGGCACGTGTTGCGACCCTCTTGTCACTTTCCGTGGCAAGAGGGTCTTTTTTGCGCGCTACTTGCGGGCTTTCAGGATCACGAACTTTGGCGTGGAGGCGACCTGTTCGACGCCGCGGAACAGGCGTGACAGCTTGGTGTGATAACCCAGATGGCGGTTGCCGACGATGTACAGCGCGCCGCCTGTCACCAGCGCCGCGCGAGCCTGGAGGAACATGCGCCAGGCGAGGAAGTCACCCACCACCTGCTGCTGGTGGAACGGCGGATTGCACAGCACCACATCCAGTGAGTCGGGTTCCTGGCTGTCCAGCCCGTCTCCCGCGCGAATCACCGCGTCTCGCTCACCGAGGTGCGCCCGCCAGTTTTCAGCGGCCGATTGCACCGCCATGTACGACTCGTCCACCAGCGTGTACTGCGCCCCGGGGTTGTCCAGAGCGCTGGCAATGGCCAGTACGCCGTTGCCGCAGCCCAGGTCAGCAACGCGTGCTGTGCCCAGGTTTTTCGGCAGATGGGGCAATAAGGCCCGGGTGCCGATGTCCAGCCCGTCGCGGCAAAACACATTGGCATGGTTGAGCAGTTCGATGGCGGGTTCGTCCAGCCGGTAACGCGTCGGATAAGGCGAGGTCTGCACCTCTTTGGCCTGAGGTGTCACGAACAGCAGCCGGGCCTTTTTCACCGCCAGAGAGGCCTGCACCGGCCCCACGTAGTCTTCCAGCAAGTCACCGGCCGAGCGCGGCAAATGCTTGACCATCGCCGCTGCGATGACCCGCGCGCCGGGCGCCAGCTGGCCTTGCAGGCGTATCAGTTGCTCTTCCAGCAGCGCCAGTGTCTTGGGAATCCGGATGAGCACCCAGTCGAACGGACCGCTCAATGGCTCGCTGGCAGGTATCAACGGCACAGCGTCATAGGCCATGCCGTTGCGCGCCAGGTTCTTCTCCAGCCCTTGCGCCGCCAGATACGAGTCGGTGCTGCTGGAGACCGTCGCGTGGCGGGCCAGGCTCGCGGCCAGCGCGCCAAAGCTGTCGTTGAGCACCAACACACGGCTTTGAAGGCTCAATCCGGTTTCTGCAACGTGGCTGAGCAGGTATTCGTCAGCAGCGTCGAACGCCTGCAACGGCTCGTCCTGTTGCTCGGGTTGGCGAATGAGATCAAGTTCAGCGAAAGGACTGATGAGCAGGGGCATTGGCGGGAGAACTCTGTGCAATCGAAGGTATATCAGCGAGCCCGAAGACAGATGGGCTCGCTGATGCCGGAGATTTTACGTAGTTTTCCGCCAGATATCTGCCTATTGCTGCACGACTGCCGGCTTTAGTAAAAGTATCCCGCTCATGACGGCCCTGACGGCGGCAGCGGTTTTGTTGCAGACCCCCATTTTTTGAATGGCGCTGGCAATGTGGAAATGAATTGTGCGCTCCTTGAGGCAGAGAATGATTGCGATGTCGCCAGCTGTCTTGCCTTCTGCGGACCACTTGAGTACTTCAATCTCTCTGTATGTCAGGTTTTTGGCTGGCGAGGGCTGTGGGAAATTGACTTCCATGGTGATCATGTAGCCTCCTTGCAGTGTGTATCCAGACCTTGCTGTTCGTTTGTCCAGTCTAGGAACAAATCACCGGCAATCGGCAGGCTGCAAAGTCGCCCTGACGGATGGGCTGATGGCACTTGGCATTGCGCTGTGTGTCGTCAGGCTGCAACCCCTGAACAAGAGCGGTTCAGGTAATTTGCCCCGATGCCGTTCAGCCTGCATGGACGGACTTCAAGAACCAAATACTCTAAGCCAGCGGGGCGCCTTCCCGGTAAATCACCACAAACAGCCGGTGTTTATCGCGCCTGCTTTGCGGGACACTGGGTTCTGTTTCCCATCTTCAGGAGTTCAAAGCGCACCATGACCGTCAGTGATGACAAGTTCACCCGACAGACCCTGCAGCGCGTGACGCCGCTGACCGATAATCTGTTCACCTTGCGTGCTACACGTGATCCCGGTTTCCGCTTTCGCGCCGGGCAGTTTGCGCGGCTCGGCGTGACCAAGGATGACGGCACGGCCGTGTGGCGCGCGTACTCGATGGTTTCTTCTCCACACGACGAGTTTCTGGAGTTTTTCTCCATCGTGGTACCTGGTGGCGAGTTCACCAGCGAGTTGAATCGCCTGCGCGAGGGCGACAGCCTGATGGTGGAAAAACAGGCATTCGGGTACCTGACGCTGGATCGGTTTGTGGACGGTCGCGACCTTTGGCTGCTGTCGACGGGCACAGGCGTTGCTCCGTTTCTGTCGATCCTTCAGGATTTCGAGGTCTGGGAGAAGTTCGAGCGGGTAATCCTGGTGTATAGCGTTCGCGAATCCCGCGAGCTGGCTTATCAGCAACTGATCGCCGAATTGATGCAGCGAGACTACCTGGCTGAATACGCGCACAAGTTCCTGTTTCTACCGACCGTCACCCGCGAACAGCACCCTGGCGCGCTCAATGGCCGTATTACGCAGTTGATCGAAAACGGAGAGCTGGAGCGCGCCGCCGGCATCGAGCTGACCCCGGAACATTCCAGGGTGATGCTGTGCGGCAATCCGCAGATGATCGATGACACTCGGGCACTGCTCAAGCAACGCGATATGCGCCTGAGTCTTTCACGCAAGCCGGGGCAGGTGGCGGTGGAGACGTATTGGTAGCGGCTGTTACGGAAAAAGCGGCTACGGCAGATCAGACGCAACCGGGGTCCTCGATTTCAGGGCCGCTTCGCAGCCCATCGCAGCCGTCGTAACCTCCTGAAGCTCCCACGCCCTCCGGGCAGAAGCCCACAGTGTTGGGCTCAATACTCAATAATTGGGCTCAATACATGTGGGAGTGAGCTTGCTCGCGAACTGTCGGGAACCGGCAGCAAAGCCTGTGCATGCGGTAGATCAGGCACAGCCGAGGTGGTTTGTTTCAGGGCCGCTTCGCAGCCCATCGCAGCCGTCGTAACCTCCTGAAGCTCCCACGCCCTCCGGGCAGAAGCGCGCCGCGTTGGGCTCAATACTCAATAATTGTGCTCAACAAATGTGGGAGTGAGCTTGCTCGCGAACTGCCGGGAACCGGCAGCAAAGCCTGTGCATGCGGTAGATCAGGCACAGCCGAGGTGGTTTGTTTCAGGGCCGCTTCGCAGCCCATCGCAGCCGTCGTAACCTCCTGAAGCTCCCAC
>NZ_MTSA01000017.1:0-116937 GCF_002157375.1 Pseudomonas syringae
AACCACCGTCTTCGCGAACAAGTTCGCTCCCACGCCCTTCGGGCAGAAGCCCGTTCTCCAAGGCATTCAGGATTAGGCAGAGCAGCGAGCCTGGAGCATGGTCTCCAGTCCTGGTTACTTCTCGCCCTTGCCGATCTTCGAGTCATCCTCCCGCCAGATCAGGCGGGAGGTGTCGTAGCCCTGCTGGCGAGCTTTGCTCAGCATGTTTTCCTTGTCTGCCTGAGACACGGTCGGCGTACGCGACAACAGCCACAGGTATTTGCGGTCCGGGTTGCCGACCACGGCGGTGCGGTAGCCTTCACTGACGTTCAGAATCCAGTAGTCGCCCTTGGCAACGCCTGGCAGCAGGCGCGAGAACCAGTTGTCGAACACGACCCACAGCTTGTCGGTTTTACCGGGGACCTGCGGCGAGGCAGTGCCGGTGGCTTCTTCCCACTCGCCTTCAATCGTGCGGCAGCGATTGGTTACCGCAATGTTGCCGTCGTCCTTGAGCGTATACAGCGCCTCGGACTGGGCGCATTTGCGCTGGAAGAACATCGGCAAGCGTGCGATCTCGTACCAGGTGCCCTGGTACTGCTTGAGGTCGACGTTGCCCACAGTCTTCGGCTCGAGGTTGTCAGCCGAATGGGCAAAACCGATGGCCAGAAAGCTGGCCATGACAAAAATTCCGAAACGTACCAATACCTTGATCATGTGTTATTTCAGACCCTGACCCGAGAACAGCACAACCTTGTCCGCTGCGTACTGCACGCTGATAAAGGTGTTCTGATCGCCCCAGGTACAGCTGGACATGCCCAGCGCACCGGAACACTCCGTCGGGCTGCCCAGCAAGGACTCGACCTGAGCCTTTGGCATGCCAGCGGACAGTTTGGAATAGTTTTCCTGGGTGATTTTGCTGCAGGCAGCCAGTAACACGCAGAAGGACAGTAACGCGACAGTGCGCAAGGACATGGATGTTGCTCCTGAACGGAAGAGGGGCGCGTCGCAGTGCAGGCCGATGCAGTCTGGCGCTGGCGCAGTACCGAAAGCTTAGAAGAGAAAAACGGGATCTGGTTCCCGCAGGGCGAAAGGATTTGTGTCGCAGATCAGAGGGTTGGCCTGCAGACGGGCGCTGGCCAGGGTTTCAGCTGTCCGTCTTGTGCGGGCATTTGTTCAGTGGCGACCCGCGCGGGTCGGGTCGCCACTGTTGCATCAGGAAGCCGTCTTACTCTTTGTGATACGCCGTTGCGCGTTCCACTTCTTCCTTGGACCCCAGATAAACCGCTACACGCTGGTGCAGGCCGTCGGGCTGGATGTCGAGGATACGCTGATGGCCATCGGTCGACGCGCCACCGGCCTGTTCGACCAGGAAGGACATCGGGTTGGCTTCGTACATCAGGCGCAGCTTGCCTGGCTTGGACGGTTCACGACTGTCGCGCGGGTACATGAACAGACCGCCACGGGTCAGGATGCGATGCACGTCGCCCACCATCGCGGCAACCCAGCGCATGTTGTAGTTCTTTTTCAGAGGGCCGTCTTCACCGGCCAGCAGCTCGTTCACATAGTGTTGGACCGGCGCTTCCCAGTGACGCTGGTTGGACATGTTGATCGCGAATTCCTGAGTGGATTCCGGGATACGGATGTCTTCATGGGTCAGCACGAAGCTGCCCATTTCGCGGTCCAGCGTGAAGCCTTTCACGCCATCGCCCAGGGTCAGTACCAGCATGGTCTGCGGGCCATAGATCGCGTAACCGGCTGCAACCTGCTCGGTGCCTGGCTGCAGAAATGCTTTCTCGTTCAGCGGTTCGTTCTGGCTCAGGTACTGGTTCGGGCAACGCAGCACCGAAAAGATAGTCCCGACCGGGGCATTGATGTCGATGTTCGACGAGCCGTCCAGTGGGTCGAAAACCAGCAGGTACGCGCCTTTCGGGTATTTGCCCGGGATCTGGTAGGCGTTGTCCATTTCTTCGGACGCCATACCGGCCAGGTGACCGCCCCATTCGTTGGCTTCGAGCAGAATCTCGTTGGAGATCACGTCGAGCTTCTTCTGCACTTCACCCTGTACGTTTTCGGTGCCCATGCTGCCCAGTACGCCGCCCAGCGCGCCCTTGGAGACCGCGTGGCTGATTTCCTTGCATGCGCGCGCCACAACTTCGATCAGGAAGCGCAGATCGGCAGGGGTGTTGTTGCTGCGGGTCTGCTCAATCAAGTAACGACTTAGTGTGACGCGGGACATGGATAGCTCCGAAAATAGGGGGTATGAAAACCCGCGCAGTTTAACGCGAGTGGCGACGTAATACTGCTATGAGACTGGCTTATGACTGTTTCAGTTCATATGTCGGGCAAACCGCGGCCGACAGGCCGCACCGTTCAACGCTTTGAAGCGCGCAGGGTACTGAATGCCATCCAGCCCAGAAACAGCACGCCGAGCAGCAGCACGGCCCACAGCCCCAGGCGTTTGAAATCAATCCCCTGAGGGGCCACCGGCATCGGCGCGGCAGCCATGTTGGCGATGGTCGCAGTGGCCGGTGTTGCGGTGCCGAGTGACGCGAGTTTTTCCGGGCTGTAATCGGGTATCAGCGTGGCCAGCGAAAGGTTCGCCGCCTTGGCTGTCGGGTTGCCGACGACCAGCGTGAAAGGCCCGTTACCGCGTGCCAGAAACACCACTTCCGTGGCTGGCACCGCGACACTCAGCTGCGGCGCTTCGCCACCCAGGCCGCCGCCCCGGTCGTCCACCACCAGCTTGAGCTGTTGAACGATGCGCCCCGGCAGTTGCAAGTGATCCTGCAGAACGTCGCTGCCGTTTTGCGACAGGCGATACAACAAACCACTGCTGATGGGTTGCCAAGGCTGTTTCGCGTCTGTCCGGCCGTAGAGGATCGCCGGTGCAAGGCTGTTGGGCTGGGCGATATCGACTTTCACGCGCCCGATCGGCAGCCCGGCCGGTAATTGCCAGACGTATTCGTTGGGGCTTTCTACCGTGCCTTTGACCGGTGGCGACCAGGTCAGCGGCGGCGTCGGTATGTCACTGCTGGCGCTCAGCAAATGCGCGGAAATCAACAACGGCGCGCTGTGCGGGGCGCGCCACAGCAGGCGCAGGTATCGGGCGCTCTGGCCGGGCAGGCCGACTTCTCGCTGTTCGACCACTTCATCGGCAAACGACAGCCGTGCGATCTGACCTTCGCCCCAGTTACGCCAGTGTTGCAGGTCGTCGCTGGCCTCGATGCTGAAATTCTGGAAGCCTTCGCGCTCGGCGCTCCAGTCGATGATCAACTGTTCAAGCGGTGCCTTGATTGCGCTGGTGTCCAGCAGCCAGCCGCGCAGTACCTCTTCACCCGCTTCGATGTCGCTTTGCGGCTGAACCTCGATCACGCTGCCGTTGCTTGACCGTTCAATGCGGATGACGGGTGCTGCGTCGCCGGATTCCTGGGTGCTGTACAGCGCAAACCATTTGACCGCTATCGGTGCGGGTTCCTGTTCGCGCGCAGGCTGTCGCGGCGTGAGTGCGTAGGCTTGCGGCTGGCCTTCGGCGTTGAACACGCGCAGGTCGCCCAAGTCAGTCTGTCGGGCATTCAGCTGGACGGCCAGCGGTAACTCGAGGCGATACCACGGGCCTTCACCGCTTAGGCTCAGCGGCGTCTGGCTGGCAAAATCTGCGGGCTTGTCCTGGGCATTGGCGGTGATCGCCGCGCACAAGGCCAGGCCAAGCACAGCGATTTTCATGGCAGGATGACTCAAGAACAGTTCCTCATGGCGTTTCAGGTGCAGCAGTCGGGGCCGGGCCGGGTGCTTCGTCGGCCTCTTTGACAGCATGTTTCGGCGGCAATGGTGCGAAATATCCCACCACGAGTAGCAGAATGCCAACACCGATGAACGAAACGATGCGCTCCATGCCGCCGCGATTGCTCAGTTCGACGAAAAACAGTTTGATCACCACCACCCCGATCAACGCTGCGCCGCCCAGCCAGATCTCTCGTTTGGCGCGCAGGTGGCCCCCGATCATCAGGGCCAGCGCCATTAACGTCCAGACAATCGACAGACCTGCCTGAACGCGCATCGACTCCAGCAGCGCTACGGTGTCCCAAGGCACATCGGCCCAGTGATGGGCCGTGCGCATGACCATGGCCGTGGTCAGTGCAAACAATGAGGCACCTGCCACCAGCAAGGTTCGCCTGCGCGCCATGTAGTCGCGCATCCACAGGCAAACGCCAGCCAGAGACAGCAGCAGGCCGATTTCCAGTGGGTTGAGCAGCGGCAGGTAAGGCAGCGGATCGGCCGCGCCGTCGCTGAAGACGTTCGCCAGCCAGAACCACACCAGCATCAGGACCGCCAGCGGCGCGGCTGCCCCTGTGTGATACGCCTCGGGGCAGGCTTCCACAGGCCACGGCCACTGCCGTTTTGAACTCATCGCCAGCAGGAACAGGCTCGGCAGGATCGCCCAGCCCAACCAGCGCCAAGCGTTGTAATGCTCGGATAACTGCAGCAGGCCGAAGCGCAATTCCAGTGCCAGCACGCTGATGATCAGCAGGCAGCCCACGGTGTGAGCGACGCGTTTTGCAAGAATGGACAGCATGTCCGACAAGTAGCGCAAGGTCAGCAGGTGCATGGCGAACACTGCTGTCCAGGCCAGCCAGCCCAGGTTATCTGCGGGATTGTTTCGCAGCTCCATTGAGATCATCAACGACACGGCGCACAAGGGCATCAATGCGCTGCACAACGTGGCGAGGTCCGGCCAGCGCAAGCGCACAGCGAGTGCTGTCCAGAGCGCCACGCTGAGCGCAATGGCTATCAAGAACACGGAAGCCAGATAAGACGCTGACACATGCAGGACCGCCGCGTCGGCCAGCGACAGCACCCACCAGAACGCGCCCCAGACGATCAGCAATTTTCGGGCGCGGACCGGGTTCATGAGGGTCAGGGAATTGAAGCGGAACACGCACCAGGCACTGACCAGCGCGGCGATGGCCAGAATCATCGGCGTCCAGTAATCGTTGGCAAATGCCTGCCCCGAGCGGTCGGCGCCGCCGCTGAACAGAATCGCGCTGGCGCCCAGTTGCAGCAGCAGGCCGAACGCCTGTGTCAGCCTGCGGTGTTGACGCAGACCCAGCCACAAAACGGCAGCGCCTTCCACGGCCCAAGCGCTGGTTGTCCACTGTGAACCAAGCCCCAGCGGGATCGCCAGCGTGGCAAACACCACGCCCAGGGCGAGACAGGTTTCCATCAGCAGTACCGTGCGACCTGAGGCTCGTCCGGCCAGCCAGCGCGCCAGCCCCATGTAGATCAGGCCCAGCGCAAGCGCGCTGAAGGCGGCACCGAACTCAAGGTGTTCAACCAGTGCGTACTGCAGACCGAACCCGACTATCGGTGTGCCAAACAGCAGTGTGCCGTCGACGTAGTCACCCTGACGTGCGGACCAGCGCAGCAGGGTTTCGCGACTGGCATTTTGTGGCGTGTCAGTGAGTTCCAGCAGTTTATGCCGAGCAAACAACAGGCCGATCACCAGATACATCAGGAAAAACAGAATCAGGAAGGGTTCGGTGCTCCAGAACAGCTCGGGCGTGTAAGCCTTCATGCCCCAGACGAAACCGATGCCGAACGTGCCAACGAACCCGATCAGGTTGAGGATGCGCCAGGCCTTGAACCAGGCGATGGCGATAATGCCTGCGTTAAGCAGGGCGAAATAACTGAACAGCGAAACATGGCTGCCTTGCCCGGTCGAGGCCAGAATCGGTGCCGCAAACCCGCCGAGGGCGCCAGCGCAGGCCAGTGCCAGCGAGTTCTGGGTCAGCGCGAGAATGGCCGAGAAGCTGGTGATGGCCACCAGCAGCGCGAAGCCCAGCGTGGGGTCGAGCAGTGCATGGAGCTTCATCGCCGCAAAGACGGTCAGGTACAGAACGCCAACGCCTGCACCTTGCAACATCAGCGCGTAAGGCCCGTTGCGCAGCCGCAGCCACCAGCCCAGCGCCAATAAGGCCAGCGCACTGACGGCAACCCCGGCATAGCGCGCCTCAATCGGCACGACCATGCCCTCGGTGGCATAGCGCAGCAGAAAAGCCAGGCCGAGAAACAGCACCACCACACCGACGCGCAACACCGTATTGCCGCCCAGCAGCCAGTTCCTGGCGCGCTCAATGGCGCTGTCCAGCAGATTAGGGGCGGAGGGCGTCGAGGGCTGAGTGGGTGGAATGACCGGCTCGGCAGATGGCGCGGCTTGCAGCACGTCGTCGGGCAGGTCCCATATCAGCTCGGGACCCTGCGTCGGCGCGTTGATAATAATGGCGTCCACTGGCAACGGCGCGCTGTCCTTTGCAGGCGGCACGCCTTGCGCAGACTGACGCTCAAGCGCACTCAGGCGCTGCTGAACGGAATCGAGGGATTTACGGGCAGTGATGAGTTGTTGCAACTGATCAGCGGATTGCCTGCCCAGCACGCGCACGCGAATACCCGCCCAGACCGCCCAGCCCATGACTGCGCCAATCAAGGCACCGGCCCACTCGTCGTAACTCAGCGAGTAGCCCAGCACTGCACCGCCCACTACCAGACAAATCCAAAGCACGCGACGACATCCTTTTCGGTGTGTGAAGGCTCATCGGGCGCAGTATATAGGGGCGGGGGGACATCGTTTGTAATGTTTTATGCAGCAGCCTGCTCGTGGCTGACGCTACAGCGAGTCAAGTGAGTGCCCTCCTTGTGAGAGTGAGCTTGCTCACGAAGACGTTGGTTCACAGGCCTTCTTTGCTGAGGCAGCGGTGCTGGCCTCTTCGCGAGCAAGCTCGCTCCCACAAGACTTGCGTGTAACGCTCAGCGGCGGAGCGCGGTAATGCCAGTCAAGTGAGTGGCATCCCTGTGGGAGTGAGCTTGCTCACGAAGACGTTGGTTCAAACGCCTTCTTTGCTGAGGCCGCAGTGCTGGCCTCTTCGCGAGCAAGCTCCCACAAGACTTGCGTATAACGCTCGGTTCTGGAACGCGGTAATGCGAGTCTTGTGAGTGCCCTCCTTGTGAGAGTGAGCTTGCTCACGAAGACGTTGGTTCACAGGCCTTCTTTGCTGAGGCAGCGGTGCTGGCCTCTTCGCGAGCAAGCTCGCTCCCACAAGACTTGCGTGTAACGCTCAGCGGCGGAGCGCGGTAATGCCAGTCAAGTGAGTGGCATCCCTGTGGGAGTGAGCTTGCTCACGAAGACGTTGGTTCAAACGCCTTCTTTGCTGAGGCAGCAGTGCTGGCCTCTTCGCGAGCAAGCTCGCTCCCACAAGACTTGCGTGTAACGCTCAGCGGCGGAGCGCGGTAATGCCAGACAAGTGAGTGGCATCCATGTGGAAGTGAGCTTGCTCACGAAGACGTTGGTTCAAACGCCTTGTTTGCTGAGGCAGCAGTGCTGGACTCTTCGCGAGCAAGCTCGCTCCCACAAGACTTGCGTGTAACGCTCGGTTCTGGAACGCGGTAACGCGAGTCGAGTGAGTGCCATCCCTGTGGGAGTGAGCTTGCTCACGAAGACGTTGGTTCAAACGCCTTGTTTGCTGAGGCAGCGGTGCTGGCCTCTTCGCGAGCAAGCTCCCACAAGACTCGCGTATAACGCTCGGCGCTGGAGCGCGGTAACGCGAGTCTTGTGAGTGCCTGAGTAGCGCCAGATCAGTCCAGCGCTTTCCAGATGTCGCCTGCGTATTCACGAATGGTCCGGTCCGAAGAGAACCAGCCCATGCGTGCGGTGTTGAGCACCGCCGAACGCCACCATTCCTTGGAGTCGTGCCAGCGTTCTTCGACCTTGGCCTGAGCCGCCCAGTACGAATCGAAGTCGGCGCAGACCAGGAAGCGGTCATACGCCAGCAGCTCATCCACCAGGCCCACATAGCGGTTCGGGTCATCAGGCGAGAACACCCCGCCACGGATCGCCTGCAGCACATCGTTCAGACGTCCCGACGCAGCCACGTCACCGTGAGCACTGAAGTCGCCTGCGCGCTTGCGTGCTTCAACCTGCTGCGACGTCATGCCGAAAATGAACATGTGTTCCAGGCCGACCTGTTCGCTCATTTCCACGTTGGCACCGTCCAGCGTGCCGATGGTCAGTGCGCCGTTGAGGCCGAACTTCATGTTACTGGTGCCCGATGCCTCCAGACCGGCCGTGGAAATCTGCTCGGAAAGGTCCGCTGCCGGGATGATGCTTTCGGCCAGGCTGACGTTGTAGTTAGGCATGAAGACGACTTTCAGCAGGCCGCGAACGGTCGGGTCGTTGTTCACGGTCCGTGCGATGTCGTTGGTCAGCTTGATGATCAGCTTGGCCGAGTGATAACTGGCGGCCGCCTTGCCCGCGAAGATCTTCACCCGCGGTACCCAGTCTGTGCCCGGTTCGGCACGAATGGCCTGATACAGCGCCACGGTGTGGAACAGGTTCAACAGTTGACGTTTGTATTCGTGAATCCGTTTGACCTGAACATCGAACATCGCCGCCGGATTGACCGCAATGCCCAGCCGTTCATGAATGATCGCTGCCAGCGCACGTTTGCTGTGCAGACGCTGATCGGCCATCTGCTTGCGGAACGACGACTTGTCGGCGAACGGCTCCAGCTCTTTCAAACGTGTTTCGGCGTTGTCCAGCACATCCTCGCCCAGCGCTTCGACCAGCATTTCGGTGAGCTTCGGGTTGGCCTGGAACAACCAGCGGCGGAACGTGATGCCGTTGGTTTTGTTGTTGATCCGGTCCGGGTAGATTTTGTGCAGTTCGGCGAACACCGTCTTGCGCATCAGCTGAGTGTGCAGCGCCGAAACGCCGTTGACGCTGTGCGACCCGAGGAACGCGAGGTTGCCCATGCGTACCCGGCGGCCGTTGTCTTCTTCGATCAGCGACACCGCGCGCAGCACATTGACGTCGTCGACACCTTTGGCGCGCAGCGTGTCGATGTGCTGTGCGTTGATCAGGTAGATGATCTGCATGTGGCGCGGCAGCATCCGCTCCATCAGGCCGACTGACCAGGTCTCCAGCGCTTCCGGCAGCAGCGTGTGGTTGGTGTAACCAAGGGTGCCAACGGTGATTTTCCAGGCGGTGTCCCATGGAATATTGTGGTTGTCGATCAACTGACGCATCAGTTCGGCAACCGCAATCGAAGGGTGCGTGTCGTTCATCTGGATCGCAGCATGATCGGCCAGGTCGGTCAGCGTGGCGTGCTGGTTCAGGTGACGACGCAGCAAGTCCTGCAACGATGCGGACACGAAGAAGTATTCCTGACGCAGGCGCAGTTCCTGGCCCGCTTCGGTCGCGTCGTTCGGGTACAGCACACGGGAAATGCTTTCCGCGCGCACGACTTCAGCCACCGCGCCAAAGTGATCGCCCGCGTTGAAGCGCTCCAGGTGCAGGTCTTCTACCGCACGGGCGCGCCACAGGCGCAAGGTGTTGACGCTCTTGCCGCGCCAGCCCACCACGGGGGTGTCATAGGCGATGGCCCGGACCGTTTCGCCCGGACGCCAGGCGTGGCGTGCCTCACCGGTTTCAGACGTCACCGTGTCGACGCTGCCGCCGAAGCCAATCGAATACACCACTTCAGGGCGCTCGAATTCCCACGGGTTGCCGAAGTCCAGCCAGTTCTCGGTCTGTTCCTGCTGCCAGCCATCGACGATGCCCTGACGAAACAAACCGTGTTCGTAACGGATGCCATAACCGTGGCCCGCGATGCCGAGGGTCGACATGCTTTCCATGAAACAGGCGGCCAGACGGCCAAGGCCGCCGTTGCCCAGCGCTGCATCCGGTTCGAGCAGGCGGATACGTTCGATGTCCACACCGAGCTCGGTCAGTGCTTCGCGGGCGACTTCCAGCAGACCGAGGTTGCTCAGGCTGTCATACAGCAGCCGGCCGATCAGGAATTCCAGGGACAAGTAGTAAACGCGCTTCTGGACCTTGCGATAAATCTGTCGCGTGTGGTCCATCCAGTGTTCGACCATGTGGTCACGGGCGGCGAGTGCAACGGCTTCAAACCAGTCATGCTCAAACGCATGGGCGGGGTCCTTGCCCACCGAGTAGGTGAGTTTGGCGAGTACGGCGGCGCGGAAAGCAGCCACATCAGCGTCACGAACAAGTGGTTCCTGAGACATCGATACAACCTCAAGTAGTCTGACGAATGGGATATGGGATTCTTAGACTGTAGGCGTGTCGTCAGTTATTTCCTGAAAATTAGAGAAATAAATCGGTTTACGACTCACGCTTCGACCCAGCTTAACGGCTCTGGTTCGCGAACTGTTCAAATTGGTAAATCACTTGCATTGATCGTTCCATCCCGATCAATGACGTGCAGCATGCTCATTCTTCGTTTCGGGTTTATGATGCCCCACGGCAGAATAATAGAAGCCTCTGAACTGGACTTATGGAGCACTTATGCAGACTTTGTACCCGCAGATCAAACCCTACGCCCGGCACGATCTGGCCGTGGAACAACCGCATGTGCTTTACGTCGATGAAAGCGGTTCGCCTGAAGGTTTGCCTGTGGTGTTCATCCACGGCGGTCCCGGTTCCGGGTGCGATGCGCACAGCCGCTGCTACTTCGACCCCAATCTCTACCGCATCATTACGTTCGATCAGCGCGGGTGCGGTCGTTCCACGCCCCATGCCAGCCTGGAAAACAATACCACCTGGAAGCTGGTAGAAGACCTCGAGCGGATTCGCGAGCACCTGGGCATTGAAAAGTGGGTGCTGTTCGGCGGTTCGTGGGGTTCAACGCTGTCGCTGGCTTACGCCCAGACGCACCCGGATCGCGTGCATGCGCTGATCCTGCGTGGCGTATTTCTGGCACGCCAGCAGGAAATCGACTGGTTTTATCAGGCCGGGGCGAGCCGTCTGTTTCCTGACTACTGGCAGGATTACGTCGCGCCGATCCCGATGGATGAGCGCGACAACCTTCTGGCTGCTTTCTATAAGCGCCTTACCGGTCCGGACCAGATCGCCCAGATGCATGCCGCCAAGGCCTGGTCCACCTGGGAGGGTCGCTGCGCCACCTTGCGCCCCAATCCGCAGGTGGTTGATCGCTTCGCCGAGCCGCACCGCGCGCTGTCCATCGCGCGCATCGAATGTCATTACTTCATGAACAACGCCTTTCTGGAAGAAAACCAGCTCATCCGCGACATGCCGAAGATTGCACACCTGCCGGCCATCATCGTTCACGGTCGATACGACGTGATCTGCCCGCTGGACAACGCGTGGGAGCTTCATCAGAACTGGCCCGGCAGCGAGTTGCAGGTGATCCGCGAGGCCGGGCATTCGGCCTCCGAGCCTGGCATCGCCGATGCGCTGGTGCGTGCGGCCGCGCAGGTTGCACAGAATCTTCTCGATCTGCCGCCCGAAGAGGCCTGACAGCCTCCTGATCCTTAAGTGTTGAGTCCGGAAATGCCTGTATGAAAGGTTTGTTGCAGCGCGTGCGAAATGCACGCGTCGAAGTGCAAAGCGAAGTCGTCGGCGCCATTGATCACGGCATACTGGTGCTGGTTGGAATAGAACCTCAAGACACCCGCGCCAGTGCCGATAAGTTGCTGCACAAGCTGCTCAATTATCGTGTGTTCAGCGATGCCGAGGGCAAGATGAACCTGTCGTTGCGTGAGGTGAACGGCGGCCTGTTGCTGGTTTCGCAATTCACGCTGGCGGCCGATACCAAAAGCGGGCTGCGGGCGGGGTTCTCGAAAGCGGCTGCTCCGGCACTGGGCGCCGAGTTGTTCGACTATTTATTGAGTCAGGCCAGAATCGCGCATCCGGTTGTAGCGTCGGGCCAATTTGGTGCGGACATGCAGGTACACCTGATAAACGACGGCCCTGTGACGTTTTTGTTTGATACATAAACGATGATTCTTTCCACACCCCCGGTTTATCGGGGGTGTGGGTGATAAATTCTTTGTGATACCTGATGCGTTGTCACGCGCGCTACTGGATAATCGCGCGTTACGGGGATCGGCACTGTTGGTCCATTTGTATGACAAAAGCGGTTCTGACGTCCGGTTGGGGAATCATTAAGCCCATTCGGAGTCGGAACAATGCTCGCCAACCCGGCATTCGATAGCTGGCCGTTGGTTTCTTCATCTGTTTTCGGCGAGGGTTGCTCGTGATTGTTAGTCCCTGTGATGCTCCAAAAACACCTGTCAAGCGGTTGCGCAATGCGCTTCTTGCTGGCTCGGCCCTTGTGTGTCTGTTCAGTGCAGGCCAGCTGTGGGCGTTCAGTCTTGATGATGTAGCGGCAAAGGCCAAAGAAATGGCCGGGCAGAAGTTCGAGGCTCCGCGGAGCAATCTGCCGAACGAACTGCGCGAAATGAAGTTCGCCGACTACCAGAAGATCCGCTTCCGTGATGACAAGGCCGAATGGGCGGGCGAAAAGACGCCGTTCAAAATATCGTTCTATCACCAGGGCATGCACTTCGACACGCCGGTCAAGATCAACGAAGTCACCGCGACCAGCGTCGACGAAATCAAGTACGACCCGAGTCGTTTCGACTTCGGCGACCTGAAGATCGACCCGAAATCCACCGAGAAGCTGGGTTATGCCGGCTTCCGTGTCCTGTATCCGATCAACAAGGATGACAAGCAGGACGAAATCATGACCATGCTGGGCGCGAGCTACTTCCGCGTGATCGGCAAGGGTCAGGTGTACGGTCTGTCCGCACGCGGCATGGCCATCGACACCGCGCTGCCATCGGGCGAAGAGTTTCCGCGCTTCAAGGAATTCTGGATCGAGAAGCCAGGCCCGGATGACAACCATCTGGTGATCTTCGCGCTGCTCGACTCGCCACGTGCTACGGGTGCGTACCAGTTGACCCTGCGTCCTGGCACCAACACCCTGGTTGACGTAAAATCGCGCATGTTCCTGCGTGACAAGGTCACCAAGCTGGGCGTTGCTCCGTTGACCAGCATGTTCCTGTTCGGCGCCAACCAGCCATCGCGTGTGCCTAACTTCCGTCGCGAACTGCATGACTCCAGCGGTCTGTCGATTCAGGCTGCCAATGGTCAGTGGCTGTGGCGCCCGTTGAACAACCCTAAACACCTGTCCGTCAGCAGCTTCTCGGTCGAGAACCCGCGTGGTTTCGGTCTGCTGCAGCGCGGTCGCGACTTCAGTCAGTACGAAGACCTCGATGACCGCTACGACAAGCGCCCAAGCGCCTGGATCGAGCCGAAGGGTGACTGGGGCAAAGGGACTGTCGATCTGGTCGAGATTCCGACTGCCGACGAAACCAACGACAACATCGTAGCGTTCTGGAAGCCTGATACGCTGGCCGCTCCAGGCGAACAGATGAGCTTCGATTACCGTCTGCACTGGACCATGCAGGAAAACTCGATTCACTCGCCGGACCTGGGCTGGGTCAAGCAGACTCAACGCTCCATCGGTGATGTGCGTCAGTCCAACCTGGTTCGTCAGCCGGATGGCAGCCTTGCGTTCCTGGTCGACTTCGTTGGCCCGGTGTTGGCCGCCTTGCCGGAAGACAAGACCATTCGCAGCCAGGTGACCACCGACGACAACGTCGAGCTGGTTGAAAACAACCTGCGTTACAACCCGGTCACCAAGGGCTATCGCCTGACCCTGCGCGTCAAGGTCAAGGATTCCAGCAAGCCGACCGAGATGAGCGCTTACCTGCTGCGTGAAATCCCTGCCGAACCGGGCAAGGAACCTGCGCTGCTCGTGGCTGATAAAGCCGACGAGAAGAAAGCCGCCTCCAAGGAAGCTGCCTCTAAAGAAGCTGCCAAGCCGGCCGCCTCTAAAGAGTCTGCCAACGACCAGGTAGAGATCGCCAAGGCCGACGCGCCGAAGCCTGAAGCCGCCAAGCCCGACGCTGCCAAACCTGAAGCCGGCAAAGCCGACGCCTCCAAGGCAGACGCCGCGAAAGGCGACACTGCCAAGGCTGACGCAGCCAAGGCCGATGGCGCCAAGGCGAAGGACGGTAAAGAGAATCAGCAGCCTGAAACCGAGGCAGCGCCCACCCATCCGGAACCGGCCAAGACGTTGCAAGTCATGACCGAGACCTGGAACTATCAGTTGCCAAGCGATGAGTAATTCTCAACTGGTGCCCGTGTCTCTGAACGAGTACCTGGCACATCTACCGATGAGCGACGCGCAGCGGGCAGAACTTGCCAGCTGCAAGACCTTCGCCGAGTTGCATGAGCGCCTTTCGGCACAGCCTGTCAACGATCCTGCCGAGGCCGCCCAGGCTTCGGTGGGGCGTCGCCTGACGCTGTCCGCAGAAGACCTGGAAGAAGCCGAGATGCTCGGCGTCGATGCCAGCGGTCGTCTGTGCCTTAAAGCCACGCCGCCGATTCGTCGGACCAAGGTGGTGCCCGAGCCGTGGCGCACCAACATTCTGGTGCGTGGCTGGCGTCGTCTGACCGGCAAGACCAACCCGCCCAAGCCGGATCATGACGATCTGCCTCGGGATTTGCCGAAGTCGCGCTGGCGCACCGTCGGTTCGATTCGCCGCTACATTCTGCTGATCCTGATGCTGGGTCAGACGATTGTGGCGGGCTGGTACATGAAAGGCATTCTGCCGTATCAGGGCTGGTCGCTGGTTTCGCTGGACGAAATCACCCGCCAGACCTTTGTGCAGACTGCGCTTCAGGTCATGCCATACGCACTTCAGACCAGCATTCTGTTGCTGTTCGGGATTCTGTTCTGCTGGGTATCGGCGGGTTTCTGGACTGCGCTGATGGGCTTTCTGGAATTGCTCACCGGTCGCGACAAGTACCGTATCTCGGGTGCCAGCGCCGGTAACGAGCCGATCGAAGCCGGTGCCCGCACCGCGCTGGTCATGCCGATCTGCAACGAAGACGTGCCGCGGGTTTTCGCCGGTCTGCGTGCTACGTTCGAATCGGTGGCGGCCACCGGCAGCCTGGACCGCTTCGACTTCTTCGTGCTCAGCGACACCAACGAGACCGATATTGCGGTGGCCGAGCAGCAGGCCTGGCTGGACGTATGCCGCGAGATCAAAGGTTTCGGCAGCATCTTCTATCGCCGTCGTCGCCGTCGCGTAAAACGTAAAAGCGGCAACCTGGATGACTTCTGCCGTCGCTGGGGGGGTGAATACCGTTACATGGTCGTGCTCGATGCCGACAGCGTCATGAGCGGTGAGTGCCTGACCAGTCTGGTTCGCTTGATGGAAGCCACGCCAGACGCCGGTATCATCCAGACCGCGCCACGTGCTTCGGGCATGGACACGCTGTATGCGCGCATGCAGCAGTTTGCTACCCGGGTTTATGGTCCGCTGTTCACGGCCGGCCTGCACTTCTGGCAGCTGGGTGAATCCCACTACTGGGGTCACAACGCGATCATCCGCATGAAGCCGTTCATCGAGCACTGCGCCTTGGCGCCGTTGCCCGGTAAAGGTGCGTTCGCCGGTGCCATTCTGTCTCACGACTTCGTCGAAGCGGCGCTGATGCGTCGTGCCGGCTGGGGCGTGTGGATTGCCTACGATCTGCCGGGCAGTTACGAAGAATTGCCGCCGAACCTGCTCGACGAACTCAAGCGTGACCGCCGCTGGTGCCACGGCAACCTGATGAACTTCAGGCTGTTCCTGGTCAAGGGCATGCACCCGGTTCACCGTGCGGTGTTCCTGACCGGTGTCATGTCGTATCTGTCGGCGCCGTTATGGTTCTTCTTCCTGGTGCTGTCCACCGCCTTGCTGGCAGTGAACACGCTGATGGAGCCGACCTACTTCCTTGAACCGCGTCAGCTGTATCCATTGTGGCCGCAGTGGCATCCGGAAAAAGCCGTCGCGCTGTTTTCGACCACCATTGTTCTGCTGTTCCTGCCTAAACTGCTCAGCGTCATTCTGATCTGGGCCAAAGGCGCGAAAGGCTTCGGCGGCAAGTTCAAGGTAACGGTTTCGATGTTGCTGGAAATGCTGTTCTCGGTGCTGCTGGCGCCGGTGCGCATGCTGTTCCACACCCGTTTCGTACTGGCTGCTTTCCTGGGCTGGGCTGCGACCTGGAACTCCCCGCAACGCGACGACGACTCCACGCCCTGGATCGAAGCGGTCAAGCGTCATGGCCCGCAAACGTTGCTGGGTGCGTGCTGGGCACTGTTGGTGTTCTGGCTGAACCCGAGCTTCCTGTGGTGGCTGGCGCCGATCGTGGTGTCGTTGATGCTGTCGATTCCGGTGTCGGTGATTTCCAGCCGTACCGGTCTGGGCCTGAAAGCGCGTGACGAGAAATTCTTCCTGATTCCTGAAGAGTTCGAGCCGCCGCAAGAGCTGATCTCTACCGATCAGTACACCCACGAGAACCGCTGGCACGCCCTGAAACAAGGCTTCATTCGGGCCGTGGTCGATCCTCGTCAAAACGCACTGGCGTGCGCCTTGGCCACCTCGCGTCACCGTCAGGCACAACCGATTGAAGTGGTGCGGATGGAGCGGGTTGATCATGCGCTCAAAGTCGGTCCGGCAAAACTCAGCAACCAGGAACGCCTGATGCTGCTGAGCGACCCGGTCGCCCTGGGCCGCCTGCACGAGCGGGTCTGGAGCGAAGGTCACGAAGAGTGGCTGGCCGCGTGGAGGGCTTCCATCGAAGCCGACCCACACGCGCCGCTGCTGCCTTTGCAGCCTGCTGTGAAAGCACCGGAGCCGGTTCTGGTCTAACAAACCGCCCGGCAACGAAAAAGCCCCTGAAGCACTGCTTCAGGGGCTTTTTATTGGGCTCGCTGCGGTGAATAACGTCGTACGAGGACGCAGAACGAGATTATCCAGCGTGGGAGCGATAATCTCAGTGACGCGGAGCATGTGTACGGTAGTTGAGATCATCGTTCCTCACGCTCCAGCGTGGGAATGCTTTGGGTGACGCTCTGCGTCACAGATGTGCGCCGCACCGCAGAATCAAGATCGGACGCGGAGCGTCCAGAACGGCGCTACCACGCTGGAGCGTGGGAGCGATAACCTCAGTGACGCGGAGCATGTGTACGGTAGTTGAGATCATCGTTCCTCACGCTCCAGCGTGGGAATGCTTTGGGTGACGCTCTGCGTCACAGATGTGCGCCGCACCGCAGAATCAAGATCGGACGCGGAGCGTCCAGAACGGCGCTACCACGCTGGAGCGTGGGAGCGATAACCTCAGTGACGCGGAGCATGTGTACGGTAGTTGAGATCATCGTTCCTCACGCTCCAGCGTGGGAATGCTTTGGGTGACGCTCCGTGTCACAGGTCCGTCAACTCACCTTGAATTTCCCCACCAACCCTTGCAGGTGAATACCCAGACGCGCCAGTTCGGCGCTGGATGCGGCGGTTTCTTCGCTGGCGGCGGCGGTCTGTTCAGAGATGTCGCGGACGCTGATGACGTTGCGGTTGATCTGCTCGGCGACCACGCTCTGTTCTTCGCTGGCAGTGGCGATCTGTTCGTTCATGTGCTGGATAGACGCCACCGTGCGGGTGATTTCTTCCAGGGCGCTCCCCGCACGGCGGCTCAGCGCTACGGTGTTGTCGGTCAGGTTGCGGCTGTTGTCCAGCGTGGTCGCGACCTGCTGGGTGCCGGTTTGCAAGGCAGCAATCAGCTCCTCGATTTCTTCGGTGGACTTCTGCGTCCGCTGCGCCAGGCTGCGCACTTCATCGGCGACCACGGCAAAACCTCGCCCGGCTTCTCCGGCGCGGGCAGCTTCGATGGCGGCGTTCAGGGCCAGCAGGTTGGTTTGCTGCGATACCGACTTGATCACATCAAGAACGCCGACGATCTTGCCGCTTTCCTGCTTGAGCTGATTCATTGACTGAGTGGAGTTGACCACCTCAAGGGCCAGTTGCTCTATCTGTGCAATGGCTTTGCCGACCACCTCGTCGCCGCTGCGCGCCTGTTTGTCCGCTTGAACCGCCGCCAGAGACGCTTCTTGCGCATTGCGCGCAACCTCTTGCACAGTGGCGGCCATTTCATTCATGGCCGTGGCCACCTGATCGGTTTCATCCTTCTGGCTATTGACCCCGGCGCAGGTCTGCCCGGTGACGGCCGAAAGCTGCTCGGCAGCACTCGCAATCTGCGACACGCCATCGCTGATACCGCCGATCAGCTCACGCAGGCCTACCGTCATGGTCTGCATGCTGCGCTGCAATTCCCCCATTTCATCGCGACGCGATGCCTTCAGGTCCTTGCTCAGATCGCCCTGAGCAATACGTGCCGCCGCCGTCAGCGTCTGTTGCAATGGCACGGTGATCTGGCGGGTCATGATCCAGGCAGCCAGCAACCCGATCAGTAACGCCAGGCCCGCAACGCTGGTCAGGGTTACCCTGGAGTTCGCTGCCTCACTGTCACGCTGGGCGGTTTGCAGGCGAGTCAGTTCGGCCACCGATTCCAGCAGTTGTTCGCCCAGGCCCTCCATCGATTCCTGATCGGCCTCGGCTTTGGTCTGAATCTGCCTGAAGGCGCTCAGCTGTTCCCGGTAACCTTGCAGTGCAAGGGTCGCCGACCTCAGGCTTTGGAGCGCTTCATTACCCTGGCTGTGAGCGATCTGTTCAATTTCCTTGAGCGCTTCTTCGATGGCGGCAATCGCAGCCATTTCGTACGTATCCTGAGTCGTGAAGGTGTAAGCCTGAACCTGATACCGAGCAATCTCAATCTGCTGCTTGAGCTGGGAGACGTTGGTGAATTCCGCCAGTCGCTCGCTGCTGTTCTGCGCCTGACTCACGCTTTTGAGGGCTTCAGCCTCGACCTTGGCGATGGCCTGCAGCGCCTGTTCGGCCTTTTGCTCCAGTTGATCGCGTGTCTGGTTGCGACTCTGTCGGTTGGCGCCAACGGCGGTGAATGTCTTTTCCATCGTATTTAAGGTCTGTAGCTGCCCTTCAAGCAGCGTAATCGTTGCCTGCTCGACACTTTGTCTGCGCAGCGACGTCAATTGGGTTTTCAGTTGCGTGAGCTTTTCGGTGACCAGCGCGGTGCTCTCTGCGGTTTTCTGTACACGGTCAGTGATGCGCTCTGCGCGCAGGTCCTTGGTGAGGCTGGTGAGTTGGGCGATGTCGGAAAGCGACTCGGAACGGTCGATCATGGTGTAGAGGCCGTGCCAGCCGGCCAGTGTGATGATCAGGGTCAATGACAACACCAGGCCGAAGCCCAGTGACAGTTTGAACCTGACGTTCATGTTCTCAAGCGCGTGATTGATCAGTCGGAACATTGGAATCTCCAGCAATGGCGAACAAAAGCAGGTCCCGAGCGAGTCTGGACATGCGTTGTGAGCGCATCGGCATGGCGATCTGTTGCGTGACCTGAGAAGGCCGTAGGAGATTTCCGAGCTGAAGGGCGCAGTGACGGGCGTCACGTTTAGCCGGTGGAGAAGGCCCGCGCCAAGGGGCGACGCGGGCTTTTTGGGGGAGGATCAGACGGTGAAACGGCTGACCAGCAACTGAAGATGGTTGCCCAGTCTTGCCAGCTCGACGCTGGACGCCGCTGTTTCTTCACTGGCGGCCGACGTTTGTTCCGAGACGTCGCGCACATTGATGATGCTGCGGTTGATCTCTTCTGCCGTGGCGCTCTGCTGTTCAGCCGCAGCCGCAATCTGCTGGTTCATGGCTTGAATGGCTGAAACGGTGCGGGTGATGTTTTCCAGCGATCCGCCGGCACGACGCGTCAGCTCCACGCTGCTGGAGCTCAGCTCGCGGCTGCTGTCCATCACGGTTGCTGCTTGCTGTGTGCCGCTTTGCAGGCGGGCGATCAGCGCTTCGATCTCTTCGGTGGATTTCTGGGTGCGTTGTGCCAGGCTGCGTACTTCGTCTGCGACCACTGCAAAACCACGACCGGCTTCCCCGGCGCGGGCGGCTTCGATGGCGGCGTTCAGGGCCAGCAGGTTGGTCTGTTCCGCAACCGACTTGATCACGTCCAGCACACTGCCGATCTGGCTGCTTTCCTGCTTCAGGGCGCCCATCGCTTCGCTGGAGTTGCCCACGGCCACGGCAAGGCGTTCGATTTGTGCAATCGCCTCGTTGACCACCCGCTCACCGTCACGGGCTTGCTGATCGGCGGCGACGGCTGCTTCCGAGGCTTCTTCGGCGTTGCGCGCCACTTCCTGAACCGTGGCGGTCATTTCATGCATGGCCGTGGCCACCTGATCGGTCTCGACCTTCTGGCTGTTGACCCCGGCACTGGTTTGCTCGGTCACGGCCGACAGTTCTTCTGCGGCACTGGCGATCTGTGTCACACCATCGCGAATGCCGCCGACCAGCTCGCGCAGGCTGACGGTCATGCGCTGGATGGTGCTTTGCAGCATCCCCAGCTCGTCCTTGCGATCGACCCGCAGGTTGCGGCTCAGGTCACCCGAGGCGACCCGCTCGACGACTTCAAGGGTTTCCTTCAGGGGCGTGGTGATCTGACGAGTGATTATCCAGGCCGCCAGGATACTCAGCACCAGTGCCAGCGCTGTCGCTGAGACAATCAACGTGAGCGACTTGTCGCTCTCGGCATCTCGGCTTTTGTTTTGTCGGGTGATCATGTCATTGCTGGTGGCCAGCATGTTCGTACCCAGCGTGGTCATTTTCTCCAATGCAGCCTTGCTGGCAGCTTGAGCATCCCGATACCGGCCCACCGCCTCGCGGTAGCCCTTCAGGCCGACAACGGCCTGTTGCAGCAAGGGCTGGTAGTCAGAAGCGATATTGCCGGCCAGTGTATTGATCCCGGCAACGGCTTCATCGATGGCCTGATTGGCGTTCTTTTCAAAATCGGGACGGCCGCTGTAGGTGTAACCACGTACCTGGAAGCGCGCCTGTTGAATCAGTTTGCTGACGCCGACGATGCCGTTGAAGGCCTGGATGTTGTCGGCCTTGAGCAACTCGGCCTCGACCTTGTTGGCCTGATCCACCGCCTTGTCGGCGTTGTCGCCCATCTGGCTGCGGCTCGCCTCGCGGGCGTCGATGGCTTTGGTCATTTCCGCAAACGACTGGCGATACTCGTTGGTCGCCTGAATCTGGCTGTCGAGCAGCTTGATGTTTTCGGCAGAGCGCAGCAGGTTTCTGGCTGTTTGAAGGGCGGCGTCCAGTGCGTCGAGGGTCGTTTTGACCACCGCGGCACTTTCTGCGTTGTACAGGTCTTCGTAGGTTTTGCGGTCGATGCGCAGTTGCAGGGTCAGCTCGTTGATTTCCGCAATGGCAGTGACGCGATCACCGCGATCAATCAACGCCTGATTACTGAACCAGCCTGTGGCCGCAATCATCAATGTCATCAGCACCACCAGGCCGAATCCGATTGTCAATTTCAGGCTGACGCTCGCATTGGCGAGGCTTTGAGATAACCCACGAGACATAACCGCTCCTTAGATGTCTGTTGTTTCACGAATTCACCTACATCGGCAGCGCATCAGCGAACTGAAGCGATTTGGTCGACGTCGAGAAAGAGCTTAGAACAGACGAGCGAGAAGGGCGGCCACCGCCGTTTCAACGCGCAGGATGCGTTCGCCCAGTTGCACGGGCTGCAATCCGGATTGGCGCAACAGGTCGACTTCGTAGGGGATCCAGCCGCCTTCGGGGCCGATGGCCAGGGTGACGGGCTGTGTGACAGCGCGCGGGCAGGCAGGAAAGTCACCGGGATGCCCGACCAGCCCCAGGGTGTCCGCCGCCATCTGCGGCAGGCGGTCTTCGACGAAAGGCTTGAAGCGTTTCTCGATCACGATTTCGGGCAGTACACAGTCGCGCGCCTGTTCCAGCCCCAGAATCAGTTGCTCGCGGATGGCCTCCGGCTCCAGAAAGGGGGTCTGCCAGAAGCTTTTTTCAACCCGGTAACTGTTCAACAGAACGACTTTCGGCACGCCCATCGTCGCGATGGTCTGGAACACCCGACGCAGCATCTTGGGCCGTGGCAGGGCCAGCAGTAGCGTCAAAGGCAGCTTTGCGGGCGGCTCGGCGGTCAGCGAAACACGCAGCTCGGCTTCATGCGGTTCGAGACGCAGCAGCTCGGCGCTGCCCAGCAGGCCGTTGATACGGCCGACACGTAAACTGTCGCCAACTTCGACCCGATGGACGTCCTGCATGTGCCTGAGTCGTCGGTCACGCAGGACGACCCGGTCGGCCGCAATGAAATCGGCCTCTTCAAGCAACAGCAGGTTCACGGCGTGGTCGCGGGTGGCTGGTCTGGCTTGTCAGCGTCTTGCGCTTGATCGTCCGGGTGATCGCCACGCTTCTTGATCATCGTGCTGCACAGCACGCCCAGCTCGAACAGCAGCCACATCGGCACGGCCAGCAGCGTCTGCGAGAAGATGTCCGGTGGCGTCAGGATCATGCCGACCACGAAGCAGCCGATGATCACGTAAGGCCGGATCTTCTTCAGGTATTTGACGTCTACGATGCCGATCCAGACCAGCAATACCACCGCCACCGGGATCTCGAAGGCCACGCCGAAGGCAAAGAACAGGGTCATCACGAAGTCGAGGTAACTGGCGATGTCCGTCATCATCGACACGCCTTCGGGCGTCACGCTGGCGAAGAAGTGGAAGATGATCGGGAACACCAGAAAGTAGGCGAAGGCCATGCCTGCATAGAACAGGATGATGCTGGAGACCAGCAGCGGGATGGCCACGCGTTTCTCATGCTTGTACAGGCCCGGCGCAATGAAGCCCCAGATCTGGTGCAGGATGACCGGCATGGAAAGGAACAGCGCGACCATCATGGTCAGCTTGAACGGCGTGATGAACGGCGACGCCACGTCGGTGGCGATCATCGTTGCGCCTTCAGGCAGATAGACCCGCAGCGGTGCCGAGACCAGCGTGTAGATCTTCTGCGTGAAGTAGAACAGGCCGGCAAAAATCAGAAAGACTGCCGCAACACAGCGCAACAGACGTGTACGCAGCTCGGTGAGGTGCGAGATCAGCGGCATTTGCTGATCGTTTTCCGGGATATCAGCGCTCATGGGGCTCGTGGTGGCAATGACGAATCGTGGGCGGGAGGCGTCGGAGGCGGCGCAGACGCATCGGCTGGCTTCGCGGCTTTATCGAGCGACAGCCCGGTCTTGGGCGCTGCGGGTTCTGCGGGGCCGATCTCGTGATGTGCGGTGGCCGCAGATTCTGTCGGTGCGGGTGGCGGACTCACCGGTTCGTAAGGGGTCTCGGTGTGCTGATTCTGAGCGAACATTTTCCGCGCTTCGTCTTCAAGCGAAACAATGTGCTCGTTGTGCAACTGCCGACGAATTTCGTCGGCACCGATTTCACGCTCAACTTCCTGTTTGATCGCATTGAAGCTGCGCTTCAAGCGACCGATCCATAAGCCTGCAGTGCGCGCCGCACCCGGCAAACGCTCGGGACCCAGTACCAGCAAGGCAACCAGGCCGACGAGCAGCAGTTCAGAGAAGCTGATACCGAACATGGGCTTAAACCTGGTCTTTGCGGAGCGGCTCGTCGACTTTGTGCGCCTGGGCGTCGATGGTGTGCGGTTGGTTCAGGGGTGAACCCTGAGGGGCGGCTTGTGCCTGTTGTGGCTGAGGCGCAGGTTGCTCTTCTGGCTTGTCATCGTCATGCATGGCTTTGCGAAAGCCTTTGATCGACTCACCGACATCGCTGCCCAGGCCTTTGAGTTTCTTGGTCCCGAAAACCAGCACTACGACTATCAGGATGACGATCCAGTGTTTCCAGTCAAAAATACCCATGAAACAGTCCTCGTAGAAGAATTCAAGCTTGAAAGGGGAGAGCGTTATTCTGCCGTGCGTGCGGCTTTTTCCGCGTGGCCGGACAAGCCGAACCGGCGATCCAGCTCGTCGAGCACGGCTTGCGGGTGCTGACCCAGCGCGGCGAGCATCACCATGCTGTGAAACCACAAGTCAGCGGTTTCGTAGATCACGTCACTGCAATCGCCACTGACAGCGGCGTCCTTGGCGGCAATGATGGTCTCGATCGACTCTTCGCCGAGCTTTTCCAGAATCTTGTTCAGGCCCTTGTGATACAGACTGGCGACATAGGAGCTGTCGGCAGCGGCGTCCTTGCGTGATTCCAGCACTTCGGCCAGGCGGGACAACGTATCAGTCATGTTCAGTGGCCTGCGTGGTAAATAGCATCAGGATCTTTCAAGACCGGGTCGACGGTCTTCCATCCTGAGTTTTCGTACACCCGGTAGAAGCAACTTTCGCGTCCGGTGTGGCACGCGATGCCACCGATCTGCTCGACCATCAGGATAATCACGTCGGCGTCACAGTCGAGGCGCAGTTCGTGCAGCTTTTGCACATGACCCGATTCTTCACCTTTACGCCAGAGTTTGCCACGCGAACGCGACCAATAGATTGCACGATTCTCGGAGGCCGTCAGGCTCAGGGCCTCGCGGTTCATCCAGGCCATCATCAGTACCCGGCCGGTCTTGTGATCCTGAGCGATTGCAGGCACCAGACCGTCGCTGTTCCAGTGAATCTCGTCCAGCCAGTCTTTCATATCTACTCCGGCAGCCGGGCTTCAGGCCCGGCGGATTGAACAGTGTGCCAGCGCCATACGCTGCTGGCTATCGGCGAACGATCAGATACAGGCCGGCGATCAGCATGATCGCCGCTGGCCAGGCCGTCAGCGTCAGCAGCTGGGTCGCCGCCTCGCTCATCACCCAGCCCTGTATCGCGCCACCCACCAGCAATGCGGCGCCGATCAGCCGCAGTATCGGCTCGTCTTTGCGGTCGTGCCAGGGGCGTGGCGGATCGGACGCATGAGGGCGTGACATGCGCTCCAGAAGGTCTCGGGTCATGCCGGCGATATGCGGCAGTTGCTCGACCTGGGATTGCAGGTTGCCCAGCAGGGTTTTCGGGCTGACCCGTTCACGCATCCAGCGCTCCAGATACGGCTGCGCGGTGCTCCACAGGTCCAGCTCCGGGTAAAGCTGGCGACCCAGACCTTCGATGTTGAGCAGGGTCTTTTGCAGCAGAACCAGTTGCGGCTGGACTTCCATGTTGAAGCGCCGGGCAGTCTGGAACAGGCGCATCAGCACCTGACCGAACGAGATGTCCTTGAGCGGCTTCTCGAAAATCGGCTCGCAGACCGTGCGGATTGCCGCTTCGAACTCATTGAGCTTGGTCTCTGCCGGCACCCAGCCCGAATCGATGTGCAGTTGCGCAACCCGGCGATAATCCCGCTTGAAGAAGGCAAACAGGTTACGGGCCAGATAATCCTGGTCTTCCGGGGTCAGGCTGCCGACGATGCCGCAGTCGATGGCAATGTATTTCGGGCTCCACGGGTTGACCGTGCTGACGAAAATATTGCCGGGGTGCATGTCGGCGTGGAAGAAGCTGTCGCGAAAGATCTGGGTGAAAAAAATCTCCACGCCGCGCTCGGCCAGCATTTTCATGTCAGTGCGCTGGTCAGCCAGCCCGGCCATGTCGGTGACCTGAAGGCCGTAGATGCGCTCCATGACCAGCACTTTCGGACGGCACCAGTCCCAATAGACCTGAGGCACGTACAGCAGGTCGGAGCCTTCGAAGTTGCGGCGCAACTGGCTGGAGTTGGCCGCCTCGCGCAGCAGGTCGAGTTCGTCGTAGATGGTTTTTTCGTAGTCCATCACCACCTGCACCGGATGCAGCAGGCGTGCATCGGCTGAAACGCGTTCGGCCATGCGGGCGAGAATGAACAGCCACGCCAGGTCCTGACCGATGACCGGCTTGAGGCCCGGACGCACGACTTTGACCACGACTTCTTCGCCGGTCTTCAGGCAGGCGGCATGCACTTGTGCCACCGAGGCCGACGCCAGCGGCGTTTCGTCGAAACGACTGAACACATCACAGATGCGCGCGCCCAGTTGCTCCTCGATCAGCTTGATCGCCACTTGCTGATCGAATGGCGGCACGCGGTCCTGCAACAGCATCAGTTCATCGGCAATGTCTTCGGGCAGCAGGTCGCGCCGGGTAGACAGCAGTTGCCCGAATTTGATGAAGATCGGCCCCAGGTCTTGCAGGGCCAGACGAAAGCGCACGCCACGGCTCAGCTCGGACTTGCGCCGGGGCAGCCAGCGCCAAGGCAGCACGAAACGCACAGCGAGCATCCACCACGGCAAGGGCAGGGCGAACAACAGGTCATCCAGGCGATAACGAATAACGACGCGTTGAATGCGAAACAGACGGCGGACGGCAAGCAGCTTCATGCGTTATCGCTGGTATTGAGGGAGTGGGCAAGGCGTGCAAAGCGCGCCTCAAGGCGTTCCAGATCCATTTTGATCTGATCAAGTTCGGCAAACCGGGCTTCGGCTTCGTGGTTGCCTACCAGTGTGCGTGACTCTTCGCTCAGGTAATCGGCCACGTTCTGGCTGAGGCTGGCCATGCTGTCGCGGGTCCAGCGCCCCTGGCTGCGCAGGTGGCTGCTGAACATCTGGCTGGCGACCGGGCCGACCCAGCGGGACAGTTCATGTTCCCAGTCCAGTTCCAGGTCCTGCAGGATGCCGACCAGCTCCAGCAATACGCCGCTGTCACCGTCGAGTTCGACGTCAGGGCCGTGCAATACGGCGGTCTTGTCCTTGCTGAGGGCCAGACGCATCAGGCTGGACGCGGGCGCACGCAGTGTGCAATCGGCGTCGGCCGCCCAGCCAGCCGCCAGCAGCAGGCCCTCGTCGCTGGGCAGAATAAAGAGTTTCAGGGACGGATCACGGCAGTCGACGGCAATGATGCGGCCGGACAGATGCGCCATGCGCGGCAACGCCGTGCTGTCCAGACGCAACACCCGATTGATGCCGTGCTCGATGCTGGCGAGCAGCCCCCGAAGCAACATCAGGGTTTGATACCGCGATGCAGCGCCACAACGCCTGATGTCATGTTGTGATAGGTCACGCGGTCGAACC
The DNA here is from genome assembly GCF_002157375.1 of Pseudomonas syringae. Classification (GTDB taxonomy): domain Bacteria; phylum Pseudomonadota; class Gammaproteobacteria; order Pseudomonadales; family Pseudomonadaceae; genus Aquipseudomonas; species Aquipseudomonas syringae_T. The sequence goes on from NZ_MTSA01000017.1 coordinate 26,662, forward strand.
CGGCGTCTACCATCATCGACTTGAGGGTTTCCTGATTGGGGTGCATGCGGATCGATTCGGCCAGATAGCGATAGCTTTCCGAGTCATTGGTGACCAGCTTGCCCATCAACGGCATGAACGCGAACGAGTAGGCGTCGTAGGCCTTGGACATGAGCTTGTTGGTCGGCTTGGAGAATTCCAGCACCAGCAGGCGACCGCCGGGCTTGAGCACGCGCAGCATGGAGCGCAGGGCGTCTTCCTTGTGCGTCACGTTGCGCAGGCCGAAGGCAATGGTCACGCAGTCGAAATGGTTGTCTGGAAACGGGAGCTTTTCGGCGTCGGCCTGGACGAACTCGACATTGCCCGACACACCCAGATCCAGCAGGCGGTCACGACCGACCTTGAGCATGGAGGCGTTGATGTCCGCCAGGACCACCTGGCCGGTCGGGCCGACCAGGCTGGAGAATTTACGGGTCAGATCGCCTGTGCCGCCGGCAATGTCCAGTACACGGTTGCCGGTACGAACACCTGACAGCTCGATAGCGAAACGCTTCCACAGACGGTGCATGCCGCCGGACAGCAGGTCGTTCATCAGGTCGTACTTGGCCGCGACCGAGTGGAAAACCTCAGCGACTTTCTCTGCCTTCTGGCTTTCCGGTACATTTTTGTAACCGAAGTGAGTAGTAGGTTCGGCATCGCTGCCTTTGCGCTGATCGTTCATATCGTTCACCGGAATAGAGTGCGGGCCATTCTAATCGCCAAGGCTGGCTTTGTCTTGACAAGGCTCACTTGCAACGCTTTTTTGGATGCAGGCGGATGTATATAGTTGCGCCGCATTTCATCCGACGATCAAGGAACCCTCCGATGGCCAAGATAACCGTTGAACGCCCGCATACGCTGGGCCTGGAAAAGGCCCGTGAGAAGGCCGGACAGCTGGTTCAGAAGCTCACTGACAAATATGGCCTGGCGCACGAATGGGTGGGCGATACCGTGATGCTGGAAGGCAAGGGCGCCAAGGGCAAGGTCGAAGTCGAAGAGGCGCTGATTCGCATCAATATCGAGCTGAGCTTCATGTTGTCGGCCATGAGTGGCCCGATCAAGACCGAAGTCGAACGAGTGCTGGATAAAGCCCTGGCGGCCTGAACCTGTCTATGATCCGTGGCTGTCTTCGCGCCTGAGCGCAAGCAGTCCTGCGCACTACGAAGGCGGTAAGCCGGCGTCACGCTTCAGCAGGCTGTCTATCTGCAGGACGCAGTCTTCAACGCTCATGCGTGACGTGTCCAGGCGAAGATCCGGGGATGCAGGCGGTTCGTACGGCGACGATATACCGGTGAAGTCAGGCAGTTCATTGGCGCGGGCGCGAGCGTAAAGACCTTTCGGGTCTCGCTGCTCGCAGGTCGCCAGAGGCGTGCTGATATAAATCTCCCTGAGGGCGTTCGGGCCGATGATCTCTCGGGCCATAGCCCTGTCCTCGCAGGACGGGGAAATAAGCGCCGCAATCACGGTCAGGCCCGCTTCATTCAGAATTTTTGCGACCTCTGCCGTACGTCGAATATTTTCCCGGCGATCCGCTGCCGAGAAGCCCAGGTTACTGTTCAACCCCCGCCTCAGTTGATCGCCATCCAGCACAACGACAGCTCGACCGGCCAGCGACAGTCTCTGCTCCAGCCCGCAGGCAATGGTGGATTTGCCCGAAGCGCTCAGGCCGGTAAACCACAGTGTTATCGCGGTGTGCCGCCGAGCCGCCTGCTCTGTTTCGCAACCGGGGGCGGAGTGGGTGCTGGCGTTCAAATGGCAGCTCCTTGCTGTCGTCTCTGAGCAGATGAGCCCATCATACTTTTGGTACCGCCCGGGTGCCATTCTCGCGTCGACGCGCAGCCCTTAGGGTGAGCATTCTAATTTTTGCGGGTAGCGTTGTGCCCATGCCTGCTGGAGGCACTGACTTCAACGTTTGAGCATGAGGTGTACCGTGGCCACTGTGAACACGAAGAAAAAGATCGAAGCGCCGCAAGGCTCCACGCTTTCCGACGCCCGACTGTATGCCCGCAAGATCTGGCTGGCCGGGTTGGGCGCCTGTTCCCGAGTCAACGAGGAAGGCGCTCAGTACCTCAAGGACTTGATCCGGACCGGCGAGCAGGCCGAGAAGGAAGTCCTCAAGACGGTCGATGAAAAACGTCTGGCCGCCAACGGCGAAATCCAGTCAATCAAGGGCGAAGTGTCAGGCGCCAGGAACCGTGTTGAAGCGCAACTGAGCGTTATCGAGGGCGCTTTCGACCGGCGTGTCGCAAAAGCCTTGAACCGCATCGGAATCCCGTCTAAACATGACGTTGACACGCTCTCTGCTAAGCTCGATGAACTGACAGCGTTGCTGGAACGTGTCGGGCCTAAAAATCTCAAACGCTCCGAGTCGAAATGGCTCGAACGTTCCGAGTCTGGACAATAAGGAGAGCAGGATGGCTGGCAAAAAGAAAATCGATAAAGATGGCAGCTCCTGGATTGGAGAGGTTGAGAAGTACTCTCGGCAGATCTGGCTGGCTGGTTTGGGCGCGTATTCCAAGATCAGCAATGACGGCAGCAAGCTTTTCGAAACGCTGGTAAAAGACGGCGAAAAAGCCGAGAAAGAAACCAAGGTCGAGGCGCAGAAGCAACTCGATGAGGTGAAAGGCGCGGGCAAGGCTGCCAAGTCCCGTGTCGGTGACGTCAAAGACCTCGCGGTCGGCAAATGGAATGAGCTGGAAGGGGCTTTTGACAAGCGTCTGAACAGCGCCATTTCACGCCTGGGCGTGCCGAGCCGCAATGAAGTCAGGGAACTGCACAGCAAGGTCGATCAACTGACCCGGCAGATCGAGCACGTGACCGGGGAGAAGGCCAGACCTGTTGCGTCGCGTGCTTCTGCCGCCAAGCCTGCTGCGGCCAAGAGTGCTGCCAAACCGGCGCCGAAGGCGGCTGCAAAACCGTTGGTCAAAGCGGCCGCCAAAACCGTCGCAAAAACGGCGGATAAGGCAGCAGGAAAAACCGCAGCAGCCAAACCGGCTGTGAAAAAAGCGGCGGCCAAGCCGGTCGATGCAGCCAACAAGGCTGCAACTGCAACCGCCAGCAAAGCCAAGGCAGTCGCCAAACCTGCCGCAGCGAAAAAGCCTGCGGCCAGAAAGCCCGCTGCCAAGCCTGCCGCCAAACCTGCGGCATCGGCAACGCCGGCAAACAGCTCGACTGCAGCTCCAGCGCCAGCGTCTGCACCGGAAACACCTGCCAGCCAGTCCTGATAACCGGCTGCAACACCAAAGCCCGACCTGCTAGCCAGGTCGGGCTTTTTGTTTGTCAGGCTTGCGCCCGCGATTGGACGCAGAGCGTCCAGAACGGCATGCCCACGCAGAGCATGGGCACGACAGGTGTGCGCCGAACGCCTCACGTTCCCGGGCACGATGACGCTCAGGTCTATCCGCTCAGATACCCCATTGCCAGCCGTTCAGCCGCCTGTCTTGAGCGGGGTAGAAGGTGCGGGGTGACGAGCATCATGATCTGGTAAACCACCACCCGCACGTTGCCGTCTCGGCCCAGTATTCGCTGGTAATCCAGTGAAAACAGCAGGTTCATGGTGATCTGTTCCACCAATTGCCCGAGCGCCTGGGTTTCACTGACCAATTGCCCCCGGGCCTTCAGGCGGGCCAGCAGCGAAGCCAGGGTCTTCTTGATCGAGTTGAGCAGGTTGCGAATGCCTCGGGCCAGTTTGGGCAGGCGTCCGGCGAGGTTGGACAGGTCCTGAAACAGAAACCGATAGTGCGACAGCCGCTCGACGATCAGGTGCAGAAACATCCAGTAGTCTTCAGCCTCGAGCCGGGCATCCGGGGGCGGGTCGAGCAGCGGCGCCAGTTCTGCCTGGAAACGCTCGAAAAGACTCAGAATCAACGGCTCCTTGCCGTGAAAGTGGTAATACAGATTACCCGGGCTGATGCCCATTTCATTGGCGATTTCCAGCGTAGAAACGTTGGGCTCGCCCTGCTGATTGAACAGCGTCAATGCACATTCGAGGATTCGGTCGCGGGTTTTCATCCGGTCTTCTTGTTCAAGTGTCAGCAAGCCTGCAAGTGTCGAACGTGCTCAGGGCGATTTCGAGTACGGGTGCGGGTGCATGACTGCGCGGTGCCGTTCCTGGCGCAGAAAACCCATGATGATCGGCGCGACGGCTTCAGCGCGGGTGATCAGGAACAAGTGCCCGTCATCGATGATGTGCAACTCGGCATTGGGGATTCGCCAGGCCAGCAACCGCATATTGACCAGCGGGATCAACGGGTCGTCGTCACCGGCCAGCACCAGTGTCGGCTGGCGAATCTTGTGCAGCCAGTGAACGCTGGTCCAGCCCATGCCCGCGAACAATTGCCAGTAATAGCCCAGCTTGCCGGACGAGCGAACCTTGGCCGCGTGATTGGCCGCCAGGTGCGGATCACGGCGAAAGGCACCGCCGTAGATTTCCGGCGCAATGCGAATCACATGGGACGGCTGGATGTAGCGGCGCGGGCTGGCCATCAACCACAGCACCCGTGGTTTGCCAGGCACCATCGCCATGCCTGCTGACGTGGCCGCCAGCACCAGCTTCTTGCAGCGCTCGGGGTAATCATGGGCGAACTGCTGGGCCAGCGCTCCGCCCCAGGAAACACCAATCGCGTTGACCTGCCCATAATTCAGGTAATCCAGCATGCGCGCGGCCAGCTTCGCCAGGCCGGGAAAGCGATACGGGCGTCTGGGTGTCGAGGAACCCCCGACGCCCGGCACATCGAACGCGATGACTTCCAGGTCCGGGTCCAGTGCTTCGACAAAGGGAAACACCAACTCCAGATTGGCCCCGATGCCGTTGAATATCAGCAACGGCGTCAGATGACCCTTGCCTGGGCGCACCGCTGTGCGAATGGTGTGCCCGTTCAGGTCGATGGAGCGAAAAACAAACGGTTGCGGCATGCGCGAAGCCCTGTTGATTAAACCGCTGGCAGGACAATCCTGCGTTTCCCGGGGTCAACCGAGGCCAGGCTCTCTGTTCATGCTCCAGAGCAGCAGCGCCTAGCGTTCGTGAACGTACGTGCCGGGCGCTGCCGAGGTTGTCGGGAACGCCTTGTTGCCCAGCGTCGTCGGCGCTTTTTTGAGTTTCCCCGAGCGCGTGGTTTGCCACGCCTGCCAGTGCAGCCACCAGGAATCAGTGTGTTTGGTGCCGTTTTCCTGCCAGACGGCCGGGTCTTCAGGCAGCTCGTCATGGGTCATGTAGCGCGACTTGGGGTTGCCCGGCGGGTTGAGAATGCTCTGGATATGGCCACTGCTCGACAACACGAACTCGGTCTTGCCACCAAAGAGTCGCGCTGATTTGTAGCAGGAGGCCCACGGCGTGATGTGATCATTGGTGCCTGCCAGGCAGAACACATCGGCAGTGACCTGCTTCAGGTCGATTGGCGTGCCGCAGACTTCCAGCGCGTTGGCGCGGGTCAGCGGGTTGTTCTTGAACATCTCGATCAGGTCGCCATGAAACGCCGCCGGAAGACGCGTGGTGTCGTTGTTCCAGAACAGGATATCGAAGACCGGTGGCTCGTTGCCCAACAGGTAATTGTTGACCCAGTAGTTCCAGATCAAGTCATTGGGGCGCATCCAGGCGAACACTTTGGCCATGTCGCGACCTTCGAGCACGCCCGCCTGGTACGAATGGCGCTTGGCGGTCTCAAGGGTCTGCTCGTCGACGAACAACGCGACTTCAGTGTCCAGGGTAGTGTCGAGCACGCTGACCAGCAGGGTCATGGCGTTGACTTTCTTTTCCCCCAGCGCGGCGTAATGGCCCAGCAGCGCGGTACAGGTAATGCCGCCCGAGCAGGCGCCCAGCATGTTGAGGTCTTTGCTGCCGGTGATCGCCAGCACTGCATCAACGGCTTCCTTGAGCGCTTCGATGTAGGTCGACAGCCCCCACTCGCGCTGAGCCTTGGTCGGGTTGCGCCAACTGATGATGAACGTCTGCACATTGCTGCGCAGGCAAAAGCGCGCCAGGCTTTTTTCCGGGCTCAGGTCGAAGACGTAGAATTTGTTGATCTGCGGCGGAATCACCAGCAGTGGACGCTCATGGACCTGTTCGGTGATGGGCTTGTACTGGATCAGCTCCAGCACCTCGTTGCGAAACACCACCGAGCCCTCGGTGGTGCCCAGGCTCTTGCCGACTTCGAACGCCTCCATGTTGACCTGGCTTGGCATGCCGCCGTTGTTCACCATGTCCCTTGCCAGGTTCGACAGCCCGTCAAGCAGGCTCTTGCCGCCAGTGTCGAAGAAGCGCTTCACCGCGGCGGGATTGGCAGCAGAATTGGTGGGTGACATGGCTTCAGTCATCAGGTTGATCACAAAATGACCACGGTTGATGTCCTGCTGCGTGAGGTTGCTGCCGCCGATCCAGTCGTGCAGCTCTTTACGCCAGGCCAGGTACGTTTGCAGGTAGCGGCGATAGAGCGGGTTCTGGCTCCAGGCCGGGTCAGAAAAACGCCGGTCTTCGGGCGTCGGCTGCAAGGCGGACGTACCGAACATCACATTTCTGAGTTCGACGCTCAGGTGCGCCACGTGCTTGATGCTGTGAAGGGGTTGCCTGAACGCCTGGCGAAGAACCATGCGAGCGGTGCTCAGTAAATCCTTGCGCCTCAGCCCGACAACCGGGTTCAGGCCCAGCGTATGCTCGGAGGCCTGGCGTTGCAGCTCATCGTCTTTCGGTTTACTCATCTACGACGCTCCATTGTCTTGAGACGAACACTGACATTCCTTGCCTGTGGCCCAGCGACACAGGCATTTAGCCGGCACTACTGCTCGTGTGACGTATTCCTTGCAGGCTGCTGTTCACATCAATCCGATGCAGGGAGCTTGCCATACCCATTGGTTACGCGAGATTGACTGAAATCACAAGCAGCGTAGCTCATGGATTGCCATGTGGTTCAAAGCATCAGCTTGATGACATGCTCCGAAGGATCGCGGGATTTCCCGGCTTTCTGCAATTCCTGAAGGTAGTCTTCCCATAGCGATTCCTGTCGCCTGGCCAACTGGTACAGGTAGTCCCAGGTGAACAATCCTGAGTCATGGCCGTCATCGAAGGTCAGTTTCAGTGCATATTGGCCAGCCGGCTCGACCTTGGTCAGGCCGACGCCCAGCTTGCCGAATTGCAGGATCGGCTTGCCGTGCCCCTGAACTTCGGCAGACGGAGAATGCACCCGCAGAAACTCCGCAGGCAGGTGGTATTCCTCACCCGATGCGTACTTCAATGTCAGGGTTCTGGAAGCTTTGTGCAGCTGAATGGCGGTAGGGAGCATTGAAAACAGCCTCAAGTTTAAGCAGCAGGCAGAAGCAAAAAAGCTGCAAGGGCGAAGAACCGCTTGCAGCTTTCAACTGACCGCTTACATCGTCAGAGAATATAACGCGAGAGGTCTTCGTTTTCTGCCAGATCGCCCAAATGACTGTTGACGTATTCGGCGTCTATTTCAATCGTCGTTGCGTCCTGGCTGATGGCGAGGTCTCCGGCGCTGAACGAAACCTCTTCCAGCAGGCGCTCGAGCAGCGTGTGCAGGCGACGGGCACCGATGTTTTCGGTCTTCTCGTTCACTTGCCAGGCAATTTCGGCGAGACGCTTGATGCCTTCGGGCTTGAACTCGATTTTCAGGCCTTCGGTCTTGAGCAACTCGCGATACTGCTCGGTCAGTGAGGCATGCGGTTCGCTGAGGATACGTTCGAAGTCTTGCGGCGACAGGGCCTTGAGTTCGACGCGAATCGGCAGGCGGCCTTGCAGCTCAGGCACCAGGTCGCTTGGCTTGCTCAGGTGGAACGCGCCGGAGGCGATGAACAGGATGTGGTCGGTCTTGACCATGCCCAGCTTGGTGTTCACGGTGCAGCCTTCGATCAGCGGCAGCAGGTCACGCTGCACGCCTTCGCGGGACACATCGACGCCGCCTGAATTGCCACGCTTGGCAACCTTGTCGATTTCGTCAATGAACACGATGCCGTGCTGCTCGACCGCTTCCAGCGCCTTGGCCTTCAGCTCTTCCTCGTTGACCAGACGCCCCGCTTCTTCCTCGCGCACCAGCTTGAGCGCTTCCTTGACCTTGAGCTTGCGGCTCTTGGTCTTGCCTTTGCCCATGTTGGCAAACAGGCTTTGCAGCTGATTGGTCATTTCTTCCATGCCGGGCGGTGCAGAAATGTCGACCCCTACGGCTTCGTTGATCTCGATTTCGATTTCCTTGTCATCCAGCTGGCCTTCCCGCAAACGCTTGCGGAACAGCTGGCGGGTATTGGAATCGTTGCTCTGTGCCGGGTCTTCGTTGAAACCCACACGAGCGGGTGGCAGCAGCGCATCGAGGATGCGGTCTTCGGCAGCATCTTCGGCGCGGTGACGAACCTTGATGATTTCCTGCTCGCGCAGGAGCTTGATCGCGGCATCAGCGAGATCACGAATGATCGACTCTACATCACGGCCTACATAGCCCACTTCGGTAAACTTGGTGGCTTCGACCTTGATGAACGGTGCGTTGGCGAGCTTGGCCAGACGGCGTGCAATTTCGGTCTTGCCGACGCCGGTCGGGCCGATCATCAGGATGTTCTTGGGGGTCACTTCGACACGCAGCTCTTCTGGCAGCTGCATGCGGCGCCAGCGATTGCGCAAGGCAATGGCGACGGCGCGTTTGGCATCGTCCTGGCCGATGATATGGCGATCAAGTTCGTGGACGATTTCGCGGGGAGTCATGGACATGGTTATTCACGGCCCTCTGGCGCGGTAAAGCCAATGGGGCCGCAACGCGTGCGGCCCGGCAGAGGCTTAGCCGGCGAGGTCCTGCTCCTCAATGGTGATGTTGTGGTTGGTGAAGACGCAGATGTCGCCTGCGATGTGCAGCGAAGTCTCGGCGATTTCGCGTGCCGACAGATCGGTCTTGAGCAGCAGGGCGCGTGCGGCCGCCTGAGCAAATGCGCCGCCGGAACCCATCGCGATCAGACCATCTTCGGGTTCTACGACATCGCCGTTACCGGTGATGATCAGCGAGGCGTCCTTGTTGGCAACCGCCAGCATGGCTTCAAGACGGCTCAGAGAGCGGTCGGTACGCCAGTCCTTGGCCAGCTCGACGGCTGCGCGGACCAGATGCCCCTGGTGTTTTTCCAGCTGGGCTTCGAAGCGCTCGAACAGCGTGAATGCATCGGCGGTGGCGCCAGCAAAGCCGGCGATCACTTCACCGTGATACAGGCGGCGCACTTTCTTGGCGTTGCCTTTCATGACGGTGTTGCCCAGGGAAACCTGGCCGTCGCCGGCCATGACAACTTTACCGTGGCGGCGCACTGAAACGATGGTGGTCAAGGGAGAGTCTCCACACTGCGGGGCGAAAATGCCCTGATGCAAACTCATATGGGGGTGTGGGTGAGTATTTCAACCTTGGGGGTGAATCGGGGGGGAATGACTGTGAGTTGATCCTGCACCAGTGAGAACGGACGGGTGCCGCTTCGCTTGTCCGCAAGCTGCCGGGTGACTTATCCACGGTCTATCGGAACGTAGGCGCGGACTTGTCCGCGAAGGGCTGCGAAGCGGCCCCGACACAGGCTGCCTCGGCTGCGTCTGATACACCAATGCGGCTGGTTTTGCTGCCGGTTCCCGGCAGATCGCGGACGAGTCCGCGCCTACGCTCTCTGGGCAGAAGCTCCGTACTCATCGAAACATCGCGATGAGCACGGAAACAGAGGTGCGTTGACTACCGGCTCTGACGTTGTTGCAACAACAGGTTACTAAATCCGCCACTCGCCAGTTGTTTCTGGGCCGTGGTCAGTTGTTCGCGGTTGCTGAACGGGCCGACCAGCACGCGGTACCAGGTTTCGTCCTTCACCGTGCCGGACTCGACGGTCGAGGTCTGGCCCAGCAGGATGATCTGCGCACGGACTTTCTCGGCGTCAGCCTGTTTGCGGAACGAGCCCGCTTGCAGGAAGAACGTCGTGACCGCCGCTGGCTTGGTGGTGGCAACAGGTGGCGCCGGTGGCGGCGTCAAGCCGCTGAGTGCGGCCTGCGCCCGCGCGGTGTCGATTTTGGCGGCCTGTTCGGGCGAAACCGGAGCTGTCGGCGCCACTGGCGGCGGGGTCTTCTCCGGAACGGCCTCGTTCGGCACGATCACTTCCGACTCCGGTAACAGCGTGTAGAAGTCGTATTTGGGTTTAACCGGCGCCGTCGGGCTGGGCGGTGTCTTGTTCGCCTCGGCGATTTTCGCAGCTTTGGCGTCCGCCTTGACCCGCTTGACGTCTTCACCGCCCGGTTCGAGCTTCATCAGAAAGACCACGAATGCGCCTACGCTCAAACCGATTACCAGCCACAGCCATCCTGGAATCGGCTTCTTCGCGGGTGCCTGATAACGGCTGGCGCCCCGCTTGGGTGCCGGTTTTTTCTTCGCAACTGCCAACTTACATACGCTCCAGAGTTTCCAGACCCAATAGATCCAGGCCTTGCTTGAGGGTGCGACCGGTCAGGGCAGCCAGGCGCAAACGGCTCTGTTGCTGATCGGGACTTTCCGCACCAAGGATCGGGCAGTTTTCGTAAAAGCTGGAAAACAGACCCGCAAGGTCATACAGGTAAGCACAAAGTACGTGCGGTGTGCCTTTTTCTGCGACGTTATTCAGTGTTTCAGTGAACTGCGCCAGGCGTGCAGCCAGTTCCTGCTCTTGCGGCGCTTCAAGGACGATTTGCCCCTTGCTGGCGTCGAAAGGCGTGCCCAGCTTGCGGAATACACCGGCCACCCGGGTGTAGGCGTACAGCAGATAAGGCGCGGTATTGCCTTCGAAACTCAGCATCTGATCGAAGTTGAAGCTGTAATCGCTGGCGCGGTGCTTGGACAGGTCGGCGTATTTCACCGCGCTGATGCCCACGGCCTTGGCGATGCTGCGCAACTCGGCCTCGGCGACGTCCGGGTTCTTTTCTTTCACCAGCGTGTAAGCGCGTTCTTCGGCTTCATCGAGCAGGTCGATGAGCTTGACCGTGCCGCCGTCTCGGGTCTTGAACGGACGGCCATCGGCACCGTTCATGGTGCCGAAACCCATGTGCTCCAGTTGCATGCCGTCGTGGACGAAACCGGCACGGCGAGCCACTTCGAAAACCTGCTGAAAGTGCAGCGCCTGACGCTGGTCGACGAAATACAGCACGCGGTCGGCTTTGAGCACCTTGCTGCGGTAGCGGATGGCGGCCAGGTCGGTGGTGGCATACAGATAACCGCCGCCTGCCTTCTGCACGATCACTGGCAGTGGCGTGTCATCGGCAGTGCGGAATTCTTCGAGGAACACGCACTGCGCGCCGTTGCTCTCGACCAGCAGGCCCGTGGCTTTCAAGTCGTTGACCACATTGGCCAGGTCATCGTTATAGGCGCTTTCGCCCATGACGTCGGCCGGCGTCAGCTTGACGTTGAGACGCTCGTAGGTCTCCTGGCAGTGCGACAGCGAGATGTCCTTGAAACGCTCCCACAGTGCCAGGCATTCGGCGTCGCCAGCCTGCAATTTGACGACCAGACCGCGCGCGCGCTCGGCAAACTCGGCGGACTCGTCAAAGCGCTGCTTGGCGGCGCGATAGAAGTTTTCGAGGTCTGACAGCTCGTCGCTGGTCGCCGGTTTTTCCTGCAGGTAGGCCAGCAGCATGCCGAACTGGGTACCCCAGTCGCCCACGTGGTTCTGACGAATGACCGTGTCACCCAGGAACGTCAGCACGTTCGCCACGCCGTCGCCAATAATGGTCGAGCGCAGATGACCCACGTGCATTTCCTTGGCCAGGTTCGGTGCCGACAGGTCGACCACCACACGCTGCGCGGCACCGGCCTTGCGGACCGACAGCTGCGGGTCAGCCAGGGCGGCGTCCAGGCGCGAAGCCAGCGCGGCGGTATTCTGGAAGAAGTTCAGAAAGCCCGGCCCGGCAATTTCGACCTTGCTGACCTGCTCGTCGGCAGGCAGCGCGGCAATCAGCTTTTCAGCCAGATCGCGGGGCTTCATGCCGGCCGGCTTGGCGAGCATCATTGCGATATTGCTGGCGAAATCGCCGTGCGTCTTGTCACGGGCGTTTTCCACCTGGATCGCCGGCGTCAGCCCTTCTGGCAAGACGCCCTCGGTGACGAGACGGGTCAGGGCTTGTTGAATCAGCTGGCGAATGGTGTCTTTCATGGTGCTCTCTTCGACCGCAAGCGCGGTGGCGCTTCAATGCGCGGGTGGAAAAACTCTGCATTATCCGTTGCCGGAGCCTGCTTGCCAACGGCGTGGCCTAATAAAGATCCACCGGGTCCACATCCAGCGACCACCGGACCTGTCGCCCGCTGGGCATTTGCTCCAGCGCCTGCAACCAGGTACTGAGCAGTTTATGCAAGGGCGCACGCGCACTGGACTGCACCAGCAACTGCGCCCGATAGCGTCCGGCGCGGCGCTCCATTGGCGCCGGGATGGGTCCCAGCAGTTCGATGCCGCCCAGTTGCATCTGTGCGACCAGTTGCTCGGCATCGCTGCAGGCCTGATCAAGAAACGCTTCGGCCTGACCGGGCTTGTGCGCCTCGGCGCGCAGCAGTGCCAGGTGCGAGAACGGTGGCAAGCCAGCCGAGCGGCGTTCGCTCAAGGCCTGTTCGGCGAAAGCGAAATAGCCCTGCTCGGTGAGCTGGATCAGCAGCGGATGATCCGCCAGGTGCGTCTGGATGATCACTCTGCCCGGTTCTTCGGCACGACCTGCGCGCCCGGCCACCTGAACAATCAACTGCGCCATGCGCTCACTGGCCCGGAAATCGCCGGAAAACAGCCCGCCGTCGGCGTCCAGAATCGACACCAGCGTCACCCTCGGAAAGTGATGCCCCTTGGCGAGCATCTGGGTGCCGACCAGAATGCACGGCTGGCCACGCTGGATGGTCGCAAACAACTGGTTCATGGCGTCCTTGCGCGAGGTGCTGTCGCGATCCACGCGTAACACGGGGAAATCCGGAAACAGAATCGCCAGCCGCTCTTCGGCGCGTTCGGTGCCCGCGCCTACCGGGCGCAGATCCACCTTGCCGCAGGAGGGGCACTGGCGTGGCACGCGCTCGACATAGCCGCAATGGTGACAACGCAGCTCGCCCGAGCGCTGATGCACGGTCATGCGAGCGTCGCAACGCTGGCAGCCGGACATCCAGCCGCAGTCGTGGCACAGCAGGGTCGGCGCAAAACCGCGACGGTTGAGAAACACCAGCACTTGCTGGCCTGCCGCCAGGGTCTGGCCGATGGCCTGTTGCATCGGCCCTGAAATGCCGCTGTCCAGCGGCCGGCTCTTGACGTCCAGGCGCATGAAGCGCGGCTGTTGCGCGCCGCCTGCGCGCTGGTTCAGGCGCAGCAGGCCGTAACGGCCGGTGTAGGCGTTGTGCAGGCTTTCCAGAGAGGGCGTGGCCGAGCCGAGCACAATCGGAATGTTTTCCTGACGGGCACGCACCAGCGCCAGATCGCGAGCGTGGTAGCGCAGACCTTCCTGCTGTTTATAGGAGCCGTCGTGTTCTTCGTCGATGATGATCAGGCCAGGATTCTTCATCGGCGTGAATAAGGCCGAGCGCGTGCCAATGATGATGTCGGCTTCGCCGTCGCGGGCGGCCAGCCAGGCATCCAGTCGCTCGCGGTCATTGACCGCCGAATGCACCAGCGCAATCCGGGCGTTGAAGCGCTGCTCGAAGCGCGCCAGGGTCTGCGGCCCCAGGTTGATCTCCGGGATCAGTACCAGCGCCTGTTTGCCGGCTTCGAGCGTTTCGCGGATCAGTTGCAGATAGACCTCGGTCTTGCCGCTGCCCGTCACGCCCGCCAGCAGAAACGCATGAAAGCTGTCGAACCCGGCGCGGATGGCCTGGTAAGCGGCGCGTTGTTCGGTGTTGAGGGGCAGCTCCGGTTGGGCCAGCCAGTGTTCATGGCGGGCGCTGGGCGCGTGACTGCGGACCTCGACATACACCAGCTCTTTGGCCAGCAGCAGGTTGAGGCTGTCTTTATTGAGCATCAGTTTGCTGAGCAACTGATGCGCCACGCCATGCGGGTGCTGGGCGAGGGTGGTCAGGGCTTCGCGTTGCTTGGGCGCGCGGGCGATGCGTGAATCTTCAACGCTGGCACCGGGGGCAACGTGCCAGAAACGCTCCTGACGGCTCTCGGCCAGTTCGCCCTGACGCAACAGCACCGGCAAGGCCCAGCTCAGCGTGTCACCCAGGCTGTGCTGATAATATTGCGACGTCCACAGGCACAGCTTGAACAGCGCAGGCGGCAACGGGGCTTCGCTGTCCAGCAGGGCAATGGCAGGTTTGAGCTTGTCGGCAGGCACTTCGCTGTGGTCGACCACTTCCACCAGGATGCCGATCATCTCCCGACGCCCGAATGGCACTCGCAGGCGCATGCCTGGCTGCAAGGCGCTGCGCGACACGCCGGCAGGGGCGCGGTAGTCGAACAGGCGGCGGAGCGGCGAGGGCAGGGCAAGGCGCAGGATGGCGTCGGGCACGCGATGTTTCCCTGTGATGTTCTGTAATAAGAAGGCGCGATCTTAGCAGACGACCGGTGTGAAGGTTCGCTTGCGTCGTTGCAATTGTCTGGTACTATCCGCAGCCTATTTCCGTGCGGTATTCAACAATAGTGTTGGGTGGCGGCACGTTAGACTGAGGAAGTACCGATGAAAGCTGATATCCATCCAGTTTACGAAGCCATTGACGCGACCTGCAGCTGCGGCAATGTCATCAAAACCCGTTCCACTCTGACCGGCCCTTTGAGCCTGGACGTGTGCAACGAGTGCCACCCGTTCTACACCGGCAAGCAGAAGACGCTTGACGTTGGCGGCCGTGTTGACAAGTTCAAGTCCCGTTTCGGTGCGTTCGGCGCAACCAAAGCGAAGCAGGACTGATAGCAAGACTGGTTGCCCTTTGGGCTTTTCCAGACTGCTTGAAAAGGCGCCCCTTGTGGGCGTCTTTTTTATGTCCGCGATTTGGCTGTCCGGCGCGCAGGCGTTCTGCCCTGCGCCTGCGTCGTTGCCGGTTGTGCAGGTGCAGCGCGTGGTCGATGGCGACACGCTGCGTCTGAGCGATGGACGCAGCGTGCGCATGATCGGCCTCAATACGCCCGAAACCGGCAAGAAAGGCCAGTCTGCCGAGCCATTTGCCGAAACCGCCAAAAAACGGCTGCAAGCGTTGGTGGATGAAAGCGGCGGGCGTGTCAGCCTGCGTGTCGGTCGGCAGGCCAAGGATCATTACGGCCGCACGCTGGCCAACGTCTATGGCCGTGACGGCAGCAATCTCGAGGCGCAGTTGCTCAGCGAAGGTTTGGGCTATCTTGTGGCCGTCGCGCCCAATGTGGCGCTGGTCGACTGCCAGCAAGGCGCCGAGCGTCAGGCGCGTCTGGGCAAGCGTGGCCTTTGGCGCGATTCGCCGGTGCAGCCCTCGGACAGGATCAATAAGAGCGGCTTTGCCGTGGTGTCTGGCAAGGTCAGGAGCGTCCAGCGCAATCGCGGTGGCCTGTGGATCGAGCTACAAGGCTCGCTGGTGCTGCGTGTCGCGCCGGGCCAGGTGTCGGGCTTCGATCACACCACGCTGGAGCGGCTCAAGGGCCGGAACGTCGAGGCACGAGGCTGGGTGGTTGATCGTTCCCGGCGGGGCGCTCTGACGCCGGGGCAGCCGCGCTGGCTCATGCCGTTGACCCATCCCGCGATGTTGAGGCTGTCCGAAGGTTAGAAACTTCCGGAAAGTCGGCCGTTCGTTGGCGGGCGGTCGCGCGTTCGGTTTTCAGGTCTCTACGCGTAAAGTCTAACGTCATACCTCTTGACAGCACTGACCGGTCAGTCTTGTTAGGACTATGCATCTTGCGTATCCTCGGCGGTCCGTCTGTCCCACAGTAAAAAAAGCGGAATCCAACACATGTCAGATTTGAAAACTGCCGCGCTCGAATACCATGCCAATCCTCGTCCGGGGAAGCTGAGCGTCGAACTCACCAAGCCGACCGCAACTGCCCGTGACCTGGCTCTGGCCTACAGCCCTGGCGTTGCTGAACCCGTGCGTGAAATTGCCCGTGACCCCGAGCTGGCTTACAAGTACACCGGCAAGGGCAACCTGGTAGCAGTTATTTCCGATGGCACCGCAATTCTCGGCCTCGGCGATCTGGGCCCATTGGCTTCCAAGCCCGTCATGGAAGGTAAAGGGGTTCTGTTCAAGCGTTTCGCCGGTATCGACGTTTTCGATATCGAAGTCGATTCCGAAAGCCCGCAGGCGTTCATCGACACCGTCAAGCGTATCTCCATCACCTTCGGTGGCATCAACCTCGAAGACATCAAGGCGCCTGAGTGCTTTGAAATCGAGAAAGCGCTGATCGAACAGTGCGACATTCCGGTTTTCCACGATGACCAGCATGGCACCGCCATCGTGACCGCTGCCGGCATGATCAACGCACTGGAAATCGTCGGCAAAAGCCTCGACACCGCCAAGATCGTCTGCCTGGGCGCTGGCGCTGCTGCCATCTCGTGCATGAAGTTGCTGGTGAGCATGGGCGCGAAGATCGAAAACATCTTCATGGTCGACCGTACTGGCGTGATCCATTCCGGCCGTACCGACCTTAACCAGTACAAGGCCGTGTTCGCACACGCCACCGAAAAGCGCTCGCTGACTGACGCGCTGGACGGTGCTGACGTATTCGTGGGCCTGTCAGGTCCTAACCTGCTGAGCGCCGAAAACCTCAAGCTGATGGCCAAGGACCCGATCGTGTTCGCCTGCTCGAACCCTGATCCGGAAATCTCCCCGGAGCTGGCTCACGCTACCCGCAGCGACGTGATCATGGCGACCGGCCGTTCGGACTACCCGAACCAGGTCAACAACGTGCTGGGCTTCCCGTTCATCTTCCGTGGTGCTCTGGACGTTCGCGCCAAGCGCATCAACGAAGAGATGAAAATCGCCGCAGCCAATGCCCTGCGTGAACTGGCCAAGCTGCCTGTTCCTCAGGAAGTCTGCGACGCTTACGGCGGCATCAAGCTGGAATTCGGTCGTGAGTACATCATCCCGAAACCAATGGACACCCGCCTGCTGGGCCTGATCGCCGACGCGGTCGCCAAGGCAGCCATCGAGAGCGGCGTGGCGACCCTGCCGTATCCGAAGCACTACCCGCTGACCAGCGTGGACGACGTGTTCAACGGCTGATCCCGCAGCAACAAAAAACCCCTGCAGCGATGCAGGGGTTTTTTTATGCCTCAGGTAACGCTGTGCCTGTTCCAAAACGGACGCAGGGCGTCCAGAACGGCATACCGACGCAGAGCGTCGGCACGATAGTTATCGAACTATCGTTTTGCACGTTCCTGCTCGGGAATGCCCTTCGTGACGCACCGCGTCACAAGCCCGCGCTATCAGAACAGGTCGATTGGCGCTGATTCATCTGCTGGCAGCGGGCTGCCGGGCGCGCTGCTGCCGCCCAGTTCGTTGACGCTCGGTGGCGTGTCTTCGCTTTTGAACAGCTCGAAGAACGCGTTAGGTGTGCTTGGCGTTGCGGCGCGACCGCTCAGTGGGTCCACTCGCAGGCTGAGGATGCCCGCCGGTTCGGCCTGCTGATGAGGTGGCTTGTCTTTGAGCGCGGCGCTCATGTAGTCCATCCAGATCGGCAGCGAAACCGTACCGCCAAATTCATGACGGCCAAGGCTTTCCGGCTGGTCAAAGCCGCTCCACACCGTGGTGACGTAATCCGCGTTGTAGCCGGAGAACCACGCATCCTTGGAGTCGTTAGTCGTACCGGTCTTGCCCGCGATGTCCGGACGGTTCATGGCCAGGGCGCGACGGCCCGTGCCGCGCTTGATCACGTCCTGCAGCATGCTGTTCAGGATGTAAGTCGTGCGGCCGTCCACAATACGCTCGGCAAAGGCCGGCGCCTGAGGTTCGGCTGGCGTACCCGGCGCGGTGGTGGCCACGCTTGGGCTGTCATGCACGGCGAAGGTCGACGTATCAGGCGCGGTCTTGACGTCGTTGGCCGGCACGCTGGGCGGATTGGCGACAAATAGCGTCTGGCCGTCACGGTTCTCGATGGTCTGGATCAGATAAGGGCTGATCTTGTAGCCGCCGTTGGCAAAAGTGGCCCAGCCCGTGGCGATTTCCATCGGGGTCAGCGTGGCCGTACCCAGTGCCAGCGACAGGTTGCGCGGCAGGTCCTGCTTGGCAAAGCCGAAGCGGGTGATGTAATCGATGGTGCTGTCGATGCCCAGTGCCTGAAGCAGGCGGATCGAAACCAGGTTGCGGGACTTGTACAGCGCTTCGCGCAGGCGGATCGGGCCAAGGAAGGTGTTGGTGTCGTTCTTCGGACGCCAGACCTTGTCCAGGTATTCGTCAACGAACACGATAGGTGCGTCGTTCACCAGGCTCGATGCGGTGTAGCCGTTATCGAGGGCGGCGCTGTAGATGAACGGCTTGAAGCTGGAACCTGGCTGACGCTTGGCCTGCATGGCCCGGTTGTAGTTGCTTTGCTCGAACGCGAAGCCGCCGACCAGCGCACGAATGGCGCCATTCTGCGGGTCAAGCGAAACCAGGGCGCTTTGCGCGACGGGAATTTGACTAAACTTCAGCGTTCCGTCTTCCTGGCGCAGCAAGCGCACGAAGTCGCCCACTTTCGCCACGTCGCCCGGTTGCTTCGGATTCGCACCCAAACTGTTGGTGTTCAGATAAGGACGCGCCCACTTCATGGTGGCCCAGTCGACGGTTTCTTCCTTCTCGCCATTGCGGGTCAGAACACGCAGCCCGGTCTTGTCGACCTGGGTCACGATGGCGGGTTCGAGGCCGTTGATCGTCCGTTGTTTGGTCAGTTCCTGTACCCAGTTGGCACGGGTCATGGCCGGGAAGCGGCTTTCAGGACCGCGATAGCCGTGGCGCTGATCGTAGTCGATCAGGCCTTGCTGGATGGCCTTGTTGGCATGCTCCTGAAGGTCGCTCGGCACGGTGGTGGTGACGCGGAAGCCCTCTGTATAGGCCTCGCTGCCGTAACGGCCGACCATTTCCGCGCGCGCCATTTCAGCGATATACGGTGCATTCACTTCCGGCGTCGGGACGTGATAGCTGGCATTGAGCGGTTCGTTGAGTGCGGCCTGATAAGCGGTCTGGTCGATCTTGCCGAGACGGTACATGCGCCCCAGGATCCAGTCGCGACGTTCTTTGGCCCGGGTCGGGTTGGCCAGTGGGTTGAAACGTGACGGTGCCTTGGGCAGACCGGCAATCATGGCCATTTGCGCAAGGCTTACATCGCGAATCGATTTGCCATAGTAGACTTGCGCCGCCGCCTCGATGCCGTAGGCCCGGTTACCCAGGTAAATCTTGTTGACGTACAGCTCGAGAATCTCGTCTTTGGTGAGTTGGCGCTCGATTTGCAAGGCCAGAAGAATCTCGGTGGTTTTCCGTGAAAAGCTTCGCTCGCTGGTCAGGAAAAAGTTTTTTGCGACCTGCATGGTGATGGTGCTGCCGCCTGACTGAATATGGCCGCTCTTCACCAGTTGGGTGGCGGCGCGCATCAGGCTGCCAGGGTCGACGCCGTAGTGGTTGGCGAAGTTGTCGTCTTCGGCCGACAACAGGGCGTTGATGAAATTGGGCGGGATTTCCGCGAAGCGAATCGGCGTGCGACGCATTTCACCGAATTCGGCGATCAGCTTGCCGTCGCTGCTGAACACGCGCAGGGGAATTTGCAGTTGAATGCTTCGCAGCGCTTCAACGGAGGGCAGGGTCGGGCTCAGGTAAAGAAACGCGCCGCTCAAGCCAAGCAACAGCGAGCAGATTACCGCGACGAGGGACCACCAGAAAAACTTCAGCAGGCGTATCAAGGCTTTTGGATTTCCAGAAAAAATAATGGGTTAAGCGCAGGCGTTTACAAATGAACACGCCTTGAAGCTTTCTTAAATGAAAAAAACGCTGGGCATTATAAGCATTTTTCGTCCCCGAGCGTGATTTGCGCTACTGTCAAGGCTGTCGACAGTGACGTTGACCCGAAATAACTCCGTAAGTGACGGAAACTCAATAGGAATCAGGTTGTGTTCGAACTCTTCAGTAAGAAGGCCAACACCCTTCTAGGGATCGATATTAGCTCCACCTCGGTAAAACTCCTGGAATTGAGTCGTTCCGGCACTCGTTACAAGGTCGAGTCTTACGCAGTCGAGCCGCTACCGGCCAACGCTGTCGTCGAAAAGAATATTGCCGAGCTCGAAGGGGTTGGCCAGGCGTTGTCTCGCGTCCTCGTCAAGGCCAAGACCAGCGTCAAGATTGTGGCGGTGGCCGTTGCCGGGTCTGCGGTGATCACCAAGACCATCGAGATGGACGCCGGTCTGTCCGACGACGACATGGAAAACCAGCTCAAGCTTGAAGCTGACCAGTACATTCCTTATCCGCTCGAAGAAGTCGCCATCGATTTTGAAGTGCAGGGCTACTCGGTTCGCAACCCCGAGCGCGTCGAGGTGCTGCTGGCGGCCTGTCGCAAGGAAAACGTCGAGGTGCGTGAAGCCGCGCTGGCGCTGGCCGGGCTGACGGCGCGGGTCGTGGATGTCGAAGCCTATGCGCTGGAGCGTTCATTCGGCCTGCTGGCCGCGCAACTGGGCAACGGTCACGACGAACTCACCGTGGCAGTGGTCGATATCGGCGCCACCATGACCACCCTGAGCGTGCTGCACCACGGCCGGATCATCTATACCCGGGAGCAACTGTTCGGCGGTCGTCAGCTGACCGACGAAATTCAGCGCCGTTACGGGCTTTCGATGGAAGAAGCAGGCCTTGCCAAGAAGCAGGGCGGGCTGCCCGACGATTACGTTAGCGAAGTGCTGGACCCGTTCAAGGACGCACTGGTGCAGCAGGTCTCCCGTTCCCTGCAATTCTTTTTTGCAGCCGGTCAATACAACTCCGTGGATCACATCATGCTGGCAGGCGGCACGGCTTCTATTTCCGGGCTGGAGCATCTGATCCAGCGGCGCATTGGTACGCCGACGATGGTTGCCAACCCGTTTGCCGACATGGCCTTGAGTTCCAAGGTCAATGCCGGTGCCCTGGCCAGCGATGCGCCTGCCTTGATGATCGCGTGCGGTCTGGCGTTGAGGAGCTTCGACTGATGGCACGGATCAACTTATTACCGTGGCGTGAAGAGCTTCGCGAAGAGCGAAAGAAGCGCTTTCTGACCGCGCTGGTCGGCGTGCTGGTGGTGTCTGTCAGCATTCTGTTTCTCATCGACCGCTACGTCAGCAGTGCCATCGAGCATCAGATGGCACGCAATGCGTTTCTGCAGACCCAGATCACGCAACTGGATATCCGCATCAAGGAAATCAGCGACCTCAAGGCGCGTCGCAAGCAACTGCTTGAGCGCATGAAGATCATCCAGGACCTGCAAGGCAACCGTCCGATCACCGGGCGTGTGTTCGACCAGCTGGCGCGCACCCTGCCCGATGGCGTCTATTACTCGCAGGTCAAGATGGCCAACAAGCTGATTGCCATCAACGGTGCAGCCGAATCCAACAACCGGGTTTCGGACCTGATGCGTAACCTTGAAGCCTCCGAATGGCTTGAGGCACCGAGCCTGACCGAGGTCAAGGCCACGACCGCCGGGGCTGTGGATCAGGCCAACGTCTTTCAGCTGACCGTGCGCCAGACCCAGCCGCCGGTTGTCGCTGCCGAAGGAGCCAAGCCATGAACATGTCCGACTGGATGGACGGGCTGCGCAAGATCGACGTGAGCGAGCTGGAGCTGAACAACACCGGTTCCTGGCCTGCCGCCGTCAAGGTGATTGCGGGCGTGCTGGTTGCCGTACTGATTTTCGCGCTCGGCTATTTCTTCTTTATTCAGGATCTGGAGACCCAGCTGGAAGGGGCTCAGACCAGTGAGGTCACGCTCAAGGAGCAGTTCTCCAACAAGGCATTCCAGGCCGCCAACCTGGAACCCTACAAGAAGCAGATGGAAGAAATGGAAAACACCTTTGGTGCGTTGTTGAGGCAATTGCCAAGCGACACCGAAGTGCCCGGCTTGCTCGAGGACATCACCCGGACCGGTCTGGGAAGCGGGCTTGAGTTCGAGGAAATCAAGCTGCTGCCCGAAGCCGTCCAGCAGTTCTACATCGAGCTGCCGATACAGATCACCGTGGTCGGTGGTTATCACGACCTGGCGACCTTTGTCAGCGGCGTCGCCAGCCTGCCGCGCATCGTCACGCTGCATGACTTCGAGATCAAGCCGGTCGATCCCAAAGCGCCGGCCAAGTTGCGCATGAGCATTCTGGCCAAGACCTACCGCTACAACGATGAAGGGCTGAAGAAATGAGGGCGGCGCGAGTGTTGTGCGTCAGTGTGGTTCTGGCAGGGCTGACCGGTTGCGGCAATGACAATGACTTTGCCGACCTGACCGAGTTCATGGATCAGGCCAGGGCACGTCCGAGCGGCACCATCGAGCCGTTGCCCAAATTCCGTCCCTATGAAGCGTTCACGTATAACGCCTCGACCCTGCGCAGCCCGTTTCAGCCGCCGGTCAAGATTGACCTGCTCAATCGCCAGAAGGGCACACGGCTGGTGGCGCCGGATGAGCATCGGGTCAAACAGTTTCTCGAAGGGTTCAACATCGAGTCGTTCGAGATGGTCGGCACGATTGGCAACGAGTCAGGCACCTTTGCCTTGTTGCGCGGCGCTGGCGGTGTACACCGCGTCAAGGTGGGGGATTACCTGGGGCGCAATAACGGCCGGGTCGTTTCTATCGGCGATGCGCAGGTGGATGTCATCGAAATAGTTCCTGATGGAGAGGGGGCCTGGCTGGAAAGGCCGCGCAGTATTTCCCTCAAAGAACGCTCATGAAGTGGGCAAGGCCAAGTATGCACAGTAGCGCTCAACGGAAATTGATCATGACCCGGATTTTCTCGATTATCGGCGTGTCGTTATGCATCGCGATGCTGTCGCCGGTTCTCCAGGCTGCCACCCTCAAGACCCTGGATGTCGCTGCCCTGCCGGGTGATCGCATCGAGCTCAAACTGTCATTTGACGCGCCAGTGCCTGCGCCGCGTGGCTATACCACCGCGCAACCGGCGCGCATCGCGCTGGACCTGCCGGGCGTGACCAGCCAGTTGGCGACCAAAAGTCGTGAGCTGGGCACTGGTAATGCACGCAGTGTGGTGGTGGTGCAGGCCCAGGATCGCACGCGGGTGATCATCAACCTGACGACGCTGGCGCCCTACAGCTCGCGGGTCGACGGCAACAATCTGTTTGTGGTCATCGGTCAGGGCGCGTCCGCCGCACAGGCTTCCCAGCCAACCACCGCGATGGGGGCGCAGCGAGTGGCCGTGCCGCCTCCCACGCCAGCTTCCGCCAAACCTTTCGTGCCTGCCGGGGCCAAGGCGATCAGGAATATCGACTTTCAGCGCGGCGAGCTGGGCGAAGGCAATGTGGTCATCGACCTGAGCAACGCCAGCATCGCCCCTGATATTCAGGAACAGGGCGGCAAGATTCGCGTCGATTTCGCCAAGACGCTGCTGCCTGATCCGCTGCGCGTGCGCCTCGACGTCAAGGACTTCGCGACGCCCGTGCAATTCGTCAGTGCTTCGACCTCCGGCGACAAGGCCAGCATTCTGATCGAGCCGTCGGGCGCTTTCGATTACTCGGCGTTCCAGACTGAAAACAAACTGACGATCAGCGTCCGCCCGTTGACCAACGAGGACCTGGACCGCCGCGCCGCCGACAAGCCGGTGTATACCGGTGAAAAACTGTCGCTGAATTTTCAGGACATCGATGTGCGTTCGGTGCTGCAGCTGATTGCCGACTTCACCAACCTCAACCTGGTGGCCAGTGACACGGTCCAGGGCGGCATTACGCTGCGCCTGCAGAATGTGCCTTGGGATCAGGCGCTGGATCTGGTGCTGAAAACCAAGGGGCTGGACAAGCGCAAGGTCGGCAACGTCCTGTTGGTCGCGCCAGCCGATGAAATCGCTGCCCGCGAACGCCAGGAACTGGAATCGCTCAAGCAGATCGCTGAACTGGCCCCTCTGCGCCGTGAGCTGCTGCAGGTCAACTACGCCAAGGCCGCTGACATCGCCAAGCTGTTCCAGTCGGTGACCAGCGCCGAATCCAAGGCTGACGAGCGTGGCTCGATCACCGTCGATGACCGGACCAACAACATCATTGCCTATCAGACCCAGGAGCGTCTCGACGAGCTGCGTCGTATCGTTTCGCAGCTGGACATCCCGGTGCGGCAGGTGATGATCGAGGCCCGAATCGTCGAAGCCAACGTGGATTACAACAAACAGCTGGGCGTGCGCTGGGGCGGCAGGACCAACCTGTCGGGCAACAGCAAATGGAGCACGGGCGGCCTGGACAACAACGGCGATGAGGCGGGCAACACCGGCAGCAATCTGGGGCCTAACATTCCGTTCGTCGACCTGGGCGCCGCGGATGCGACCACGGGTATCGGCCTGGGCTTCGTGACCAACAACACGTTGCTGGACCTTGAGCTGAGCGCGATGGAAAAAACCGGCAACGGTGAAATCGTCTCGCAGCCGAAAGTAGTCACTTCCGACAAGGAAACCGCCAAGATCCTCAAGGGCACGGAAATTCCGTACCAGGAATCCAGCTCCAGCGGCGCAACCACCGTGAGTTTCAAGGAAGCGTCCCTGTCGCTTGAGGTGACGCCGCAGATCACGCCGGACAACCGCATCATCATGGAGGTCAAGGTCACCAAGGATGAGCCGGACTACCTTAATTCGGTGCAGGGTGTGCCGCCGATCAAGAAGAACGAGGTCAACGCCAAAGTGCTGATTTCCGATGGCGAGACCATCGTCATTGGTGGTGTGTTCTCGAATACGCAAAGTAAAGTTGTCGATAAAGTGCCATTTCTTGGCGATGTACCGTATCTTGGCCGGCTTTTCAGGCGCGATGTGGTATCTGAGTCCAAATCCGAGCTGTTGGTATTTTTGACTCCGCGTATCATGAACAACCAGGCGATTTCTGTGAGTCGTTGATTTTGTGCGAAATTTAATACTTGTGGGGCCGATGGGTGCTGGCAAGAGCACCATCGGCCGCTTGCTTGCCAAAGAGTTGCGACTGCCGTTCAAGGATTCCGACAAGGAAATCGAGCTGCGCACGGGCGCCAATATCCCCTGGATCTTCGACAAGGAAGGCGAGCCGGGTTTTCGTGATCGCGAGCAGGCCATGATTGCCGAGCTGTGCGAGGCCGACGGCGTGGTTCTGGCCACCGGCGGCGGTGCGGTGATGCGCAGTGAAAATCGTCAGGCCCTGCGTGCCGGTGGGCGCGTGGTGTACCTGCATGCCTCCATCGAACAGCAGGTCGGACGTACCGCGCGTGACCGGAATCGTCCTTTGTTGCGGACTGCCGACCCGGCACGGGTGTTGAGCGAATTGCTGGCCATTCGCGACCCGCTGTATCGGGAAATTGCCGATCTGGTGATCGAAACCGATGAGCGGCCACCCCGAATGGTGGTTCTCGAGATACTCGGACGTCTTGCAGAGCTTCCTCCCCGTTAAAGCGCAGACGAAAATGCGCTATCCTCGTCGACCATAAAAACAGCGACGGTACATGGCCTGGCGTCATGACCTGCTGAGCACACAACCGTGCAACCGGTAATCAATGTGGGGACACATGCAGACACTTAAGGTCGAGCTGGGTGAGCGTAGCTACCCGATTCATATAGGCGAAGGCCTGCTGGATCAGCCGGAATTACTGGCCCCGCATATCGTCGGGCGTCAGGTGGCTATCGTCTCCAACACCACAGTGGCCCCGCTGTATCTGGAGCGTCTGACCCGGACTCTGGCCGGTTACAACGTGCTCCCGATTGTCTTGCCCGATGGCGAGGCCTTCAAGAACTGGGAAACCCTGCAGACCATTTTCGACGGTCTGCTCACGGCCCGTCATGACCGTCGCACCACTGTCATCGCCTTGGGCGGCGGCGTGATCGGTGACATGGCAGGCTTCGCTGCCGCCTGTTACCAGCGCGGCGTGAATTTCATCCAGATTCCGACCACGCTGCTGTCCCAGGTGGACTCCTCGGTGGGCGGCAAGACCGGTATCAACCACCCGCTGGGCAAGAACATGGTCGGTGCGTTTTATCAGCCGAGCGTCGTGCTGATCGACACCACCTCGCTCAACAGCCTGCCCGAGCGTGAACTGTCCGCCGGGCTGGCCGAAGTCATCAAGTACGGCCTGATCTGCGACGAGCCGTTTCTGACCTGGCTCGAAGAGCACGTAGACGCCCTGCGCGAGCTGGATCAGGCTGCCCTGACCACCGCCATCGAGCGCTCCTGCGCGGCCAAGGCGCTGGTGGTCGGTGCCGACGAGCGTGAGTCGGGTGTTCGCGCGACCTTGAACCTGGGTCACACATTCGGTCACGCCATCGAGACGCATATGGGCTATGGTGTCTGGCTGCATGGCGAGGCGGTGGCGGCCGGGACGGTCATGGCGCTGGAAATGTCCGCGCGCCTGGGCTGGATCAGCACGCAGGAACGGGATCGCGGCATTCGCCTGTTTCAGCGTGCCGGGTTGCCCGTCGTCCCTCCGCAGGACATGACGGAAGATAATTTCCTCGAACACATGGCGATCGACAAGAAAGTCATCGACGGTCGCCTGCGTCTGGTGCTGTTGCGCCGGATCGGCGAAGCGGTTATCACGGACGATTATCCAAAAGAAGTATTACAGGCCACCCTGGTTGCGGATTACCGCGCCCTGGTGGATCAGCTTAGAGGTTAACGGAAACCCCATGACTAGTTTGCATGCCGACGAGGCCTTCCTCGGTCATTATCAGTTGAGTCATGACCCCTTTGCGGCGCGGGTACCTGGCTTCAAATTCTTTCCTGCCCAGCGCAAGCCTGTGCTGGGTCAGCTTCATCATCTGGCGCGTTACAGCCAGCTGCTGCTGGCGGTCACCGGGCCTCAGGGCAGCGGCAAGACCCTGCTGCGCCAGGCGCTGGTGGCGAGCACCAACAAGCAATCGGTGCAAAGCGTCGTGGTGTCCGCGCGCGGTGCCAGCGATGCCGCAGGCGTGCTGCAGCAGGTCGCTCAGTCGCTGAGCGTCGCCCAGCCTGAAATGCAGGCGATCCTGTCGCAGGTCGTGCAATTGGGTCTGACCGGCCAGGAAGTCTACGTACTGGTTGACGATGCGGAACAACTGGGCGATTCGGCGCTCGAAGCGTTGCTGGGTCTTGCTGCGGGAACCCCTGACGGGCGTCCGCATGTATTCCTGTTCGGAGAGCCATCGCTGCTCGATCGTCTCGATCAGATGTGTGCCGACCTGCAGGGCGATGTCGAAGGCGAACGCTTTCACGTCATCGAGCTGCAACCCTATACGGAAGAGGAAACCCGGGAGTATCTGGCTCAACGTCTGGAGGGTGCAGGGCAAGGAATCGCATTGTTCACTGCCGACCAGATCACCGATATTCATGAACAGTCCGATGGCTGGCCTGGGGCAATCAACCAGGTAGCCCGCGATTCAATGATCGAGGCGATGATCGCGAGTCGTTCCGCGGTCAAGCGTCCAAGTGTGGGGTTCAAAATGCCGAAAAAACACGTATTGGCCTTGGGTGCCGTCGTTGTCGTGGCCGTGGCAGCAGCAGTGCTGATCCCGGGCCGTGGTGACAAGACGGGCACGACCGCCAATGCCCCTGCTTCCGCCCAGGCGCAATTGCCGCTGGGTGAGGGCAAGCCGACTGCTCAGCAATCGAACAATGGTGGCCCGGCCATCGAGTTCGCGGGCAATTCCCAACCGATGCCGTTGCCCATGAATGGCAATTCGCAACCGGTGATGCGCGGTCCGCTGGCTGAAGCTGCCGGTTCCAGTGATACGGACGAAGACTCCGTGCCGACTGGCTCGCCTGCCCAGCCGCCCACCGTAACCACCACGGCGCCACCTGCTGGCGTTCCGGCAGGTCAGGCTGCCGCCCAGACGCCTCGCTCGTCAATTCCTGCGCCTACCCCTGCGCCAGCGCCGGCCGCCAAGCCAGCCCCTGCGCCGGCTCAGGTTGCGACGGCCAAGCCTGCTCCGGCCCCTGCTGCCAAGCCTGCCGAGAAACCCGCCGCCGCTGGCAAGGCTGCCACCGGTGGTAGCTGGTACAGCAGTCAGGCGCCAGGCCATTATGTGGTGCAGATTCTGGGCACCAGCTCCGAAGCGACGGCTCAGGCCTACATCGCAGAGCAGGGCAGCGAGTACCGTTATTTCAAGAAAACCCTGCAGGGCAAGCCGCTGTACGTCGTGACGTATGGCAACTTTCCTGACCGCGCTGCCGCCTTGGCAGCCATCAAGGTATTGCCAGCCAAGGTTCAGGCTGGTAAACCTTGGCCTCGTACTGTCGCCAGCGTCCAACAAGAGCTCGGCGCCACTCGTTGAAGTCGCAACGGCCCTATCCGGGCCGTCCGCCGACACACCTGACTTAACCTGCAAGGCGCGTCACCTTATCGGTGCGCGCCTTGCAGCGTCCGCGTTACAAACGCCCTACAGTCTCCGTCGCGTCAGTCAGATTTATGACGAAATACTTTGACTAGCACAGCGACCCGCTTTAAAACTTTCATAATTGCGACATTGATTATCAACCAATCGTCGCTAAATTTGTGAGCGCTTGTGTCGCTGTGTACAATGACCTCCGTTTTTGCCTGTCCGAAGCCGGCGTACGTTCGGCGTGTCAGGTAATAGGTTGAATTAAAAGGAAATTTGCCTCGCATAGAGGCAGCCTGGTGAGAAAGTGTCTATGAAAGCAGGTCTGTACCAACCAGATGAATTCAAGGATAACTGCGGCTTCGGCCTGATCGCTCATATGCAGGGCGAGCCCAGTCATCACCTGTTGCAGACGGCCGTCCAGGCCCTGACCTGCATGACCCACCGTGGCGGTATCAACGCCGACGGCAAGACCGGCGACGGTTGCGGTCTGTTGATTCAGAAGCCTGACGGCTTCCTGCGTGCAATGGCCAAACAACACTTTGGTGTCGATCTGCCCCGCCAATACGCTGTGGGCATGGTGTTCCTCAATCAGGACGACGCCAAAGCCGAGGCGGCACGCGAAAACATGAACCGCGAGATTCTGGCCGAAGGCCTGGATCTGGTGGGCTGGCGTCAGGTGCCGATCGATACCAGCGTGCTGGGTCAACTGGCGCTGGAGCGGTTGCCGAAAATCGAGCAGGTCTACATTGGCGGCGAAGGCCTGAGCGATCAGGAATTCGCGATCAAGCTGTTCAGTGCGCGTCGCCGCTCGTCGGTATCCAACGCGGCGGACACCGATCACTACATCTGCAGCTTTTCGCACAAGACCATCATTTACAAAGGCCTGATGATGCCGGCCGACCTCACGGCCTTTTTCCCGGACCTGAGCGACGAGCGTCTGCAGACCGCCATCTGCGTATTCCACCAGCGTTTTTCGACCAACACCCTGCCGAAATGGCCGCTGGCGCAGCCGTTCCGCTTTCTTGCCCACAACGGCGAGATCAACACCATTACCGGCAACCGCAACTGGGCGCAGGCGCGGCGCACCAAGTTCACCAATGACCTGATGGACCTGGATGAACTCGGCCCGCTGGTCAACCGCGTGGGTTCCGACTCATCGAGCATGGACAACATGCTCGAACTGATGGTCACTGGCGGCATCGACCTGTTTCGCGGCGTGCGCATGATCATTCCGCCTGCGTGGCAGAACGTCGAAACAATGGACCCGGATCTGCGGGCCTTCTATGAATACAACTCCATGCACATGGAGCCGTGGGACGGCCCGGCCGGCATCGTGATGACCGAAGGTCGGCATGCGGTCTGCCTGCTCGACCGTAACGGCCTGCGCCCGGCGCGCTGGGTCACGACCAAGAACGGCTACATCACCCTGGCGTCGGAAATCGGCGTGTGGGACTACAAACCTGAAGATGTCATCGCCAAGGGCCGTGTCGGTCCGGGGCAGATTTTTGCCGTGGACACCGAAACCGGTCAGATCCTCGACACCGATGCCATCGACAACCGCCTCAAGTCGCGTCATCCGTACAAGCAATGGCTGCGCAAGAATGCCCTGCGCATTCAGGCCACCATGGAAGACAACGATCACGGTTCGGCTTTTTACGACAGCGAGCAGCTCAAGCAGTACATGAAGATGTATCAGGTCACGTTCGAAGAGCGTGATCAGGTGCTGCGTCCGCTGGGTGAACAAGGTCAGGAGGCTGTTGGCTCGATGGGCGATGACACGCCGATGGCTGTGCTGTCGCGCCGCGTGCGTTCGCCTTATGACTACTTCCGCCAGCAGTTCGCGCAGGTCACCAACCCGCCGATCGACCCGCTGCGCGAAGCCATCGTCATGTCGCTGGAGATCTGCCTCGGTGCCGAGCGCAACATTTTCCAGGAATCGCCAGAACACGCTTCGCGTGTGATCCTCAGCTCGCCGGTCATTTCCCCGGCCAAGTGGCGTTCGCTGATGAGCCTGGAGCGCCCGGGTTTCGAGCGCCAGATCATCGACCTGAACTACGACGAGAGCCTGGGCCTTGAGGCCGCTGTGCGCAACGTCGCCGATCAGGCCGAAGAGGCCGTGCGTGCCGGTCGTACACTGATCGTGCTGAGCGACCGCCACATTGCACCGGGCAAGTTGCCGGTGCATGCCTCCCTGGCGGTCGGTGCAGTTCACCACCGTCTGACCGAGCAGGGCCTGCGTTGCGACAGCAACATTCTGGTCGAAACCGCCACGGCGCGTGATCCGCATCACTTCGCCGTGCTGATCGGTTTCGGCGCGTCGGCGGTGTACCCGTTCCTGGCCTACGAAGTGCTGGGTGACCTGATCCGTACCGGCGAAGTGCTGGGCGATTTGTACGAGGTCTTCAAGAACTACCGTAAAGGCATCACCAAGGGCCTGCTCAAGATCCTGTCGAAGATGGGGATTTCGACCGTCGCGTCCTATCGGGGTGCGCAGTTGTTCGAAGCCATTGGCCTGTCCGAAGAAGTCTGTAACACCAGCTTCCGCGGTGTACCGAGCCGCCTGAAAGGCGCGCGTTTCGTCGACATCGAAGCCGAACAAAAGGCCCTGGCTGCCGAAGCCTGGAGCCCGCGCAAGCCGATCCAGCAGGGCGGTTTGCTCAAGTTCGTCTACGGTGGCGAATACCACGCCTATAACCCGGACGTGGTAAGCACCCTGCAAGCCGCCGTGCAGCAGGGCGACTACAGCAAGTTCAAGGAATACACCGCGCTGGTGGACCAGCGTCCGGTGTCGATGATTCGTGACTTGCTGCAGGTCAAGACCCTCGACCAGCCGCTGAACATCGACGAAATTGAGCCATTGAGCGAAATTCTCAAGCGTTTCGACTCGGCCGGGATTTCGCTGGGTGCCTTGTCGCCAGAGGCTCACGAAGCGCTGGCCGAGGCAATGAACCGTCTGGGCGCACGTTCCAACTCCGGTGAAGGTGGCGAAGACCCGGCACGCTACGGCACCATCCGCAGCTCCAAGATCAAACAGATCGCCACCGGCCGTTTCGGTGTGACGCCTGAGTATCTGGTCAACGCCGATGTGCTGCAGATCAAGGTCGCGCAAGGCGCCAAGCCGGGTGAAGGCGGGCAATTGCCGGGCGGCAAGGTCAATGGCCTGATCGCCAAGCTGCGCTATGCCGTGCCGGGCGTAACGCTGATTTCGCCGCCGCCGCACCACGACATCTATTCCATCGAAGACCTGTCGCAGCTGATTTTCGACCTGAAACAGGTCAACCCGGCCGCGCTGGTGTCGGTCAAGCTGGTAGCAGAAGCCGGTGTGGGCACCATTGCCGCAGGCGTGGCCAAGGCCTATGCCGACCTGATCACCATTTCCGGCTACGACGGCGGCACCGGCGCATCGCCGCTGACTTCGATCAAGTACGCTGGCGCGCCGTGGGAACTGGGCCTGGCTGAAACGCACCAGACCTTGCGCGGCAACGACCTGCGCGGCAAGGTCCGGGTGCAGACCGACGGTGGTCTGAAAACCGGTCTGGACGTGATCAAGGCGGCCATTCTCGGTGCCGAAAGCTTCGGCTTCGGCACTGCGCCGATGATCGCACTGGGCTGCAAATACCTGCGTATCTGCCACTTGAACAACTGCGCCACCGGCGTCGCGACCCAGAACGAAAAGCTGCGCAAGGACCACTACATCGGCACTGTCGACATGGTGATCAACTTCTTCACCTACGTGGCTGAAGAAACCCGCGAGTGGCTGGCCAGGCTGGGCGTTCGTTCGCTGGAAGAGCTGATCGGCCGTACCGACCTGCTGGATATCCTGCCGGGCGAAACCGAGAAGCAGAAGCACCTGGACCTGACACCGTTGCTGGGCAGCGACCACATCCCTGCCGACAAGCCGCAGTTCAGCCTGGTGGACCGCAACCCGCCATTCGACAAGGGCCTGCTGGCCGAGAAAATGGTCGAGCTGGCCAAGCCAGCCATCGAATCGCTCAGCGGCGGTGAATACGAACTGGATATCTGCAACTGCGACCGCTCCATTGGCGCACGGATCTCCGGCGAAATCGCCAGGCTGCATGGCAATCAGGGCATGAACAAGGCGCCGATCACGTTCCGCTTCAAAGGCACTGCCGGTCAGAGCTTCGGGGTGTGGAACGCCGGTGGCCTGAACATGTACCTGGAAGGCGATGCCAACGACTACGTCGGTAAAGGCATGACCGCTGGCAAGCTAGTGATCGTGCCGCCCAAGGGCAGCCCGTTCAAGACCAACGAAAGCGCCATCATCGGCAACACCTGCCTGTACGGCGCAACCGGCGGCAAGCTGTTTGCGGCGGGCACGGCGGGCGAGCGTTTCGCGGTACGTAACTCGGGCGCCCACACGGTTGTGGAAGGCACGGGTGATCACTGCTGCGAATACATGACCGGTGGCTTTGTTTGCGTACTGGGCAAGACCGGTTACAACTTCGGTTCCGGCATGACCGGCGGCTTCGCTTATGTGCTCGATCAGGACAACACGTTCGTTGACCTCGTCAACCATGAGCTGGTCGAGATCCAGCGCATCAGCGGCGAGTCGATGGAAGCCTATCGCACCCACTTGCAGAGCGTTCTGAACGAGTACGTGGCTGAAACCGGCAGTGAATGGGGGCGTAACCTCGCCGAAAACCTGGACGACTACCTGCGTCGTTTCTGGCTGGTCAAGCCCAAGGCTGCCAACCTGAAATCGCTGCTCTCCAGCACTCGGGCGAATCCGCAATAAAGGCCACTGCCTGCGGCGAGTTTTGCGCCGCGAGTGTGCCGCCCTGTGAATTGAACTGAATTGATTTCTCGCAGCTTCAGGCTTGTCGCTTGAAGCTGCCGCAAAGAGGCTCCAGAGAATGGCTGAACGTCTCAGTAACGACTTCCAGTTCATCGACGTCGGACGTAAAGACCCGAAGAAGAAACTGCTGCGTCAACGCAAGAAAGAGTTTGTGGAAATCTACGAACCCTTCAAACCTCAGCAGTCCGCCGATCAGGCGCACCGTTGCCTGGGCTGCGGTAACCCGTATTGCGAGTGGAAGTGCCCGGTACACAACTTCATTCCCAACTGGCTCAAGCTGGTCGCCGAGGGCAATATTCTGGCGGCGGCGGAATTGTCTCATCAGACCAATACCTTGCCGGAAGTCTGTGGCCGCGTGTGCCCGCAGGATCGTCTGTGTGAAGGTGCCTGCACGCTGAACGACGGTTTCGGTGCGGTGACCATCGGCTCGGTCGAGAAATACATCACTGACACCGCGTTTGCGATGGGCTGGCGTCCGGACATGTCGCGGGTGGTCCCGACCGGCAAGCGTGTTGCGATCATTGGTGCCGGTCCGGCGGGCCTGGGCTGTGCCGATGTGCTGGTGCGGGGCGGCGTGACACCGGTGGTGTTCGACAAGAACCCGGAAATCGGCGGTCTGCTGACCTTCGGGATCCCCGAGTTCAAGCTGGAAAAATCCGTGCTGAGTCATCGCCGTGAAGTGTTCACCGGCATGGGTATCGAGTTCCGGCTCAACA
This sequence comes from Pseudomonas syringae, assembly GCF_002157375.1. GTDB lineage: Bacteria > Pseudomonadota > Gammaproteobacteria > Pseudomonadales > Pseudomonadaceae > Aquipseudomonas > Aquipseudomonas syringae_T. The sequence continues at coordinate 60,538 of NZ_MTSA01000017.1, forward strand.
CCGAAGTCGGCAAGGACGTGACCATCGATCAACTGCTCGAAGAGTACGATGCCGTGTTCATGGGCATGGGTACCTACACCTACATGAAAGGCGGTTTTGCCGGTGAAGACCTGCCGGGCGTACACGATGCGCTCGACTTCCTGATCGCCAACGTCAACCGCAACCTGGGCTTTGAAAAAGCGCCGGAAGACTTTGTCGACATGAAGGGCAAGCGCGTTGTCGTACTGGGCGGTGGTGACACGGCGATGGACTGCAACCGCACCTCGATCCGTCAGGGCGCCAAGTCAGTGACATGCGCTTACCGTCGCGACGAAGAAAACATGCCGGGGTCGCGCAAGGAAGTGAAGAACGCCAAGGAAGAGGGCGTGCGTTTTCTCTACAACCGCCAGCCCATCGCCATTGTCGGCGAAGGCAAGGTTGAAGGCGTGAAGGTGGTCGAGACCCGTCTCGGCGAACCTGATGCCCGTGGCCGTCGCAGTCCTGAGCCGATTCCGGGTTCTGAAGAGATCATTCCGGCAGACGCCGTGGTCATCGCCTTCGGCTTCCGTCCAAGCCCGGCGTCGTGGTTCGAGCCATTCACGATCAGCACCGACAGCCAGGGCCGTGTCGTGGCTCCGGAGCAGGCGCAGTACAAACACCAGACCAGCAACCCGAAGATCTTCGCCGGTGGCGACATGGTTCGCGGGTCCGATCTGGTGGTCACTGCCATCTTCGAAGGCCGCAATGCCGCTGAAGGGATCATGGATTACCTGGGCGTTTGAGTACACGCCCGCTTGTTTTTGATTTTTTGAAATAACTCCAAAGGGTCATGGCGACCCGCCTTCGTTCGAACTTCGCCGCCCCTCCAAGGGGCGGCAGTTCGGCGTCTCACTCCCCTTTTTTGCTCCCAACCCCTGTCTTTGCGTCATCAGGCAGGCGGTCGGTTGTTTACGCCCTGTTTCCGACAGCGGTTTCTGCGTTCGCGAGGCGTTAGGATCTGCGCTTCAGTGGGAGGACTTCTTCGGATCGGCTCCTCCAACCACCATGTCGCTATAAGGAAATAGCCATGTCGAAAGCAGCACCTATGGGCAAACGTGCCCGCTCCCTTGATGGACAGTCTCTCGGACCGAAACAGTTCACGCCCAGCACCGTCGCCATTCGCGAACACCGAGCCCGTGAAGGGGCAGATCGCCTCATCGATCAGATTGTCGAGCGTTTCGCGGTAAAAAATGACTTCCCCGACGATGGCGATCATGCAGTGTTCGCCTTGCTGGTTCAGTTGCCGGAATGGCCCGCGGACCTGTCGATCAGGGTTCAGAACGAGCGCGAAGAAGTGCTCGCGGTTTATCTGAAAGGCAAGAACGAAAGTGATATTCAAAACGCTGTTGTCCTGACGCTGAATGAAGACAAAGACTACGTTGCACCCGAGGGCACCGTTCTTTCCGACGAAGAGCCGTTGTTGCATCTGATCTTCAGCCAGCTGCCTGGCAACTCGACGCTCGGGATGGGCGGGAATTTTCCGGGTAGCAGCAGTGTCGCTGGCCGGATCGTCACCTTGCGTGAACAGGTCGCCGGATTGGCGAGTGAGCAGCGCCCGCTTTTATTCGCGGCGTTGCTGGCAGATGAAGGGGCTTCCAAAAGCACGCTGGACGTTCGCCAGCCCAACCCCTTTTTGCCACTTTGGGACCGCAGGAGCGCTAAGCTTCCGCCGGTGCTGGGCTGGTTGTGTGCCTTGTGCCCCGAGGTTCCGGTCGGCCGCCTTGAAGAGTTGCTGGAACGGATGCAACTGACAGAAGAACAGCAAGTCGACTTTCTGGAGAATGATGTTCTGCCAGACGCGTTCGACGAGGCGATGGCGATTTCGCTGGATGAATGGACCCGCAGTACGGCTATCGATGGTCTGTCGCGCACCCGGATTTTCAATCAATACACCGATGAACTCGCTCGCACTACGGCTTGGGAACTGTTGGCTGCGTCAGGGCGGAATCTGGTGATCGTCGACTACGGCATGAGCAAGTACGTGCCCGAAGGACCTGACGATACCAGTATCGTCCTATTGCATGACGGCTTCGGTCATTACCGTGCTCAGGATATAAGCAACGGTGAGATCAGCGTTTTCAAGGAAGGCACCGACAGTTTTTATCTGGCAATCAGTTCGCAATTGAAGGCTGAGGAGCGTTCTTTGCTGGGGATGCAGTTCGAGCAGGATGTCGCGGGGTTCCGCAAGGTTCTGACCCAGCATGCGATCAAGGACAACGGAGGCTGGTTCGATCCCGAAAAGCCGACAGGCATTGAACGCGAACTCTTGCCCGAGTGGTTCGCCGAGGCGTCCGATGACGACAAGTACAACTGGAAGCTCGCCGTACAGGACTACAGTCAGGCCTTGCTCGAAGCCCAGGCCCCTGATCTGCTTGAACCCGCCGGCTACGGAGCGCCTGATCAGCTTCGCCACTATGCCCGCGAGAAACTGCAGGAGCGAATCCTGCTGGATCACGGTGTAGAGGTGAACCCTGATGAGGTCAGCATCCATACCGTGAGCATTGAAATCGATCCGGGCTTCTTCCTGGATCTGGATTATGAGTTCGCAGGCCCTTCGGAGGCGCAGGCGCATTACGAAACGCAGCAGCGCAGTCTCACGGACTTATCCCTTGAAAACATCGCTGTGACCGATCTCAACTTTTTGCTGACCAGTCGCGCGTTCGACGCTCAGGGGCAATTGATCGGTTTCCTCAAAGCCGGTTATCTGTTCGGGCTGATCCGTGATCTGAACATTGGCGAGGATTATCCTCAGTACCTGAGAACCTTACTGTCGACCTCGACCACCGGAAAATGGCACCGCGAACGCTATGCGCGCGTGATGCAGGCCCAGATGCGACTGGACGGTATCGAGGCAAAGATGGCAGGCGACTTTCTGGGTGATGGCAGCCTTCCTCCCGACCTGGCGAACAGAGGCCACAAGTGGTTAACGGCGGTGCTGGACCATCCGGTCGAAAGTGATGACCGTGCAACCGTTGAGGGGCATCGCATTCAGGCCAGCCCGTTGTCCATTAACGGCGTGCCATTGAGCGGCGTACTGGCCATCGGCGTCGAGGCTCGCGCCAGCGTCGGCTCGCTGGTGATTTTTACGCCGCAGGCGCCTGACGGTACCTGTTTTCGGGAAATGAGCAGCCCGAAAGAACTTCAGCAGTTCCTGCTTGAGCCTGCGATGCTGGATTATCTGGTGGGCAGGGCAGCGCTCCCCTCTCAGGCAGAGGTACGACGGGCATTGACCGTTGACCGGGATGCGCTGTTCATGGAACTGCTGCCTTGCAGCGAAAACTTTCTTGAGGCGGTTTATGACGCTGAAGTCGAGCGCGTGATATCGGCTGTGGATGAGCAGACCCACAGCAATTGGGAAACCAATTGGCAAAGTGCCTGGGAAATCACCAAAACCGTTGGCAATATCATCCTCACGTTCACGCCTTTCAAAGTACAACTGCCGATCGCCGCCATCCGCAGTTTCTACGCCATCTGGCAGGGCGTCGGGAAGGCCGCCGACGAGGAGGGCAGTGCGCCGTTGTATTTCGTTCAGGCGGCGCTGTTGCTGGCCGATGGACTGACGCTGCCAAAAGGGCGGCGGGTTAAACCGTTTTCTGCGGCAACGGTGGGTCGCTCTGTGCTCGATCCGAAAACAGCGGTACCCAAAGCACCTGTCGGCATGACATTGCGCGATGACGGGATTTACCGTGGCCTCCACGAGAAAGCTCAAGAGGGCGTACCGAGCCGCTTTTACGCCGTACAACAGGAAAAAGCCTATGCCGTCAGATACGATTCCGATTCTGCGGCATGGCGGGTGATTGATTCGCGGCGACCTGATGCCTATTACCAGTTGCCGATCCAGCTCGATGATCAAGGCGTCTGGGTGCATGCCTCGACCGGTTTGCGCGGCGGCGGCAAACACCCGGTTAAGAAACTGCCCTCTGAAGTCGGAAAGGCTAAAGATGAAGCAGGCCAGAGCGGTGGAAAACTCCGTTACAAAGTAAACATGAATGATTTCTTCAACAGCACTGAATTCAAAAAAGCAGACAAGGACATACAGGCCAAAGACCTCGAGGGCGCCGTCAAGAATGCTATCGAGAAGTACGTTCTGGATGGCAGTGGTCACCTGCATAGGTGGAAACACGATGGAAAAAATCACATAGACAAGAAGGAACGGCTGTTTTTCCTGGACCTGACGTCCATTGGCAACAGCACGGGAAGAGGGGATTGGCGTCTGGTCCTCAGGCGTGCAGAGAAAGGCATGCTTCAGCCTTTCGATATCCTGAATCATAAGGATATGTGACAGAAGCGGGCCGGTTCGGAGGGCGCGTGCCCCCGTATAACCACAGCCAATCGTCCTGATAGACAAAAGGCACGGCTCTCGCCGTGCCTTTTGCGTCGCGCTCTGAGAAAATGCGCGCACTTTTATTGCGGATGCCGACATGACTGCCCTGAAGAACGACCGTTTCCTTCGCGCCCTGCTCAAGCAACCCGTAGACGTTACGCCGGTATGGATGATGCGTCAGGCAGGCCGTTACCTGCCGGAATACCGCGCCAGCCGTGCCAGCGCAGGGGACTTCATGAGCCTGTGCAAGAACCCGCAGTTCGCCTGTGAAGTCACGTTGCAGCCGCTGGATCGCTACCCGCTGGATGCGGCGATCCTGTTTTCCGACATCCTGACCATTCCTGACGCGATGGGCCTGGGCCTGTACTTCGAGACCGGCGAAGGTCCGCGCTTCAAGAAAACCGTCAGTTCGCTGGCCGACATCGAAGCGCTGCCGATCCCTGATGCGCAGAAGGACCTGGGTTACGTGATGGACGCGGTGAGCACTATCCGCCGTGAACTCAACGGCCGTGTGCCGCTGATTGGTTTTGCCGGCAGCCCGTGGACCCTGGCGACTTACATGGTCGAAGGCGGTTCCTCCAAGGACTTCCGCAAATCCAAGGCCATGCTTTACGACAACCCACAGGCCATGCACCTGCTGCTGGACAAGCTGGCACAGTCAGTGACGTCGTACCTGAACGGCCAGATTCTGGCCGGTGCCCAGGCGGTGCAGATTTTCGACAGCTGGGGCGGCAGCCTTTCTTCGGCGGCTTATCAGGAGTTCTCGCTGGCTTACATGCGCAAGATCGTCAACGGCCTGATTCGCGAGCATGACGGGCGCAAGGTGCCGGTCATCGTCTTCACCAAAGGCGGCGGCCTGTGGCTGGAAAGCATCGCCGACATCGGCGCCGACACCCTCGGCCTCGACTGGACCTGCGACATCGGCGAAGCGCGTCAGCGCGTGGGCAACAAGGTTTCGCTGCAAGGCAACATGGACCCGACCGTGCTCTACGCCCGTCCGGAAGCCATACGCCAGGAAGTCGCGCGCATCCTCGCCAGCTACGGCAGCGGCACCGGCCACGTCTTCAACCTCGGCCACGGCATCACCCCCGAAGTCGACCCGGCCAATGCCGGTGCCTTCATCGAAGCGGTGCATGAGCTGTCGGCGCAGTATCATCAGTAACCGTTGAGGTAACGATGCGTCGACAGATCAAGACGCATCGGTTTATGTCAGCGCCGACGGCAACGTCGGCGTTTTTGTATCCGCAAACCCTCCCACCAGTGACCCGCTGCGAGGCAGGAACCTGCCTTGGCGCTGGCCTTGCGGTTTGCCTTCGGCATAGCTCAACTGTCCGTTGACCCAGACGCCGTCAATGCCTTCTGCTGCTCGCTGAGGGTCTTTGAAGTCCGCGACGTCGCGCACGGTTTGCGGGTTGAACAACACCAGATCCGCCCAATAGCCCTCACGGATCAGGCCGCGTTCGTGCAAGGCAAAGCGTGCTGCCGAAAGCCCGGTCATTTTGTGTACGGCGGTGTGCAGTGCAAACAGCCCTTTGTCCCGGCTGAAGTGGCCGAGCACTCGGGGGAAGGCTCCCCACAGGCGCGGATGTGGAAACGGGTCCTCCGGCAGCCCGTCGGAACCGATCATCGACAGCGGATGAGACATGATGCGTTCGACGTCGCCCTCATCCATGCCGTAATACACCGCGCCTGCGGGCTGCAGCTTGCGGGCGGCCTCCTGCATTGAAAGTCCCCAGTCCGCGGCAATGTCCTTCAGGTCCCGGCCGCCCTGGTCCGGGTGCGGTGTTGACCAGGTGATGGTGATGCGGAACGCATCGGTAACCTGTTTCAGGTCCAGCGTCGAAGAACTGGCCGCATAGGGATAACAGTCGCAGCCGACCGGATGGTCCTGCGCCGCTTTTTCCAGCGCCGACAGCAGTTGCGGGCTGCGGCCCCAGTTGCCTGCGCCCGCGCATTTCAGGTGGGAAATGATGACCGGCGCGCGCGCGTGGCGACCGATATCGAATGCCTCCGCCATCGCCTCCAGCACCGGTTCGAATTCGCTGCGCAAATGCGTGGTGTAAACCGCACCGAAAGCCGTCAGCTCTTCAGCCAGTTGTTTGACCTCGCCGGTTTCAGCCGAGAAGGCCGAGGCGTAGGCCAGGCCGGTCGACAAGCCCAGCGCGCCGGCTTCAAGGCTGTCGCGCAACTGTTTGCGCATCGCGGCGATTTCTTCCGGGCTGGCGCTACGCAACAAGTCATCCATGTGATTACTGCGCAATGCCGTATGGCCAATCAGGGCGGCGACGTTCACGGCAGGCCGGGCGTTGTCCAGAGCGGCGCGATAGTCGGCGAAGCGCGGATAGACGAACGCAGCCGCATCGCCCAGCAGGTTCATCGGGTCGGGCGGATTGCCGCTCAGCGAGACCGGTGACGCGCTGATCCCGCAGTTGCCGACGATCACCGTCGTCACGCCCTGACTGATCTTGGGCAGCATCTCGGGTTTGCGAATGACCACCGTGTCGTCGTGGGTGTGAACGTCGATGAATCCGGGGGCCAGTACGCGACCTGCCGCATTGACCTCTTCCCGCGCACGGGCATCAGGCAGATTGCCGATGCGCTGAATGCGCCCGTCGCTGACCGCCACGTCGGTGCGCACTCCCGGCGTATCGCTGCCATCAATGACCAGTGCGTCGCGAATGATCAGGTCGTACATCATGGTTCAGTCTCCCAGCGGCAGGCCGTCTTCGCCGCCACGGTATTCATCCAGCGCAAGCTTGATCCGGCGCAGCCGCTCCTGATTGTCTTCAGGGCCGAGCAACGCCAGTTCAGTGGCCAGCACATCAATGGTCAGCAGCATGCCGTAGCGCGCGGCCGTGGGTTTATAGATGAAATTGGTTTCGGCAATTTGCAGCGGCAACACCACGTCAGCCAGTTGCGCCAGCGGTGAGTCGGGCAAGGTGATCGCCAGCACGCGAGCGCCGTAGCTGCGCGCCAGGGTTACCGCGTCGAGCAGTTCTGGCGTGCGACCGCTGAGTGAGCAAACGATCAGGCTGTGTTGCGGGCCGAGTGTGGCGGCAATCATGCGCATCATGACCGGGTCGCGGCAGGCGGCCACCGGGTAACCCAGGCGCACCAGCCGGTTTTGCAGTTCCTCGCTGCACAGGCTGGAGCAACCGCCCATGCCGAACGCATGAATCATGCTGGCCTCGGCGACACAGGCCACGGCGGCCGCAAAGCGTGATGCCTCAAACCCTGAGAGGTGCTGACGCAGCGTGGCTTCGATGTCACCGACTATCTGATTGAAAAAGGCCGACTGCTCCGGGGCCTGTTCCGGGTGCAGAAAACGGCTGCCTACAGCGCTCGCCTGGGCCAGTTGCAGCCGCAAGTCGCGCAGGTCACGGCAGCCGATGGTGCGGGCGAAGCGCGACAGCGTGGCGCTGCTGACCTCGGCGCGGCTGGCCAGCTCGTCCAGGCTGGCACTGGCAGCGAAGGCAATATCGCTGAGCAAAAGCCTGGCGATCCGGCCTTCGCCCGCGCTGAGTGAATCCTGGCGGGCGCGTATCTGATACAAAATGTCCACTCAAAGCACCTGTGCCAGACCCAGCGTCAAGGCAAAGGCGACGATGGAAATCAGCGTCTCCAATACCGTCCAGGTTTTGAATGTTTGCGCTACGGTCATGTTGAAGTATTCCTTGATAAGCCAGAAACCGCCGTCGTTGACGTGGGAAAAGATCACCGAGCCTGCACCCGTCGCCAGCACCAGCAACTCGGGATGCGGATAACCCAAGCCCATCGCCACAGGCGCCACGATCCCCGAGGCGGTGGTCATCGCCACCGTCGCCGAGCCTGTCGCAACCCGCATCAGCGCCGCGAACAGCCAGCCCATCAACAAAGGCGACAGGTGAAAGTCCTGCGCCAGACCTACGATCTGGTTGGTCACGCCGCTGTCGATCAGAATGCGGTTCAGGCCGCCACCGGCACCGACCAGCAGCGTGATGCTGGCGGTCGGCGCCAGGCACTCATTGGTGAATTTCAGGATCGAGTCGCGATTGAAACCCTGAGCGATGCCCAACGTCCAGAAGCTCAACAGCGTGGCCAACAGCAGGGCGATCACCGAGTTGCCGATGAACAACAGAAAGCCGTTGAAGGCACTGCCCGGCGTGCTGATCAGGTTGGCCCAGCCGCCCAATAGCATCAGCACCACCGGCAGCAGAATGGTCATCATGGTCAGGCCGAAGCTGGGCAGTTTTGCACGCGGTTCGCGGTCGAGAAACTGCTTCGCCAGCGGGTTTTCAGCCGGCAAATGGATGCGCGGTACGATGAATTTGGCATAGACCGGGCCGGCGATGATGGCCGTGGGGATGCCGATCAAAATGGCGTAGAACAGGGTTTGCCCGACCGACGCCTGATAAGCCTGAACGGCCAGCATCGCTGCCGGGTGCGGCGGCACCAGCGCGTGTACCACCGACAGCCCCGCGACCATTGGCAAGCCGACCATCAGAATCGATACCCCGACACGGCGGGCGACGGTAAACGCAATCGGCACCAGCAGCACGAAGCCGACTTCAAAAAACAGCGGCAAGCCCACCAGGAAGGCGATGCAGACCATCGCCCAGTGCGCGTTGCGCTCACCAAAGCGATCAATCAACGTGCGCGCCACCTGCTCGGCACCGCCAGACTCGGCCATCATCTTGCCGAGCATGGTGCCCAGCGCCACGACCAGCGCAATATGCCCCAGCGTCTTGCCGACCCCCGCCTCATAAGAGGCAACCACGCCACTGGCCGGCATCCCGGCAACCAGCGCAAGACCGACCGAAACAAGCGTAATGACGATAAACGGGTTAAGGCGATAACGTGCGATCAGCACGATCAAGGCAATGATTGCGACAGCGGCGTAAACCAACAGCGACATACCGGGTGACGGCGACATAGCGACGGTTCCTTGCAAAGTAGGTAGGCGAGCGCGCAACACCAACGACGCAAATTGTCAGTTGGGAGGCAACCCGTGAGTACTCGGCAGGGACGACGCAAGAAGAGAGTGCAAGACGGTTTCAGGGCGATCACAGGCATTCATTGTTTTTATCTCTGTTTTCGTGATGAAAATAAATTACACGAAAACTGGATATAAACAAATATATGAAAATAAATTTCTATTCCGGTGTCGAGTTTGGGACGGAAAGGCGCGTTTGCCGCATGTTCCAGCCCTGCTTTTCGTGACCATGTGTCAGGGCGCCAGCAACTGCTCCGCATAGCGTGCAACGACATGACCAAACGTGAGCTGTTTATCGGCATCCCTCGAGCGCAGGCCCTGCACCAAATGCGTTAACTCCGCTTCACTGGCGCTGGTTAGAAACTGTTCATCAAAAACGCCCGTAATGGCTTCCTGGCGTCTTCTTGTCAGGTAGGTAATATCGAGTGCGAGCTTTTCGATCATCGTTGCGGCGGGAGCGTCTTCTGGATGGTTGCTCTGGATTTTGCCTGTCAGCAGGTAGCGGAACCGTTGCTCGCAATTTTCTTCTGTTGGCGAGATGTGCAAGTTCTCATCGAACCAACTGCTCTTGTGGTGGCCACAGTGCAATGGATTGCCTGGCTTTGTTTCTCGCAGGCAGGACGCATGGAGATTGTTGTATTCAAGTGCCAGTGGCTTGTAGTGCTCTTGCGGCCTGAAATGTTCGATGTGGCTGCTGTCCAGCCCTATCTCTCTGCCGCAGTAGCAGCATGAGAAGTCCTGCTCTTGCAGCAGGCTTGTGTGCAGGTCGCGTTTTTGCGGGTTTTGCAAGGTTGGATAAGTGGGCGCCCAGTTTTCGTTCGCACCGGCTTTCCATTCGGTGAATGACGCAGGCTCAGTTCCTTTGATGATGCGTTTCATCGGCCAATGAGCTCCTTGCGCTTGAGCAGTGCTTCGGCACCGGCGAACTCGGGCAGATCGGGTGCTTTTTTCTTTAGTGCATCGAGCTGCAGTCTGGCTTTTTCAAGTTCATTGTTTTCCAGAGTACCGAATAGTTGGTCAAGCAACGCTTCAATGTCGGGCTCGCGCGGGGGCACGCCCATGACTTCTTCCAGAATGGTGCTGGAATCCAGGCCGTAGGTTGCTCGCGGGTGAGAATTGTCGCCGTTGTTCAGCAGGATGACTTCGCCAGGTTGCAGGCTGCCAATCACCTGAGGTGAGTGGCTGGTGGCGATAAATTGCACTTTTGGGAATGCTTTTTTGAGCGTCGGCGCAATAGTGCGTTGCCAGGCGGGATGAAGATGAATGTCCAGCTCATCAATAATGACGATGCCACCGGTATTCGCCAGAACGTCTTTTCCCAAGTGCGGATTGAGAACGCACATGCGTCGTGCAATGTCTGCAATCAACGCAATCAAGCTGCGTTGACCATCACTGAGTTCGTGAAACGGAACAGCGTGGCCTTTCCCCATATCGACAAGCAGGCTTTGTAGCCTCAAGTCATATCGGAGATCATGGGCATCCGGTATGGCAAGTCTTATCGCCCGATTGACCCATTCAAGTTCATCTTCAAGCTCGACAGGTGGCGTTGAATCCAGGCGGTCCTGAAGACGTTCAAGCGTCCTTGCAATTAACCAGCTTTCGAAGTCGCGCAGATCAGCCACTGCGTCAAACCAGTTTGCGTACCCGTCAAATCGGGAAGTCCGCTGCTGTGCTGCGAACTCGGCAGATACGCGGGCACTGCTCCAGCGACGATTGGCGCGATAAAAGGCAAGCATCGGAAAGTCAATCTGCTCTCCGGCGTTGCTTCTGGCTAGCACAGCATCTAAGTGGGGGCGTAGAGACGGATCGATTCCTCCTTCCCAAGACTCGCTTAAACGGAGTGTCCCCCAGGTTGGCAGGTCGAAAATATTGCCATCCGCTTTGATGAAGACAGGATACTTTCTCTCAAATCGACTACGTCCTTCATGCCTGTCAATGACAAAACGAATGTCTTCTCTACTCAACACTTCTTCGTTTTGCCCCAGTGCATTGCCATAAGGGACGAGGCATTCCGCGACCCCCAGCAACAACGACGTCTTCCCGCTCCCATTGACCCCCACCACCAGATTGAACCCCGGCTGGAAATCGAAATGAGCATCTTCGTAACAACGAAAATTCTGCAGGCGGAGGTGGTCGAGGCGCATGTCGGTTTCCTTTACCAGAACTGGCGGATGCGCCAGTGTACCTTGGCTCACCCCATCTGCCAGCGCCTGATCAGTGACTAAATACTGGCGCCTAACGGCTGCAACCTCGCCAACTTCAGTGCCACACCCAGCGCCATCAGCAGCAGCGTGGCGATAAACAGCCCGATGCCGTTCCACCCGGCGTAATGCCAGAACACTCCGCCGCCGGTTCCGGCCACGCTGGAGCCTGCGTAATAGCAGAACAGGTACAGCGACGCGGCTTGACCCCTGGCGGTGGTGGCCCTGCGGCCTACCCAACTGCTGGCCACCGAATGCGCGCCGAAGAAGCCGAAGGTGAAGATCAGTACGCCGATGATCACCAGCGCTAGCGGCGTGAAAAGTGTCAGGGTCAGACCGGCCAGCATCATGACGATCACGGCCCACAGTACCTTCCGGCGGCCCAGACGGTCGGCCAGCGAGCCGATCTTCGCCGAGCTGTAGATACCCGACAGATACACCACGGAAAACACGCCGACCACGGCCTGGCTGAGGTTGTAGGGTTCGCTCAAAAAGCGATAGGCAATGTAGTTGAACAGCGTGACGAAGGCGCCCATCAGCAGAAAACCGACCAGAAACAGCAGCGGCAGGCCTGCATCTTTAAACTGCACCACAAAACCGTCCAGCAGGCTGCGAGGGTGCAGCGAGCGGGGGCGGAAGTTGCGTGATTCCGGGAGGATTTTCCAGAACACCACCGCCGCGATCAGCGCCAGCCCGCCGACCACCAGCATCGCCGCATGCCAGCTCACGTAATCGATCATGACCCCGACGATCAGGCGTCCGCTCATGCCGCCGACCGCGCTGCCACCGATATACAGCCCCATCGCCAGGCCCAGGTGCGCGGGGTGTATTTCCTCGCTCAGGTAAGTCATAGCCACCGCCGCCAGCCCGCTCAATGACAGGCCGACCAGGGCCCGTGTGACAAGCACGCCTTCCCAGCTCGGCATCAGCGCGCTGGCAATGGTAAACAGCGACGCACAGAACAGCGCCATGACCATCACCGACTTGCGCCCAAGCCGGTCCGATATCGGGCCGGTGATCAGCAGGCCAATGGCGAGCATCGCCGTGGCGACCGACAGAATCAGGCTGCTCTGGGCCGCCGAGAGCGAGAACTCGCTGGACAGCGTCGGCATCATGGGCTGGACGCAATACAGCAGGGTAAACGTCGAGAATCCGCCCGCGAACAGCGCCAGTGCGGTGCGTTTGAAAAGCGGTGTGTTCTTTTCAATGTAACTGTCGCCAGGCGGTTTAGCGGACGTATTCAGGTCGGTGGTGGGCGGGGCGACGGCAGGATTCAAGAGAGACCTCGGAACAGATGGGGCGGGCGATGAAAAAATCATATAGCCCGCTAATCATTCCATCCAATATATTGTTCGACCTGTTTGATAGGTAAAACGACTTAATGGAGGCCGCATGGAATTGCGCCATCTGCGTTACTTCATTGCGGTGGCCGAAGAGCTGCATTTCGGTCGTGCAGCGCTGGCGCTGGGCATTTCCCAGCCGCCGCTCAGCCAGCAGATCCAGGCGCTGGAGCAGGAGCTGGGCACGCGTTTGTTCGAACGCACCAACCGGCGCGTCGAACTGAGTGAGTCCGGGCGGCTGTTTCTTGATGAGGCGCGGCTGGTGCTGGCGCAGGTCGACAAAGCCACTGATGTCGCACGCCGCGCGCAACTGGGCGAAATCGGTGAGCTGAAGATCGGCTTCACCTCGTCTGCGCCGTTCACGTCCAGCATTCCGCAGGCGATCTTTGCGTTTCGTCAGGCTTATCCCGATGTACACCTGACCCTGACGGAAATCACCAGTCAGGAAGTGGCCGCAGGCCTTGAAGACAAGACCATACAGGTCGGCATCATGCGCCCGTTGGCGTTGCCCGATTCGCTGGTGGTGTTCGAATTGCTGAGCGAGCCGCTGGTGGCAATCATGCGCGCGGACCATCCGCTTGCCGCAGGTAGCGAGGACGGCATCTACATGTCGGCACTGGCTGCAGAGCCGTTCGTGTTCTTTCCCCGCACCTACGGCAGCGGCATCTACGCGCAGGTCCTGAGCCTGGCACGCGCCGCAGGTTTCAGCCCGTTGATCACTCAGGAAGCAGGGGAGGTGATGACCATCATCGGCCTGGTCGCAGCCGGATTGGGCGTGACGGTGTTGCCTGCCTCCTACCGGCGCATGCGCATCGACGGTGTGGTCTACCGCAACGTCCTCGACCCCGGCGCGACCAGCGCAGTGTGGCTGGTGCAACGCAAGGACGAACAGTCACCGATGGCCAAGGCATTTACCGAGCTCTTGACGCGTAATGTCGGGTGAGGATCGGACGCAGAGCGTCCAGAACTGCATGCGACGCGGAGCGCCGCACGATAGTTGAGAAGTTGAGATTATCGTTCCGCACGCTCCAGCGTCGGAATGCCGTGCGTGACGCTCTGCGTCACAAGTCTGCGCCGCGCCGCACATTTCGGATCGGACGCAGAGCGTCCAGAACTGCATGCGACGCGGAGCGTCGCACGATAGTTGAGGTTATCGTGGATCACGCCCAACGCTTGAAGATCAGCGACGTATTCACCCCACCGAACGCGAAGTTGTTGTTCATCACGTATTCATTGCTCATGTGCCGGGGTTCGCCGACGATGTAGTCCAGTTCGCCACATTGTGCATCGACATCGACCAGGTTCAGCGTGTGGATATACCGGTCACTGTTGAGCATTTCGATGCTGAACCACGATTCCAGTGCGCCGCAGGCACCTAATGTATGGCCGAGAAAGCTTTTCTGGGAACTGAGCGGCATGCGTGAGCCGAACAGGCTGCTGGTGGCCAGGGTTTCGGCGATGTCGCCTTGCTCGGTAGCAGTGCCGTGGCCGTTGACGTAGCCGATGGCTTCAGGCGGCAAACCGGCGTCTTCCAGCGCTAGCTCCATCGCGCGGCGCATGGTGGTCTGTTCCGGGCGGGTGCTGTGGGCGCCATCGGCGTTGCTGCCGAAACCGACGATCTCGGCATAGATAGACGCTCCACGGGCCAAGGCATGTTCGAGCTCTTCAAGCACCAGCATGCCGCCACCTTCGCCAATGACCAGCCCGTCGCGGCCGCTGTCGTAAGGGCGCGGCGTGGTGTGGGGCGCGTCGTTCTTCAGGCTGGTGGCATACAGCGCGTCGAAGACCATCGCTTCGGTCGGGCACAGTTCTTCGGCGCCGCCCGCCAGCATCAGTGGCAAGCGTCCGAACTTGATGGCCTCGTAGGCATAGCCGATTCCCTGACTGCCGCTGGTGCAGGCGCTGGAAGTCGGGATCAGGCGTCCGGTCAGGCCGAAGAAGATGCTGATGTTGGCCGCCGTGGTGTGCGGCATCATGCGCACATACGAGTTAGCATTCAGGTCCAGTGCCACCGAGTTGATCAGCATGTTGCCGAATGCCTTGATCTCATCGGTGCTGCCGGTGGATGAACCGCAGGCTGTGCCCATGCGCCCGTCACGAATGATCGGGTCATTGAGCAGCCCGGCATTGATCAGCGCCTGCTCTGCAGCGCCGACCGCCAGTCGCGATACACGGCCCATGCTGCGCAGTTGCTTGCGCGTCCAGTGCGCAGGCACGGCGAAGTCATCGATGGGGCCGGCCAGCCGGGTATTCAGCTCGACGAAACGGTCCCACTCGTCCATCCGGCGAATACCGCTGCGGTTGGCCGTAAAGCTCGCATTGATGGTGGGCCAGTCGCTGCCCACCGAGGTAATGCCGGACATACCGGTAACCACCACACGCTTCATCAGCACAACCCTCCATTGACGGCCAGCACCTGACGGGTGATGTAACTGGCTTCCGCCGACATCAGGAAATTCACCGCGCCGGCTACTTCTTCGGGCGTGCCCATGCGCTGCGCCGGGATCATTTTCATCAGTTCTTCGACAGGAACGTTCTCGTCGAGCATGGCGGTGTCGATCAGCCCGGGCGCCACACAGTTCACGGTGATCTTGCGCTTGCCCAGTTCGATGGCCAATGCCTTCGCGGCGCCGATCAGCCCCGCCTTGGACGCGCTGTAGTTGACCTGTCCGCGGTTGCCAATCAGCCCCGATACCGAGGTGATACACACGATACGGCCCGCCGCACGACGGCGAATCATCGGCATCGTCAGCGGGTGCAGGACGTTGTAGAACCCATCCAGATTGGTGCGCAGCACCTGATCCCAGTCGTCGTCGCTGAGTGCCGGAAAAGCACCGTCACGGGTCAGGCCGGCATTGAGCACCACGCCGTAATACGCGCCGTGGGTTTCCACATCGTCCTCGAGAATCGCTTTGCAGGCCGCACGGTCCGAAACATCGAATTGCAGGACCCGCGCCTGACGGCCCAGCGCGATGACCTCGGCCTGCACAGCCTCGGCTTCGCTGCGCCCGGTGCGGCAATGCAGGATCAGGTCATACCCGGCTTGAGCCAGACGCAAGGCGATGGCGCGGCCGATGCCCCGGCTGGAGCCGGTGACCAGTATCGATTCAGTCATGCCGGGGCTCCTTCAGCCAGGTAATCAGCAGTGTTGGGTGGGCAATATACATTGAGGCGGGCAAACGCTGTGATGCCCGGGCCGGTCAGGGTGCATTCGAACACGCCCATGCCGCTGTCGTCTTGCAGGGAGCGCACGGCATGAATGTGCAGTTCGCTGCCCAGTGGAAAGCGTGCCACGTTGCAGTCGAACTTGCGGCTGCCGAGCAGAAAACCCAGCTTGACCGCATCGCCCTTGCTGCGCGCCTGACAGCCCGCATAGGCCGCCACGCTTTGAGCCATCAGCTCTATACCCAGCCAGGCGGGCAGGCTGCCGTCCGGCTCATTGAACAGCCCGTCGGCGCGCACGGTCAGCCGGGTGCGAATCTGCTCTTCGTCGAAGGCCAGCACCTGATCGATGAGGATCATGTCGCCAGCATGGGGAATGAGTTCGGCGAGCGACCACTCGATCATGGGGCATCTCCGATAATCAAACTGATGTTATTGCCACCGAAGGCAAAGGAATTGCTCATCATGCAGCGAGCGCCATCAGCCACAAGGCGTGTGCCTGGCACCGTCCATTGCAGGGCAGGCAACAGGGGATCGGCCTCGCCGTCCCAGACATGAGGGGGCAGAACCTGTTCACGGTTGTGAGACGTCAGACTCAGCCAGCAGAACGCGATTTCCAGTGCGCCCGCCGCACCCAGCGTGTGGCCGCTGAGCGGTTTGGTCGAAGAGCAGGGCACGCCGTCCGGAAACACGGCCTGCACGGCCAGACTTTCCATCGCGTCGTTGAGCTGCGTTGCGGTGCCATGCAGGTTCAGGTAGTTGATCCGGGCTGCATCCAGGCGGGCATTGCTCAGTGCCTGCAACATGGCGTTCTGCGCGCCGCGCCCGCTGGGTTCAGGGGCGGAGATATGGTGAGCGTCGCAACTGGCACCCGCGCCCAGCAGTGCAATCGAATGCGTGCTGCCGGCTTCGCGCGTCATGAGAAACAGCGCCGCCGCCTCGCCGATATTGATCCCGTTCCGGTTTCGCGAGAACGGGTTGCACAGGTGTGGCGACATCGCTTCAAGGGCCGAGAAGCCGTTGAGGGTCAGTTTGCACAGGCTGTCGACGCCGCCACACAGCACCGCGTCGCACAGGCCCATGTCCAGGGCCCGCCGGGCACTGAGCAAGGCCCGCGCGCTGGAGGTGCAGGCGGTTGAAATCACGTAGGCCGGGCCGGTCAGTTGCAGCCAGTTGGCGAGAAAATTCGCCGGTGCGCCCAGTTCCTGCTGGCGATAATCGTAATGCTCGGGAAACGCCTGATCACGCAGCCAGATGGCCATGCTGCTGCTGGCTTCGTCGATGCCGGATGTGCTGGTGCCGATGATGACGCCGATGCGAGCGGCACCAAAGCGTTCGATGGCCAGACGAATGTCGTCTTCGATCTGCAAGGCGGCGGCCAGCAGCAACTGGTTGTTACGGCTGTGCTGCGCACTCATGGCGGGCGGCATGGCGGGCAGCTCGGCTTTGACGGCGCCGACCGGCAACGCGCGATCAGGCACCCAGCCACTTTCGGTCACCATGCCCGAACTGTCGCCGGCAAACAGGCTGCGCGAGACGTCATCGCGAGTTGCGCCCAGCGAACAGATGACCCCGAGTGCATTGAGGTAGGCGGTCATGGCGCGGTCTCGTTGTTCAACGGCGTTACACCGTAGCTCAGCCCGTCCTTGAGGCGAATGGTGAACGCGTTGGCCGACTGGTACTCGACCAGCCAGCGGTCATCCAGGCGGCGTTGCATGCCTTGGCGATAAGCCGTGGGGTAGCGGCCATGCATTTCCATGTCCGGAGTCATGGCGAACATCAGCGCCGCGAACAGCTCGCGAGCCTCGGGATTGGGCGGCAGCAGGCCGTCGGCCTGCCATTGCCCGTTGATCAGCAACTGGCGCGCCTGAGGAATGCCCATCGGGTCCATCATCGACCAGCGCAGCCCGGCATTTTCGCGCTGGATGACCAGCACCCAGTCCTGATGCTGCTCGGCCTGCCGACGCTCGATGTGCAGTTGCATCGGCAATGGCAGGGTCGGCGTGGTCGCTGGCAGCGGTGCCTGCGCAGCGCAGCCGCCGAGCAGGAGAAAAGCCACGAACAGGAAACGAATCATGAGGCTGCACCTGACAACGGTTTGCGGGCCACAACGTTGACCAGCGTCTCTTCCCGTTGCCCGAACGGCTTGGGCTTGCGCAGTTTGAGGGCTTCCAGCAAACCGAAATCCCTGGCGCGGCTCCACCACAGGTAAGGGTACGAAACGTTGGGTGCGGCGAATTCGAAGCCCTGCTCACGGATCATGTCCAGGTACTGAGCGGCGCTTTTCTGAACGTGCATCGGGTGACGGAACAGCCAGCGAATCACCCACGTGTCGATATAGGCTTCGGTGGACTCGGCGAACAGCAGATAACCTCCCGGTTTGAGTACCCGATAGAACTCGGCCAGCGCCTGTTCCTGTTCGACCAGGTGATGAAAGGTCTGGTGACAGAACAGTAGATCGACGCTGGCATCCGGCAATTGCAGCGCGGCGCAATCGCAGCCGATCAGCTCGACCTCAAGGCCCTTGGCAACTGCCTCCTGGCGGCTCATGTTCAGACTGTGCGGGTCGGCGTCGACACCGATCAGCCTGGACGGTTTGAAGACCTTGCTCAGGTGCTGGAACGACTTGCCCTGACCGCAACCGGCATCGAGCAGGACCGGCGCGACCGGGGGCGGGCTGGCAAACAGCGTACGCAAGTCGTCTATTGCCACGCGCAGCACGCGGTGTTGCCAGGTATGACTGCGCAGAAACCAAAGCCCGAAACGGGTTTCTTCGACGTAGCTGTCGCTCAAAAACGGTCGAGTCATGAGCCGCTGTCCGCACAGATTTCCGACAGCGTGCGCAAGCGTCGTTTGGGCTCGCTGACGAAGGGGTTGCGTTCGTCCCAAGCATAACCGGCCAGAATCGAACTGATCATGCGGCGGATGTCCGGGGCGCTGCCGGGGTAGAAAATGACGCTCTGGAACGTGCCGTCGTACCAGCCTTCGACATAGGCCCGGAAGGTGTCGACACCGCGCTTCAGCGGGACGGCAAACTCGCTTTCCCAGTCCACAGGTTCACCCTGCAACTGCCGGCTCAGTACGCCAGCCGCCATGCTCGCCGAGCGCATGGCGATGGTCACGCCCGAGGAAAACACCGGGTCGAGAAATTCCGCCGCGTTACCCAGCAGCGCAAAGCCTTTGCCGTGCAGGGTTTTGACGTTGGCAGAATAGCCGCCGATGGTTCTCGCGGGCGTATCCCAGACGGCGTTTTTCAGCACGTTGGCCAGTTGCGGTGTTTCATCGATAAAGGCCCGCAGGCAGGCGTCCAGATCGTCGGGCTTGTCCTTGAAACGCTCGGCGGAGGCCACCACGCCGACCGAGCAGCGCCCCTCGCTGAACGGGATCGACCAGAACCACACATCGCTGTGCTGCGGATGAATGCTGACGAGGATCTTCTGACGGTCGAAAGGCGGGCTGTCGATGTGGTCTTCGATGTGCGTGAACACCGCCTGGCGCACCGGAAAACCTGAAGGGGCTTCCAGGTCCAGCAAACGTGGCAGAACGCGACCGTAGCCACTCGCGTCGAGCACAAAGGTCGTCTGCACGCTGTATTCGCTGCCATCCTCGCGCTTCACGCGCAGCACCGGTTGCGGGCCGTCGAAGTCAGCGCTGACGATTTCCTGCTGATAGCGAATCTCCACGCCTTGCAGCTCGGCCTGATCGGCCAGCAGTTTGTCGAACTCGCTGCGCTGCACCTGAAAGGTGGTGGGTTTGCCGTCGCTGAAAGTGTCTGCAAAATCGAAGTCGCTGTACTGCTCGCCGCGCGCGAAGGCTGCACCGTTCTTGCGCTGGAAACCGGCGGCCTGCACCGCGTCGAGCATTCCGGCCTCTTCGACGAAGTCCAGGCAATGGCAGAGCAGGCTTTCGCCGATTGAGAAGCGCGGAAAAAGCTGGCGCTCGATGATCAGCACGTCGTGGCCCTGGCGTTTGAGCAGGGCAGCGGCGATTGAGCCGGCGGGGCCGGCACCAATGACGACAACCTGACGAATTTCCCTATCAATGATGGGCACGGCTATTCCTTTCCGGTTTTGACGGTGGCAGGGGATGACGACAAGGGCGCATGAGGGTTTTGACGAGGGCTGGCCCACGGCGCCAGAAGAAAACTGAACGCCAGCCCCAGGCTCACCGACAGGCCGAAATTACTGATGGCCGGGGTGCCGGAAACCGCCAGCAGGCCGAACGACAGCCAGGTGGTGACGGCTGCCAGTAGCGTACCCAGCAGGCTCACCGCTGCACCGCCGATCTGCTCGCGCATCAGGATGGCGTAATCGACGCTGATCGCTGTGACCAGCAACAGCCCGAACAGGCTGAACAGCGTCAGCGGCTGGCCAAGCCAGCCCAGGCTCGCCAGG
The DNA here is from genome assembly GCF_002157375.1 of Pseudomonas syringae. Taxonomy (GTDB): domain Bacteria; phylum Pseudomonadota; class Gammaproteobacteria; order Pseudomonadales; family Pseudomonadaceae; genus Aquipseudomonas; species Aquipseudomonas syringae_T. Next base: position 80,949 of record NZ_MTSA01000017.1, read on the forward strand.
CTGCACAAGGCTGCCAGCAAAGGCAGGGCGACGATGCGCAACGCACCGTTGAAGCCGAACGGGACTGTCAGCAGCAAAACGATCAATACACACGAGGCCAGTTTCAGTTCTGCGGCGCTGACCTGCGTGTGGGCGAACACATCATTGAGTTCACCCAGGCGGTCGACCAGTTGCACGCCTTCCAGCCCGATTGCTTGCACGCGCAACAAGGCCATGCTGTTCAGGCCGCGCAGGCTGACGATGCCGGCCACGCCGTCATCCGTGGCGCCCAGCCAGAGTGTCCGCCACGGTTCGCTCAGCGGGCCTTGCAGGGCAAGGTCGATGTCTTGCGTCGGCAAGGCCTGCAACTGAGCGAGTTCGGTTTTCAAGGCGCTGGCCGGAACGCCGAGCTGCACCAGCGGCGCCCAGTGTTGCGGCAACGTGCCCAGAGCATCGCGGGTCGCCTGCTGCTCGGCAGGCGAATCGAGCAATTGATTGATTGCCATGTAGCCCTGCAGCTTGTCCAGACTGACCAGTTGATCGAGCCGCTGGGTCAATGCCGACTGGCGATCCAGCAATTGCTGTTGATCCTTGCCACGCACCAGAAAGAACTGGCTGGTCGGCTGGTAACCGGTGATCCGCGCGATGGTCTGCGCTTCGTCGGTCAGTGCCTGAGGGGCAGCCACCCATTGGCGGATATCGTTTTTGGTGGTCAGGTGCCAGATGCCGCCGGCACAAAACGCCAACAGCAGGGCCAGCAGGATCGGCGTGCTGATGCGCTGCAACAACGCAGCCCGGCAATCGAGCATTTGCTGCGCCAGTTTCAGTGGCCATTGGGCAGGACGAATCTCTACCTTGGCGAGCAGCGCAGGCAGCAGGCATACCGCGGTCAGGTAAGCGCCCACCAGGCCGGCAGCCGAAAACACCGCTATTTGCGTCAGCGCCGGGAAGGGCGTCCAGGCCAGCGCCAGGTAGCCGATGCAACTGGTGATCAGGCTCAGGCTCAGCCCCGGCAGGGTCAGGCGCAAGGCCGGCCAACTGCGCCAGGGTTTCATGCTCCAGCTTTTGGACAGGTAATGCAGCGGGTAATCCACGGCCACGCCTATCAGGCTGGAACCCAGCACCAGCGTCATGACGTGCATGCTGCCGAAAAACGCCACGCAGGCCACCGCCCCGAACAGCATGCCGACCACCACCGGAACGAAGGCCAGCAGCACGCTCCAGCGGCGGAAGGCCAGCAACAGCAGCAACAGAATGCCGACCGTTGCGCCGCCGCCCACCCAAGTGATTTCCCGGCTGGCCTGTTTCTGGCCGTCTGCGGCGTACAGCAGGCCGCTGGCGGCGAGCAACTGGCCACCGGCTCCACTCGCCTGCACACGACCTTTCGCCAGCAGATCAGCGACCTGACCGGGCAGTTGCATGTCGAAGGCATCGCTGCGGGTTCGCGAGCGCAGCAGCACCCAGCTTTTGCCCTCGGCGGTGGCAATCAATGCGCCGCTGGTCAGATCGGCCTCGACCGAGCCCTGTTTCGGCAGACCGTTCTGAATGCGTCCGGTCAGGCCCAGCCAGTCATCCTGGCCCGGCACAAGGCTGAAACCGGCAAACGGATCGAACAGGGTCTGGACGCGTTGCTCGATAAAGGTTTTCGGGTCGTCGATCAGCAGGGCGCGATCTGCTGCCGGCAGCATAGCGATCCGACCTTGCAGCAATTGGGTGCGCAGGGCGGGCAGGTCGGCTTGCAGCGTCCACTGGACCTTCTCGAACAGGCCGCTCGCTTGCCACTGCTCGCCCAGTGTGCGAGCCAGCTCGACGGCCTGCTGGCGATCGGCATGGCCGACCAGCACCAGCATTTCGCGATTGAGCGGTTCCTGCATACGTTTTTCGGCGCTTGCCACCAGCGCGTCGTTGTCAGTGCCCGGCACCAGCTCCATGAGGTTGGCCGACAGCGGGGAGCGGTCGTGCCACTGCCAGACGGCCAGCGCCAGCACGGCCGTCAGAATCAGCAGGAACAGGCGCGGCAGGAGCCGCTCAGTGGTTGAAGTCATTACGCTGCGCATCGGTCAGGGTAGGGGCGCTGCTGCTGTCGATCATCTTCAGGACCGTGCTGTCGCCTTGGGTTTCCAGCAGTTCGATGCGCTGCACCAGCTCGCCGCCGTCAATGTTGATCTGTTTGAACACCTGTTGCAGCAACAGCGAGCGCGGCACCAGGGTCAGTTGCCAGGCGCTTGCTTCACCTTTGAGCTGCAAGTCGAAATCCCGCTGCAGGCCGCTGCTGTCACCTTGCAGCACGGCGAGGAACAGCCGGTTCTGCTCGGCGCCGGCATTCTTGTTAGGCACCGGCTTCCAGGTGCTGACGTCGCCCACGGCTTCGCGACGGGCAATGCCGGTGGCGGTGATGCGGTAATCCTGTTTCAGCGGCGTTTCCAGCAGCCAGAGCAGACCGAAATCCCTGGCGAGGACGAAGCGGCCTTTGCTGATCAGCGGCTGTGGCAGGGCGCGCAGGTGTTTTTCCTGAATGAAGCGACCTTGCACCACCGCAGGTCTGGCGAGCTGGTCGCTGAGTTGCTGTAGATCGAACGCCTGCGCCAGTGAAGACAGGCACAGCAAACCCAGCAGCATCAAGGTGCGAAAGGGGCGGGTCATGGCAATGCTCTCATTACGGCGTCGATAAAGACCTTGGGTGAGGCCAGTTGCATTTCGCGGCTTTGGATCTCGACAGCGACCTGCACCGTGCTGGCGCGGGTCAGTCGCTCCCCGGTGTGTGCATCGGTGATCAGGTAGTTGATCTTCAGACGGTTCTCCCATTCCACCAGGCTGGCGCGCACGTTCAGCTTCTGACCGAACACGGTGCTGCGCACATAGCGCAATTGCAGATCGATCACCGGCCAACCATAACCGGATTCGAGCATCTGCATGTAGTTATGACCGATACGGTCCAGCAACGCGCAGCGCGCCACTTCAAGGTATTTGACGTAGTGGCCGTGCCAGACGATGTTCATCATGTCGACGTCGAAAAACGGCACCACGATCTCGGTGTCGATGTGCAGAAAGCCTTTACTGCGCATGCAACCTCCAGCGGCGGTTGGCGATGTGTTTCAGGCACAGGCGCAGTTCGCTCTCCAGTGCCCGGTCCTCGATGACGGGGGCAAAGTCTTCGGCCAGCTCGGCGTGCATGGTCGCCAGTGCCGGCGGCAGCGGACGCGCATCGGCGGCCTTGCTGCGCAGCCAGACGCCCTGGTTGGCGGCGATCAGCGTGGCGGCGGCAACCTGTTCGGTCAGCTCCAGCACGCGAATGGCATCGCGCGCGGCGATGGTGCCCATGCTCACCTTGTCCTGATTGTGGCATTCGGTGGAGCGCGAGAACACGCTGGCCGGCAGGGTGTTTTTCAACGCTTCGGCCGTCCACGCGCTGGTGCCGATCTGTACCGCCTTGAAGCCATGATTGAGCATCGCCCGCTCGGCGCTGGCGCCGGACAGGTTGCTCGGCAAGCCGTGGTTGTAACGCTTGTCCACCAGCAGCGCCAATTGCCGGTCGAGCAAGTCTGCGACGTTGGCGACCAGGGTTTTCAGGCTGTCCATCGCAAAGGCGATATGGCCGCCGTAGAAATGCCCGCCATGCAGCACACGCTCGGCTTCGGCATCGATGATCGGGTTGTCATTGGCGCTGTTCAGTTCGATCTCGATGAACGAACGCAGCCAGGTCAGGCTGTCGGCCAGCACGCCCAGCACATGCGGTGCGCAGCGCAGCGAATAGCGGTCCTGCAAACGGTGCAGCGGGGCGGTCGGCGCATCGATGGCCAGGTCCTGACGCAGCCACGCCGCGACCTGCATCTGCCCCGGGTGCGGCTTGGCAGCGAACAGGCGTTCGTCGAAATGCTCCGGGTTGCCTTGAAGCGCCACCACATTCATGGCGGTGATGCGGGTCGCCAGTTGCAGCAGGTAATCGGCGCGGGCGAACGCCAGGCAGGCGATGCCGGTCATCACGGCGGTGCCGTTCATCAGCGCCAGTGCTTCTTTGGGGCGCAGCACCAGCGGCGTCCAGCCCAGCTCGCGATGCACATCACTGGCCGAACGCCGCTCGCCACGGAACATCACGTCACGTTCGCCAGAGAGGGTTGCCGCCACATAAGACAGCGGCGTCAGATCGCCACTGGCGCCCACCGAGCCTTCTTCGGGTATCAGCGGCAGGACGTCCTGATCGATAAACCCCTGCAAACGGTCGAGCAGTTCGACACGTACGCCGGAAACGCCCTGACACAGCGACTGCAATCGCGCGGTCAGTACCGCGCGGGTGGCCTGCTCGTCCAAGAGCTTGCCCAGCCCGCAGCCGTGAAAAGTGTACAGATGGCGTGGCAGCGCCTCGACGTGCTCCAGCGGCACGGCCACCACGCAGGAATCGCCGTAGCCGGTGGTGACGCCGTAAATGACGCCTTCCTTGTCCAGCAACGAATCGAGAAACTGCGCGCCCCTGGCGATGCGTGCGCGAAACTCGTCGTCGCCTTGCAACGCGCTGGGTGCCTGCCGATTGGCCAAGGCCAGCACGTCTTCGATACACAGGGCGCGTTCGCCGAAAATGATCGGGTCAGGAGCTTGATTCGTCATCGGACTTCCAGAACGGGTAGAAATTGAACCACTGCTGCGGCGCTTCCAGGCAGTAATGCCCCAGTCGTTCGGCGTAGCGTGTGGCCCAGTGGGCTATGACGTGCGGGCGGTCGCTGCGGCGCCATTCGATGGCCTCGGCGAACGGTTCGAGAATCACCCGATACCCCGTCGCGCCCTTCAGGCAGAAGAACAGGCTGACCGGGCATTTGAGCAGGCCGGCCAGCAGCCACGGGCCTTGCGGAAAAGCGGCGGGATGGCCGAGGAAATCGACACGTACGTTGCGTCCGCCATGCAATGCGACGCGGTCACCGGCGATGGCCAGCCACTCGCCTTCGTCCAGGCGTTGGCTCAATTGCAGCATGATCGCCGGGTCCAGCTCGCTGACCTGAATCAGCCGCAGGTTGGTCGCCCCGGCCTCACCGAGCAGGCGGTTGAAGCGTTCGGCGTGCTTGGTGTGGACCAGCACGTTCATGGTGATCTTTTCGCCGAGTTCAGCCAGTGCGCGGCACACCTCAAGGTTGCCCAGGTGCGCACCCACCAGCATCTGGCCGCGTTCGCCGCGCAGGTTCTGGCGGATCTGGCCGCTGTCGATGATCTCGATCTGGTCGAGGCCCAGCCTGCCGTTCCATACGTCGAGCTTGTCGAGAAGCGCCTCGGCAAACGCCATGAACTGGCCGAACACGCGTCGCTGGCTGGGGCGCAGTTCTCGCCTGCCGCTCCAGTCACAGAGGCGTTGCTGGTAGTGCCAGATGCTGCGCCGGGCACGTCGCCCGAACACGAAAAAATACAGGACGATGCCATACAGCACCGGGCTGAGCAGGCGACGACCCAGCACGCGCATGCCCCAGGCCGTGAGCTTCATGAGCATGAAGCTGCCACGTTCCTGATGGTTGGCCCAATGTTCTTTAGGCGTTTTATGAAGGCTCATGAACGCCACCGCCGCCACAGGATCACCGGCAGGCGAACCAGCATGCCGATGAACAGTTTGGCGTGCATGGTCGAGATCAGTACGTTGTCGTGAAACAGGCGGAAATGCGACAGGCCGTCCTGTGGGTAATGAACGCGGGTCGGCAGCCAGCGCATGGCCTGACCACGCCAAGCCAGGCGCACGAGGATTTCCGAATCGAAGTCCATGCGTTTGCCGATTTTCACGTGGTTGATCAGGGTCAGCACGGGGGCCAGCGGGTACAGCCGGAAGCCGCACATCGAATCGCGAATCTGCAACGACAGCGTGTTGATCCATACCCAGACGTGGGTGAGGTAGCGCGCGTACAAACGGCTTTTCGGCACGCTGTCGTCGTATTGCGGGTAACCGCAGATCAACGCTTCGGGATGCTGGCGCGACTGCTCCAGAAACACCGGGATGTCACTCAGGTCATGCTGGCCGTCGGCATCGACCTGCAACGCATGGCTGAAACCCAGCCGTGCCGCTTCGCGGAAGCCGGCCATGACCGCGCCGCCCTTGCCCTGATTGACCGGCAGGCGCAGCAGATAGATATCGTCGCCTCGGGCAAGGTGTTGCAGCACGGCGGCGCAGGCCGGGCTGCTGGCGTCGTCCACCAGCACGCAGGGCAACCCGGCGTCCCTGACGGCCCTGACCACATTGGGCACGGCCAACTCGTGATCGAACACCGGAATGATCACGCAAGGCTTATGCATGCTCGCTCCCCAGTACGATTCGGCCGCTGGAACAGGGCGCGTTTTCGCTGTTGTGAAAGGCGAAATGCAGCTTGGAGCGCGCGGCATCGAAGCGCAGGGTCAGATTGAGACGGTCACCGGGGCGCACCAGTTGCTGAAACTTGAGCACTTCCATGCCGGCAAAATCTGCTGGCAGGTCGAGCAGGCGCTGGCCCAGGCTGATTGCCCATTGGACTTGAACCACGCCAGGCAAGACCGGGGCCTTGGGAAAATGACCGCTGAAAAACGCCAGATCCGGCGGGACCATCAATTGCAGGTGCAGCACATGCCCGAGCAGCTCGTTTTCGACGGTCTGGTGTTCGAGGACTTCCGGTTGTTTCGGACGGGGCGCCATCAGCAAGGCCTGAACGTCCGTCTGCGGCAGTTTGCCCTGCGCATTGAGTGGCATCTGCCGCAGCAGGCGCCAGCGGCGGGGCAGCGCGATGGTTTCACAGTGGGGGCGCACATGGTGCCGCAAGGTTTCCGTCAGGGCGCGACGGCCTTGAGTGCGCAGCGCCAGCAACCCGCTGTCACTGAGCACCAGCAGCGCACCGAGGGACGCCCGGTTGGTCTGAACCACGCCCAGGCGTGCGTCACCGACCCATTCATGGGCCACCAGCGCCTGTTCGATCAGCGGCAGCGAGATGCGTTTTTCTTCGAGCTTGACGATGCGGTCCAGCCTGCCCAGCAGCTCGAAATGCCCGTCCTCGCCGATGCGAGCGGCGTCGGCCGTCTGTTCGACATGGCCGGGCGGCAGGTAGGGCGAACGAATGCGCAGCGCACCTTCACCGTCCTGACTCAGCTCGACACCCTCGAAGGCTTGCCAGTGTGGCTCGCCTTGACGCCAGGCGATGCCGCCGGTTTCAGAGCTGCCGAGAATTTCCGTAGGCCACTGGCCGAGGCGTTGTTGCAGGATTTGTGCGGCGTCGGCAGGCAGCGCGCCGCCGGACGAAAACACCCGGCGCACGGCACTGAGGCTGGCCCAGTCGAGGTTGTCGCCCATGCGCTTGAGCAGCGCCGGGCTGGCGACCCAGGCAAAGCTCGGGTATTCGCGGCTGGCGCGCTGCAGGTCTTCGGCAAACGGCAGTTGGCGACGCACGAACGGACGTGCTGCACACAGCGGCCACAGCAGGCGGAACAGCAGGCCGTAAATATGTTGGGTGGACACGCTGCCGATTATGCACGCCGAACCCAGCTGCGCGCCCCACAACCGTTCCAGCCCGCAGACTTCGTTGGCAATTTGTCGAAGGCGCTTTTCAATCAGCTTCGGCTCGCCGCTGGAGCCTGAGGTACACAGGCTCAGCCGGCACTGGTCAAGGTCCAGCGCTGCCGCTGGCAAAGGCGCGGCGTGCAGGTCGTTCAGGTGCGTGTCGCCCGGCAGGTCGGTCAGCCACAGATCGACCTGACTCGCCCAGCGCGCGCGCGTTTGTCCCTGCAGGTCGGCGGGCAACAAGACGTGAACACCCGCGCGCCAGGCACCGAACAGTGCAATGGCCAGCTCGGCGGCATCTTCAAGATGCACCGCAATCTGCGTTGTGCCCCGGGCTTGCAAGGCGGCTGCGACGCTCAGCGCCTGATCGCGAAACTGCGCGTGATCCAGCGCCGGGGCGAGGGTCAGCAGCCGGTCCGGCAAGGCCTCGAGCAGCAGTGATTCCAGATTCGACCAGTTCATGCGGTCCATTTCATTTGCCGCCCGCAGCGGGTGGGCGAACGATCCATTCGACGGCGAACAACACGCCCATCAATCCGTAGGAAATCAGCCCGGTGTACAGCGTCCACCATGACAACGGCGCCCACAGCGTCAACCCCGTTGCGGCAAGGCCGTTGAACAGAAAAAAACCGCACCAGACCTGTGTGACCCTGCGGGTGTAGCGAATGCCGGTCTCAGGCAGGTCGGGGCGGTTCAGTCGCGCCATTTTTTCCACAATCGGTGGCCCGTAGATCAGGCTTGAGCCGAACAGGCCGAGCATGAACGCGCTGACCAGCACCGGATACCAGCGCAGCATCGCGTGGCTGTCGAGTACGCCGAGCACCCCGCAGAACGCCAATGCCACGACTGCCATGGCCAGGCTGCCGGGTTTGCGTTCGCCGGTCAGGGCGCGCGCGAGCCACAGGCTTCCCAGCAGCAGCGCAAACTGCCACGCAGCGAAGTGCTCGGTTCCCCAGTAGACGGCAAACGGATACAGCACACCGACCAGGACCAGAATCAGGCCAATCAGGCGTTTCATTCGGTCGCGTTGACCAGTCGGTAGACGGCTTCGACCACATCGTTGACGGTCCTGACCGACTTGAACTCTTCAGCGGCAATCTTCTTGCCTGTCTTGCGTTTGATGTGGTCGATCAGGTCCACGGCATCAATGCTGTCGATTTCCAAGTCCTGATAGAGGTTGGCTTCAAGCGTGACCCTCTCAGGCTCCAGTTCGAACAGTTCCACCATTGCGGTGCGCAGGATTTCGAAGATGTCTTCACGGGTTTGCATGTTCAATTCTCAGGCCGGTTGGCGCTGACGAAGGCCGCAAGGCTGTCGACGCTGGCAAAATGGTTACGGGTGTCCTTTGCATCGGCGTCTATCCGGATGCCGTAGCGTTTCTGGATGGCCAGACCCAGTTCCAGCGCATCGACCGAATCCAGTCCCAACCCTTCACCGAACAGCGTCATATCGTTGCCGATATCCTCGGGAGAGATGTCTTCGAGGCCCAGGGCATCGATGATCAACAATTTAATGTCCTGGTGCAGATCGCTCATCTGAGGCGAGCTCCTTGGTGAAATAGTCATGCAGGTAATCGTTCAGCTTGCGGGACGCAATGGGTGCAGGGCCAAGCGAACTGAAGGCGTTGGGGTCTATATCGGCACCGACACGAAAAGTGAAATGCACGCGGCGTTGCGGAATGCGATACCAGGGCTCGGCCTTGGTCAGGGTGGTCGGGTGAACCTTGATGGTCACAGGCGTGATCAGGCTCGCGCCCCGCAGCGCAATGGCGGCCGCGCCACGATGAAAGACCGGCGGCTGACCGGGCTGGGTGCGCGTGCCCTCCGGGAAGATAATCAGTGTCTGGCCGCTTTGCAGGCGCTCCACGGCGGCGTCGAGCATGTCCATGCTGCCGTCGTTGCTGATATAGCCGGTAGAGCGCACGGGGCCGCGGGTACACGGGTTTTCCCAGAGGCTGCGCTTGACCACGCAGTTGGCGTCACGCACCAGCCCGATCAGAAACACCACGTCGATCAGCGACGGGTGATTGGCGATGATCATCTGGCCGGGCCGCCCCAGCTTTTCGGCGCCCTGTACCTCGTAGGTCAACACACCCATGCGCGCCATGATGCGGATAAACAGCCAGAACAGGCGGCTGATGGTCCGCCGGGCGCGGCGCTGATGGCTGGCTGTGGTGCCGGGCAGGCAACTCAATACCGGAAAAACGAACAATCGAAGACAAAGGCCGCTCACCCCGAACAGGGCAAAACTGATGCCGGTTGCCAACAGGCGCCAGTAGTAAGCGTCCCGACCTTTTTTCAGTGATTGCGTTGCCAGTTCCATAACCGGTTATTCCAGGGGTGCAGGCAGGCGGATTGATTAGTGTGCAAGGCTTGCAGCAGATTCAGGGCGTGGGGCCATTGAGTCCGCGTGGTTCCTTGTGTGTCGCAGTGCAAAGACAATTCCCACTCGCTGCCAGGCGTCAGCAGCAAGCCGACGGCGTAGGGAAAAGGCACATCATCAATCCATTGGGCATAGGCTTGCGGTGGTTGCTCTTCCGTCACCACCAGCAGCACTGCTTCGGCTCCTTCGGCCAGCAGCGCAGCTGCCTCGAATGCTCCATATTCCAGGCCATCGCCTGCGGCTGCCAACGCCGTCATCTCACTGGTCTCGCCGCGCATTATCGACCACAGACCGATCACTGCGTTATGCACTGACAGGCTGAACTGGGTCGGTGAAAGCGGCTCGTCTGCGGCCAGATCACGCAGAATTTCAAACGTCCTGGGGGTTTCTCCGTGGCGCGAAACAAACACCAGCGGCACTCGCCCGTAGCCCTCGGTCAGCGGCCAGCCGACCGCAAATGCCATTCGCGCCATGCGGCCCAGACGTCGGCGCTGCATGGCAGGCAGAAAAGACACGTCCGGCGCTTCATCACTGTCCTGCAAACGCGTCGGATTTCGACTCCATTCCTGCCAGTCATCCGCACTCGCCAGGCCCGGAGCCCAAGCCTGCCATCTCGCAATATTGAACGTGATCAAGACTTCTCTTCCCGCCCCCTGAGGGCCTGTTTCTCGCTACATCGATATCAGGTCGATATCAGCCTGGGTGCGGTCATTGTTCCGAGTGCGCGCATTATCCCGATGGGGGTCATTACTAGCAAATTTGTTACATAAAAACTGTTTACAGGGCGGTATTGTAAGGTTCAAGTCGGGTATGTGCATGACAACCAGACACATTCTGTTTTGGGTTAAGCTCGTCGTTGTCATATGCACTGCCTAGACTCGACCTGTCTATGGTCGTTATCGGCCACTCTTGCCGTTTCTTCATCTTTCAAGGAGTCCAAAGCATGCGTCGCGTGGTATTCAATCAGAAAGGCGGTGTCGGCAAGTCAAGCATCGCCTGCAATCTGGCTGCTGTCAGCGCTCACGAAGGCTACCGGACGCTGTTGATCGACCTCGATGCCCAGGCCAACTCGACCCAGTATCTGACCGGCCTGACCGGCGACGATATTCCGATGGGGATCGCCGAATTCTTCAAGAACACGCTGTCAGCGGCACCGTTCGCCAAGAAGAACCATGTCGATATCTATGAAACGCCGTTCGACAACCTGCACGTGGTCACCGCCACCGCCGAGCTGGCCGACCTGCAACCCAAGCTTGAGGCCAAGCACAAGATCAACAAGCTTCGCAAACTGCTGGATGAACTGAGCGAAGATTACGAGCGGATCTACCTGGACACCCCGCCAGCGTTGAATTTCTATGCGGTTTCGGCGCTGATTGCATCGGATCGCGTGCTGATCCCCTTCGATTGCGACAGCTTCTCGCGGCAAGCGCTGTACGGGCTGATGCGTGAAATAGACGAGTTGAAAGAGGATCACAACGAGGACCTGCTGGTCGAGGGCATCATCGTCAATCAGTTCCAGCCCCGAGCCAGCCTGCCTCAGCAGATGCTCGACGAACTGATCGCCGAAGGCCTTCCAGTGCTGCCGGTCTATCTCAACGCGTCGGTGAAAATGCGTGAGTCCCACCAGGCCAACCTGCCGCTGATCCACCTGGACCCCCGGCACAAACTGACGCAACAGTTTGTGGACCTGCACCACCTGCTGGAAACCAACGCTCATCCGTGATGGGCCATTGCGCACCCAGAACTGCATGCCCACGCGGAGCGGGGGCACGAGAGGTGCTCTTGCGGACACCTATCGTTCCTCACGCTCCGCGTGGGAATGCCTTGCGTGACGCTCCGCGTCACAGATCTGCGCCGCGCCGCCTGTCCGTGGCAGGACGCGGAGCGTCCAGAACTGCATGCCCACGCGGAGCATGGGCACGAGAGGTGCTCTTGCGGACCCCCATCGTTCCTCACGCTCCAGCGTGGGAATGCCTTGCGTGACGCTCCGCGTCACAGATCTGCGCCGCGCCGCCTGTCCGTGGCAGGACGCGGAGCGTCCAGAACTGCATGCCCACGCGGAGCATGGGCACGAGAGGTGCTCTTGCGGACACCTATCGTTCCTCACGCTCCGCGTGGGAATGCCTTGGGTGACGCTCCGCGTCACAGATCTGCGCCACGCTGCATGTCCGGGGCAGGACGCGGAGCGTCCAGAACTGCATGCCCACGCGGAGCATGGGCACGAGAGGTGCTCTTGCGGACACCTATCGTTCCTCACGCTCCAGCGTGGGAATGCCTTGGGTGACGCTCCGCGTCACAGACCTGCGCTGCGCCGCATGCATGAGTCAGCGCGGCTTGAGCACCTCTGGTGTGTAACTGCCGTCTCTCAATGAGCGGGCCAGATGCTCGGCATTCAGTCGCGCTGTCGAGGTCATTTCTTCGGACAGGGTGACAGCAGCGTCCATGTCGGCTTTAACGTGTTCCTGTGACGCAGTCAGTCGGTTGCTGCCGGGGGCGCAGCCGCATGCGACTTCATGGCCGTGAGTGGCGACCGCCACCAGGTCGTCGACGTACGTCGGGTTGCCTTGGGCGATGAAGCCGATGCGCACACAGGCCGGACACCATACCGGGTCGCCCATGCGGGCCACTCGACGCTGATCAATGACCTCGCTGGCCGTTGCGCTCAGCACAAAGCCGCCGGTGGTGGTTGGATCGCCTTCCCTGACTACGAACGACATGGCTGTACTTCCTCGGGTTCTGGAAAACCTGAAGGCTAGGCGCAAATCTGTGGCTCGTGATGGTTAAAAACCACTTAAAGACCTGTCCTACGCGAACATCAGCAGGGCGTTTCACGCATGTTGCTGTGACCGGCGTAGGTGGTCAAAAAATGATCATTTTCTTCATCGTTACTCCAGCCGTAATGATTCGGCGCGGTGCTTGATTGATGCCCGACGTCCATCGCTCCTAAGGTGGCCCACGACAGCAAAATCGTGGAGCGATCATGACAACAACAACAACTTCCCCCGACGCGCGCTGGACACGTCGTCGCACCGAGAAGCAGCGACGTCTGGAACAGGTGCGTGTACTGGCCGATGGCGTGGTGTTGCCGACCGACAAAATCGTCGCGGCACTGGAGGCCTTGCTGGTGTCCGGTGATCGGGTGGTGCTTGAAGGCAATAACCAGAAGCAGGCGGACTTCCTGTCGCGCGCGCTGGCCAAGGTCGATCCGGGCAAGGTGCATGACCTGCACATGATCATGCCGAGCGTTGGCCGCGCCGAGCACCTGGACCTGTTCGAGCAGGGCATTGCCCGCAAGCTGGATTTCTCGTTTGCCGGCACGCAAAGCCTGCGCATCAGCCAATTGCTGGAAGACGGCCTGCTGGAAATCGGCGCGATTCACACCTACATCGAACTGTATTCGCGGCTGGTGGTGGACCTGATCCCCAACGTCGTACTGGCCGCAGGTTTCATGGCCGACCGGGCCGGTAACATTTACACCGGCCCCAGCACCGAAGACACCCCCGCACTGATCGAGCCGGCAGCCTTCAGCGATGGCATCGTCATCGTGCAGGTCAATCAGCTTGTTGATGACGTCAGCGAGTTGCCACGGGTCGATATCCCGGCCTCGTGGGTCGACTTCGTGGTGGTGGCCGACAAGCCGTTTTACATCGAGCCGCTGTTCACCCGCGACCCGCGCCACATCAAGCCAGTCCATGTGCTGATGGCGATGATGGCGATTCGCGGCATCTACGAAAAACACAACGTCCAGTCACTGAACCACGGCATCGGTTTCAACACTGCGGCCATCGAACTGATTCTGCCGACTTACGGCGAGTCGCTGGGGCTGAAGGGCAAGATCTGCCGCAACTGGACACTCAACCCGCACCCGACCCTGATTCCGGCCATCGAAAGCGGCTGGGTCGAGAGCGTGCATTGCTTTGGCACCGAGCTGGGCATGGAAAACTACATCGCCGCCCGCCCGGACGTGTTTTTCACCGGTCGCGACGGTTCGCTGCGGTCCAACCGGCAACTCTGTCAACTGGCCGGTCAGTACGCCGTGGACCTGTTCATCGGCGCGACCCTGCAGGTCGATGGCGACGGGCATTCCTCGACCGTGACCCGAGGCCGCCTGGCAGGCTTCGGCGGCGCGCCAAACATGGGGCACGACCCTCGCGGTCGGCGTCATGCCACCCCGGCCTGGCTGGACATGCGCCAGCAGAGCGAGGACGGACCGGCCGCTTACCTGGAACGTGGCAAAAAGCTTGTGGTGCAGATGGTCGAGACCTTCCAGGAAGGCGGCAAACCGACCTTCGTTGAAACCCTGGACGCAGTCGAAGTGGCGAAAAAAAGCGGCATGCCGCTGGCACCGATCATGATCTACGGCGATGACGTCACCCATTTGCTCACCGAAGAAGGCATCGCCTACCTCTACAAGGCGCGCAGCCTGGAAGAGCGGCAGGCGATGACCGCCGCCGTGGCCGGCGTGACCGTGATCGGTTTGCGCCATAACCCGAAAGACACCGCCCGCATGCGTCGCGAAGGGCTGATCGCACTGCCTGAAGACCTCGGCATCCGGCGCACTGATGCCAGCCGCGAACTGCTGGCCGCCAAGAGCATTGCCGAGCTGGTCGAGTGGTCCGGTGGCCTCTACAACCCGCCTGCCAAATTCAGGAGCTGGTGATGAGCGCACTTCAACTGACACCGCAGCCGGCTTCGCTGGCCGAACGACTGGCTGATCTGGCCGTCGATGCACTGATTGCCGAGGCCGACCTGTCGCCCAAACCTGCGTTGGTGGACCGGCGTGGCAGTGGCGCGCACACCGACCTGCACCTGGGGCTGATGCATTCTTCGGCGCTCTCGTTATGGCCGACGTTCAAGCTGATGGCCGAGTCTGTTGCTCAATTCGGGAGCGTGGCCCAGCCGCTGCGTGAAGCGCTGGGCCGTATCGGGCGCGAAGGTGAGGCCGTCATGTTGCGCACCACTGGCGGGGTGAATACTCACCGTGGCGCGATCTGGGCGCTGGGCCTGCTGGTCACGGCGGCGGCGCTGGACCCTCAAGGTTGCAGGCCTGAGGCGGTTTGCCAACGTGCGGCTGGCCTGGCGCTGATCAAGGATCGACAAGCGCCTGCGCAACAGAGTCACGGCAGTGAAGCGGTTCGTCGCTACGGTGTCATGGGTGCCAGAGAGCAAGCGCAACAGGGCTTTCCCGCCGTGATTCAGAGGGCCTTGCCGCAATTGCAGCGCAGCCGGGCGGCGGGCAGTGGCGAGCAGAACGCCCGGCTGGATGCGCTGCTGGCAATCATGACGGGCCTGGCGGACACCTGCGTGTTGCATCGCGCCGGGATCGAAGGGCTGAACGCCATGCACGTCGGCGCGCAACGCGTGCTGGACGCTGGCGGCAGCGCCAGTCTGGCCGGTCGACGTGCGCTGAACGAACTGGATCAGCAACTGCTGGCCCTCAACGCGTCGCCGGGCGGAGCGGCTGACCTGCTTGCCGCCTGCCTGTTCATTGATGGCCTGGAGCCTGCGCTCGGCCCTGTTTCGAGGAGTGCCTGAAATGGAAACCCTGTCTTTTGAATTCCCCGCCGGTCAGCCGCCGCAAGGCCGGGCGCTGGTGGGTGTGGTTGGCTCCGGTGATCTGGAAGTGCTGCTGGAACCGGGCCAGCCGGGCACGTTGTCCATTCAGGTGGTGACGTCGGTCAACGGTGCCTCGTTGCGCTGGAAGCACCTGTTCGAGCGCATGTTCGAGGGGCAGAACCCGCCGGCATTGAGCATCGATATTCACGATTTCGGTGCAACCCCCGGCGTGGTGCGTCTGCGTCTGGAGCAAGGCTTCGAGGAGATCGGTCATGACTGATAACGCACGCTTGCTGAGCCAGCACAGCTTTATCGAACTCGGAGCCCGTCAACGCGCCCGCGCCTTGCTGGATGCCGGCAGCTTTCGTGAACTGCTCGGCCCGTTCGACCGCGTCATGTCGCCCTGGCTGGCCATGCAGGGCGTCGTGCCGCAGGCCGACGACGGTGTTGTGGTCGCCAAAGGCACTGTGGACGGGTTGCCGGTGGTCATCGCGGCCATCGAAGGTTCATTTCAGGGTGGCAGCATGGGTGAGGTCGGCGGCGCGAAAATGGCCGGTGCGCTGGAGCTGGCAGCCGAAGACAACCGCAACGGCATTCCCACCGCGGCCATCGTGCTGCTGGAGACCGGTGGCGTGCGTTTGCAGGAAGCCAATCTGGGCCTGGCGGCGATTGCCGAGATTCATGCCGCGATGGTCGATCTGCGCCAGTACCAGCCGGTGATCGGGGTAGTGGCGGGCAGCGTCGGCTGTTTTGGCGGGATGTCCATCGCCGCAGGCCTGTGCAGCTATTTGCTGGTGACTCAGGAAGCCCGTCTGGGCCTGAACGGTCCGCAAGTGATCGAGCAGGAAGCTGGCATCGAAGAGTACGACTCCCGCGACCGGCCGTTTATCTGGAGCCTGACCGGTGGCGAACAGCGTTTCGCCAGCCACCTGGTGGACGGTTTTGCTGCTGACGATGTTGCCGACATCCGTCAACACGTCAGTGGCTGGCTCAAGCAAGGCGTACCGGCAACGCATCGCAGCAGTCAACACGAACTGTTCCTGCAACGCCTGACCAGCCTCGACGCTGAACCGCAAATCGAACCACAACGTGTGCGCACCCTTTATCAAGGAGCCCGGTCATGAGCCATTCGCAACGCGGTTTGAACTGGTTCAACGCATTAAGCGCAGGCGCGACTGAAGTCACCGGTCTGCCTGCCTCGCTCAACGTGGCCGACGGTCTGCTGGGTGAGCAGCCGGTGCGCTTTCTGGCGGTGGTGGCCGATACCGACAATCGCTTTCCCCGGGCGCGCCAGGGTGAGGTTGGCCTGCTGGAAGGCTGGGGCCTGGCCAAAGCAGTGGATGACGCCATCGAGCAGGATCGCGACCGTGCCAGCAAGCGCGCGTTGATCGCGATTGTCGATGTGCCAAGCCAGGCCTACGGACGACGTGAAGAGGCGCTCGGCATTCATCAGGCGTTGGCCGGGGCGGTGGACAGTTATGCGCGGGCAAGGCTGGCCGGGCATCCGGTCATTGGCCTGCTGGTCGGCAAAGCGATGTCCGGCGCGTTTCTGGCGCATGGGTATCAGGCCAATCGGCTGATTGCGCTGCGTGATCCCGGCGTCATGGTGCATGCGATGGGCAAGGCATCAGCCGCCCGCGTGACCTTGCGCAGCGTCGAAGACCTGGAAAAACTCGCCGCCAGCATCCCGCCGATGGCCTACGACATCGACAGCTATGCCAGCCTTGGTCTGCTGTGGGAAACCTTGTCGGTCAGCCAGATCGAACAACCTGCGGCGGATGACCTTGCGCAGGTTCGCACCGTGCTGAGCAACGCGATCAAAGACGTGCAGGCCGGCGGTGTTGACCTGAGCAGCCGCCTGGGCGCGAGCAACCGGGCGGCGTCGGCGAAGGTGCGTCAGTTGTTGCGGGCGCAGTGGTGATCGACCGCGCCCTGGCAGTGCTGCCCCATGATTTGTTGTGGGGCATGCCGCTGTCGGCCTTGCCGGATGACGCGCCCAAATGGGCGGTCGAAGCGCTGCTGGCCGGGCAACCGGTGGTGGTGCGGCGTCAGGCGATGCCGTCCGGTCAGGTGGCGGTGGGGTTGCGTGGTCGTGGGCGTGAGCAACGTTATGGCGCGAGCATGTCGCTGTCGGATATTGAGCGCCGGGTAAGCCCCGAGCAATTGATCGACAGCCCGGCTGACAGCGTGCGTGACTGGCCGGCGTTGCGGGCCTTGCGTCAGGTTAGCCCGGTGATGGTTGCGCTGGACATGACCTGGGGCATCGCCGGCAGTGCCGGATTTGAATTGGCCAGCGGCTTTGCGGCGTTGAATCAGGACAGTGACCTGGACCTGATTTTACGCACGCCCGAGCCGTTCAGCCGTCGTTGCGCTGCCGAGCTGGTTGAAGCGCTGGACACGCCGGTCTGTCGCGTCGATGTCCAGTTGCAACTTGATCAGGGCGCCGTGGCGCTGCGTGAATGGGCACGCCCGAGCGGGCGGGTGCTGCTGAAGACCGCGACCGGTGCGCGACTGGTCACAGACCCGTGGCACCTGGTTGAGGTGTGCGCATGAGCAGCCTTTGGGTGTTTCCCGGCCAGGGCGCGCAACAGGCAGGCATGCTGCATCAATTGCCCGATGACCCGGTTATTCGCGACTGCCTGCAAGAAGCTGCCGATGCGCTGGGTGAAGACGTGCTGGCGCTGGACACGGTTCACGCGTTGCAATCGACCCGTGCCGTCCAGCTTTGCCTGCTGATCGCCGGTGTTGCCTGTGCCCGCTTGCTGCTGGCCCGGGCGGGCGTGCCGGATTACGTCGCCGGGCTGTCCATCGGCGCTTATCCGGCCGCCGTGATTTCGGGGGCGCTGGCCTTCGACGATGCCGTGCGCCTGGTCGCGTTGCGCGGCGAACTGATGCAAAGCGCCTGGCCCGAAGGTTATGGCATGACCGCTGTCATCGGGCTGGACCAGGCTCAGGTCGAGGCAATGATCGCCCAGGTACACAGCGCGAAGACACCGGTGTTCCTCGCCAATATCAACGCCGATAACCAGATGGTGATCTCGGGCAGTGCCCACGCCATGCAGCAGGTCGGGCAACAGGCCAAAGCAGCCGGCGCTGCCGCGATCAAGCGGCTTGCAGTCAGCGTGCCTTCTCATTGCGCGTTGCTTGAGGCGCCTGCGCAGCAACTGGCCGAGGCTTTTTCCAGGGTTGAGTTGAAAACACCCACCGTGCGCTACCTCAGTGGCAGCACGGCGCGTCCGGTGCTGAGTGCCGAAAAACTGCGTGACGACCTGGCGTTCAACATGTGCCGGGTCATCGACTGGCGCAGCACGATTGAAACCGCTTACGAGCGCGGTGTGCGTCTGCACATCGAACTGCCGCCCGGTGCCGTACTGACCGGGCTGGCGCGCAAGGTCTTCCAGCAGGGGACCGCGCTGGCCTTTCAGGCGGCGCGTCTGGACAGCTTGATCGCGCTGTCGCGCGAGGAGGGTTGCCGAACCCGATAGAGCCGCCGTGCAGCTGCTACGAAGGACAAAAACAACAACTTCAGCAATGCAAACAGAGGAATAACAACAATGATTATCTACGGTGTTGCACTACTGGCTATCTGCACGCTTGCGGGCGTGATTCTCGGCGACATGCTCGGCGTTCTGCTGGGCGTCAAATCCAACGTGGGCGGGGTCGGGATCGCGATGATCCTGTTGATCTGCGCACGCCTCTGGATGCAAAAAAACGGCGGCATGACCAAGGACTGCGAAATGGGCGTCGGCTTCTGGGGCGCGCTGTACATTCCGGTCGTGGTCGCGATGGCGGCGCAACAGAACGTCGTGACCGCCTTGAAGGGCGGGCCTGTGGCCGTGCTGGCTGCGGTCGGTTCCGTGGTGCTGTGTGCCTGCACTATCGCGCTGATCAGCCGCACCAATCGGGGTGAGCCTTTGCCCAAGGAAGAGCCGCTGCTGCCCCCTGTAATCACCCCGGCTGGAGGTCGCTGATATGTGGGACCTTATCGAAAAGGGGCTTGAGCACAACGGCCTGATCACCGCTTTCGCCTTCGTCGGCATCATCATGTGGGTCTCCGTGGTGCTTTCAAAACGCCTGACGTTTGGCAGGGTGCATGGCTCAGCCATCGCCATCGTCATTGGTCTGGTGCTGGCCTGGGTCGGGGGCACCATGACCGGCGGCCAGAAAGGTCTTGCCGATATCACGCTGTTCTCCGGCATCGGGCTGATGGGCGGGGCGATGTTGCGCGATTTCGCTATCGTCGCAACCGCCTTCGAAGTACAGGCCACCGAAGCACGCAAGGCCGGCCTGATCGGCGCGATTGCCCTGCTGCTGGGCACCATCCTGCCGTTTATCGTCGGTGCGAGCATCGCCTGGGTGTTCGGTTATCGCGATGCAATCAGCATGACCACCATCGGTGCGGGCGCGGTGACCTATATCGTGGGTCCGGTAACGGGGGCTGCCTTGGGCGCGACCTCTGACGTCATGGCACTGTCGATTGCCACCGGCCTGATCAAGGCGATTCTGGTGATGGTCGGTACACCGATGGCTGCGCGCTGGATGGGCCTGGACAACCCGCGTTCGGCGATGGTCTTCGGTGGTCTGGCCGGCACGGTCAGCGGCGTCACGGCAGGGCTGGCAGCGACGGATCGGCGTCTGGTGCCTTACGGTGCGCTGACGGCCACCTTCCATACCGGGCTTGGCTGCCTGCTCGGGCCGTCGGTGCTGTATTTCATCGTGCGTGGCATCGTCGGTTAGAGGCTGTCGATCAGGTCGCCTGTTCCAGCAGGCGATTGGCGTACATTCGGCATTCGGCCAATAGCGCCAGCAGGTTGGGATCGCGTTCTTTTGATTTGAGAAAGACCATGCCGATGTGCTGCTGCATCCGGTAGCGGCCTTGCAACGGAATCAGCCGGACGCGGTTTTCATAGACCGCGGCAATGCGCCCTGGCAGCAGGGCGTAGCCCACGCCTGAGCTGACCATGCTCAACAAGGTGAAGATGTCATTCACCTGCATCGCCACCTTGGGTTCGAACCCCGCTTGCTGGAAAACCCGTATGCCGTCGCGATGGGTGGCGAAGCCTTGGGTCAGGGTAATGAACGTCGCCTCGCGCAGGTCGCTCAGGTCCACTTCGTTGTGTTCGGCGAACGGCGAATCCGTAGGCACGGCGAGAAAGATATCGTCGGAAAACAGTGCCAGGTGCTCGCAGTCCGGGTCGTTGGTGCTTTCGTCCAGCGACACCAGCATCGCATCGACTTCCATGTTCTTGAGTTTGTAGAGCAGGTCGATGTTCGAGCCCAGGATCAGGTCGATGTTCAGCTCGCTGCGGCGTATCTTCAGCCCCATGATCAACTGCGGGACAGTCTTGACCGTCAGTGAGTACAGCGCCCCGAGCCGGAACCGCGCCGCCGAAAAGCCTGCCGCCTGACGGGTCAGCTCGACCGTTGCGAGCACATCCTGCACCAGCTTCTGCGCACGTTCTTCCAGCACATAAGCGCTTTCCAGCGGCGTCAGGTTACGGCCTTCGTGTTTGAACAGCGGGCAGCGCAGGGCGCTTTCCAGTGAATGGATCGCCCGGTGGACGCTGACATTACTGGTCTGCAACGCTTCCGCTGCACGGGCCAGGTTGCCAGTGCGCATGAACGCCAGGAATATTTCCAGTTTCTTCAGCGTGAGTTCGTCATCGATCTGCATGTCGTGGCGCTGGTTGTTGGTGTGCGCTGATTGTGCCCAACTCATGCGCCGATAGCTGCTTAAAATATCCGTCACAGACAGAGATGTTGCGGTTTGTTTCAATAACCCGGAGTCTCTGCAATCAGTGTTTTCGCCAGACGAGGGTAATGAGCGGATGTACTACGGAGAAAAATTCAACGCATGGTCACATCTGGTAGGCGCTGTGCTGGCCGCCGTCGGCGCGATCTGGCTATTGGTGATGGCGTGCCTGCATGGGGATGTCTGGAAGGTGGTCAGCATGGCCATCTACGGTGTCTGTCTGGTCACGCTGTACAGCGTCTCGACGGTGTACCACAGCGTCAAAGGCCGTTCGAAAGCAATCATGCAGAAAGTGGATCATTTTTCGATCTACCTGATGATTGCAGGCAGCTACACGCCGTTCTGCCTGGTGACCTTGCGCGGTGCCTGGGGCTGGACCTTGTTCGGCATCGTCTGGGGGCTGGCGCTGATCGGTATTCTGCAAGAGATCAAACCCCGCTCTGAAGCGCGAATCATGTCCATCGTGATCTACGCGGTGATGGGCTGGATCGTGCTGGTGGCCGTCAAACCCCTGATCGCGGCGCTTGGCTTGGCGGGCTTCATATGGCTGGCTGGCGGCGGCGTGCTGTACACCGTCGGCATCCTGTTCTTCGCCTACGACCAGGTCCGCCACTTTCACGGCATCTGGCACCTGTTCGTGATCGGCGGCAGTTTGATGCACTTCGTGGCGATCTGCTTTTACGTGCTGTGAAAGTGAGCGTTTCGGCCAAGCTCTCGTTGCCTTGCTGGAGCGCTCATCGCAGTACCTGAAACCGTGATCCCTGTTGGAGTGAGCTTGCTCACGAAGACGTTGGTCCAGACGCACCATGTACCGGCCCCTTCGCGAGCAAGCTCGCTCCCACAAAGCCAGTGTCTGGCTATGAGCGCTGCGGTGTGTTTGATGACGTATCAAACGATCAACCGGAGCGGTTTCGGTACGCAGGACGCGGGGACCGAGGCGGGCGGCGTGAAAGCCGTAGTACCTGAAACCGCGATCCCTGTGGGAGTGAGCTTGCTCACGAAGACGTTGGTCCAGACGCACCATTTCAGGGGTTGTACCGGCCTCTTCGCGAGCAAGCTCGCTCCCACAAAGCCAGTGTCTGGCTATGAGCGCTACGGTGTTTGATGACGTAATCAAACGATCAACCGGGGCGGTTTCGGTGCGCAGGACGCGGGGGCCGAGGCGGGCGGCGTGAAAGCCGTAGTACCTGAAACCGCGATCCCTGTGGGAGTGAGCTTGCTCACGAAGACGTTGGTCCAGACGCCCCATTTCAGGGGTTGTACCGGCCTCTTCGCGAGCAAGCTCGCTCCCACAAAGCCGGTGTCTGACCCTGAGCGCTACGGTGTGTTTGATGACGTATCAAACGATCAAAAATCGCCCCACAACTGCTGCGCCAGTGGAAGCCGTAGTATCTGAAACCGCGATCCCTGTGGGAGTGAGCTTGCTCACGAAGACGTTGGTCCAGACGCCCAATTTCAGGGGGTGTACTGGCCCCTTCGCGAGCAAGGCCAGTGTCTGACTCTGAGCGCTGCGGTGTTTGATGACGTAATCAAACGATAAAAATCGGCCCACAACTGCTGCGCGAGTGGAAGCCGTAGTACCTGAAACCGTGATCCCTGTGGGAGTGAGCTTGCTCACGAAGACGCTGGTCCAGACGCACCATTTCAGGGTTTGTACCGGCCGCTTCGCGAGCAAGCTCGCTCCCACAAAGCGAGTGTCTGGCTATGAGCGCTGCGGTGTGTTTGATGACGTATCAAGCGATCAAAAATCGCCCCACAATTGTTGCGCCACGCTGAGTGCGACCACTGGGGCGGTTTCGGTGCGCAGGACGCGGGGGCCGAGGCGGGCGGCTTGGAAGCCGGCATGTTGTGCCTGATCGATTTCTGCATCGTTCAGGCCGCCTTCCGGGCCGATCAGGAAGGCCAGGCGGGCGGGTTTGTCGTGGCTGGTCAGCGGTTCTGCCACCGGGTGCAGAACCAGTTTCAGGTCGGCTTCGGTCAGCCTGATCCAGTCGGCCAGCGGCATGGGCGGATGAATCACCGGCACTACCGAGCGACCGCACTGTTCGCACGCGCTGATTGCGATCTGTTGCCAATGCGCCTGACGCTTCTCGGCGCGTTCGTCCTTGAGGCGCACTTCGCAGCGTTCGCTGACAATCGGGGTGATCTCGCTGACGCCCAGCTCGGTGGCTTTCTGAATCGCCCAGTCCATGCGCTCGCCGCGCGACAAACCCTGCCCCAGATGAATGCGCAGGCCTGACTCGATCTGTCCGTCGAAGCGTTCAGTCAGTTGCACGCGCACGCGTTTCTTGCCCACCTCCAGCAGCGTGCCGCGAAACTCGTGGCCCGAGCCGTCGAACAGTTGCAGCGCATCGCCCTCGGTCATGCGCAACACGCGGCTGATGTAATGCGCCTGCGCTTCAGGCAGCTCGTGCTCGCCCAGGCTCAGCGGCGTTTCAGTAAAAAAGCGGGACAGTCTCATGGTGTGTCTCGGTTCCGGTGTTCGTTCTGTGATGGCGTATTCGCGGACAAGTCCGCTCCCATGTCAGGGGCCGCTCAGCCCTTGCGCCGCAAGTGCCAGCCCTTAACCCGGATCCCTGAAGTCCGGATGGAAGTTCTCGCGTACCGCCACACTGATGCTGCTGCGGGTCGCGATATCAATGCCTTCAGTGGCCACTTCAGCCAGAAAGTCGATCTGTTCCGGCGTAATCACGTACGGCGGCAGAAAATACACCACGCTGCCCAGCGGCCGCAGCAAGGCGCCGCGCTCCAGCGCATGCTGGAAAACCTTCATGCCACGGCGCTCCTGCCACGGGTAAGCCGTTTTGGTGGCCTTGTCCTGAACCATCTCGATGGCGATGGCCATGCCGGTCTGACGCACTTCGGCCACATGCGGATGATCCACCAGATGCGCCGTCGACGTCGCCATACGCTGCGCCAGGGCCTTGTTGTTTTCGATGATGTTGTCCTGCTCGAAGATATCCAGTGTCGCCAGTGCCGCCGCGCAGGCCAGCGGATTACCGGTGTAGCTGTGCGAGTGCAGAAAGGCGCGCAGTGTCGGGTAGTCGTCGTAGAAGGCGTCGTACACATCATCGGTGGTCAGACACGCCGCCAGCGGCAGATAGCCGCCCGTCAGCGCCTTGGACAAGCACAGGAAGTCCGGTCGGATGCCCGCCTGTTCGCAGGCGAACATAGTGCCGGTGCGGCCGAAACCCACGGCGATTTCATCGTGAATCAGGTGTACGCCGTAACGGTCACAGGCTTCGCGCAGCAGTTTGAGGTAGACCGGGTGGTACATGCGCATGCCACCAGCGCCCTGAATCAGCGGCTCGACGATCACCGCCGCGACGCTGGCGTGGTGCTCGGCCAGGGTCTGCTCCATTGCCGCGAACATGTTGCGCGAGTGTTCTTCCCAGCTCATGCCGTCAGGGCGGTGATAACAATCGGGGCTTGGCACCTTGAGGGTGTCCAGCAGCAGCGCCTTGTAGGTTTCCGTGAACAGCGGCACGTCACCGACCGACATCGCGGCCATGGTTTCGCCGTGGTAGCTGTTGGTCAGGGTGACGAAGCGTTTCTTGTCCGGCTGGCCGCGATTGAGCCAGTAGTGAAAGCTCATCTTCAGGGCGACTTCGATGCACGACGAACCGTTGTCAGCATAGAAACAGCGGGTCAGGCCCTCGGGCGTGAGTTTGACCAGCCGCTCGGACAGTTCGATCACCGGCTGATGGCTGAAGCCGGCGAGGATCACGTGCTCAAGCTGGTCGACCTGATCCTTGATGCGCTGGTTGATGCGTGGGTTGGCATGCCCGAAAACGTTGACCCACCAAGAGCTGACAGCGTCCAGATAGCGCTTGCCTTCAAAGTCTTCGAGCCATACGCCTTCGCCACGTTTGATCGGTATCAGCGGCAGATTTTCGTGGTCTTTCATCTGGGTGCAGGGGTGCCACAGGACCTTGAGGTCACGCTGCATCCACTGGTCATTGAGGCCCATTTTCAATCTCCGGGTAGCGACTCGCCTGATGCGAGGACGAACAATCGCGCAAGCCTATGCAATGCCCGCCCGTGGAACAACCTTTGATGCAGTTTTAACGCCTGATGGACATTGCTGGCGGCGATTTGATGGCTCGCGTATCCTGCGCAGCGAGTCGATGTTTCGGGCTGACTGGCCCAACCTTTCCTACGTTTTTTCGGAGTTCGCCGAATGCTTTCTGGGTGGCTGCGCGCATGTGCGCTGATAGTGGCAGGGTTGGTCAGCGTTTCGACGCTCGCCGATGAAAAACAACGAACGGCCATAGTCGTCGGCGGTGGTCTGGCAGGCCTGACTGCGGCCTATGAGCTGCAGGCCAAAGGCTGGCAAGTGACGCTGCTGGAAGCCAAACCGGTTTTGGGTGGCCGCTCCGGTCTGGCGACCAGCGAGTGGATCGGCAACACCAAGGCGCAGCCAGTACTGAACCACTACCTGGACAGCTTCAAGCTTCCTACCGTGCCAGCACCTGAATTCGTGCGAACGCCCAGCTATTTGATTGATGGCGTGTACTTCACTCAGGCTGACCTGGCCGCCAAACAGCCTGCGACCGCCGAAGCGATCAAGCGCTACAACGACACGCTGGATAATCTGGCGCGCTCGGTGGATGACCCGGAAAACCCGGCGTCCAACAGCACCCTGTTTGCCCTGGACCAGATCAACGTGGCCAACTGGCTGGACCGTCTGAACCTGCCTGCCACGGCTCGTCAGTTGATCAACCAGCAGATTCGTACTCGCTACGACGAGCCTTCGCGCCTGTCGCTGCTTTACCTTGCCCAGCAATCGCGGGTGTATCGCGCCGTCGATGAGCGTGACTTGCGTGCTGCGCGCTTGCCCGGTGGCAGTGCGGTACTGACGCAAGCCTTTGTGAAACAGCTCAAGACCGTCAAGACCAACTCGCCGGTGTCGGCAATCATCCAGGAAAAGGACAAGGTCACCGTCAAGGCTGGCGCTACCAGCTACACGGCTGATTACGTGGTGATGGCTGTACCGTTGCGTTCGTTGGGCAAGATTCAGATGACACCTGCGCTGGATGCTCAGCACACGGGCGCGATCAAGAGCACCAACTATGGCTGGCGCGACCAGATCATGCTCAAGTTCAAGACCCCGGTCTGGGACAGCAAGGCGCGCATGTCGGGCGAAGTGTTCAGCAACACCGGTCTGGGGATGCTGTGGGTCGAGCCTGCCCTCAAGGGCGGTGCCAATGTGGTGATCAACCTGTCCGGCGATAACGCCCGCATCATGCAGGCGTTCGGCGACAAGCAGATGGTCGATCAGGTGCTGATCCGCCTGCATGCGTTCTACCCGGAAGCGCGTGGTGCGTACACCGGCTATGAAATTCGCCGTTACAGCGTTGACCCATCGACGGGCGGCTCCTATCTGGCATTCGGCCCTGGCCAGATCAGCAAATACTGGCGCTTGTGGGAAAGGCCGATTCTGCGCGTAGCCTTTGCTGGCGAGCACACTGACACCTTGTACCCCGGCACTCTGGAAGGCGCGCTGCGCAGCGGTCAGCGAGCCGCCAGCCAGGTACAGGATCTGGCTGCTGGCAAGTCGTTCGAGCCGGTCAAGGTCGCTCCGCCGAAAGCCCCGGTACCCGCTTCGCAGAAATCCGAAGGCAACTTCTTCAGCAACCTGTTTGGGGGTGGTTCTTCCGACAAGCCGGCTGAACCCGCGAAACCTCAGGCTGACAAGCCAGGCTTCTTCTCGCGCCTGTTCGGTGGCGCCGAAGCGCCTGCACCTGCGCCGGTAGAGAAGGCGCCGGAGCCCGCTCCAGCGCCTGCACCGGTTCCGGCACCCGCGCCAGTGGTTGCGCCGGTAGTCGAGCCCGTCAAACCGCCGGTAAAAGCCGAACCGGCTAAAAAGCCTGCTGCCAAGACCGATGCGGCGAAAAAGGAAGCAGCGAAGAAGGAAGCCGCCAAAAAAGAAGCGGCGAAGAAAGCTGCGGCGAAAAAGGAAGCCGCTAAAAAAGCGCAGACCCAGCCCGCTCCGGCCAAGTCGACAAACGGGACAGCCCCCGCAGACGTCAACAACTGATCGAGCGTTAGCTGAATGAGAAAGGGCGCGGTGAATACCGCGCCCTTTTTTTTCGCCTGTTGAATTCGTTCTACCCTGACAGGCTGGCCATTCAGGAGCGCATGATGCCGTTCATCGGCACCGGACGGCCGATGGTCATTGCAAAGTGTTACTGACTGCACATTATCGGGATGCTGCTGCGACAAGGGCCGTCTGGCAATGCTGAGAAGCCTGCCAGGCACTGATAACACCAGCAAGGCATAAGCAAAAAATGGCAGCGGGACTGATCGTATTGTTCGATAGGTCAAAGCAACATTTTGCGCTTTCATTCGATAGATAAAAAGCTAGTCTGGTAACACTTCTGACAAGGTACTGGTAATGCAGCTACGTAACTCATCCTCTCGCTACGGTCTGGTCAGCATGGTGCTGCACTGGAGCGTGGCTGCTGTCGTGTTTGGCATGTTTGCGCTGGGGCTATGGATGGTCGGACTGGATTACTACGATACCTGGCGCAAGGCGGGTCCTGACCTGCACAAGAGCATTGGCATCACGTTGTTCGCGATCATGCTGATCCGTGTGGTCTGGCGTCTGTTGAGTCCGCCACCGCCGCCGTTGGCCAGCTACAGTAAGTTGACGCGTCTTGGCGCTGCGTTCGGTCACCTGTTTTTATACGTTGCACTGTTTGCCGTGATGTTTGCCGGTTACCTGATCTCCACCGCTGATGGCGTGGGTATCCCGGTGTTTGGCCTGTTCGATGTGCCTGCACTGGTCTCAGGCCTTCCCGATCAGGCGGAAACGGCTGGCTGGATTCACTTATATCTGGCTTGGGTCATCGTGATTTTCGCGGTGCTCCACGGCCTTGCTGCACTGAAACACCATTTCATCGATCGCGATGTGACCCTTAAGCGCATGCTGGGTCGTCATTGATTGTTCAACCAAAACGGGAAGAAAAGCATGTTGAAGAAGTCTCTCGCCGCTCTGGCTCTGGGTACCGCACTGTTGTCTGCTGGTCAGGCCATGGCTGCCGACTACGTTATCGACAAGGAAGGTCAGCACGCATTCGTTGACTTCAAGATCAGCCATTTGGGCTACAGCTTCATCCACGGCACCTTCAAGGACTGGGACGGCACATTCAGCTTCGACGCTGCCAAGCCTGAGGCCAGCAAAATCAATGTCGAGCTGAAAACCGCCAGCCTGTTCACCAACCACGCCGAGCGCGACAAGCATATCGCCAGCAAAGACTTCCTGGACGTTGCCAAGTACCCGGAAGCCAAGTTCGTCTCCACCAGCGTCAAGTCGACGGGTGAGAAAACGGCTGACGTGACCGGCGACCTGACCCTGCACGGCGTGACCAAGCCAATCGTGATCAAGGCCACTTTCAACGGCGAAGGCAAGGATCCGTGGGGCGGCTACCGTGCCGGCTTCAACGGTACATCGACGCTGAACCTGAACGATTTCGGTATCAAAGGCCCTGGCCCGACGTCGCAGACGCTGGACCTGGACATCACCTTCGAAGGCGTACAGAAGAAGTAAATGCTCGCCTGATCGCAAAAACGCCGACCCTTGGGTCGGCGTTTTTGTTGGTGCGATGAAACTTCCTGAGATGACTCTCGTGGCAATGCTCCGCGTTGGCATGCAGTGGATGACGCTCTGCGTCACAGATCTGAGCCGCGCTGCCGTCTCAAGACCGGCCGCGTAGCGTGGGAGCGATCATCGATACAACAAACAAAAACGCCCCGAACATGTCGGGGCGTTTTTTTGTTATGTGGCTATCAGCTGTCGCGGTTGCGGGTCAGCAGGGCCGGTTTTTCTCCGCGTGGGCGTGCTGGCAACTGATCCAGTTGCTCGGCAGACGGGAAGCGGTCGATCTTCGACTCTTTGTGAACGATCTTCGGCTGCGGCTGGCCGTCGCGTGGAGCGCGTACGGCGGGTTCCTGACCTTCACGTGGCAAGGGCTGCTCTTCACGTGCAGGACGACGACCGCGCGGTTGACCGTCGCGCGAACGCGGTGCCGAAGAACCCGAGCCATTGCGCTTGGGTGCGCCAGTACCGGAACCGGAACGTGGTGCGCCGCCTGCAGGTCGGCCCGAATTGGCCGGACGTGCGCCACCCGCAGCCGGTGCAGCACCAGGCGCGGCAGCAGGGCGACGGCCACGATTCTGGCCTTTGCCCTGATAAGGGCTTACGTAATCAGCGCGGTTGCCGAAGTTATCCACCTCGTCATCACGGAATTCGTCCGGCGCGCGATCCGAGGCCGGACGCGGTGTTGCAGGCTGCGATGCACGTTGTTCGCTGCGAGGCGTGCCCTCACGTGGCTTTTTTTCGCGGGGTTGCCGGGCAGGGCGTTCGCCAGGAGCTGCGGCTGCGGCAGCAGGCTTATCTCTGCCTTTGTCCTTGCCCTTGTCGCGACGACCACCGTTGTTCTTGTCGCCGTCAGCACGAGCCGGGCGCGCACCACGGGAATTGCGAACATCCGGACGCTCACGCACTTCCGGCTTTTCAGCCTCGACTGCCGTGATGTCAAAGCCCATCAGATCGCCGTCCGGGATCTTCTGCTTGGTCATGCGCTCGATGCTTTTGAGCAGCTTTTCTTCGTCCGGGGCAACCAGCGAAATGGCTTCACCCGAGCGACCTGCACGGCCGGTACGGCCGATACGGTGTACGTAGTCTTCGTCAACGTTCGGCAATTCGAAGTTGACGACGTGTGGCAGCTGGTCGATATCCAGGCCGCGTGCGGCGATATCGGTCGCCACCATGATGCGAACATCACCGGCCTTGAAATCGGCCAGAGCCTTGGTGCGTGCATTCTGGCTCTTGTTGCCGTGGATCGCGACAGCCGCAAGGCCATGCTTGTCCAGATACTCGGCCAGACGGTTGGCGCCGTGCTTGGTGCGGGTGAAGATCAGCACCTGTTCCCAAGCGCCCACGGTAATCAGATGCGCCAGCAACGAGCGCTTGTGATTGGCCGGGAGACGGAAAACCCGTTGCTCGATGCGCTCGACCGTGGTGTTCGGTGGCGTGACTTCAATGCGTTCCGGGTTGTGCAGCAGCTTGCCAGCCAACGACGTGATGTCATTGGAGAACGTTGCCGAGAACAGCAGGTTCTGGCGCTTGGCCGGCAGACGGGCAAGGACTTTCTTGACGTCGTGAACGAAGCCCATGTCGAGCATCCGGTCTGCTTCATCGAGCACCAGAATTTCGACGTGGGACAAGTCGACGCTGCCTTGACCGGCCAGATCGAGCAGTCGGCCAGGGCAGGCCACCAGTACATCCACACCACGGGACATGGCCTGAACCTGCGGGTTCATGCCGACGCCACCAAAGATGCAGGCGCTGACGAACTTCAGGTCGCGGGCATACAGCTTGAAGCTTTCATGCACCTGCGCAGCGAGTTCGCGAGTCGGGGTCAGGACCAGAACGCGCGGTTGGCGCGGGCCGTGACGCTGGGATTTGTCCGGAACACCGTTGGGAAATAGCCGCTCCAGAATAGGGAGGGCGAAACCGCCGGTTTTACCAGTACCTGTCTGCGCCGCAACCATCAGGTCGCGACCTTGCAACACGGCGGGAATGGCCCGCTGTTGCACGGGGGTCGGCTGGGTGTAGCCCGCTGCCTCGATGGCGCGGACTAAAGCCTCGGAGAGACCGAGGGAAGCAAAGGACATGAGTAATCCTGTTCTGTTGGAGCTTAAGCTCAAGGGATGTCTTGCCTGGCGCGAATGGCGTGTAAAGACAACGCGATCCCGTCCGGTCCTGCAGGGTCTTCAGTGCATCTCGTGACGTCTGCGCTTGATGAAAAGTGCGCTGATGGCGTGAACGAGTGACGATTGCAAGACCGCGCGTCCGGGCGTAAGCCTGGCGGGAAGGCTGGAGTATAACAGAGCGCGCGCAATACGCCGCTTTCCTGCTGCCCAACGGTGTATCAGGCCGCGATCTTCCGGGAATCAGCCTTCAGATCACGGCTTTACTGCGGTATCAGCGTGGCAATTGCAGGTTATTCCACACCGCCAGGCTCGGTTCTGCCTGGTTCAGCGTGTAGAAGTGCAGCCCCGGTGCGCCGCCTTGCAGCAAGCGTTCGCACATCCGGGTAATGACGTCTTCGCCAAACGCCTGAATGCTTTGCACGTCATCGCCGTACGCTTCGAGCTGCTTGCGGATCCAGCGCGGGATTTCCGCACCGCAGGCATCGGAGAAGCGGGCCAGCTTGCTGTAATTGGTGATCGGCATGATGCCTGGCACGATCGGGATGTTCACGCCCATCTTCTCGACGCGCTCGACAAAGTTGAAATAACTGTCGGCGTTGAAGAAGTATTGGGTAATCGCACTGTCGGCACCGGCGTTGGCCTTGTTGACGAAGTGCTTGAGGTCATCTTCGAAATTGCGCGCCTGAGGGTGCATTTCCGGGTAGGCGGCGACTTCGATGTGAAAGTGGCTGCCGGTTTCCTCACGGATAAATTGCACCAGGTCGTTGGCGTGACGCAGCTCACCGCTGGCCATGCCCATACCGGAAGGCAGGTCGCCACGCAGGGCCACGATGCGCTTGATGCCTGCATCCTTGTACTGGGCCAACAGATTGCGCAGGTCTTCCTTGCCGTCACCCACGCATGACAAATGCGGGGCAGCCGGTACTTTTACTTCGTTCTCCAGCTGCAGCACGGTATTGAGCGTGCGGTCGCGGGTAGAACCACCGGCACCGTAGGTGCAGGAGAAAAAATCGGGGTTGTACGTGGCGAGCTGACGCGCAACGGTCAGCAGCTTTTCATGTCCAGCGTCGGTCTTGGTGGGGAAGAACTCGAAGCTGAAGCGGCGTTCTTGGCTCATGGAGGCCGATCTCGATATAGAAGCGAACACATACTTGCAGGAGCGGACTTGTCCGCGAAGTGGCCTACAGCCTTCGCGGGCAGGGCCGCTCCCACAGGTCATTGCCATCTGCAAGAGTGAGGGGCGTCAGGAACGCCGCGCACTCTTCACAGAAGATCAATCAGTAGCGATAAGCGTGCGGCTTGAACGGACCTTCGACGGTCACACCGATGTAGTCGGCCTGGGTCTTGGTCAGCTTGGTCACCACGCCGCCGAAGCCGCGGACCATTTCCAGGGCCACTTCTTCGTCGAGCTTCTTCGGCAGTACTTCGACCGTCAGACGCTCGGCCTTTTTGGCAGGTGCCAGGTCAGCGTATTTCTGATCGAACAGGAAGATCTGCGCCAGAACCTGGTTGGCGAACGAGCCGTCCATGATGCGGCTTGGGTGGCCTGTGGCGTTGCCCAGGTTTACCAGACGGCCTTCGGCCAGCAGGATCAGGTAGTCGTCGTTCTGTGCGTCGAACGAACCGGCGCCAGTACGGTGGATCTTGTGAACCTGTGGCTTCACTTCTTCCCATGCCCAGTTCTTGCGCATGAAAGCGGTGTCGATTTCGTTGTCGAAGTGGCCGATGTTGCACACGACTGCACGCTTTTTCAACGCTTTGAGCATGTTGGCGTCGCACACGTTGACGTTACCGGTGGTGGTCACGATCAGGTCGATCTTGCCCAGCAGCGCTTTGTCGATGCTCGCTTCGGTGCCGTCGTTTTCGCCGTCGATGAACGGGGAAACCAGTTCGAAACCGTCCATGCAGGCCTGCATGGCGCAGATCGGGTCGACTTCGGTCACTTTGACGATCATGCCTTCCTGACGCAGGGACTGAGCCGAGCCCTTGCCCACGTCACCGTAGCCGATCACCAGAGCCTGCTTGCCGGACAGCAAGTGGTCGGTGCCGCGCTTGATGGCGTCGTTCAGGCTGTGACGGCAGCCGTACTTGTTGTCGTTCTTGCTCTTGGTTACCGAGTCATTGACGTTGATGGCCGGGATTTTCAGCTCGCCCTTGGCCAGCATGTCCAGCAGACGGTGAACGCCCGTGGTGGTCTCTTCGGTCACGCCGTGGATCTTGTCCAGCATCGCCGGGTATTTCTTGTGGATGATCTCGGTCAGGTCGCCGCCGTCGTCGAGGATCATGTTGGCGTCCCACGGCTGGCCATCCTTGAGGATGGTCTGCTCGATGCACCACTCGTATTCTTCTTCGGTTTCGCCTTTCCAGGCGAACACAGGAATGCCGGCAGCGGCGATGGCCGCGGCGGCCTGATCCTGAGTGGAGAAAATGTTGCACGACGACCAGCGTACTTCGGCACCCAGAGCAACCAGGGTTTCGATCAGCACGGCGGTCTGAATGGTCATGTGAATGCAGCCGAGGATTTTCGCGCCCTTGAGCGGCTGCTCAGCGGCGTATTTGCGGCGCAGACCCATCAGGGCAGGCATTTCGGATTCGGCGATGATGGTTTCGCGACGGCCCCAGGCAGCCAGGGAAATGTCGGCAACCTTGAAGTCGTTAAATTCTGCGGGCGTGATTACAGCACTCATTGAGAGTCTCCATTCCATAAAAATGCGAATGGGCGCCGTTGTGCGTTTAAGGCTTGCCGATTGATGATCAACCTGACAAACAACGCCCCATCCGAGCCTGACAGGGAGAACCTGCTGCAGCGCCCCTCGGACAGGTGGCGGGAACGGTATCAAGCGTTGATGACCGTTTTGAAACGTTTGCCAGTATAGCCTCGCTCGCGCTTCTTCCCAAGGCTTTCTGTCGGCTTAAAGGCCACTATTGAGCCATCTATCGCTAATAGGGTCGATATGCTGTCGCTATGACGCGGGCATGGGCGTGCGCCGTCGGCTCTGCCATCATGCGGGTCTCTACCGGCCAGATGCTCAGGAGTGAACATGAATTTCCACACCCGCAAGTGGGTAAAGCCCGAAGACCTCAACCCCAACGGCACCCTGTTCGGTGGCAGCCTGCTGCGCTGGATCGATGAAGAGGCCGCGATCTACGCGATTGTCCAGTTGGGCAATCAGCGGGTAGTGACCAAGTACATTTCCGAAATCAACTTTGTCAGCGCCTCGCGTCAGGGCGACATTATCGAACTGGGCATCACGGCCACCGAGTTCGGCCGTACATCGATTACGCTGAAATGCCAGGTGCGCAACAAGATCACCCGCAAGAGCATCCTTACGGTCGAGAAGATCGTCTTCGTCAACCTCGACGAAGACGGCCAGCCCGCCCCGCATGGCCGGACTGAAATCCGTTATATAAAGGACCAGTTCGACGTCGAGGATTGACGTCTCGACGCGCTGCAGGCCAGGCGCAGAACGCCAAGCGTTACATAACTTTTTTGTGGGAGTGAGCTTGTTCACGAAGGCAATGATTCAGACGCCCTTTTTCCAGGGGGGGGCTGTACCTGCCTCTTCGCGAGCAAGCTCGCTTCCACGGCCTTCGGCCAGCATCAGAAGCGGACTTGTGCATAGCGATGCGTCGGACACAGAGCGCGCTTCTGCCCGCAGGGCGTGGGAGCGAACTTGTTCGCGAAGACGAGGGTTCAGACGCCCCATTTTCAATGACTGTACTGGCCTCTTCGCGAGCAAGCTCGCTCCCACAAATAGCAGGGGAACCGCGTCACACCTCTGCGCCATGCTGCCTGCTTATAATCAGCTTTTCGACTGCAACGTCCGCAGCCACGCCAACCCTTCGCTGGAGTCGCCGTTCGGGCGGTATTTTGTGGGAGTGAGCTTGCTCACGAAGGCAATGATTCAGACGCCCTGTTTCCGGGAGCTGTACCTGCCTCTTCGCGAGCAAGCTCACTTCCACGGCCTTCGGCCAGCGTCAGAAGCGGACTTGTGCATAGCGATGCGTCGGACACAGAACACGCTTCTGCCCGCAGGGCGTGGGAGCGAACTTGTTCGCGAAGACGAGGGTTCAGACGCCCCATTTTCAATGACTGTACTGGCCTCTTCGCGAGCAAGCTCGCTCCCACAAATAGCAGGGGAACCGCGTCACACCTCTGCGCCATGCTGCCTGCTTATAATCAGCTTTTCGACTGCAACGTCCGCAGCCACGCCAACCCTTCGCTGGAGTCGCCGTTCGGGCGGTATTTTGTGGGAGTGAGCTTGCTCACGAAGGCAATGATTCAGACGCCCCATTTTCAATGACTGTACTGGCCCCTTCGCGAGCAAGCTCGCTTCCACAATGTTCATAATCAGCTTTTCGACTGCAACGCCCTCAGCCACGCAGGCCTTCGCTGGTGTCGCCGTTCGGGCGGTATTTTGTGGGAGTGAGCTTGCTCACGAAGGCAATGATTCAGACGCCCCATTTTCAATGACTGTACTGGCCTCTTCGCGAGCAAGCTCGCTCCCACAAATAGCAGGGGAACCGCGTCACACCTCTGCGCCATGCTGCCTGCTTATAATCAGCTTTCCGACTGCAACCCCCGCAGCCACGCCAACCCTTCGCTGGTGTCGCCCTTCGGGCGGTATTTGTGGGAGTGAGCTTGCTCACGAAGGCAATGATTCAAACACCCTGTTTCCGGGGGCTGTACCTGCCTCTTCGCGAGCAAGCTCGCTTCCACGGCCTTCGGCCAGCGTCAGAAGCGGACTTGTGCATAGCGATGCGTCGGACACAGAACACGCTTCTGCCCGCAGGGCGTGGGAGCGAACTTGTTCGCGAAGACGAGGGTTCAGACGCCCCATTTTCAATGACTGAACTGGCCCCTTCGCGAGCAAGCTCACTTCCACGGCCTTCGGCCAGCATCAGAAGCGGACTTGTGCATAGCGATGCGTCGGACACAGAGCGCGCTTCTGCCCGCAGGGCGTGGGAGCGAACTTGTTCGCGAAGACGAGGGTTCAGACGCCCCATTTTCAATGACTGTACTGGCCTCTTCGCGAGCAAGCTCGCTCCCACAAATAGCAGGGGAACCGCGTCACACCTCTGCGCCATGCTGCCTGCTTATAATCAGCTTT
>NZ_MTSA01000018.1:0-116933 GCF_002157375.1 Pseudomonas syringae
CAAACTTGCGACGCGCATGGGCCCAGCACCCTAAACGCTCAACTCCAGCTTGGGCGCCCAGTGCGTTGTAACCGGCATAATCATCGGTCATGACGTAGCCACGATAGCCATCGAGCAGGCGCGTAGACACCTCCTGCGCTCGGCTGGTGGAGTCGTCAAAAAGGATCACCGGCTTATCCGGCGGGCCGCCGGTTTGCACCCACATCCATGACTGGCTGCCTGGCTCGCGGTCAGGCTCTTTCAACACCTGCACCCGCGTTTCATCGCAATGGATGACCCGGCTGGCCAATAGGCTGTCGCGCATTAAATTCAGCAGCGGCTGAAAGTGTTCGCCGCACTGGATAACCCAGCGTGCCAAGGTCTGGCGAGGGATATCGATGCCGTGGCGGCCCAGTACTTTTTCAAAGCGGTGAAGCGGCAAACCGTCCACATATTTAGTGGTCAGCAGCATCGCCAGAACGCTCGGGCTGGCCATGCTTTTTTCAATCAACTGAGCGGGCTTGTCCGCAGTCACCGGTGCAGTCTCGCAGTCGCGGCAACCGTAGACTTTACGAACGTGTTTGATCACCCGTATCTGCATCGGGACGATTTCAAGTTGCTCGCTGATTTCCTCGCCAATGGCGTGTTTGCGGCAACCGCAGGTACAAGTCAGCTCATGCTCGGGCAGTTCGTGGATGACTTCGATGCGCGGTAGATCGGCAGGCAATGGGTTGCGCTTGCCACGGCGCTTTGAGGGTGCGACAACCTCTTCTTCAGTGGTCTCGCACGCCAACTCGACCTCGTGCTCCGCTTCATTGAACAACGCCATTTGAGGCGTTGCCGGATCGACGGCCTGCTCTGATTTCCGGCCGAACAGGCGCTGCCTTAGTAGTGCAACTTGCTCTTCGAGCACGCCCACCCGGGACTGCATCTTCGCAAGCATCTGCTTGAGCAATTCAGGATCATCAGGAAGGTTGTCGGGCACGAAATTCATGCCCGGGATTATACCGAATCAGGCCACGAATCGCGGCGTCAAAACCTGATGGGGACGGTTACGCCAAAGGTCAAAGCCGTCGAGCATCCAGTTGAGCTCCTGGACAGTCAGGACAATTGCTTCGTCGGTTTGATCGGGCGATGTTTTGAAACGCTCAGACTCCAGGCGCTTGAGCCAAAGGCAGAAGCCGTTGCGCTCCCAGTACAAGATCTTCACGCGGTTGCGTGGCTTGTTGAGGAAGACGAAAAGCACGGGGTCGAACACCGCGACCTTAATGTCCAACTCAACCAAGGCCGCCAGACCGTCGATGGATTTTCGGAAGTCGACGGGCTTGGGGTACAGATACACTTTTTCGACTTTTGCATCGGGACGCATCATGGTTGGCGGGCTCCAGAAAGAAATCGGGAGCACAGCATCCGGGATCAAGCAGCGGCTTTGAATGTGGGGTTCATGGAGCGCTTACAAATTTTTGCCGTCTTTAGGTAATTTCAGTCACATCTTTGGCTGTTGATTGCTAATTCAGCTCCTTTTTATACATGTTTCTGACGTGTCAAATCCTCAAGCACGTTCTTCTGGTCATTCAGGGCTTGGAGAGACCGAATATCCGCTTCTAACGATAACGGTTGAGTCATGGAAAGGGCTGTTGCAATTGCCAGACCCATTTCCATACAGGCGAAAGCCCCACTCATGGCCATAGTTACCGACCGTATAAAGCTCCACATTTTCGAACCGTGTGAAAACCACTCCATCGTCAAAACATATCGTCCTTGAAGATTGGGAATTAATTGGCGTTCAAGCCACTGTCGCGTGTCAAAAGGCGGCGCTTCCAGTGGATTTCCTTGAGCATCATTTCTTCTTTGTCGGTGTGCTTGTCTGCGATTTCGAGGATGCTGAACCTGAAATTTTCTGCGAAATCCTTCCCGCGCTTGGTGTGCAGATCTCGAATGCGTGTGTTCCCACTGTGCCCGCTATTGGCGTAGTTTGACCATCGATCCATAAGCCCCCTGTGCCGGTCAGCGACACGCCCAAAGGCGCGACGGCCAGCGCTCAACTTTACAGTTTGGTCGAGACGGCCAAAGCCAACGGCCAAGAGCCTTATGCGTGGCTGCGCCACGCACTGGAGCGTCTGCCGCAAGCCAGGAGCGTAGAAGATTTCGAGGCCTTGCTGCCGTGGAGCTGCACGCCGAAAATTCCAAGATAGCCGTAGATCCCCACCTTTAAAATGTAGAGTTCATGGAGCGCTTACTGTTCAGTACAGTGATACAGCTCCTATTTTTTAAGTGTTCCTTGATACCGTCTTGAAGTGATGATCGAAGCCACGCAGCCAAGTATTGTCACAAAACCCAAAGAACCGATGAGCAGTACACTGATTATTAATGTTTCTGCCTGCTCGGATCCATTGACGTTGAAGAGATCAGAGAGAGTTGTATATAGCGCTTCACCGATAGAGGTTTCCAGTCCTTTTTGCACCAGCCCGCTTCCAATAAGGTATCGTGTGAGGAAAGACGCTATCAAAAAAATCACGAAAAATTTAATGAGTGCTTTAAGGATACTCATCATTTTCTTTCTCTCGGGTCTATTACGTCTAAAATGCCGAAGTATTTCTGTCCGGATCCTTGAAGTCTATCTCCCTCCATGTTGTGGAGGTATTTGCTTAGCTGATCAAATGCTATTTTAGATGTCATGGTGACACACCCTTCGCTTCGGCCCAGTGGGCCGACAGGATGTATTCTGAAATTTGCTCTTGTTACGTCATTGACGGTTGTTTGATCATCAATGCGCCCATCATCTCGGTAAAGTGACAACCAGCCACTCCGATCAGTTCGCGCATAAAAATCCTTTATTGGATCTCTGATCCAACCCAGCATCCCACCACGCTCCCTGTCCAGTATGTAATATCTGCCGGGCGGCAGCGGTCCAAACTTAGCATTGCTAATCTCGGCTGGGTCATTGACAAAGCCTTCTCTTCCTGAGAAGGCCTCATAGCCCTCATTATTGCTGCAGTGCAACATACTGGTTGTCTGGCCATTCAACTCATAGGTGCAATACGCAATCTTGTTCGTGTCAACAGTTGGAGAAACCATGAACGCAATCCTCTTGGTTTCAGGCATATACTTTATTGGCTATACCGTCCCAGCCACCTACAACCTGGCCTCCGCCCTGACCATCTGTACGTTTTTGGTGCGTATACGTCATTTTCATACGACCATAGTTTAAACGTATTGTTTTCGTAGGAAAACCGCCCTCAACGCTACCATTTCCGTTTAGCGTAACCGATGAAATAATCACTTCTTCAAGTGTGATTTCCAAATACTTTATCTTTTCTGCTCCTGCTCGATTGACTGCAATAGTAACTTCTTTGAAGTGCTTCCCGCTGCAGCATGCCTCATGAAGCTTTGGTGTGGATTTGTCCACAGTCTTGCGAAAAAATAGATCACTCATACGAGCTCGGCCACCTGTGGCTCCGCCAGCGCTTGTCGAAGTGACCGAAGCGGATTGGCTTGCTCCTACGTCGAAATCCTCCATCTCAATCCAGTCTTTGAATTGAGCGTCAAGCGTTTCGCCGGGGATACCTTCCATTTTCAAATAAGCGTCAAAAGCCATGAGGTTTTCATCCTTCCATGTTGGTTGTTTATGTGATTCTCAGCGCGGCACTTTAGATCAAGGGTTGCTTTGTTCAGGCGCTGGGTCAACTGGTCGAGTGATACAGTTGCCCATGCTGGAGTATACTCAGCCAGTTTTATGTAGTACCAATCCGTTAGCTATGTAAGTGCTTTCCTGTTTCGACCCTTTGCCAAATGCCGCATAACACCTGCATCCTGCTCACAGATATCAACATCCGAAGAGTGCAACTCGAATAGTGGACGCGCAAAGCACTGCTGCCGTGGAAATGCTCGCCAGAGATGCCGCGCTAATCCCAATCCTCATTTTTTGTCAGGTGGGGTTCGTGGCGTGGATACGTTTTTTGGGTTGTAGGCTGGTTTCCACAAATCTTGAGCAAGAATCCGACCCGGCTTCTGTTAGGGGCTGTCTAGGCCATATTTGAGACGTTGAATATGAACACCCACAGCTTGCTCACACACCTGCAATCCCGATTGCCTGACCTATTGGCTGTCTACCTGTTCGGCAGTCAAGCGACCGGTCACGCCAGCTCCGAGAGTGACCTGGATCTGGCCGTGCTTGTGTCTGGCACTCTTGATCCTGTAGCGCTGTGGCGTCTGGCGGGGGAAATTGCAGATATCGTTTATTTGCCTGTGGACCTGATCGATCTGCGTGCAGCTTCGACCGTCATGCAGTATCAGATCATTACCAGAGGCCGCCGTCTTTGGGCTAAAAATGAGGCTGCGGGAATTTTCGAGGCGTTCGTGCTCAGCGAAAAAACCTCACTTGATTGCGCAAGGGCTGGGCGTACCACAAAGCGCTCGTGATGTTTTCGCACTGCTTCATCGTGGGGGATGGCTTACTCCGTCATTACTGCCCGTCATGAAGAACATGGTCGGGTTCACGAATGTCGCGGTACACGAATATCAAACGCTGCAATTGCCGATCACTGTGGCGATCATTACTCAGCATCTGGGTGATTTTCTTCTGTTCAGCTCAGCGATTTTGCGCGGGGACGCGGCGAGACCGAATGGCTGAACTGCTTAGACAGCCCCTTGCCC
This sequence comes from Pseudomonas syringae, assembly GCF_002157375.1. Classification (GTDB taxonomy): domain Bacteria; phylum Pseudomonadota; class Gammaproteobacteria; order Pseudomonadales; family Pseudomonadaceae; genus Aquipseudomonas; species Aquipseudomonas syringae_T. The sequence continues at coordinate 4,636 of NZ_MTSA01000018.1, forward strand.
AATCTCTATTAATCGCCCATCCCCGGTTTCCCTTTCGCCCGATCTGATCTATACCTTGGGTTCAACGTTTTGTGAGGCGAGGAGCTATCAGATGTCAGACGTAGATCAAGTACCAAAGGCGCAACCTTCTCCCAGCCAGAGCCATGATGACGTGATTGCCCAGTTCAAGTGGCAAGGCAAGCAGATCGACTGGCTGCTTCAGTGGCTGGTCAAGTTCGTGGCGAACACCAAGGTCGAGATGGGCGTGACGCTGTCGGTGGGCGGGAATCTAGTGTCTGGGCATCTGATTTCTCACGACACGTATTTCGAGCAGTTGGCCGAGGATATTTCCGCGCCGTTCAGTCAGTTTGCCAACGGCACTGACGCGTCGATGAAGGAAATGATCCTGTCCTTCAAACCGGGAGAGTCTTCGGAAGACACGCCGGCGTTCCACTTCATTCACCTGAAGGATTGCCGGACCTATTCCACAGATGGCAACCCGATCTGTGAAGCGGGTGTGCTGTGGCGGGGCCGGATCTCCGCGGTGGACGGTTTTACCATCGGGCTTATCGCCGGTAAGCCAGGCGGGGCCTGACGCCTGCATGCCCTGGCAATCGCCAGGGCTTTTTCATTCAATCGAGTGACAGTTTCCAGCGTGCGGCACGCGCTTGCTGGTCGTAGAGAGCTGTGCGTCGAATAGCATCACCTGGCCATTCTCTGCGCGACAAAATGCCGCAACCGCTCCCCGGACGAGTAATATGTGCCTCCTGACTTCACACGCCGAAAGGTTTTCGGCATGGCCTGATTGAGCACTGGCTACACGAAAAAACAATAAGAAAGCAGCCAGGCTGCCCGCCTCGGTCGACGTACAGAATTAATGAGTAGACGAAAAAGGCGACTAGAAAAAATGACCAAGACTTCGCGACCTTTATACATTTCCTACGCAGGTCCATCGCTGCTGGAAATGCCGCTGCTGAACAAGGGCAGCGCTTTTACCCCGCAGGAGCGGGTTGAATTTAATCTGATCGGGCTGCTGCCGCAGAACGTCGAGACCATCGAAGAGCAAGTCACCCGGGTTTACAGCCAGTACAAACAGTGCGCGAGCGACCTGGACAAGCATATTTACCTGCGTTCGATTCAAGACAATAACGAGACCCTGTTTTTCCGCCTGCTGGATTCGCACCTGGACGAGATGCTGCCGATCATTTACACCCCGACGGTGGGCCAGGCATGCCAGGAATTCTCCAAGATTTACCGCACTCATCGCGGCCTGTTCATCTCTTACCCTGAACGCGACCGCATTGACGACATCCTGCGCAGCGCCACCAAGGACCGGATCAAGATCATTGTCGTGACCGACAGCGAGCGAATCCTCGGACTGGGCGATCAGGGCATCGGCGGCATGGGTATTCCGATTGGCAAGCTGTCGTTGTACACCGCCTGTGGCGGCATCAGCCCGGCCTACACGCTGCCAATCGTGCTGGACGTCGGCACCAACAACCGCGAGTTGCTTGACGACCCTATGTACATGGGCTGGCGTCATGAGCGTGTGTCGGGCAAGGAATACGAAGACTTCATCGCACTGTTCATCGATGCGGTACAGCGCCGCTGGCCGGATGTGCTGTTGCAGTTTGAAGATTTTGCCCAGGCCAACGCCATGCCGCTGCTCGAGAAGTATCGGGATGAGTTGTGCTGCTTCAACGATGACATCCAAGGCACCGCTTCCGTGGCCGTGGGAACATTGCTGGCGGCGTGCAAGGCCAAGAATGAAACCCTTGGTCAGCAGAAAGTGGTGTTTGTCGGCGCGGGTTCGGCGGGTTGCGGGATTGCCGAGCACATCATCGCGGCAATGCGCATTGAGGGGCTGAGCGAAAGCGAGGCGCGCCAGCGTGTATTCATGGTCGACCGCTTCGGTCTGCTGACCGAGGACATGGGTAACCTGCTGGACTTCCAGCAACGTCTGGCGCAGAAAACCGCAGACGTTGCCGGCTGGACGGCAGGTGCGGAAGACTTCCCGCAGTTGCTGGATGTTGTGACGCATGCCGGTGCCACCGTATTGATCGGCGTGTCCGGACAGCGAGGTCTGTTCACTGAGCAGGTCGTGCGTGAGTTGCACAAGCATTGTGCCAAGCCGCTGGTGATGCCTTTGTCGAACCCGACTTCCAAAGTCGAAGCGACGCCGGAAGACATTCTGCGCTGGACTGACGGCCATGCGCTGGTGGCGACAGGTAGCCCGTTTGCGCCGGTCGAGATCAACGGTCGCACCGTACACATCGCTCAGTGCAACAACTCCTATATTTTTCCAGGCATCGGTCTTGGCGTCGTGGCTTGCAAGGCATCGCGCATCACCGACCGGATGCTGATGGCAGCGTCCAATGCGCTGGCCGAGTGCTCACCGATGGTGACGGGGCAGGGCGATGCGGTCTTGCCGCCGCTCAAGGAAATCCAGCAGGTCAGCCGCAAGATTGCGTTCGCGGTCGCCAAAGAGGCCCAGGCCGAGGGGCTGGCGCTGGACACCTCGGAAGAGGCCTTGCTGGAAGCGATTGAACGCAATTTCTGGCTGCCGGGCTATCGCGCCTATCGCCGTCGTTCGGTCTGATCGAGCGCAGTCGAGAAAATAATGTCTCCGCGAGGCTGCTTGCGGAGGCGTTTTTGTTGCAGCGTAAGGGCGGGCTCGTGCGCGAGTAGCGTTCCCTGTGAAATAACCTTCATTCAACCCAACCGTCTCACCGTTTTCACATAAAATTGATGATGCGCTGCTTACAGTGCGCGCCATCGGGGAACTGCCTGGTTCCTGCTACACCCGATGCACATTAATTAGATAAGCAGACCCCAATGCCGACACCCAGAACTGTTCGTCCAGAGGTTGTGACCCTCCTTGCCAGTGGCTTTCTGTTACTGGGTTTCAATATCAATTTGTGGCAGCACCTGTTTGCGATTACCAGTTCAGATGCCAAAGGCATTGCGATGCGTGTCGCGTTTGGATTGATGATCTTCTGTGTGTTCAATATAAGCCTGACGCTGGTGGCCTTCCGGGCCGTGTTTAAACCGGTCATGATCTTTTTGTTTATGGTCAGTGCCGGCGTGGTGTATTTCATGACCGAGTACGGTGTCATGATTGACGCGGGCATGTTTCGTAACTTCGCCGAAACCAACGTGACGGAAGTTCAGGGGCTGCTGTCCCTGAAACTGGTGTTGTCGATCGCTTTATTGGGCGTCTTGCCTTCGCTGATACTGTGGAAAATGCCCATCCGCTATCGTCCCTGGCACCGGGAACTGTTCAGCAAACTGGTGGTTATTGTGGTCTGTTGCGCCGCCATCGGCGCTGCGGCACTGGCAAATTATCAAGGCTTGTCTTCATTGTTCCGCAACCATCACGAGCTGCGCCTGATGGTGGTGCCGAGCAATTACATTGGCGCCTCAGTGGGTTATCTGCGCGAGCAGGTGGTCTCCGCTCAACGTCCGTTCGTCAAGATCGGCGAGGACGCCAAACGCTCGCCGGACTGGGCGACGCATGCCCGCAAATCCCTGACGGTGCTGGTGGTGGGCGAAAGTGCCCGGGCCGAGAACTTCGGGATCCTGGGTTATGGCCGCAACACCACGCCGACGCTGAATAAAGAGAGCGGGTTAGTGGCGTTCACCGATGTTTATTCCTGCGGTACTGAAACCGCAGTCTCGGTGCCTTGCATGTTTTCCAATATGGGGCGCAAGGATTACGACGCGACCGTCGCGCACAATCAGGAGGGCTTGCTGGATGTGCTCAAGCGCGCGGGCATAGAGGTTGTGTGGCGCGATAATCAGGCGGGCTGCAAAGGCACGTGTGATCGGGTGACGTTCCAGGATGTCAGCAACCTCAAGGACCCCCAGTTGTGTAACAGCCACGAATGCCGGGACGAGATTCTGTTGCAAGGCCTGCAGGGTTTTATAGACAGTCTCGATAAGGACACTGTTCTTGTGTTGCACCAGATGGGCAGTCATGGCCCTGAATACTACAAGCGTTACCCCAAAGAGTTTGAAACGTTTACCCCTGTGTGCGAAAGCAATGCGCTGAACAATTGCAGTCGCGACACGATCGTCAATGCCTATGACAACACGCTGCTGTACACCGATCACGTGTTGTCCAGTTTGATTGACTTGTTGCGCAAGAATCAAAACAAGGTCGATACGGCCATGGTGTATCTGTCGGATCATGGCGAATCACTTGGCGAGTACAACCTGTTTCTGCACGGTACGCCTTATGTGCTGGCCCCCGATCAGCAAAAACACGTGCCGATGCTCATATGGTTGTCTGACACGTATCAGAAGTCTTTTGCGGTCAGCCCGGAGTGCCTGGCAAAGGAGCGCAATGCACCATTAAGCCAAGACAATCTGTTTCACTCGATGCTGGGTTTGTTGAAAGTGGACACCAAGGTCTATAACCCGGGCCTGGACATGTTCGCCGGGTGTCGCAGTGAGGCAAGGGCGGCTGACTAAACGCCTCCCGCCCCACGCACCGGGGTTGGTGTGCATTGGCACGGGCGTCAGCCGGATAACCGTGCCGTGCATTCCTCCCTTTCTGCCTGTCATTTGCATGAAGAACGGCCAGACTCGGACGACAGACGCGCGATATTCTGCGATGACGATATATACTGCGCGCCATTGTTGAAGGGAGAGCCATGTGGCCATCGATATTCACTGGATTCGCGACGACGACAGCCTCGCCCGGCATTGCGCACAATGGCAGTCGCTGCCTTTTGTCGCGCTCGACACCGAGTTCATGCGGGTCGACACGTTTTACCCGATCGCAGCGTTGCTGCAGATCGGCGATGGAAAAAGCGCCTGGTTGATTGATCCGCTGCTGATCAATGACTGGCGGCCCTTGTCTGCGTTGCTTGAAAACCCCGACGTCATCAAAGTCGTTCATGCCTGCAGCGAAGACCTTGAAGTCCTGCTGCGCCTGACCGGCAGCCTGCCGGTTCCGCTGTTTGATACCCAGTTGGCGGCAGCCTACCTGAACCTCGGTTTTTCCATGGGCTATTCGCGCCTGGTGCAGGAGGTCCTCGACATTGACCTGCCCAAGGGCGAAACCCGTTCCGACTGGCTGCAACGCCCGCTGTCGGACACGCAGATCAGCTATGCCGCCGAAGATGCGGTGCATCTTGCCGAGCTGTTCGCCATCCTGCGCCCGCGTCTGTCCGATGACAAATACGCCTGGCTGCTGGACGACGGCGCGGAACTGGTCGCCAACCTGCGTCGTGAAGTTGATCCGTACGAGGTCTACCGGGATGCCAAGCTGGCCTGGAAGCTGTCCCGTGCCCAATTGGCGGTGCTGCGTGAACTGTGTGCGTGGCGTGAGCGTGAAGCACGTGCCCGCAACCTGCCGCGTAACCGCATCGTGCGCGAGCACTCGCTCTGGCCGTTGGCCAAGACCCAGCCGGACAACCTCGGCACGCTGGCCCGCATCGAAGACATGCACCCGCGCACCGTTCGCCATGACGGCGAGTTTCTGCTGGAACTGATCAAGAGCGCAGGCAGCCTGCCGCCCGAAGAGTGGCCACCGGCATTGCCCGAGCCGCTGCCCATCGATGCTGCCGGGGCGATCAAGCGTTTACGCGCGATTGGCCAGCAGTACGCCGAGCAACTGGACATGGCGCCTGAACTGATGCTGCGCAAGAAGACCCTCGAAGCGCTGCTCAAGAGCGGCTACCCCGACGGTCCTTACCAATTACCTGATTCGTTGCGTGGCTGGCGTCGCGAGTTGATGGGCCAGGCGCTGCTGGACAGCCTGGCCACACCCGGAGAACAGTCTTGAAGCGTATCTGCTCGATTTATCGCAGCCCGAAAAAGAACGAGATGTACCTTTACGTTCTCAAGAGCGATGTCCTCAAACGTGTGCCGCCCGAGCTGCTGGTGGCCTTTGGCAAACCGGTTCATGCCTTCGATCTGGTGTTGAGCCCCGAGCGTACGCTGTCGCGTGAAGACATCAATCTGGTGCTGGAGAACCTCGACAGCCAGGGCTATCACTTGCAGATGCCACCGGCTGAAGATGAGTACATCGAGCATTTGCCCGAGGAACTGTTGCGCCGCAACGATCCCATGTGATCATCGCTTACGTTGTAAAGCGGCCCACATCGGTTGTGGGTTGCCTGTCCTGTTTTTAAGGTTTTTGAAACATGCGCGTTCTGATTGCCGAGCACGATTACCCCGTTTATACCCAATTGTTGCGCAAGGCTGCGCCTGAGCTGGACGTCTTGAGCAGTGGTGACTCCGCCGAGCTGTCGCGGATGGCCAGCGATTGCCCGGTCTGGCTGGGACAGCCGGACCTGATGGCCAACCTGTTGCGCCAAGGGCACAAGCCGCAGTGGCTGCAATCCACCTGGGCGGGGATCAACCCGCTGCTGATGGGGGGCTTGCCGCAGGACTATCGCCTGACACGTGCGGTGGGCATTTTCGGTCAGGTCATGGCCGAGTTCGTTTTGACTTACATGCTCGGCCACGAGCGTGAGGTGCTGGCGCGCTTGATGAGTCAGGTCGAGCGCAAGTGGGACAACCGCACCGGTCAAAGCCTGGCGGGTCGCAAGGCGTTGATCGTCGGGGCCGGTGACATCGGCCAGCGTGTTGCCGAGTTCCTGTTACCCTTTGGCGTGCAGGTCTATGGCGTGGCGTCCACTGCGCGTACCCAGGAGCCGTTTATAGAAGTGGCCGCGTTGTCGGACATCGAGCGTCTGGTCGGCGAAATGGACTACGTCATCAACCTGCTGCCCAACACGCCGGACACTCACGATCTGTATGACGCGAAGCTGTTTGCCAGCTTCAAGCCCACGGCCCTGTTCATCAATGTCGGACGGGGCATATCGGTGGTGGATGCGGATCTGGTCGAAGCATTGAGGGTGGGGCATCTGGCCGGAGCGGTGATCGACGTCTGTCGTCAGGAGCCGCTGCCGCAGCGCCATCCGTTCTGGACCGCCTACGGGTTGCTGTTGACCGGGCACAGTTCGGCACCGACATCCCCGGTCGCCATGACCGAGCTGTTCGTACACAACCTGAACGCGTTTCAAGCCGGAGAAGCCTTGCGCGGAGAAGTGGATTTTTCGCGAGGCTATTGAGCTGGTTGCAAAAAGGCCGACGTTTTAAGCGTCGGCCTTCTTGTTTCAATGACGGCAAAAAAGCCGATTACAGCGAAAAATCACCTTCAGCCGCCAGCTCGGCCAGCGGTTTGCGCGGGCTAGGTGCTTCGCGACCTTGCAGGTAGTCCGGCAGCGTCGACTTGTCACCCAGTTTGCCGATGGCCACCGCGGCGTGCAGCGCATAGCCCTCTGGAATATTCAGCGTTGTACGGGTCAATTCCTGGTCGAAACCGGCCATGCCGTGGGTGTGCCAACCGCTCAGGCTGGCTTGCAGCGCCAGATAGCCCCACGCCGAACCGGTGTCGAACGTGTGCCACAGGGCCGGTCCTTCTTCGGTGGCGCCGGGGGCGGTGAAGGTGGTCTTGGAAATGACGATGACCAGTGCAGCAGCGTGTTGCGCCCAGCTGCGGTTGAATTCGTTCAGCAGGCCCAGGTAGCGTTCCCAGCTCGGCGTATCGCGGCGCGCATACAGAAAACGCCAGGGTTGCGAGTTGTAGGCTGATGGCGCCCAGCGTGCCGCTTCGAAAAAGCTCAGCAGCGTTTCCTGATCAATGCCTTCACCGCTGAACGCACGGGGCGACCAGCGTTCGGTGAATTGAGGATCAATGGGATGGTCAGCGATGCGAGGGTTTGTGCTCATGAGAATCCTTGATAGCGAAAGTGGGGAAACGAGCGTGGCTTGATGGGCCGTGGTCGGCAAGCATCGTCCGAACGCGCTGAAAACGCATTCACGCTACTGTTTTGCTCCCTGACTGACAAGTGCTCACTACCGACAGTCGCAAGTGCTTGGCCCGCACCCCGTGTACCTCTAGACTGGCGGCCTTTTCATTATCGATACCGTTGCCCGAATCATGGCCGCTAAAGTTGAACCCTTCTGGATTCGCAAGACCCTCGACCAGCTTGATACGCAAGAGTGGGAATCGCTCTGCGACGGGTGCGGTCTGTGTTGCCTGCAAAAACTGGAAGATGAAGAGGACAACAGCGTTTATTACACGCGGATTGCCTGCAAGCTGCTGGATCTGAAGACCTGTCAGTGTTCCGACTACCCGAATCGTCGAGCGTCGGTGCCGGACTGCATTCAACTGACGCCGGGTCAGGCTGATGAGTTCAAATGGCTACCGCCGACCTGTGGCTATCGTCTGGTCAGCGAAGGAAAGGATTTGCCGCTCTGGCACCATCTGGTGTGTGGTGATCGCACGGCTGTGCATCATGAACGTATCTCCCAATCCGGCCGCATGCTCAGCGAGAAGAATGTGGCCGAAGACGACTGGGAGGATTACCTGATATTTCGCGCAGGTTGAACGCTTAAACGACTGGTTTTGGCTCGGTCAGCGCTTCTACGCCTTTAGCGGCGGCATGCTTTACTGCATTTTCGGCGTCGTCTTTCAGCGTATTCAGCTCGGCGCCGGCACGTTCGATGGTCGAGCGTGCGCTTTGCAGGTCGCTACGGCCTTTCTCCATCAACGATTTGGCCCCGCAATGGCCGCTGATGCCGCGCGCCAGTGCTGCGCCGCCAATGGCCAGCTGGATCAGGCCCAGAAAGCCGCCGCGACGGACGCCTTTGCCCATCAACAGTACGCCGCCAGCCAGTGAGCCGATACGCTCCCAGCCTTGAACGTTCTGATCAGCGTTGTGCTTGAGCAGTTCAGGGGTGTCGATGCGTTCGATGATCGGGGTGTCGCGCATGATGGCTCTCCATGAGGTGATAGTTCGGAGGTAGTCGTTCGGTTCAGAGAAACTGACTACCCGCCAACAACACAGGTTCAATGCTTTTATGTCAGCGGTCGTTCACCGGGTCGATTTTCTCACGACCGAACTGCGGGCCTGATCGAGTATTGATCCCCTTGGCCATGCGGTCGTAGAGCACGACGTTGACGGTGGCCGCCAGATTCATGCAGCCCTCGGTAGGGATGTACACCACGTCTTCGCACCAGTCGCGGATTTCCTGATCCAGCGAACCGTCTTCCGGGCCGAAGATGTACAACGCACGATCAGGGTGCGTGTACTCGGGCAGGGCGCGGGCACCGTCTACCAACTCGACGGCAACCGGAATACAGCCCAGCGGCAGAATGCTTTTGAGGTCTTCGATGCCAATCAGCGGAATGTCCTGATGGATTTTCTTGGTGTCGGTGATGAAGTCCCGGGCGCGTTCATAGCGCTTACCGGTATAGAACACCGACGCCACGCCGTAGCAGCCTGCGGCACGCATCACTGAACCGACGTTTTCCGGGGACTTTGGGTTGTAAAGACCGATGCAGGCGTACCGTTTGTTGGCCACGGGGAGGGTGCTCTGGAGAAAACCGGGGATTATACGGCAGCGTCAGAGCAATGCCATTTGCAATTGCGCCGCTCAGAACCACATGCGTAAACCCACGACCAGCCGCGCTTCGGCAACGTCTTCACCGTCTTCGCGGGCGTAATCGGCAGTTTTGCCGTAGGACCGATCCCAGGTCACGCCCACATAGGGAGCGAATTGCGGGGTGATTTCATAGCGCAGACGAAGGCCGAACTCACTGGTCGACAGGCCTGAGCCGATGCCGCGTTGCGGGTCGTTCTTGCCGTAGGCATTCAGTTCGGCAGTGGGTTGAAGAATCAGGTTATTGGTCAGCAGCAGGTCGTAGTCGGCTTCCAGGCGTGCGGACGTCTGTCCTGCTTCACCGATAAATGCCGTGGCTTCGACATCGAGGTCTGGAATCGCCTGCCCCTGCAGGCCGAAGGCTGCCCAGGTCTGTGGGGCGCCGGGCTTGAAGTCCTGACGCGCACCGACGACCACGTCCCACGACGGGCTGACGGCATGCCCCCATAACGCCTGGATTTCTGCCTCTTCAGTTCTGCCGTTGGTTCGCTCGCCTTCGGAGCGCAGCAGCAAACGGTCGATATCGCCGCCGATCCAGCCGGACAGGTCCCAGGCCAGCGCGCTACCGTCGTTTGCGTTCTGCCATTCCAGCTTGTCGGCCAGAAAATAGCTGTTGATGGCGCTGTCGTGGACTTGATGCCCGCTGTGGCTGGTGTACACCGCAGCCCGGTCCGCATCGGTAATGGGAGGGATCGGCGTTCGGCTCTGCGCCGGAGCGTCGTTGTGGTCTGCAGCGTTCATCGGCATCGAGTGGCTGCCGTGATCCATGCCGTCCATGCCGGCAGCCAGCGTCGGCGCCCAAGGTGTCATGGCCAGGCCCGCAGTCAGCAGCAGACTTGGCAGGCGAGGCAAATTGCGCGATTCATTCAACCGTAACGTCCTCATTCTTCCACCCGCACTTCGCGGAACATGCCCATTTCCATGTGGTACAGCATGTGGCAGTGATACGCCCAACGACCCAGGGCATCGGCGGTGACGCGATAACTGCGGCGTGATCCGGGCGGCATGTCGATGGTGTGTTTGCGCACCATGAACTGGCCATGCTCGTCTTCGAGATCGCTCCACATGCCATGCAGATGGATCGGGTGGGTCATCATGGTGTCGTTGACCAGCACGATGCGAACCCGTTCGCCGTAGGTGAGCGTGATGGGCTCTGCGTCGGAGAACTTCACACCGTTGAACGACCAGGCGAATTTTTCCATGTGCCCGGTCAGGTGCAGTTCGAGGGTACGGCTCGGCTCGCGGCCATCCGGGTCTTCGAAAGTGCTGCGCAGATCCGCGTAGGTCAGGACTTTGCGGCCGTTGTCCCTGAGACCGATCCCCGGATCATCGAGTTTCGGCGAGGTGCTCATGGCCTGCATGTCGACCAGCGGATTATGGTTTTCGCTATCCGGGTGCGACTGAATGGCGGGTGTTGCCTGCATCGGCATGCTGCTGTGGTCCATGCCCGGCATCGGGTCATGGCGCATGTTGCTGTGGTCCATCCCCGCCATCCCCATGTCATCCATGCTCAGCAGCGGGCGCGGATCAAGAGGCGGGACGGCGGCCTGCAAGCCCGGTTTGCTGGTCAGCGTGCCACGGGCGTAGCCGGTGCGGTCCATTGACTGGGCGAACAGCGTGTAAGCGCCTTCAGCCGGTTCAACGATAACGTCGAAGGTTTCTGCCACCGCGATGCGCAACTCATCGACAACAACCGGTTTGACGTGCAGACCGTCGCTGGCCACCACCGTCATTTTCAGGCCGGGAATACGTACATCGAAATAAGTCATCGATGAGCCGTTGATAAGCCGCAGGCGAATGCGTTCGTCGGGTTTGAACAGCCCGGTCCAGTTCATGTCCGGTGCCTGGCCGTTCATCAGGTAGGTGTAGGTCGCGCCGCTGACGTCTGCCAGGTCGGTCGGATCCATGCCCATCTGCGCCCACATCTTGCGGTCGGACGTGGTCGCGCTCCAGCCTTTCTCGCTGACATCGTTGATGAAATCACTGACAGTGCGCTTGTTAGTGTTGTAGTAGTCCGATTGCTTCTTGAGCGTTTGCATCACATGGGCCGGGTCTTCATCGGTCCAGTCACTGAGCATGACCACATGCTCGCGCTCGTAGGTGAAAGGCTCCGGCTCTCTGGCATCGATCACCAGCGGCCCATAGACCCCCGATTGTTCCTGGAAGCCGGAGTGGCTGTGATACCAGTACGTGCCGTGCTGTCTGACCTTGAAGCGGTAGACGTACAGGCCGTCCGGCGCGATGCCTTCGAAACTCAGCCCCGGAACACCGTCCATGTTGGCGGGCAGGATGATGCCGTGCCAGTGAATGGAGGTGGTTTCGTCAAGACGGTTTTTTACCCGCAGGGTGACGGTGTCGCCTTCACGCCAGCGCAGCAGAGGGCCTGGAATGCCGCCGTTGATGGTCAGCGCGGTTCTGGCGTTGCCGGTGATGTTGACCCGGGTTTCGCCGATGGTCAGGTCGAACTCGGTGCCGGACAGCCCGTCAGGCTGCCCCGGATTCGGCATCGCCCATGCCGGACTGCGCCAAAGCCCCAGCCCGCCGAGGATGCCGCTGGCGGCAAGCCCTTTTACAAAGGTTCGTCTTGTGGTTCGGGTGGGCATCTGGGGTATCCGTCAGGCTGTTCATTGCAGGCCCGCCAGCAGGCGGCGTGGGCGGGGAGATTCCGTCAAGGGAAGGGCAGCGGGTGATTGGGGCGTGCCGGGTGTTTTGCGTGGGAGAGGCTGGGCCGGAGCAGTCACAACATATCGGCGTCCGAACCCTTGCCTTCGCTGACAAGTCAGCTCCCACTTCGACGTGCGTTCAGCCATTGCTGCTCATCACGAGGTGCGTTCAGCCTTGACTCATTCATTCCTGTGCATCACGAGGTGCATCTAGCCTCTCGTTACTCGTCCTTTTTCATAAGCCCCGCCAGTGCGGCGAACGGGTTGTGGGTGGCCTTGGCGGTCTTCGGCGTGCTCAGCGAGCCGTCGGCGAAGTATTGCTGGTCGGTGTAACGCGAGTGCTCGTTGTCGTGGCAATACAGGCACAACAGCTCCCAGTTGGAGCCGTCCTGCGGGTTGTTGTCGTGATTGTGGTCGCGGTGATGCACGGTCAGTTCGCTGAGGCGCTTGCCGGCAAACTCGCGGGCGCAACGACCGCAGACGTGCGGGTACATGCGCAACGCCTTGTCGCGGTAACCCATTTCTCGGTCGCGCTGGGCGTCGGCCAGGATGCGGTCCAGCTTGGCGGTATGGGAAGGAGGGTTGGCCGTGCTCATGGTGTCACCTGTACGTGTGCGCATTAAAAGCGGAATAGGGCGAGTTTAGCGCCAGATGGGCAAACTCACACCTGCTGCGACAGTAATTGGCCGTCGACCATGCGCAAGCGCTTGGACAACGAGATGGCCAGGGCGCGAATGATCTTGGCGGCGATCTTCGGCGCATCGTCGAGCATCTTGTCCAGCGAGTCGCGTCCCAGGTTCAATAACTGGCAACTGGTCGCCGCGATGCAACTGGCCGAGCGACGCTCGCCATCCAGCACCGCCATTTCGCCAAATGCCCGGCCACGCCGCAAGACCGCGATTTCCACCTGCTGACCGTCACCGGCAAGCTTCTGCACGGACACGGTGCCCTGGTGGATGATGCACATGAACGTCCCTGCATCGCCCTCGGCAAAGATGGCTTCGCCTTTTTCGATATCGGTGATGCTGAAATACCCGGCCACGTTGAAGAAATCGCCGGGCAGCAGGGTGTCAAACAGGCCGCAATCGAGCAGCATGTCGCGTATCGCGTTGTTCAGGTTGGACAGTGGTTCTGACATGTTCGGTCTTGTAATCCTGACGAAGGGGCAACTCCGCTGCCCCCGATCCTAGTAAGACAGGTGTTTCACACCAAGTTCATTCGGCGATCTGCAATACCTTGAAGATAAACGCGTACTCCAGTGCCACGTCGCGCAAGCCCTGATAGCGACCGCTCATGCCGCCGTGTCCGGCACCCAGCTCGGTCTTGAGCAGCAGCAGGTTGTCATCGGTCTTGCGGTCGCGCAGCCGGGCGACCCATTTGGCAGCTTCCCAGTACTGCACGCGGCTGTCGTTGTAACCGGCGATGACCAGCATGGCCGGGTAAGCCTGAGCGCTGACATTCTCATAAGGCGCATAGGCCTTGATGCGCGCGTAGACGTCCGGTTCTTGAGGGTTGCCCCATTCATCGTATTCAGTGACGGTCAGTGGCAGATCCGGGTCGAGCATGGTGTTCAACACATCCACGAACGGCACCTCGGCAATCGCCGCCTTGAACAGCTCGGGGCGTTGATTGAGGACCGCACCGATCAGCAGGCCACCGGCGCTGCCGCCGCTGATCACCAGTTGCTCGGCGCTGGTCAGGCCTTGTGCGATGAGATGTTCGGCGCAAGCAATGAAGTCGCCGAAGGTATTTTGCTTGTGTTCCTGCTTGCCGTTGCGATACCAGGCTTCGCCCAGTTCGCCGCCGCCACGCACGTGTGCGATGGCGAACGCCACGCCCCGGTCCAGCAGGCTCAGGCGCGCGTGGGAAAACCACGGGTCCAGGCTTTCGCCATAAGCGCCGTAGCCATACAGGTACAGCGGAGTCGACTTGCCAGCCAGTTCGCGTTTGACCACCAGGCTGATCGGCACCTGAGTACCGTCGCTGGCTGTGGCCCACAAACGCTGGCTGACGTAGGCATCGGCGTCAAAAGTACCCAGCACCGGGGTTTCCTTGAGCACCACTTGCTCGCCGGTCGCCAAGGTCAGCTGACGCACTTGCGCCGGACGGTTCAGCGACTGATAACGCAGGCGAACCCTGTCGCTGTCGAATTCCAGCGTGTCTTGCACATACAGGCTGTAGGCGGCGTCCGGCAATTGCACGCGATAGGCCGGCAGATCCTGAGGGCGGACTTCGATCACCGGCAGGCCGCCTTCGCGCAGGCTCAGGCTGATACCTTTGGCGTTGAGGCTGACGCCTTCGAGCATCACCTGGTCGTCATGCGCCACCAGTGTCTGCCAGTCATCCCGCACCGGCACGCTGCCAGCCTGCTCTGGCGCATGGTAAAGCGCGAAGTTGATGCCGCTCTGATTGCTGCGGATGAACCAGCTCCAGACGCCATTGAGCAGGCCGTGATCAGGGTAGTACTCGTGCCCTTCGACGCGCGGCGCCAGGCAGGTGAAGTCCTGCTCGGGATGATCGGCATCCAGCACCCAGGCTTCGCTGGTGGTCTTGCTGTTGAGCAGGATGACCAGTTGGCGCTCGGAACTGGTGCGGAAGCAATGCAGAAAGAAACGGCCGTCCGGCTCGTCGAACACCAGGTTTGCCGAAGCGTCGCCCAATGCATAACGATGCAGCTTGCCCGGACGGTGAGTGTCGTCCAGCTCACCGAAAAACAGCGTTTGGCTGTCGTTGGCCCAGGTCATGCTGCCGTCGCTGTTTTCAAACGGCAGGCTGCTGACCTGGCCAGTGCTCAGTTCCTTGACGAACAGTTGATAGATTTCATCGCCACTGGTGTCCAGGCTGTAAGCCAGACGCTTATGGTCCGGGCTGATGCTGAACGCGCCCAGCGAAAAGAAGCCGCCATCGGCCATCGCATTCGGGTCCAGCAGCAGCTCTTCGCGGCTTTCATCCACGGTGTTGGCGTCGTCAGCCGGGCGCGGGCAGCGATAGTGCCGGGCATATTCATCGCCTTCGGTGGTGCGCGTGTAATACAGGTACGGCCCCCAAGGGGAGGGCAGCGAAAGATCGGTTTCCAGAATACGGCTCTTGATCTCCTTAAAAAGGTGTTCGCGCAGTGGGGCCTGGTCCGCCAGTTGTTGTTCCTGCCAGGCGTTCTCGGCCTTGAGGTAGTCGAGCACTTCGTCGGTGTCGCGATTCTGTAGCCAGGCGTAGGGATCGGAGCCATCGGCCTGGCGAGCGATCGGGGCGCTGGAGGTTGCATTCGAAAAGGACATGCTGGGCTCTCTGTTAAGGCATCAATCATGGAAATATCGGTACACGCTGAACCGATTACTGAAGCGAGGCAAGCCGCGTCAGGCAAAAGCCGTTATCATAAGCGCCTCTTTACCTGCCTTACCACGGACGTCATGACCGAAAACGACTATCTGATCGCCTGGAGCGTCTACGCCTTCGCCGCGTTGGGTTGCCTGCTGGTATGGTTCCTGGCGACCCGCTGGATGTGGCGGTACCTCAAGGAACCCTTGCTGGTGGCCGTCGCGGTGCTGCTGTTTACGCCGACCATGGTCGACCCTGCCAAGGACGCGATGGCGCCGGCCATTGCCATCACCGCGCTGGACCTGATGTTCAAGGTCGGCAGCAATGTCTGGGCTGCGGTGTCGGATCTGGCCATGTATGGCATGTTCGCGCTGTGTGCGTACCTGCTGTTTGTGCTGATCCGCTGGCCGATCGAGCGTAGCCGTAAGGCGCGTCAGCCGCAGCCGGTTGCCCAGCCCGTCGAAACAGACCCCGCTGACGAACCGTTTGCCGAAGACGATTCGTTCGCGCGCAGAACCGCTGCACCCCTTCCTCCGGCCAGAGGCACGCGGGTAGAACCGCGGTTGTAGATCCCGCTTCGCTGGCAGCGCCGTTGTGTGCGGCGCATGACCCGCCGCAAACGTCTTGAAGCGAGAACCTGAGCATGTGTGAACTACTGGGCATGAGTGCCAATGTCCCGACCGATATCGTTTTCAGCTTCACCGGGCTGATGCAGCGCGGCGGCCGCACTGGCCCGCATCGCGATGGCTGGGGCATTGCCTTCTATGAAGGCCGTGGCCTGCGCCTGTTTCAGGACCCGGCCGCCAGCAGCGAGTCGGAAGTCGCGCAACTGGTGCAGCGTTACCCCATCAAGAGCGAAGTCGTGATTGGCCATATTCGTCAGGCCAACGTCGGCAAGGTCTGCCTGTCCAACACTCATCCTTTCGTACGCGAACTCTGGGGCCGCAACTGGTGCTTTGCGCACAATGGCCAGTTGGCTGACTTCACACCGGGCGTCACGTTCTACCGGCCGGTGGGCGATACCGACAGCGAAGCGGCCTTCTGTGATTTGCTCAATCGTGTCCGCGAAGCGTTCCCGGAGCCGGTCGAGATCGAAGAGTTGCTGCCTTCGCTGATCCAGGCCTGCACTGAATACCGTAGTAAAGGCGTGTTCAATTGCCTGTTGAGTGACGGTGACTGGCTGTTCTGCTTTTGCAGTACCAAGCTGGCACATATCACCCGTCGCGCACCGTTCGGTCCCGCCCGGCTGAAGGACGTCGATGTGATCGTCGATTTCCAGGCCGAGACCACGCCGCACGACGTGGTGACGGTCATCGCCACCGAACCGTTGACCGAGAACGAAAACTGGAACCGCTACGAGCCGGGCCAGTGGAGCCTTTGGCGCAAGGGCGAGTGCGTCGTACAGGGATCGGTCGCTACCGATCAGCCATAAGACGCCTGTTCACCTGAACACTGGATAGAAAAGAAGAGGGATATTGATGCTGCGAAGTTATCTGCGATTGGTCCTGTTCACGGTGGGCCTGCTGTTCGGGGTACAGATTCCCGGTTTTATCAGTGACTACAGCAAGCGTGTCGAGGCGCATCTGATCGAAGCGCAACAGGCCGTTAAAGGCTACAACGCCACGGCGCAGCAGTTCTTCAAGGGCGATATACAGGCGCTGATTCAGCACTACCGCAACAGCGAAGACCCTGTTTTCCGAACCGATGCGGACAACATCGATACGTTGATGACCCGAACTCACATCCTTGAGCGTCAATGGCTCGGGCTTCAGGGCGCCTGGTATTCCAGGGCCATCTTTGTCGCGACATCTGCCGATCCGGATATTCGTCGCGAAACCTTCAACGGCTATACGTGGCAAGTACTGCTGGCACCTGAAGTGATCGCTTGGGGCATCATTACCGCGTTGCTGCTGGCACTGGTGATCGAGAGCGTCGTGTTGTTGCTCGGCTGGGTGGTCAGTGGCGGACGGCGCAAGCCGCAACTTTCAAGGGACCGGCACTGACGGCTGGCACACGCACGTGCCAGGCTCTGTAAGTCAGGCTTTGTAACTAAAGTGGCTGCGCTCAGTGATGTTTGATTACAAACAGGCTTGAGCGCGAGCCCGATCTGAACGGCGTGTACAGGACTCCAATCCCCTCACTTCGCCAGGTGACGCATGCCTTCTTCCAGCCCGCGCAAGGTCAGCGGGTACATCTGGCCTTCGATCAGGTCGCGCACGATATGCGTGGACGTGGTGTATTCCCAGGCATCCTTGGGGTAGGGATTGATCCAGATGATCTTCTTGAACTTGGCCATGAAGCGTTGCATCCACACATAGCCTGCTTCTTCGTTCCAGTGTTCGACACTGCCGCCGGGCTGCGTGATTTCATAGGGCGCCATCGAGGCGTCGCCGATGAAGATCACTTTGTAGTCCGCGCCATACTTGTGCAGCAGGTCCTGGGTGGACGTGCGTTCAGAACCCCGGCGCAGGTTGTTCTTCCACACGGATTCGTAGATGAAGTTATGGAAGTAGAAATACTCCATGTGCTTGAACTCGGTCTTGCAGGCCGAAAACAACTCCTCGCACACTTTGACGTGCGCATCCATCGAACCGCCGATGTCGAACAGCAGCAACAATTTAATGGTGTTGCGTCGCTCGGGGCGCATTTGAATGTTCAGCAGGCCTGCATCACGCGCGGTGTGGTCGATGGTGCCATCGATATCCAGTTCGTCTGCTGCACCCTGACGGGCGAACTTGCGCAGGCGTCGCAACGCGACCTTGATGTTGCGTGTGCCCAGCTCAACCTGATCGTCCAGGTTCTTGTACTCGCGCTGATCCCAGACCTTGACCGCCTTGCCCTTGCGTTCCCCGGCGTCGCCGACACGAATGCCTTCCGGGTTGTAACCGCCCGAACCGAACGGGCTGGTGCCGCCGGTGCCGATCCACTTGTTGCCACCGGCGTGGCGTTCCTTCTGCTCCTCCAGGCGCTTCTTGAACTCATCGATAAGCTTGTCTAGGCCGCCCAGCGACTGGATTTGCGCGCGCTCTTCGTCGCTCAGCGAGCGCTCGAACTCCTTGCGCAGCCAGTCTTCAGGAATAAGTGCCTGCAAGTGATCATCGAGCTTTTCCAGGCCGTTGAAGTACGCACCGAAGGCCCGGTCGAATTTGTCGAAATGGCGCTCGTCCTTGACCAGAATCGTGCGCGCCAAAAAGTAGAACTCATCGATATCGGCAAAGATGACCCGCTGTTTCAGGGCGTTGATCAGGTCCAGCAGTTCACGCAGAGACACCGGCACCTTGGCCGCGCGCATTTCGTTGAACAGGTTGAGCAGCATGGCTGTCGCCCTTTTTCGTGGCGGGGTGGATAAAGACGATCAACGATTGCCGCGACGGCTCATGAAGGCCAGCCGTTCCAGCAGATGCACGTCTTGCTCGTTCTTGACCAGTGCCCCGGCCAGCGGCGGGATCGCCTTGGTCGGGTCGCGCTCACGCAATACAGCCTCACCAATGTTGTCGGCCATCAGCAGCTTCAGCCAGTCCACCAATTCGGAGGTCGAGGGTTTTTTCTTCAGCCCCGGCACTTTGCGTACGTCGAAGAACACGTCCAGCGCCTCGCTGACCAGGTCTTTCTTGATGTCGGGGTAATGCACGTCGACGATGCGTTGCAGGGTGGCGCGGTCCGGGAAGGCGATGTAATGGAAGAAGCAACGGCGCAGAAACGCATCCGGCAGCTCTTTTTCGTTATTGGAGGTAATGATGATGATCGGTCGCTGTTTGGCTTTGATCGTTTCATCGGTCTCGTAAACGTAGAACTCCATCTTGTCGAGTTCCTGCAACAGGTCGTTGGGGAACTCGATATCGGCTTTGTCGATTTCGTCGATCAGCAAAATCACGCGCTCTTCCGACTCGAAGGCTTCCCACAGCTTGCCTTTCTTCAGGTAGTTGCGCACGTCGTGAACCTTGTCGACGCCCAGTTGCGAGTCGCGCAGACGGCTGACGGCATCGTATTCGTACAAGCCCTGATGCGCCTTGGTGGTGGATTTGATATGCCAGGTGATCAGCCGCGCACCGAACGATTCGGCCAATTGTTCGGCCAGCATGGTCTTGCCGGTGCCGGGCTCACCTTTTACCAGCAGCGGACGCTCCAGCGTGATTGCTGCGTTGACTGCCAGCTTCAGATCGTCAGTGGCAACGTATGCCGGGGTGCCTTCGAACTTCATGGATCAATCCTTTTCGCGTGGGTGCGCATCGCCTGTCGGCACGCACGCCGTCA
This sequence comes from Pseudomonas syringae, assembly GCF_002157375.1. GTDB lineage: Bacteria > Pseudomonadota > Gammaproteobacteria > Pseudomonadales > Pseudomonadaceae > Aquipseudomonas > Aquipseudomonas syringae_T. The sequence goes on from NZ_MTSA01000018.1 coordinate 24,309, forward strand.
TGTGGGCAAGCAATGCCCGGACTATAACGCGGCTGCCCGACGGCTGTGAACGCAGACGCCTCATTCAGTTCTTGAATGGGGCGTCACGCCGTGACCGGGTCAAAACGGTAACGTTGTTTTGTGAGCTTGCCTGAAAAACTAAGACCCCTTGCTGCTCTCATACCGCGCGTTGAAGGCCTGCACGAACGCATTGCGCAGAATCTGCAAAAAAGCCTGAAAGCCGCTGATGTCCTGCTGATGAACGCTGCCACTGAGGTCGACACGGGTGGCGAACTGGTTCTCGCGCTGGTTTTTCAGCACGGTTTCACTGGTGCCCACCAAGGCTTCCCAGACCGAGCGGAAAATGCCTTTGTCCTTGTTTTCGACATCCTGATGCCAGTTGAAGACATCGACATTGCGCAGCAACGGTTTGATATAGCCGCTTAGCTGGCCTTTGTTGGCCTGCGCCTCGATCACGAGATCGCCATCGCCGGCGTTGAAGTCGAACTTGCCATAGGCCGATGAAAAGTCGTTGAGCTTCTTGAGCTGGATGCCCGTGGCTCGCAGGCGGAAGTCGAAATCTTCAAAGTTGCTGAACGGGTCGAATCTGGCCGTGCTTTCCAGATTGGCATGCCCCAGCAGGCGCGCCTTGCCCTTGAACTCGGCATCGCGGTTGCCTTCTACATCCACCACGTTGGTCAGGTTATAGAAGCTGGCATTGACCTGGTCTGCATCGATGGTGACTTTTGGTGTTGAATTGAAGTTGTTGAAGGTGATGCGTCCGTTGTTGATCCGCACCTCGTTGAGGGTGATCGGCAACAGTTTGTTCAATTGAGTTCGCCAGTCGGTGCCCTGACCGGTCTGGGACGCCTGCTTGTTGTTGCCACCGTCAACAAAGTTGATTTGCGGATCAGTGAACAATGCTTCTGCCACCACCGCGTGGTCGTTCCAGAGTGAATTCCAACTGACCGCCAGTTCGATCATCGGTGCATCGACGAAAGGTACCGGCACCTTGCCGTCGGTCTTGACGATTTTCAGCCCTTTGATGCGATAGGCACCGCGCCACAGCGCCAGATCCACATCGGTGATCTGGCCTCGATAGTCACCCATGTCGGCGAGCTTGTCGTTGAGATAGTCGCGTACCAGATACGGCAGGGCGATATTGATTGCGATCAGCAAGACGACCAGAGCGGCCAGCGTCCATAGCGGCCAGCTGTAGCGACGTTTCATGACATGCGTCTCCTGTTTCAATGAAAGGATTGACTGCGTGCGCCGTCATCCGTTCGGTCGGACTGGACGCCCAAAGGTTGGCGGCATAGGCTTTGGGTCTTTAACCGATGTGTACAAGGACACCATCATGAGTCGTATCTACGCAGATAACGCCCATTCCATCGGCAATACGCCACTGGTGCAGATCAACCGTCTTGCGCCACGCGGTGTCACGATTCTGGCCAAGATAGAAGGGCGTAATCCAGGCTATTCCGTCAAATGCCGTATCGGTGCCAACATGATCTGGGACGCCGAAAGCAGCGGCAGGCTCAAGCCCGGCATGACCATTGTCGAGCCCACTTCCGGCAACACAGGGATCGGTCTGGCGTTCGTTGCCGCCGCCCGTGGCTACAAGCTGATGCTCGCCATGCCGGCCTCCATGAGTATAGAGCGTCGCAAGGTGCTTAAGGCGCTCGGCGCTGAACTGGTGCTGACCGAACCCGCGAAAGGGATGAAAGGTGCCATCGCCAAAGCCGAAGAGCTGCTGGCCAGCGACCCGGAAACCTATTTCATGCCTGCGCAGTTCGAGAACCCGGCCAATCCGGCTATCCATGAGAAGACCACCGGTCCCGAAATATGGGCCGACACTGACGGGACAATCGATGTGCTGGTGGCCGGTGTCGGCACCGGTGGCACCATCACCGGTATTTCCCGGTACATCAAACACACGGCGGGCAAGCCGATCCTTTCGGTTGCGGTCGAGCCGGACAGTTCACCGATCATTACCCAGGCAATGGCGGGTGAAGAGATCACGCCCAGCCCACACAAGATTCAGGGGATTGGTGCCGGCTTCATTCCGAAAAACCTCGACCTGTCGATCGTGGACCGGGTTGAGCGCGTGACTGACGAAGAGTCCAAGGCCATGGCCCGGCGCCTGATGCAAGAGGAGGGGATTCTCTGTGGCATCTCTTGCGGCGCGGCGATGGCAGCGGCCGTCCGTCTGGCGGAAAAGCCGGAAATGCAGGGCAAGACCCTTGTCGTGATCCTGCCGGACTCCGGCGAGCGTTACTTGTCGAGCATGTTGTTCAGCGACCTGTTCACCGATCAGGAGCTGTCGCAGTAACACATCTTCGCATGTGTACACTTCATGCGGGCAACGCAAGGGTTTATGATGGCCAGCTTGCCAGACGCCGGGATATTTCTGCCTCCCCGGCGTCTGCGGTCCTTCATTCAATATCATGCATCACTGCTGCCTGCGTGACGTTCGGCGCTATTCGCCCGCTTCAAGGAGAGCTTCATGACCTTTTCATTTGTTGCCAAGGCATCGATCCTGATGCTGTTCCTCGGCAGCACGCTGTATGTTCACCTGCGTGGGCGCGCCCGGCTGCCGCTGTTACGGCAGTTCGTCAATCATTCGGCGTTGTTTGCGCCTTATAACGCATTGATGTACCTGTTTTCCCGCGTACCGTCCGAGCCGTATCTGGACCGCAGCAAGTTTCCGGAACTGGACATCCTCAAGGACAACTGGGAAACCATTCGCGACGAAGCCATGCACTTGTTTGACGAGGGTTACATCCGCGCGGCCGAGAAGAACAACGACGCCGGTTTCGGTTCATTCTTCAAGAAGGGCTGGAAGCGTTTCTACCTGAAATGGTACGACAAGGCACTGCCGTCTGCCGAAGCGCTGTGCCCGAAGACCGTTGCACTGGTCAACAGCATTCCCAACGTCAAAGGCGCGATGTTTGCGCTGTTGCCGGGTGACAGTCACCTGAACCCGCACCGCGACCCGTTTGCCGGCTCGCTGCGTTATCACCTTGGCTTGTCCACGCCCAATTCCGATGCCTGCCGGATCTTTGTCGATGGCAAGGAGTACGCCTGGCGTGACGGGCAGGACGTCATGTTCGATGAGACCTACGTACACTGGGTCAAGAATGAAACCACCCAGACCCGGGTGATTCTGTTCTGTGACATCGAACGCCCGCTGACCAACCGTTTCATGACCCGCATCAATCGCAGCGTCAGTGCGTTTCTGGGACGTGCGACAGCACCTCAGAACCTGGACGATGAGCGTGTCGGAGGGATCAACCAGGCGTATGCGTTCAGCAAGCGTTTCAGCGACAGCTTCAGTGGCAAGGTCAAGCAGTTCAAGCGCGCGAATCCCAAGGCGTATCGCGTCCTGCGGCCGGTGCTGGCGGTTGTCGTGCTGACGTTGCTGGGTTATTGGCTGTTTGGCTAATCCGCTGCTTTATCCGGTTGTTTGCGATCACTGCAAACAACCGTTATTCCTTTTCTAGTCCAGATTCACATGCCGACTCAGCAACGCTCGCAGTGCCGCAGGCTTCACCGGCTTGGGCAGATAATCGAGCCCGGCGGCATGCACCTGAGCGATCAGCTCCGGTCGCCCGTCGGCGCTGATGAGTACGCCCGGCACTGGCTGCCCCAGACGGGTTCGTAACCAGGCCATCAGTTCAGTGCCGGTTTCACCCTCATCCAGATGGTAATCCACCAGCGCAATCTGTGGCCGTATGCCGTTATTCAACAGCACCTCGCACTCCTGGCGATTACGCGCTGTCCAGACCTGGCAGCCCCAGCGCGACAGCAGGCTGTTCATGCCGATCAGGATGCTGTCTTCGTTGTCGACGCACAACACTTGCGTACCGTTCAGCGCAGGCCGGGCGATTTCTGCCTGAGTGGCAGGCATGGGGGCTTGAGGGGCAGCCAAGTGTACCCGGACGCTGAACACACTGCCTTTGCCGGTCCATGAGCGCACCTGCAATGGGTGTTCAAGAATGCGACACAAGCCGTCCGCAATCGCCAGCCCCAACCCCAATCCCTTGGCTGCGTGGGTCTTGTGGCTGTCGAGGCGCTTGAATTCTTCGAATATCACGCTGCGCTTGTCTTCGGGAATGCCTGGCCCGCGGTCCCAGACTTCAAGACTCAGGCTGTCCCCGTAACGCCTGACACCCAGCAGAATCGGGCCTTTGGCGTAGCGAAACGCATTGGTCAGGAAGTTCTGCAGCACTCGACGCAGCAGCTTGATATCACTGTCGACGCGCAGCGAGCTGCCTCTGACGCGGAACTTCAAACCCTGCTCTTGAGCCAGCGCCTTGAACTCGGCGCCCAGGGTGTCGAATAGCGCATTGAGCGGAAACGGCTGGCGATCCGGGGTGATCTTGCCGTTTTCAAGGCGGGAAATGTCCAGCAGATCGCTGATCAGGTCCTCGGCAGAACGCAGCGAACTGTCCAGGTGCTGGACCAGTTGCTGGGCGTCTTTGGAGAGACCGTCCTGTTGATGGGACAGCGCTGCGGAAAACAGTCGCGCAGCATTCAGCGGCTGCATCAGGTCATGGCTGACGGCGGCGAGGAAGCGGGTTTTTGATTCGTTGGCGGCTTCGGCAGTGCCCTTGGCGTCGGTCAGCGCCTGATTGAGTTGCGACAGCTCGTGGGTGCGGGCGGCCACGCGCTGTTCAAGGCTCTCATTGACGCCTTTGAGCGCCTGCTCCGCCGCACGGAACGCGGTAATGTCAGTGAAACTCATGACAAAGCCGCCGCCCGGCATCGGGTTGCCGATCAGCTCGATCACCTGGCCATTGGGAAACAGTCGCTCCGAGGTGTGAGCGCGGCCCTGGCGCATCCAGTGCAGGCGTCTCGCGACGTGGACTTCGGCCTCGCCTGGCCCGCACAGCCCGCGTTCGGCGTTGTAGCGAATGATGTCGGCAATCGGCCTGCCGACACCGATCAGGCCTTCCGGGTAATTGAACAGTTCCAGGTAGCGACGATTCCAGGCCACCAGCCTCAAGGACTGATCAACCACACTGATGCCCTGGGTGATGTTCTCGATGGCGCCTTGCAGCAGCGCCCGGTTGAACTGCAACACCTCGGAGGCTTCGTCAGCGATGCGGACCACGTCTTCCAGCTGCATCTCGCGGCCTTCGATAGCCGCCTTGACCACGGCGCGGGTCGAAGAGGTGCCCAGCACGCCGGCCAGCAGTCGTTCGGTGTGTGCGATCCATTCGCCGTCGGCGTTCTGACTGGGGTTGAAGCTTTTGCCTTGCCGGTGGGCAAAGCGGATGAAGCTCTGACGTGCCCGGTCCTCACCGACAAAACGCGCTGACAGACTGAGCAGGTCTTCGATCTGAACCGCCAGCAGCGGGCGGCTGTAGTCACGTCCCTGTGTTTCCTGGCCGATGAAGCGGCCTGCTTGCCAGTGCTCGGCCACCCGCGTGCGGGACAACATCGACACCCAGGCGAACAGCGTGCAATTGCCTGCCATCGACAGCACAACGCCTTGCGTCATGGGCGAGATGGGCAGGTCCAGCGGGTTGCTGTGCAGCCAGTCCAGCAGCGGAAAATTGCTCAGTGGCCAGCCCATGCCGTGTGCTGCAACGGGCAGCACCAGGGTGTAGAACCAGATGAAGATGCCCGCTGCCAGACCCGCGAAGACGCCACGACGGTTGGCCTGCTTCCAGTACAACGCGCCGAACATGGCTGGCGCCAACTGGGTGATCGCGGCGAACGCGATCTGGCCGATGGTCGCCAGGCTGGCCGTCGACCCCAGCATCCGATAGCTGACATAGGCCAGCAGCAGAATCATCACGATGCTGATGCGTCGCACCGACAGCATCCAGTGGCGAAACGCTTCGAACGGTCGCTCGGTGTTTTTGCGTCGCAGCAGCCAGGGCAACAGCATGTCGTTGGAAATCATGGTCGACAGCGCCACGCAGGCGACGATGACCATACCGGTCGCTGCCGACGCGCCACCGATGAAGGCCAGCAGCGCGAGCGAGGGATGAGCATGCGCCAATGGCAGGCTGATCACGAACGAGTCGGGCAGCATGGAGGCCGGCAGCAGCATCTGCCCGGCCAGCGCAATCGGCACCACAAACAGAGCGGCCAGCGCCAGATACGCCGGGAACACCCATTTGGCGAGGTTGAGGTCCTGAGGCTCGATGTTTTCCACCACGGTCACGTGAAACTGCCGTGGCAGGCAGACAATCGCCATCATCGCCACGCCGGTCTGCACGAACATCGACGGCCAGTTGATCGTGTCCTGCCAGTATTCCTCAAGGCGCGGAGCCAGCTTGGCCTGATTGAACAGGTCATCGAAGCCGTCATACAGGCCGAACGTCACGAACACGCCCACGGCCATGAACGCGAACAGCTTGACCAGCGCTTCAAAAGCAATCGCCAGCACCATGCCGCGGTGGTGTTCGGTGACATCCAGATTGCGCGCGCCGAAGACGATAGTGAACAGCGCCAGAATCAGCGAGACCACCAGTGCCGTGTCCTGAGCACGAGTGCCGGTCGAGTCCGCCACCGCGCCGATCAGGATATTCACGCCCAGCACGATGCCTTTCAGTTGCAGCGCAATGTACGGCAGCATGCCGATCAGGCAGATCAGCGCCACCATCACCGCCAGTGACTGGGATTTGCCATAGCGCGCCGCGATAAAGTCGGCAATGGACGTGATGTTTTCCTGCTTGCTGATCAGTACCATCTTCTGCAGCACCCAGGGCGCCAGCACCATCAGCACAATCGGCCCCAGGTAAATCGGCAGGAACGACCATAACTGCTCGGCGGCCTGACCCACCGCACCGAAAAACGTCCAGCTGGTGCAGTAGACCGCCAGCGACAGGCTGTACACCCAGGCGCGCATGGTCGGGCGCAGCGAGGCGCTGTACCGGTCGCCATAGAAAGCGATGGCAAACATGATGGCCATATAGGACAAGGCAACGGCCGCAATCAGCCCGCTGGACAGCGACATATCGAATTCCACACCGTATCAATAGCGCGCAGTCTCGCACGATGGCCGCACTTCGTCTGTGTCGACCAAGGTCGAGCGTGGCAGGCTGTCGCAGCCTGTTTGCAAAGACCCAAGAGATGAAGAATAAGCCCCTGACGGTTTGTAAAAAGAAATGCCCTATCGACATTCGATGGACTTACGTCTTCAATGTGCCTGGGATCGGCCATTGCGCCAGTTTTCCCCAGCCTCTCAGGACCACGGACGATGAGCCAACAGTCACAATTCAGCTTGCTCGGGAAACGCCGTTTCCTGCCATTTTTCATCACGCAGTCCCTCGGGGCGTTCAATGACAATATCTTCAAGCAGTCATTGATTCTCGCCATCCTTTATAAGCTGAGCATCGACGGGGATCGTTCGATCTACGTCAATTTGTGCGCTTTGCTGTTTATTCTGCCGTTCTTTCTGTTTTCGGCGCTGGCCGGGCAGTTCGGCGAGAAATACCCCAAGGACAAGCTGATCCGGATCATCAAGTTCGGAGAGATCGTCATCATGGCGGTCGGCGCTGCAGGTTTTCTGTTCGACCACCTGGAGCTGATGCTGGCGGCGCTGTTTGCAATGGGCACGCACTCTGCGCTGTTCGGGCCGGTCAAGTATTCGATTCTGCCGCAGCACCTGCGCGAGAGCGAATTGGTGGGCGGTAACGCACTGGTCGAGATGGGAACCTTTCTGGCGATTCTGGCCGGCACGATCAGCGCCGGGGTGATGATGTCTTCCTCGCATTACGGCTGGATCGTATCGGCTGCGATCGTGCTGGTGGCGTGTCTTGGCTTCCTTGCCAGCTTCGGTATCCCGAGTGCCACCGCGGCCTCGCCGGAAATGAAGCTCAACTGGAACATCTTCACCCAGTCCTGGGCGACCCTGCGGATGGGCCTTAAGCAGACGCCTGCGGTCTCGCGTTCGATTGTCGGCAACTCATGGTTCTGGTTTGTCGGCGCGATCTACCTGACGCAGATCCCGGCCTACGCCAAAGAGTGGATGTACGGGGACGAAACGGTCGTCACACTGATCCTGACGGTGTTTTCCATCGGCATCGCGCTGGGTTCACTGCTCTGCGAGCGATTGTCCGGGCACAAGGTCGAGATCGGTCTGGTGCCGTTCGGCTCGATGGGCCTGACGATTTTCGGTTTGTTGTTGTGGTGGCACTCGGGCGGTTTTCCGCAAAATGTACAGGCCAACGACTGGCTGGCGGTGCTTTCCTACGGGCAAGGCTGGCTGGTGCTGTTCGACATTCTGGGCATCGGCGTGTTCGGCGGCTTTTACATCGTGCCGCTGTACGCACTGATCCAGTCCCGAACCCCGGTCAAGGAGCGCTCACGAGTCATCGCGGCCAACAACATTCTCAACGCGCTGTTCATGGTGATCTCGGCGATTGTTTCCATCCTGTTGCTGAGTTTCGCCAAGCTGTCGATTCCGCAACTGTTCCTCGCGGTGTCGCTGATGAACATTGCCGTCAACATCTACATCTTCAAGATCGTCCCCGAGTTCACCATGCGCTTCATGATCTGGCTGCTCGGCCATTCCATGTACCGCGTCGAACACCGGAACCTTAACCGGATTCCCGATGAAGGCGCGGCCTTGCTGGTCTGCAATCATGTGTCGTTTGTCGATGCGCTGCTGATTGCCGGTGCGGTGCGCCGACCGATCCGGTTTGTCATGTATTACAAGATCTACCAGCTGCCGGTGCTGAACTTCATCTTCCGCACCGCTGGAACCATCCCGATTGCCGGGCGCAACGAAGACATGGCCATCTACGAGCAATCGTTCAAGCGCATCGCTCAATACCTTGCCGAGGGCGAACTGGTGTGCATCTTCCCGGAAGGCAAGCTGACCACCGATGGCGAAATCAACGGCTTCAAAAGTGGCATGAGCCGTATCATCCAGGAAACCCCGGTACCGGTGATCCCGATGGCGCTGCAAGGATTGTGGGGCAGCTTCTTCAGCCGTGATCCCGGCAAAACCCTGTTCCGCCGCCTGTGGTCCCGCGTGGTACTGATCGCCGGCTCGCCGATTCCTCCTGATGTGGCAACACCCGTGGACGTCCGTGAAGAGGTGAAGGCACTGAGAGGGGCGGTGCAATAAGAGGGCCGCGCGGCACAATGTCATGCCTGGTCTTCAACCACTGCCATAGAGCGCTCTTCGAACACGACGGCACTGACGACGCAGAGTGCGACGTCAGTGACGGCTGAGCCCTGACGCTGATCCGGGGGTAACTCGGCAAGGATGCCGAGTTAGCCGCACCGGGCCAAGGATGGCCCGTTGCGGCGACCCCCGGATCAGTGGCAGGGCGAAGGAACCCGACGAAGTCGGGCCGGAAACGGAGCCAGGGGCTTTGCCTACTTTGGCCCCATCAAAGTAGGTCGCCGAGGGGCGAAAAGGTGCCTTGAGCCGTAAACATATCCAACTGACATCACAGAACCGCTGTGTGACGCAGAGCGTCACGTCCTGCGTGAGCATGCCGCCCAAGAAGTACTGCACGTGCATCAGCGATCAAACTTGCGTTCTTCCTCCTCCGGCATCTTCCTGAAATACGTCGACAGCAATGCCCCGGAAATATTGTGCCAGACACTGAACAGCGCACTGGGCACCGCCGCCAGCGGCGAAAAGTGAGCACTGGCCAGCGCGGCACCCAGCCCGGAGTTCTGCATACCCACTTCCAGTGCCAGCGACTTGCGTTGCGGCAATGGCAGCTTGAAGACCTTGCCGGTGAAATAACCCAGCAGAAAACCGAACGAGTTGTGCAGGATCACCACCGCCATGATCAACAGGCCCGACTCGGCGATTTTCGCCTGACTGGCCGCGACAACCGCGCAAACGATCATCACGATGCTCACCACCGAAACCAGCGGCAACACGTCCACGGCGTAGCGGACCCGCGCCCCCAGCACGCGCTGTGCAACCACGCCGAGCACGATCGGCAGCATGACCAGTTGCAGGATCGACCAGAACATATCCAGAAAGGACACCGGCAGCCAGGCAGACGCCAGCAGCCAGATCAAGGTCGGGGTCAGCAGCGGGGCGAGCAGGGTGGTGACTGCGGCAATCGCCACGGCCAGTGCCAGATCGCCCTTGGCCAGCCAGGCCATGACATTGGATGACGTGCCGCTCGGGCAGCAACCGACCAGAATCACACCGACCGCGATCTCTGGCGGAAGCTGAAACACCTGGCACAGCAACCACGCCATGCCGGGCATGATCACAAAATGCGCGACCACACCTAACGCCACGCGCCAAGGGTTGCGCGCAACCTCAGAGAAGTCTTCCAGCTTCAGCGTCAGGCCCATGCCGAACATGACCAGCCCCAGCAGTGGCACGATCCAGCTTTTCAGACCGATAAAGGCCTGCGGGAACAAAAACGCCAGGATGGCGAACAGCAGCACCCAGTAAGCAAAGGTATTACCGACAAACCGACTCAAGGCTGCCAACGCACGCATGGCCCGTTCCTTCCTGTTTGAATAAGCGGTGTGAAATAAATGCGCCGTCTGACAAGACGGCGCGGTGTTTCAGGCATCAGTGTTTGAAGCAGCCGCGAGCGGGTATCAGATCCCTTGCGGGATTTCTTCGCCGCCCAGTGCCTCGAACAGCTCCGGCAGAAACTCGCCGAAGGTCAGCATCATCAGGGTGAAGCTGGCATCGAGCTGGCCCAGTGCCTCGTCACCACCGTCCTGTTCGGCCTGATCCTGCAGCAGGTCTTCGAACTTCAGACGCTTGACCACCAGCTTGTCGTCCAGCACGAACGACAGCTTGTCCTGCCAGGCCAGCGACAGCTGGGTGACGACTTTGCCGGTGTTCAGGTGCAACTGGATTTCGTCGCTGGTCAGGTCCTGACGCTTGCAACGCACGATGCCGCCATCTTCGTGAGTGTCGCGCAGTTCGCATTCGTCCAGCACGAAGAAGTTGTCGGCCGCTTTCTGGGTCTTGACCCAGTCGGTCATGGTTGCGCTTGGCGAAACCTTGACCGTCAGCGGGCGCACCGGCAGTGAGCCGATCACTTCACGCAGGGTCGACAGCAAGTCTTCCGCGCGTTTCGGGCTGGATGCGTTGACCAGAATCAGGCCCTGTTTCGGCGCAATGGCGGCAAAGGTGGCGGAGCGGCGGATAAAGGCGCGAGGCAGGAAGGCCTGGATGATTTCATCCTTGAGTTGATCGCGTTCCTTTTTGTAGACCTTGCGCATCTGCTCGGCTTCGATCTCGTCGACCTTTTCCTTGAGCGCGTCGCGTACGACGCTGCCCGGCAGAATGCGTTCTTCCTTGCGTGCGGCGATCAGCATGAAGTCCTGGCTGATGTGTACCAATGGAGCGTCTTCGCCCTTGCCGAAAGGAGCGACGAAACCATAGGTGGTCAACTCCTGGCTGGCACAGGCACGAGCCGGTTTGGTCGCCAGTGCTGTCTCCAGCGCTTCGGCATCAAAAGGCACGTCCTGGGTCAGGCGATAGACAAGCAGGTTTTTGAACCACATGAGGCGAATCTCTCTTTCTATACAAAGGCGGGCATTATTCGCTCCTCAGCCGCTGCGGCCAACCCTGCACCGTGCGTTTGTAAGCCTTTGGAAGGATTATAAAAATTATTTAAAAAATCGCTTGCCAGAGCACAGATCGCTCCGTAGAATGCGCGCCACACCGAGAGTGAAGGGTGATTAGCTCAGCTGGGAGAGCAGCTGCCTTACAAGCAGCGGGTCGGCGGTTCGATCCCGTCATCACCCACCAAACTCACTTGTAGTGTTAGGCGCAGCGGTAGTTCAGTCGGTTAGAATACCGGCCTGTCACGCCGGGGGTCGCGGGTTCGAGTCCCGTCCGCTGCGCCATATTCAGCTTCAAGGCCCTTGAACTCCTTGAAGCAAACAGAAAGCCCGCCTTGTGCGGGCTTTCTGCTTTCTGTCGTCCAGAAAATCTCTGCTCGCCCTCGATTTGCATGACCTCACGCTTTACCCCTCAATCATGTAAGGCTCTTTCTTTCTTGATGTAAGTTATTTCCTTATTTATTGAAGTTGCACAGTTGTTCGTTGATATAGCCTGTTTAGCTCTTGATATTTTCTCTTTGCTGGTATTAGCTGAGTTGGTTAGTTTGATACATCAGGCCATTGGGCTGCTAAATCAAATTCCACAAACTCAAAAAGTTGCCAAATACTGGCGACATGATGCTGTATTGGGTGAAGGAATGTATATGAAAAATCGTTTAACCTTGTTGGCGGGTATCACCGCATTGACCCTGTCTGTCAGCGCTTTGGCCAATCCTGCGCTGCACACCGCGACTATCGACCCGTACGGCAATGTCATTGCTCAGTCGTCCCCGTGGATCAAGTCTGTAAGTTATAGTACTCAGAAAGATTACTTTGCAACTTATAAGATTCTCTTCAAGGAAGGTCAGTTTAAAAAGTCTCCTGGTTTCTGCTCCGTATCGTCCATTGATACCAGCGATCATGAGCGTCTGTTCTACGGCCACGCTAAGTTGGGCGGGGCCGCTACAGCAGAAGGGGTCAATGTGTTGGGGCTCATGGTTGGCAAACGCGGTGCTTCGGGTGATTCTTCGATGAGTTTTCAGTTGGCGTGCAGCAATTGATTGAGTGAGCCTCGCTTTATGCGAGGCTTCCACCCTATGGCACAGCGGACAGAAATACATGGGCTGGTAGTTGTAGATGTTCCAGCGGTTTCAAGAAATAACTAAATCGTTTAATCTTAAGTTGTGAGTGTGTTTGAAGGCTAAACGATTTTCGTTGTAGTGTGTATCAGCGTTTGCTTGTTCGTGTTGGCAAGCTGTGCGGTGTACAAGTCATATGTTCTCGCTGCGGGATTTTTAATAATCTTAGAAAAAAAGAGCAGAGCTGGGTGGTCACTTTGTTTTGTGATTTCTGTCGAGTTTTAGTCTTGCATAGAAGGCTTTCGAGTCTCTCAGAAAACGCCAGTGAGCGTTGGCGCCATGAACACCGGAACATCAGGGTGCATCAAAGTACCCGTTTTAATTATTGGAGAAAGAATGCCTATAGCGTTACCGAGTGCCGTAATTTATGCCCATTCACCTGGCGGTGGCCTATCAAGCGCCGACAACCCTATGACAGTTCCGGGCCGTTACGCTATCAACTCTCCGTTTAGCTACAATACGTTCAGTAAAGCGCCGATCAATTTGCCGGTCGCTGGTGTGTTTGGGCGTGTGAATGGTAATATTATTGGGGATTTAGTCATTCATGCGGATAATACGTACACGTTTACCGGGCACTATACGCTCAATAAAGATATCTATGATGCTGATAAGAGTAATCGCTCATACTGGCAAGAGACGTTGACTACGTTTTTGCATGATTTGGGGAATACCTTTGGGCACGTTGACTACACCATCAATATTATCGGCACCCAGCCGGTTGTTTTCTCCGGGAGAAAGTAATGTTCGTATCGGGTGGCAAATTAATGCCATTGTGTATCTTTTTTGTTTTTGTCCTGTTGGGTGGTTGTAGCGAATCCGATCTGGAGCCCTGCCCGGATAGAGGCGAGGCGTTTTTTTCCGAGTCGATCAACCGGTATTTGAGTGCTCATGATCGCTCGGCAGACGTAAACAGATTTACTTATGCCGGAGCTCCCCGATATGACGAGCATACGAACTGGTGGATGGTCCCGTTTGACCTAAACGGGGAGCGTTATCTGACAATGCTGAGCTGTGATGGCAAGCTGGAACTAAGTGGTCGCCCGTAATATTGGCGTTTTGATAGGGATCGTCTCTGAACTGACCCTTTTGTAGGGGGCCAAACCTCCGGCTTTCCATCTTCTCAATTTGCGCAGATCATTCCTCCATTCCCTCACAAGAACGGACGTGTCATGAACCTACCTCTGCAAGGCATCAAAGTAGTAGAGCTGGGGCAGCTCATCGCCGGGCCTTTTGCGGCGAAGATCCTGGCCGAGTTCGGTGCCGAGGTCATCAAGGTCGAGCCGCCGCTGACCGGTGATCCGTTGCGCAAATGGCGTTTACTGCACAACGGCACCTCGGTGTGGTGGGCGGTGCAGTCGCGCAACAAGCAGTCGGTGACGCTCGATCTGCGTCAACCCGAGGCGCAGGAGATGGCCCGCCGACTCATCCGTGACGCCGATGTACTGGTCGAGAACTTCCGCCCCGGCACGCTTGAGGGCTGGGGGTTGAGCTGGGAAACACTGCATGCGCTCAACCCGAAGCTGATCATGCTCCGGGTTTCCGGCTACGGGCAGACCGGCCCTTATCGTGACCGGCCGGGTTTTGGCGTGATCGGCGAGGCAATGGGCGGTTTGCGTCATTTGTCGGGTGAGGTCGGGCGTACGCCAGTGCGTGTCGGGGTGTCGATCGGTGATTCGCTCTCGGCGTTGCATGGCGTTATCGGCATTCTGCTGGCCCTGCGTCATCGCGAGCAGAATGGCGGAAGCGGTCAGCAGATTGACGTGGCGCTGTATGAATCGGTGTTCAACATGATGGAAAGCCTGATTCCCGAATATTCGGTGTTCAATACGGTCCGTGAGCCGGCTGGCAGCAGCCTGCCGGGCATCGCGCCGACCAATGCTTACCGCTGCAATGACGGCAAGTACGCGTTGATTGCAGGTAATGGTGACAGTATCTACCGTCGGTTGATGGAGAAAATCGGTCGCATGGACCTGGCCAGCGATCCTGAACTCGAGCACAACGATGGTCGGGTCAGGCACGTGGCGCGCATTGATGCGGCCATCTCGACCTGGACCGCCGAGCGCTCGCTGGATGACGTGCTGGCGGCGCTCACCGAGGCGCGTATCCCGGCGGGGAAGATCTACGACGCTGCGGACATCGCCAGCGACCCGCATTACCAGGCGCGTGAAATGTTGCTGCAAAGCGCGCTGGAGGATGGCACCCCGGTTACCGTGCCCGGCATTGTGCCCAAGCTGCTGGACACGCCGGGACAGGTTCGGACACCGGCACCGACGCTGGGTCAGCACACCGATTCGGTGCTGGAAGCGCATGGAATCGACGCTGCCACTCGCGCAGAATGGCGTCGACTGGGCATTATCTGATCCAGAACTTAGCCACTGACGTAAACAGAACTCTCTTCGAAACGGAGCTGATCCCGTGATTGATCATCTGGACCATCTGGTACTGACCACCACCGACGTTGATGCCTGCAAGGATTTTTACGTACGCGTGATGGGCATGACCCCTGAACGTTTTCGTCAGGGCCGTCTGGCATTCCGCTTCGGCAACCAGAAAATCAACGTGCATGAGCGCGGCAAAGAATTCGAGCCCAAGGCCCATCTGCCTGTACCGGGCGCGTTGGACCTGTGTTTCATCGCCAGCATTCCGCTCGAGCAGGTGATCGAGCACCTGGACGAGCAGGGGTGGCCGATTGTCGAAGGGCCGGTTGAGCGTACGGGGGCGACCGGGCCGATTCGCTCGGTCTATGTGCGTGACCCTGACCTGAACCTGATTGAAATTTCCGAACAGGTCCATTCCGGCGTCTGATCGGTGTCATGCCCGGTCAGCGCATCAGCAGCCTTTCGCGGGCGCTCCTGCCTTCGGCACGAATGCGCTTTTGTCGCCTGGCTTGGTGATGACGTAGGCACGTCGCCACGGCTGGTCGTCTATCAGCTTCCAGCGGTGGCCGGGGCCGGTAGTGTCCTGTGCGAGCAGTACTTCCCCCGGGTGCAGCACGAAATTCTCGCCACCGGTGGTGGAAAATTCGAGTGTGCCTGAAAGGGTGATCACGTATTGCTCTTCAGGCGCGGCATGCCAGTCGTACTTCGAGTGCGCCGGGGTTTCCTTGAAGTGCAGGGCGCTGACGTCGGTTATCGCCTTCTGATCAATAGAGCCTTCAATGACGTGCGACAGATTGTCAGGCCCCGTACACAGCCTGAATGCCTTGATGCCCTCTGTCACCACGATGGGCGGTTTGGCGGCGTAGGCAGCGCTGACTGGCAACATGACAGCCGCAGCAATCGCTGCGTAACCCGCGAGTCGGTGGACCGTCGAGCGCTCGCGGCGAAAACGATGGGTTGATGGCATAGAGCGTTCCTGAACGCGACACACAGCGTGAGCCCTGATCGTCTGTCGCGATACTCGACACAGGGGATGGGCAGACTCGCCCGTTCCGGGAATCGAATCACATTCAGGATCGGTTAAAAATTATCTTTAATTTCATGTCGATGCGCCTTCCTGCAACTTTCGGTCGTGTCATATCCCTCTATGTCACCTGATGCCTCCGGCTTCCTTAAGCTCATGACTCAATCAGTCAGGCTTTCAAGGAGCCTTCGGATGCACCTTAGAAAAATACGCAGCAAACGTTCTGTCGATCATCGTTCTTATCCCGGCATGCCAGCCCTCAGCGCACCGTTCGATCACCCTGACGAGGCGGCGCGTTACGTACATGAGCGGATAGGCAACCGACGTGATCGTGAATACGGCGGCTTCATTCTGGTTCGTGAGGACGGCAAGTACGTCGCCACCGAGCCCATGAACGGCAGTCAGTTCAGCTTTGACCCCAACGAAGTGTTCCCGCGCAATGAGCAGGAAGGCTACGTGCTCTATCCTGAGGGGCATGACGACTATGCAATCTACCATTCTCACCCCTCACTCCAGGCCGGGCTGCACGAATGGCCGGAAAGTGAAAAGGTCACCTACCCGAACAGTTTTTCGGCGGGCGACATTTATGCGGTGATCGCTGATCAGGAAGTGTGCCCGGCGACTTACCTCTCAGGGCCTGACGGTTCGCTGATCAAATACACCCTGTCTCATTCTGCCGCCGAGGCAAAACTGTTCGAGCGTGTGGCAGGCCCGGTCAGCATGCCCCACGTCAGCACACTCAGCCAGGTTCACAGGGCGTTGCAGAACCTCACGCTCATGCCCAGTGATGTGGTTCGTCTACTGGCGGTCGCCGGCAATCTGGAAGTCGTGGTGCCCAGTCGCCTTTGGGGCAAGGTCGGTAAAGTGTCTGGCGATTGGCGACCGTACCCTGATCAGGCCGCTCCTGACGTTGCGGCGCCCCGGCCCATCGCTGTTTGCGAGGCTATATGGCCACCCAAAGCGCTGAGCCTCAGCCCCGACTTTGCCAGTGCCGACGCGGCCGCCCGTTACGCCCACGGTCGGCTGGGCGCGCGCGTTCACTCTCCGATCATAGGGGGTGTGCTGTTCAACCCAGCCACACGGACCTACCGGATCGACGAGCCGATTCTGGAGGACGGCTATCCGGCCTATGCGCCGTGTTCGCTTTTTCATCCGGATGCCTATTACCGACCCCCTTTGCCGAGCGGTTACCGAATCGACGGGATGTATTTTTCGCCTGCCAATCTGCCCGGCGAAGGCGGGCATGAGACGCCGCGCCCGTTTTTCGATCCTGACGACCTGCATCGTATGTTCAGTTATCGACACAAGCCTGCACAGCCACCCAAGGGTTTGCCGATTCGCTACGGGTTTGAGATGTCGGCGGTTTATTTCTCGTCGGCTGATGGCGCATTGCTCTGTTACACCCCCAGCCGCTCCGCTCAGGAAAACCAGCTATTGCGAAGCGTATCGCGGGTGTATTCAGGGGCCGAGTCGATCCAGGCGCAACGCGTTGCCGGCACGATCAGCGCAAACGAATTCATTCGTCTTGTTGCGCGGGCCGGTCAGCTTCGCGTGCTGCAGACAAGTGAAAGCTGGCCCGATGCCGGGACGATCACTCCGGTGCCTTGAAGCGTTCGCATCAAAATGGCGCGTTACACCGATGATTCCAAAACTGAACTGCAACTGAACAATGCAGTGTCGATCCGGGAAAACCTTTGGATACCTGAACTTATCGGCTTTTTCTCCCTCTCATGCCGGTAGCCATTGATCGCGGCGGCCTGATAAGCTCGCGGCTTTACTCGTTTGCCCTTTTGGCGCATGAACAAGGAATTAGCATGAAACAGCATCGGTTGGCAGCGGCGATTGCCCTGGTCGGTCTGGTACTCGCAGGTTGTGATAAGCAGGCCAGCACCGTAGAGCTGAAAACCCCAGCACAAAAAGCGTCCTATGGCATCGGTCTGAACATGGGCAAAAGCCTGGCTCAGGAAGGTATGGACGATCTGGACTCCAAGGCTGTGGCTCTGGGTATCGAAGACGCTGTCGGCAAGAAAGACCAGAAGCTCAAAGACGAAGAGCTGGTTGAAGCCTTCTCTGCACTGCAGAAGCGTTCTGAAGAGCGTCTGGCCAAGATGAGCGAAGAAGCGTCGGCAGCCGGCAAGAAGTTCCTCGAAGAAAACGGCAAGAAGGATGGCGTGGTGACCACGGCCTCCGGTCTTCAGTATCAGATCATCAAGAAAGGCGATGGCCCACAGCCAAAACCGACTGATGTTGTGACTGTTCACTACGAAGGCAAGCTGATTGACGGCAAGGTCTTCGACAGCTCTGTTGATCGCGGCAGCCCGATTGACCTGCCAGTGGGCGGCGTGATCCCGGGTTGGGTTGAAGGCCTGCAACTGATGCACGTCGGCGAGAAGGTCAAACTCTTCATCCCGAGTGATCTGGCTTACGGTGCCCAGAGCCCGAGCCCGGCAATCCCGGCCAACTCGGTACTGGTTTTCGATCTGGAATTGCTCGGCATCAAGGATCCGGCGGCTGCACAGGCGCCTGATGCTGATGAAGAAGAATCAGCTCCAGCGGCTTCGGCTCCGGCCAAGAAGTAACGCAACACCTGGCTACGAAAAACGCCCTGTCTCGACAGGGCGTTTTTTTGTCTGGCTTATTTCCCGAACGCTTGGCCTTCCGGGCAGTCCCACTATCATGGTTATAGGCGCGAACAGTGTTAGACAGTCCGACAGGATCAAAAAAGTCGATCCAGCCGGGAGGTCAGGCAACAGGCTTTGCGAATTTTTTGTGAGTAAAAAACGCCCGATTTAACCGTGGCCCCCCGCTAACGGGGGGTTCAGGCGTGAAAAAAGCGGCTGTTCACAAGGTTATCCACAATAATTGTGGATAACCTTGGCACCAGGCAGGCAGATTCATATGAGCCGTGGTCTGCCCAGACATATTTTGCTGAACGGGAGTGGGTATGAAAGCACCGTGGAATCTGATCCGTTATCTGCCCGGCGCTCGCCGCCTGCTGGCCGCCGGGCGGCTGCCGGGGTTGTTGTTTGCCGTGGCGCGCAAGGGCAACAGCGAAGGTAACCGCCTGGGCAAGCTCAAGGAAGACCTGCGTCTGCTTCAGGCGTTGTGTCTGGCCTACTGGCGTGGTGAATACCGCAGCATCAGCCCCAAGGCGATTCTGTCCATCGTCGCAGGCTTGATGTACTTCCTCAGCCCTCTGGACGCGATACCTGACTGGATTCCGGGCCTCGGTATGCTGGATGACATCGCCGTGCTGGCCTGGGTCACGAAGCATTTGAGCGATGAGCTGGATGCATTTCGTGCCTGGCGAGCGCAGCAGTCTCCTGAAAAACTGATCGTCGTCGAGCAACTGCCCAAGACTCAGGCGCTTCTGGAGAAAGAGCGCAAGGTGTGAGTCTCATGGATTGAACACAGGACATAGTGTTCCACTGTTAAGATGTCAGCATCTGAGTCAGTCTGTTCAGTATGCAGTCTTGTCGTACAAGGGGAGTCTATGGACCTTCAAGTGATATCTCGTGATGGCGAGCCGGAGTACGCGGTGCTTCCGTGGGCTCAGTACCAAGCGCTTCTCAAGGCGGCAGGCCTGATCAGCAAAGCGGATCCGCTGGCGGCCGCGTCTCGCGTCGAGACAGACTCAAGTGAACTCCCCGGTTTTGACCAGTTGGGTGCATTGCGCGAGGCCAAAGGTCTTGAAGGCGCCAGCCTGGCGCGTTCCGTCGGTATCAGCCCGTCTTATCTGGATTTGATCGAAAAGGGTGTCCGTGAGCCGGATGCCGCTATCAAGCGCAGCCTTGCCTGGGAACTCGGGGTGCCCGGCTGGAAAGGTGAGTCATGAGCGTGCGCATCAGCCGTCAGCACTGGGACGGGCTGTTAAGTGAGCTCGATCACGCACGCCGCCAGCGTCATCTGCTGACCTATCGCGCATTGCTGGAACGCTTGCAACTGCCCAGCCCTGCCATGCAGACCCTGACTGCGGCCCTTGAACACCTGGCTGCAATGGACGCCCGAGCCGAACAGCCTCTGCGCAGTTCGCTGGTGATCAGCCAGGGAGCAAGCCGTCTGCCGCGTCCCGGCTTTTTTGAATGCGCCGAACGCCTGGGACGCTTTTCCGGCCCCTCAGACGGTGTCGCGGCGGCGTCCTGGCACGCATCGGAAGTGGTGCGGGTGTTCGAACACCGCTACCCGGAAGTGGAAGAGCAGTAGGCGGCTTCAAGTCAACCTGATCTGCCCTCACGCCCGCAGCAGCAAGTCCATCCGCGTCGAGTCGATCACATGGATGCTCGCGCCCGCGATGTCTTTGGCGAAGTGTTTGGCTTGTGAGGCCAGGTCTGCCAGTTGGCTGGCGTCGACGTGGGCGCAGCTCTCTTCATGCAGGTGTACCACGCCAATCGACAGTGACAGCAGAGGAAACTCCTGACGCTGCCCTTGACGATTGAGGGCGACAAAGCAGCCCGCTTCCAGGTGTTCGGCGCGGTAGAAGCGACGGCATTGATTCTGAAAGTCGTCCAGCAGGCTTTTCAGCCGCCGTTCCCAGTCGTCAAACCCCAGCACCATCAGAAAATCGTCTCCGCCGATGTGCCCGACAAAATCGCGGCTCGGGTCAATGCGGTCGTTCAGGCACTGCGCCAGGCAGAGCAGCACTTCGTCGCCACGGGCATAGCCGTAAATGTCATTGAAGGGTTTGAAGCTGTCGATGTCGACGTAGCAGATCATCGATTCGCGGCCCTGTTGCAACAGGCGGGTCAGGCATTGCTGAATCGGGACGTTTCCGGGCAGCAGGGTCAGCGGGTTGGCATAGCGGGCCTGCTGGATCTTCATCTCGGTAATCAGTTTCAACACGTCGATCACCCGGCCCAGCCCCAGGTAGGTGCCGTTGAGCGTAATGATGAAGTCTTCTTCAATGCGCTGCCTGGCACGGCTCGTCAGCAGCCGGCTGACTTGCTGCAACGACTGGCTGACTTCCACCGCCAGGAAATCATCGCTCATCAGGCGGCTGATCGGCTTGCGGGCAAACAGTTCGGTGCCGAACGGCTTGAGCAGGGCCTCGGACAAGGAGTGCCGATGCACGATGCCACAAGGTCTGGCGTCGTCATCCAGCACTGCCAACGAATTGAGGTTGGCCTGCCTGCGGAATGCTTCAAGCACTTCAGCCGTGGGGGTGCCTTGGCTCACTGATGGTTGCGGGTTCAGCAGGGCCGAAAGATCTGCCGCCTCTTCGTTCAGGGGGGCGATGGCGGTCTCTGCCTTGGGCAGCATGGCGCGGGTATCGCGAGGCGGGCGCTCCTGGGGGCGGGCCAGCAGATAGCCTTGCACCAGATCCACGCCCATGTCCTTGAGTATCGCCAGCTCTTCCGGCAGTTCGATCCCTTCGGCAATCACCGTCGCTCTGGAGGCTTTGGCCATTTGCAGCATGGAGCCGACAAACTCGCGTTTTACCGCATCCTGATGAATGCCGTCGATGAAATGCCGATCGATCTTTACATAGTCAGGCCGCAGCTCCGACCACAGTCGCAAGCTGGAATAGCCGGCGCCGAGATCGTCCAGCGCAATGGAGAAGCCCATGTCGCGGTAATGGTGCAGCGCGTTGTACAGCAAATTGAAATCATCGGTCGGCATTTGCTCGGTCAGCTCGATGACAACGTCCTTGGGGGCGATCTGATAGCGGCGCAGCATTTCCAGGGTGCGACCAGGCGGGTGCGATGTTTCAAGCAGCGATTCAGGCGAGACGTTCAGGAACAGCTTGCCTGGCAATTTTTGCTGACTGAAGCGGCGGCATGCGCTGTCTCTACAACTCAGCTCCAGCTCGCTCAGACGGCCGGCCTGACGGGCAATGGCAAACAGGTTGAGCGGGGAGTGCAGCGGGCTGTTGGAAGGGCCTCGCGTGAGGGCCTCATAACCCAGGATTCGACGCTCGGACAGCGAAATGATGGGTTGGAACAAGCTGTGCAAATCACCACGAGCCAGAATGGAACTCAGTGCGCTCAACTGTTCGGTTACGGTCATGGTCGTCTCGAGGGGTCATAAAAGAGGGAGCAATGAAAAGGGCTGAACGCTTGCACGTTCAGCCCCGTATTTCACGACAGCTTCATGACTGTTTGATGACGTTGAAACTAAATAGCCATCAACGAGTCGGTCTTACTTTTTCGCCACCGCAGCACTCAGTCCCAGATAGTCGATCAGGATGCGCCCGGTCTCGGCCAGGTAGGCGTCGTCCTCGGGTTTGGTCTTCTCGTCTTCGACGGGCAGTGCGTCTTCATCTTCCTTTTTCAGCTCTTTGAGCGGCTCTTCACCCTTGGCCTTGCGGCGTGTGTTTTCCAGTGCGAGCTGCTTGCTTTCGATGGAGGCGTGTTCAGCGCGACGGTCGGCTTCATTGAGGCTGACCGTCTTTTCGTTCATCAGCTTCTTGGCCAGTGCAAGGCGATCTTCAATGAACACAAACTCGGCGTCTTTGGCCGAGCGTGCTTCATGACGGGCCTGCAACTGGGCAAGGAACGGCTTGAACGGATCGATGGCGGGCTTGATCGCCGGTTTGATGCTGTCCCATGGCATGGCTTCGGGCAGCGCGCTCTCGCCGATTTCCTTGGTGTCGATCAGCGACGGATAAGTGATGTCCGGCACGACGCCCTGATGCTGCGTGCTCTGACCGGAGACGCGGTAGAACTTCGCCAAGGTCAGCTTCAGCTCGCCATGATTAAGCGGCTGAATGGTCTGCACGGTGCCTTTGCCGAAGGTCTGGCCACCGATGACCAGCGCGCGGTGATAGTCCTGCATGGCGCCGGCAAAAATCTCTGACGCCGAAGCGGACAGGCGGTTGACCAGCAGCGCCATCGGGCCTTTGTAGAAGGCACCTTTGGCTTCGTCTTCCAGCACGTCGACCTTGCCGTCTGCGTTACGCACCAGCACGGTCGGGCCTTTGTCGATAAACAGGCTGGTCAGCTCGGTGGCTTCCTGGAGCGAACCGCCGCCGTTGTTGCGAAGGTCCAGCACCACGCCGTCGACCTTCTCGGCCTGCAGTTCAGTGAGCAGTTTCTTCACGTCACGGGTCGTGCTCTTGTATTCCGGATCGCCAGCACGGTAGGCCTTGAAGTCCAGATAAAACGCCGGAATGTCGATGACGCCAAGCTTGTAATCCTTGCCGTCCTGCTTGAGGTGCAGGATCGACTTCTTGGCCGCCTGTTCTTCAAGTTTCACCGCTTCACGGGTGATGGAGACGATCTTGCTGGTCTGGTCGTTCGGTGCGTTGCTGGCCGGGATGATCTCCAGACGCACCACGGAGCCTTTCGGACCGCGGATCAGCTTGACCACTTCGTCCAGACGCCAGCCGATCACGTCGACCATTTCCTTGTCGCCCTGCGCCACGGCAACGATCTTGTCAGCGGGCGCGACCTGCTTGGTCTTGGCCGCCGGACCGGCCGGCACCAGGCGCACGATCTTCACGTTGTCGTTATCGCTCTGCAACACGGCGCCGATGCCTTCCAGCGACAGGCTCATGTTGATGTCGAAGTTTTCCGCGCTGTCAGGCGACAGGTAGTTGGTGTGCGGATCGTAAGACATGGCAAAGGTGTTGATGTAAGCCTGGAAGATATCTTCGGCGCGGGTCTGGTTCAGACGAGCCTGCTGATTCTTGTAGCGCTTGGTCAGGGTTTCCTGAATCTTCGCCGGGTCTTTGCCGGCGATCTTCAGGCGCAGGACTTCGTCCTTGATACGCTTGCGCCACAGTTCATCCAGCTCGGCGGTATCTTTAGGCCACGCGGCGTCCTTGCGGTCCACCAGCAGGGTTTCCTTGGTCGTGAAGTCGAGCTTGTCGACGCCTTTGCCCAGTTCTGCCAGGGCGAAGTCCAGACGCGCCTTGATGCGGTCCAGATAACGCTTGTAGATCGTGAAGCCAGGGTTCAGGTCGCCGCTTTTCAGGAAGTCATCGAACTGGAACTGCCACTTGTCGAACTCGGCAATGTCGCTGGCCATGAAATAGCTGCGCGAGGGGTCCAGTTGCTTGATGTAGCTCTGATAAATAATCGCTGAACGCTTGTCGTCCAGGGGCGGCTTGCTGTAGTGATGTCGCTTGAGCAGCTCAACCACGTTGAGACTGGCAATCACTTCGTCGCGGTCAGGCTGAAGATTATCCCAGCTATTGGCGGCAAATGTGCTGGCTGACATCGGCAAAACGCTAAGGCCGACAAACAGTGCGAGGGCAGTGCTGGGAAATAGTTGCTTCATGCTGATTCGACGCGAGGACAATTGATAACGCATATTAGGCCGTCTGTGAGGTCGCCGGTTCCCTTGGACCCGGCCGCATAATGCAAAAGCCCGGGCAAACAGCCGCGGGCTCAGTCTGGACTCACTATGGAGGCACTGTGAAGGCATTGCAAGGCGTTGAAGGTCATGTGGAATGGGTCGAGGAGTCAAGTCCGGCCCTCGATGTGGGACAAGTACGTATCAAAGTGGCGGCGGCAGGTTTGAATCGCGCCGATTTGTTACAGCGCGCCGGGAAATATCCGCCGCCGCCAGGCGTGACCGAAACACTGGGTCTGGAGTGCTCGGGTGTGATCGCCGAAGTCGGTGCGGGAACGTCCTGGCAGGTTGGAGACCGCGTCTGCGCGCTGTTGGCAGGCGGGGCAATGGCCGAAGAAGTGGTGGTCGATGCGCGGCATGTGTTGCCGGTGCCTGAAGGGTTGTCGCTGCACGAGGCTGCGGCCATTCCGGAGGTGTACGCCACCGCCTGGCTGAACCTGTTTCAACTGGCCGGTTTGCAGCCCGGTGAAAAAGTGTTGTTGCACGCGGGCGCAAGTGGGGTTGGTTCAGCCGGTATTCAGCTTTGCAAGGCGTTCGGCAATCCGGTCTGGGTCAGTGTCGGTTCGACCGAGCGTCTGGCTTATTGTGTCGAACTGGGTGCGCAGGGCGGGGTTGTGCGCAGCGAGAGTCTGGAAGGCCTGAACGACTTTGCACCGTTCAACGTCATTCTCGATCCGGTCGGCGCCAGCTACGCCGAACTCAATGTCAAACTCTTGGCCCTGGACGGCCGCTGGGTGTTGATCGGCGTCATGAGCGGGCGCGAGGCGCAGGTGGACCTTGCGCATGTGCTGGGCAAGCGCATCCAGTTGATGGGTTCGACGTTGCGCAGTCGTGACGAAACGTTCAAGGCCGATCTGATCCGCGATCTGGGGCAGCACGTCTGGCCGCTGTTCACCGAAGGCCGCCTCAAGCCGCAACTGGCAAAATCCTTTGCGATCAAGGATGCCGAAGCGGCGTTCGAAGAGCTGGCGACCAATAACGTGTCCGGCAAGATCGTGCTGGTGATTGACGAAAGTCTGGTGTAACGGGGCGGTGCTGCTGCCGGGTTCAGTTCCAGTGATGCACCGGCCAGCCCGCTTGCTGCGCATGCTCCAGTAGCACGGCGTCGGGGTTGACCACGTGAGGGTGGTCAACCTTGAGCAGCAGAGGCAGGTCATTGCGCGAGTCGGAGTAAAAGCTTGCGCCCTCAAGGTTTTCCCCTTCGGCATCCAGCCACTCCATCAGGCGCGTGATCTTGCCTTCCCGGTAGGTCAGCACGCCGACCGTGGCACCGCTGTACACGCCATGCTGCACGTCCAGCTCGATACCCAACACCTCATCAATGCCCAGGCGTTCGGCAATCGGTTTGACCAGATGCACCCCTGACGCCGAGATCACCAGAATCCGGTCCCCCCTGGCGCGATGCTGGGCGATGCATTGACAGGCGTCGCTGTAGATGATCGGCTCGATCACATCCTCGACCCACGGCCCGACCAGATGATCGATTTCTTCAGGCGTGCGGCCAGCCATAGGTTCCAGACTGAATGCCATGAAATCTTCCATCGCCAGTTCGCCCGCGCTGTAGGCGGCCATCAGCTCGTCGTTGCGCTGCATGAAGGACGTCGGGTCGACCCAGCCCAGGCGACCCATCTGTTCGCTCCAGAGCGTGGCGCAGTCGCCACCGATCAGGGTTTCGTCGAGGTCAAAAATGGCCAGGGGCATGTGCTTCTCCTAAATATTGATCAAATCGGCCGTCGGCTTCTGGCTTCGAACGGCACGTTAAAGCCCGGCATCACTCCAGTGCGCACAACGCTGACGGCTCGATGTTCAGCGTCACGCGTCGGCCATCCGGGTGCAGATCATCGGCGCTGCGGTTCAGGACGTCGACCACCAGGTCTACACCGCGAGCCTGTATGCGGTAACGGATGACGTTGCCGAGCAGACTGTGACTGCGGACTTCGCCTTCCAGTTCGCCCGTCAGGCTCAATTGGATCGATTCGGGGCGAATGGCCACGCGGCTGGCGATCGGACGTTGCATCAGGCGCGTGGCGTCGTCGGCGTCCAGCAAGTTGTAATTGCCGATGAAGCCGGCGGCAAACACGTCTACTGGCGCGGTGTAGAGGGTTTCTGCATCGCCACTCTGCACGATCCGGCCCTGATTCATCAGGAAAATACGGTCTGACAGGGTCAGCGCTTCTTCCTGATCGTGGGTCACGAAAATAGTGGTCAGGCTCAGTTCTCGCTGGATGGCGCGGATTTGCTCGCGCAAGTGTTTGCGTATCCGCGCATCCAGCGCTGACAGCGGCTCATCGAGCAGCAGCAGGCGCGGGCGGGTGACCAGCGAGCGGGCGAGGGCCACCCGTTGACACTGGCCACCGGACAGTTGATGCGGATAGCGCTTGGCGAAGTCGTGCAGTTCGACCATCCGTAGAATCTCGGCGACACGCTTTTCGCTATCGTCCGCACCGACTTTCTGCATGCGCAGGCCAAAGGCGACGTTCTGTTCCACCGTCATGTTGGGAAACAACGCATAGCTCTGGAACACCATGCCGATGTTGCGCTTTTGAGGCGTGAGCGGTACCAGGTCGCTGCCGTCCAGCAGGATACGGCCGCTGTTGACCGGGGTCAGCCCGGCGATGCAGCGCAGCAGGGTGGATTTGCCGCAACCGGACGGACCGAGCAGGGTGACGAACTCGCCTTTCTGGATGCTGCAATTGATATCGCTGAACACCGACGTGCTGGCGTAGCTTTTTTGCAGGTTTTCAATGCTGACAAAACTCATTTCAGTCTTTGTCCTTGTTCAGTCGATTGGCGGCCCAGGTCAGCACCAGCACGAAGAAGAAATAGGAAATCACCAGCGCGCTGTTGAAATGACCGCTGCTGTTACGCATGTTGTTCAGGTAGACCTGCAGGGTTTCGTAACGGGTGCCGACCAGCAGGTTGGCGAACACGAACTCGCCGAACAGAAAGGAGAACGACAGCAGCAGGGCAATCATCAGGCCCTTGCGCAGGTTGGGCAGCACGACCATGAATGCCGCTTGCCAGGTGCTGGCCCCGAGCAGTTGCGCAGCATCCATCAGGTCGGTCAGGTTGATCGCCTGAAGGTTGTTGGTGATTGCGCGGTACATGAAGGGCAGGGCGACCGTGAAATAGCAGCCGATCAGAATCCACGGCGTACCGACCATCGCCATCGGGCCTGAGCCATAGAGCTGCAGCAGGCCCACCGATGACACCACAGGCGGCACGGCAAAAGGCATCAGGATCAGGATGTTCATCAACCCGTCCAGACGCGGAAAGTAGTAATGCACCACGAACAGCAACGGCAGGATCAGCACCACCGACAGAATCAGCGCGCCGAAGCAGACCAACAGCGATTGGCCGAACGCCATCAGAAAGCGCGGGTCACTCCACAGCGCCACGTACCACTTGAACGTCAGGCCACTGGGCAGAATGGTTGCCGACCAACTGGTCGCGATCGAGTACAGAAAGGTGCCGGCCAGCGGCAGCAGCAGGATCAGAAACAGCAGGTAGACCACGGCCTTGTGGTAGAAGCCTGCAGGCCCTCGTTCAGCGCGTGACATGGTAGCTCCTTTTCAACAGCCACTGATGGATCACGGTGACCAGCGTCATGAGGCCGACCAGAATCATCGCCAGCGCGCTGGCCATGTTCGGGTCCAGCGTTATATCGCCTGCCACCATTGCGGCAATGCGGATCGGCAGTACGTTGAAGTTGCCGGTGGTCAGGGCGTAGACCGTGGCGTAGGCGCCCAGCGCATTGGCCAGCAGAATCACGAAGGTGCCGAGCAGTGCAGGTGTCAGGACCGGCAAGCCGATGTAGCGCCAGAACTGGTAGCTGCTTGCGCCCAGCAGCGCCGCTGACTCGTTCCAGTCCTCGCGCACGGCATCGAATGCGGGGTACAGCAACAGCACGCCGAGCGGAATCTGGAAGTAGGTGTAGAGAATGATCAGCCCGGCTTTGGAATACAGGTTGAAGTCATCGATGATGCCGGCCTGTTTGAGGATCAGCGTCAGCGCGCCGTTGAAGCCCAACAGGATGATGAAGGCGAACGCCAGCGGGACACCGGCAAAGTTGCTGGTCATGTTGGCGAACGAGTTGACGAAATCCCTCAGTCGCGAATCCACCTTGCGCAGCGAATAGGAGCCGAGGACGGAAATGATGATGCCGAACAGGCTCGACCAGAAGCTGATCTCCAGGCTGTACTGGATGGCCTGGCGATAGAACTTAGAGCTGAACGCCCTGACGAAATTGTCCCAACCCCAGCCCGCGTCGCTTTGCAGGCTGTTGATCGCTACCCAGAGCAGCGGCGCGATCTGAAAGACGATGAAGAACAGCGCAAAAGGCACCAGGCACAAGAGCGCCAGCCATTTGCCTCGGGAAAATCGGGTCAATTGAGAATCTCCCGGCAGACCGGCTTGTCATGGGGGACGCCGAGCAGCTCGCAGATCGTGCCGCACAGGTCGGTCTGGCGCGGCGCTGCATCGGCATTCAGGCTGAACGCGTCACCCAGCACGAACAGCGGCACCTCGCGTTCTTCCGTTAGCAGGCCGTTGTGCGAGCGGTCATTGTTCATGCCGTGGTCGGCGGTCACCAGCACCTGATAACCCGCGTCCAGCCAGCGTTGCAGGTAATCCGCCAGAATGATGTCGGCACTTCGGGCGCTGTTGCGGTATTGCGGTGTGTCGAGACCGTGCTTGTGCCCGGCGTCGTCGATATTCATGGGGTGTATCAGCAGAAAGTCCGGCGCGTGCTTCAGGCGCAGGCTCTCGGCGTCGGCAAACAGGTGCGAGTCCGGGTAGTGATCGGCCCAGTAGAACAGCCCGTGCTGAATCGGCAGTTCGGGGGCGTCGGTATAACGGTCTCGTGCTGCGTCGAATGGCGTACGGTTGTACAGCTCGCTGACCCAATGATAAGCCGCCGCTGCCGTACTCAACCCTGCGTCACGGGCATAGTGAAAGATGCTGCGTTCACGGGACAGGCGCGAGACATTGTTATGCACGATGCCGCTGTCGATGGGCGCGACTCCGGTCAGGATGCATTCGTACAGCGGTCGGGAGAGGGCGGGCAGCTCGCACTCCAGTTTGTAGAGCGCTGCACGACCGGCCGTGTGCCAGGCCTGAAGATGGCCCATCGCGTGGCGGGCCACGTCGTAGTTGAGGCCATCGAGCACGATCAGGATGACGTTGCGTTTCATGGGCGACTCGCTCTGGCAAAACGGGCGAGACATGCTCGCCCGGTGGACACGACTTCATCCTTGAGTCGCAGCGGAGGATCAGTTCATCTCGATGATGACTTGTTCGTTCCACTTCTGAGGCAGGGCTTTGGACGTTTTTTCCCAGGCGGCTGCGTCTTTGATCGGTGTTACGTTCTTGTACTGTTCATGCGGCAGCAACTTGGCTTGTACGTCTTCAGGCAATTTGATGTGCTCGGCACGAATCGGACGTGCATTGCCTTTGGCCAAGTTGATCTGACCGGCATCGCTGAACGTGTATTCACGCGCCAGCTTGGCAGCGTTCGGGTGCTTGGCGTATTTGTTGATGATGGTGGTGTAGCCGGAAATCACCGAGCCGTCCGACGGGATCAGCACGACGTAATCATCAGGCTTGGTCATCTTGGCCTTGTAGCTCAGGCCGTTGAAGTCCCAGACCACACCCACTTCGATTTCGCCTTTTTCCATGGTCTGGATGGTCGGATTGGCCAGCGAGAGACGCTTTTGCTTGGCCAGCTCGGTGAACAGTGCCAGGCCCGGCTCGATGTTGGTTTCATCGCCTTTCATGGCGAAGGCCGCTGCCAGCACGCCGTTTGCGGCTTGTGCAGCGGTGCTCACGTCACCAATCGAGACTTTGTATTTGCCGGTTTTCAGGTCAGCCCAGCTTTTGGGTATTTCAGAGCCGTGCAGCAGGTTCTTGTTGACGATGAAGGCGATGGTGCCGGTGTAGGCCAGCGCCCAGTGGCCGTCCTTGTCCTTGGCCCAGTCCGGGATCTGCTCCCAGGTGGTCGGCTTGTAGGGTTGGGTCACACCTTTTGCAGCAGCAATAGGGCCGAACGCGGCACCGACGTCGCCGATGTCACCGCTGGCGTTGTCTTTCTCCGCCTCGAACTTGGCGATCTCCTGGGCCGAACTCATGTCGGTGTCCATATGCTTGAGACCGTATTTGGTTTCAAGGTCTTTCCAGATACCGCCCCAGTTGGCCCAGTCATCCGGCATGCCGAGACTGTTGACCGCGCCTTCGGCCTTGGCCGCCGCTTCCAGTGTTTTAAGATCTGTGTCCGCAGCCATGACCAGGGAACTCATTGCCATGGCTGAACCGAGGAGTGATGCCAACAAAAGATGTTTCATTCGGAGCTCCTGTGAACTTCTTTAGCGGAAGTCTTCATCGCGGATGGTTTGGTCTAGATCAGCAATACCTGAGCCAAGTTAGGCGTGTTGCATGACATTTTCGTGTCGGGGATGGCGGAGATTTCCGTTTTTCCCGCGGCCTGGCAGTGCTTCGGGCTAAGCGTAGACCATTGCAAAGTTCCTGATTCATTGGGGTTCAAGGCTTTTTCGACGCTGTCTGGCATGGATCGTGATAAGCCATGTCACAGGACGGTCATCTGGCCAGCCTAGGCTTGCAACGATGGAGTTAACGGCGGTTGCAGCACTGATGTGTGCTCCGCGAGAGGGCTGGTCTAGTCCAGACGGGTACAGGAATGCGCGAAGATGTACCACGAGCGGTTACAACCATCTGCAACGCTCTGCAGGAACAGATAGAACATGGCTTGTTGCCGCACGGCAGCAAACTGCCTGCCGAACGCAAGCTCAGTGAAGTGTTCGACACCACCCGCATCACGCTGCGTGAGGCGCTTTTGCAACTGGAGGCCCAAGGGCTGATCTACCGCGAAGAGCGGCGAGGCTGGTTCATATCGCCGCCGCGCCTGGCTTACGACCTGATTCAGCGCAGTCATTTTCACGCGATGGTCTGCGCGCAGGGAAGGGTGGCACACACTCAGTTGCTTTCGGCGCGTCTGCAACCGGCTTCAGCCATGATCTGCGAGATGCTGGAGCTGCCCGCGCTGTCGAGCGTGATCCAGATCTGCCGCGCGCGGCGTATCGATCAGCGTCTGGTGCTTTACGTGGAGCATTATTTGAGGCCGGAACTGTTCCCCGGCATTCTCGAACATGACCTGAACGAGTCGCTCACCGAACTGTACGCACGGGGCTATGACATTCACTACGGTCAGGTGCGCTTCGATATCGTGCCCACTGCGTTGCACGCCGAAGCAGCCGCTGCGCTGAAGGTTTCCCTCGGCAGCCCAGGCCTGCGCATTGCGCGGGTCAACTATGACCGCAATGACCGGCTGATCGACTGCGACCTCGAGTACTGGCGACATGATGCGATTCATGTGCGTGCCAGGGTGAGAGCCGACTGATCGCTCAGCGTAAATCTCCAGAATACGTAACCCCTCCCCAAGCGTCAGGGCATAGATGTCGCTGTATTCAGGACGTTATTAGTTGTCGGGTTAGATGATATGCCCACGCCCCTTATTGTTTTCTGATGCCCCCGGTTTAATAGGTTTTTCCGTGCGTGCGCATGAGTGAACGAATAAGCGATTTAAAAATTTAATGAAAAAGTGACTGTAATGGGCGGCGGGGCGAGCGTAATTTGAAAGGTTTTGTGGTCCTGAAATAGCCTGTTCTTATGGCGGTTCTTAAAAAGAAATAAGTAAAAAAGACAATGTTCATGAAGTATTCTTAGTGTGTTGTGGTAAGTTCTTAGTGCGGCGAGGCGTTGCGCTAGTTGGCAGGTTACTTTGGCGTCTTCTCCGTGTTCGGGTGCGAGAATGACACGGTGGTCGACAGTTAGAGTGTGAATCGATAATGGCGACTGCTTTCATTTAAGGGATCTATGAGGGCGCTGTAATGAATATCGAAAAAGCGTTGGTATTGCGCACGTGTGCAAATAACATGGCCGACCATTGCGGTCTTATATGGCCTGTATCAGGAAGTGTGGAGTGCAAGTACTGGCAACCTGCAAAAGGGCATGAAAATGGACTGGTGGGCTTGTTATGGGGGGCCGGAACCAGCGCTTTTCTGAGCCTGCACGCTGATGCGCGATGGGTTGTCTGTGAAGTCGACATTGCAGACCTCATCGTGTTGCCCGAAAACGGAATGGTGAAATTCCATCGTGCGCAGGTCGTTCATGTCGGCGACAAGAGCAGCGCCGCTCATTACATCTCGATGCACCGGCTCACCTATGTATCGGCCATGCCATCTGCTCCCATAGAGGTCCATTCGTCCGGCGGGGAACGGGTCGTCAGTCATGAAGTGTTTGATGTGGCACTCGTCGGCACTCCTGACAGCACGGGGCATCTTCTTGCTGTCACCACGCAGACATTGCAGACAGCGACTTACGGCAGCACGCTGACTGGCGAAGACCACAGCCAGCTTGTCGCAGGTTACGGGAGCACCGAAACGGCGGGAAATCACAGTGATCTGACGGCCGGATACGGCAGCACCGGCACCGCAGGCTCAGACAGCTCGCTGACTGCCGGTTATGGCAGCACGCAAACCTCTGGAAGTGATAGCTCGCTCAGGGCCGGCTACGGGAGTACCCAGACCGCTCAGGAGGGCAGCCATCTGACTGCCGGTTATGGCAGCACCGGGACGGCGGGTCCCGACAGCTCGCTCATCGCCGGCTATGGCAGCACGCAGACCGCGGGAGGCGATAGCGCACTTACAGCGGGCTACGGCAGCACGCAAACGGCTCAGGAAGGCAGCAACCTGACCGCTGGCTACGGCAGCACTGGCACGGCTGGCTCCGACAGTTCACTGATCGCCGGTTATGGCAGTACGCAAACCTCGGGCAGCGACAGCTCGCTGACCGCAGGGTATGGCAGTACGCAAACGGCTCAGGAAGGCAGCAACCTGACGTCCGGCTATGGAAGCACCGGCACTGCAGGCTCCGACAGTTCACTGATCGCTGGCTATGGCAGTACGCAAACCTCGGGCAGCGACAGCTCGCTGACCGCAGGGTATGGCAGTACGCAAACGGCTCAGGAAGGCAGCAACCTGACGTCCGGCTATGGAAGCACCGGCACTGCAGGCTCCGACAGTTCACTGATCGCTGGCTATGGCAGTACGCAAACCTCGGGCAGCGACAGCTCGCTGACCGCAGGGTATGGCAGTACGCAAACGGCTCAGGAGGGCAGCAACCTGACGTCCGGCTACGGCAGCACCGGCACTGCTGGCTCCGACAGTTCACTGATCGCGGGTTACGGCAGTACACAAACCTCCGGAGGCGACAGCTCGTTGACCGCAGGCTACGGCAGCACGCAAACGGCTCAGGAAGGCAGCAACCTGACCGCTGGCTACGGCAGCACCGGCACTGCTGGCTCCGACAGTTCACTGATCGCGGGTTACGGCAGTACACAAACCTCCGGAGGCGACAGCTCGTTGACCGCAGGCTACGGCAGCACGCAAACGGCTCAGGAAGGCAGCAACCTGACCGCTGGCTACGGCAGCACTGGCACGGCTGGCTCCGACAGTTCACTGATCGCGGGTTATGGCAGTACACAAACCTCCGGAGGCGACAGCTCGTTGACCGCGGGGTACGGCAGTACGCAAACGGCTCAGGAAGGCAGCAACCTGACGTCCGGTTACGGCAGCACCGGGACTGCGGGTGCCGACAGTTCACTGATCGCTGGTTACGGCAGTACACAGACCTCGGGCAGCGACAGCTCGTTGACGGCAGGTTATGGCAGTACCCAGACAGCCCGGGAAGGCAGCACCCTGACCGCCGGATACGGCAGTACCGGGACTGCGGGGGCCGACAGTTCACTGATCGCCGGTTATGGCAGTACACAGACCTCGGGCAGCGGCAGCTTGCTCACAGCAGGCTATGGCAGCACACAAACTGCCGGGGCTGACAGTAATCTGACAGCTGGTTATGGAAGTACTGGCACCGCTGGCCATGAGAGCTTCGTCATCGCGGGTTACGGAAGTACGCAGACGGCAGGCCACAAAAGTACGCTGACTGCCGGCTATGGGAGTACCCAGACTGCAAGGGACGGCAGTGACCTGATCGCCGGTTATGGCAGCACTGAGACCGCTGGCTCAAGCAGTTCGTTGATCGCCGGGTACGGCAGTACACAGACAGCAAGTTACAAAAGCATGCTGACCGCCGGTTATGGCAGCACGCAGACGGCCAGAGAGCAGAGCGACCTTGTTACGGGCTATGGCAGCACCTCGACGGCAGGGTCCAACAGTTCGTTGATCGCCGGATATGGAAGCACTCAGACCGCAGGCTTTAAAAGTATCCTGACTGCCGGTTATGGCAGTACACAAACCGCTCAGGAACGAAGCGACCTGGTCACCGGCTATGGCAGTACATCGACCGCGGGCTATTCCAGCTCATTGATTGCGGGATATGGAAGCACCCAGACGGCAGGATACGAGAGCACATTGACCGCCGGTTACGGCAGTACGCAGACCGCGCAGGACAGCAGTTCGCTGACCACTGGCTATGGAAGTACCTCCACTGCCGGCTATGCCAGCTCGCTGATCGCCGGTTACGGCAGTACTCAGACGGCGGGCTACGAAAGTACGTTGACCGCTGGTTATGGCAGCACCCAAACGGCTCAGGAGCGCAGCGACCTGGTCACAGGCTATGGCAGTACGTCGACCGCAGGCTATGCCAGCTCGCTCATTGCGGGCTACGGCAGCACTCAGACGGCGGGCTACGAAAGCATCTTGACCGCCGGTTACGGCAGTACCCAGACCGCGCAGGAAAACAGCTCGCTCACCACGGGCTACGGAAGTACATCCACGGCTGGTTATTGCAGTTCATTGATCGCAGGCTATGGCAGCACTCAGACGGCAGGCTACGAAAGTACGTTGACCGCCGGTTATGGCAGTACGCAGACCGCCGAATACGGAAGCTCACTGACAGCCGGTTACGGCAGCACTGCCACTGCCGGGCAAGACAGTTCGTTGATCGCCGGTTACGGCAGTACCTTGACCAGCGGAATAAGGAGTTTTCTGACAGCGGGCTACGGCAGTACGCTGATTGCAGGACTTCGCAGTGTTCTTATTGCTGGCTATGGCAGCAGTCTGACATCGGGCATACGCAGCACCTTGACAGCCGGCTATGGCAGTAATCAGATTGCAAGTTATGGCAGTTCGTTGATTGCGGGGCATGAAAGTATTCAGGTTGCCGGGCACAAAAGCATGCTGATCGCGGGGAAAGGCAGTTCTCAAACAGCAGGTTTTCGCAGCACGCTTATTGCCGGTGCTGGCAGTGTTCAGATGGCAGGTGACCGCAGCAGACTGATTGCCGGTGCTGACAGTAATCAGACAGCCGGCGATCGCAGCAAGTTATTGGCGGGTAACAGCAGTTACCTGACGGCTGGCGACCGAAGCAAACTTACCGGCGGTCATGATTGCACACTCATGGCCGGAGATCAGAGCAAGTTGACCGCTGGAAAGAACAGTGTTCTGACGGCGGGTGCCCGTAGCAAACTTATCGGGAGCGAAGGTTCTATTCTTACGGCCGGAGAGGACTCAACATTGGTCTTCAGGTTCTGGGACGGTAAACGGTATCGACAACTGGTTGCCCGAACAGGAGAGAACGGGGTGGAGGCGGATATTCCTTATTACGTGAATGAAGAAAAGGATATCGTCAACAAGCCCGAAGAGGACTGACCGTCACGGGGCCGGTAATAATAATGCACTCACGGTTGATGCAGAGAGTGGCAGGGAGGCAGTATGTTCAAGGATAAAGCGAGCCCCCGTAGTGATCGATTGAATTGACAGGATGTGTCGGCAGGTTCCCGGACAGGCAAAGCTTACCCCGGATCATTTACATGACGACCCTTGTGCGCAAGATGTTCAGGACGACGCACATTGTCAGCCAGGCAAGGCTGCATCCTGTTTCTTTTCTGAAAGCGACCTGTCATTTTCTTTCTGAATTATGAGTCGAATGCCTACGAATCGATTCGCGGGGGCAGCAGACTGCCCCGCGATAACGGTTGTGGCTTCAAAGGCTACGGCAGCTCATGGCTGGCATAGAACGCACCCAGGACCTTGACCAGGTGTGCCAGGTCGTGGCTGCCGGCCAGTTCCCGGATCGAGTGCATGGCAAACGTCGGCAAACCGATGTCGACCGTACGGATGCCCAGATGGCTGGCGGTGATGGGCCCGATGGTAGAGCCACACGCCATGTCGCTGCGCACCACGAAACTCTGCACCGGCACTTCTTCAGCCATGCACAGGTGGCGGAAGAAACCGGCAGTTTCGCTGTTGGTGGCGTAGCGCTGGTTGCTGTTGACCTTGATCACCGGCCCTGCGTTGAGCTTGGGACCGTGATTGGCGTCGTGCTTTTCTGCATAGTTGGGGTGTATGCCGTGAGCATTGTCGGCAGAAATCATCAGTGACTTCTGAATGGTGCGTACGTAGTCCTCGCTGCTGGGCAGCAGGCGCTGGACGATCTGCTCCAGCATCGCGCCATCCGCGCCGCAGGTCGAGGATGAGCCGACCTCTTCGTGATCGGTACAGACCAGCAGCGTCGTTTCGTCACTGCCGGTAGCGAGCAGTGCCTGCATGCCGGCGAAACATGACAGCAGGTTGTCCAGACGAGCGCCCGCCAGGAAGTCGCCATTGAGGCCAACGACTGCTGCGCTCTGGGTGTCGTAAAAGCTCAGCTCGTAGTCAAGCACCACGTCTGCGTTCAGGCCATGCTCGCGTGCAAGCTGGTCAGTCAGCAGGGCGCGGAAGTCTGCGCGCTCGTCCCCGGCCACTTGCGCCAGAATCGGCGGCAGTTCGGTTTGCGGGTTGATCGCCCAGCCTTCGTTGGCCGTACGGTTCAGGTGGATCGCCAGGTTGGGAATGACGGCGATCGGCAGTTTGAAGTCGATCAGCTGGCTTTCGACCTTGCCGTCGCGGCGGAAGGTCACTCGCCCGGCCAGCGACAGGTCGCGGTCGAACCACGGAGCCAACAGCGCACCGCCGTAGACTTCGACACCCAGTTGCCAGAAACCCTGACGTTGCAGCTCAGGTTGCGGCTTGACCCGCAGGCACGGGCTGTCGGTGTGCGCGCCGACCATGCGAATGCCGCCGGTCAGGGGTGATTGACGGCCCATCCTGAACGCAACAATGGAGGAGTCATTGCGGGTGACGTAGTACTTGCCACCGGTCTCGATGGCCCAGGTGTCACGTTCGTCCAAGCGCTGAAAGCCCGCAGCGTCGAAGTGTTGCACAAGGGTGGCGGTGGCATGGAAGGGGGTAGGCGAGGCCTTGAGGAAGTCAATGAGGCCTTTGTTCAACTCGTCGCGCATAAATAGCTCCAGACAGCAATGGCGCGAGTTTACCGCATTGGCTCATTTGCTGCCTTGGGTTGCGTTCGTCGTTATGCACATGTCTCCGATACGGTGCGGCATCATGTCTTGCCCGTAACCACTGGTGCAGATGTGCTTTAGATTTGCTTTTGATCGCGATGGCACTGACGACACAGATTGCGACGTAAGTGACGGCTGAGTCCTGACGCTGATCCGGGGGGAACTCGGCAGGACGCCGAGTTAGCTGCACCGGGCCATGGATGGCCCGTTGCAGCGACCCCCGGATCAGTGTCAGGACGAAGGAACCCGACGAAGTCGGGCCGGAAACGGAGCCAGGGGCTTTGGTTACTTTGGCCCCATCAAAGTAACTCGCCGAGGGGCGAAAAGGTGACTTGAGTCGTAAACAAACATCACTGACATCGCAAAACCGCTGTGTGACGCGGAGCGTCACGAACAGCACACCCAATGAAGAGCGCTGGCACGAGAATCAGTTGCGCGGGACAGATCATTGTCTGTTCAGAAGGGCGCAGGGCACTCGAAGGTCAGACGCTCGCCAGTGACCGGATGCGTGAAGCTCAACATGCTCGCGTGCAGGCACAGACGTGGGTACGCCGCGAGTGCTTCGGGGTGGGCGTACAGGCCATCGCCCAGCAGCGGGTGCCCGATTGCCAGCATGTGTACGCGCAACTGATGTGAGCGACCGGTAATCGGCGTGAGTTCGACCCGGCAATGACTGGCATGCCGCTCGACAACTTTCCAGAACGTCAGCGCATGCTTGCCGCCATCGTGGTCCACCACATGACGCGGCTTGGTCGGCGGATCGTAGCGCAGCGGCAGGTCGATGCTGCCGCTGTCCAGCGAGGGCTGACCCCAGCACAAGGCGGTGTAGGCTTTTTCGGTTTCGCGATCATGAAACTGGCGCGACAGTTCGCGGTGCGTGTCGGCGTCGCGAGCCAGCAGGATGATGCCGGACGTTTCCCAGTCCAGACGATGGACAATGCGTGCTTCGGGAAAACCGTTTTCCTGCAGGCGGGTGATCAGGCAATCCTTGTT
This sequence comes from Pseudomonas syringae, assembly GCF_002157375.1. GTDB lineage: Bacteria > Pseudomonadota > Gammaproteobacteria > Pseudomonadales > Pseudomonadaceae > Aquipseudomonas > Aquipseudomonas syringae_T. The sequence goes on from NZ_MTSA01000018.1 coordinate 62,994, forward strand.
GTCATCGGCGCGGCCGGGGACGGAAAGCAGCAGGGTAGGCTTGTCAATCACCAGAACGGCAGCGTCCTGATGAATGATGCGGATGTTCGACAACGGCATGCAACGGCCTCGAAACGCTAGAAACGGCAACGGCGGTATAAGCGCCGCTTCCGGAGAAGTGCGCCGATACCGCCGTAAGCGACTGCCCGATCAGCGATCAGGCAGGGTGATGTTGAGTTCCAGAATCGAACAGCTGCCCTGGCTTTCCAGAGCGACCTGAACCTGGTCGGACTCGATATTGACGTATTTACGGATCACTTCCACCAGCTCTTTCTGCAGGGCAGGAAGGTAGTCCGGGGTACTCCGCTGGCCACGTTCGTGGGCAACGATGATCTGTAGACGCTCTTTCGCGACCGAGGCCGTGCTTTCTTTTTTGCGGTCACGAAAGAAGTCAAAAATATTCATCATTTACCCCCGAACAGACGTTCAAAGAATCCTTTCTTATTCACATCCAGGAAACGGTGCTCAAGTGTTTTGCCCAGCAAACGATCAACCGCATCGCTGTAGGCCTGACCGGCATCGCTCTGATCATCCAGAATGACCGGCACGCCCTGGTTGGACGCCTTGAGGACAGCCTGGGACTCGGGAATCACGCCCAGCAGGGTCACGGCGAGGATTTCCTTGACGTCTTCCACGCCAAGCATTTCGCCCTTGCTGACGCGCTCAGGGTTGTAGCGAGTCAACAGCAGGTGTTCCTTGATCGGGTCCTGGCCCAGTTCGGCGCGACGCGATTTGCTGGCCAGCAGGCCCAGCATGCGGTCGGAGTCACGTACCGACGAGACTTCAGGGTTGGTCACGACAATGGCTTCGTCGGCGAAATACATCGCCAGATGAGCACCGGTTTCAATGCCCGCCGGTGAGTCGCAGACCACGTATTCGAACGTTTCCTTCAGCTCCATGAGGACTTTTTCAACGCCCTCTTTGGTCAGTGCATCCTTGTCACGGGTCTGGCTGGCGGCGAGGACGAACAGGTTTTCGATCTTCTTGTCCTTGATCAAAGCCTGTTGCAGGTTGGCTTCGCCATTGACCACGTTGACGAAGTCATACACCACGCGACGCTCGCAGCCCATGATCAGGTCGAGGTTACGCAGGCCGACGTCGAAGTCGACGATGACTGTCTTGTGGCCGCGCAGTGCGAGGCCTGTACCGATGGCGGCGCTGGTAGTGGTCTTGCCCACACCACCCTTGCCGGATGTAACAACGAGAATCTTGGCCAAGGTGAATCACCCCTAGATGAAAAGGACTTTTAGTCCCTGAAGAGCATCTCGTGACGCAGCGTGGGTCGAAGAATTCTGGAAATCAACAGGCATGGTCCTGGAAAGCTAGCACCCGGCTACTACTTTCAACTCATATACCGACTGAAAAGCGACGCCTTTCAGGATTTCCTACAGCCTTTGCGACCTTTTCGCGGCGAATCAGAGACACTTTGAAAATTGCGGCAGTATCCGTTAAAGACGAATGATGTTCAACACATCACCGGAAAGGCTTATCTGGACCGGCGAACCCCACAACGGATCCCTGCGCAGGTCTTCGGAGACCTTGTATTGCCCGGCAATCGAAACCAGCTCGGCGCTGAGTTGCTGGCAGAAAATCCGTGCCCGTGTGTCACCCTTGATACCTGCCAGTGCCCTGCCGCGCATCGGGCCGTACACATGGATGTTTCCATCGGCCAGAAGTTCCGCACCCGGACTGACAGGTGCGACCACGACCAGATCGCCACCCTGGGCATAAATCTGCTGACCGCCGCGCACCGGCGACGTGATCACCCGGGTCGGCTTGATGACGGGTTCAGGCGGTTTTTCCGGAATCTTTTTCGGCGCCTCGGCTTCGACCGGGTCGATTACGCGCTCACGTGCGCCGGAGGGCGGCAGCACCGGCAGATCGACGGCGATGGCCGCCGCAATGTCTTCGATTCGGTTGGCACGAATAGCCAGGGTGCGCAGGCCGTGTTGGCGGCAAATGCGTACCAGGCCCGGCAGGTCTACTGCGCCTTCGTGCGGCGCCAGTTTGTCGAGTGCCAGGATCAACGGCGTGTTGCTGAAGAAATTGGGGGCCTGCGCCACTTTCGCCGCCAGTTGCCTGTCCAGCGCTTCGAGGTTGGCTCGAGTCAGCTCCATCACGGTGATGGCGAGCATGCTGCCCTTGAGTTGAAAGACGGGTTCCGGGTTTTGCGATTCAATCTGGCTCATGGTTGATATACACAACAGCTTGTCGCTAAAAGTGCCGAGACTTATAGCGAGAACGCCCGCGAGCCGCAAGCGGGTCGAACCGTTGTAGAATGCGCGGCCTTTGTTCTGACGGAAGCCCAAATGGATCGCCCGCGCTTTAAAGCCAGTTTCCTTCATCCCCGTTTCTGGCCGTTATGGCTGGGGCTGGGGCTTTTATGGCTGGTCGTCCAGTTGCCGTTTCGGGTGTTGCTGGTCCTGGGTCGCGCCTTGGGCGCTGTCATGTACCGCGTGGCCACTGATCGAAAAAATATCGCGTCGCGCAATCTCGAGCTGTGCTTTCCTCATTTGCCCGCTGCCGAGCGCAAGCGCCTGCTGAAGGAAAACTTCGCCTCCACGGGGATCGCCTTCTTTGAAATGGCCATGAGCTGGTGGTGGTCCCGGCAACGACTGGCGAAGCTGGCTCAGGTCGAAGGGCTGGAACACCTGTACACCGCCCATCAGAAGGGCGAGGGTGTGATTCTGATGGCGCTGCATTTCACCACGCTGGAAATCGGCGCGGCGCTGCTGGGCCAGCAGCACACCATCGACGGCATGTACCGCGAACACAAGAGCCCGCTGTTCGATTTCATCCAGCGTCGCGGGCGCGAGCGTCACAACCTCGATTCACTGGCCGTCGAGCGCGATGACGTGCGCGGCATGCTCAAGTTGCTGCGTGCCGGTCGTGCCATCTGGTATGCACCGGATCAGGACTACGGCGCCAAACAGAGCATCTTCGTGCCGCTGTTCGGCATCCAGGCAGCCACTGTGACCGCCACCAGCAAGTTCGCCCGGCTCGGTCGCGCCCAGGTGGTTCCGTTCACCCAGCAGCGCCTGGCTGACGGCAGTGGCTATCGGTTGGTCATTCACCCGCCGCTGGAAGATTTTCCGGGCGAAAGCGACGAAGCCGATTGTCTGCGCATCAATCAATGGGTAGAAAAGGCGATTACCGAGTGCCCGGAACAATATCTTTGGGCTCATCGACGCTTCAAAAGTCGACCGGCGGGTGAACCGAAGCTATATAACAAGCATAAATAAAAAGCGTCGTTGATCACCGAGGCCCGTTGTAGATGTCAGATCCCGCAGTAGTGAGCCGTGCTGTCAGTGATATCGAGCCTGTGACCGGGCTCATCCTCTCCGGTGGCGGTGCGCGTGCCGCCTATCAGGTGGGCGTACTCGCAGGCATTGCCGACCTGTTGCCGCCCGGTTCTCCCAACCCCTTTCCAGTGATCGTCGGCACCTCCGCCGGGGCGATCAACGCCGTGAAGCTGGCCAGTGGCGCGTTGCACTTTCGCATTGCCATTCACCAGTTGACCGAGTTCTGGCAGTCCTTTCGCAGCCATCAGGTACTGCGCAGCGACTGGTCGGGTGTGATTCATCAGGCCAGCCGGTTTTTTGGCCGCAGCCTGATGGGTTTTGGACGAAACATCCCGGTCGCCTTGCTCAACAGTTCTCCGTTACGTGACCTGCTCAACGAGCGACTGGACCTTTCCGGCATCGAAGCTGCCATCGAGGCCCATCATTTGCGTGCGGTGGCGGTGACGGCTTTCGGTTATGAATCCGGTCAGGCGGTCACGTTCTATCAGGGGCGCGGCACCATCGAACCCTGGCTGCGCCACCGGCGCATTGGTCGTCCGACCCAGCTGACAGTGGATCATCTGCTCGCCAGCTCAGCCATTCCGTTGCTGTTCGCCCCGGTGATGCTGGATCAGGAGTACTTCGGTGACGGCGCCGTGCGGCAGTCGGCACCGATCAGCCCGGCGCTGCACCTGGGGGCCAATCGCGTGCTGGTGGTGGGCGTCAGCGGCAACCCGCGCGGGCTTAAAACCGAGAGGCCGGCACCGCGCCCACCCATCGGTACTCAGCCAACGCTGGCGCAGATCAGTGGTCACATGCTCAACAGCACGTTCATCGATAATCTGGAAAGCGATATCGAGTTGCTGGAAAGGCTGAACCTGGCCAGTTCGTTGCTGCCCGACGACCAGATCAGGCAGCCGGGCATGGAACCGGTGGAAGTGCTGGTGATTTCCCCAAGCCGTCCGCTGGATGAAATCGCTGCCCGGCACCGCCGCGAACTGCCGCCAGCCTTGCGCACCTTCATGCGCGGCCCTGGCGCAACCAAGAGCAGCGGCGCCAGCGTCCTGAGTTACCTGTTGTTCGAGTCGGGTTATTGCAGCGAGCTGATAGAACTGGGCCGTCACGATGCCGTTGCACAGGGCGCCGAACTGAAACGGTTTTTGCGACTGGCGTAGCGTGACCGAGAAGCCGGATCGAACAGCGGGCTCTCGGTCATGCCGGAACAGGCCGGGCGTCAAGCCGTCAGACGATCTTCCCGAAAATCACGCAGCGCTTGCTCGATTTCTTCGCGGGTGTTCATCACAAACGGTCCGTATTGCACAATCGGCTCACGCAATGGTTTGCCTGCAATCAGCAGCACCCGCGCACCGCCTGCACTGCCGATCTGCAGCTCACCGTCGTCAGACAGACGCGCTATCTGGCGTGTGTCAATCGACTGGTCGCTGCCTTCAATCTCGATACTGCCTTCATAGACGTACAGCAACGCAAGGTGACCTGCGGGTAACTGCGGGCTGATGCGGCTGCCTGCGGGCATGTGGAAATCGAAGTACAACGGCTCGGTATCGGGACGCTGCACAGCCCCGGCCTGCCGGACCTGGCCATCGTCAAAGTGACCGGCCAGAACCACCACATGCACGCCGTCCCGGGTGGTCAGGCGAGGAACGTTTTCCGGCTGGATGTCCTGATAGCTGGCGTCGTTCAGCTTGTTCTTGCCTGGCAGGTTCAGCCAGAGCTGAAAGCCCCGCATGGTGCCTTCTTCCTGCTCAGGCATTTCGCTGTGAATGATGCCGCGAGCTGCCGTCATCCACTGCACACCGCCGCCCTGCAGCAGGCCGACATTGCCCATGTGGTCTTCATGACGCATGCGACCTTCGAGCATGTAGGTCACCGTTTCGAAGCCCCGGTGCGGGTGGGGCGGGAAACCTGCAATGTAGTCGTCAGGCTTGTCCGAGCCGAACTCGTCCAGCATCAGGAACGGATCGAACTGCTCAACGCCTCGGCCACCGAACACGCGTGTCAATTTGACGCCCGCGCCATCTGAGGCAGGTTGGCCTGCCTGAACGGACAGCACTTTACGAAATTGAGTCATGGAAAAAGAACACTCCTTATCAGGTGACAATGAGTGTCATGGTAGGCCCGCCGGATCGATAAACAGAATCAAATCCCGGAAAGGAATGATCGTATTTATCGATGTTTCGGAGGGCAGTGGGGATCAGTGTTTGCTGCCCTGTGCCGGAATGGACAGCAATTGCTTTTCCTGATGCCAGTCAAACGGCTCGTCGTTCTGCTCTGCTTCGTAACGACGCTCTTCCAGCGCCTGATACAACTCGATCTCGTCATCCGGCATGAAGTGCAGGCAATCGCCGGCGAAGAACCACAGCAGGTCGCGTGGCACCAGATGCGCAATTTGCGGGTAGCGCTGGATCACCTGGCACAGAATGTCCTGCCCCAGGTACTGACTTTCAATCGGGTCCAGCGGCAGTTGTTCAACCAGTTCGTCGAAGCGCTCCATGAACAAGGCATGGCTTTCTTCCGGAACCTGCTCGGCCTCGCCCAGCGCGACCAGGATGCTGCGCAGGTGTGCCAGCAGGCCAAGTTGGTAGTCGAGAGTGGCGTCGGCCATCGGGGGTATCCTCAAATGCAAAAACAGGCGCGAGAGTATAAAGCTCTACGCGCCTGCTGTGTGGTGTGACCTGACAGATCAGCGAATCTTGCCCGCTGCCTGCGTCAGTTCTTCCTTGTCGAAATCATCCACATCGATCACCACACGACGGGCCGCTTCTGCTGCCCGGAGTGTCTGAACCTCGTCCGCCTGCAACACGCCCAAGCGCAATGCAGCATCGATGGCGTGCTCGCCTGCTTCGGGTTTGACCTGGCCACTCTTGAGCGCAACCTGCAGCTTTTTGTGCAGCGGGTAAGCCGTGCTCAGCAAATCCACTGCATGTTGCAAGGCGCCCACCGGGTCTTGCGCCGATTGTGGGCGATAGCAGCCGGCCAGCAGTTCTTCCAGCGTCGGGTCGCCCTTGGCGCGGCCCAGAACCTGTGCGACTTCTGCATCCAGCTTGTCCGACGGGCCTTTGTGACGACGGCCAAACGGGAAGACCACTGCCCGCAGCACGCCGCCCAGCAGTCGGTTGGGGAAGTTGCTGAGGATTTCGTCCATCGCGCGTTCCGAATGCCCGAGGCTTTCTTCCATGGCCCAGCGAAACAGCGGGCTCATGTGATCGGGTGAGCCAAGGTCGTGGTAACGCTTGAGGGCCGCCGAGGCCAGGTACATGTGACTGAGAACGTCACCCAGCCGAGCCGACAGGCGCTCGCGGCGCTTGAGCTCGCCGCCCAGCAGCATCATGCTCAGGTCTGCCAGCATCGCGAACGCTGCCGCCTGGCGATTCAATGCGCGGAAATAGCCTTGGCTGAGGCTGTTGCCCGGCGCGCTTTCGAAGTGGCCAAAACCGAGGTTGAGGATCAACGTGCTCGCCGCATTGCTCACCGCAAACCCGATGTGCTTGAGCAGCAGGGTGTCAAATTCGGCCAGCGCCTGCTGTTTGTCTTCACGCCCGGCGAGTGCCATTTCCTTGAGCACGAACGGATGGCAGCGAATGGCACCCTGGCCGAAGATCATCAGGTTGCGCGAAAGGATGTTGGCCCCCTCGACGGTGATGAAAATCGGCGCACCCTGCCAGTTACGGCCCAGGTAGTTGTTAGGTCCCATGATGATGCCTTTGCCGCCATGCACATCCATCGCGTGGCCGATGCATTCGCGGCCGCGCTCGGTCAGGTGGTACTTGAGGATCGCCGACAGTACTGAAGGCTTCTCGCCCAGATCCACCGCATTGGCGGTCAGCATGCGGGCGCTGTCCATCAGCCAGGCGTTACCGCCGATGCGCGCCAGTGCTTCCTGAATGCCTTCGAACGCCGACAGCGGTACGTTGAATTGCTCGCGTACCTTGGCGTATTGCCCGGTGACCAGGCTGGTGTACTTGGCCGCACCCGTGCCCACTGCCGGCAGCGAGATCGAACGACCCACCGACAGGCAGTTCATCAGCATCATCCAGCCTTTGCCCAGCATGGGCTGGCCACCGATCAGGTAGCTCAGCGGAACAAACACGTCTTTGCCCGAATTCGGGCCGTTCATGAACGCTGCGCCCAAGGGCAGGTGACGACGGCCGATTTCGACGCCCTGTGTGTCAGTCGGGATCAGCGCCAGGCTGATGCCCAGGTCTTCCTCTTCGCCAAGCAGGTGTTCAGGGTCGTAGGCCTTGAATGCCAGGCCGAGCAGGGTGGCCACCGGGCCAAGCGTGATGTAGCGCTTTTCCCAGGTCAGGCGCAGGCCGATCACTTCTTCACCCTGCCATTGACCCTTGCAGATGATTCCGGTGTCGGGCATCGCGCCTGCATCGGAGCCTGCCAGCGGGCCGGTCAGTGCAAAGCAGGGGATGTCTTCACCGCGCGCCAGGCGCGGCAGGTAGTGATTGCGCTGCTCGTCGGTGCCGTAATGCAGCAGCAATTCGGCAGGGCCGAGGGAGTTGGGGACCATCACGGTGGACGCGAGATCGCCGCTGCGGGTTGCCAGTTTCATGGCAACCTGAGAGTGAGCGTAAGCCGAGAAGCCCTTGCCGCCGAACTCTTTCGGAATGATCAGGGCAAAGAAACCGTGCTCTTTCATATGCGCCCAGGCTTCGGGCGGCAGGTCCATCGCCTGACCGATTTCCCAATCGCTGACCATCGCGCAGAGTTCTTCGGTCGGGCCGTCAATAAAGGCCTGTTCTTCTTCAGTCAGCTGGACCTTCGGGTAGGCCAGCAGCTTGTCCCAGTCCGGGCGACCGCTGAACAGCTCGCCGTCCCACCAGACAGTCCCGGCATCGATTGCGTCGCGCTCGGTTTCCGACATGGGCGGCAACACTTTTTGAAACCAGCTGAACATCGGCGCCGTGAAATGTTTACGGCGCAGATCGGGCAGTATCAGCGGTATGAATATAGCCAGCCATAGCAGCCAGAACACCGTCAGCAGCCATCCTGGCGAGCGGCTGAAAATGCCCATGGCCAGTAAATAGACAGCCACCACGCCAAGCGCCGGGAGCGGGTCGGTACGTCGGTGAGCCAGCCAGGCAATGCCGACGACCAGCACTACAATCCACAACAACAGCATAGGTATTCCTCCGTGATGACAGCCGCCTTGGCAGCTACCAAGAACTGGTCGCCGGGCAGTGATGAGGCGACATCGATAGTGACCCCTCGTTGACGAGGAAGTTGCCGCAGGATCGGGGTAGACTGATGGGCGATATTTATCAGCGACTGCGAGGGGAACGCAATGCTTAAAATCTGGGGCCGGAAGAATTCCAGCAATGTGCGCAAGGTGCTCTGGATTGCCGAGGAAGTCGGGGTTCCTTACGAAACCCTGGATGCCGGTGGCGCGTTCGGCCTGGTCAACGAAGCGGCTTACCGCGCGAAAAACCCCAACGGGCTTATCCCCATGATCGAAGATGGCGATTTCGTGCTCTGGGAGTCCAACGCCATCGTGCGCTATCTGGCCGCGCGCCATGCCCCTGATACTGATCTGTACCCCGCCGATGTCCAAGCCCGCGCCAATGCGGACAAATGGATGGACTGGGCCACGTCGACCCTGGCCGCTCCGTTAAGCCCTGTGTTCTGGGGCGTGGTGCGCACGCCGCCCGAGAAGCAGGACTGGCCGGCCATCGAGCAGGGCATAAAGCACCTGCATCGCCTGCTGCAAGTGGCGGATGAGGCGCTGTCCCGTCAGCCTTATCTGTCCGGCGAGGCTTTCGGCATGGGCGACATTCCACTGGGCTGTCATGCCTACAGCTGGTTTGAAATGCCGATTGAACGTCCGCCGCTGCCTCACCTCCAAGCCTGGTATGAACGTCTCAAGGCGCGTCCGGCTTATCGCAAGGCGGTCATGAGCCCGTTGACCTGAGCCTGTAACAGCGGCTCAACGGCCCATACCTGCTGCTTGATATTTACTATTAACAGATGTGTCTGTACTTGAATGGCTTAGCCAAGCACCATTGTCGCCTGGCGGATCCTTCACGACTGACCGCCGTTTCCAGCCTGATTCTTTTCCTTTCTCTTGATGGGTACTTCTTCCGATATGTCTTCCGCTCTGTCCATTCGGCAGCTCACCAAAACCTACGGCAACGGTTTCCAGGCCTTGAGTGGCATCGACCTGGACGTGGCTGAAGGTGATTTTTTCGCCTTGCTCGGCCCCAACGGCGCCGGCAAATCCACCACCATCGGCGTCATCTCGACGCTGGTCAACAAGACCAGCGGCACGGTGAACATCTTCGGTCACGACCTGGACCGCGAGCCTGCCGCGCTCAAGCGCTGCATCGGCGTGGTGCCGCAAGAGTTCAACTTCAACCAGTTCGAGAAAACCTTCGATATCGTCGTGACTCAGGCGGGCTACTACGGCATCCCGGCGAAAATCGCCAAGGAACGCGCCGAGCATTACCTGACGCAACTGGGCCTGTGGGACAAACGTGACGTGCCTTCACGTTCGCTGTCCGGCGGGATGAAAAGGCGTCTGATGATCGCCCGCGCGCTGATCCACGAGCCACGGCTGTTGATCCTTGACGAGCCCACCGCCGGGGTGGACATCGAGCTGCGACGCTCGATGTGGACGTTCCTCACCGAGCTGAACCGAAAAGGCATCACCATCATCCTCACCACGCACTACCTGGAAGAGGCCGAGCAGCTGTGCCGCAACATCGGCATCATCGATCACGGGGTGATTGTGCAGAACACGGGCATGAAGCAATTGCTCGCGACCCTCACCGTCGAGACGTTTGTACTGGACCTGAAAGCGTCCTGGCAGACCGCGCCGCAGCTTCCCGGCTTTCCCTGCCGGTTGCTGGACAGCCATACCCTGGAAGTCCAGGTCGACAAGAATGTCGGCATCACCGCGTTGTTCAGTCAGTTGGCGTTCCAGAACATCGAAGTGTTGAGCCTGCGCAACAAATCCAATCGCCTTGAGGAACTGTTTGTGTCTCTGGTGGAAAAAAACCTGGCGAAGGTGGCGCTATGACCGAGTACAACGGCGAATTGCGCCCCAATCTGGTTGCGCTGAAAACCATCGTTTACCGCGAAGTCCACCGTTTCATGCGGATCTGGCCGCAGACCTTGCTGCCCCCGGCGATCACCATGGTGCTGTACTTCGTGATCTTCGGGAACCTGATCGGTCGTCAGATCGGCGACATGGGTGGCTTCACCTACATGCAGTACATCGTGCCGGGGCTGATCATGATGTCGGTGATCACCAACTCCTACGGCAACGTGGTCTCGAGCTTCTTCGGCGCCAAGTTTCAGCACTCCATCGAAGAGCTGATGGTCTCGCCGGTTTCGCCGCACACCATCCTGATCGGTTACACACTGGGCGGGGTGCTACGCGGACTGATGGTGGGTTTCATCGTCACGATGCTGTCGATGTTCTTCACTGACCTGCAGGTGCATCACCTCGGCGTGACCATCATCGTGGTCGTGCTGACCGCAACGATTTTCTCGCTGCTGGGTTTCATCAACGCAGTGTTCGCCCGCAATTTCGACGACATTTCGATCATCCCGACCTTCGTTCTGACTCCGCTGACTTACCTGGGTGGCGTGTTCTACTCGATCAACCTGCTGCCGCCGTTCTGGCAGACGGTGTCGCTGGCCAACCCGGTGCTGCACATGGTCAACGCCTTCCGCTACGGCATTCTGGGCGTCTCCGACATCAAGATCAGCATCGCTCTGGCGTTCATGATCGTCGCCACCTTCGTGCTGTACTTCGGTTGTGCAAGGTTGCTGGTGAGCGGGCGCGGTATGCGTCAGTAACACATTGGTTTCGGCCCGCCGGGCTGGCGGGTCGGCTGATTATTCAGCGCGGCTGTTCAGATGCTGCAATACACCATTCCCCCTGATTGCCCGGCAGTGCGCTAATCCTTAGCGCTTTACGCTTCAGGGAATCATCATGCGCACAGGGATGATCGCGCTTGCATTAGGGCTTGTAGTCCTGCGTTTTCTGCCCATTCTGCCGCCCGTCTGGCTGCTGCTGTTGATGCCGACACTGGCATTGATGCTGCTGCCGTTCCGCACCTATCCGTTGGCGTTTTTTCTGTTCGGCTTCACGTGGGCCTGTGTGTCTGCGCAATGGGCGCTGAATGACCGCTTGCCGCACAGGCTGGATGGCCAGACGCTGTGGCTGCAGGGCAAGGTGGTTGGTTTGCCGAGCGTTGCCGATGGCGTGGTGCGTTTCGAGCTGGAAGACCTCCGCTCGCGGCGGGCGAAGCTGCCGGCAAGAATTCGTGTGGCCTGGTATGGCGGCCCGCCGGTTCAGAGCGGTGAACGCTGGCGTCTGGCGGTCAAGCTCAAGCGTCCAGGCGGGCTGGTCAACCCGGATGCCTTCGATTATCAGGCCTGGCTGCTGGCCCAGCGCATCGGTGCGACCGGCACGGTGGCAGACGGGCAAAGGCTGGCGACAGCCCGCGGTGCCTGGCGCGATGGCATCCGTCAGCGTCTGCGGGCAGTCGATGCGCAGGGCAGAGAAGGCGGGCTGGCGGCGTTGGTGCTGGGCGATGGCTCGGGGCTGTCGAGTACCGATTGGCAAGTGCTGCAGGACACCGGCACGGTGCATTTGCTGGTGATTTCCGGTCAGCACATCGGGTTGCTCGCCGGGGTGGTTTACCTGTTGGTTGCAGGGCTGGCGCGTTGGGGGCTGTGGCCACGAGCGTTGCCCTGGTTTCCTTCGGCGTGTGCGCTGGCATTCACCGCGGCGCTTGGTTACGGGCTGCTGGCGGGTTTCGAGGTGCCGGTACGTCGTGCTTGCGTGATGGTGGGCATGGTGTTGCTGTGGCGCCTGCGCTTTCGGCACCTGGGCGTGGTCTGGCCACTATTGCTGTCATTCAATGTGGTGTTGATCGTTGAGCCGTTGGTAACCCTGCAGCCCGGTTTCTGGCTGTCGTTCTCGGCGGTGGGCATTCTGACTCTAATCTTCAGCGGCCGCCTCGGCGCCTGGCGCTGGTGGCAAAGCTGGACGCGTGCGCAATGGTTGATCGCCATCGGCTTGCTGCCGATTCTGCTGGCGCTGAACCTGCCAATCAGCCTCAGCGGCCCGTTTGCCAATCTGCTCGCCGTGCCTTGGGTCAGCGTCATCGTTTTGCCGCCAGCGTTGATCGGCACCCTGCTGCTGCCGGTGCCCGGGGTGGGTGAGGGCCTGCTCTGGCTGGCGGGCGGGGCGCTGGAGTGGCTGTTCCTGTTTCTTGGCGGGGTTGCCAGCGTGTTACCCGCCTGGTTGCCGAGTGCCATGCCGATGGCGGCGTGGGTGCTGGGCCTGATCGGCGCCGTTGTCTTGTTGCTGCCAAAAGGCGTGCCGATGCGTCCGCTGGGCTGGCCGTTGTTGTTGCTGTGCGTGTTTCCGCCGCTTGAGCCGGTGCCGTCGGGGCGGGTCGAAGTGCTGCAACTGGACGTGGGGCAGGGGTTGGCGATTCTTCTGCGCACACGCAATCACACCCTTTTGTATGACGCCGGGCCGCGCTTTGGTGAGTTCGATATCGGCCAGCGTGTGGTGGTGCCCGCGCTGCGCAAGACCGGTGTTCGTCATGTGGACCTGATGCTGATCAGCCATGCCGACTCTGACCATGCCGGTGGCGCTGTGGCCGTTCATCAGGCGTTTCCGGTGGCCCGTGTACTGGGGGGGGAAGTGGCCAGGCTTGCTCCGCAACTCAATGCTCAACTGTGTGAAAGCGGTGCGCAGTGGATGTGGGACGGCGTGGTTTTTTCCACGTGGCGCTGGGAACAGGCACCTGACGGTAATGCGGCATCCTGCGTGCTGAGTGTCGACGCCGGTGGCGAGCGTCTGCTGCTGGCGGGGGACATCGATGTTCACGCCGAGCGTGCGGCGCTGGACAGCGGTTTCGATCTTCGCGCCCACTGGCTACAGGCGCCGCATCATGGCAGCCGCAGCTCGTCATCCAAACGGTTTCTGCAGGCTGTTGCGCCCACCGGCGTGCTGATTTCACGGGGTCACAACAATGCGTTCGGTCATCCGCACCCATTGGTCATGGCGCGCTATCGGTGGCTGGGTATCGCCAGCTATGACAGTGCCGAACTGGGGGCCGTCAGTCTGCAACTGGGTGCATTCGGCACGCCGCAGGCCGAGCGTGCGCAACGCCGCTTCTGGCGCGATTGAACGAACGGATATCGATCTCGACGTTCGGCACTTGGCGACCCTATGTTAGAGTGGCGCCAATTTTTCGAGGGAGTGATCACTGTGTGGGAACTGGTCAAATCTGGCGGCTGGATGATGCTGCCGATCATTTTGAGCTCCATCGCCGCTGCCGGCATCATTATCGAGCGGCTGTGGACGCTGCGCGCCAGCCGTATTGCGCCGCCGCACCTGTTGGGGCAGGCCTGGCAGTGGATTCAGGAAAAGAAGCTCGACAGCGAGAAGCTCAAGGTGCTGCGTGCCGATTCACCGCTGGGCGAGATTCTCGCCGCAGGCCTGGCCAATTCCAGGCATGGTCGCGAGATCATGAAGGAATGCATCGAAGAAGCCGCCGCTCGCGTCATCCATGATCTGGAGCGTTACCTGAGCGCGCTGGGATCAATTGCCGCAATGGCACCGCTGCTCGGTTTGCTGGGAACCGTGCTGGGCATGATCGAGATCTTCGGCTCGTTCAACAGTTCGGGCGCAACGGCCAATGCCGGTGTGCTGGCGAGCGGTATTTCCAAGGCGCTGATCTGTACGGCATCGGGCCTGATCGTGGCGATCCCGGCAATCTTCTTTCACCGTTTTCTGCAAAGCCGCGTCGATGAGCTGGTGGTCGGCATGGAGCAGCAGGCGATTCGTCTGGTTGAAGTGGTGCAGGGCGACCGTGATGTCGATCTGATCGACGCCAAAGTCGATCTCAAATCGCTGGCCAGGGCGGGCGGGGGCAAGAAAAAGTGAAATTTCGCCGCCGCAGACCTCGCGAAAACATCGACATCAATCTGGTCTCCCTGATTGACGTGGTGTTCATCCTGCTGCTGTTCTTCATCGTAACCACCACCTTCACCCGTGAAACCCAGTTGCGGGTGGACTTGCCGCAATCGGTGACCGGTACGCCGGAGGTGGACGCAGCGGCGAAGCACCTGGACATCGCCATCAATGCCGACGGCCTGTTTTCGCTGAACAATCAGCTGTTGCCGAAAAACGATCTGGCGACGTTGATCGAGGCGTTGCAGCGTGAATCGGCGGGCGATACCAACTTGCCGCTGTCGATCAGTGCCGATGGCAAGACCCCTCATCAATCGGTGATCACGGCGATGGATGCAGCGGGCAAACTGGGTTTCAGTCATTTGCGCATGACCACTGTCGAGGCCGCACCGGCTAACTGATGGCATTTACCGACCGTTTGCTTGATGCCTGGTACAAGGGCCACCCGGCGCTGATGCTTCTGCGTCCGCTGGAAAGTCTCTACCGGCGTGTCGTAGACCGGAAGCGGGCGCGTTTTCTGGCCGGCGAAGGCGAGGTCTATCGGGCACCCGTGCCGGTGATCGTGGTCGGCAACATCACCGTCGGAGGCACCGGCAAGACGCCGTTGATCCTCTGGATGATCGAACATTGCCGCCGCCGCGGGCTTCGCGTGGGGGTGGTGAGTCGCGGTTATGGCGCCACACCGCCGAGTCTGCCCTGGCGCGTGTTGCCCGCGCAGAGCGCTACCGAAGCGGGGGATGAGCCGTTGCTTATCGTCAGGCGCAGCGGCGTACCGCTGATGATCGACCCGGATCGCAGCCTTGCCGTGCAAGCGTTGCTTGCCGCCGAGCCGCTGGACCTGATTCTCTCCGACGATGGTTTGCAGCATTACCGTCTGGCACGAGACCTTGAACTGGTACTGATCGACGCCGCCCGCGGTCTGGGCAATCGCCGTTGTCTGCCTGCCGGCCCATTGCGTGAGCCGGTCGAGCGGCTGAACAGCGTCGATGCCTTGCTCTACAACGGTGCCACGGCGGATCGTGACGACGGCTATGCCTTCACCCTCAGGCCGTCCGCGCTGATCAACCTGCGCAGCGGCGAGCGCCAGCCCGTGGATTACTTTCCGCCCGGTCAGGCTCTGCACGCGGTCGCCGGAATCGGCAACCCGCAACGTTTCTTCAATACCCTCGAAGGACTACACTGGCGACCGGTGGCTCACGCCTTCGCGGACCATGCGGTCTACAGTGCTCAGGCGCTGACCTTCACGCCCTCGTTACCCTTGGTCATGACCGAGAAAGACGCGGTGAAGTGTCGGGCCTTTGCCGCCGACGACTGGTGGTACCTCGCGGTCGATGCAGTGCCGTCTGACGCCTTCACCGGCTGGTTCGATGAGCAACTGCTACGTCTTTCTTCATGATTGCTTCAGGATCTCCTATGGACACCAAACTACTCGACATCCTTGCCTGCCCAGTCTGCAAGGGGCCATTGAAGCTCAGCGCTGACAAGACCGAACTGATCAGCAAAGGTGCAGGCCTTGCCTACCCGGTTCGGGACGGCATTCCGGTGATGCTGGAAAGTGAAGCACGCACCCTCACGGCCGACGAGCGACTGGAAAAATGACAGCAGCCTTTACTGTCGTCATTCCGGCGCGCTATGGCTCCAGCCGGTTTCCCGGCAAGCCGCTGAAAACCATCGCCGGCAAACCCATGGTTCAGCTCGTCTGGGAACAGGCGCGCAAGAGCAGCGCCGGGCGCGTAGTGGTCGCGACCGACGATGCGCGGATTGTCGAAGCCTGTCGTGCGTTTGGCGCTGAAGTACTCCTGACCCGCGAAGACCATAACTCGGGCACTGATCGCCTGGCCGAAGTGGCCACGCAACTGGGGCTGGCGGCGGATGCGATCGTGGTCAATGTTCAGGGTGACGAACCGATGATCCCGCCTGCGGTGATTAATCAGGTGGCGTCCAATCTGGCAGCTCACCCTGAAGCCGGCATGGCGACCCTGGCCGAGCCCATTGACGATGTGGCTGCGCTGTTCAACCCGAACATCGTCAAGGTCTCGACCGACATCAACGGTCTGGCCCTGACGTTCAGCCGCGCGCCATTGCCTTGGGCGCGGGACGCGCTGGCCCGCAACAAAGACCAGTTGCCTGCCGACGTGCCTTACCGTCGCCACATCGGTATCTATGCCTACCGTGCGGGGTTCCTGCATGACTTCGTCAGTTGGGGGCCGTGCTGGCTGGAAAACACCGAAAGCCTCGAGCAATTGCGTGCGCTGTGGAATGGCGTGCGGATTCACGTGGCCGACGCACTTGAAGCGCCGCCCGGCGGTGTCGATACACCGGAAGACCTTGAGCGTGTAAGACGCCTTCTGGAGGCTTGATGCAGGTGCTCCGGTCGTCTGGAAAGGTGAGGGCATGACCTTGCAGGTTCACTCTTCGGTTTCCCTGAAACCGTTCAATACGTTTGGCGTGAATGTGCAGGCGCACCTTTTTGCCGAAGCGCGCAGCGATGACGACGTTCGCGATGCTCTGGCGTACTCGGTCGAGCATGATGTGCCGCTGCTGGTGATCGGCGGTGGCAGCAACCTGCTGTTGAGCGATGATGTGCAGGCGCTGGTGCTGCGCATGGCCAGTCGCGGCATCCGGATCATTCGTGAAGACTGCCTTGAGGCGATTGTAGAAGCCGAGGCAGGTGAGCCTTGGCATCCGTTTGTGCAATCCTGCCTGGAGCTGGGGTTGGCGGGGCTTGAAAACCTCAGCCTGATCCCCGGTACGGTCGGCGCCGCGCCGATGCAGAACATCGGCGCCTATGGCGTCGAGATCAAGGACGTTTTCCACAGCCTGACGGCGCTGGACCGTGAAACCGGCGAGCTGCGCGAGTTCTCTCTGGAAGACTGTGCGTTTGGCTACCGCGATAGCGTATTCAAGCATCAGGTCGCGCGCTGGTTGATTCTTCGCGTGCGTTTCAAACTGACTCGCGAAGCCCGGTTGCACCTTGAGTACGGGCCGGTTCGCCAGCGCCTGGACGCGCTGGGCATTGATAAACCGACTCCGTTCGACGTCAGCCGAGCCATCTGTGCCATTCGCAGCGAAAAACTGCCTGACCCTGCGGTATTGGGCAATGCGGGCAGCTTTTTCAAGAACCCGGTGATTGCGGCTGAGCTTTACGCGACGATTCAGCGTGAGCATCCAGGCGTGGTCGGCTATCCACAGCCCGATGGCCGAATGAAGCTGGCGGCCGGCTGGTTGATCGAGCAGGCGGGCTGGAAAGGCTACCGTGAAGGTGACGCCGGGGTTCATACGCTTCAGTCGCTGGTGCTGGTCAACTACGGACAGGCCACCGGGCTGCAACTGCTTAACCTGGCCCGTCGCATCCAGGCCGACATCGCCGAGCGCTTTGGTGTCGAGCTGGAGATGGAGCCAAACCTCTACTGAGGCCTGATCGGCAGACTCAAGATCGGACGCAGAGCGTCCAGAACGGCATTCCGACACTGGAGCATGCGGACCGAGCGTCGTCCGTACAGGTCTTGCTCGTTCCCGGCTCCAGCGTCGGAGTGCCTTCTGCACAGCGCCGCTCATTTCAGATAAGCGCAAAGCACTGAATCGCAGATGTAAAAAAGCCCCGCCTGTTTGCACAGGCGGGGCTTTTTCATGGGCCGGAGTTAGACGAGGGGTTTAGGCTCGTTTTCTTTCCCGGCTTCATGGTGCGGCTGCGTGGCGTGATGCGCTTCAGCCTTTTCCTCGGTGGTCAGCGAAGGCTGGACCGATTCTGCTTCGGCGGCCGGAGCGCTGGCAGCAGCGGCTTCCTGCTGACGACGCGCTTCTTCTTCACGCTTGCGGCGACGCACTTCACGTGGATCGTTCGGTGCGCGGCCGGTGCTGCTGACGACCGGCTCAGGCTCAGCCGGAGCGTCGACAATCACAGGCTCCTGTTCTTGCGGTGCAGGCGCCTGCTCCTCGACGGTGGCTTGAGGTGCGAAGTAAGGAGCAGGCTCCTCTTTCACAGCTTCCGGCTCGGCAACCGCAGCAGGCACTGGCGTTGGCAGTTCGGATGATTCAGTGGCTGGCACTTCCTCATGGGCCGCGACTTCGACCGGCGCTTGCGGCGCTGGCTCTGGCGTTGGCTTGAACGGCA
Organism: Pseudomonas syringae; assembly: GCF_002157375.1. Classification (GTDB taxonomy): domain Bacteria; phylum Pseudomonadota; class Gammaproteobacteria; order Pseudomonadales; family Pseudomonadaceae; genus Aquipseudomonas; species Aquipseudomonas syringae_T. The sequence continues at coordinate 81,394 of NZ_MTSA01000018.1, forward strand.
CGACGCGCTCGGCATGCGGCGCTTCGAATTGCTCGGTCGGTGCAGCAATGGTCGGTGCTTCGACCGCTACCGGCTGGACTTCTACTTCAGGAGCAGGTTGTGCTACCGGAGTATCGACGGCAACCGGGGCTTCGACAGCAGGCGCTTCAACGACGGGTTCTGCTGCTACCGGCGCTTCTGCGGTCGGTGCTTCATTGACAGTCGTTTCGGGCGCTGGCGTTTCAGCGACTGGCGCTTCAACCGCAGGGGCCTCGGCAACAGGCGTCTGTTGCATGGACTCTGCAATCGGAGCGTCCACGGCGCTGTTGGCGCGTTCGGCCTGCTGGTGCGCATCGGCTTCGGCTGGAGCGCTGATCACGCTGCCTGCTGCAGAGGCGGCCGCAGTGAAACCAAGACCCGCCGACAGATCGGCACTGCCTTCTTCGTTGCCGTTTTCGTCGGAGCCTTCGATCACATTGCCGTTGGCATCACGTTGACGCTCGCGGCGGTTGCTGCGACGACGCTGACCACGGGAGCGGCGGCGAGGGCGATCGCCTTCGCTGCCATCATTGCTGTCCTGGTTCTCGTCGTTGGCCTGCTCGTCGTTGAGCAGCACTGGCTCTTCTTCGCTCGCAGGAGCTGCGGCCTGTTCGGCGCGCGGTTGACGTTCTTCACGAGGCGGGCGTGGCTGACGCTCTTCACGTGGAGCGCGTTCAGGGCGCTCTTCGCGAGCCAGGTCGACAGCCGGGGCTGCGTCCAGAGGCTCGCGCAGTTCACGAACCGGGCGGTCTTCACGGGCTTCACGCGGCTTGCGCTCGCGAGAGGTGCGGGCCGGACGCTCTTCGCGTGGTGCGGAGTCTTCGCGGGCTTCACGTGGTTCGCGGGCTGCACGCTCTTCACGAGGTGCGCGTTCCTCACGAGGCGCACGCTCTTCGCGTGGGGCGCGTTCGGCACGTTCTTCGCGAGGCGCGCGTTCTTCACGGGGCTTGCGCTCTTCGTCACGACGATTGTTGCGGCCACGGCTCTGTTGACGACCGTTGCGACGCTCTTCGTTACGGGCCGGGCGCTGTTCGGCAGCAGGCTTTTCGACCACTACCGGTGCAACAGGCTCTTCTTTGGTCGCAAACAGGCTGACCAGAGACTTCACCAGGCCTTTGAACAGGCTTGGCTCGTGAGCGACAGGTGCTGGCGTCGGGGCAGGAGCAGCCGCCTCTACCGGCACGGGTGCATTGGCACGCGCCGGTGCCGTCTTGACGGCGGCTTCCTGGCGAACCAGGGTGCGGGTTGCGGCGGCCAGCGGTGCAATTTCTTCCACTTCGGCAGCAGCAGCGGCTATTTCGTAGCTGGTCTGGCTGTTGTGTGCTTCAGGGCTGTCATCACGCAGACGCTGAACCTCGAAGTGCGGGGTTTCCAGCTGATCGTTCGGCAGGATGATGATGCGCGCACGGGTGCGCAGTTCGATCTTGGTGATCGAGTTGCGTTTTTCGTTGAGCAGGAACGCAGCGACCGGGATCGGCACCTGAGCGCGTACTTCTGCCGTACGGTCTTTCAGGGCTTCTTCTTCGATCAGGCGCAGAATGGCCAGCGACAGCGATTCGACGTCACGGATGATGCCGGTGCCGTTGCAGCGCGGGCAGACGATGCCGCTGCTTTCACCCAGCGATGGACGCAGGCGCTGACGGGACATTTCCAGCAGGCCGAAGCGCGAGATGCGGCCGACCTGAACGCGGGCACGGTCGGCTTCCAGGCTTTCGCGGACTTTTTCTTCCACGGCGCGCTGGTTCTTGGCCGGCGTCATGTCGATGAAGTCGATGACGATCAGGCCGCCGATGTCGCGCAGACGCAATTGACGGGCGATTTCTTCAGCCGCTTCAAGGTTGGTCTGCAGTGCGGTTTCTTCGATGTCGCTGCCTTTGGTGGCGCGCGCCGAGTTGATGTCGATGGACACCAGGGCTTCGGTCGGATCAATGACGATGGAGCCGCCGGAAGGCAGTTCGACCACGCGCTGGAAGGCGGTTTCGATCTGACTTTCGATCTGGAAACGGTTGAACAGCGGAACGCTGTCTTCGTAGAGTTTGATCTTGCTGGCGTACTGCGGCATCACCTGACGGATGAAGGTCAGGGCTTCTTCCTGGGCTTCGACGCTGTCGATCAGCACTTCGCCGATGTCCTGGCGCAGGTAGTCGCGGATGGCGCGGATGATGACGTTGCTTTCCTGGTAGATCAGGAAAGGTGCCGAGCGGTCGAGGGATGCTTCCTTGATGGCGGTCCACAGCTGCAGCAGGTAGTCGAGGTCCCACTGCATTTCTTCGCTGCTGCGGCCAAGGCCGGCGGTGCGAACGATCAGGCCCATGTCGGCTGGAGCGATCAGGCCGTTGAGCGCTTCGCGCAGTTCGTTGCGCTCTTCACCTTCGATACGGCGCGAGATGCCACCGGCACGAGGGTTGTTGGGCATCAGAACCAGATAACGGCCTGCCAGGCTGATGAAGGTGGTCAGGGCTGCGCCCTTGTTGCCACGCTCTTCTTTCTCGACCTGAACAATGACTTCCTGGCCTTCGCTCAGGACGTCCTTGATGTTCACGCGGCCTTCAGGTGCTTTCTTGAAGTACTCGCGGGAGATTTCCTTGAGGGGCAGAAACCCGTGGCGCTCAGAGCCGAAATCGACAAAGGCAGCCTCGAGGCTGGGTTCGATGCGAGTGATCCGGCCCTTATAGATGTTGGCCTTCTTCTGCTCGCGGGCACCTGATTCGATGTCCAGGTCGTAGAGGCGCTGGCCGTCTACCAGTGCAACACGCAACTCTTCGGGTTGAGTTGCGTTAATCAGCATTCTTTTCATGTAGTACCGTCGGTTTCCGGGCTGCCGGAAACGGCGTTCGGCACACACGACTTCTCACGGTCGGTGTCAGGGCACGTCAGGAGTGCTTGAACACTCCAGTGTCTAGCGAGGTCCTCGCCCAGAAGGGGCGGAGGGTCGCGACTACGTTTCCTGCTTGCTGTGGTGGCATAAGACACCCTTTCAGCAAAAGCTTTGTCAGGAGGAGGAATCGACCATCGGTAGCGGACGAGATGAAGCGTCTAGAACAAGCCTTGTGCTACACATTCCGATGGTTGTGCGTCTCCACCCTACACGTATCCCTGATAATTCGGGTGCTGCCGCGCGCAGAATCCGCAGCGGGTTGGCATTTACCGCAGCCTTCGATAGGGAAGGCTGCGCATCATGGCTTGAGGCGTTGTTCCCGAAGCATTCGCTCGTAGCGTCTGAAAGCGACTGCACTTTGTGAACTGGCCATGAACTGTCCGCACCGGCAGCGAGCTGTCTGCTCTGCTGTCAGGCGTGTTTCCGGCCTCATGTCACCTGCGCTCGTAACGTTTTCAGCGTGCTCCGTTGTCACCGAACACTGCGTAGGACGGCCTCCCGTCCTTGTGAATTGCGTTGGTCAGGGCCGGTTGTCAACCGTTGATCCGCTGTCCGGCCGCTTTTGGCGGCGTTCGCGACTATAGCAGCAATCATTAAGTGCTTCAAATCCATAAAAATTGTTATGATTTGCCGCATGACGAATATTGCCCCTCCAACCCCCGGCGTCCAGCTGGTTGAGGTTGCGCCGGAACTTGCCGGTCAACGCATCGATAATTTTCTGATCACTTATCTCAAGGGTGTGCCCAAGACCTTGATTTACCGCATTGTGCGTAAAGGCGAAGTGCGCGTGAACAAGGGCCGGACAAAGCCTGAATATAAGCTGCAGGCAGGCGATATCGTGCGTATTCCCCCTGTGCGCGTGCCTGAGCGCGACGAGCCCGTGCCGGTTGCACAGGCGTTGCTGCAGCGCCTCGAGGCTGCGATTGTCTATGAAGACAAGGCGCTGATCGTGCTCAACAAGCCTGCGGGTATTGCCGTGCATGGCGGCAGTGGCCTGAGCTTTGGTGTGATCGAAGCCTTTCGCCAGTTGCGCCCGGATGCCAAGGAGCTCGAGCTGGTGCATCGCCTTGATCGCGACACCTCCGGTCTGTTGATGATCGCCAAAAAGCGCAGCATGTTGCGCCACCTGCATGAAGCCCTGCGCGGCGACGGCGTCGACAAGCGTTACATGGCGCTGGTTCGCGGCAACTGGGCGACTGCCCAGAAGCAGGTCCGCGCGCCGTTGCTCAAGAGCAATCTGCGTTCCGGTGAGCGCATGGTCGAGGTCAACGAAGAAGGCAAGGAAGCGCTGACGATCTTCAAGGTGCTGCGCCGCTTCGGTGATTTCGCCACCATGGTCGAAGCCAAGCCGGTCACCGGCCGGACTCACCAGATCAGGGTGCATACCTTGCACGCCGGTCACGCCATTGCCGGCGACACCAAGTACGGCGACGAGAACTTCAGTCGCGAAATCCGCGATCTGGGTGGCAAACGGCTGTTTCTGCATGCTTACATGCTGACCGTGCCAATGCCTGATGGCAGCAAACTGAATGTACAAGCGCCCGTCGATGAGATGTGGGCAAAGACAGTGGAGCGTCTGAGTGCGTCGTGATTACGATCTGTTGATTTTTGACTGGGACGGCACGCTTGCCGATTCCGTCGGCCGAATCATTCTGTCCATGCGGTCAGCGGCCATCGAGATGGGGTTCGAGGTTCGCGATGACCCGGCAATCAAGGGCATTATCGGTCTGGGCTTGCCCGAAGCGATTCGCACCCTTTATTCGCAGATCGATGAGGGGCAGATCATCGGGTTCCGGCAGCATTACGCTGACAGCTACATGGCACTGGATAACGTGCCTTCGCCATTGTTTGAAGGTGTCGTGGAGTCAATGCAGGCATTTCGCGAGGACGGCTATCATCTGGCTGTGGCCACCGGAAAGGCGCGTCGCGGGCTTGACCGGGTGCTGAAGGCCAATGGCTGGGCGGATTATTTTGATATCACCCGCGCTGCCGATGAAACGGCCAGCAAGCCTGATCCATTGATGCTGAACGAGATCATGGCGCATTGCGGTGTGACGCCGCAGCGCTCGCTGATGATTGGTGATGCTTCGTTCGATTTGCTGATGGCGCGCAATGCCGGCATGGATTCGGTCGCGGTGGGTTATGGCGCGCAACCGCTTGAATCGCTGCGTCAGTTCGAACCCCGGCTGGCGATTGAACATTTTTCCGAGCTGCGCACCTGGTTGAACCGGCGCAGCGTCTAGTTTTCGGTGAGGTTGAGAGAAGCATGTCTGATGAATGGAAAGCACCCGTTTCGCAACGTGCGGACGAGGGCGTCAATGGCAGGGAAGAGGCTAAAAGCTGGAAGCTTCTTGAAAAAACGTTGCTGGCCAGTGTCCAGGAGCAGCGTCGTGCGCGTCGCTGGGGAATTTTCTTCAAGCTGCTGACGTTCACGTTTCTGTTTGTGGCAGTGGTGCTGCCGATGCTGGATTTTGAGGGCGGTGCTTCGCGTCGCTCCAGCCATACCGCGCTGATCGACGTGCAGGGTGTGATCGCCGACAAGGAGTCGGCCAGTGCCGACAATATTGTCACTGCGTTGCGCGACGCGTTTGAAGATGAGAAGACCAAGGGCGTGATTCTGCGCATCAACAGCCCGGGTGGCAGCCCGGTGCAGTCCGGTTATGTGTACGACGAGATTCGTCGTCTGCGTGCTTCGAAGCCGGACATCAAGGTCTATGCCGTGATCACCGATCTGGGTGCCTCCGGCGCTTACTACATCGCCAGTGCGGCCGATCAGATCTACGCCGACAAGGCGAGTCTCGTGGGCTCCATAGGGGTGACGGCGGCCGGTTTCGGCTATGTCGGCACGATGGAAAAGCTGGGTGTGGATCGTCGTACCTACACCTCGGGCGAGCACAAGGCATTTCTTGATCCGTTCCAGCCACAGAAGGCTGATGAAACGCAATTCTGGCAGGGCGTGCTGGACACCACTCACCGCCAGTTCATTGCCAGCGTCAAGCAGGGTCGTGGCGATCGTCTGAAGGACAAGGATCACCCTGAACTGTTTTCCGGTCTGATCTGGACGGGTGAGCAGGCGGTCGGTCTGGGTCTGGTGGACGGCCTGGGCAGTGCAAGCTATGTGGCGCGCGATGTGATCAAGGAAAAGAATATCGTCGAATACACCGTCGAAGAGTCGCCTTTTGATCGCTTCTCCAAGAAGCTGGGCACCAGTATTGCCGAGCGAATTGCCATGCTGGTGGGCTTCAATGGCCCGACGCTGCGCTGATACACGCTGATACCGCTGTCGGCCTGAAAAGCCCTGACCACATTGCTGGTCAGGGCTTTTTGTTGATGCGCAGGTCCGAAGGGGTCAGGGAATGCTGACGCCTTCCTTTATAAGCATGTCCACCAGGCGAATCAGTGGCAGGCCTATCAGGCTGGTGGCGTCGCTGCCCTCCGTGCTGCGAAACAGGCTGACACCCAGGCCTTCGGCCTTGAAGCTGCCGGCGCAATCGTAGGGCTGCTCGGCGTGCAGATAGCGCGTGATGCGGGTCTGGTCGAGCTCGCGCATGTGGACCGTGAACGGCACACAGTCGACCTGGCATTCGCCGGTCGCGCTGTTGAGCAGGGCCAGGCCGGTCAGGAAGGTCACACGGGTGCCGCTGGCGGCGGTCAGCTGTTCCAGCGCGCGTTCGAATGTATGCGGCTTGCCCAGAATGCGGCCATCGAGTACGGCCACCTGGTCGGAGCCGATGATCAGGTGCTGCGAATATTCGCCTGCCAGCGCTTCGGCCTTTTCTCGGGCCAGGCGCTGTACGAGGTCGTGTGCCGTCTCGCCCGGACGATGGCTTTCATCGATATCCGGAGACCTGCAGGTGAAGGGCAGGCGCAGGCGGGCCAGCAGTTCGCGGCGATAAGAGGAGCTGGAAGCAAGGAGCAGGGAAGGCATGCGGTTCTCCGTGGGCTGAGCGTTGATTCTAAAGAGTGGCCGGAGTGACGAACAGGCCTGAATTTCCTTTGACATGCCAAGGGGGCATCCCTAGAATGCTGCGCCTATGTTGAATGACCCGATTCCATCTCACGTTGACCCGCGCAAATTGTCTGATCGCGGCACTACCCTTCAGGGTGAAGTGCTGCTGGGCGATTTGAAGAGACTCTGCGACCCGCTTGCCGACACTGTCGGTACGGTGCAGGCGAAGTTCATTTTCGAGCGTGACGAACGCCGTTCTGTGGTTATCCACAGTTCGATAGACGTCCCGGTCAAGATGGTTTGCCAGCGTTGTCTTGAGCTGGTGACCCTGCCGATCCACAGCGAATGCAGTTATGCGGTGGTGAAGGAGGGTGCGAATACCCAGTCGTTACCGAAAGGTTATGACGTGCTGGAACTGGGCGAAGATCCATTGGATCTGCTGGCATTGATCGAGGAGGAGCTATTGCTCGCCTTGCCCATTGTGCCTGCTCATCATCCTGAAGAATGCCAGCAACCGGCGGGTCTCGATGAGCCCGAACCGAGCGTGGACGAGGTAACGCGGTCCAACCCGTTCAGTGTATTGGCGCAGTTAAAGCGTGACCCAAACGTTTAGGAGTTAATCAATTATGGCTGTTCAGCAGAACAAAAAATCCCGCTCTGCCCGTGACATGCGTCGTTCGCACGACGCTCTTGAGGCAAGCACTCTGTCGGTAGAAAAGACCACGGGTGAAATTCACCTGCGTCACCACGTATCGCCAGAAGGCGTATACCGTGGTCGTAAAGTGATCGACAAGGGCGCTGACGAGTAATTTCTTGTCCGCTCCGATCATCGCGATCGACGCAATGGGCGGGGACTTCGGTCCCCGCAACATTGTTCAGGCAAGCCTCGCGTGCCTGACAGCTACGCCCTCGCTTCATCTGACCCTTGTTGGTCAAGCCTCCCTTATTGAAGAACTGATTGCCCGCCATGATGGTGTGGATCGCTCGCGCCTGCGTGTTGTCGAGGCTGGCGAAATCATTGCCATGGACGAACGTCCTTCGCAGGCCCTGCGCGGCAAGCCTGACTCTTCCATGCGCGTGGCCCTTGAGCTGGTAGCGAGCGGGCAGGCCCAAGCCTGTGTAAGTGCTGGCAATACCGGTGCGCTGATGGCGCTGTCCCGGTATGTGCTAAAGACGTTACCCGGCATTGACCGGCCCGCGATGATCGCAGCCATTCCCACCCGGACGGGCCATTGCCAATTGCTGGACCTGGGTGCAAATGTCGATTGCAGCGCCGAGGCGCTCTATCAGTTTGCAGTGATGGGTTCGGTTCTGGCCGAGACACTTGGGGTCGTCAGGCCCAGGGTTGCCTTGCTCAACGTGGGTACGGAAGACATCAAGGGCAATCAGCAGGTCAAACGTGCTGACGGTCTGTTGCAGGACGCTGTCGGGCTCAACTACATCGGCTACGTTGAAGGCGATGGCGTGTACCGCGGTGAGGCTGATGTGGTGGTGTGTGACGGGTTTGTCGGCAACGTGATGCTCAAGTCGAGCGAAGGGTTGGCGACAATGATCGCCGAGCGAATCGACACGCTGTTCAATCGGAATCTGCTGACCAAGGCTGTCGGAGCGCTGGCCTTGCCATTGCTGAACCGCCTGCGGACCGATCTGGCGCCTGCCCGTCACAACGGTGCCAGTTTGTTGGGGTTGCAGGGTATTGTGGTAAAAAGCCACGGTTCTGCCAGTGTTTCAGGGTTTCAGAGCGCGATTCAGCGGGCGCTGACCGAGGCTCGCGAAGAGCTGCCACAGCGCCTCAAGGGGCGGCTTGAAGCGGTATTCCAGGACGACCAGACCTGAAAATGTGACGCATCAGACCGGTCAGTCATCCAACCGATCAGTCATGTAAACTTGAATTCCTGCGTTCGGCCTGTCCGGACGCTCATTTTGACGACAATAATTCAGAGGCCTGTCAAATGTCTGCATCCCTCGCATTCGTCTTCCCGGGTCAAGGATCGCAATCGCTCGGCATGCTTGCCGGACTGAGCGAGCAGCATCCGTTGATCCTGGACACTTTCGAGCAGGCTTCCGAAGCCCTTGGCTATGACCTGTGGGCGCTGATCCAGAGCGGCCCTGTCGAGTCGCTCAATCAGACTGACAAGACCCAGCCGGCCATCCTCACCGCTTCCATCGCCTTGTGGCACGTGTGGCTGGCGGAGGGCGGAGCGATCCCTGCTTTTGTTGCCGGTCATAGTCTGGGTGAATACAGTGCGCTGGTCGCTGCGCAAAGCCTCAGCCTGACCGATGCGGTCAAGCTGGTCGAGCGTCGTGGTCAGTTGATGCAGGAAGCCGTGCCGGCCGGTCAGGGTGGCATGGCCGCGATTCTGGGCCTTGATGACGCCGACGTCATGGCTGCCTGCGCTGAAGCCGCGCAGGGCGAGGTTGTCAGTGCGGTGAATTTCAACTCGCCGGGCCAGGTGGTGATCGCCGGTTTCGCCGAGGCGGTCAAGCGTGCCATGGAACTGTGCAAGGCTCGCGGGGCCAAGCGTGCATTGCCTCTGCCGGTCAGCGTGCCTTCGCACTGCGAACTGATGCGTCCGGCTGCCGAGCGCTTCGCCGAGGCTGTCGAGGCCATCGAATGGCAGGCGCCGGAGATCGCACTGGTGCAGAACGTCAGCGCCAGCGCGGCCAGTGATCTGGCAACGCTCAAGCGTGATCTTCTGGAGCAATTGTACAAGCCAGTCCGCTGGGTCGAGTCCATTCAATGCCTGGCAAGTCGCGGTGCGACCCAACTGGTGGAATGCGGGCCGGGCAAAGTCCTGGCCGGCCTGAACAAGCGTTGCGCCGACGGCGTGATGACTTACAACCTTGATACCCCCGAAGCCTTTGCCGCCGCGCGCGCGGCACTGGCCTGATTAGGAGAAGCCTGCATGAGTCTGCAAGGTAAAGTGGCACTGGTGACCGGTGCCAGTCGCGGTATTGGTCAAGCCATTGCTCTTGAGTTGGGACGCAACGGTGCGGTCGTTGTAGGTACCGCGACTTCCGAGTCCGGCGCCGAGCGCATCAGCGCGACGTTCAAGGAAAACGGCATCGAAGGCTTCGGTCTGATGCTGAATGTCTGCGACGCCGAGTCCGTTAATTCGGTCCTGTCGACCATTCAGGAGCGCGTCGGCGCACCGTTGATTCTGGTCAATAATGCCGGGATAACCCGTGATAACCTGATGATGCGCATGAAAGATGACGAATGGTATGACGTCGTAGACACCAACCTGAACAGCCTTTTCCGGCTGTCCAAGGGCGTTTTGCGTGGCATGACCAAAGCCCGTTGGGGGCGTATCATCAGCATCGGTTCGGTTGTGGGTGCCATGGGCAACGCCGGTCAAGTAAACTATGCTTCCGCGAAAGCCGGTCTGGAAGGTTTCAGCCGGGCGCTGGCCCGTGAAGTGGGCTCGCGTGCGGTCACCGTTAACTCGGTGGCGCCGGGCTTCATCGACACCGACATGACGCGCGAGCTGCCAGAGGCGCAACGTCAGTCACTGATTACCCAGATCCCCCTGGCTCGCCTGGGGCAGGCTGAAGAAATCGCACATGTGGTCGCTTTTCTTGCTTCGGAAGGCGCAGGTTACGTTACCGGGGCAACAATTCCCGTTAACGGCGGCATGTACATGAGCTGATGTGACGATCTGTTTCAAAAAAATGTCATACGAGCTGTCTAAAATCCGTTATAAAGCTGCAATCTATGAATGGGCAAAGGTACGGTTGGGGACAAGGGAAGAGCGTTTAGCTTGAAATACGCAAAACCTCTTCTATACACTTACCCACTGGCCAGATGCCTGAACATTTCCACTAGGAGTTAAAACTAGGTATGAGCACCATCGAAGAGCGCGTCAAGAAAATCGTTGCCGAGCAACTTGGCGTCAAAGAAGAAGAGGTTGTCAACACTGCTTCTTTCGTTGAAGACCTGGGCGCTGACTCCCTGGACACCGTCGAGCTGGTTATGGCTCTGGAAGAGGAATTCGAGACCGAAATCCCTGACGAAGAAGCGGAAAAGATCACTACCGTTCAAGCAGCAATCGACTACGTCACTAGCCATCAGGCTTAAGATTTGTAATCGCTGACTGCTGTCACGGGAAAACCGCACTGCTTTAACCGGCGTGCGGTTTTTTCTTTAGAAAACGCTGTGATTGTTCCGTAAACAAGAGAGAAGGAGAGTCCTGTGTCGCGTAGACGCGTCGTGGTCACCGGGATGGGCATGCTTTCGCCACTGGGCAATGACGTGCCCAGCAGTTGGCAAGGCATTCTGGCGGGCCGCAGTGGCATTGGCCTTATCGAGCACACGGACTTGTCAGCCTTCACCACCCGCTTCGGCGGTTCGGTCAAGGGGTTCAACGTCGAGGAGTACCTGGCGCCCAAAGAAGCGCGTCGGCTCGATCTCTTCATTCAGTATGGCCTGGCGGCCAGCTTTCAGGCGGTGCGTAATGCCGGCCTTGAAGTCACGGATGCCAACCGTGAACGCATCGGCGTGGCCATGGGTTCGGGCATCGGTGGTCTGACCAACATCGAAAACAGCAGTCGTCTGCTGCACGAGCAAGGCCCTGGACGGATTTCGCCGTTTTTTGTGCCGGGCTCGATCATCAACATGATTTCCGGTTTCCTGTCTATCCATCTGGGTGCGCAGGGGCCTAACTATGCCATCGCGACGGCGTGTACCACGGCGACTCACTGCATCGGCATGGCGGCACGCAACATTGCCTATGACGAAGCGGACGTGATGATTGCCGGTGGCGCTGAAATGGCAGCCTGCGGTCTCGGTCTTGGCGGTTTCGGCGCGGCGCGTGCGCTGTCGACACGAAACGACGACCCGACCCGTGCCAGCCGTCCCTGGGACAAGGGCCGTGATGGCTTTGTTCTGTCCGACGGTGCCGGTGCGATGGTGCTTGAAGAGCTCGAACACGCCAAGGCGCGCGGCGCGACCATCTATGCCGAGCTGGTCGGGTTTGGCATGAGCGGCGACGCGTACCACATGACTTCGCCACCCGATGATGGCGCCGGTGCTGCACGCTGCATCGTCAATGCGCTGCGTGACGCCAAGGTCAATCCTGATCAGGTGCAATACATCAACGCACACGGTACGTCGACGCCTGCGGGCGATCTCGCCGAAGCGTCGGCCATCAAGTCGGTCTTCGGTGATCACGCCTATAAACTGGCAGTCAGCTCGACCAAGTCGATGACTGGCCATTTGCTGGGTGCCGCCGGGGCCGTCGAGGCTATTTTCAGTGTGCTGGCGATGGTTGATCAGGTCGCGCCGCCGACCATCAACCTGGATGAGCCAAGCGAAGGCTGCGATCTGGACTTCGTGCCCCACGAAGCGCGTCGGATGCCGATTGATGTCGTGCTGTCGAACTCCTTCGGTTTCGGTGGCACCAATGGCTCGCTGGTATTCCGCCGGTTCACAGAGTAATGCCCGAGTGGGTTGATGGTCGGCCTGCAGGCCAGCTGTCTGTCAAGGACAGGGGGCTGGCGTACGGTGATGGAGTGTTCGAAACCATCGCCGTGAAGGCTGGCCGACCATTGCTCTTTGAGCGCCATCTGCAGCGCTTTGAAGCAGGCTGTCAGCGCCTGATGATACCGGTTGATCAGGCGCTGGTACGTGCGGAAATGTCCCTCTTTGCCGCCGAGCTCGGCGACGGCGTCATGAAGCGGATGCTGACCCGCGGCGACAGCCAGCGCGGTTACGCACCCGCCCCTGATTCTCAGCCACGCCGGATTCTTCAAGGCAGCGCTTCGCCGGCTTACCCTGCTGCGCATGCCGAGCAAGGTGTGCGCCTGTTTGCCTGTCAGACCCGTCTGGCCGAACAGCCGCTGTTGGCCGGGCTCAAGCACCTGAATCGTCTGGAGCAGGTCATGGCGCGCTCCGAATGGCGCGACAATGAGCATGCCGAGGGCCTGATGCGCGATACCTCGGGGCGCTTGATCGAAGGTGTCTACAGCAATCTGTTTCTGGTCAGCGAAGGCCGTTTGCTGACCGCCGACCTCAGCCGTTGCGGGGTCGCAGGCGTGATGCGTGCCGAGTTGCTGGATCAGGCACGAAATCTGGGTCTGACTGTCGAAATCCGTGACTTGCACTTGCCTGACCTTGAATCGGCAGACGAAGTGTTTCTATGCAATAGCGTCTACGGCGTCTGGCCTGTGTGCGGTTTTTCAGCGCTGAACTGGGCGGTTGGTCCGCTCACCCGTAAACTGCAAGGTATTGCTCGCACCCTTCTGGATATCTGATCTGTGATCCGAAAATTATTGGTGTTGCTGGAAACTGCCATTGTTCTGGCGGGCCTGCTGCTCGGCTTTGCGTTCTGGCAGCAGAACAAGGCTCTGGAGCAGCCACTCAACGTGGCTCAAGAGCAACTGCTGGACGTGCCGGCCGGTTCGACGCCGACGGGTGTTCTCAACCGTCTGCAGGCCGATGGCGTGATCAAAGACGCGTTCTGGTTGCGGCTCTACTGGCGCTTCAACCTGTCGGGGCAGTCACTGCACAGCGGCGAATACCGCATGGTGCCGGGCATGAACGTCAAAGGCCTGCTCGATGTCTGGAAGCGCAAAGAAGTCGTGCAATACAGCGTTACCCTGGTCGAAGGCTGGAACTTCCGTCAGGTCCGCGCCGCGCTGGCCAAACAGGCCAAGCTCGATCAGACGCTTGCAGGCTTGTCCGACAGCGAGTTGATGGCGAAAATCGGCCATCCCGACGTGTTCCCTGAAGGCCGTTTCTTTCCTGATACCTATCGCTATGTGCGCGGCATGAGCGACGCCGAGCTGCTCAGGCAGGCTTATGCCCGCCTGGAAGAAGTGCTGGATGAGGAATGGAACGCGAGATCGTCAGAGGCGCCTTATTCCACGCCTTATCAGGCGCTGATCATGGCCTCGCTGGTCGAGAAGGAAACCGGCGTGCCTCAGGAGCGCGGTCAGATCGCAGGCGTTTTCGTGCGTCGCTTGAAGCTGGGCATGCAGTTGCAGACCGACCCCACGGTGATCTACGGCATGGGCGAGCGCTATAATGGCAAGCTGACCCGCGCCGACCTCAAGGAAGCCACGCCTTACAACACCTATGTCATCGCCGGTATGCCACCGACACCGATTTCGCTGGTAGGGCGCGAAGCCATTCATGCCGCGCTCAACCCGGTGTCTGGCAGCAGCCTGTATTTCGTGGCCAAGGGCGACGGCAGTCATGTATTTTCGGACGACCTGGACGCTCATAACGCAGCGGTGCGTGAGTACCAGATCAAGCGCCGTGCAGATTATCGCTCCAGCCCTGCGCCCGCTGCTGCACCTGCGGTGACGCCTGAAACCGGCTCGCCTGCTGCGCAGCCCGACACCAAGACCGAGCCAGACGCGCCGCAATCCGGGGCTGATGCGCAATGATGAAAACTAAGGATGACCTGTGACTGGCTTGTTTATCACCCTCGAAGGTCCTGAAGGTGCCGGCAAAAGCACCAATCGCGATTACCTGGCGGCGCAATTGCGGGCGCAGGGTATTCAGGTCCTGCTGACACGCGAACCGGGCGGTACTCCGCTGGCCGAGCGCGTTCGCGAGCTGTTGCTGGCGCCCAGTGACGAAAGCATGAGCGCCGACGCCGAGCTGCTGCTGGTGTTCGCCGCACGTGCGCAACACCTGGCCGAGGTTATTCGTCCTGCTCTGGCGCGGGGTGAAGTGGTGCTTTGTGATCGGTTCACCGATGCAACCTACGCCTACCAGGGCGGCGGACGTGGTGTGTCTCACCAGCGCATCGCGACGCTGGAGCAATTTGTACAGGGCGATCTGCGCCCGGACCTGACGCTGGTGTTCGATCTGCCCGTGGAAGTCGGTCTGGCGCGCGCCGCGGCTCGCGGTCGACTGGATCGCTTCGAGCAGGAAGGCCGGGCGTTCTTTGACGCCGTGCGCAGCACCTATCTGGAGCGCGCGAAGGCCGAGCCTGCGCGCTATCGGCTGGTGGATGCTGCGCAGACACTGGCTGAAGTTCAGGCGTTTCTCGACACGCTGCTGCCTCAGATGCTGGAGCTGCGACGTGGCTGAAGCCTACCCCTGGCAGGAATCGCTTTGGCAGCAGATGGCGGGCCGTGCTCAGCATGCTCATGCCTATCTGCTGCACGGTCCTGCCGGTATCGGCAAGCGCGCATTGGCCGAGCGTCTGATGGCCAGTCTGCTGTGCAAGGCGCCTGACGGGCTTGACGCTTGCGGGCAATGCAAGTCCTGCCTGTTGCTGCTGGCGGGCAGCCATCCGGACAATTATGTGCTGGAGCCGGAAGAGGCAGACAAACCGATAAAGGTCGATCAGGTGCGTGATCTGGTCAGTTTCGTCGTGCAGACCGCTCAGATGGGCGGGCGCAAGGTGGTGCTGGTCGAGCCGGTCGAGGCCATGAATATCAACGCGGCCAACGCCTTGCTGAAAAGCCTTGAAGAACCCTCGGGCAATACTGTCCTGTTGCTGGTCAGCCACCAGCCGAGCCGATTGCTGCCCACGGTCAAGAGCCGTTGCGTGCAGCAGGCATGCCCGTTGCCCGGCGAGCAGATGAGCCTTGACTGGCTGAGCGGCGCGTTGCCCGATTGCACGCCGGAAGAGCGTTTTGAATTGCTGACACTCGCCGCCGGCTCACCCTTGGCGGCCGTCTCGCTCCAGGCCCAAGGCGTTCGCGAACAGCGCGCACTGGTGGTGGACGGTGTGAAGAAGCTGCTCAAGCAACAGCAATCGGCTACCCAGCTCGCCGAGGGCTGGAAAGACATCCCGTTGTTGCTGCTGTTTGACTGGTTCTGTGACTGGTCGCACCTGATCCTGCGCTACCAGATGACCCAGGACGAAGACGGCCTGGGGTTGGGCGACATGCGCAAGGTCGTTCAGTATCTGGCGCAGAAGTCGACGCGCGGCAAGGTGCTGGAGATTCAGGACTGGATACTGGCGCAGCGCCAGAAAGTCATGTCCAAGGCCAACCTCAACCGCGTATTGCTGCTCGAAGCGCTGCTGGTGCAGTGGGCAGGGCTGCCGGGACAGGCGTAGACTGAGCGTTATCCGGAACCTTCGAGGTGTTGTCATGAGTCTGCCGCTTAACACAGGTCCACGTAATGGCATTCTGTCCTTGACCATCAAGGACAAATCCGTGCTGTACGCGGCGTACATGCCGTTCATCAAAAATGGCGGCCTGTTCATTCCTACCAGCAAAAGCTACAAGCTGGGCGATGAAGTGTTCATGCTGCTCAACCTGATGGATGAGCCAGAAAAGGTTCCTGTGGCGGGGAGGGTGACCTGGATCACGCCGAAAGGCGCGCAGGGCAACCGGACCGCTGGCGTCGGTGTGCAATTCAACGATGGCGACAACACCGCCCGCAACCTGATCGAAACCCATCTGGTCGGTGCTCTCAAGTCCGATCGTCCAACCCATACGATGTAGTTGTGCCCTTGCCCATGCTTGTAGATTCTCACTGTCACCTTGATCGCCTTGACCTCACCCAGCACGATGGCTCCCTGGATGCAGCCCTTGAGGCCGCGCGGGGCAGAGGGGTGGGGCATTTTCTGTGCATCGGCGTCAGCGCCGACAATGCGGGCGCTGTCAAGGCGCTTGCCGAACGCTATGACGATGTAGACTGCTCGGTCGGCATTCATCCGCTGGACGTCAAACCGGGTGAAATGCCCCCGCTGGACTGGCTGCTCAAGGAACTGGACCACCCGCGTGTGGTGGCGATTGGTGAAACCGGTCTGGATTACCACTACGAGCCCGAGGCCGCCGAGCTGCAACAGGCGTCCTTCCGGGTGCATCTTGAAGCGGCCAGAATCACTGAAAAGCCGGTGATCATCCATACCCGCGGCGCTCGCGCCGACACCTTGAGCCTTCTGCGTGAAGCGTCCCTGCCTTGGGCGGGCGTGCTGCATTGCTTTACCGAAGACTGGGAAATGGCCAGGGCGGCGCTGGACCTTGGTTATTACATCTCGCTGTCGGGTATCGTCACGTTTCGCAACGCCGACGCCCTGCGTGATGTGGCCAGGCAGGTGCCCGCGGATCGTCTGCTGGTCGAGACCGATTCGCCTTACCTCGCTCCCATTCCCTATCGGGGCAAGCCCAATCTGCCGCAGTACGTACGTGAGGTGGCAGAGTTTCTGGCAATGTTACGCGGCGAGTCTTATGAGCGCTTTGCCGAGCAGACCACCGCCAACTTTGCTCGCCTGTTCCCGCTGGCACATCTTCAAACCTGAGAAGGCGATAAATCGCGGGCAAAAAAAACCCGGATTCTGGGGGGTGAAGCCGGGTCAAGACCATTAGGAGTAAACAAAGGCACGCGGTCCGTTGGTGCCTTTGCAGGCGCCTCATTTGGGGGGAATGAGGCGCCAGCGCTTTAAGTATTGACCAGGATGGACAGCCGTCCAGTGCCCGATGGTCGTTTTTTAAACAGTTTTGGAATACTAAAACGGTTCTTGAGTCCTGGATAAACGCAAGAGGGCGTGCCAATCAACGATCAATCGTACGCCCCTCTGTGCTGCGCGTCCTGATCATCGCTACACATACGTCATTGGGCTGGTCGAGGTTGTCAGTGGAGTTTTCCAACGGTTTTCTGTTGAGTCTGTCGTTGTGTCTGGATATCGGTCTGGCCAATATCGCCATGATCACGTTGTCCATGCAGCGTGGCTTTTCCAAAGGTCTCTGGCTGGGGTTGGGGACATGCGTCGGCGATCTGGTGTATGCCGTTCTGGCCATGCTCGGTATGGCGGTGCTTCTTCAGTATGAGGCTGTGCGCTACGTGCTCTGGCTCGGCGGAACCGCCGTTCTGGCCTGGTTCTGTTTCAGGATGATCATGAGTGCAACCGCTGTCAGCGCGGGCCTCGGTGATCAGGCGGTCGGGACCGAGAAGTCCGGTCTGGCGCTGTTTCTGCGCGGGATCTTCCTGGCCATGTCGTCGCCCAGCGCCATTCTCTGGTTCGCGGCGGTCGGCGGCGCACTCATCGCCCGGCAAGGGTCGGATCTGGCCAGTGCCTCCACGTTCCTGGCCGGTTTTGTCGCAGCAGGCGTGGTCTGGTCGATCACCTTATGCGCACTGGCCCATCAGGGTGGACGATTCATGGGGGAACGAATGCTGCGCTGGTCTTACATCGCGTCAGCGTTGATCTTCGCCTATTTCACGCTGTATGTCGTGATCACCGGGTACATGGAGTTTGTCGCCGCATCCCCCTCGCTGCCCGCTCTTTAACCTGGCAGTCGGTGCGTGTACTCGCGCATGCCGGTTCATTCAGAGTCGGATTCATATAGCTCGAAAACATCGATGATCCGTGCAATTTAGCGCCGATTGGGCATAATACCCGGCTTCGATTTCGATCCTGACAGACCTCCTCATGCAGAAAGAACCTCGTAAGGTCCGTGAATTTCGTCGCCGTGAGCAGGAAATTCTCGACACCGCGCTAAAGCTTTTCCTGGAGCAGGGTGAAGACAGCGTCACCGTCGAGATGATCGCGGACGCCGTCGGCATTGGCAAAGGGACCATCTACAAGCACTTCAAGTCCAAGGCGGAAATCTACCTTCGCCTGATGCTCGACTACGAGCGTGATTTGAACGAACTGCTGCATTCTGCCGACGTCGACAAGGACAAGGAGGCGCTTTCGCGGGCCTACTTCGAATTCCGCATGCGCGATCCACAGCGCTATCGCCTGTTCGATCGCCTGGAAGAAAAAGTGGTCAAGGGCAATCAGGTGCCAGAGCTGGTCGAAGAGCTGCACAAGATCCGCGCCTCCAACTTCGAACACCTGACGCTGCTGATCAAGGGCCGCATCACCGAAGGCAAGCTTGAAGACGTTCCGCCTTACTACCACTACTGTGCTGCCTGGGCGCTGGTGCATGGCGCGGTTGCGCTGTACCACTCGCCGTTCTGGAGCAACGTGCTGGAAGATCAGGAAGGCTTTTTCAACTTCCTCATGGACATTGGCGTGCGCATGGGCAACAAGCGCAAGCGTGACATCGACGTGTCTGCAGAACCCAAGCCTGCCCCCGCTGCGGAATAGTACGCCGGCCAGGTTTGAAGAGGTGCTTCCAGGCTTTGCTGCGGCCCGCCTCAGAGATGGCGCGGAAGCTGCATCCGACGACCATTCGCCGGTTTTCCGTCACCGGCATCTGGGAGGGGATGATGCGTAGCCTGGTTCTGCTGCTCGCGCTTATAGCGTTGAGCGGCTGCATGAAAGTCAGTGACATGGGCGAAGGTGTTCGCGAGCAGTTCAGCGACGCAGGTCTGCTCGACCACAGCAATACCCGCCGCACTGCCAACTGGCGCGTGCAGCCCGACTCCTTTATCTACATCGCTCAAGGCGCTTTCGTGCCGCCAGGCAATGCCTACCCGCGTCCCAATGTCGTGGCCGAGGAGGCGTTCAAGGGCTTTGTCGAATATTTTCCGATGGTCCGCCGTGCGCGTGCCCCGCTGGGGCTGGACGAAGCCATGACCGAGGCGCGCAGTGCCGGCGCGCATTATCTGCTCTATACCCGTTTCGCCAAGGCAGATGACCGCATTGGCAATGGTGATCAGTGGGCCGATCAGGAAGCGGTCGATCGCCTGGGCGTCGACAGTGGTGTCATTCAGCTCATGCTGATCGAGACCAGCACCCGTTACCTCATCGACAGCGCCCGCATTCGCAGCCGTGGCGGATTGCTGACGCTGTACGACACAAGCCCCGAAGATTTGCTCGGTCCGCCCCTTGAAGACTACGCTCGTACACTCTTAGGCGTTGAGCGCTAGAACCGGCTTCAGGAGAATCGAGTGACAGATCCAGACAAGGCAGGCGATCTGTTTGCGCAGATCCCCAAAACCAAGGGGTTGCCGCCTGTTCACCTATGGAATCCGGATTTTTGTGGTGACATCGACATGCGTGTCGCCCGTGACGGGACCTGGTATTACCAAGGGACGCCGATTGGCCGCAAGCCGATGGTCAGGCTGTTCTCGACCATCATGCGGCGCGACGGGGATGATTATTTTCTTGTTACGCCGGTAGAGAAAGTCGGCATCAAGGTCGACGATGCGCCTTTTATCGCAATCAGCCTCGAAGTATCGGGGGAGGGCGAGGCGCAGGTGTTGCGCTTTCGAACCAATGTTGACGACGAGACCGAAGCCGGGCCGGACCATCCGCTCCGTGTCGTGACGGATCCCCACACCGAAGAGCCGGCGCCGTATGTCCATGTGCGGAGCAATCTCGACGCCCTGATTCACCGGAATGTGTTCTACCAACTGGTCGAGCTGGCAGTGTCACGCGAGATTGACGGACAGCAGTGGCTGGGCGTCTGGAGCCACGGAATATTTTTCCCCATTGGCCTTGAGCCTTGAAAAAAACGCTTATTCGCCCGCTCGAATTGCCTGGTGGCGGTGCGGCGGTTAAAGTGCCGCTCCCTGATTTCCCTGAGGTTTTTGCATGAGCCAGTCCTTTGATATCGCTGTCGTCGGCGCAACCGGTACTGTCGGCGAAACCGTTGTTCAGGTTCTGGAAGAGCGTAATTTTCCGGTAGGGACTCTGCACTTGCTGGCAAGCATCGACTCTGCCGGTCATTCGGTGCCGTTTCGAGGCAAGAATGTGCGCGTACGTGAAGTCGATGCGTTTGACTTCAGTACCGTCCGGATGGCGTTCTTTGCGGCCGGCCCGGCGATCAGTCGCAGCCACGCCGAAAAGGCAGTCGCCGCAGGCTGCTCGGTTGTCGATCTTTCAGGCGCCTTCACGTTTGCGCAGGCACTCAATGTCGTGCCGGAAATCAATACTACGCTGTTGGAGAATAATGGCGTCGCGCCATGTCTGGTGGCCAGCCCGAGCGCGGCTGCCACGGCGGTTGCGCTGGCCTTGGCCCCGTTGCGTGCGCTGATGGATATCCGGTCCGTGACGGTCACGGCGTGTCTGGCGGTGTCGGCACTGGGGCGCGAAGGCGTCAGTGAACTGGCGCGCCAGACCACTGAGTTGTTGAATGTCCGCCCTCTGGAAACCCGCTTTTTTGATCGTCAGATGGCGTTCAACGTACTGGCCCAGGTCGGTACACCCGATGAATCGGGGCACCTCCCGCTGGAAAGGCGTCTGGTCAATGAGCTGCGCGAACTGCTCGCGCTGCCGTCGCTGAACGTATCGGCCACTTGCATTCAGGTGCCGGTGTTTTTCGGCGACAGTTTTACTGTTGCGCTGCGAACGGCCGGGCCGGTGGATGTGACGGCGGTCAATGCTGCACTTGAAGCCGCTGCCGGAGTCGAACTGGTTGAGGCCGGTGATTACCCGACGCCGGTGGGCGATGCGGTAGGGCAGGATGTGGTCTATGTAGGCCGGGTCCGCTCCGGAACAGACGATCCTGAACAGCTCAATCTGTGGCTGACGTCGGATAACGTGCGTAAAGGCGCTGCGCTCAATGCTGTGCAGGTTGGCGAATTGTTGATAAAAGACTATGTGTAAAAGATACTTGGCAACACTGTGAATAAATGTTTTAGCGGCGACACGCCTTACACCCAAATGCAGGACTACCTCTCCGGATATCGGGGAATCTTTAAACAAGGGATGGGCTATGGTTCAGGTTCGTAAACTGGTATTAGCAATCGCTGCGGCTTCAGCGCTGTCATCGGGAATGGCGCAGGCGCTGGGGCTCGGGGAATTGTCGGTCAAGTCGACCCTGAATCAGCCATTGGTAGCGGAAATCGAGTTGACTGATGCGCAAGGGCTCAATGCTGCGCAAATTGTCCCCAGCCTGGCAACTACCGCCGACTTTGCTCAGTTGGGGGTCTCCCGTCAGGAGTTGCTCAACGATCTTTCGTTTACCCCGGTCATCACTCCCAATGGCCGAAGTGTCCTGCGCATTACGTCCAGCAAGCCGGTGCGTGTGCCTTATGTGAAGTTTCTGGTTCAGGTGCTCTGGCCAAACGGCCGACTGGTACGTGACTACAGTCTTTTACTGGACCCGCCCAAGTATTCCCCTGAAGCAGCGGCCGCCGCAGCTGCTCCTGCCCCGGCACCCGCAGCGGCCCCGGCAGCTCCCGCGCAGTTGGCGACCGTGGAGCCATCGGCAGAAGCGTCGGCGCCCGAGGCACCAGCCCCTGCACCTGCCGCCCCCGCAGCGGCGTTGCCACCGCCTGCCGCCGACAAGCCATCGCAATACGTGACAGCCAATAACGACACGTTGTGGGAAATTGCCGCAAAGGTGCGTACAGGCGGAACCGTCCAGCAGACCATGCTGGCGATTCAGGCGCTTAACCCGGATGCGTTCATCGGTGGCAACATCAACCGCTTGAAAAAGGGCCAGGTGCTGCGTTTGCCGACACCTCAGCAAACGGCTGCGCTGCCACAGCCCCAAGCGATTGCCGAAGTCTCCCGACAGTACAGTGCCTGGCGCGAAGGCCGTCGTCTGCCTGCTGGCCCGCGTCAGGTTGACGCCACCCGGCGTGATCGCGCGGGCGCGGCACCCTCCAAGGTCGATACCGCTGACAACCTCAGCCTGGTGTCGGCGGGCAGCAAGCCTGCAGCCAAAGGCGCAGCAGGTGACAGCGATCTCGGCAACAAGCTGGCGGTGGCTCAGGAAGCACTCGACACCACACGCCGTGACAACGCCGAGCTGAAAAGCCGGATGAATGATCTGCAAAGCCAGCTGGACAAACTTCAGCGTCTGATCGAACTGAAAAACGGTCAACTGGCCAAGATGCAGGCAGCTGGAGCCGCTGTGCCGCCTGCTGCTGCAACCCCTGATGCAGCCACGCCGGCCAATGCGGCGGTGCCTGCTTCGCTGGTGGATGCCAATGGTGCTCCGGTCAAACCGGCTGGCGAGGTTGCGCCTGAAGATGCGTTGCCTGCAGGCGCGGCTCAGGTGGCGACTCCGGCGGCGGATCAGCCGCTGGCCGTTGAGCCGGTGGTCGTTCCCGAAGAAGAGGACACGCTGCAGAAAATTCTCGACAACCCGGTGCTGTTGGGTCTGATCGGGGGCGCGGCGCTGCTGATACTGGCCTTGCTGCTGCTGTTTCTGGCCCGTCGTCGTGCAGCGAAGGCTGAGGCCGAGAAACACAAACGCATGGCGCGGGCACTGGCTGAAGAGTCCGAGTTCGTTTCAGACATGGACATGGATGCACCGCAAGCCAGCTTCGACGGGCTTGATGTGCCGCCGCCGAACGTCCGCATGGGGGCCGGTTCTGCTGCGGCCGCAGCGGCAGCGCGCGAGCGTCCTGCCGATGCGCTGGTTCAGGCCGAGATTCATATCGCGTATGGCCGCATGAATCAGGCCATCGAGTTGCTCGAGGAAGCCGTCAAGGAAGATCCGCAGCGTGATGATATCCGCCTCAAACTGATGGAAATCTACGCCGAGCAGGGTAACAACAAGGCCTACGCCGCTCACGAGCGCAAACTGGTGGCTGCGGGAAAGCCTGAAGCTGAGGTCGAGCAGCTGCAAGAACGTCACTCGACCCTGAAGCCCGAGGCGCCAGTTGTTGCGCCGCTGGTTTCTGAAGCTGCTCCGGCGTCGGCAGCACCTGCTGTCGCCGCGGCGGCTGCCGCAGCCAGTGCTGCTGCACTGGCTGCGGAGCTTGATGCCAAATACGTTGAAGAGCTGCTTGCCGATAACTCGGAGGACGAGGTTGCTGAGCCAGAGCCCGTTGCGGTGGCCGAGCCGGAAGCTTCGCCGCTGGCTGCAGAGCCTGTCGAAGATCCGGACCCGTTCGACCATGATTTCGATTTGAGCCTGGACGAGTTCGAGGAAACGCCTGCGGCTGACGTGTCCACCGTGAATGACGTCGATGAGCTGATGCTGGACGAGCCGAGCATATCGGCGGTGCCTGACGATGATGAACTGAGCTTCGAGTCGATCATGCGCGAGCAGGAGGAAGCGCGCGCCGCGTCGACGCCTGACGAGCTTGCCGATTTCGATCTGGACCTGTCCGAAGAAGATCCGGCGCTCAAGAACGAAGATGATTTCCTGCTGGGTCTTGGCACTGACCCGGTCGAACCTGTCGAGACCCCGGCTGTTCCACCGATCAGTGACGACCTGGAGTTGCCTGAGGACTTTGATCTGTCACTGGCCGATGAGATTGAAACCGATCAGGCAAGTCAGGCGTTTGCGACCGAAATCGATGACGTCAACGCCGAACTGGATCGTCTTTCGCAGAACCTGGAGCATCCGCCCCTCGACGAGCCAAGGTTTACCGCCGAAGACGCGGCTGCGCTGGATGACGAGCCGGATTTCGATTTCATGGCCGGCACTGACGAGGCGGCGACCAAACTGGATCTGGCGCGTGCCTACATCGACATGGGCGATGCAGACGGGGCGCGTGACATTCTCGATGAGGTGGTCACCGAAGGGGATGACGGGCAGAAAAGTGAAGCGCGGGAGATGCTTTCGCGACTGGTCTGATCGACATTTATCCACACCCGGACGGCCGCTTATGCGGCCGTTTGCCGTTCAGCCGTCGGTGTGAGTAGCGTGTTTTTTCTGCGGCCCTATAATGGCCGACTTTTCGCGAACCGACAGGCTGTAACACTTTGGCGAACATAGATAACCCGGCGGCCGAAATGGCAGCCGAGGGCTTTTCCCGAATCGCACTGGGCGTCGAGTACAAGGGCTCGCGTTATTGCGGCTGGCAGCGTCAGGCTTCCGGGGTGCTCACCGTGCAGGAAACGCTCGAGGATGCGCTGTCCAAAGTGGCCGCATCACCTGTTTCGTTGATGTGTGCCGGGCGTACCGATGCTGGTGTACACGCCTGCGGGCAGGTGGTGCATTTCGATACCCGAGCCGAGCGTTCGCTGAAGGCCTGGGTCATGGGGGCAAACATCAACCTGCCTCACGACGTCAGCGTCACTTGGGCCAGGGTCATGCCTGCCCACTTTCATGCGCGCTTCAAAGCCATCGCTCGCCGCTATCGCTACGTGATCTACAACGATCAGATCCGTCCTGCGCATTTGAATCAGGAGATCACCTGGAATCATCGCCCGCTGGATGTGGAGCGCATGGCCCAGGCAGCCGGCTTTCTGGTCGGCACTCATGACTTCAGTGCCTTTCGTGCCGGGCAGTGCCAGGCCAAATCGCCGGTCAAGCAGTTGCATCATTTGCGCGTGACCCGCCACGGCAAGATGATCGTGATCGATGTGCGCGCCAACGCATTTCTGCACCACATGGTGCGCAACATCGCTGGCGTACTGATGACGATAGGCACCGGCGAGCGTCCGGTCGAGTGGGCGCGCGATGTGCTCGAGAGCCGGGTTCGACGCACCGGTGGCGTGACGGCTCATCCTTACGGGCTTTATCTGGTGCAAGTCGAGTATCGCGACGAGTTCCCGTTGCCCGAGCGTTACATCGGTCCGCACTTTCTTACCGGTTTTACGGAATTGGACGGCTGACGATCCGGATAGCATTTGCTAACATCCGGGACTTTCCGAAAGGTCTGAGGTTTTCACCATATGCCAGCCGTTCGCAGCAAGATCTGCGGGATTACCCGCATAGAAGATGCGCTGGCCGCTGTCGAGGCCGGGGCCGACGCGATTGGCCTGGTGTTTTACCCCAAAAGTCCGCGTGCCGTGACGGTACTGCAGGCGCGGGCAATCATTGCCGCCTTGCCGCCATTCGTGACCACCGTCGGGCTGTTCGTCAATGCCAGTCGCTGCGAGCTCAACGAAACGCTGGATGCCGTTGCTCTGGATATGCTGCAGTTTCACGGCGATGAAACGCCGGAAGCGTGCGACGGCTACCATCGTCCTTACATCAAGGCCCTGCGGGTCAAGGCGGGCGATGACATAGCGCAGGCTTGTCGCGCTTATCGCAACGCACGCGGCGTGTTGCTCGACACCTATGTAGAAGGCGTGCCGGGCGGCACCGGAGAAACCTTCGACTGGGCGTTGATTCCGGATGACCTGGACAAACCGGTCATTCTGGCGGGCGGGCTGACCTCGGCCAACGTGGCGCAGGCCATCGCTCAGGTCCGGCCTTATGCGGTGGATGTCAGTGGCGGCGTCGAAAAGAGCAAAGGCATCAAGGATCGCGAAAAGATCCTGGCGTTCATGAGTGCGGTCCAGGGCGTCTGATGTGACGGTTGCGCTTCGGCCGCCGTCCATAAGCCTGTTCCGCCACAAGACATGCGGGTCGAATCAAGTAAGCGAGGGTGCCTGTGTGCGCCGTCGTCGTTGTGAAGAAGCGGAGTGAGGGAATGTGCAGGTCTGGCCTGGGGTCGATCGCCGTTCCTTGATCATCGTCCATACGAATTTAGCTGAGGGCGTACGACTGGCGTGTATCGTCGGCCGTTCAAGCCACACCGGTACTGGAGATAGAAAGCATGAGCAACTGGTTGGTAGACAAACTGATCCCATCGATCATGCGTTCCGAGGTCAAGAAGAGCTCGGTCCCTGAAGGCCTCTGGCACAAATGCCCTTCCTGTGAAGCGGTGCTTTATCGCCCCGAGCTGGAAAAGACCCTCGATGTCTGCCCCAAGTGCAACCATCACATGCGTATCGGTGCGCGTGCGCGCCTGAACATCTTCCTGGATGTCGAAGGCCGTGCCGAACTGGGTGTCGACCTGGAGCCGGTAGACCGTCTGAAGTTCCGTGACGGCAAGAAGTACAAGGACCGCCTGACGGCTGCACAGAAGCAGACCGGCGAAAAGGATGCGCTGATTTCCATGAGCGGCACCTTGCTGGGGATGCCTGTGGTGGCGTCGGCCTTCGAGTTTTCCTTCATGGGTGGTTCGATGGGCGCCATCGTCGGCGAGCGTTTCGTTCGTGCCGCCGACTACGCGCTGGAAAATCGCTGCCCGATGATCTGCTTTGCCGCTTCCGGCGGTGCGCGCATGCAGGAAGCGCTCATCTCCCTGATGCAGATGGCCAAGACCTCGGCTGTTCTGGCGCGTCTTCGTGAAGAAGGGCTGCCGTTCATCTCCGTATTGACCGACCCTGTTTACGGCGGTGTTTCCGCGAGTCTGGCCATGCTGGGTGACGTCATTGTTGCCGAGCCCAAGGCGCTGATCGGTTTTGCCGGTCCTCGCGTCATTGAACAAACCGTTCGCGAGAAGCTGCCGGAAGGTTTTCAGCGCAGCGAGTTCCTGCTGGATCACGGTGCTATCGACATGATCATTGCGCGCAGTGAGCTTCGACCACGTCTGGGCAATCTGTTGGCGCAGATGATGAACCTGCCGACTCCTCGTTTTGTTGCTCCGGTCATCGAGCCTATCGTCGTTCCGCCGGCACCCGCCTCGATATGACCCCGGGGTCCCTGGGCGACTGGCTTGCTTATCTGGAGCAACTGCATCCTTCCGCCATCGACATGGGGCTGGATCGCTCCCGACAGGTAGCGCAGCAGTTGGGACTGCTGCGTCCCGCGCGTCAGGTGATCACGGTGACCGGCACCAATGGCAAAGGGTCGACCTGCGCTTTTTTGGCAGCCTTGCTGCAGTCCCGGGGTCTGAAAGTCGGTGTTTACAGTTCGCCGCACCTGATTCGCTACAACGAGCGGGTGAAGGTGCAGGGCCTCGAGGCGACCGATTCTGAACTGTGCGATGCCTTCGCCGCGGTTGAAGCGGCCCGTGGCGATGTCACCCTGACGTATTTCGAAATGGGCACACTGGCAGCGTTCTGGCTGTTCGAGCGCGCACAGCTCGATGTGGCTGTTCTGGAAGTCGGCCTGGGCGGGCGTCTGGATGCCGTGAACCTGGTTGATTCGGACATCGCGCTGGTCACCAGCATCGGTGTCGATCATGCCGAGTACCTGGGTGATACCCGTGAGTCTGTCGCGTTCGAAAAGGCCGGTATCTTCCGCTCCGGCTGTCCTGCGTTGTGCGGTGACCCCGCGCCACCGGAGCCTCTGTTGGCGAAAGCGCGTGAGCTGGGTTGCCCGTTGCTGTTGCGGGGTCAGGATTTCGATCTTTCGATAGGGCATGACAGCTGGAGCTGGCGTGGCCTTGTGGAGGGTGAGCAGGTCGAGCTGCACGATCTTCCGCTGCTGGACCTGCCAATGCAGAACGCCGCACTGGCGCTTCAGGCGTTTGCCTCGCTGGGTTATCCGGTGTCATCGAAAGCAGTGGGGCAGGTTCTGGCTAACACCCGGCTGGCTGGCCGTCTCGACCGTCGGACCGTCTTCTGGCAAGGCAAGCCGCTCAGTCTGCTGCTGGATGTAGGCCATAACCCTCATGCTGCGGATTTTCTGGCGCAACGCCTGGCTCGCCGCGCGGTGGCCGGCAAGCGTCTCGCCGTGTTCGGCCTGCTCAGCGACAAGGACCTTGATGGTGTGGTCATGCCGCTGTCGCCGGTCATTGATGAATGGGCGGTTGCGCCGCTGCCCACGTCGCGCAGCCGCTCCGCTGAAGAGTTACATTCGGCGCTGGAGAACCTTGGGGCTCGCGTGACGTCCTATCAGAGTGTTGCGCTGGCATTGGAGGCTCAGTGCGCGCACGCCACGCCCGATGACGAGATTCTGCTGTTCGGTTCATTTTACTGTGTTGCCGAGGCCCTGGAATGGTTGGCCCGGCACACCGATGAGGACGCTGCAAATGGCTTTGCTGGATAACGTATTCAAGCAGCGAATGGTTGGAGCGCTGGTGCTGATCGCGGTAGCGGTCATTTTCCTGCCCATGCTTTTCACGCGTGAAGATGAGACGCGCCAGGTGCAGGTCGAGGCGCCTTCTGCGCCTCAGGCCCCGGCAGCTTCGCAAGTACGGGTCGATCCGGTGCCGGTTCCCGAACCTCAGGTTCTGCCTCAGGAGCCTGTGCCGGGCGAGGGTGACGCAGGTGGTAGCAGCAATCAGCCGCCGTCGATGCCTATCGCGCCAGCTCCTGCTACCCAGGCCGCACCCTCGGCTGCTGCGACTCCTGCACCCAAGCCGGCCGCCAAGCCTGCCCCCGCACCTGCGGCCACCCCGGCCCCGGCTGCACCTGCGGCCCCCGCCAAACCTGCTGCGCCGGCTGGCGTCGATGCCAACGGCCTGTCGATCAGCTGGTCGGTTCAATTGGCGAGCATGTCCAACCGGGCCAATGCCGATAACCTGCAAAAGACCCTGCGTACCCAAGGCTATAACGCCTATATTCGCACCGCCGATGGCGTGAATCGGGTGTTTGTCGGTCCGTTGATCGAGCGCGCCGAAGCCGATCGCCTGCGCGATCAGCTCGACAAGCAGCAGAAGCTCAAAGGAATTGTGGTGCGCTTTCAGCCAGAACGCGGCTGACCGTCCGGCGCCTCGAGGCTTGGCTGCGAAGGAAAATGCTGCCTGCCGGTAATCGCTGCTTACCGGCAGGCAGGCGCTCTGCTAAAATGCGCCGCCTTATCTGTCTGCAGGCTGCAACGTGCCATTTACTCCGGTTGACTGGGCAATTCTGGGAATTGTCGCCATCTCCGCCCTGATCAGTCTGAAACGCGGCTTCGTAAAAGAAGCACTGTCGTTGACGACGTGGATCATTGCAGGTGTTGTGGCCTGGATGTTTGGGGCAGGGCTGTCGCTGTATCTGGTCAATTACATAGACACACCGTCGGCCCGCGTCATTGCGAGCTGCACCATTCTTTTCGTCGCCACCCTGCTGGTGGGCGCCATGGTCAACTTTCTGATAGGCGAACTGATTCGCGTCACCGGGCTTTCCGGGACCGATCGTTTTTTGGGTATGGTCTTCGGCGCAGCGCGCGGAGGCCTGCTTGTCGTTGTAGCGGTGGGGCTGTTGAGCCTCGGGCCGGTACAACAGGATCAATGGTGGCAGCAGTCCAGGCTGGTGCCGCAATTTCTCATGGTCGCTGACTGGTCGAAAAACCTGATTCTCGGGATGTCCAGCAAGTGGCTTGCCAGCGGCATCAGCGTACCCGCTGATCTGCCGTTCAAGGAACAGATCCTGCCGTCTACACCACAGCAGGATGTGCTCGGTAAATCCAGTTCCACTAAGTAGGGGTTGTGTCGCATGTGTGGCATCGTCGGTATCGTCGGCAAGTCGAACGTCAATCAGGCGCTGTATGACGCGCTTACCGTCCTCCAGCACCGCGGCCAGGACGCTGCCGGTATCGTAACCAGCCACGATGGCCGGTTATTCCTGCGCAAGGACAACGGATTGGTGCGTGATGTGTTTCATCAGCGCCATATGCAGCGCCTGGTCGGGCATATGGGCATCGGTCATGTGCGTTATCCAACGGCGGGCAGTTCGACGTCGGCCGAAGCTCAGCCGTTCTACGTCAACTCGCCTTACGGCATCACGTTGGCGCACAACGGTAACCTCACCAACGTCGAGCAACTGGCCAAGGAGATTTACGAATCCGATCTGCGCCATGTGAACACCAATTCCGATTCGGAAGTGCTGCTCAACGTCTTCGCCCATGAGCTGGCCGTGCGTGGCAAGTTGCAGCCTACCGAAGAGGACATCTTCGCGGCGGTAACAGACGTGCATAATCGCTGCCGTGGCGGGTATGCGGTCGTGGCGATGATCACCGGTTACGGCATCGTCGGTTTCCGCGACCCGGACGCCATTCGCCCTATCGTGTTCGGCCAGCGTCACACCGACGAAGGTGTCGAGTACATGATCGCGTCGGAAAGCGTTTCGCTGGACGTACTGGGTTTTACCCTGATTCGCGACCTGGCACCGGGCGAAGCGGTCTACATCACCGAAGACGGCAAGCTGCATACCCGTCAGTGTGCGGCCAACCCCAAGTACGCCCCGTGCATCTTCGAACACGTCTATCTGGCGCGTCCGGATTCGATCATCGACGGTATCTCGGTCTACAAGGCGCGTCTGCGCATGGGCGAGAAACTGGCCGACAAGATCCTGCGCGAGCGTCCGGATCACGACATCGACGTGGTCATCCCGATTCCGGACACCAGCCGTACCGCTGCGCTGGAGCTTGCCAACCACCTGGGCGTCAAGTTCCGCGAAGGTTTCGTCAAGAACCGTTACATCGGCCGGACCTTCATCATGCCGGGGCAGGCTGCGCGCAAGAAATCCGTGCGCCAGAAGCTCAACGCCATCGAGCTGGAGTTCCGCGGCAAGAACGTGATGCTGGTGGACGACTCCATCGTGCGTGGCACGACCTGCAAGCAGATCATTCAGATGGCCCGCGAAGCCGGTGCCAAGAATGTCTACTTCTGCTCGGCGGCCCCGGCCGTGCGCTACCCTAACGTCTACGGCATCGACATGCCGAGTGCTCACGAGCTGATTGCCCACAACCGCTCCACCCAGGATGTTGCCGACCTCATCGGCGCCGACTGGCTGGTCTATCAGGACCTGAATGACCTGATCGAAGCGGTCAGTGGCAGCAAGAAGATCAAGATCGACAACTTCGATTGCTCGGTCTTCGACGGCAAGTACGTGACCGGTGACATCGACGAGCATTACCTGAACCGGATCGAGAGCGCACGTAACGACGCCTCCAAGATCAAGACTCAGGCGGTGAGCGCGATCATCGATCTGTACAACAACTAATCGGACAAGGAGTAGGCGGCATGACTCAGGAATGGGATGCAGGTCGGCTGGACAGCGACCTTGAAGGCGTGGGTTTCGATACCCTCGCCGTACGTGCCGGGCAACACCGCACACCGGAAGGCGAGCATGGCGACCCCATGTTCTTCACCTCGAGCTATGTATTCCGCACGGCTGCCGATGCCGCCGCGCGCTTTGCCGGTGAGGTGCCGGGCAACGTCTACTCGCGTTACACCAACCCGACCGTGCGTTCTTTCGAAGAGCGCATCGCCGCGCTGGAAGGTGCAGAGCAGGCGGTCGCCACGGCCACCGGCATGGCGGCGACACTGGCGGTGGTCATGAGCCTGTGCAGTGCGGGAGACCACGTTCTGGTGTCGCGCAGTGTGTTTGGCTCGACCATCAGCCTGTTCGACAAGTATTTCAAGCGGTTCGGCATCGAGGTGGATTACGTTCCGCTCGCGGACCTGAGCGGTTGGGAAGCGGCGATCAAGGCCAACACCAAAATGTTGTTCGTGGAGTCGCCCTCCAATCCACTGGCCGAGCTGGTGGACATCGCCGGCCTGGCCGAGATCGCCCACGCCAAAGGCACAATGCTGATCGTCGACAACTGCTTCTGTACGCCGGCCTTGCAGCAACCGCTGCTGCTGGGGGCGGATATCGTCGTGCATTCGGCCACCAAGTTCATCGACGGCCAGGGCCGTTGCATGGGGGGTGTGGTCGCCGGTCGCAGCGAGCAGATGAAGGAAGTGGTCGGTTTTCTGCGCACCGCCGGGCCGACACTCAGCCCGTTCAATGCATGGATCTTTCTCAAGGGCCTCGAAACCCTGAACCTGCGGATGCGCGCGCACTGCGCCAACGCACAGGCGCTGGCCGAGTGGCTGGAACAGCAGGATGGAATCGAGAAGGTTCATTACGCCGGGCTGAAGAGCCATCCGCAGCATGAACTGGCCAAGCGTCAGCAAAAGGGCTTCGGGGCGGTGGTGAGCTTTGAGGTCAAAGGCGGCAAGGATGGCGCATGGCGCTTTATCGATGCCACCCGCCTGATCTCGATCACTGCCAACCTGGGCGACAGCAAAACCACGATTACTCACCCGAGTACCACGTCCCACGGTCGTCTGGCGCCGCAAGAGCGTGAAGCCGCCGGGATTCGTGACAGCCTGATCCGTGTGGCGGTGGGCCTTGAGGACGTCGCCGACCTTCAGGCCGACCTTGCGCGCGGTCTGGCGGCGTTGTGAGTGACCCGGTGAGTGCTGAAACAGGTCAGCCGTGGGCGCTGACATTTGCCGGCACCCACAACGGTCGTGTGGCGCTGGTGACCGGTGCCGCTCGCGGTATCGGGCTCGGTATCGCGGCATGGCTGATTGCTGAGGGCTGGCAGGTGGTGCTGACCGATCTGGATCGCGCCCGCGGCTCGAAAGTGGCCGGTGTGCTGGGCGATAACGCCCTGTTCATCGCGATGGACGTCGCCAGCGAAGAACAGGTCGCCCAGGGCGTGGCTGAAGTGCTCAGGAAGTTCGGTCGCCTGGATGCGCTGGTGTGCAACGCGGCGGTTGCCGACCCGCACAACACCACCCTCGAAAGCCTCGATCTGTCGCACTGGAACCGGGTGCTGGCGGTCAATCTCGGCGGGCCGATGTTGTTGGCCAAGCATTGCGCCCCTTATTTGCGTGCGCACTGCGGCAGCATCGTCAACCTGACGTCCACGCGCGCCATGCAGTCCGAGCCTGATACCGAAGCCTACGCGGCCAGCAAAGGAGGGCTGATGGCCCTGACGCATGCGTTGGCAATCAGCCTTGGGCCGGAAATCCGGGTCAATGCGGTCAGCCCTGGCTGGATCGATGCGCGTGACCCTTCTTTGCGTCGAGCCGAACCCTTGTCCGAGACCGACCATGCCCAGCATCCTGCCGGCAGGGTGGGGACGGTTGAAGACGTGGCGGCAATGGTCGCCTGGTTGCTGTCGCGAAATGCCGGTTTCGTGACGGGCCAGGAGTTTGTTGTGGACGGCGGCATGACGCGGAAGATGGTCTACGCCGAATAGTTGGGCGCAGTGTCTTGGAATTGGCGCTGTGTTGTTCTTTTGATGTGTGGTAGAGAGTGTGCGATTGAAGTGGTTTTTCAAAAAACTTCAATCAGGCTATTGACTTAGGTTCGTTAGGTGCGTAAATTTCGCGGCCTCAACGAAGCAAAGGGTGATTAGCTCAGCTGGGAGAGCAGCTGCCTTACAAGCAGCGGGTCGGCGGTTCGATCCCGTCATCACCCACCATCGTTGAGTTTGAAAGCTGAAGTATGAGGGCTTTCAAATGCAGAAACCGTATACAATGCGCAGCGGTAGTTCAGTCGGTTAGAATACCGGCCTGTCACGCCGGGGGTCGCGGGTTCGAGTCCCGTCCGCTGCGCCATATTTGTACAGATCGGGTTATCCGGATCTGCGATTGAAAAACCCAAGGGTCTTTTAGTCATGTGTACAGGAAGCAAACTATAGAAGGTTTGTTTCAAACAGGTTTACAGCGATGCGCAGCGGTAGTTCAGTCGGTTAGAATACCGGCCTGTCACGCCGGGGGTCGCGGGTTCGAGTCCCGTCCGCTGCGCCATACACCGTTTCAAGGCCCTTGAACTCCTTGAAGCAAACAAGAAAGCGACCCCAGGGTCGCTTTTTTGTTGTCTGCGTTTTGGTCGGTTTCAAGGAAGGTTTGTTCACAGGATCAGGTCGTGTGGCCAAATCCTTTTGAACTGTACGTTGATACCACGTCTCCCTTGTTGCAGACTTACCGCCATTTCCCAGTTCGCAGTCTTGCTGGCAGACTCTTCCTTCCTCAGGATTTTCGATGTTTAAGCTATTGAACCTTCGCACCGCATGCTGGGCCGCTGTCCTGTTGACGGCAGCAGGCTGTTCGTCGCCGAAACAGGCGATTTATGATCACGAGCATTTCGACGACGCCGGAACGTTCTCGCGCAGTTACCCGGCGACCGACGTGGCGTATTGCGAGGCGGGGCGGCGTGCTTTGCTGAGCCAAGGCTACATCATTACCAGCAACGACCCGAAGATGGTCGCCGGTCGCAAGAGCTTTCAACAGACCGGTGATACTCACATCGAGATCAGTTTCAATCTGGTGTGTGCGGCCGACATGAAGGATGGCAACTCCACCATGTTCGCCAACGCGCTGCAGGACCGTTATGCACTGAAGAAGACCAACAACTCGGCAAGCCTCGGGGTAGGGGTGCTGGGTTCGGTGTCGATGCCAATCGGCTCCACCGATGATTCGATGGTCAAGGTGGCCAGCGAAACGGTGTCGTCGGCGAAGTTTTACGAGCGCTTTTTCGGGCTGGTGGAAAACTTCCTGCCGCCGGAGGTGAAGAAGGCTGCGCATATCGTTGAAAAACCCAAGGCTGACCTGGGTGTTCCTGACACGGCACCTGCCGCAGCGGAGCCGGCCAAAGCTGCCGAACCGGCCAAGCTGGCCCCGGCACCTAAACCTGAAGAAACGACACTCAAGACCGAGCCCGCTGCCGTGTCGACACCGCCGGCTTCAAGCGAGCCCATGCCTGCGCCTGCCGAGCCTGCATCCTTCAAGGCAGAAACAGTCGACGCGCCAGCGGCAGAGCCCGCAGAAAGCATCACGCCTGCTGAGGCTGCGCCTGCGCAATAATGGAATGCGTCTTCATGAGTGTGCGCCGCTCTGCGTCCTCTTGCGACGCAGAGCGTCGTGAACTGCATTCCCACGCTGGAGCGTGGGGACGATAATCATAGGTGCCCAGAGAACATCTATCGTGCCCATGCTCCGCATAGGCATGCCGGTCTGAGCGCTCCGCGTCCTCTTGCGACGCGGAGCGTCGTGAACTGCATTCCCACGCTGGAGCGTGGGGACGATAATCATGGGTGCCCAGAGAACATCCATCGTGCCCATGCTCCGCGTGGGCATGC
This sequence comes from Pseudomonas syringae, assembly GCF_002157375.1. Classification (GTDB taxonomy): domain Bacteria; phylum Pseudomonadota; class Gammaproteobacteria; order Pseudomonadales; family Pseudomonadaceae; genus Aquipseudomonas; species Aquipseudomonas syringae_T. Next base: position 116,517 of record NZ_MTSA01000018.1, read on the forward strand.
CGGTCTGAACGCTCTGCGTCCTCTTGCGACGCGGAGCGTCGTGAACTGCATTCCCACGCTGGAGCGTGGGGACGATAATCATGGGTGCCCAGAGAACATCTATCGTGCCCATGTTCCGCGTAGGCTTGCCGGTCTGAGCGCTCTGCGTCCTCTTGCGACGCAGAGCGTCGTGAACTGCATTCCCACGCTGGAGCGTGGGGACGATAATCATGGGTGTCCAGAGAACATCTATCGTGCCCATGCTCCGCGTGGGTATGCCGGTCTGGACGCTCTGCGTCCTCTTGCGACGCAGAGCGTCGTGAACTGCGTCCCCACGCTGGAGCGTGGGGACGGGACGGTAATCATGGGTGCCCAGAGAACACCTATCGTGCCCATGCTCCGCGTGGGCATGCCGGTCTGGACGCTCTGCGTCCTCTT
>NZ_MTSA01000019.1:0-114422 GCF_002157375.1 Pseudomonas syringae
GTCGAGGCGCGGGGCATTGTCAGGCGTCTGAGCGCCTGGTTCCGAATCATTCATAGCGCTTCCCTGCCGACATGCCACTGGTAGGCAAATCTGATCATTTTGCTAAATAATGGCAACAAGCCATCCGTGACGCGCGTCACATTTTTTAAATTTAATGTACCCGGATTGAAACTATTCAGCTACGCACTCTAAAAATGTGTCTAAAGGCCTGGCGGTAAAAAGTCCTTGGCCGGGTCGTAGTCCTGCTTTAGATAGATCGACAGTGCTCTAAGGTCATCAGGGCTCAGCGTACCTGCTGCCTGTTTAAGCTTGAGGTTGTCGAGAATGTAGTCATACCGGGCATCGTTATAATCGCGCACGGCAGCGTACAACTGACGCTGGGCATTGAGTACGTCGGCGATGTTGCGCGACCCCACATCAACACCGACCTGATTGGCTTCCACCGACTTCTGACCGGAAACAATGCTTTGGCGTCTGGCTGAAATCTGCTCGATGCCCGCATTGATACCGCGAAACGCATTACGCGTATTCAGCACCACTTCGCGACGGCGGTCTTCCTGTTCGTCCTGGCTCTGATACAGACGCTCGGTGGACTCCTTGATTTGGGAGTGGGTCATTCCGCCCGAGTAAAGAGGGATATTGAGTTCAATGCCGATGCTGCTTTGCGCGACCTTGTCGCGATAGCCGTTACTGCCGAAGTCAGTCGGGTTGCTGTAGCCAAAGCTGTCGTTATCACCTTTGCGGTAAGAAGCAACAGCGTCAACCGTGGGGGCATGCCCGGCTTTACGCTGATTAAGCGTTTGCTCGGCAGCACTGACGGCACGCTCGCTGGCTTGCAGCCCAAGATTCTGCCGCACGGCAACGTCGACCCAGGCTCGGGCGTCATTGGGTAAGGGAGCCTCAACCGGCATCTGATGCTTCATGCCTGCAATTGACGTGTAGCTGTGCTTGGTCAGGCGCTCCAGCACTTCATAAGCATCATCTACTTTTCGCCGCACCAGTTGCCGGTTGGCTCGGGCATTGTCATAGGCGGCCTGGGCGTCATACACGTCAGTAATGCTTGAAGCACCATCCTCCAGACGCCCTTGAGCCTGGTCGCGCTGGCGCAACAGCGCAGCTTCTTCCGCCTGAGCGGCTGCGAAAGCGTCCAGTTGCCGCAGTGTTTCGAAGTAGGCTTGGGCAGCGGTCAGCAGCAGGTTTTGCTCTTTGGCGGACAGCTCAAGCTCGGCCTGATCCACGCTTGATTGCGCAGCCTTCAATTGAAACCAGCGATCAATGCGAAATAACGGCTGACTGAGATTCGCACGAAACGTTGTGCCACTTCGCTCACGTTTTAAGGAAGGCTCGTCCCGCTCCAGACGAGTGACCTCAGACGTTGCCCCGGCGGTCAGATTCGGCAGCAGGCCTGCCCGAGCCTGAGGCATGGCTTCACGTTGTGCATTGTACGCATGACGTGCGGCAGACAATTGCGCATCGTTAAGTGATGCTGCCTGATAAACACTCAGTAAGTCAGCATGCTGCTCAGCTTGCTCTCGGGCGCAAACATTTTCGCCGTACGCAAAAGCGCAGGCCAGGATGACCAAAACGAGCGGGAAAGAGGGATTCATTTACGTTCCATGCGAAAAGAACTCCTGAGTGCCATTAAATTGGCTTGTCATGAGTTCGGCGTAACAAACAAAAGCTTTAGCGTGCTGAAAGGTTTTTTCGCTCGCTCTGGAGCCCCTGGCAAAAATCTCCCGAAATCACATCAGACTTTATTTTTCACCTTCACATTTGAGCGGTAAGCTACAGCCCTATGGATGACTCAGACTACCTGCGCCTGTTGACGATCCAGGCCGAACAAGCCAACGCCTTTCTGTCCAATGCGCGGAAGTGGGAGCGTGAGCGTTGGGTTTGCCAGCGGCTGTTGCAGGGGCTGAACATTGCGCATCGCAACGAGGACTTCACCCCTGCCAGTCAGGAGCCGCCCGATGTGCTGTTTCGTGACGGGCGCTTTGAGGTGTTTTTCGTGCTGGACGAGGGGCGGCGTCTCAACGATGAGTGGCGCGAGGAGTTGCAGCGACGACGAAGCGCGTTCTCGCTGAGCCAACTCGTGCGCCGGGAAGCCAAGCCCAAGCGCATTCCCGCTTCCGAACTGCTGCATCGCCTCGCCCCTACCCTGCGCAAGAAATCCACCAGTTATCGTGAACGCGGCATTGATCTGGGCGAGCTGGACATCATTGCGTTCGCCAGCCTCAAGCGCGAAGTGCTCGATCTGAACAGCCACTTTCCGCCGCCCACCGAATACCTGCGGCAGGGCTGGCGCTCGCTGTCGCTGGTGGGGCCGACGTTTGCTCGGGTATTGTTCGCGCATCCGGGCGCTCCGGATTTTCTGCGTACCAATTTGGGCCGCAGTGTCGTGTTTGATGTTGGAATCAGCTTATGAGCCCTTTTCAGGAGTTGCTGGCCGATGTGCCTCAACAAGGCCGTGTGCGCTGGATTGGCGTGCGTCCGGAATCGCGCGCCGAGATGATTGAGCTGGACGCGGTGGAAGCACGTCGCGAGGCCGGCCTGACCGGTGATCACTCACGCCCCGGCCCGCGCAATGCACGGCAGGTCACACTGATTCAGTGGGAGCACCTGGCCGTGGTCGGTTCGCTGCTGAACCGGCCTGCCGAACACCCCATCGTGCCGCAGGATTTGCGCCGTAATCTGGTGATCAGCGGTATCAACCTGTTCAGCCTCAAGAACCGTCGTTTCCGCATCGGCCAGGCCATCTTTGAAACCACCGGCTGGTGCCAACCGTGCGCGAAGCTTGAACAGCGCCTGGGCCACGGGACTTTTCAGGCGGTGCGTGGGCATGGCGGAATTACCGCGCGGGTGTTACAAAGCGGCATCATCCGCCTGGACGACTCATTGCAGGTCGAGCCGCTGGAGATCACCGATCCCTGGCCCCCTGCCCGACAGCACGCTTGAGACGACGCATAAAGTGATCAGCCCGCTGAACCACGTACCGCAAAGGTGTGTCGAAGAGTACCTTCAGGCCACCTGGCATTCAGTCGAGCACACCGTGTTGCTCCTGATCCCGAGGCAGCCGTGATGAACCCTGTTATCGAGCCATCCGACGCTATGAGCTGCCTTGCGCTCGCGAAGATCGAGCTCCCTCCGAATTCCTTAAACCTTCCGAGTAATCCTTATGACGCATCGTATTGTTATCGTTGGCGGCGGCGCTGGCGGTCTGGAGCTGGCGACCAGTCTGGGTAAAAACCTGGGCAAAAAAGGCACGGCCAGCGTCACGTTGGTGGACGCCAACCTGACGCACATCTGGAAACCGCTGTTGCACGAGGTGGCTGCCGGCTCGCTCAACTCCTATGAGGACGAGCTGAACTACGTGGCCCAGGCCAAGTGGAACCACTTTCAGTTTCAGCTCGGCCGCATGACCGGGCTGGACCGCGCCAGCCGTCAGATTCATCTGGCGGCCACGCTGGATGAAACCGGAGCGGAACTGGTTCCGGCACGCAGCCTGGGGTATGACTCGCTGGTGATCGCGGTGGGCAGCACCACCAATGACTTCGGCACCAAAGGCGCGGCGGAGCACTGCCTGTTTCTCGACAGTCGCAAGCAGGCCGAACGCTTCCATCAGCAACTGCTCAACCACTACCTGCGCGCCCACGCCGGTCAGGCCGACAGCACGCAGGAAATCACCGTCGCCATCGTTGGTGCCGGAGCGACCGGCGTTGAGTTGGCAGCAGAACTGCACAACGCAGCGCATGAACTGGCGGCCTACGGGCTGGGTCAGATCAAACCGGAAAACCTGCGGATCACGGTGATTGAAGCAGGCCCACGGGTGCTGCCCGCGCTGCCCGAACGCATCGGCGCGCCGGTACACAAAACGCTGGAAAAACTGGGCGTTACAGTGCTGACCAATGCAGCGGTCAGTGAAGTGACGGCAGACGGTCTGATCACGGCCACCGGGCAGGTTATCCCTGCGAGTCTGAAGGTCTGGGCAGCGGGTATTCGCGCTCCGGCCTTTCTGCATGAGCTGGATGGCCTGGAGAGTAATCGCATCAATCAGCTGCAAGTGCTGCCAACACTGCAAACCACCCGCGACGAAAATATTTTCGCCTTCGGTGACTGCGCGGCCTGCCCGCAAAAAGGCACTGACCGCAATGTTCCACCACGCGCCCAGGCGGCGCATCAGCAGGCGTCATTGCTGGCCAAATCGCTGCGCCTGCGAATCGAAGGCAAGAGCCTGCCGGAATACACCTACAAGGATTACGGCTCACTGATATCGCTGTCGAGCTTCTCGGCGGTCGGCAATCTGATGGGTAACCTGATGGGCAGCGTGATGCTCGAAGGCTGGCTCGCACGGATGTTTTACGTGTCGCTGTACCGCATGCACCAGATGGCGCTGTACGGTGCTTTCCGCACCCTGATGCTGATGCTGGGCAGCAAGATCGGCAAAGGGACCGAGCCGCGGATGAAGTTGCACTAGGTCCACATCTGCCTGAACGGCATGCCGATGCGTTGGCATGCCGTTCAAGGCTCCTGCGTCCTTTTGCGACGCAGAACCTCTTCAAATGCATGCCCAAAATGTCTTTCCGCACCAGCGCGTGCGACATGAGATAACACGCTCGTGAATAGACTCACGGCTGCTCGCCTCCGTTTTCATGCTACTGATTCTGCGTCAGATTGACGCAGAATGTTACGAGATGCGTATCGTTGAACGGTGCGATAGATCACGCTCTGCAGGGCAAGGCCTTGACCTGCGACGCCGCGAACCATAAGGGCCACGCACGATTTCCGTGCTGACTTGCCATGTCCGGAATACCCGCTATTTTTAAGTTGATACGCCGTCTAAACATACAGAGTGGGCAAAAGGCGCCTGTGTGCCTGTCAAGTTTACGCCGGTCACGCAGATAACCTGTGAGTCACTTACAGAAGCCAATCTGTTCAAGGATCGAACCCATGATGTCGATTCAACGCGGTATTACTCACGTTCAACGTCATCCACGTTTCCTCTGGTTTCCGTTGATTCCTGTCGTCCCTGCCGTCGCCTGGATACTCACTCAGTCGGGCACGACCTCTGACAATCTTATCGCCAGTGCTGTATTGATCGTTGCAGGTCTGGGTGCCGGTATCTGGGCAGCCCGCTCGCAAAGCCGTCAGGTGGAACATGCCGTCGCCCAGGCGCTGGATCACCACCACACGCATAACGCTCACGCCAGTGCGATGGCCACCAATACACAGATTAATGAAGTCCTGCTTGGGGCGATGCCGATCTGGGTCAAACAGGTTGAAAGCTCACGTGAGCAGACCGAAACCGCCATTGTTGCGCTGACCACCCGCTTCATGGGGATCTCCGAACGTTTGCAGGACACTGTGCAGGCCTCGCAGCACGCTGCTGGCGAGCTGGACGGGCAGAATGCCGACGGCGCACTGAAAGTGCTGTCCCAAAGCGACAGTGAACTGAGCCAAGTGATCGACTCGCTCAAAGCCACGCAAGCCAGCCGCGACCAGACGCTTTCTCAGGTTCGCAGCCTCACCGCCTACACGGGCGAATTACGCACCATGGCCGCCGACGTTGCAGCCATCGCCGCGCAGACCAATCTGCTGGCCCTTAACGCGGCCATTGAAGCCGCCCGGGCAGGCGAAGCAGGCCGAGGGTTTGCAGTCGTGGCCGATGCCGTGCGCAGCCTGTCGAGCAAGTCCAGCGAAACCGGCCAGCAGATGTCGGCCAAGGTCGACATCATCAACAACGCCATCACTCAACTGGTGCAGGCCGCCTCCAGCGGTGCCGATCAGGACAGCCACTCGGTGGCCGCTTCCGAACAAGGCATTCAGAACGTGCTGGAGCGCTTCCAGAGCATCACCGGACGCCTGGCCGAATCCGCCGACCTGTTGAAACAGGAAAGCTACGGCATTCGCGACGAGATGACTGAAGTGCTGGTCAGCCTGCAGTTTCAGGACCGGGTCAGCCAGATTCTGGCCCATGTGCGCGACAACATCGACGCGCTCTACGCGCACCTGTTACAGGCCAGCCAGTCTCCCGACGAGGCGGTCGCCATCGACGCCCGACAGTGGCTGGCGCGCATGGAGTCCACCTACGCGACCGACGAGCAACGCCGTTCGCATCACGGTGAATCGGCTGCGCAGCAGAATTCGCAGGAAATAACGTTCTTCTAGGAGTAGATCATGGCTAAGAGTGTATTGGTGGTCGACGATTCAAGCAGTGTCCGGCAGGTTGTCGGCATCGCTCTGAAAAGTGCCGGATACGATGTCATCGAAGCCAGCGACGGTAAGGATGCACTGGGCAAGCTGACGGGTCAGAAGATTCACCTGATCATCAGCGATGTAAACATGCCAAACATGGATGGAATCACCTTTGTCAAAGAGGTGAAGAAGCTGGCCAGTTATAAGTTCACCCCCATCATCATGCTGACCACAGAGTCTCAGGAATCGAAAAAAGCCGAAGGTCAGGCAGCCGGGGCAAAAGCCTGGGTCGTTAAACCGTTCCAGCCCGCACAGATGCTGGCCGCGGTGTCCAAACTGATCCTTCCCTGAGGCGTGTGGCCCTGGAGGTCAGCATGACGATATCTGCAGAGACCCACCCTGACGCTGCCCGCGTGCAAATCGACGGCGAGCTGACGATCTACACCGTGACCGAGCTTGCCGCCCGGTTGCTGCCACAGATCGGCAGCGCAGCGAGGATGGAAGTCGACTTGTCGAACGTCACCGAGATGGACGGCGCCGGCCTGCAATTGCTGGCGGTCATTCAGCGCGAGGCCGAAAAGACCGGCACCGCGCTGCACCTGACCGGCCAGAGCAAGGCGGTGACGGAAACCTTCGAATTATGTAACCCGGGTGTCGTGCTGTAGCGCGTCTATTGGCAGCAATGCTGAGTAGTTGGACATAGGAAGTCATTGTGAGCATTAACCTAGACCAGGCTCAGCAGACGTTTATCGTCGAAGCGCGTGAGCTGTTGCAGGCAATGGAGGAATCCCTCCTGCAACTTGAAAGCGAACCGGGTGATGTGGATGCGATTGGCGCAGTCTTTCGTGCAGCACACACCATCAAGGGCTCGGCCGGGCTGTTCGGGCTGACACCCATCGTGAGCTTTACCCATATCGTTGAAGACGTGCTGGATCGTTTGCGCGAAGGCAGCGTTTCCGTGGACGCCGAGTTGATCGCGGTATTGCTCAAGTCCGGCGACCACATGCTCGAGTTGATCGACGTGGTGGCCAGCCGGGGTGAGCAGCTTCAGCCACCGGCTCTGGAGCGCGAAGCCGCGTTGCGTCAGGCGCTGCAGGTCTATCAGGCACCGAGCACCGCTCAGGCTGGCGACAACACACAGGTGACCAGCGTCACGGCTGACCAGGAAGCCGACGTGCTGTGGCATATCTCGCTACGCTTTGGTGTGGATGTGTTTCGCAATGGCATGGACCCCCTGTCCTTTCTGCGCTACCTGAACACGCTGGGGCAGATGGTTCAGGTCACGACCGTGACCGACAGCATTCCGCCCGTGGAATCGTGGGACCCGGAATCCTGTCATCTGGGTTTCGAGATTGATTTCCGCTCGTCCGCCGGCCATGCCGCGATCAACGAAGTGTTCGACTTCGTGCGTGAAGACTGCACCGTGGACATCACGCGGGTCGATGAAACGGACGAGGACGTCGAGCCTGCCGGGACAGAGCTGGTTTCGCAGGCCGAACGCAGCACTGCGGTGGCCAGCGGCGAGCTGCTGGGCGACCAGCGAGCGGTGCCGCGAGAGCCTGGCGTCGCCACGGCGGTGGATCGCCCTTCGGCAAGCGGCGATCAGAAAAACAAGGACGGACGCTATGTGCGCGTCAACGCTGACAAGCTCGACGAACTGATCAATCTGGTCGGCGAACTGGTGATCGCCAGCGCCGGGGCCAGCCTGCTGGCAAAGTCGTGCGACAACGACCCGCTCCAGGAAGCCAGCTCGACCGTGTCGGGGCTGGTTGAACAAATTCTCGACGGCGCGCTGCACTTGCGCATGATCCCCATCGGCGACACCTTCAACCGCTTCCGCCGGGTGGTGCGCGATGTCAGCCAGGAGTTGGGCAAAGACATCGACCTGATCATCAATGGCGCGGAAACCGAACTGGACAAAACAGTCGTTGAGAAAATCGGCGACCCGCTCATGCACCTGCTGCGCAACTCGATGGACCACGGCATCGAAAGTGCCGAAGCGCGGCGTGCGGCTGGCAAACCGGCCAAAGGTCATTTGAGCCTCAATGCCTACCACGACTCGGGCAGCATCGTCATCGAGATTGCCGACGACGGTGCAGGGCTCAACCGCGAGCGGATTCTCGACAAGGCCCAGCAACGCGGGCTGGTGGCCGCTGGCGCGAGCCTGACCGATCAGGAAATCTACAACCTGATCTTCGAACCTGGTTTTTCAACCGCTGAAGCGGTCACCAACCTGTCAGGCCGTGGCGTCGGCATGGACGTGGTCAAGCGCAACATCACCCTGCTGCGCGGCACTGTCGACCTGGACAGCCAGCCCGGTCAGGGCACCATCGTGCGCATTCGTCTGCCGCTGACGCTGGCGATCATCAACGGTTTTCTGGTCGGTATCGATCAGTCGACCTACGTGATTCCGCTGGACATGGTTCAGGAATGCATCGAGCTGGATGAGCGCGACCGCCAGTCCAATAGGGATAACGGCTACCTGGACCTGCGCGGTGAAGTGCTGCCGCTGGTCTACCTGCGCGACCACTTCGATCACGAAGGCCCTGCCGCACGACGCCAGAACGTGGTGGTCGTGCGCTACGCCGAGCACAAGGCCGGGCTGGTGGTGGATGACTTGCTCGGTGAATTCCAGACGGTCATCAAACCGCTGGGCAAGCTGTTCGGCGCACTGCGCGGAATCAGCGGCTCTACGATTCTGGGCAGCGGCGCGGTGGCGCTGATTCTCGACGTACCGGCACTGCTCAACCAGATCATACAAATGGACGCTCGCTCGACTCAGTCCCCTCATTCGCTCTCGCCCGCTTCTCGCTGACGGATTTGCAATTCCAAGGAGTAACCCGATGAAATGGTTTTACGATCTGAAGATTTCCACCAAGCTGATTACCTCGTTTCTGGTGGTTCTGGCGTTGACCGCAGCGATGGGGGTCTTTGCGATTATCCAGCTCGGCCAGGTCAACCAGGCCGCGCAGGACATCAAGGAAAACTGGATGCCGTCCATGCGGGCGGCGGCGGGCATGCGCTTCTATGCGGCCAACTACAGGCTCAAGGAAAACCGCCATATCGGCACCGAAGTGGCGCAAGAAAAAGCGCAGGCCGAGCTTGAGGCTGTGGACGCTCGCAAGCAGTTCGAAACGCGAATGGCGACTTACGAAAAATTGATCGTCAGCGATGCAGATCGCCAACTGTTCAACGCCATCAACGCGTCGTGGGCGGCCTACCTGAAAATCGGCAATGACCTGTTCGACCTGTCCCGGCAAAACCTGGAGGTACAGGCGCGTACCTTGCTCAGAGGCGAGTCCAAAGTACGCTTCGACGAGGTGACCAACGAACTGCAAAAGATGATCGAGCTGAACGATGCAGGCGCGACGGCGGCGGGCGAGAAAGGCACCAGCCTGTACCAGACCGCCCGTATCTCGATCATCGTGGTACTGATTGCGGCCTTGTTGATCGGTCTGGGCCTGGCGCTGTTCATTGCACGGATCATTTCCCGCCCGCTCAAGGAAGCCGCCTCTGCCGCCGAGCAATTGGCCGAAGGCAATCTCAACGCTCACATCGGGCACGGTTCCAAAGACGAGACCGGCATGGTGCTCAACGCCATGCGCAACATGGTCGGCAAGCTGTCGCATATCATCGGCGAAGTGCGTAACGCCGCCGACAACCTGGCCAGCGCATCGGAAGAAGTCAGCGCCACGGCGCAGTCGATGAGCCAGGCCACCAGCGAACAGGCGGCCAGTGTCGAAGAAACCAGCGCATCGGTTGAACAGATGAGCGCCAGCATCAACCAGAACACCGAGAACGCCAAGGTCACCGACGGCATGGCCAGCAAGGCTGCCAAGGAAGCCACCGACGGCGGCGAATCGGTCCAGCAGACGGTGGTTGCGATGAAGAAGATCGCCCAGCGCATCAGCATCATCGATGACATCGCCTACCAGACCAACCTTCTCGCGCTCAACGCCGCTATCGAAGCTGCCCGCGCGGGTGAGCATGGTAAAGGCTTCGCCGTGGTGGCTGCCGAGGTACGCAAGCTGGCAGAACGAAGCCAGATTGCCGCTCAGGAAATCGGCGAGCTGTCTTCCAGCAGCGTGGAAATGGCCGAGAAGGCTGGCAAGTTGCTGGACGAGATGGTGCCGTCGATCAACAAGACCTCCGACCTGGTGCAGGAAATCAGCGCGGCGTCCGAAGAGCAGGCCGCTGGCGTGGCACAGATCAACACGGCCATGACACAGCTCAATCAGGTGACTCAGCAGAACGCCTCGAGCAGCGAAGAACTCGCTGCCACGGCAGAAGAAATGAGCAGCCAGGCCGAGCAACTGCAGCAATCCATGAGTTTCTTCACCCTCGACGCCTCGCCCAGAACGGCCGCGCAAAGTCACGGTGTCGACAGCCACAACAGCTCACCCCGTCAGCCGCCACGCCCACCGCAACAGGCGCCACGCAGGGCTTTCGTCCAGAGCACGGCCGGCTCGCCGGACGAATCGGAATTCACGCGTTTCTGATTAACGGCTTCGATACCGCTTCACTGGGAGAACGACATGGGCTCATTGGTCACGACTCGACAGGCCGCAACAGCGGTCGAGGAAGAGGCGCAGTACCTGACTTTCATGCTCGGTGGCGAGATGTTCGCCATCGGCATTCTGGGCATCAAGGAAATCATCGAGTACGGCAGCCTGACCGTCGTGCCGATGATGCCGTCTTTCGTGCGCGGCGTGATCAACCTGCGCGGCGCCGTGGTGCCCGTGGTTGATCTGTCGGCGCGTTTCGGGCGGCAGAACTCGGACATCACCCGGCGCTCGTGCGTCATCATCATCGAAGCCAGTACCGAAGATGGTCAGCCGCAGGATATCGGCTTGCTGGTCGATAACGTCTCGGCAGTACTGGAAATCCCCGCCTCACAGATCGAGCCGCCGCCCAATTTCGGCGCGCGGATTCGTGCCGATTTCATCAGTGGCATGGCCAAGGTCGATGGCAAGTTCGTGATCGTGCTGGAGGTCGAAAGGGTGCTGTCCATCGATGAGATGTCCAGCCTGGCCGCAGCAGGTCAGGCGCCCGCTCCCGACCTTGACGCCCATTGAGGCCTGAGCATGGCTGACACGGCGTCGCTCAATGATCACGAATTCAGCCAGTTTCAGTCCTGGCTGTATCGCGCTGCGGGCATCAAACTGACCCCGGCCAAGAAAGCACTGGTTGCAGGCCGCCTGTTCAAACGCCTCAAGCATTACGAACTGGACAGCTATGGCGAGTACTTCAAGCTGATCATGACCGACCAGCGCAATGGCGAACTGCAAATTGCGCTGGATTTGCTGACCACCAACGAAACCTACTTTTTCCGCGAACCCAAGCACTTTGATTTTCTGCGCCAGCATGTACTGCCCAAGGTGTTGCCGGGCAAGGCATTCAGGGTCTGGAGCGCGGCAAGCTCGTCGGGTGAAGAACCCTACAGCCTGGCAATGACGCTGGCGGAAGAACTGGGCACCACGCCTTGGGAGGTCATCGGCTCGGACATCAGCACCCGCGTACTGAGCAAGGCACGCAGCGGCCATTACCCGATGGAACGCACCGAAACGCTTCCGCAACCTTTGCTGTTCAAATATTGTCTGAAGGGTATAGGTCGCCAGGAGGGCACCTTCCTGATCGACAAATCGCTGCGCAGCCGGGTCAGCTTTGTGCAAGTCAATCTCAATGAAACCCTCCCTGACCTGGGCGAGTTCGATGTGATTTTCTTGCGTAACGTGATGATTTACTTCGATCAGGAAACCAAAAGCAAAGTGGTGGCGCGGCTGATACCGCGTCTCAAACCCGGTGGCTATTTCATCATCAGCCACTCGGAAAGCCTGAACGGTGTGAACGACATGTTGAAAATGGTCTCCCCCTCGATTTACCGCAAACCATGAACAAGCCCGTCGGCGTAGCCGAGAGAGTACTGGCGCCCGGCGACGTGGTCTTTGAGACCCGGCCGACCCGATTGCGCACGCTGCTGGGGTCCTGTGTGGCGATCACCTTCTGGCACCCGCACAGGCACATTGGCGGCATGTGCCATTTCATGCTGCCCGGCCGCATCCGTGCGCATCAGCCACTGGACGGCAAATACGGCGATGAGGCGATGGAAATACTGATACGCCACGCACTGGCCAACGGCACCTTTCCGGAGGAGTATCAGGTCAAGCTGTTCGGCGGCGGCGAGATGTTCCCTGCACAACGCCTCGACAACAACATGCATAACGTTGCCTATCGAAACATCCATGCAGCGCTTGCACTGGCCGGGCAGCATCATCTGCAACTGGTGGCTCAGGACCTGGGCAGCACCGGTCATCGCAACATCATCTTCGACCTGTGGGACGGAAACGTATGGGTCAGGCACCAACCAATGGATGTAATTGAAAAAGATGCCAAACAAAAAAATCAGCGTATTGCTGGTCGATGATTCGGCTGTCGTTCGCCAGGTACTCGTGGCAATCCTCAACGACACACCCGACATTCACGTCATGGGCGCGGCGTCAGATCCGATATTTGCCATGAGCAAACTGGCCCAGGAGTGGCCGGACGTTATCGTGCTGGACGTTGAAATGCCGCGCATGGACGGCATCACGTTCCTGAAAAAAATCATGAGCGAGCGGCCCACGCCGGTGGTGATCTGCTCTTCGCTGACTCAGAAAGGCGCGGAAACGTCGCTGCAAGCGCTGTCTGCCGGGGCCGTGGAAGTCATCACGAAACCCACGACCGGCCTGAAAAGCTTTCTGATCGAGTCCGCTGCGTCGCTGGTCGGGGCGATTCGCGCAGCCGCGAATTCCAATGTCAAAAATCTTGGAAAACGCGCCGCCGCACCGGTATTGAACCCCGCCAGCAAATTCACTGCCGACGCCATTCTGCCGGCTGCCAGCGGCCACGCAATGGCCCAGACCACTGAACGCATCGTTGCCATCGGCACATCGACGGGGGGCACTCAGGCACTGGAGGCGGTACTGACCGCCCTGCCCCGCGTCTGCCCCGGCATGGTGATCGTCCAGCACATGCCGGAGAAATTCACCGCCTCGTTCGCCGAGCGTCTCAACGGCCTGTGTCAGATCGAAGTACGCGAAGCCCGCCACAACGACCGTATCCTGCCCGGCCTGGCGCTGATCGCCCCCGGCGGCAAACACATGATGGTGACCCGCAGCGGCGCCTACTACCACGTTCAGGTCATCGACGGCCCGCTGGTCAACCGGCACCGTCCTTCCGTGGACGTGCTGTTTCGCTCGGTCGCCAAGTTCGCCGGCAAAAACGCCACCGGCATCATCATGACCGGCATGGGCGACGACGGCGCACGCGGCCTCAAGGAAATGCTGGATGCCGGCAGCTCGACAGTGGCGCAGGACGAGGCCAGTTGCGTGGTGTTCGGCATGCCCAAGGAAGCGATCAAACTGAATGCTGCGCAGAGGATCATTCCGTTGCAGGAGATTCATCAGGTGATCTTGCACAGGTGATGCGATACGCGATGCCGCGCCAGATGACTGCACTTTAATATCGCGAGAAGACACCCGTACACGCGTACTGCCTGGTTTCAGCACACCTTGTGTTGAAGATCAGGGGCTGGCGCGATTAAACACGCCTCGGCCTGCGCTCGGTTCAAGGTGTATTCATCACTCGGCTTTCGCGAACCGCCAGCAGATTCAGCCGCAACTCCGAAGGCCGCAGCGGCTTGGAGAGTACGGACACTTCCGCCCCCTGCATCGACTCAAGCACCACGTCTATCTCGCGCCCGGTCACGATGAGCGCCGGTACGTCCCAGCCTCGGGCGGCTCTTATACTTTCGATGCAATCAAGGCCGTTGGCTGTGGTGCCCAGATCGTAATCGGCAACAATGATGTCGCAATCGGTGGTCAGCCCTTCTGCAGAACGGGCGGTCTGGACTTCGCACCCCCATCTTTCCAGCAGCGCAGCAGTGGCCATCAGCACATTGTTGTCGTCTTCCACCAGACAGATCCTGACGCCTTTGAGCAGGCTATCGCCCAATACCTTTTTGCGGGCGGGCCTCACCGGTGCGCTTGCCTCTTCAAGCCCATGAATGGTCACTGTCGTGCCCCGGTCGACCCGGGAATCGATGCTGATCTGCACACTCAGAATCTGGCTGAGCCGTTTGACGATGGATAACCCAAGCCCTACACCTTCCACGTCCTTGTCGCGGACATGCCGAATCCGATAGAACTCGTCACAGACTCTGGGCAGATGTTCAGCCGCGATACCGCGCCCCTGATCATGCACGCTGATGGACAAGCGTCCGTTGTGGCGACGCACACCGATCAGCACCGGATGTTCGGGGGCATATTTGAGCGCGTTGGACAGAATGTTCTGCACCATCGTGGCAAGCAATGTGGCATCGACTCTGACCCAGCGCCGACAAGGCCGGACTCTCAACTCCACGCCGGCCCAACGAGCAGCCGCCGTGTTTTGCTGAGCGATGTCATTGAGCATTTCGCCCAGATTGATCACGTCTGACTTGGCCGATACCTTGCCGCTGTCCAGCGTGTAGATATCCAGAATCGAGCGGAACAACTGCGAAACGTTGTGCAGGGAACGGTCGATGTTGTCGACCAGTTGACGTTCATACTCGCCAAGCGGACTTGAGCGCAGGCACGCGGTGAACATGCCGATAGAGTGAATGGGCTGGCGTAGATCGTGGCTTGCCTGAGCCAGAAAACGCTCTTTTTCACGGTTGGCGACGGTCGCCTGTTCCGAGGCCTGACGAGTTCTCACCAATAAGATATGGGCGTAGACAGGCACCAGAATGGTGACAGCGACCAGCATCAGCACCATGAACGGCTGCGCCTGCCAGTAGGGCGTCAGTTGATAGATGATCATTATGGCAATCAGCGCCAGCGATGCAGCAATGGCGAGGTAACGCGAGCCGAAGCGCATGCCGTTGCCCAGGGTGACCCAGACCATCACACTGAAAATCGGCAGCGTCGCCTCTCCTCCCACCACCAGGCCTACAGAAATGCCGGTGTAGTCATGGACCATCCCGAAAACGCGGCGGGCTGGAAACACCCCCGGGTAGCTGATGATGTGCTGGCGCAGGATCAAAGAAACCACCAGGAAGCCTGCGTAGTAAAGAATGATCGGCTCATACTTCGCTACGTCGAGCCCTGGCAGAAAGCCGACCAGTGATACATAAGTGATCGCAAACGTCGCGACGATCAGCCGGAGCGTGGCCTGATCCAGTTCAGCGTTTTTCCGGTCTTTCATCAACCCACCTCGTTTTATTGGGGGTTCAAGCCACTCAACGAGCGGCCACAGGTGACGATCGTTACTATGTTTAAGCGCATGTCCCGACAGGATCGAGTGCAGCACATGCCTCTACCTCGCCACGTTGCGCAAGCAACTTAGTCAAACTTTCAACAACGCCATTATATGGCTAGCATCCTGTAATCCAGCCTTTCCATATCCCCGTCATAGAGCACAAATAAATACGCTAAATGTGTATCGCACACGATACATATTGTTTGTATCGAGTATGATTACCCGTCTTGACATTCGGAAGCAGAGGCATGGCGTGCAGAATCATAGTGGCTGACGACCACCCCCTATTTCGCGAAGGCATGTTACGTACCCTCGAACGTCTACTGCCGGAAGCCATCATTGAACAGGCCGGAAACTTCAATGAGGTGCTGACCCTCGCACGCTCGGGTGACGAAGTCGACACACTGATTCTGGACCTGCGCTTTCCCGGACTGGACTCCATGCAAACCATTGCCGAACTGCGCAATGAATTCCGCCGCACGTCCATCATCGTAGTGTCGATGATCGATGACCCCGAAACCATCGCTCAGGTCATGTCGAACGGGGCCGATGGCTTTATCGGCAAGAACATTGACCCACAGGATATAACCGACTCCATCGTCGCCATCCGGCAGGGCGAAGTCGTCGTCAAATACAAGTCCGAAGGCTCGATTTTCAACGAGTCAGCGGTTAACGCTCTCAGCCCTCTTACTGCCCGTCAGAAACAAGTCCTGAGCCTGGTGGCCGCCGGCAAAACCAACAAGGAGATCGCCAAGGACCTGGGCATCTCGCCCTTCACGGTGCGGATACACGTTTCCAGCCTCCTCAAGGTGCTGGGCGTGTCCACCCGATCAGCGGCGGCGGCGCAATTCTCCAGCCTGGCGATCAAGTAAGCGCCTGTAAGAAACTCGCCAACCGCCGGGTTCAAAGGTTGAAAACACCCTCGTCTGTGCAAATCGCTGTACCATTTCCGACGCACTGAAAACCTGACTTGCCTCCCGGCCCTACTGGACTGACCAGGAAAACGCGATGTCGATTCTCTCCAGTTCCAGAGACCTGGAAATGATTCAGGCGCTGCTGCGCATGGCCGTTATTGCCACGTCTTCGCTCTATGCATTGATCATGTATGCACTGGGCGACATGTCCAGCAGCCGCATGTGGGTAATTCTTGGCTATTGCCTGGCCTTTGCTATCGTCGGTGTGGGTTTGATCTGGCGTATTGCAGCGCGCCCCGGAGTTTCAACGCGGCGCAGAATGTTCGCGCTGGTGGTCGACAACCTGGCCGGGATCGTCACCATTACCGTGGGGGGCGAACCCATGCTGCCCGTCTATTCGGTGATGCTCAGCATGACGGTCGGCTATGGCATGCGCTACGGGCGCAATTACCTGTTGCTCGCCACCGGTTTTGCCTTGGCATCGTTATGCCTGATCATTCAGCTCACGCCCTTCCTGCAGGAGCATCCTGCCGTGGCGGTCATGATGATCCTGACAATGTTGGTGCTGCCATTATTCGTTTATTTCCTGCTTTCGCGACTGCACATTGCCCTGAATGAAACCCAGGCGGCCAATGAGGCCAAATCACGTTTTCTGGCCCAGGCCAGCCATGACCTGCGCCAGCCGATCCACTCCATCAGCCTGTTTACTGCGTGCTTGCGCGACGCGTCATTGGGTACGGACGAGCGCCGCCTGGTGGATAACATTGATCGGGCCCTCAGCGCTGTAGAACAGCTTTTCCGCTCGCTGCTGGACATTTACACCCTTAATCAGGGAGAGGTGAATCCACGCCTCGAAACGGTTGATGTCAGCGCACTGTTAAGCGGTCTGGCCAGCCAGAACAGTGAGGCCGCCACTTGGGCGGGGGTCGAGATACGCGTGCGACCGTGTCGGCAATACATACACAGCGACCCGGCGCTGCTGCGCACACTGCTACAAAACCTGATCTCGAACGCCTTCAAGTACGCCCCTGGCAAACCCTTGCTCATTGCCTGCCGACCACGCGGGAAGACACTGGATATCGGCGTCTACGACATGGGCCGTGGTATCCCGCAGGCGCATCTTCCACATCTGTGCAACGAGTTTTATCGCGTGCGCGAAGAGCGCGATCAGGACATCGAAGGTGTCGGGCTCGGGCTCAGTATCGTCAAGCGCATCGCCAGCCTGCTGAAACTGGACCTGCGCATTGACTCACGCCTGAATAAAGGCACGGCGGTGGTTATCAGCGGGCTGCCGATCGTTGCTGCACAACATGTTGCGCGCCTGCCGGAGATCGACTGGAACAAACGCTTATTAGGGGGGTTACGTGTCCTGCTGATCGAGGACAATGACAACGTGCTGCAGGCCACCGCCATGCTGTTGCGTAAATGGGGTTGCGAAGTCCAGACCGCTTCCGCCATCCCTCAAGCGAGCGTCGATTGCGATCTGGTCGTTACCGACTTCGACCTGGACCGGAGCGCTACAGGTGCAGATTGCATCAGCTACCTGAGCGAGCTGCACGGCCGCCGGATACCGGCCATCGTCATCACCGGCCACGAGATTCAACAGGTACAGCAATCCCTGAATGACCCACAGATCCCGGTCCTGTCCAAACCGGTGAGGCCCGCAGAACTGCGCTCACTGTTGCTGAGTTTCAAGATGGATCTGCTGCAAGCGGCGACTCCCGACAGGGCATCCCTTGCCGGGTCATGAGTGCGATGGGCAACTAAGGCTCTGTACGAAAAGTCGGCGAGCGAAGGTCAGGCAAGGCAAAATCACCGAGTGCAGCCACTTTATGTACAGAGCCCAGTTTGCGCACATATTCTGAGTCATCATGCGCGCCGTACCGCGCTAGTACACCTGTACTATAGTTGATCTTTATACCGGTGCCCTAAGCTAAGCGTTAAACGACTTCAGCAAACATGAAACGTTGCAAAGCCTCTGTTCATTCACGCTTTGCCGCACGTTTCTGTCTGCCTGTAAAAGATCTTAATAACAGGCTTACCTTCAGGGGCAATCGGCATGGGCAACTATTATTCACTGGCACGGCTAAAAGGTTTAGCGGCTGCGATAACGATCATGGCAACGATGACCGCCTGCTCGACCGGAGGCGGTGATCCTTTCGGCGCAATGGATTCGCTGACGGGCGATTCGAAGTACGCGCCCGAATTCATCAAAGCCAATATCATTGCCAATAAATCTACAAAGGCAAGTATCCGGGATAAGTTTGGCGCACCTTATTCCGTCCAGGATGACGTGGGAGACAATTCGTCGAGGTGGCATTACGACCGTCGGGAATCAAAGCTGAACTCGTTGAAGAAAATAGCGGCTAAATACAGCAACCGTTATGGCTCCGGCGAGATGGCATCAGGTCTGTACGCGGGCGAGTCACGCGTGGGTGATGCCCAGGAAGTACTGGAGGATGCAGGCTCTGTCACAGGCTCCAATGCACCGGGACAGAAGACCGTGATCACCAATATCTACATCCATTTCAAAGGCGATGTGGTGAGCTACTTCAGCACCAACTAATAAGGCAATGCGTCTCCAGACTGCCCATCACACACATCAGGCTTCGGCCCACACCCTACACACCTGAAAGCCGGTAAACGCATGCACGTTACCGGCTTTCAACCCGTTACTTTTTAAGCGTGAATTCAGCCTTGTCAAAAGACAGCCAGCAGGAATCATTGTCGGTCCACTTCGACTCGCTGGTCCCTAAAACGCCCTTCATGAGAATCTTGTCACCCTTCTTGAAGGCGCTTATCTTTTTCTTGTTAACCAACAGGTCATCGCGGGTCAACCCCTGGCCCGTGCATTTGGGATTGCCAGGGTCACTGAATATGACGGCGATCTGATTTTGGCCGACGGCTGTTCCGGTTTTGGTAATACGCTGCACAACGCCCGGAATAACCAATGTTCGGGCGTCCCATTTTTCTTTCGCGGTGACCTCGTTTGTTTGCCAATCAGCCCATATTTCCGTCAACGTTGTTTCCTTGGCATCGGTCAGCCCCCTGAAATCTCCGCTTAGCACATCACCGGTCTGATCAAGCACACCATTGGTCATCGACATGGCCTGATCAAGACCGGCACACCCCGACAAAGCCAGAATCAATGGAAACAAGGCTACACTTTTCATCCACACACTCCGCTGGCTGGTTACTTATGTGCTTTACCCTCTCTTTTTTAACTAACGGAGGGCAAAAAACTTCGCACAAAATCGTAGCCACTGCGTAAAGGGGCATCAATAGTACAGATGCACTACCGCGTGCTGTTGTTCCTGATGTGCTGGACTTAAAAAATAGCCACACACACCACTGACGATCAGAAACGATAGGTCGCGCCAACGCCGAGTAAATTCGCATGGCTCTGATAGGTCGCACTGTAACTGCCTAGCGCATTGGCGCGACTGACATCGACACGTTCTTCTTGAAGATAAGAATAAGCCACATCCAGGGTCAGTTGCGG
Organism: Pseudomonas syringae; assembly: GCF_002157375.1. Lineage (GTDB taxonomy): Bacteria > Pseudomonadota > Gammaproteobacteria > Pseudomonadales > Pseudomonadaceae > Aquipseudomonas > Aquipseudomonas syringae_T. Next base: position 19,885 of record NZ_MTSA01000019.1, read on the forward strand.
CGTGACGTCATAGCCCGCCCCGACGCTGAATACCTTGCGATCGCCCGTTGGTGTGCGTGGCGAGCGATTGGTGTTGCTGGTCGGTGACTGATCGAACAAAACGCCTGCACGCAGTGCCCACTGTTGATCCAACCGATAGGCCGTGCCGATGGCATAGGCCCATGTATCGTGCCAGTTCAGGCCTTCCTGAATAGACCCGGTCAGCGCTGACGCCAGGGAGCCTCCCTGCGCAGCCGAAACAGGCTGATTACGAAGGTTCAGGTCCTGCATGCTGCTCCAGCCGGTTCGGGTAGCACTGGCATAAAGCGTCCAGGCGTCGTTCAGTTCCTGGGTAACAGAAAGATCGTAGGACTCCGGCGTGGCCACTTTCAGCGTGCAGTCATAGCGATTGCTGGCGAGCAACTGCGGCGGTGTTCCGGCACCGGTCGAGACTTGCGTATGGCAGCCCAGCTTGTAGTCGACCTTGGAATGGTACGTCAGCCCCACGCGCGTGGTGTCGGTCGCATTGAACAGCACGCCAATGTTGAAGCCTACGGCAGTGTCATCACCGCTGACTTTTACGCGCGTGTCGGCAATGGCGGGATTGAGCGTGATATCCGACTCCAGCGTCCCGGCAATTCGATTGAACGTGGGACCCACGCCAATCGACAACCTGTCGTTGAAGGCGTAGCTGAGCGTGGGCTGAATTGTCACCACCTTGAGGTCGCTCTTGCTGGCAAACAGGCGCCCTTGAAAACCATTTTCATAGTCGGTGGATAAACCAAAAGGGGCATACAGACCCAGGCCAAACGCCCAGTGCTCGTCGAGTTTCCGGGTAAAAAAACCGAATGGAATCGAGCTGAAGGGCACCATATCGCCGTCGTTGCTGCCCTGTGAACGACCGGCGGCATGGCTGATGTCGGTGGACGCGTCGATGAACGTGACACCGGCCGTGATTTGCCTGCCTTCAAGGCGCGCCATACCTGCCGGGTTGCCGTAGACCGTGCTGGCGTCCGCCGCCATTGAAGCGCGTCCGGCCTGCCCGACGCCCATGCCGCTGATGCTCTGCTCGGTGCGAGCAAAACCGCCAGCAAGAACGTGAGAGGATGCCAGCGCAGCCGCGAGGCCAAGTGTTCTCTTCAGCATAGTAGTTTTTATCTGCAGGGGTCATTGTTTATACGTGACGGGAACAGCTTCGCGGGCAACTTATTTGGGCCACTGTCATCTTTCACGGGCGATTTTTAGTGCGCGCACGAGACTAATTCGCGCAGAAGAAAATTGCCATAGTACACATGAGCTATTGAACTATCGCCTGCACAGTGTTTCGACCAACTGTAGTGATTGGCCACTAGTACAGGCGTGCTATTTTAATAATAACTTCGCCTCCCGATACTCCCGTTGTTGGCACCCTGCCGAACGGAACCGCTTTAGCCCTCAGGGCTGGCAGCCACCCTCGTGGCCTTTATGGAGTATCTGGAGTCGCTATGAACCCCTTATTTAGAATATCCCCCCTTGCGTTTGCGATTACTCTTGCACTGCTCCCGGAGGCCCATGCAGTTGACTATGTGCTCACTAACGGTCAGGAAACGTTTAACAGCGACCGCGTAGTCGATGGCGCGATCGACGTCAATTCAACTGACGGCAACACCTCCACCCTCACGATCAACAGCGGCGCAACGGTGACCAGCGAAGGCGGCCGTATCGTGGGGCAAGCCAGCCGTACCGGCGTCAACATGGCTCAGGCCAACGTTGTGGTTGAAGGGGCCGGTTCGCGCTGGGTGGTGCCTCGTACCTCATTCGTGCTCGGTAACACCATCGTTGTCGGTGGTGTCGGCCAGGGCGACCTGACCGTCCGTAACGGGGGGCAAGTGTCGGTGCGGGATCTGGATCTGGGCGATGTCAACGGCGCTCGTTCCAACGCCTTTTCGAACGCGACGCTGTCGGTGAGCGGCCAGAACTCTCTGGTCGACGCAGTCAACATCGAGGCCGGTGGAGTGTTCGTCTATAAGTCGAGCATCACGGCCAATGACGGCGGCAAAATCAACAGCCAGCAGGTCGACATTGACTCGGTCGTCAGGCTTTCCGGGGCAGGAACGCGCTGGGACAACAGCGGCTCTTTCCTGAACAGAAACGACCTGACCCTCGAGAACGGCGCAGTACTGACGAGTGACTCTCTGCGACTGGGTTCGGCCGTTATCAACCGCAGCAATCAGGTCAATGTTACCGGACAGGGCACCCGCCTCGACGTGCAAGCGTTGACGCTCGGCACCGGCGTTGTCCGTACTTACATGACGCTGGCCGACGGTGCCGAACTGAGCGCCACCAACGGTATGCTCATCAGCTTCGTGAACGACAGCAACACGGCGACGCGCGGCACGTTTACCATCGGCGGCTCGGTCGCGGTGGACCCTGACCGTACCGATGTTGACTCCATGACTGCCGGAGCAGCTCAGGCGGCAGGCCGACTGAACCCGCAAACCGCCGTCAGCTTTGGCACCGGCAACGGCTCCCTGGCGTTCAACCATACAGACCCCGATCTGCAGTTCGCCAACACGCTGAACGGAACGGGTCGAGTGTATGCGTTCAGCGGTAATACCACGCTGAGTGGCGACATCTCGGGGTTGGCCGGCAGCGTCGTTGTGCGCGGCGGGCGACTGGTGTTGTCGGGGAACGTCGACCAGGTCAATCAGCGCGGCAACACTGCCGCTACCCAAAGCGTTTCGCGGTTTAACGTAGGCAACGGCACCCTGGTGGTCAACGGCATTGCGGGTCGCAATCAGTTCGGGACCTACACCAACAGCGCCCAGGTACTGGACGGAGGCGTTCTGGCTGGCGTCGGTCAAGTGGGCAGCACTCAGGTCGCTGCCGGCGGCACCCTGTCGCCCGGCGAAAACGCCATCGGCGCGCTGGCCATACAAGGCGATCTCGACATGGCCGCCGGCTCACGCTACGCCGCAGACATCGCCGGCGACGGCAGGGCAGACAAAATCAACGTGAGCGGCACAGCGACCCTGCGCGGTACGCAGGTCAACGTGACCGCGCTGGACCCCGCGCAAAGCTATCAGAGCGGCAGAACCTACACCCTGCTCTCCGCCCAAGGCGGCGTGGTCGACGGCGCAACCCCAGGAACAGCCTATGCCCAGGCGCTGACCAACTCGGCGTTTCTGAATGTCGGACTGCAACGTACTGCCAATGACCTGAACCTGACCATCGAGCAAAAAAGTGTAGAGCCGACGCCGACGCCGGAACCAACTCCGACTCCAACTCCAACTCCAGAACCTACACCTACACCTACACCTACACCTACACCTGAACCGACTCCGACTCCGACTCCAGAGCCTACGCCTACGCCTACTCCAGAGCCGACTCCAGCACCCACACCGGGCATCTTTCAGACGGTCATGCTGACTCAGAATCAGTTCAATACCGCTGGCGCGCTGAGCGTGCTGGAGCAAAGCGGCGAGCCCCTGCGTCTTTACAACAACCTGCTGATTCTGGATGCCGAAAGCGCTCGCAACGCCGCCGATCAACTGTCCGGCGACTACCTCGGCAGTACTTCAACAGCCCTGATCGCCAATAGCCAGGTGGTGTCCGGAGTGTTAGGCACCCGTATGCGTAATCTTCTGGATACGGGAACGTTACGCATGCCAGCCATGGCACTCAATCTGATGCCAAGCGCACCGACCACTCAAAACGGCGCCTGGGTGCAGCCATTCGGCAACTGGACCAAGACAAGCGGCAATAACGGTGCCGGTGGTCTGCACCAAAGCACCGGCGGCCTGCTGTTCGGGGCTGATGGTAGCTTCACCCCGGATTGGCGCGGTGGCGTCTACGCCGGTTACAGCCGTTCGAAATTCGATGCCGATGATCGCGATGCCGACGGCCACAGCGACAACTACCATCTGGGGCTCTACACCGGTGCCCAGGTCGATGCCCTGCGCCTCAGCGCCGACGTCGGTTACACCTGGCACAAGCTGGAGAGTGAGCGGAATGTGGCGTTTGCCGGATTCAGTGACCATTTGACCGGCAAACGCGACGCTCAATCGCTGCAGGCAAGTGGCGAAGCGGCCTACCGCATACCGGTCGGCAGCATGGCTCTGGAGCCTTTCGCCGGTCTTTCTTACGTGCGCTACGACGCCAAAGACCTGCACGAAAAAGGCGGGCCAGCCGCGCTGGACGTGTCCAGCGATAAACAGGACACCTTCTTCTCGACACTGGGTCTGCGCGCGTCGTCGAGCATCAATGTGGCGAACGTTAACACTCAGGTTTACGGCTCAGTAGGATGGCGACGCGCCTATGGTGATCTGGATCCGCGAAACGAACAGAGCTTCGCTGGCGGTCCAGGTTTCGAAGTACAGGGCGTCGCTCAGACCCGCGACACGGCCTTGACTGAAGTGGGTGCGAAACTGCGATTGACCAGGCAGACGGATCTTGACCTGTCCTACCAGGGACAGTTCGGCACCGACACGCGCTTCCATTCGGTCAACGCAGGCGTGACGGTCCGCTTCTGACCGTCGTTTCAGCGCTCAGCGTTATACACAAGTCTGCTCTCGATTCTGGCCGTAGGCCGTGAGGGCAAACTTGCTCGCGAAGGGGCCAGTACCGCACCGGAAACGGTGCGTCTGGACCCTTTTTTTTCTTGAGCAAACTCATCACAGAGGGTTTGATCAAGGTCGCGACTGCAGCCAAGACCATCCGGATCAGCATGACTTGCTACCCGCCTCTCCCCCCACCTGCTTATGTTTTCCAAAGTGGGCCGTTTTATTCCGTATACGCTAAAGCTTCTCAGTGTGTAGAAGCTTGATGATCGCTCGCTGGATGATCTGTCCCTCACGGACTTCCGGGTCGAACTCACTCTCGAATGAACATAGATCGTACTTCTCGTTCAGCTGCCTGAAGAACCTCGAACGCGGCGTAGCGCCTGCGATGCTCGTCTGCGAGCGCTCCCTGTACCGGTGTAAACACACGGTTCAGGCTTGCCATGCGTTCCATGACATCGAGCAGAGGTAAACCCGCTTCAGCAGCAACGGCGCCCAGCATGGCCGCCCCTCGCAATACCGGCTCTTCGGTGTCACTGACCGCCACTGGTATACCGGTGGCATCGGCAAGCAGCTGCCGGACGAAATCGCTCTGGGCTGCACCACCACTGGCGACAATCAGCTCGATATGGATACCGTCACGCGACAGGGCTTCAAGCAGCTGCCGCAGACCGTAAGCGATGCCGCAGAGGCCGGCGACGTATAGGCCGGGGAGTCCCTCCAGTTCCCGATCCAGGGTCAGGCCAGCGAGTACCGCACGGGCATCGGGATCGGCGAACGGCGAACGGTTACCGAGGAATTCGGGCACCACGTGCAGACCGTCGGCCAGACTCAGCGCCGCGCTACCGAGAGGCGCCACCTGGGCTTCGAGCCAGGCAAGCAGCGTCAGGCCCTGTCGCTCAGCCGTCTCGCGTGCTTCCCCCACTGCCGGGTGCAGAGAGACCAGGTGATCGATGGCCGACCCCGCCGCCGACTGCCCGCCCTCGGTGAGCCAGAGCCCCGGCAGCATAGCCGAGTAATATGGCCCCCAGACGCCATCGACGTAGGTCGGCACCGGGCTGGATGCCATGGAGCAGGCCGAGGTGCCGAAGATATAGGCTAGACGCTGCGTGACCGCCGTCTGCCCATGGGGGGAAGCGCCGCCGAGGGAGCCGACCCCACCAGCATGGGCGTCGATCAGCGCCGCGCCCACCGCCGTGCCCGGCAACAAGCTGAAATCGGCTGCCGCGGTCGGGCAGAGACCCTGGCCCAAGGGCGTACCAGGTTCGACGATGCGCGTGCCAATGCGCACGAAACCTTCCGCTGCCAGTTCGCCAAGCCCTATGGTCTCAAAATAGGAGGCGTCCCAGCGTTGCTCGTGGGCCAGATAGGTCCACTTGCAGGTGACGGTGCAGGCCGATCGCGCCAGGTCGCCGGTGGCACGCCAGGTGAGATAGTCTGCCAGGTCGAAAAAATGCCCGGCGCGGTCGAAAGCCTGTGGCAGATGACGTTTGAGCCAGAGCAGCTTGGGCGTTTCCATCTCCGGCGATATACGCCCCCCTACGTAGCGCAGTACCGGATGGCCAGTCGCGGTGATCTCGATCGCCTCCGCCGTGGCGCGATGATCCATCCAGACCATGACGTTGCGCTGGTCGTCGCCTGAGTCGCCGACGCCGACCGGATCGCCCGCGGCCGTCACCACCACCAGCGAGCAGGTGGCATCGAAGCCGATGCCAGCGATGGCCTCAGCCGCGACGCCAGCCTCGTCCAGCACGCTACGGACGCTGCTGGCAATGGCCTGCCAGATCTGTTCAGCCGACTGCTCGACCCGCTGTCCGCCGCCGTGCCAAGTCTCCAGCGGAGTCTTGACCGCAGCCAGCAACCGCCCGCTGGCGTCGAACACGCCTGCCCGCGCGCTGCCAGTTCCCACATCGACCCCTATGAAATATTGGCCCATGGCATTAAAGGTCCACGCTGAAGGGCATGATGATCAGATCGCGGACCACCACGTTGCGCGGCCGGGTCAGCATGAACAGCACCGCTTCGGCGACCTCGTTGGCCTCCATCAGGGCACCCGACGCCTTGGCCTCGTCGAGCTTGGATTGCGGCCAGTCGCTGATCAACGCGGTGACCACCGGCCCGGGCGCCACCGCACCGACGCGAACGCCATGTTTAATCAATTGCCGGCGCAGGGTATGAGTGAAGGCCTGGATGGCATGCTTGGACGCCGTGTAGATCGGCTCCCATACCACCGGGATCAGGCCGGCGATGGAGCTAGTCAGAATGATGTCGCCGCTGCCCCGTTCGATCATGTGCGGCAGCACAGCCTGCACCGACCGGAAGGTGGCGTTGATGTTCAGATTAAGCATGCGATCCCACTGATCAGGATCGCCATTCGCAACTTCGCCGCCGATGTAGGCGCCAGCGTTGGCGTGGAAGATGTCGAGCCGACCGAAGCGGTCGAGGATCTGCGGCAGCATGGTCTTGACGCTGTCCGGATCAAGCAAGTCCACCACCACGGGGAAGGCGTTCGGACCCAGCTCGACGCAGGCCTTCTCCAGGCCTTCGCGAGAGCGGTCTATCAACGCCACCTGGGCACCGGCGGCTAGCATTTCCTTGGCGCACGCCAGGCCGATACCGGAGGCACCGCCAGTAATGGCGGCGACTTTCAGGGAGAGTTTCTGGTTCATGTATTCACCTCTGCATTCGAAAGTGGGACGGCAGAGTCACGCCCGCCCGTGGAAAACCCGTGAACGACGCGCCAGGGCGTCGATGATGACTGCGAGCGCCAGAACGGCGCCAGTGATCATGTAGCGCAGCGCCGAGGACAGGTCGAGCATGGTCAGGCCGCTGGCGATGGACTGGATAACGATCACCCCGAGCAGAGCGGAGTAGGCACTGCCACGACCGCCGAAGAGGCTGGTGCCGCCAATCACCGCCGCGGCGATGGCATTGAGGTTGACGTCACCGGTTCCCGCCTGCTGACTGGCCGAGGCCAGCCGCGCCGCGGCGAGGATGCCGCCCAGCGCGGCCAGGCTGGCGCACAGCACGAAGGCCGAGGTGTAGATACGCCGCACATTGATACCCGCGCGGCGCGCAGCCTCGCGATTGCCGCCCACCGCCATCAGGCTGCGACCCCAGCGGGTCCGGGTGAAGGCGTAATTCATCGCCATCACCAGCGCGACGAAGAAGGCGAAGATCCACGGCACCCCGCGATCCTGGTTGAGGTAGTAGGCGATAGCACCCAGCAGGACCGTCAGGGCCAGAGATTGCAGCGCCAGCCCGATCAGCGAGGGCGCCGACAGCTGCGCCTGGCGCCGCCGCGCCCGCTCCCGGTAGCCATTGAAGAACCGCACCGTGCCGGTCAGACCCGCCAGTAGATAGGCCAGAAGCGGCGGCAGGGTGTCGAGTTGGCCGAAGCTCACCAGGAAGGAGTCGTAGGGCAGGTTGATGGAACCGGCGTTGCCGAGCACCTGGAGCTGCAATCCCAGCACCGTCAGCAGTCCCGCCAGAGACGCGACGAAGCTGGGCATGCCCAGGCGGGTGAACAGCAGCGAATAGAGGCTGCCGATCAGGCCGCCCGCGACCAGGGCAGCAAGGATCGCCAAGCCCACCGGCCACCCCTGATTGACCCAGAGAACGCCCACCATCGCTGAGGCGAAGCCGCTGATGGACCCCACGGACAGATCGATCTCCCCCACCATCAGCACGCACACAACGCCAAGAGAAATGATGCCCACGGTAGCGGCGTCGAACAGCAGGTTGGCCAGGTTGGCGCTGGAGAGAAACACCGGATTCAAAATACCGAACACCGTCCAGATGACCACCAGGCCGATCACCACGGGCAGCGGTCCGAGGTCTCCGGCGCGGATCCGCTCGGCCGTGGCCTTGAGACTGGCGGCCAGGCCCACGGTCTGGTTGACGCGGCTGTCGCTCCGGTCGAGCAACACCGCCGTTTCGTTGGTCTGGCTCATGACGGCTGCTCCTGAGTGGTTTCGAGGGTGGCAGCCTGGCGACGCCGAGCGCGACGCGAGACCGAATTGTCGTCAGCCCCGGTGATGGCGCCGATCAGCTCCTGGCTGCTCACGTCAGGGGCGAAAATACCGTTGTTGCGCCCCAGGCGCAGCACGACGATATGATCGGCCACGGCGCGCACGTCTTCCATGTTGTGGCTGATGACCACCACCGCCAACCCCCGGTCGCGCACCCGCTCGATGAGGTTGAGTACCTCGGCGGTCTGGGCCACGCCCAGAGCAGCGGTGGGCTCGTCGAGCAGAATGACCGTGGGTTCGAGCAGCAGTGATCGTGCGATGGCCACCGTCTGGCGCTGCCCGCCGGAGAGCGCGGCGATGGGTAGCCGCACGCTGGGAATGCGCGCCGAGAGTTCGCCCAGTAGTTTCCAGGTACGGACCTCCATAGTGGTCTCGTCCAGGGCCCAGGGGTGCAGTTCGCGTCCGAGGAACATGTTGGCCACGACGTCGAGGTTCTCGCACAGCGCCAGGTCCTGGAACACTGTGGCGATACCCAGCGCCTGGGCCTGGGCGGGACTGGCAAGGCTCACCGCCTGCCCGCCCACCTTGAGCGAACCGGAGGTGGGCTCGTGAACGCCGGAGATGATCTTGACCAGGGTGGACTTGCCGGCGCCATTGTCACCCACCAGGGCCACCACTTCGCCGGGATAGAGGTCCAGGTCGATATCGGAGAGCACCGAGATCGCACCGAAGCTCTTGCAGATACCACGCAAGCTCAATACAGGCTCGCGCGGGGCCGTCTGGCCGGGATGATCAGCCATGTTTGACTCCCTGATATTGTTGTGAATGTCCAGCAGGACGTAAGAAGTCAGCGCGAGCTGAGCAAGGCGGCTGTCTGTCAACTACCGCACTCGCCACCTCCCCCGCCCGCGCAATGGCATCAGGGCTTGATGCCCAGTTTCTGACAACCCGCGACATAACGATCCGTACACAGCTGGGCAGCGGTCTGGATCGGTTGGCCGGCCACGCGTTGATCGATAATCTCCGCCTTCAAATTCTCGGCCGTGACCAGAGTCGGCACGAACAACCGCGACGGCGCGTCATATAGCGTGGTCTCAGGCTTGGGCGTCTTGCCGGCGATAAACTCGCCCGCAACATCAGCCGCCGCGCTGGCAACGATCTCGCTGGGCTTGGAGATGGTGTTGTACTGGTCGCCGGCAATGATCAGCTGTAGGCCGGCCACCGTGGCATCGTTGCCGGTGATCGGCGGCAACGGGCTCACCCCGGCTGCCTTGAAAGCAGCCACGGCACCGCCAGCAGTTCCGTCGTTGGCAGCCACCACGCCCAGGATGCGCTTGCCGAAGCGGGTGATCTGGCCGCTGGCCCATTGCTGCGCCTTGGCTGGTGCCCACTCGGGCGTGTCGTAATCGGCGAGGATCTGATAGCCGCCTTCGGCGAGGCCGGCCATGATGCCCTTCTTGATCAGTCCGGCGGCGGCATCGGTGGGCGAGCCGCCGATCACAAGCAGGCCACCGCTCTGCGGATCGACCTTCTGCGCTTGCAGGTGCTGTACCAGCGAGGTGGCAATCGCCTTGCCAATCGCCTCGTTGTCAAAGGACACGTAGTAATCGACCGGCACCGAGGTCACCGGTCGATCATAGGCGATGACCTTGACGCCACGGGCCTGCGCCTGACGGACCAGGGAGCCGGCCGCTTTGGAGTCCACCGGATCGAGAACGATGACCTTGGCCCCCTGCGACAGCGCGGCGTTGAACTGCTGTTGCTGACGGGAGGCGTCGCCGCTGGCGTTCTGGTAAATCACTCGGCAGTCGGCACAGACCGTCTTCATCTGTCGCTGGAAGCCTGGCAGGTCGTGTTCTTCGTAGCGGGTAGAACTCTGGTCGGGCATGAGGAAGGCAACCGGCGATGCCGCGGACGGGGCCGCTTGCAGACCGGAGGCGGCCAGGCCGGTGCCGAGGGCAACGGCCAGCACGGTGCGGGTGAACCGGGAGAGCTTGAAGATTCGTGCCATTTTCTTGTTATCCTTGGATAGGGCTTTGAACCGAACTGTTTGTAGACTGCGGCCCCGCCCGTTGGGTGGAGTCTGCTGCGGTGGGAGCCTCAGGATCGCTATACTCCCCTACCTGGCGACACACACCCGACCGACGCCGATCACGAGATCAGACGAACGATGGATAGGGCCAGCGGCACAGCATTGCAGACTGGATTGCAATCCCCTCGACGATGCTGCACAGATTGCACAATCGATGGTGCAATAAGATTTACTCCTCGACCTCTACGACTGTCAAGTGAATTTGCGACCAATGGAAAAGCTCTGTGATGCCCACTAGCAGCAAGAAGAAAGCGACCATCTACGACCTGTCTCAGCTATCGGGCGCTTCCGCGTCCACCGTCAGTGCGGTGCTCAACGGCTCCTGGCGAAAACGACGGATCAAGGAGGCGACGGCGCAGCTCATCCAGTCTCTCGCTGACGAACACGGCTACAGCACCAACCTGCAGGCCCGTGGCCTGCGGCAGTCTCGTTCCGGCCTGGTCGGGCTGATGCTGCCGCTCTACGACAACCGTTTCTTTTCCGCACTGGCGCAAGGCTTCGAAGCACGCGTCCGGGCGCGCGGCCTCTGCCCGTTGGTCGTAAGTGGCTGCCGCGATCCGCAACTGGAGCTTAGTACCGTGGAGTCGCTGCTGGCCTACTCCATCGACGAGCTATTCATCGTCGGCGCTACCGATCCGGACAGCATCCACAGCGCCTGCGCGCGTGCCGGCGTACGGCATCTCAATCTCGACCTGCCGGGTACCCTCGCCCCATCGATCACCAGTGACAACTACGCCGGCGCCTTCGAGCTGACGCAGGCAATCCTCAGCGAGCTGGCGCCCAGCAGCGACCTGTCATCGACGGATCTCTGCCTGTTCGGCGGCTACTCCGACTATGCCAGCCGGGAACGGATCGGCGGATTTCTGGCCGCCAAGCGGGCGCATTTCGGCGAAGCTACCAGCGACGACGTCTTCAGCGCCCCCGGCTATTCGCCGGCCATGACCCGCCAGGCCCTGACCACTCATGTCCAATGCCACGGGCGGTTGCCGCGAGGGGTCTTCATCAACTCCACCATCAACCTGGAGGGCCTGCTCGGCGTGCTGCCGCAGCAGTCAACGGACCCTGTCGCCGACTTGGTGGTGGGCTGCTTCGACTACGACCCCTTCGCCTCTTTCCTGCCCTTCCCGGTCTACATGATGCGCCAGAACGTCGACCGCATCCTTGAGCTGGCCTTTGAACTCATCGACCAACCCGAGCCAGAGGTTCGGCTGTACAAGGTCGCACCAATACTTGTACCACCGCGCACGGCGCTGCCCAGCTTGCTGGATGCATACGGCCAAGGCTACTGAGCTGGACGAGTCAGTAGCCGCTACACCGCCGCGGATTCGGGCATGACGCAGATGCCTTTCTGACTCAGAAAACATCCTGCCGCCACAGCAATGCCGAAGTCCCCGCTTTCCAGTACAGATTTATCCTCTCGGTAAACGCCTAATGATCTCAAGCTGATCGTTTCAGTCATGGCTGCCCTGCGCTCTGGAATCCACTGATTGCATACACGCCTCTGGACCACCGCCGCCAGCACGTTACGCGATTGATATCGGCCTCTGAAGCAAGCGTGCGACGACGATGCCATCACGGTCGGTTTGCTGTGATGACCGAACAAAAAAAACGTCCATTGCACATACCGATCCCCCCTGTCCCCTGACTTTTTCACGGCCGGACCATTGGCTGTTGACGAGCCTGGGAGACGTGAATGCAGGCGCCAACATGATTTCCGCTGACTTGCCGATGTTCGACAACGAACGTCCGGACTTCGAACTGACCTCCCCTCAACAAGGCATCTGGTTTGACCAGATCGCGAACCCTGAACTGCCCTATTACAACATCGGCATGGTCCTTGAGATCAAGGGGGAACTGGATGTTGCACTTTTCGAGAAAGCGTTCCAGCTGGTCATGGATCGGCATGAGTCATTGCGCCTGGTTCTCAGCGTGCAGGACGGACAGGTACGCCAACGTGTGATGGCTGACGTCAAAGCGCCGTTGAGCGTTGTCGAGTTCTCTGGCGAACAGGCTTCAGAGCCGCAGGTGAAGGCGTACCTGCAAGATGCTTTTCGTCAGCCGTTCAACCTGGTGGGCGAAGTACTTTGGGAAGCCAGGCTCGTGCGCTGCGGGCCGGAACGGTATTACTGCCTGCATCGCTACCACCACCTGATATGCGACGGCGTGACGGTCCATTTGCTTCATCACGCTGTCGCAGATGCCTACAACGGCTTGCTGCGTGATGATCACAACCCGCCTCAAGGGAACGCCTACCTGTCGTTTCTCGCAGAGGATCAGGCCTATGCAGGGTCGCCGCGCTTCGAACGTGACAAGGCGTTCTGGAAAGAGCTGTATGCCGAGCTGCCGCCCCCTTTATTGCAGCCACGCGTTGCGGTCGCCGACAACCGTATAGCGCCGAGCGCGCTGAGCCAGATGATGATTCCCCGGGGGCTGTTCAATGAGCTTGCGCGGTTTGCACGCAGCAAGGGTCTGTCACTCCCGCATATGTTCATGAGCATTATCAGCACTTACTTCTGCCGTACCACCGGCGTTGATTCCATCGTGATCGGCATGCCGGTCCATAACAGGACAACGGTTTACCAGAAGAACACCGCGGGAATGTTTTCCTCCCTGAACCCCGTCCGTCTCGATGTGAACCCCGAAGCCTCGTTTCTGGAACTGATGCAGAGCACTGCCGCCAGCTTGCGCCGCGGCTACCGTCATCAACGCTTTCCGATAGCAGAACTCAACCGGATGTTGAAACTGAGTCAGGCGGGCCGTCGGCAACTGTTTGACCTGTCCCTGTCGTTTGAAAGCCTCGACGGAAACGCGGTATTCGGCAATAGCCCGACGGAAGCCATCCCCCAATACAACGGGTATGAGCGCCTGCCGCTGGCGATTTTCGTTTGCGATTATCACCCGGACAAAGACGTTTACCTGGACTTCAACTTCAATACGGCGTTCTTCACGCTGAAAGACGTGCAGCAGATTCAAACGCGCATTCTTTCAATGCTCAACCATGTCATCGAAGGGCAAGACACACCGGTTTCGCACTTTCCGGTCATGCCGAGGGCTGAACAGCAACAACTGCTGAAGACCTTCAATGCCACGGAATACCTGTACCCGCAAGACGAACTCATTCACACCCGATTCGAACAACAGGCAGCACGCCAACCAGACGCCTGCGCGGTCAGCGACCACCGCGGCAAGGTGCTGACTTACGCCGAACTGAACCGTGAAGCCAACCAGTTGGCGCATCATTTGATCGAACGGGGCATTGGCCCGGATGACCGGGTGGCAATCTGCGTCGAGCCTGGGCCACAGATGATTATCGGCCTGCTGGGGATTCTCAAGGCGGGGGCGGGTTATGTACCGCTGGACCCTGCTTACCCCGCTGAACGTCTGTCCTACCTGCTGCAAAACAGCTCACCGGCTGCGGTGCTGGTGCAAGCCGCAACAGCCGATGTGCTGTCGCTCGGCTCGCTGCCGGTCATCCCTCTGGACGATGCCGCTTTGCAAGCACAATCCATCCAGAATCCGCACGTGCCGGGGCTGAACGCTTCGCATCTGGCCTACGTGATCTACACCTCAGGTTCCACCGGTTTGCCGAAAGGCGTGCAGGTCGAACATCGCAACGTGGCACGTCTGTTCTCGGCCACCGACGCGTGGTTCGGCTTCAACGCAGATGACGTCTGGGCGCTGTTCCACTCGTTTGCTTTCGACTTCTCGGTCTGGGAAATCTGGGGCGCACTGGTTCACGGCGGGCAACTGCTGATCGTCCCGCAAGGGGTCAGCCGCTCACCGCAGGAATGCTATGCACTGCTTTGCGACGCAGGGGTCACGGTCCTCAACCAGACGCCTTCGGCGTTCCGGCAGTTAATCGCAGCACAGGCCGACAGCCAGCAAGCGCACACCCTGCGTCAGGTGATCTTCGGCGGCGAAGCGCTGGACACCGGAATCCTCAAGCCTTGGTACGCCAGGTCAGCCAACGCCGAAACGCAACTGGTGAACATGTACGGCATCACCGAAACCACGGTGCATGTGACGTATTACCCGTTGCAGGCCGCCGATGCCGAACGCTCAGGCGTCAACCCGATTGGCCGGCGAATTCCGGATTTGCAGCTTTATGTGCTCGACGCCCTGCGCCAGCCCGTGCCTCTGGGCGTGGTCGGTGAGCTGTATGTCGGTGGCGCCGGCGTTGCGCGTGGCTACCTGAACCGCCCCGATCTGAATGAAGAGCGTTTTCTCGCCAACCCGTTCAGCGAACAGCCCGATGCCCGGCTGTACCGCACTGGCGATCTGGTGCGCTGGGCAGCCGACGGCAGCCTCGAGTACCTGGGTCGCAACGACGATCAGGTCAAGATCCGTGGTTTCCGTATCGAACTGGGTGAAATCGAAGCCCGTCTGGCCGGGCACGAGGCGGTAAGGGAAGCGGTGATCATGGCCCGTGAAGACGTGCCGGGCGACAAGCGTCTGGTGGCCTACTTCACCGCAGATGCTGACGTGGGCCGCGACGTGCTGCGCGAACATTTGCAAGCGCAACTGCCGGATTACATGGTGCCCGCTGCCTACGTACGCCTCGATTCTCTGCCCCTGACCTCAAACGGCAAGCTGGATCGCAATGCCCTGCCCGCGCCTGATCAGTCATCGTTGGTCAGCCGTGAATACGAAGCGCCCATTGGCGAGATCGAGACGTCCATCGCCGGTCTCTGGCAAGCACTGCTGGGCATTGATCAGGTGGGCCGCCATGACCACTTTTTCGAGCTGGGCGGGCATTCAGTGCTGGCCGTCAAGCTGATAGAGCACATGCGCCAGATCGGCCTGAGCGCCGATGTACGCGTGCTGTTCAGCCAGCCGACGCTGGCCGCCCTGGCCGCTGCCGTGGGCGGCGGCACTGACATCGTGGTGCCGGCCAATCTGATCCCGGAGGGCTGCGAACGCATCACCCCGGACATGCTGCCACTGGCGACTCTCACTCAGGGCGAAATCGATCGCATCGTGGCCACGGTGCCCGGCGGTGTGGCCAATGTGCAAGACATCTATGCCCTTGCGCCATTGCAGGAAGGCATTCTTTACCACCATATTTCCGCGGAGCGCGGCGATCCTTATGTGCTGAAATCAGTGTTCGCCTTTCAGGACCAAGCCCGTCTGGACGCCTTCAGTCAGGCGTTGCAACAGCTGATCCAGCGCCACGACATCCTCCGCACCGCCCTGCTTTGGGAAGGACTGGACGAATCGGTGCAAGTGGTCTGGCGCCAGGCCGCATTGATCAGTGAAACCCTTGACCTGAATCCGGATCAAGGCGATATCGCCACGCAACTGCAACACCGCCATGACCCGCAGCATTTTCGCCTGAACCTGAGGCAGGCACCGTTGATGCGGCTGGTCAGTGCCTACGACGCCGCCCATCAGCGCATCGTCTCGCTGCTGCTGTGCCATCACCTGGTGCTCGACCACACCGCGCTGGAGGTGATGCGTGACGAAATACAGGCCCTGATGGCGGGTGAAGGGCATGGCTTGCCGGCTTCGGTGCCGTACCGCAACTACGTGGCCCAGGCCCGGCTGGGCGTCAGCGTCGAAGCCCACGAAACCTTCTTCCGCGACCTGCTCGGCGACATCGACGAGCCGACCCTGCCGTTCAACCTGCACGATGTGCAGCGCGACGGCGGTGAAATCGAAGAAGTGCATCAGCGTATTGATCGCACGTTGAGCCAGCGCCTGCGCCAGCAGGCCCGGCTGTCCGGAGTGAGTGCAGCCAGCCTGATGCACCTCGCCTGGGCACAAGTCGTCGGACGTTTTTCAGGACGCGATGTCGTGGTCTTCGGCACTGTCCTGATAGGTCGCATGAGCGGCTCGGCGGGCACGGACCGGGCGCTGGGCATGTTCATCAACACGCTGCCGATGCGCATCGACGTGGGTCAGCAGGGCGCTCAGGCCGGCGTTAAAACCACTCACGCCCAGTTGTCGGCACTGCTTGAACACGAGCATGCCTCGTTGGCACTGGCGCAGCGTTGCAGCGGTGTGCTGGGCGATCTGCCGCTGTTCAGCGCCCTGCTCAACTATCGACACACTGACGGCGAAGCCTTGAGCCAAGAAGCCGGCGCAGTGTGGGCCGGCATTCAAGTGCTGAACGCCGAGGAACGCAGCAACTACCTGTTGACGTTGAACGTGGACGATCTGGGAGAGGACTTCATACTCAACGCCCAGACCGTTGCTGACATCGGTGCGCAGCGTGTCTGCCATTACATGCAGGCCGCGCTGGAAAGCCTGGTCGATGCCCTTGAGCATGCACCTCAAGCGCCCTTGCACAGCCTCTCGGTCCTGCCGGAGCAGGAACACCATCAACTGCTGGTCGACTTCAACGCCACGCCATTCGATTACCCGCTGGAGCAGACCCTCCACGGGCTGTTCGAAGCTCAGGTCGAGCGCACGCCGCAAGCACTCGCTGTGATGCATGGCGATGTCTGCCTGAGCTATCGCGAGCTGAACAACCGGGCCAACCAACTGGCGCATCACTTGATCGATATCGGAGTCAGACCGGATGGCCGGGTGGCGATCTGCGCCGAGCGTAGCGAGTCGATGGTCATTGGTTTACTCGCGATCCTGAAAGCAGGCGGCAGCTACGTACCGCTGGACCCGACTTATCCAGCGGACCGGATGGCCTACATGCTGCACGATAGTGCTCCCACGGCGGTCCTGACTCAACGCGCGACACGAGACCTGCTGGCCGATGTGTCAGTGCCGGTGATTGATCTGGACGCTTGGTCATTGCCATTGCAGGATCAGCCGGTTGCCAATCCACACGTGCCGGGCCTGACCTCGGCTCATTTGGCCTACGTGCTGTACACCTCAGGTTCCACCGGTACGCCCAAGGGCGTGATGAATGAACACCGTGGCGTGGTCAATCGTCTGCTTTGGGCGCGAGACCACTACACGGTGAACGAAACCGACCGCGTCCTGCAAAAGACGCCCTTCGGCTTCGACGTGTCGGTCTGGGAGTTCTTCCTGCCCTTGCTGGCCGGTGCCCAGTTACACATGGCACGGCCAGGCGGGCATCAGGATCCGGCCTATATCGCTCAAGTCATTCGCGAACACCGCATTACCCTGATGCACTTTGTGCCTTCGATGCTCGATGTCTTCCTGGAACATGGCGACAGCCAAGGCTTCAGTGACCTGCGGCGCGTCCTGTGCAGCGGCGAAGCATTGCCCGGCCATCTGGTTCGCCGCTTCAAGAACCAACTCCCGGACATCGCGCGGCACAACCTGTACGGCCCGACCGAAGCGGCCATCGACGTCACCGCATGGGACTGTTCGGGGCTCGACACGCCCGACAGTACGCCGATCGGCAAACCGGTTGCCAATACCCGTATCTACTTGCTCGATGCCCATCAGCAGCCCGTTCCTCTGGGGGTCGCGGGAGAGATTTACATTGGCGGGGTTCAGGTAGCACGCGGTTATCTGAACCTCGCACAACTGACCGCCGAGCGGTTCCTGAACGACCCGTTCAGCGATGAGCCCAATGCCCGTCTCTACAGAACCGGCGATCTGGGCCGCTGGCTGGCCGACGGCACTGTCGAGTACCTGGGCCGTAATGATTTCCAGGTGAAGATCCGCGGCTTGCGCATCGAGCTGGGCGAGATCGAAGCGCAGTTGCTGGCCTGCGAGGAGGTCAGAGAGGCGGTGGTGATCGCTCGTCAGGAAACCGAAGGGGATGCCTGCCTGATCGGCTACGTGGTCGGGACCCACGGAAACGCGCTTTCGACGCAGGCATTACAGACGCATCTGCGCCAGCACGTCCCCGACTACATGGTGCCAAGGTACCTTGTGCAGCTGGAGCATCTCCCGCTCAACGCAAACGGCAAGCTGGACCGCAAGGCCTTGCCCGAGCCTGCACCGACGCTGGGGAACAGCGACGCAACAGCGCCGCGCACGGCACTGGAACAGGCTCTGGCGCAGCTCTGGAAAGACAACCTGAAACGGGATGTGGTGGGCGTCCATGATAACTACTTCATGCTGGGCGGCGATTCGCTGAAGGTCATCCATCTACAGATCAAGGCACGTGAGCACGGCATGGCGCTCACCTTGACGCAGATTTACCAGAACCCGACCATCGCTCATCTGGCCGAGCTTCTGGACGCGCAGCAGGCGCCCTCATCACTATGGCAGCCCGTGTTGCATGTGAAGCCTTTTGCCCAGGTATCAGAAGACATCCGCCTGGCCAGCGAGGGCGTGTTCGATGATGTGTTCGCGGCGTCGCAGCTTCAGGTCGGCATGATCTATCACTCGATGATGCACCCGGACTCGGCGATCTATCACGACATCTTTCGCTACCGGCTGCGCCTTCGCTGGGATGCTGCGTCATGGAACCAGGCGTGCAGCGCGCTGATCCGGCGTCATCCGGCCTTGCGCATGTCCTTTGACATAAGCCATTCCGCCACGCCACTGGCTCGTGTGCATTCCACAGTGGTGTCGCCGGTGCAGATCACTGACGTCACCTCCCTGAGCCAGGCCGAGCGGACACAGGCGGTATCCACTTATGTGGAAGCGCGCAAGCGTCACCAGCAGGACTGGCATCAGGCGCCGCTGTATCAGTTCGGCGTCTTCGTCGCAGAGGACGACATCGACCTGGTGTTCAGCTTTCACCACGCCATTCTCGACGGCTGGAGCGTCGCCACCCTGATGCGTGACCTGATCACGCTCTACACCTCGGAGCCGGAAACGGACTCGTTGCCCGCCCTGACCACCACGCCAGCCGATTTCATCGCCCTGGAGAAAGAAGCTGTGCAGACGGACGAGCATCGTCTGTTCTGGAACGAATACCTGCGCGAGGCGCCTGCGGCGTCGATGACCAGTTGGGTCCATGCGGTCGCCCCTGACCCTGTAGCGCACCGCTCGGCCTACCGTGAACTGCCGGCGGCTGACCTGACCCGGCTCGAAGCATTCTGTCGCGCGCAGGACCTGCCGTTGCGCTCGGTCTTGCTGACCGCTCACGGCGTTGCACAAGCCATCATGTCCAACCAGAAAGAAGTGCTGTGCGGCGTCATCAGCCACGGTCGACCCGAGTTTGAGGATGCAGCCTCGGTGCTGGGCCTGTTTCTCAACACCCTGCCCCTGCGTTTCAACTCGCTGGGCAAGAGCTGGATAGAGCTGGTTCGCCAATCGATTGCCGAGGAACAACAGGTGTTCACGCATCGGCGCTATCCGTTTGCGCTGATCCACCGCGAAACCGACGTCGCCTTGAACGTGGTGTTCAATTACGTCGATTTTTATGTGCTCAAGGACATGCTGGCCCAAGGCGACGAAACCCTCATTGACTGGGAAACGACCGAAGCCAGCAACTATGACTTGCTGACCACCATCGGTCGTCATCCGGGCAACGGCTCGCTGATCGTGAAGATGGATTACCGCACTGCCCGCGTCGCCGAAAGCCAGGTCCAGGCGTATACCGAATACCTGGTGCGCACCCTGGCCTTGATGATGGAGGCGCCAGAGGCCAGCCCCTGCGTACCGGCATGGTCCCCTGTTATCGAGCAGACCACGCCCGCCCCGACTGCGGCACGGGCGTCTGACAATCTGGCGAGCCTGTTGCTGGACAGCTTTACCCGCCATGACTCGCAAACCGCCGTGAGTTTCGGCGAGACCCGGCTGTCGTACCGCGAATTGAGAGACGCCAGTGCGCGAATGACAGGCTGGCTACACCGACACAACATAGGCCAGGGAGACCGGGTTGCGATCATGATGCCTCGCTCGCCTGACCTGATCGTCGCCTTGCTCGGTGTCATACAGTCTGGCGCCGCGTATGTGCCGATAGACCTGAGCTTCCCGGATGATCGCATCCGGCTGATTCTCGATGATTCGCAACCCGGTCTGATCCTGTTTTCCGACGCGTCTGAACAGCGGGTGACATCACTGGCGGAGCCTGCACACAAGCGCCACTGGAACAGCGTGGTCGCAGAGTTCGACCACGCGCCGGAACACGAGCGGGTTGCCTCACTCGCCGAGGGTATCGAGGCCGACGACAATGCTTACGTTCTGTACACGTCGGGTTCCACTGGCCGCCCCAAAGGTGTCGCCATGCCGCACCGCGCCCTGGCCAATCTGATCCTTTGGCAGAACCGCGAGCAGGCGCAAGGCATCGACCCGGCCGTCGCGTTGAAGACACTGCAATACTCATCCATTTCGTTCGACGTGTCGTTCCAGGAAATTCTTTCGACCCTGTGCTGCGGCGCTGAACTGGTGATGATCGAAGAAGCGCTGCGCTATGACTTCATCAAACTGTTGAAGCTGATCTGCGCGCAGCAGATCAACCGCCTGTTCCTGCCCTACGTCGCCTTTCAGGGGCTGGCAGAAGTGGCCATGCAATTGGGGATTCGACCCGTATCGCTGCGCCGGATCAACGTGGCCGGTGAGCAATTGAAGATCACGGGTGAGATCCGCGACCTCATTGATGGCCTCGAAGATTGTCAGGTGGAAAACCATTACGGTCCGACCGAGTCGCATGTGGTCACGCGCCTGAAACTTGAAGGCGCGACCGCAACCTGGCCGAGCATGCCGTCGATCGGCACGCCTGTGGACGGGGTACGCCTGCACGTTCTGGACGCCGACGGGCATGCCTGCCAGGTCGGGGTGATAGGCGAGCTGTTTATCGAAGGCCCGTGCCTGGCAAACGGTTACTGGAATCGAACCGATCTGACTGACGAACGCTTCGTCTATCGGCAATTGGAAGGCCAGACCCGCAGGCTGTATGAAACCGGGGACATCGGGTTTTACCTGCCGTGGGGCGACCTGGTCTATCAAGGTCGTGGGGATGCCCAGGTCAAGATTCGCGGCTATCGCGTCGAACTGGGCGAGATCGAGGTGGCCATGCTTGGCTCCCCCCGATTCGGCGCCGACATTCGGCAAGTCGCCGTTATCGACAAGCCTGCACACGACGGCAGCCGTTATCTGGTGGGCTTTGTCCAGTTCATGCCGGGGCGCCTGCCGGATCTGGATCAACTCAAGGCAGAAATGCGTCTGACGCTGCCCGATTACATGGTGCCCAATACGCTGATCAGCATTGAGCAATTGCCAGTGGGTCCCACCGGCAAGATCGACCGTCAGCAACTGCAAAAGGTAGAGATTCAAACCACCCTGCTGCGGCCCTTCACCGCGCCTCGAAATGCCATTGAAGACCTGTTGCAGGCTTATTGGCAGGAAGCCTTGGGCCTGGAAGACATCAGCGTCCATGACAACTTCTTCGAGGTGGGCGGCAACTCGCTCAAAGCGGTGCAACTGGTCGCGAAGCTGACGCTGCATCAAGGTCTGGAGCCCTCACTGTCCGACTTCATCCAGGCTCCGACCATCGCCGAATTCGCCCAGGTGCTGCAAGGGACCGACACCGGACACTCGGCCACTGGCGCGCTGGTGGACTTCAAGAACGCCCCAGGCAAACCGCCGGTGTTTCTGGTCCACCCCATAGGCGGCCACGTGCTGTGCTACGCCGCGCTGGCGCGCGTCCTCAAGGATCGGGTGAATCTGCATGCACTTCAGGCGCCGGGGACCTGGGACGACCGTGAACCGATCCCGTCGGTACACGGCCAGGCGGTGTATTACGCAGATGCCATCGAGCAGGTCGTCCCGCACGGCCCAATGAACATCGGGGGCTGGTCATATGGTGGCGTGGTGGCGTATGAGCTGGGGAGCGAGTTGCAGCGTCGCGGGCGGCTTGTGCATAACGTGTTCCTGCTCGACACCATCGTGCGTATCAGCCAGGGCCAGGTGCAGGTCGAACGCTCCGAGTTCCTCAACTGGTTCATGTGGGAATTGCTCAGCGGCGACGGTCAGAAGGAATACGACTATCAGGCTCTGGATTTTTCCTCCCAGAGCGATTCGCAAGCGTTCGCGGCGATCCGGCAACACGGTATCGATCAGGGCATGTTCGACGAAACCATTACTGTGGCGACGCTCGACCAGTTGTTCAGGGTGTTCCATGCCAACTGGCAAGGAATGCTGGAGTACCGCTTTCCGCCGCGGGACTTGCCCGTGACGCTGTTCGCGGCGGATGTCGCGCTGCCCGATGTGCTGCAAGGTCCCCACGAACTGGTAGGCACTGCCTTCAACGATCCGTACCGCGGATGGCGCGCGCTATCGCCTCAGGTACGGCGCATTGGCGTGGAAGGCGACCACCTGACGATGATGCGCGAACCGCATATCCAGCGGGTTGGCCAATTCATCGGGTTACACATGGACGCGGCCCTGACAGGGCACGCAGGCAACGGAGCCGGATTGCCAGCTCCGTCAGACTTGGACGGCTTGATACAGGTGAAAACAGCATGACAGAACCCAGGAAAGCCATCGTGGCAGGCGCCGGTGTCGGCGGCCTGACAGCGGGCATCGCCCTGCAACGCGCAGGATGGCAGGTCAAGGTCTTCGAAGCGGCGCAAACGCTGCGCACCGGCGGCACCGGCTTGTCCATCATGGCCAATGCAATGGCAGCGCTGAACTCGATCGGTGCCCATGTTCCGGTCGAACAGGCGGGTCAGGAGATTCGTCAGTTCTTTTTCAAGAAACCTTGTGGCGCGCCCATCACCCGCATTCCTATTCGTGAAATAGGCGAGCAACTGGGCTACCCCAGTATCAGCATCCAGCGGCCTTTACTGCTGCGTGCGCTGGCGCAACAGCTTGCACCCGACACGCTGATCACGGGTGTACGTTGCACGGGTTATAGCAACCACGCCAACGGCGTGACGGTGCGCTTCGAAGACGGCAGCACGCAGGAGGCCGACCTGCTGATTGGCGCCGACGGCCTCAATTCGGTTATCCGCCGACAGATGCTGGGCGAAACGCCCATACGTTCCTCAGGCTATGTCGCCTGGCTGGCGGTCACACCGTTCAGTCACCCGGTCATGACCGAAGGCTACGTCGCGCATTACTGGGGCCGCGGCAAGCGCTTCGGGCTGTGCAGTGTGGGTGACGGCCATGCTTACTGGTGGGCAACCTGTAACCATGAAGACGCCGCGCGCGACGCCCTGAGCATCAACAAACAGGAAGTACTCGACGCCTACGCCGGCTGGGCACCGGAAGTCAGTGCCGCCATCGAGGCGACGCCCGAAGAGGTCATATTGAAAATGCATGCCAGGGATCGCCCACCCGTAGAGCAGTTCTGCGACGGGCACGTAGCGCTGTTGGGCGACGCGGCTCATCCGATGTTGCCAAGCCTGGGCCAAGGGGCCGCGCAGGCCATCGAAGACGCCGTAGTACTGGCTGATCGCCTGACACGAACGTCTGACCTGCGCACCGCACTGGCGGAATACGAGGCATACCGACATCCCCGCGCCAACGGAATCGTCAACGCCGCGCGCTTCATGAGCGGCATCGAACAGGCCGAGTCCGGCATCGCCTGCTGGCTGCGCGACTGGTACATGCGCCTGACGCCCGAAAGCAGCCTGCGCAAAAAGAATATCGATATTCTGTCGTTTAAACCCTGCGCTTGAGTGGGGTTCTTGACGGCCACTCCTGATCCGCTGGATCAGGGAGTGGCCGATTGTAGTGGGCGAGATAATCGTTTAGCAGGTAATACGGATTCCGGGGAGGCCATTAATAATTGGCCCGCCGACACCACGATATCAGCACTCAATTCAATCCGGGTACACGGTATCGCCGTGTGTATTGAATCGAATTTCTGGTGCGCCCAACATGATGTAATCGCGCGTCTCACTTGGGTAAGCGGCCGCAGGAAGTTGAACGCCAGCCCAGTCGGGATGGGCCAAAGCGATCAGCGCTTTTAACCGGTTCTCAGTAATGAAGGCTGGAAACATGGTACTGCTCTTTGTGCCACTGTTCGCAGCCCCAACGGGATTTGTCCACTTCCAGGATATCTGGTGCCTCTTATTGCGGTTCCCCACTTTATTTATTTCCGTGATGTTCCCTGGCAACGCACCATTGCGGTAACCATGCAGCCCCGTAGGCGGCGCGGTGCCCGGTGTTCCGCCCGCCATAGGGACGCCATCAAAAAGATGATGCGCCTTGGCGGCATCAAAACCAGCGGCGAGCACACTGATTGTTCGAGTGGCATGGAAAGCCCGCTTTTGAGCTTCTGGGGTGGCTAATTGAGTCGAGACGTGCGTGCCTGTCGGCCGCTCAAGATGACGCAGTGAATTCTGGATAGAAACCCGCTGTGCGGAAAGACTGCCGCTTGCCAGCGCCCTGCCTCCCATTACATCTGCCTCACGCTCCAAACCCGCATCATCATTGACCCTGTGCCCTTTCATACGGACCGTTGGTTTGACTCGGCCTTGTGCTTGCTGGACCACATGCCAAGACTCATGCGGCAAATACCTTTCTTGCCCAGGCCCTACATGAATATCATGGCCTTGGGTATAAGCGTGCGCCTGCAACTGTGCCGGTTTACCCGAGTTATAATGCACCCTTACACGATCCATACTCACGCCCGACAGCGACTCTATCCCTGACTTTAACTGATCAGGCAGGCCGGTAGTGTTGGGTCTTTCTTGGCGCTGCACGACCGGCAACTCAGAAGACGTCATGCTGTTTTCTTGTAATTGAACTGCCCCGCCCGATCGTCCGTTCATTTCATGAGGCTGCACCCACATTCGCGCACTGTCCGCCTGTTGCTGCAATACGAGAGGGCTGTTATTCATCCTCTTGGCCAGCTTGCGCTGGGTGGCCGTTGACGGCCGGTTGTCCACAAGTACTCGCCCCTGCGTGGCAGCCTTGGCAGTTCTCGTCTGGCTGTTATCAGCGCGATGTCTTGATTGAAGGGGTGCGTCCATACGATGGCCTTCTTCGATGAGCAGCGTGATTAATATCGCTTCATGATCATAGTCCATTTATCCATTACGCAAGCAAGCCGGCTTCTTTTGCTATCGAACGCAGCACGACCGCCAAGCCTTATTCATGAAGCCCCCGTGAGGTGGGATTATTTGATGACTGCCTGTCGACCTTAACGTCAGATCACTATCACCACGGCGCACGTTCTTGATCAAAAAAGAATTTGCCCGTGATGCCTGATGAATCAAGGCAGGCTAGCCATACGATACCCGACGCTGCCTGAGCAACTGTTCGGTAACCCGAATGCCCATTGAAATCGGTGGCGGTATAGCCGGGATCAACCGCGTTGACACTGATACCAAAAGCAGCGAACTCTTTAGAAAATGCAATGGTCACCGCATTCAAAGCGGATTTTGAACTGTTGTAGCCCATCGCATCGACCCGTGAGTAAGGATGCGCTGGATCAGATGTCCAGCTCAGTGACCCCAACCCGCTACTGACCATAACCACACAGGCTTTTTGTGCCGCTTTTAAAAGAGGAAGAAAAGCTTGAGTCACCCGTATCGGACCGAACACGTTGGTCTCGTAAACACTCTGGATGTCGCTGATCTCTTGCTCACTGGGCGCGATGGGTTGAGCGCCAGATATACCCGCATTATTGATAAGAACATCCAGCTTTCCGTCTTCCTTGAAAACCAGCTCAGCCGCCGCCCTGACGCTCTCTGTGTCGCGAACATCCAGAATGACCAGGCGGGCATCTATGCCATCGGCCACCAAGCGAGATACCGAAAGCGTACCCAGGCTTTCGTCACGGCTCCCAAGCCACACTCGATAACCCAGCAGGCCCATTTCACGAGCGGTTTCGAACCCTATGCTCTTGTTCGCGCCGGTGATAAGAACATTTTTTTTACTCACTCCAGAACTCCTTCGGCTATCCATCGATGGCAGATCAGCAACACGCTCGATTGGGAGCGAATAGGCTGTACACACTCTTTGTAGCGCGCGCCTGGGTAATTGATAACCCGCTCGAATCCGAATAGCCTGATCGCTATGGCGAACAATATTGATCAATGCTCTATGGATGGCCTATCGATCTTTCTTGCGGTCTTCCGCGAAAATGGATTTCGCGCGGCTGCCAAGCGACTTGGCTTGTCGCCGTCAACCGTGAGCGAACGGATTTCGGCGCTGGAGTCAGCCTTGGGCGTTCCCCTGCTCATCCGCACCACCCGAAGCGTTGTAGCAACTGCGGCGGGGCGTGAGCTGGCAGAGCGAATGTCTCCGCTTCTCGGGGAAATGAGAGCCGTGTTCGAGGATGTCGCCAGTTCCCTTCAAGACCTAAGAGGCGTGTTGAAGTTAAACGTGACAGGCGCAGTCATGGTCGACATTCTGCCGCCACTGATTGATCGCTTTCTCGTACGTTACCCACAAGTGCGGATAGAGATAATGGTCGAAGACCGCCTTGTGGACGTTACTGCCGCAGGGTGCGATGCCGGGATACGTTATGGAGAGCACCTTGCACAAGACACCATTGCCGTGCCTATCGGGCCAAGGTCGCAGCAACTGGCTTTGGCTGCCGCGCCGTCCTATCTAGCGTTGCGCGGCACACCCTCACATCCAAGCGAATTGATGAATCACGATTGCATCCGTCTACGGTATTCCAGTGGAGCGATGGTCAACTGGGACTTTGTGAAGAACGGGGAAACCGTAAGCATTGATCCCCCAGGTAGATTAATCATAGGGGTCGATGGCGTTGCAGCGGCTATTGACCTGGCACGAAGTGGCAGAGGAATTATTGCAACCTTCGAAAACTGGCTACATCCGCATTTTCAGAGTGGTGATCTCCAGCCGGTTCTAGGCGGATGGTGGGACACGTTTGAGGGGCCGTGGCTCTATTTTTCCAGCAGATTCATGTCCGCTCCGTTGCGGGCATTCATCGATTTCATTGGGCAAGAACGTGAATAAACGGTGAGCATTTTTCGTTGTTTAGATCAGGCGACCGTCCACTGATGCGGCAGCAGTTGATTCATCTCACCGCTGCATCTGCCCAAGACGGTGCGCAATCTTCAGAGCAGAACGGCGCTTGTGCGAGTTCCACATCAGCACCTCCTTGCGCCGTTCAACTCTTGCCGGTGCGAGTCAATACAGTTTCAAACTTTTTGAGGGCGTCTTCCTCGCAGCCCGTCAACACACCGCAGTGCGTTTAGCGCACCAGATCCTGAAACCGGTAATAAGCGCCCACCAACGGCAGAAACCACGGGTTCCCAAAATGCCCGGGAATGGCCGGCCAACTAAAATCCTTCCATGGGTTCAAGTCGGCGCGGCCGTCGAGCACTTCGGCCATGATCGCGCCCATGTAGGTCGACATGTGCGTGCCGTGACCGCTGTAGCCCATCGAGTAGAACAGCCCGTCATGCTCACCGGCACGCGGCAGGCGGTCTCGAGTCATATCGACCATGCCGCCCCAACAGTAATCAATGCGTGTATTGCTCAATTCCGGAAAGACTTCGATCAGCGATTTCTGCAGAATGATCCCGCTTTTCATGTCGGAGGCAGGATTAGACGTGGCGAATCGCGCACGACCGCCGAACAGCAAACGATTGTCGGGAGTCACCCGAAAGTAATTGACGAAGTTTTTCGTATCGGTAGTCATGCGCCGACGTGGCATCAGACGGTCAAGCACCTCGACTGAAAGAGGTTCCGTGACGATGATGAACGCACCTACCGGCACGATACGTCGGCGAAACCAGGCCAATGGGCCGACCGAGGATGTGCCAGTCGCAAGCAGTACCTGCTTGGCACGCACCTCACCGCGCCGCGTCTTGACCTGGTGTGCAGTACCGGTCTGACGCGAGAGGCCAAGCACCGGGGCATTTTCATAGATACGCACACCGCGCCGCGCAGCCGCCTCTGCCAAGCCCTGGCCATAGCGGCCTACGTGCATACCGGCGCTTTTACCGAAAACCAGGCCACCAAAATAACGGTCTGAACCGATCTCGCTGCTCAACTGCTCACGCGTCAACATGTAAGTGTCGGGGTCGCACTCCTGCTCCATGAGCGCCTGCGACCGGGCCAGCTTATCAAAGTGCTCAGGCTTCGCCGCCAGTTTGAGCTTGCCGACGCGTTTGAAATCGCAGTCGATGCCCTCCTCCGCGATCAGCGATTCGACCTTACTGACCCCGGCATCAAAGGCGCGGTACAAGCTATTGGCGCGCTCACGCCCGATGGCGGTCGACAGTGCGTAGTAATCCTGAGCAAAACCGTTGTTGCACATCCCGCCATTGCGACCGGAAGCGGCATTGCCAACCAGACCGGCTTCAAATACGGCCACACTCGCGCCCTTTTTGGCCAGCGCAATGGCGGCGGACAAACCGGTAAAGCCAGCGCCGACGATTGCCACATCCACCTCGCCACTGGGCGCATCACGTTCACCGGCTGAAAATTCAGGCGCGGTATCCAGCCAGTAGGGCATCAGTTTCATAAAGGGTTATCCATTATCTCAGGGCTAATCATCGGGTCGCGCGTGGCACAATTTCACAGTCAATACGTATCAGCCGATCGACTGGTTGGACAGGGCAAACAGCCTCGCATCCGTTTCAGCACAGCTACCTTGCAGTGGCATCGCGCGCACCATGGGTATCGCATGACCGACACAAGGCAGGCCTTGCTCGGTCAACCAATCCGATAAGCCTGTGTCTTCAGTGACGTCAATACGCACGAACCGACCGCGATGGGCATCAGCCAGTGCCGTGATCAGCGCTCTGGCATCCGCTACCGCGCAGGCCCCCTTTGCGATCACCGGGCCGATGACCACCCCTCGTCCGAATTCGCGTACACAGCCGTAAGCTGACACGCCCGCGCCGTTATCAATAACCAGGGTATTGGCGTGATCGAACAAGGCACTCAGCAATGCACCTCGATCCCGGCCCGTGGCCGCCAGATCAAGTTGTCGCAGCGTTTGCTCGTCCTCGGCCTGCATGACGCGCACATGCATCGAATCCGGAACAAAGTGAGCGGCGTGCTCAAGCATCGCCTGGTGTTGGTTGACCCTACCCTGCGCAACAAAGCCAAGCCGTGTGTACAGTGCCAGGCCTTCCTGGGTGGAGTTGAGGATCAGTGTTCGCTCGCCGGCCTGCTGCATCAACTGGTCCATCAGGGCGCGCCCCAGACCTTGCCCCTGCAACGAGGGTGAAACAATGATCATGCCTACAGATGCGTGGTTCTCGCCCTGCGGCCACCACAATGCCGTGGCCACCAGATGCCCTTCTACTTCCACCGCAAGGCCAGCGCCGAGATCGAAGGCGAAGCACCAGTCCGCCTCGCGATACGGCCAGCCCAAAGCGGCTGAAAGGCCCACCGCTTGCGGTAAATGGTCTGCACGCAGCGGCACCACACGCGGAGTCGAGCCCGCAGAATGCGCTGCACCTATCGTTCCTTTTGGAATGCTCAACCGGGAGTGCCTCGGACAGTTATTTTATCGACGATGTCGCGATTGTGGTCGCTGCAGCACACTTTCATTACAACACCAGGAAATCAGCAGATGGTGTTAAAAGGACCGTGTGGCCAATAGAAAAAACTGTATTGCCTGCGAGCTTCAGCAGACCTTGTGGGTTGCGCCAAGCCGTGACCTGACACGACTGACGCGCTTTGACGGGAAACAGATACTCAGCCTGGCAGAACGAGACGAGTACAGTCAGATCATCCGCAGCGACCAGCACCGATTCGCAAGGCTGGGCGCACTGCGTCAACTGCTCGATCGCTTGAAAGTGCGAATAGTGGCGGACCTGATGGCCGAGCTGGACGTTGACGACAGGTGATCCTCTTTTGCGAGTATCAGGAAGCCGTGGCCACGTTGCGTGAGCACTGCCTCACGATGAGCATAAGGGTCGCAGGATCGGGCCTATCGCAACGGGCAGTTGCGCATGGTTGTCGTCAAAATTCCTTTAGCTGAGGACACCATCGATCAGCATGTGTGGCAGATACTCATGGACAAGCACGCTCTGGCCAACGATCTGATTGATCCTGAGGCGGAGGATTTGAGCAAGAAAGTACTTGCCGAGACTCCCTGACGAAATATGGCATAGTGCCACTCCGTGAGTTATGTTGGACCAGCGAATGTCTCCAAGCTGATCGAACTTCAGGGCAGTAAAAGGCCACGCATGCATCGATTGCCGACATCAACGAACTGCAGTTCTACTGAGCTGACAACCCAAACGGAACCAACGACGAGGGTCGGTATCTTGCGGACAGTATGACGATTACAACGAACTCGAAACTGAGGTGCTTCACATTGATTTGGCGGCAAGCCCAAACAATCCTTTAATGTGGCACTTTTGCCTATACCGCGTCGCGACCAAGGAAGGACTTACTTGAATCCTTATTTCACCTCAGAAAATGATCAAATTGAACTGCCACCTGTCCCAAGAGCGGGGTATGCCCGGATTGATGATGTAGAAATGAGCCGAAGCAGAGAGTACGCTCGAATTAGCTTCGATATGGTGGACGCAGACTGGCTGGAAAGCTGCCTCACACCTGACCAGCGCTACACTGATGAGACCCAGATCGACTTTGAGAACATGCCACTCTTCCACTTGGAAGTCGTCTTGAAGCTTTTCTCTTACCGATGGCAACGCTTATGGGGCACGGGCCATCAAGCCCGTGGCCTGGCGTCTGAAGATCCTCAATTTGATGATTGGTGGAACCGGTGCCCCCAATACTGGATAGACACCGCCTTTGAGCAATCGACGTGGTTCTTAGTAGAGCAGACAAAAAAATCGAAGGGGTATCGTGCGGATGTTTACCGCAACATGTCAGATGAGACGAAATCCATAAATGTCGATATCCGCCGATTCTCTTCAAAAAAGCTTGATCAGATCTTCACCTTGCCAGGCACAGTAGTGAATAAGCTTGATCCGGCTGAACAAGCGCTTCTGGGCAATGTCGCTTGTGATCGAGTAATCGTCTTTGACGTGGGTCAGGGTAACGCGAACGGAATGGTGAAAGACGGCAGTGATGCGCCAGAACTTTACTTTGATGTTGGAGCCGGTGTTAAGCGGAACAAGCCGACCCGCCCAGCCACGATCCATCTTCCTGCCCATAACGCTAAGGCCGTGATCCTTTCTCACTGGGATGGCGATCATTGGGCTGGCGCGAACATACCGGCCAACAGCGCATTGCTTTCAAAGACATGGATTGCACCCAACCAAATTGTAGGCCCAAGCCATGTAGCCTTTGCAAAAAGAATAGGAGCCAACAAGGGTAGACTTTTGTTGCTTGCCGGGATGCCGCAGCAGGTCCATACAACGCCTATACAAGGGGGACGAATTCTGCGGCTAACTCAGGGTACAGGCAATAACCGCAATGACGGCGGACTGGTCGCCAGCATCGAAACCACGCAACCAGCACACCAGCGCCGAAGTATCCTTCTGACCGGAGACTGCGATTATTGTCACTTTGGCCACCTCACTCCCGCGCCAGTCATAGGGCTTGTTGCGCCTCACCACGGCGCGACGTTAAACAGCGTGCATAGCGATTTACCTTCGCGCGCCAACGATCAATCATTACTTGCCTACTCTTTCGGCCCCAATAATGCTCATGGCAAGTTCCATGTCCGGCACCCGACTTCGGGAGGAGTCGCACTGCACAATGCCTGGCACCACGGAAGGTGGCGACCCAATCGCCCAGGATTCGGTAACCCAGGCCCTGATGTGGTAGCGACATCTGACCACACGCCCGGTGGTGCGAGAGGAGATGTTTATCTTGATTGGTAACTAGGTTTTTCCTGAAAAGTCGCTTTGGCTGGACTGGTGCCCTCTGGTTGCCAAGAGAGCCCTCATGACAGGCCGTTATGAAGTTTCATTTGAGCGTTGGGCGATCATTGAAACATTGTTACCCGCGAGCGCCTATAGCTTTCCTACAGCCTTCGGCGAGTCCTTAGACCGAGGACAGAAAGCGCTCACGACAGGCGCTCAGTCTGTCCGCGATGACATGGGTGGTCAGCAACAGGAGCGAAAGAAGGTACGACGTGCCTACACCCTGCCTCAAAACTCGACGTTGATGGGGTCGGTGGCCATGTCCGCGTTGATCGGCCGGGTTCCTGTTGATGGGACGGTTAATGACCCCTACCCGTTCAAGGTGCTGATCGGTCCGGACAACCTGACTGCCAATGGCATCGACCTTCCTGACGTAGCCGGTGCGGTGGCCAGCGGTACAGCGTCCGGCGACTGGACCCTCTCCTGCGTGCGGGGGCAGATCAAAAGTCTGACCTTCGTGTTTACCGACGGCACTGTCCGCACGTTGCCGGCACCGGTTCAGGGTGGCAATCAACAGAACAACAACCAGAACAACTCTGGAGACCAACAACCCATCCAGGGTGGTCTTGGCTGGATCAGTGATCCATATGGCATTCCCTGTATTGCGGGCGAGCGACGCAGCAATGCGCAGCAGTACATCGGTTCACAAGCCCTCATCACCGCAGCAGGAGCTGGAGCAGCATCGTTGATCAAGACCGAGGGAAGCACCTCCTCATACGTCTCGAACGCTTCTGGGACGCTTGGTAGCACCGGTTTGTCTGGTAACGAAGCGATGGGGAAGATCCTGACCCAAGGTGTCACGGATGTTTCGAGCTGGGTTAACAAACTCTACGGACAAGCGTTCGCGGCCATTTATGTACTGCCTGGTGCGCAAGTCTCACTGCACATCGATCAAGAGCTGGAAATTGACTACGAACTCAAAGGCCGCAAGGTCAAGTACGCCTCAGGAGCGAACCATGCCAATGCCAACCTGGATTGATCACTTGGGGTCAGCGCGCAGCGCGCTGTTGTATTGCGTTCTCACCGCGGGCTTGCTGGCTGGATGCTCGACAAACAAAGAGCAAATGCTGCCGCATGGTCAAAACACCATGATGGACGTCTGGAACCAAGGCACGACCGGTTCGGCGGGGAGCGCTAGTGGCCGGCAGTTGCTCGATGCGCGCTCGGAGTTGCGCCGTCCAATCGATGTACGCGCTACCCAGCCATTGCAGGACAGCGCGGCCTACACCCGTAGCATCTGACGACGAGGTGGCTCCGCTCAACAGCTACTTGCGTTGGCTTCCCGGGAACTTCGACGTCAATCAAAAGCGAGCCATGGACTGGTACGTGCAGATGATGCTCGCCCAGCATATTGCAAACCTGTGCCCGGTGTGGGGTCGTTCCAGTGGTACTGGGCATCCTGGCATTACGCTATTCAACCGTGGTGGGGCTCCACTGACATTTGATCCATTCAACAAGCTGGATCGTCAGATGAATGCCCACATGTTTCTGTTCGGCCCCACAGGGGCAGGTAAGTCCGCCACGTTGAATAACCTGCTCAACCAGCTCATTGCGGTTTACGCTCCCCGCCTGTTCATCGTCGAGGCGGGTAACAGTTTCGGCCTACTCGGGGATTTCGCGAAAAAGCTTGGGTTGACAGTCAACAGGATCAAGCTGGCCCCGAACTCGGGCGTTAGCCTGGCTCCGTTCGCCGACGCTATTCGCCTGGTAAACACCCCGAGCCAGGTCAAGACCTTGGACGCTGATGACCTAGAAAGCTCTGACGAGCACATGAATGCCAAGTCCGATCAAGACAATGATGAACGGGATGTTCTCGGCGAGATGGAAATCGTTGCTCGTTTGATGATCACCGGCGGTGAGGAAAAAGAGGAAGCTCGGCTGACCCGGGCGGACCGCAGCGTAATCCGACACTGCATCCTTGCAGCGGCCAGAATTTGCTCAGACGCTGACCGCACCGTCCTGACTGAAGATGTCCGCAATGCATTGCGCGCGGCCGGGGAAGACACCTCTATCCCAGAGGGCAGACGTAACCGCATGCTTGAAATGGCCGAAGCAATGGACATGTTCTGCATGGGTGCCGACGGAGCGATGTTCAACCGTACTGGTACGCCTTGGCCTGAAGCAGATCTGACAATTGTCGACCTGGCCACCTACGCACGTGAGGGTTACAACGCCCAGCTCTCGATCGCTTACATCTCGCTGATCAACACCGTTAACAACATTGCGGAACGTGATCAGTATAAGGGCCGACCGCTGGTGAACGTGACAGACGAAGGCCACATCATCACCAAGAACCCCCTGCTCTCTCCATACATCATCAAGATCACCAAAATGTGGCGAAAGCTTGGGGCCTGGTTCTGGCTGGCTACGCAGAATATTGACGACTTGCCCCCAGCCGCTGCACCGATGCTGAACATGATCGAGTGGTGGATCTGTCTGAACATGCCGCCAGACGAAGTGGAAAAGATCTCTCGTTTCCGCGAGCTCACGCCTGCCCAGAAGAGCTTGATGCTGTCAGCCCGCAAAGAGAGCGGTAAATACACCGAAGGCGTGGTGCTTTCAAAATCAATGGAAGTCCTGTTTCGCGCCGTTCCGCCGAGCCTGTACCTGGCGTTGGCCATGACCGAGCCGGAGGAGAAAAAGCAACGTTACGACCTGATGCAATCCATGGGTGTCGACGAGTTGGGAGCTGCTCTGGAAGTAGCTGCAGATCTCGACCGCAAACGAGGTATTGAACCCCTGAAAATTACATTCCCAACACCCCATGCATTGGAGAACCTGGCATGAGAGCCATGGATGCCTTGACTCAAAATCTGATCGACAGCCTGACTCAAATACTTAAAGACCCGCAGGAAGATTCCCTGCTGGCATTAAAGATCTGCGCGCCGGTACTGATCGAGCACTTACAAGTCGTGAAACATGTGGCGGTTGATCGTCGAGAGATCCAATCCCAACTGCACAAAGCGCTGGACCAGTGGCTTGAGCATCACCCACAGCCTGAAAGCGCCCAGAAAGCTCTTCTGACGCTGCTGGATCAGGAGCTGCTGGCCAAACAGCTCCTCGACAAAGAGGCCTCCGCATGAAGCGACCGACGCGAGCGCCCCGCCAGGTCCTCTACTGCATCGGAGCGGTAGCCTTGGCAATCTCGGCTTTTCTGCTGACAGAAATGAGACAGAACACGCTTGGCGTCACAGGTGGCCCCGTGGCGCCGGCAGCCGATCAGAAGAGACATAGTGGCGGATGGGTTTACGGGAGCCGTGGCGCCCGTTTCACCATCGTCGAATATGCAGATCTGGAATGCCCCTACTGCAAGGATTACTTCCCACACCTCAAAGCCTGGGTTGATCAGCATCCAGATGTGAATCTTCAGTGGCGCCATCTGCCCCTGCCGATGCATGAGCCTGCAGCCAGCTATGAAGCTCGGTGGGCCGAGTGCGCGGGGATCGAGAGAGGCAATGACGCCTTTTGGCTTGCAGTCGAGCTCATTTATCAGCGTACCCGGTCAAACGGTGCTGGAGCTGCTGGCAATCCCCAGATCCCGGGGCTTGAAGATCGACAGCACTTCATTGATAACTGCGCTGTGAGCAACCCGTCAGTGCAACAGGCAGTCATTAGCCAGGCTCACCAGGCAAGCCAGGACGGCATCACTGCCACACCTACGCTAGTCATCAAGGACAAACAATCTGGCCGCTCGATCAAGCTGCAGGGAGCACCTGACGGTGACGTGCTTCTTTCTGCGATGGACTGGCTGATCAGCACGAGGGAAAAATGAATGAATCCAGCCTTTTCGCCAATTCCTCACCGAGGTTGCCAAGGGTGGCATGTACGGCCCTGAACCATAGGAAATTCACGACTGCTCTGTACTCACGGGGCCTAGGCCAAATGCGGGGGAAGCTCGCCACCCACGCATTTTAGGCAGTCTTTTGTGAGATATCAGAGCCCGTTAACGGCGTTTTGGAGCTTCCTTTGAGATTCACTTTGGTCGCCGGTTGAAAACAAAGTGTACGACAGCCAAGGGGTGCGTTTGCCCTCGCCTTTGTCCGTCACCAGTTCAAATTGGGCTGCGCACACAAAGTCGCCGTTTTTATCCTCGCCACCCGACCCTGCGACCAGCCTAAGAATCCTCTCTTCACGCTTAGCCGCTGCGAGATCCGCATGACCCCTTATCATCTGAAAACACTTATCTCGGGGGGTAATCTCTGTCGCAGTTTCGGGCATGCTTGGAGGTGTATCTGCTTGAGCTGTACCGATAACAACAAGGGCTGCCACTGCAAAAAAACTTTTCATCTTACGTCCTAATTTTAAACGGTAGTCAACACCCAGGGGATCCATTGCGTACCCTGCCAGCTGCATCAGGATCGAACGATAGAACAGGGAGCGCAGGCTTTCTAACGCTCCGTTGCTACCCGTCGACACGTCCTGAGAAGCCTGACTCAGCGTTAAACTCGTAACCGATTGCCTGGAATAACTCGGCGGCTTTATTAGCGCTTACCGACTCTCGCTGTTCATCGTCTAGATCCGTGTAGAAATTTGCGCACCCGCCCTGAACATGAATGCTGTGGTAGGCGTATGCCTTGTCTCCCTTTCCTATCCACTGCATTACCTTGCCTGCAATGTTCTCTGCGGGAATGCTTTCAATGCCGTAAGGATTGCCGCGCTTCATGTAGTCCTCGAAGTCCATACGGATCGGCAGCCTCAGCCCTTCTAGGCGATGTTCCAGATCAAGAATCACGTAGAAACTGACAAACTCAACGCGCACCCCTCGCAGATCGGTTTCAAGAATTTTGTTTAAAATGATATTACGGCCATCTTCCGTGTTGTAGAGGCTGGTGCCCATCGCAGGATAGCCCTCACGGTTAGTCTGAATAACTACAATTTCGGCCCGAGCAATGCCGTGACTGGGGTCTATCCTGATACCGTACCGGGCTACACACGGCTGTCGATCGTTACCAGGAAAGAATATCTCTTTGATCATTTGTTTCATTCCTACCTATGGCATGCGCGAAAAACGCGCTTTTAATGACGACCCGCCTCTAGCCCAGAGGCATGAGACGCAGTGCAGAAAGGCCTAAGCTCTAGCCACTTACCGCAGACCATCCAACTTTAAACGGCCTGCGTCGGATTCTACCTGATGCGCATCGTGAGCTCCTGCTGCCGCTGCCCCACTCGATGACGGGTCTTGGGCATTTTCCGCGACTCGAGTAGTGATTGCCGAGGCGTAGCCCAAGGCGCGTTAGCTACATCTCCTACAGATTCACGTTTTCAGCGGCGATCCACGACCGAACTCTCCACACCGCACAATGCCGCGAAGTAACCGCTGCAAAATAGGCAATCCTGCCTATCAAGCCTGAGCCACTTCACGACGCCATTCAAAGACTTCAACAGCCAGGCCTGCGACCATTAAAGCCAATGACAATGCGAGAGCAACAAGCCCAGCCTTGCTGAACGCCAGGTCCGAATCGCTCTGGCCAGCTTCAAACAGGCATATAGCGACGACAACTGCCAACAACTGTGCAACTACGAGTTTCATACGACGTTCCTTGTGTCTTTTCTATGCAAATGTGGTGTTTTTCTACTGACCCAGCCCCGCACGAAGCGAGGCTTGGGGTTACACGATTTCATATTCCGCGTCAGGGTCAACCGCGACCCACGCTTTTGCACCGTTGTAGTCGTCGCCGCCCTCATCCAAGCAACGCCCACATTTTTGTGGTTGCCAAGGTAGTGCAGACACGCGAGTTCGAACGCGTCACCCTCTGCCGCGCCTAGCCCGTCATTCAAAGCATGCCGGTATTCGGAAAGCATGACCTCGGCCTTCGCCTGGGTATCACTCAAAGGGCTTTTGCCTTTGCCGCTGGATCGCGACTCCGCACCAATGACGAACGTACCTACAGGTGTTGTTTTCATCGTCGATTTTCCTTCAACTTTCGGCACGTCGCGTCAAGGCGCGTTGCATGTACTCAATGGCCTTTTCCAGATTCGCAACCGCATAATCAGGACACGGTGTTGAGCTTGGCTTTTCGGGATCGTTGAGCCATGAGCGAACGGTTCGCACCGAGCAGGGCCGTGCTGTAACCGCTGCAATAAGTTCAGCGCTTTTGGCCTGGGTAATGCTGTAGGTATCCAGCAGCTGCCGATAGCGTGTGCGATTGTCCACGCATCCCTCGCTTAATTTGTAATAGGCAACATTGCCTAATCAAGATAATAGGCAACATTGCCTATTATGTCTACTGGCGTATCCCGAGTTTTTAAGGCTAGGGATAGATAATGCAGCTGACGGCTTCCTCCACCTATAAGGTGCAGTGTTAACACCGAGCGCAAATGTACCGCACGTCACATATTTGGCCTCGCTAGCTATTTCGCCATTGGCTGTTCCCAAAGGATTTGATACCTATATTGAGGGGTCAACGATGGATAAAACCTACGATATGAGCCTTTTCAGCCAACGCGGTTGGGCCGTTTCTCCTATGTGACGGCTTAGCCGCACAACTCGCTTCCTGCTTCCAGAGCAGGCGTAATTTGATCTTGGAGTACACGACATGACTGCACCTTTTAATTTCTATGCCCCCTACCAAATGCCAGACGGCACTTGGATCTTTGGAGCAGCAGCAGCCAACAGGCGTGTGGCAGATGCAGGTGGTCACAACGCCCTGGCCATCAATCTTGTGCAGATTGGCTTTCAACAGGCGGTAGCTCTCCACAAGGCCAAACGCTAATTAAGACGGAAAAGAAGAGGTCCCCACACTTAGCCCAAGTGCGGGGTCCTTTTTTGATTCAGGTGCTACAGCTCGTCGGTAAACTCGGGGGTTGTGGTGCATGCAGTATTTCTACTTGTCTACGCTGAGCGCAAGTCGGTTGCTGCGCAGCGCGAATTTGTGATCGTAATCAGCACCCGTGCAGGTGCTCTCCAGTCGTACAACCTCGGCCTGAGTCACACCCCGATTGCCGGCGTCATGGATTGCGCGGGTCGACACTTCGGATTGCATTTTCCAAGCGCTCCGCTGCGATGATCGGTGAATCACCTGTGCTTGCCGTAACCGTCCGGGCAACACACCTTCCTGACACCGTCGCTTGAGGCGATGGTGTCCACCCAAATATAGGTGGACACCATTTTTAGCCTTTTTAAGCGGACGCCCATGCCACAAGAACGCCGTTCCTATTCCAAGTCCTTCAAGGCCCAGGTCATTGCTGAGTGCGCCCAACCTGACACTTCAATTGCCAATGTCGCCTTGACCCACAACCTCAATGCAAACCTCGTCCATAAATGGATTCGGGTGCATGCACAGAAAAACCTGACACTTCAAACCGCCTTCATCCCGGTCAAGACATCGCCGCCGGTGCCGATGCATCAGGCCCTTCCTGCCACGATCCGAATCGAAGTGCCGCATTCAAAAGGCGTAGTCGCGGTGAGTTGGCCGGCAGAAAATGCAGCGGCGTGTTCTGCTTTCCTGCGAGACCTGCTGCGATGATCCGCATCGACTCCATCTGGCTTGCCACCGAGCCCATGGACATGCGCGCAGGCACTGAAACTGCGCTGGCGCGGGTCGTGGCGGTGTTCGGTGCGGCGAAGCCGCACTGTGCTTATCTGTTTGCCAACCGTCGTGCCAATCGCATGAAAGTGCTGGTGCATGATGGCTTGGGGATTTGGCTTGCTGCCCGGCGCTTGAATCAAGGACGTTTTTTTTGGCCGGGCGTGCGGCACGGCTCTGAAGTCGAGTTGGATGCATAGCAACTTCAAGCCTTGGTGCTCGGCTTGCCTTGGCAACGCGTCGGTTCCGGAGCAGCCATCACGGTGCTCTAATTCGCCTGCCATGGCCTGCTTGCCAGCGCAATTGGCCCATCAGTCTATCGCCGCCACTAGCCCTCTCTGGCAAAATCGGCGGCATGACTTCGCATCCGAATCTCGATCAATTAAACCCTGAAGAACTGCGTGCCTTGGCGGCGCAGTTGATCCAGCGCGTCGAGACGATGGACAAGCAAATCACTCATCACAAATCGGTCAACGAGAAGCTGGCCCACGAGATCGCGCTGCTCAAACGCTTCAAGTTTGCCAAGCGCAGCGAGCAGTTGAGCCCGGATCAAGCCAGCCTGCTCGACGACTTGATCGATACGGATATCGCCGCTATCGAAGCCGAGTTTGAGGCGCTGCAACCGGCACCTGTCGAAGCCAAAGTGCGCCAGCAACCCAAGCGCGCACCGCTGCCACCGCAGTTTCCTCGCACACTGATCCATCACGAACCGGACAACAGCCACTGCCAGTGCGGCTGCGCACTCAAGCGCATCGGCGAAGACGCCAGCGAAAAGCTCGACTACACGCCCGGCGTGTTCACAGTCGAACGCCACATCCGTGGAAAGTGGGCCTGCGAACAGTGCGAAACACTGATCCAGGCGCCGGTACCGGCGCACGTCATCGACAAAGGCGTCCCGACCGCAGGCCTGCTGGCCCACATCATGGTGGCCAAGTTTGCCGACCATCTGCCGCTGTATCGCCAAGAGAAAATCTTCGGCCGCGCCGGGCTGCCCATCGCCCGTTCGACCTTGGCGCAGTGGGTGGGCAACTGCGGCGTGCAATTACAGCCGCTGGTTGATGCGCTGCGCGAAGCCGTGCTGACGCACGACGTCGTTCACGCCGACGAGACGCCGGTACAAATGCTGACGCCTGGTGCGAAAAAAACTCATCGCGCTTACGTCTGGGCCTATGCCACCAGTCAGTTCTCCAACCTGGCGGCGGTCGTTTACGACTTCAGCCCGAGCCGCGCTGGCGAACATTCCCGAGCCTTCTTGGGCAGTTGGAACGGCAAGCTGGTCTGCGATGACTTTGCCGGCTACAAGGCAGGCTTTGAACTGGGCGTTACGGAGATCGGCTGCATGGCCCATGCCCGCCGGAAGTTCTTCGACTTGCACGTGACCAACAAGAGCCAGGTCGCCGAAAAAGCGCTGAACTACATCGCGGCCTTGTACGAAGCTGAACGAGAAGTCCGAGAGCTGGAGCCGGGTGATCGGCAGCGAATACGGCAGGAAAAAGCAGCGCCAATCGCCGACGCACTTCATACCTGGATGATCGCCCAAAGACAGCTTGTGCCTGAGGGTTCGGCCATCGCCAAGGCGCTGGATTACAGTCTCAAACGCTGGATAGCGCTGACGCGCTATCTCGATGACGGTGCCGTGCCCATCGATAATAACTGGTGCGAGAATCAAATCCGGCCGTGGGCTCTTGGGCGTTCGAACTGGCTGTTCGCGGGATCGTTACGCAGCGGTAAACGTGCAGCGGCGATCATGAGTTTGATCCAATCGGCGCGACTCAACGGCCATGATCCGTATGCTTATTTGAAGGACGTCCTCACGCGCCTGCCGACGCAGCGGGCAAGTGAGATTGCGGAGCTACTACCGCATAGGTGGCGACCGGTTTAGTTGCGCAAGACGGGATGCCCGGACGCACCTCCAACTGGTGCCATTACCGGTCTACTTAGCCTTTATGCTGGTTATCCATGCATTCCTCCCTACAGCTTCGCCCGGTTCAGCCGATAGTTTTCGTACCAAGAGAAGCGCGGCAATTCGATCCTGTAACAAAGGAGAGTAAGCGGCTTTTGAGGAAGATCTCTTGGAATGCTTTCATTACCTCATAACCATAAATGAGAGATGGGCACTTTTTAACGCCTAAGAAAGCACTCACAGACCTTGAGTGATCGAGAACCCGATGAATTTATTAGCGCCTGCCCTGTTCGTTACCAACCGTGTTCGATTCCCCATGAAATTCGCAATTTTGGGATTTATTGTCCTGATTCCTCTGCTCCTGCTAGGCACCCGGGTGATGCTTTCACTGAACACGAGCATCACGGGCATCAAGCATGAACAGGTGGGTCAACAATACTTGTTGGACGTCACCCCTATCCTGCGTCTAACCATGATTCAGAGGGCGCTGACACACGGCATGCTCAGCGGTGACACCAACGCAGTAGCCAATGCAGCACGCAATGCTGAAAAGCTTAACGATGCCTATGCGACTCTTGCTGCGCAGGACGCAAAATTTAGCACCCAACTGGCAACGACAGACCGAGTTCAGACGTTGCGTACCGCTAGTGTGCAGCTGGTTGAACGCGCCAAAGCAGGCGAAGCACCTTTGGTGATCTTTTCCGCGTGGAACGACCAGTTAACCGACCTAATGAATTTCGTTTACTACATTACGGCCACTTCCGGCATGATTTTGGACGAAGAAGCAGGTTCGTTGTACCTCATCGATCTAAGCTCTATACGTCTGCCTCGGCAAATAAATCTGGTCGGACAGATTCGCGGTCTGGCCAGCGGTTTTAGCGCTGACCGTCCTCTGGACGACACCACTCGTATTTTTGCCCAGACTTTGTTGAAACAGGAGCTGCTAATGCGTCAAGAGTTGCAGCAGAGCCTTTCCCTGCTTCGCCGAGAAGAGCCGAAATTATATGGTGTAGTTCAGCCGTCTGTAACAACAGCCATTACCGACCTGGAAAATCTGCGTAAAGACCTGGTGGACTACCTTGATCCGAGCAAGCGCTCAAACGTGAATGCCAACACCTTGGGCGAGCGTGGAAACGCCGTCGTTGCTCAGTTTTACAAAGCTCAGGATCAGATGCAGGAATCGCTGCGAATTCGAATTGATGAGCGTCTGAATACACTGAGTAATGAGCGTACTTTCGGCACTGAGCTATTTATCGCCATTGCGATACTGCTGCTCTATGCGTTCGTCGGCATCTACAAGGCTCTGCGGATTGGGGTTGATGAGCTCCTAGCTGTGACGGCACGTATTGCTCAAGGCGATCTGAGCGCGCGCGTCCGAATCAACAGCCACGATGAAATCGGTGATGTAGGCGAGGGACTTAACCGCATGGTAACGGCCTTCTCTGGCTCACTGAGCCAGGTGGAGCGTAGCTCGCATTCAGTCTCAGATGCGGCAAAGCGACTAGAGATCTCCATAGGCCAAGCCAAAGCCTCAATGAACTCACAACAGGCTGAAACCGAGCAGGTTGCTACTGCCATCAACGAAATGACCGCGAGCGTTGCCGACGTGGCCCAGAATACCGAGGGCGCAGCACGTGCCGCTGAATCTGCAAGCAGTGCGTCTAACGACGGCTTGAAAGTTATGATTGAAACAAGTGCCGCTATTGAGGCGTTGGCCAACGAAGTGGAGCTCAGTGCAAGCAAAGTCGAAGCGTTAGCGACACACAGCAAAGAAATCGGTGGTGTCATCGAGGTCATCAGTACCA
Source organism: Pseudomonas syringae (assembly GCF_002157375.1). GTDB lineage: Bacteria > Pseudomonadota > Gammaproteobacteria > Pseudomonadales > Pseudomonadaceae > Aquipseudomonas > Aquipseudomonas syringae_T. The sequence goes on from NZ_MTSA01000019.1 coordinate 63,256, forward strand.
TCGCGGATCAGACTAACCTGCTGGCCCTGAACGCGGCCATCGAGGCGGCGCGAGCTGGCGAGCAAGGCCGTGGTTTCGCGGTCGTGGCTGACGAAGTGCGGACTCTGGCCTCGCGCACACAAAACTCCACAGAAGAAATTCGACGGATCATCCAACAGTTGCAAGGCGCTACTGATGCCGCTGTTCAACAGATGAAAGCTGGGCAAACCCGAGCTAGGGAATGCATTCAGGCAGCGAGCCAAGCGTCTGGCAGCCTGAACCAGATCAATGAAGCAGTAGACGGAATTGTGGGCATGAACACTCAGATTGCAAGTGCGGCGGTGCAGCAACATTCGGTCTCAGAGGATATCAATCGCAACGTCATCGGCATTCGAAACAGCAGCTTAATCGTCATGAAAGGCGTAGAGGACAACGCCGTAACGGCTGACGAGCTTTCATTGCTCGCTAATGAACTTCGCAGCGTAGTCGGCAAGTTTAAGTTATCCAGCAACGCTTGAAAGGAATCTCAAGCGTTTCAATTGTTGATAGCACGAGAAAGTGCTTTGATCGGGTCTGACTGGGGTGATGATGCCCGGCAGTCCCTGATCGACATTGAGGGCTGAGCTTCATCGTTGCGCAATCTCGTAAAACAATAGAGCCAGCTACGCTAGATGAGTTGCCCGGACGGTTACTGCTTGCCATTGGATTTTCCTAGGCTTCGCGGACGCGAAATAGGCGGCCTTTCACTGACTCAGCTCCGATTGGCGGGGCTTATGGTGTGGCAGCGATTTCCTACAACTTTTGGGGTGATGAGATTGGCATCCATTGGTGCCTAAAAGTCTTCAACCTGCCCAACTGTCACTTGGCCGTTGCACATGGTTGAGATAACTGTAGCCATAAACTCATTAGGTTTTGAAACAAGTGATGATCGAGCTACGTTGATCATTTTAGGGAACTGGGCGGCTTTGCCAGACGATCTGAAGTATTCCGAAGCTGCATCAACGCCATGAACGAAATGCTTTTTTGCATCCTCATAGAGCGCGAAGCGCTCTGATGCAGCCACGCACATCGCTTCTCTTGTCATTTGGTCCTGCGGACTCAAGTCGTGAGCACCATCCCCACCGCAGGCTGATAGCAAGATTGAAGCAACAACAGATAGTGACTGGCGTGCGTAGGTGGTCATATTTTTCCTATGATTTCGTTTCAGTAGCCAAGCGCAACGTCCAATGTCCACCAAGTTCCATTTGGGCCTCAAGCAGGTCATAGGTTTTAACCATCTCCAATAGGCCTGAATGACCATACTCAGCAGGAGAAAACCCCGGATCGGTGCGTTTCAGGTAGCTTCCAAGGCCACTCAGGGTGACCTTCCCTTCTGCAGTGCTACCAGTCAGAAGCGACACAGCCTCTACTACAAACCTCGGACGTCGTTTTACTACCGGGACTTGATGATCCGTTTGTGTAGCCCCAGTTTTCGTTTGCTGCTCTATCGGGGTAAACGAATCGGTGTTCAAGCCTTCGCTACGCCATTCAAAGAATTGATCACTTGCATTTCTGAGCGCGTCAGGTGTCTTACTTTCGCCTACGATGCATACGGCTGCGCCGCGCTCGCGAAGCTTTCGGCAGAGATAAGCGAAGTCGGAGTCGCTTGTCACCAAGCAGAACAAGTCAGCTCGCTGATCAAAAAGAGCTTCTTGCGCGTCCAAGGCCAAAGCTATATCAGAGGTATTTTTGCCAGAGGCGTACTGATACTGGAGACAGGGGGTGAAAGCCAGCCTCACCAGAGCATCCTGCCATTTATTAGCTAACGTCCCGTGATTTCCGTATCCACGTCTCAATACGATTCGCCCGAACTGGGCTACGACCAGCAACGCATGCTCAAGCACGGCTGGAGATACGTTGTCACAATCAACTAATACAGCAACTCGGGCGTCACCAAGATTTTGAAGAGACATCTGATCCTCCATGATGAATTGTTGCAGTCAACGAACGTGCAGAGTTCGTTCTGTTACCGCCATAGCCCCGTTTGACTGGGCTGGTAGTGAAACGACTTTTCCTCAACTTTCGCACGTCGCGCCACGGCGCGTTTCACCTACTTCTGTAATGCTGCCTGACGGCCTCTCCAGGACTGTTTTTCAGCCTCGATCTCCGCGAGTAGGATGACCCACTGATCAGCGCTAATCAGCATTTGATCTTGCGCGCATCGGATGTACCCAGCTGCATACGCGGTTTGCTGCGCAAGGATCTGTTCGTTTGATGAGTCAGAAATGCGCGCAATCTCTATGCGAGCGTCGCTCAGGGCATTTGCTTGGGAAGATGAGTCCATGAGATTTTTTCCTCGTTATGGGTGACAGCTGATCAGCCTTGGTCGCCAATGCCAAACTCAGTCAGTCGCCGAGCCCGGCGCGTCTGTGCATCATCGCGATAGCACTGCACTGCCGGCGCAGCAACTATCTTGGCCTCATACAGCGCATCTATATAGCCATTTGCATACGCCGTGGCATAACGCACATCCATTGGATGTTTGGCGGTGTCAATCAAGTCCAGCGCGTGGGCAATCTTGCTGTCTGGGGTGTCAGTAGCCATGTCATCATTCCTTCGATGGCGCGGACTCCGATGCGGGGTCCTCTAAGGGCTCAGCCCAACATGGGCTGGGCTTGTGATGTAGCTGGGCGGCAGATCCGCAGCGCTTTCCTATCTATCAGAAATCGGACGCCGGCCCGCCATTTCTGCTGAAATCTGACGTCCCTTGAATCAACGCAGCGGTGAACAGTGAGCGATCTACCAGAAGCGCGACTCCCTCTTTGCTTTTAGGATCGAATTTACACACTCTCCAGAAACCGTACTTGTCACCAAAATCGATGAATACCGGCGTTGTTGTGTGCCAACGGTGAAACAATTTGCTCCTGCCGTACCATCGAAAAAATGCAAATCCATCGGCATCAGGTCGGCTTCGCATATTGGAAAAATTTACGGAGTCAAACTCACTTTTTGACCCATCGATTACCCACACCATTCGCTGGTAGAAACTCTCACGAGCGTTTACTTCTGCTGGGTCGATAGTGGAACGTTGAAACTCGACAACCACTCCATGCTCCGTGCGGACGTCGGCGATGTGTTTTTCGCCCGTAAGTGCTTCGTATTGGACGACTTCCTGCCAGTCCTCCGGGAACCGATCCTTCCACTGTCGATGCCATTCTGTTTCGGCCTCCCACCAGCGATCACAGGTGCTCAAGGACAGATGAGACCAGTGCCAAATGACATGCTTTCCACATTTGGCAACAACCTCCCCATCGCAGGCGCGGCATACCCCTCGCATTTTGGGCTGTGCCTCAGACTTCACTCCGTTGACGTTCGCATATCGCATTTAGGAATTCCTATAAGACTTCAGCGACTACAAACTGAGTAGCGGTTTCGAACAGCCCCACAACAATCTCTCGATCCTCGCGGGCGAGCTTATAGGCGTCGGCAAAGTGCTCGAACCGCTGCGCAAGCCCCGGACTCTTTGTCCAGCTTCGGGATGTAGCGAGCGGGCTATCCTTAAAGTCCGCTAGAAATTCATCGCTCGCTGGAATGTGGACGACATACCCGAGAAAAGGAGCATCCTGGGGAAGTCTCAATTCCTCACGAACGTCATTCAAATCGCGCCGGACTAGGCCAAGCGACTCGGCGGTTTTACGCTTTGCTTCAGCGGATTGGGCCGAGCGCTCTGCTTGAGTACCACGTTGCCTTGCTTCTCCCATTTGGGGCTCCTCCTTCCCTTAAGACTGCGCTTGGGCTCGGGCCTGTTGCTCCAGCTCCATGCAACGCAGACCTGGGCCAATCCGGCACTGCCGACGCTCACGAAAAAGCCCCATGATCCAATGAAAAAAGCTACCGTCATGGTAGCTTCTGTCAGCTAAAACCTATTTCTTTGAGGACTTGCTAGGCTTCAAATCGGGATTATTTCCTTGTGTATCTTTATTGTCACGACGACGCTTATCTACTTCGCCGGTTGATTTAGCAATTGGCTTTGGGCCTGGTTTAATAGCCATAAGACTTCTCCTTAAAATTAAAATCGCTTACCCCTATAGCCCACAATATTGCAGGCTAAAGGAAGGTTCGACCCCGGAAAAATGGATCCAATCAATACTACTGATGCCACTATGCCAGCGCAATCGCAAAAGCATGTCGGATTGTTGCTTGATCCACAGTCAAATAGGGTTTGCTGTGATCAAGGTAAGCATGACCGAGGATGGTCTGTACCGTCTCCACGTCGCCAGTCGCAGCCAGCACCTTTGCCGCCAACGAGCGCCGTCCGCTGTGCGATGAACCTTGCTTTATGCCCGCCTGCCGATAAAGCCTGCTGATTGTCTGTTGGAGCGAATCACAGGCCCGGTACACCTCTGGCCCACTGTCCAGCTGGCGGTGCTTGAACGCCAATTCAAATGCTTGGCCCTTGTGTGTAGTGACCAGTTTTGAACCTGGGCGCAGGCCTCGGTATTCTTCAATGCCGGAAAGGCCCCAGCGGCGGCGCAAGCGGACTGAGATCCAGCCTTCCAGGGCGGCAAGGCATCGTGGATGAGTCAGGTACACATTGCGCGGTCGACAGCCCTTGGTGATTTCTGCGCGTAGGTACACTTCGGGCTTGATAGCCCCGCTGGGATACAGCACATCAGCGACCTCCAGCAAGGCCAATTCGGTGACGCGAACCCCAGTGGTATGTGTGAGCCACAAGAGCATCACGTCGCGCTCTGGTAAACGGCCAGTCACAGATGCTACGCGGATTAAGTGTTTGAATTGTCCAGGGCGAAGGGATGTTGCTCGGCGGATGGATGCAGTCATGGGGCTCTCTGTCAGGATTGGTGACGAATCGCGAGCGATCCTGAGAGAGTTAGCAAGGGGCCTCCTGAATAGCTTACAGGCCCGCGTGCCAGGTGTTCACGGAAAATGCTACGGCACCTCCAGCTGGGTGGTGAGCGCATGATCCAGGCAGACGCCACCAAACCCCAACCGTCCCGATAACGGTTTCCTACTGACGACAGTTCATGAATCGCGTTTTCTGTACCTGACACCACCTGCAGGTACTGCCTAATGCCACCCTCCAGACCCTATCGCTTCAATTGCAAGAACCCCATGACCTTCCTGATCTTGATCGCGGCCACACAGGTCCCCCTCGCGAACGCGGAGACGTGGATCATTACTGACCGGAACCACCCAGTTCAGGCACCTGCACATGTCCGGGTGATCCTCCTGGACGAATCAGAACGGCTTGAGGCCAAGCTATCTGAAGGACTGCCGGCGAATCAGCAACAAGCCGTTGCGATCATGCAGCAACGCCTCAAGAGCAACGACGCTCAGCGCTTGCAACGAGACTTGTCCTCAGCTCAACAAAACCTCGTAGACGCCTGGAGTATCGGGGTGACCAAGGTCCCAGCAGTGGTGGTCGACCGTACATTTGTCGTTTATGGCGAACCCGACGCTATAGCGGCGGAATACCGCATTGCCCAATGGCGCGCCGCCGCTAAATACCAAAATGCATCTGGCCGAGGGGAGGCACCGCGATGAACCTGCGAAAGCCCCCAGCATGGACAGCCCTTGCCCTGTCGATCTCAACTTGGCCAGCAGCAGCGGGCACGGTGACATCTGCCACCCTGGTCGCCTCAACCCTGTCGCCTGACTGCCTGGAATACAAAGTGGTCGGTATCTGCTACTGGCTGCTTTGCACCCCGTTTGGATGCAAGGTGAAGACGTCGACCAAGGTTCGCCACTTCGTTCCAGACGCGGTGGTCTCAAGCTATTCGAATACCGGTGAAAACCCTTGGGTAGAAGTATCTTCGTTGAGCTCATCAACTTCATTCGCTCAGGATGGCGGCGACGGGACCACCAATCACAATAACGAAGATAGCCTGGCCAAATTCAAAAACGCTGACGTCATAGGCCACCCCGGGGGTGCGACATTCAGTAATTTTGCCAGCGCTTCGGGCTATGCGTGTCAGGGCGCGGCCACGCCCTACATGCCCTACCTGTTGAGCACGTTGGATACCCACACCCACAGGAATGCCAGTGCATTTAAGAATGTTCGCCCGGATGCGTCGACCGAACGCTGTGAGATCGCCAGGGACCCCGGTGAGGTCTGCAAACGCCTCATCGATGCTGTAGACCTCGGAGGCTGGCACCATCGACTCGATGATCGACATGACACGCTCGCTCATGTCGCCATAGAGCGCGTAGTTGCTGCTGAACACCTTTATGCCGTGGCGGCGCAACACCTCTTTGATCTGAAAATAGGGGGCCCCCATTTTCACAAACGGCTTGGCATCGTAACTTCGAGCGATGACACAACCGTCGTTATTGCTGAGTACCACGATGGGCGTCTTCTCCAGATCTGGACGAAAAACACGCTCGCAGCTGGCATAGAAGCAGTTGATCGGGGGCTTGCAATCAGTTAGGAGAGAAAACATTCTGACTCAATAGGCTACTTTTTCAGTCATCCTCAGATTCGGGATTGTCGCTATGGAGCTGGTCTGGGCAACATCATCGTTCAAGATTGCCGGTCATTCGTACGCAGGATTTCCAATCCTGCTTTGGGACAGCATGGCTAGCTGTGCGCCCGTCAATGAATTCCTTCGCGCTTCGTTGCTCAGGGGAGAGATTGGCTCAAGGAGGTCATGGGAAAGTACAGGCCGGGCTCTTTACGATTACTTCAGCTTTCTCCAGGCGCATAGTCTCCACTGGAAGGACGTTGATCGTGGCGAGAAAAAGGATCTTGTCACCGGTTATAGGGATTACTGCCGGGATACATGCAGCCTTGCCACCTCAACGATACGGCAACGCGTGAGATATGTTTGTGAGTTTTACGACTTCTCATTAAAAAACAAATGGACTGAGAAGTTACCTTACAATGAAGTTTCGCGAGAGGTAAAATCCCGTTCTTTCAACTCTAGTCGTCATCCAATAGCGTCGAAAACAGTGCTCGTTAAAGACGTGCTGCCGGTGCTAACCAAGAGTCTGCCACGCTTCCTCAGAATGAGTGAAGTTAAAGAACTTCTGACACACGCCCAGAACCCCCACCATCGCATGATGATTCGGTTCGCTCTACATACAGGGATGCGCCAAGACGAGATCGCGTCGTTTCCCACTGCATACGTGTTTAACCCAGAAAAAGGGAAAAACACTTCACGCAACATTCAAATCCGCCTCGACCCTCGTGATGGAACAGGCATGCGTACCAAGAGAAGCAAGATGCGGGACATCTTCATCAGCAGACGATTCATGCTAGAACTCCATGCGTACCTGACGAAGATGCGTGGAGAACGATCCACACTGGCGAATTCCAATGCTAAGGAGCTTTTTCTGAATCACAGAGGCGAGCCTTATGCAGATTTCGGTAAAAGCATATGCCGAACAATACGCAATATCGGCAAGAAAGTCAGCATAGTCGTAAGCACGCATATGCTACGCCATACCTATGCTACGCAAACGCTTTTATCGCTACAGAAAAACAGCGAAATCGAGCCTCTGGTTTTCTTGCAAAGACAGCTCGGTCACAGCTCGATTCAAACTACAATGGTTTACTTGCATCTAGTCAACGCCTTAGCCGATGAAGCAGTTCTTGCGTATGACGACGAGTTAGCAAATCTTAGTGAGGTTGCATGACAGGTAAGAAGAAGACCTTCATAACGACGGATCTTTCCATTCCGGCCGTCAACCATAACTTTAGCACTGAGAATCAAACGCTCAAATTAACCGATCGGTTTCCGCCAGAAGTGACTCGAGTTGATATTGGTAAAAATGCCACGCGCATGAGGTGGATTGATTTTGAAAGATGGTATCGAGCTGACATTGATGAAATTGCGTACGCGTGTCAACGACAGATTGAACGATTTGTTGCAAGGCAAGATCGCGACATTGAGCCATCCACCGTTGCAAGCCTCTGCAAAGGTGGTTTAAGACACTTTCTAGACTACGTCATGCTGCGTGCTAAGGCTTACGAGCGTGAGTTGCGTCTGGCAGATGTTGATCGAAGTCTAATTGATGGATTTCTTGGTTATCTGAACGATCTGGCAATAAGCAGACAGTCCCAGCGATCCAACTTCACAGCTGCCAAGTCAATTTTAATGGCTTTATGTGCTCGTGGTCTGATTGCATATGTTGATTCTGGAGACCATGCCACGTTCCCAAAAAACCCTTTTCCAAACACTCCAAAAACAGATGGGCCGTCGCCTATTCCCAAGCGTCAACGTCAAGAAGTAGCGGCTGCGTTGAAATTAGCAACCGCGCCTATTTGGAAGGATGATGTAGTTATCACGAGCTCTTTACTCTCGTATGCGTTGTTAACGATTGCTCTGCACACCGGCCGTAACACAACTCCACTGCTGGAAATGGATAGAAACTGCCTGCGGGCACATCCTAAAGACAATCTTACTTTTCTAGTGCTCTGGAAGCGCAGAGGCCACACGTCATACAAATCTACACTTCGTTCCCCACCTCCACAAGATCGAGCGCTTGAGTCCATTCCGACCGTTAGAACAAACATCGAACAACTCATACGCAGAGTTCTGCACCTGACCAGTGGCCTGCTCAGCGACGCACCGGAGGACATCGCCAATCGCGCCTGGATTTATCGTGGACAGGCTGCGTCCGCACGGGGAAAGGTAGTCGAGCTAAACGATGCCATGCTGAAATTCGCGATTCAGAAACTAGTTAAGGAGTATGACCTTAAGGACACAGATGGAAAGCCATTGCAGCTGAATGTTTCTAGACTGCGCAAAACATTTGCAAACCGTATTTATGAATTGCTTGGCGGAAATATTCAGCTTACCGCAATTGCACTAGGCAATACACCCGCTGTGACAGAGCAAGACTATCTAAGGCCAACCACCGAATCCAAGCGAAACTGGAAGTTTATGGGCGAGTTTTTAGTTCGGGAACTCATGACCAAAACTATTGGTGCAACGTTTCACCCCACCCCCGTTGGAAAATGCAGAGATCCTGAAGAAGGCCAGTTCGCACCAAAATCTAGCGGAGGGGTATGTTTTTCCTTCCTCAACTGCGTGCGCTGCAAGCATTACGCGGTGACAGCTGACGATCTTTACAAGCTGTTCAGCTTTTACTATCGAATTTATTCTGAACGATCGAGCATAGGCAAGATACGTTGGGAGAAAGAACTAAGCCATATCCCTCGCCTTATCGACAACTACATCATCGAAGAAGGTTTGCGCAGGAAAATATTTAAACCTGAAGAGGTCGAGATAGCGCGAACTCGCGCCAGAAATACTCCGCACCCGTTTTGGACCTGCGATGCATTGAACTCATTAGAGGCATTTCTTTGAACGCAAGTATTGATGACCCAAATCTAGATGACCACTGGGAGCAATCTTTCCCTGTCAATATCGAGCAAATCCCTGCCAATGAGCGTGATCTAACTATCATAAGCGCTATCAAGGTCGAAGGTTTATGGGTAGTCACTAGCCGATTGGGTGACTCAACGTGGAGATTAAACGGATTTCCATCGAACGTTCCCTACCACGCTAGGGAAGTCGATTTCAACAGACTTCCTATTGAGTTCCAACCTGTTATTAAGTTAATTCTGTTTAGGTATATGAGAAGAGGTTTGCCTGGACAAAAGCGGCCAAGTGCAAGTACCGTGCGAAACCTTTTTGAGAACTTTCTACCATTCGTCCATTATTTGAAATCCATTCAAATTACCAGCATGGCTTCTGTGGTTACGTTGGCATGTACTTCCTACATCCAAACCTGTTACTCAATAATCCAAACCAATCGCTACAAAGGTAAACCGCTGTCTGCGAGCTCATTAACGCGACGCTTTGCTGCAGTTGAAGCAATATATGAACTGAGTCAGTACACTGCTGACCCAATGCCTCGGCATCCCTGGCCAAATGGAGCCGCTGCATCAATCGCTCGGGCATCCAGCGCTTTGGCTAATAGCACCTCGGGCAAGACACCAATTATACCTGATGATGTTTTCTGCGCATTATTCAGTGCCGCGCACCAAAACATTACAAAAGGCAGCTGGCTCTTAGATCTTCGAGATGAGTTGGATAGTGTCGCGCTCTCCCTGCAGCATCAAGTGTTCAGGATGACCCAATCTGCCCAGAATCGTCGGCTGACTGAACGCGGCTGGATTGGAGGATTGGTGGCGTTCAACTTGGCCCTGCTTGACCTCAGGACATCATGTTACATCGTGCTGGCAAGCGTTTCTGGCTGTAGAAACCATGAGCTAGCAAATCTTAAAACTGGTAGCCGGCATTCTACAGAAGGCGATGACGGCACGGTTTATCATTGGCTCAGGACCGAAACACAGAAAACGAAAAGTGGTATCCACGATTGGATGGTTCCGGAAATTGCGATAACAACGCATGAACTGCTGGAGCGGTGGGCTGTACCATACCAGCAGCGCATTGAAGCGGAAATAAACCTGCGAACAATTCAAAACCCCGCCGATCCGCTAACTGCGGAAGCCATGTTACACCGAGATTCACTATTTTTAGCGACCATGAGTGATAACATTCGCGTTATCCGAACGCTGACCGGTTCAACATGGAATGAGAACCTAAAAAGGTTCTCCAGGCGCGCTGGACTGTCGTGGGATCTCGCGACGCACCAATTTCGACGAAAGTTTGCAAATTATGCAGCGCACAGTAGGTTTGGTGATCTCAGATATCTTCGTCAGCATTTCACCCATTGGTCTATGAATATGACACTAGGTTATGCCATGGATCAAGACTGGGGTCAGCATTTCGACTTGGATTTGTTTGATGAGATTGAGTCTGAGCTCGGGGATATCAAAACCGATACAGTCAGCCAGTGGCTAGAGTCAGACTCGCTGAGTGGCGGATACGGAAAATCGTTAGGTCGCTGGAAACGAGATCCTAATAATTTAACTTTATTCAAGGATCATTCTTCGATGGTTAAAGCGATAGCCGAAAGTACTGCTATTCGAAGCAACGGGCACGCCTGGTGTACCGCTGATGATGACCGTTGTGTTGGCAACTCGACTGAACGTACCCGCTGCGGTGGCTGCACAAGTAGTGTTGTAGGCGCACAGCACGCAAGTGTATATAGCTCTGCTGCGGACCAGTTGATAGACCTTCTACAGTACGATGACATTGGTGAAGGCGGACGCCGCCGGGTTCTCCGCGATCTAGAGCGTTGCAAGACAGTGTTACTAGAGCTCGGCTATATTCAGGAGTGAAAGGTCATGACTACTACACGCAAGCCTGCTGACAGCCGTAAAAAAGATTTAGAACTCGCTCTTCTGCGCATTCAACGCGGTCGCTCACGTTCAGGGGAAACACGAATAACGATCGCAGCTGTGGCACGAGAAGCCGGTGTTTCCACCGCTCTGATTCACAATCACTATCCTGGTATCGCTGAAGCCATTCGTGATGCTCAAGGACGTAGCAGCCGAGTTCAGCGTGAAGTTAAGCATCAGGATCTGATCGCTGAGCGCGAAAAAAATACTCTGTTGCGTGATGAGAGGCAGAAATTATTGGTCAAAATCGCTGATCTAGCTTCTTTAAACGAGATGCTAGCTGCAGAAAATCGTGAGCTACGAGCTAACCAATCTGTATCAAATCTTACCATTTTGCATCCCAAAGATAGCTGAAATTTCGTGAGTTATACGTAGCGACTGCTTCGCAAATCGGGCTAAGGTCAGTCACTGTTCTAATCAGTCAATGGCATTCGGGCTGAGCAAGCTTCTGCACCGAATGTAACCAGTATCATTCGTGTCCTTCATCGGTAGAGGTCGACCTGAAATTGACAACGCGTCATCTGCAACCGGCAACTATCAGTCATTCCGCGTGTCAAAAAAAGGGCATTTAGATGGCAAAGACGGGTGTAAGCCTGCGCTTCTAGTTCGTTTCGGCTGTACAGGATTGGATTGATAACGTACGTAATAAACTAGAATCGTGATGAAAAACACGGTATTTTGAACTGAGTTGAATCTAGAGCCCCCAACTTACTTTATAAGTCGCGACAGTTTTGCATCTCAGAAATTACTAAAATTTACCGGACAAAGGAGCAGACAAATGTTAGCGCAAAATTTATTGGAACTACTAGAGCCACTAGCCGCAATCGAACATGATCGCTGGGCACATTGGCAGAAATATCTTCACTCTCAGTGCTCAAAGAATGATGACGGTTCCCTGACGATTCCTCGCGAACTAGTCTATAGATGGGAGCGGCAAATGGAAACGCCATACCTAGAACTTTCAGAAAAAGAAAAAGATAGCGATAAAGAGCAAGTGATGCGCTATTTAAATTTCATCATAAAGCAAACCAAACTAGACAGCTAGCTTTAAAGCACAACAATTGACTCTCTTACCAATGAGAGGTTTTTTGAAGGCAGGAGGGAGACTACTGCAAGGTCTCCTTCCTGAGTGTCGTATGTTTTACTGCCTCCCATATCCAGCAGGAGACAAACTAAAATTATATTCTTTTCATCTCTGCTAGTTTTCTATAATGCGCCCCAAGGCCTGTCAACTTGCATCCCGTCGAGTTGATGGCAGCGTAAAACATATGGTCAGCATCTACAGGCACTACTAGTCCGTAACGATTACATTTTTGGAGCTCTTTAAAGATATTTACATGTTCATCATTAACCGGTAAATGCCTAAACTCCTCTGGCACGTTTATTCTGTCGGGCTCAAAAGACGGATCAAGTGCAAATATATCAGTCTTGTTTGGAAAGTATGTAACCAGCCTTCGCAAAACATCTTTTGGGACTTTCGGCTCAACTTTTCGCAATGTTACAAAGTGTTGAACATTTGCTTTATACATTGGCCGCTGCTCCCATGGCCCAAGGGTTTGATCCACATGGGAATAAATTGCGGCTGGCGTGATGTTGCCTAGAATATCCGAACAGCCGCCCCTAAGACCATCAAGCAAAATATCCGTGAAAATCCCCCGACCATCTTCCTCCATTGCGCCACCTTCGCGATGGCTCGCAGTCAATATAGTGACCCCAGTACCGATAGCTGAGGCATTACCATCAACTCCTGCCACTTCTCCAGCGTAACCCGAATGGCAACAATCAAGGATGATCACGCAAGACTTTATCTTCGGATGAGCTTTATTTGCCAGTCCAAGAATTTCAGAAAGTGAAGTACCCCAGGCGCCTCGACGCCCATCACAACTTACAATATATCCCGCATTTGTCTCAGGAACGATGATTCCATGCCCAGCGAAATATAGAAGCGCTGTATCAGCTTCTCCGCTGAATAGCTCAGAGATCGCGTTAATCAGCGATTCACTCGTTACATCCTGCTCATTGCTAACCAATTTAATAACAGAAAAGTTAGGATCGCCATTTCCATCATTCTCCAGAAGTTCAGCAATAGCAACTGCGTCATTGACACAACCCATCAGCGGGGCAGTAGGATAATTATCTATGCCAATTACCAAAGCCTTTTTCATTATCGTCCCCCGCCGATCAAAACCTTCAGGTTATCCCAAGTCCAGTTATAAATTTTGTCGCTTAGTAATGCCGCCTTGGGTTTTACACATACAGCTTCGGAGTAGCCTTTTAGGAAAAAATACGGAACCCCCTCTTCCTGAGCAATTTTTACTTCAGCACTTACTCCGACGGCCGTATCGGTTTTCACACCACATAATACGCAAACGACATCAACTGCTTTAATTCTCGCTCGAGCCTTTGCCTTCCAGTTGTCATCAATGTGTTCTTTGATCGACCAGTCCGCTAGATCAAAAGGGCTGTCATCAAGCTTCGCTTGGCCGACGAGAAAAGTTTTCAAGACTACATCGTTGTCGTAATCGAAAGAAATGAATACGCGCGTTTTCATTGAATAACTCCATGTTTTTACTGCGTTTGAGAATTGCGAAATCCCGCTCCATTTCAGAGAAGAGTCAACCCTGGGGGTGCTTTTAGCAGCTCAGGGTTGACTTCTCTATCGACTTAACCTTTCTTGGGCTGTGGGGCTGGCGGTAGCTCGCGATTTGGCAAAGGGACATCACCTCGAACATTGCGCATCGGTGGAGGTGGCGGAGGTGGAGGCTTTTGGTCGGACATCATATATCTCCTTGTTGTGATTTGCTGAATATGCTGGAACAAATGCGATAACTGAGGCGACAACAGCGTAAATTACATATTTTGAAAACTGGTCTAACTGGGCACTACGGCTGTCATTATTCGTCGCATTTCTCGTTGCACCCATAATATAATAGTCCATCATGGTCTGCATAAACTGCCCGTTGGCTAGCTCGACATTTCCGCCATAATACTCGAGCAACGACTTCCGGTGACTTTCAAGCTTTTCAGCAGTCGGGATAACCAAATCGTCCTTGCGGACTCGCCAGGCTTTTGAAAAGTGGGCCATCCCCACTAAGAGATAAACTCCAGCCATAAGATAAGCAGTCCAAAAGACAACCCCTTCGGAAGTCTCTACGCTTGGTGCTTTCGACAACAGGTAAGAAAGAAAACTAAGCAGTGCCACAATCATTGCCAACGGTAGATTGAGACGAGACATCAGTTTTTCTTTTCGCTCGGATTCTGCGAGGTAAATTTTTTCGTAAAGCTTGTACTCTTCGTCATCTGACTTCATGTGCGTACAGTTACCATCCGAGGTTTGAGCTGTATCATAGAGTCAAAAGGCCATGCTGCGCTAGGGAAATGCCATACAGTGGGATTCGATTCGTGCGTCTAAGCGCTTAGACGTTTTTTGGCAGATCCCCGCGCCCACGCTAAACGGCTGCATTGGGTCGAATGGGGCGTGTCACGACCGGCGACACTATCTCTTCCTGTAGTTTTTTCCTAATAGCTACTGAATACCATGCCAAAACCTCAAGAGCGTCCATTTATCGCTCTCCAACGGTCTCGAAGGCGTCAGATGCCACTGCAATCCAGCCACTGCGCTGAATCCAAATCCAATAGTTCAGCTGAAATGCATCCGACAAACGGTTACAAAATCTAAATGACTGTTTCGTATGATATTAATTGCTAGTAACAGTTAGTAAGGTTCCGGAAGCATTGCAATCGATAAGCGCGAAAATAGGCTCACGCTTTTCCATGACGGCGCATGCTGTAGTTCACTACGCCCCAGATGACGAGGTTGTCACCCTCAAGGATGTGCTTGGACGGGTAGGCACCATTTTCGGATTGAAGTTTGACAACCCCATCCATCATGAAGAGCCGCTTGCAAATAGGGTCCGAATTATTGAGGGCTGCAACGACAATCTCACCATGCTCGGCAGTGCGGCTGCGGTCTACGACGATCAGATCCTTATCAAAAATACCTGCCCCAATCATGCTGTCTCCGAGAATTTTCGCTAGGTACACATGCGGTGCCCGTACCTCGGCCAGCTCGTCCAGGGACACGTGCTTCTCGATGTAATCGACAGCGGGAGAAGCAAACCCAGCTGGCACCTGAAATGAGTAGAGCGGTAGCTTGATACCCCCTTCAGACAACGGACCAAGAATGACTACGCTCATGATGAAGTCCTTTCTACAAAGTTAGCTGTATATATATACAGTTAACTCTTTGGCCAGCGCGCGGTCAATCGTACTGAAAGGCGTTTTCGACGAGTGACATTAGGGGTGACATCATGT
Source organism: Pseudomonas syringae (assembly GCF_002157375.1). Taxonomy (GTDB): domain Bacteria; phylum Pseudomonadota; class Gammaproteobacteria; order Pseudomonadales; family Pseudomonadaceae; genus Aquipseudomonas; species Aquipseudomonas syringae_T. The sequence goes on from NZ_MTSA01000019.1 coordinate 78,803, forward strand.
GCGGACGCTACTCGATCTACGAATCCATGGACCACTACCTCAAGGAGCTTGCCCCAGAGCAGATCGTGATCAATGGGTACGACCTCCTGCCCATAGAGCGCTACAACGTGGCTCCTAGCACTCGGGTTGAGATCATCCGTCCCACCGAGGAGGGTCTGAGTGTCGACAAGGTTCGGTGGGGGTGGGAGCCCTTCTGGACGAAAGGCAAACGACCAGCCCCAATCAACGCTCGAGTCGAAACCGTAATGACGGGAAAGTTCTTCAAAGAGCTCTGGCCTACCGGACGGGCAGTTGCCCCAGCGAACGGTTGGTTTGAATGGGTGAAGGACCCGGATGACCCCAAGAAAAAGCAGCCCTACTTCATCCGTCTCAAGAGTAAAAAGCCTATGTTCTTCGCGGCATTGGCTCAGGTCCACAGAGGGCTTGAGCCCCATGATGGCGACGGGTTTGTCATCATCACGTCGGCAAGCGACTCGGGAATGGTCGACATTCATGATCGCCGCCCGGTGGTACTGACGGCAGAAGATGCGCGGGCATGGCTTGATTCCGAAACTACACCGCAGAAAGCCGAAGCGTTGGCAAAAGAGCACTGCAGGATTGTTGACGATTTTGAATGGTTCCCGGTTGATCGCGCAGTGGGGAACGTGCGGAATCAAGGACCGGAGCTCATCCAGCCCGTTGAGCTTTGACTGCCCCACGCCTTTGACTTCGACCCGACCAACGGCTGTCCGTATTCGTCTGCCCCCGGTAGTCCGCACCGAAAGGGCGAAATGGACTGAAGCAAATGGCAAAGCGAAGGGTTTGAATGGAATGGGGGAATAAGGGTAAGTGCCTTACCCGAAAGGGCCGGCGAGTCCGCCGGAAATGGATGCCGAAAGGGTTCGAAAGGCGTCCTCAATAAAAATGAAATTTGCAAAAAATGTTACTTAACAGTCACTTGGAGGCTACATTTTTTTACGCGAGCGTGGCAACATCCGATTCTGTCACTGTTTGGATCCAAGCCAATCATGCAGCGTATTATGTGTATAACCTTTCCAGGATGGATATGGGTTTCGACTTGTCACGCTGAGCCATATAAAGCAAAAGGCCCACCAATGACTTCATCATGGGTGCCTACATGCTTAGTTTCTTCACGCGAAGAAAAGCGTCTCCGATCTCGTCCAATGCTGCTGCAGGCTTTTTCAAACCAGAATCTCCCGACGCGTTGCTGTCGACTTCTCGACGGCGTCAGTTGATTGAAAACATCTGGCAGCGGACCTCTCTACCCCGTGAGCAGTTCGAGACGCTTTATATGCAGGCATTCAAGAGCTACGCAGCCTTGGTGCAGCATCTCCCTGCCTCTGAGAATCATCACCATGCATATCATGGTGGCATGCTGGATCACGGTCTCGAAATCGTCGCCTACGCACTGAAGATACGGCAAATGTATCTGCTCCCCATCGGAGCGCCGCCCGAGTCGCAGGCGGCTCAGTCAGAAGCATGGTCTGCAGCATCGGCCTATGGTGCGCTCGTCCACGACTTGGGCAAGATTGCGGTAGACGTCAAGGTTGAACTCGCAGATGGCACTATCTGGCATCCATGGCACGGGCCTCTGGATCAGCCATACCGATTCAAGTACGTGAGAGGTCGAGACTATCGGTTGCATGGAGCCGCTTCGTCGCTGATCTACTCCAATGTGATTCCGGCAAAAGCACTGGACTGGCTCAGCGGGTTTCCCGAGCTCTGGTCTCAACTCGTGTTCGCGTTCGCAGGTCAGTATGAGCACGCCGATATCCTTGGAGAAATTGTCTCCCAAGCTGACCAGGCTTCGGTGGCACAGGAACTCGGTGGCAATCCTGGCAGGGCTATGTCAGCGCCCAAACAGTCTATCCAGCGGCAGCTGGCCGAAGGCTTAAGGATGCTCGTGGCGGATAAATTCAAGTTGAACCAGCCCGACGGTCCCTCGGACGGATGGCTGACTCAGGAAGGCTTGTGGCTTGTCAGCAAGCCAGCCGTAGATCAGCTCAGAGCTCTTCTGCTGTCTCAGGGTATCGAACACATCCCCTCGTCCAACGCCCCGATGTTTAACCTGCTCCAGGATCAGGCGATCATTCAGCCCAATGGAGAGGGAAAAGCCATTTGGAAGGCCAGCATCGACAATGGTAGCGGCTGGAAGAACACGTTCACGGTGCTGAAAATAGCGCCGGCGCTGATTTGGCCGAACACCACTGATAGGCCTGAGACGTATACCGGCACTCTGACAGTGGAATCTGCACCAACGGCAGATGAAAACGAGCCAGCTCCTGCTGTAGGCGAAGGATCTCAACCCGTGAACAGCAAAAATACGCCTGCAGTATCAGCGGCGCCCCCGGCACCTAAGCAAGCGCCTGCTGCAGCAAAAGATTTTGATGCACTGGACGAGCTGCTCGATCTGTTCCCCGACCCGGTAGCTACAGCACCGACTCAACCAACACCCGAGCCGGCAGGCGATGATGATCAGATTCCGTTTTTGCCCCCTCCTCAGGCAGCTACCCGTCTTAGCCAACCTCGGCAGCTCGTGGGTAATAAGGCAGAAAACCACACAGCCCTAGTCGAAGAGCCGGCAAAAGTCTCGCCGGAAGGTAGCTCAAGCCACGGCTTGAATTTCCTCACCTGGCTGAAGGGGGGCGTGATCTCCCACAGGATCATCATCAATGACGCAAAGGCACGTGTGCATACCGTGGATGGCACTGCGTTCCTGGTGAGCCCGGACATATTCAAACGTTACGCACTTGAGCACCCAGACATAGAGCGTGAGGCTAAAGAGCGGGATCTGGAAGCTTGGCAGGTCGTTCAGCGTTCTTTTGAGAAGCTGAAAAAACATCGCAAGACTGGCGCAGGCCTGAACATCTGGACATGCCTGGTCAAAGGACCACGAAAAAGCAAGCAACTGCGGGGCTATCTGCTCATAGAGCCTACCGACGTCTTCAGCGAGGTGCCTTATGACAACCCAGTCGTCAGCTTGGCAGAATTGGTAGACAAGGACACATCTGAATGAAACCGATGACGCTTCCGGAACTGACCCAGGAATACATACTCACTCATGACCTGAGGCCCGACACCGTCAAGATCTATTGGGCTGCCACAAAATCCTACGTCAGATTCTTCGGCGACTGCCTTGCCTGTGAGACGACCCACCGCGACATGCTTGACTGGCGCAGGTCTGAGCTCGAGCGGATCTCCAAGCGCAGCTGGAACACGTACTCCAGCCATTTGCGCACCATATACGGCTATGCAATCGAGCACGGTCTGCTGGATCTGGTTGTTAACCCACTTAAAAACACGCGTGTGATGCCGCCCAAGCGCCCAAAAAAGACAGTAGCGAACGACGCAAGCGTCCGCGCTCGTAACTGGCTGAGGATGCTGACCGCAGAGGAGCGTGCCACCGCAAAACGGACAGAAATCACACCTGCCTGGTTCTGGCTGAGCGTGTTCGAAACGTTCTACTACACGGGGATCAGGCTCAACGCGCTGCTATGCCTGAGATATGCGGATGTATACATGCGCGACCGGCTGATCAGAGTCAGAGGCGAAACGGAGAAGACTCATCGTGAGTTCCTGATTCCTATCCCGGACGGCCTGATGGCTCAGCTAGAAACGCTTATGCACGCAGCGAAGGCCTTGAGGTTCCAGCCTGGTGAACAGTTGTTCAACGTAAACAGATTTTCAGGCCACTACCGCCGCCATGAGATGAACTCCAACCAAGTCGAGGCGATGTATAAAAAACTCACTGCGATGACCGGTATACGGATGACGCCTCACCGATTCCGACACACGATCGCCAGTGAGCTAATGACGCTACCGGAGCGCAACATCTATCTGACCAAGAAATTGCTGAACCACTCGAATATAGCTACCACGATGGATTACATCGAACCCGACTACGACATGATGCGGGAGGTGATGAATGAACGAGGAAAGCGGCCGACCAAAATCAGCTACATGGCAAAACCGGATGCGACGCTGCGTGCTGATAGACACCGATCAATATCTGCTCCAGTTAAGGACTTGACTCCGTCAACTACGACTCGCGAAACAACTGCGAAAGCCGAAAGCTCAGCTGGCCGGGCCTTGGCCAGGCCCCTCGCGCTGCCTACACAGGTCTCGAGCATGAGCCCATCAACTGCTCCAGGTACCAGGACAGTGACCCGCGACGAGACGCCCTCACCCGCTAGTGACCGCGACACCGCAGTCAGCCAGCTACCGTTAGGCTGCTCCAGTCCGGAAGATCTGTTGAGAAGCTTGGGGGAACTCACCAGGTGGGTACAGAACAACATTGCCGGCGGAGGACCTGGTGCTGAACCAGTGATCGAGGAAAGACCTGTCCCAAGCCAGGATGCTCGGCATCTACGCCCGGAAATGCTGGAATTGGCCGGATGGATCGGCAGGTCAGGCTGATCACCTGCGTTGGGAATTTGTAAAAAGACTCAATCTGCCATTATCAGCAGATGCATCGCGATGCCGATTATTTAGTTATCAGGCCTAATGACTACTTCATGTGGGCCGATACACGCGCAGCACAGCATTTTTTGCCAAAAAAAACGCCCCGTACACAAGCTTTCGCTCGGTACGGGGCGCTCCAATTTGACATCACAGCTTGCTGGCGCTATGTTTCGCGACAGACGGCTGCTTGTTTGGGTATAAGACCCCTCATACGGTAAAGCCTGCCTCAACTGAGACATGAACACCCATCAAGGTCCTAAAGATACAGCCACAACAGTGTTTGGTCGGGGTAAGGGGATTCGAACTCCTGACATCCTGCTCCCAAAGCAGGCGCGCTACCGGACTGCGCTATACCCCGGTAAATCAAGGCACCTCAACCAGCTGCCTGCGACCTGATACAAGTGGCATCAGATCTTTAAGATTCGGCTCCAAGGTGAACCTTGAAGCCAAAAATGGTGGGTCGTGTGGGATTCGAACCTACGACCAATTGGTTAAAAGCCAACTGCTCTACCAACTGAGCTAACGACCCAAATATGGTCGGGGTAAGGGGATTCGAACTCCTGACATCCTGCTCCCAAAGCAGGCGCGCTACCGGACTGCGCTATACCCCGACTGAAACTGCACTGAACCTTGCGAAATCTGGCTCCACGACCTGGACTCGAACCAGGGACCCAGTGATTAACAGTCACTTGCTCTACCAACTGAGCTATCGCGGAACTATCGATTTCAGATCCAGCTTTACAACCTGTTGCCTTGAAACCAGCGTGCTGTTAACTCGTTGATTTCAATCTCATCGACCTTTGCGCTTCGTTTGTATCGTTGCGTTCACGTCTCTGAGGCGCGCTATTCTACAATTTTAAAAACACCTGTCAACCCTATAAATTGCTTTTTAAGACAATGATTTGCGATTTTTTTTCAGAGCCCCTGTCGAGGCCGATGTTACGGCTGGTCGCGCTGTCATCAAAGGGCTCTCCTCCCGAGAGCCCTTCTACAGAGCTGGCGACGAACGAATCAGTCAAACACGATTTCGTCGTCGACCACCTTGCCGGTGATGCTGGTGCCAGGCTCAAAGCCGCCTGACAGAATCAACTGTGCCAGCGGGTTTTCGATCCAGCGCTGGATGGCGCGCTTCAGCGGACGTGCGCCATAGACAGGGTCGTAACCGACGGCAATCAGCTTGTCGAGCGCCTCCGGGCTCAGGACCATCGTCAGTTCGCGCTCGGCCAGACGCTTGCGCAGACGACCCAGCTGGATGTCGGTGATACCGGCAATCTGATCCCGCGCCAGAGGCTCAAAGATCACCACTTCGTCGATCCGGTTGACGAACTCCGGACGGAAGTGGGTGCTGACGGCATCCATCACCGCCGCACGTTGCGCCTCACGGTCACCGACCAGTTCCTGAATCTGCGCCGACCCCAGGTTGGAGGTCATGACAATCACGGTATTGCGAAAATCCACTGTCCGCCCGTGGCTGTCGGTCAGGCGCCCGTCTTCCAGCACCTGCAGCAGAATGTTGAAGACGTCAGGGTGCGCTTTTTCGACCTCATCCAGCAGGATCACCGAATACGGCTTGCGACGTACGGCTTCGGTCAGGTAACCGCCTTCCTCGTAGCCGACATAGCCTGGCGGTGCGCCGATCAGGCGAGCCACGGAATGTTTCTCCATGAACTCGGACATGTCGATCCGTACCATCGCCTCTTCGGTGTCGAACAGGAACTCGGCCAGCGCCTTGCACAGCTCGGTCTTGCCCACACCGGTCGGGCCGAGGAACATGAACGAGCCGCTTGGGCGATTCGGGTCAGACAACCCGGCACGCGAACGACGTACGGCGTTCGCGACCGCGACCACGGCTTCATCCTGGCCAATGACCCGGTTGTGCAGCAGGGTTTCCATCCGCAACAACTTGTCACGCTCGCCTTCCAGCATCTTGGACACAGGGATGCCGGTCCACTTGGAAACGACTTCGGCGATTTCCTCCTCGGTCACCTTGCTGCGCAGCAACTGGTTCTCGGGTTTGCCGTGCTGGTCGACCATTTGCAGGCTGCGTTCCAGGTCCGGAATGATGCCGTACTGCAACTCGGCCATGCGGTTCAGATCACCGCGACGACGCGCAGCTTCCAGTTCCTGGCGAGACTGTTCGATTTTCTGCTGGATCTGCGCCGAACCCGTGACTTCGGCTTTTTCCGACGTCCAGATTTCTTCCAGATCGGCGTATTCCTTTTCAAGCCGCTCGATTTCGTCCTGAAGCTTTTCCAGACGCTTGATGGCGGCGTCGTCTTTTTCTTTCTTGAGCGCCTGAGCCTCGACTTTCAGCTGAATCAGGCGGCGCTCCAGACGGTCCAGCACTTCCGGCTTGGAGTCGATTTCCATGCGAATACGGCTGGCCGCTTCGTCGATCAGGTCGATGGCCTTGTCCGGCAACTGGCGGTCAGTGATGTAACGATGACTCAACTTCGCTGCGGCGATGATCGCGCCATCGGTGATCGCAACCTTGTGGTGTACTTCATAACGCTCTTTCAAGCCACGCAGGATCGCGATAGTGTCTTCTTCGCTGGGCTCGTCCACCAGTACTTTCTGGAAGCGCCGCTCGAGCGCTGCGTCCTTCTCTATATATTGGCGGTACTCGTTGAGCGTGGTGGCACCAACGCAATGCAGCTCGCCACGAGCCAGCGCAGGCTTGAGCATGTTGCCAGCGTCCATCGAGCCTTCGCCCTTACCGGCGCCGACCATCGTGTGCAGCTCATCGATGAACAGGATAATCTGGCCTTCCTGCTTGGACAGCTCGTTGAGCAGCGACTTCAGGCGCTCTTCGAACTCGCCACGGTACTTGGCACCGGCAATCAGCGCGCCCATGTCCAGCGACAGCAAACGCTTGCCACGCAGGCCATCCGGCACTTCGCCATTGATGATGCGTTGCGCCAGCCCTTCGGCGATGGCGGTTTTACCCACACCAGGCTCGCCGATCAGCACCGGGTTGTTCTTGGTGCGGCGCTGCAGGACCTGAATGGTGCGACGAATTTCGTCATCACGGCCGATGACCGGATCAAGCTTGCCCTCTTCGGCGCGCTTGGTCAGGTCGACGGTGTACTTGTCCAGCGCCTGACGCGACTCTTCGACGTTCGGGTCGTTGACCGCACCCTCGCCCCGCAGGTTGTTGATGGCGTTTTCCAGCGCCTTCTTGCTGACGCCCTGCCCCAGCAACAATTTGCCGAGCTTGCTGTTCTCATCCATAGCAGCCAGCAGCACCAGCTCGCTGGAAATGAACTGATCGCCTTTTTGCTGCGCCAGACGGTCGGCCTGATTGAGCAGGCGCGCCAGATCCTGCGACATGTTGACGTCGCCGGTCGGGTTCTGGATTTTTGGCAGCCGATCCAGCTCTGCACTCAGTTCCTTGCGCAGGCTGTTGACGTCGAAACCGACTTGCAGCAACAAAGGCTTGATAGAGCCGCCCTGCTGCTCGAGCAGCGCCTGCATCAAATGTGCAGGCTCGATGGCGGGATGGTCGAGGCCGACGGCCAGCGACTGGGAATCCGATAACGCTAACTGTAATTTACTGGTCAATCTGTCGATACGCATTAGTCACCTTCCTTTTAATGCAGGCCGGAGCAATGAACACACCTATGAAGAAAACCTGCTTGATAGCCAGTTAGATGCGGACGATTCTGCGTGTTTCAAGCGGGCGCGGGTTGATACAGATCAGACGAGTGTTCAGGCAAGCCTAGCTGGCTCGCGCAAAACAGCTCGCAATCAGGCGTGATCGATCCAGATCAGCGAAGCGAAGCGGCCCGTGCGGGCGGCGCGGCGATAGGAAAAGAAGCGAGGGTCCGTAAAGGTGTCCAGCCCACCGCCATAAACAGCAGAGATGCCGTGGGCAGCCAACCGCAGCCGGGCGAGCCTGTAAATGTCGGCCATGAAACGATCCGGATTCGAACTGGCGGCAAACGCCTCCGCGGTCTGCGGGTGAATCCTGGTAAAGGCCTCACGGACCTCCGGGCCGACTTCGAACGAGGGCTGACCGATAGCCGGACCGAGCCAGACCATGATGTCTTCCGGGGGGCTTTGCAGGCTGTCGGCTGTCGCTTCCAGCACACCCGCCGCCAGACCGCGCCAGCCGGCATGCGCTGCCGCGACGCGAGTACCGTCGCGGCGGCAGAACAAAGCGGGCAGGCAGTCAGCGGTCATGATGGTGCAGGCCACACCGGGAGTGCTCGTCCAGCTGGCATCGGCGTCGACAACACGGGACGGGTCGGCAGGGACGACCTGGACGCCATGCACCTGACGCAACCAGGCGGGCTGGACATTCAGATGAGTGGTCAGGCGCAGGCGATTGCTTGCCACGGCCAAAGGGCTGTCATCCACGTGATCGCCCAGATTGAAACTGTCGAACGGGGCCAGACTGACCCCGCCCGAGCGGGTGGTGATGCACGACTTGATCTGTGCTGGCGCGGGCCAGTCAGGTATCAGCCAGTCATTCACCCGATGAACGCCTCGCGATCCTGTTTGAGCAGCGACAGCAGCCAGACGAAATCATCCGGCAACGGCGATTCCCAGCTCATGCGCTTGCCGGTGATCGGATGGTCCAGCTCAAGGAAACGCGCATGCAGCGCCTGACGCGGGAAGGTCTTGAGTGAGTCGACCATGGTCAGGCTTGCCGCTGGCGGAATGCGGAAACGACCGCCATAGGCCGGGTCTCCGACCAACGGGTAATTGATGTGCGCCATGTGTACGCGAATCTGGTGGGTGCGGCCGGTTTCCAGCTTGACCCGCACGTGGGTGTGCGACCGGAAGCGCTCCAGCACGCGGTAATGACTGACCGCCTGCTTGCCGCCTTCCATGACCGCCATGCGCTGACGCTGCTGACCGTGACGGCCGATAGGCGCGTCGATCTTGCCGCCTGCGGTCACCACGCCGATCACGATGCATTCGTAGATACGGCTGACACTGCGGCTCTGCAATTGAGTGACCAGCTGTGTCTGCGCCTGAATGGTCTTGGCGACCACCATCAGACCGGTGGTGTCCTTGTCCAGACGATGCACGATGCCGGCACGCGGGACATTGATGATGTCCGGCACGTGGTGCAGCAAGGCATTGAGCAGCGTGCCATCGGCATGGCCGGCAGCCGGATGCACCACCAGGCCCGCCGGCTTGTTGATGACGAGGATCTGATCGTCCTCGTAGATAATGTCGAGCTCGATGTCCTGAGCAACCCATTCACCCTGGGCCTCCTGCTCGGCGATCAGCTCGAGAACAGCGCCACCATGCACGATGTCACGAGGGCGCAGAACGCCTCCGTCCACAGTCAGGCGGCCGTCCTTGATCCAGGCGGAAAGGCGCGAGCGAGAGTGCTCAGCGAATAATTGTGCGGCGACTTGATCGAGGCGTTGACCGCCCAATTCGGACGGCACCTCTGCGCGAAGTTCTATATTTTCGGACATGACCAGACTAGGTGGCGGCTAGCCTTTGGTTTCGGCAGCGCGCTTGTGGTTAAATACGGCGTCTTTTGTCCCGCCGGTATCGCGGGGCGCTCATCATAACAGGACGGCCCCGCCCAAGACAGCAGGCCGTTATAGGGACGCAAGCCGCCATGCAAGTGAAACACCTGCTGCTGATCGCCATCCTCGCATTGACTGCGGCCTGTTCGTCGAAGGAAGTCATCGACGAAAACCTCAGCGAAGTCGAGCTGTACCAGCAGGCGCAGGCCGACCTGGGAAACAATAGCTATAACAGTGCCACGGAGAAGCTCAAGGCGCTGGAATCACGCTATCCATTCGGTCGCTACGCTGACCAGGCCCAGCTCGAGTTGATTTACTCGAACTACAAGAACGGTGAACCCGAAGCAGCCAAATCCGCTGCCGAGCGTTTCATCCGCCTGCATCCGCAGCACCCGAACGTCGACTACGCGTATTACATGAAGGGCCTGACCTCCTTCGACCAGGACGTGGGCCTGCTGGCGCGCTTCCTGCCGCTGGACCAGACCAAGCGCGACCCGGGTGCAGCCCGCGACTCGTTCAACGAGTTTGCCCAGCTCACCAGCCGCTACCCGAACAGCCGCTACGCGCCTGATGCCAAGCAGCGCATGATCTACCTGCGCAACCTGCTGGCGTCCTACGAAATCCACGTAGCCGACTACTACCTGACTCGTCAGGCCTATGTTGCCGCCGCCAACCGCGGTCGCTATGTAGTAGAAAACTTCCAGGAAACGCCGTCCGTAGGCGATGGCCTGGCCGTGATGGTCGAGTCGTATCAGCGTCTGCACCTGGACGACCTGGCGGCCACCAGCCTTGAAGTCCTGAAGACCAACTACCCGAACCACCCGCAACTGGCTGACGGCAAGTTCACCCCGCGTCAAGCCGAAGCCGACAACCGCTCGTGGCTGTCGAAAGCGACCCTGGGCCTGATTGACGGTAGCGCGCCGCTGCCACCGGGCCAGACCCGTGCCGATCAGGACATGAAGAAGCAGTACCAGGACGCCAAGGACGCCATTCCGAAAGAGCTGCTGCCGGAGAATCAGGCCGAGCTGGACGAACAGGCGGAAAAAGACGCCGAAGCGAAAGGCACCAAGAGCCGTTCGTGGTTCAGCTACATGACCCTGGGTCTGTTCGACTGATCCTTGCTGCACATGACAAAGAGGCCCTCGCGGCCTCTTTTTTTATGCATCATATTTATCAGTCACAGCCACTGTGCGCCTTCCTGCAGCTTGGCTACACTGCGCCATCGTCAATCACTAAGACTGGTAGTCATGGTCCGCCTATTAATGTGGGTCGCGTTGATCGCGGCGTTGATCTGGTTCGTCAAACGCCTGATCAATCCTCCCAAACCCAAATCCCGCAAACAGCCGCCTGAAGTCGACGCTGCTCCGATGGTCCGCTGCGCCCACTGTGGCGTCCACTCGCCTCGTGACCGCGCTTTAAGCCAGGGAAAGGACTGGTATTGCAGCGAGGCACACCGACTGGAAGGCCCAGCGGCACGTGACCGCTGAAACGCCTTACCTTGCCAGCCCGCAGGCGCAACGGATTCTGCGGCTGTATCACCTTTATCGACTGACCATCGGCGTCGTGCTGGTCCTGTTGATTTCCAGCAGCCTGGAGACCGAACTGCTGCAACTGGCCAACCCGAACCTGTTCCGGGCGGGTTGCTGGCTGTATCTGGTGTTCAACATTCTGGTCGTGGTGCTGCTGGAGCGCCCTACTCGTCAGGCTCAACTGTTCAGCCTGGCAATGACTGACGCCATCATGCTCTCCGGCCTGTTCTATGCGGCGGGCGGCCCTTCCAGCGGCATCGGCAATCTGTTGATTGCCTCGGTAGCGATCAGCAACGTACTGCTGCGTGGCCGTATCGGCCTGTTGATCGCCGCCGTGTCGGCCATCGGCATCATTTACCTGACGTTTTACATCAGCTTCGGCACACCCTCGGTCTCCAATGACTACGTGCAGGCGGGCTCTTTGGGCGCTCTGTGTTTTGCTGCGGCGCTGCTGGTGCAGGCGCTGACCGCACGCATGCAGGTCAGCGAAGTGCTGGCCGAACAGCGTGCTGCGGATGTCGACAGCCTTGAAGAACTCAACGCCCTCATCCTGCAACGCATGCGCACCGGCATTCTGGTGCTGGACGCTCGCCGTCAGGTGCTGCTGGCCAATCAGGGCGCGTTAACCCTGCTTGGCCACGAGCGACTGGTCGGCCAAGTCATCGATGCCTACTCGCCGCAACTCGTGGACCGCCTGCGCCAGTGGCTGATCAATCCGATTCTGCTGCCACGCAGCATCAGCACTTCGGCAATCGGTCCTGAGCTGCAGCCAAGTTTTGCCGCACTCAATCGAGGTGATCAACGCCAGACGCTGATTTTCCTCGAAGATTTGTCGCAAATCGCCCATCAGGCGCAACAGCTCAAACTGGCAGCACTGGGCCGCCTGACCGCAGGGATTGCCCATGAAATACGCAACCCGTTGGGTGCGGTCAGCCATGCGGCGCAGCTGCTCAACGAATCGGACACCCTCAGCGCGCCGGATCGCCGGCTGGGGCAGATTATTCACGACCAGTCGCAACGCATTGACCGGGTGATTGAAAACGTTCTTCAGCTCTCTCGGCGACGCGAAGCGCAACCAGACTTGCTGGACCTGAAAGTCTGGCTGGAAGTGTTTGTCAGCGACTTTCGACGCGCCACTGCGTCCGATCAGTCGATTCATGTGGACATCAGCCCCGGTGTGTTGACCACGCGTATTGACTCGGAACAACTGACGCAAGTGGTGACCAATCTGGTGCAGAACGGCTTGCGCTACAGCCGCCGGCTGCATTCGTCAGCGCAAGTCTGGCTGAACCTGCACCATGACCTGAAAAGTGACCAGCCCATACTGGAAGTGCTGGATGACGGGCCAGGCGTCAGCGAGCAGCACTTGAGCAGGATGTTCGAACCGTTTTTCACCACAGAAAGCAAAGGCACTGGCCTGGGTCTATACCTTTCCCGTGAGTTGTGCGAAAGCAATCAGGCGCATCTGGAATATGCGCCTCGTCAAAGCGGCGGCAGTTGCTTGCGCATCACCTTCGCCCACCCGTTCAAAACGAGCTGAGCATGAGCCAACGGCAAAAAATCCTGATCGTCGACGATGAGCCGGATATTCGCGAACTCCTGGAAATCACTCTGGGCCGCATGAAACTCGACACCCGCAGTGCCCGCAATGTGGCCGAAGCCCACGAATGGCTGGCCCGCGAGGCATTCGACATGTGCCTGACCGACATGCGGCTGCCCGATGGCAATGGCCTTGAACTGGTGCAGCACATCCAGCACGGCTACCCTCAGGTGCCCGTGGCAATGATCACCGCTCACGGCAATCTGGACACGGCCATCCACGCCCTCAAGGCCGGGGCCTTCGATTTCGTGACCAAACCGGTGGACCTCAATCGCCTCCGCGAGCTGGTCAACAGCGCGCTGAGCCTGCCCTCCACCACTCAACCGGTGCGCAGCATCGACAGCCGCCTGCTGGGCGACTCACCGCCGATGCGCACTTTGCGCACCCAGATAGGCAAGCTCGCACGCAGTCAGGCACCGATCTACATCAGTGGCGAATCGGGCAGCGGCAAAGAGCTGGTGGCGCGACTGATCCACGAGCAAGGGCCGCGTGTCGACAAGCCGTTCGTGCCAGTCAATTGCGGGGCCATCCCTTCCGAGTTGATGGAAAGCGAATTCTTCGGCCACCGCAAAGGCAGCTTCAGCGGTGCCCACGAAGACAAGCCGGGACTGTTTCAGGCTGCCCACAACGGGACGCTGTTTCTCGACGAAGTCGCCGACCTCCCGCTGGCCATGCAGGTAAAACTGCTGCGGGCCATTCAGGAAAAATCCATCCGCAGTGTCGGCGGTCAGCAGGAGCAGGTGGTCGACGTACGTATTCTGTGCGCGACCCACAAAGACCTCAGTGCCGAAGTGGCCGCCGGCCGTTTCCGCCAGGACCTGTATTACCGGTTGAACGTGATAGAGCTGCGCGTGCCCTCGTTGCGTGAGCGACGCGAAGACATCGATCAACTGGCCGCCAGCGTGTTGCAGCGCCTGGCGGGCAAAGACGCTCAACCCGTCGCGCGCTTGCACGCCCAAGCGCTGGAAACCCTGAAAAACTATCGCTTCCCCGGCAACGTGCGCGAGTTGGAAAACATGCTGGAGCGCGCCTACACGCTCTGCGAAAACGATGAAATCCACGCCAGCGACCTGCGCCTGGCCGAATGCACCAGCCCCCAGGAACAACACGGCCCAAGCCTGGCTGACATCGATAATCTGGAAGACTACCTGGAAAGCATCGAACGCAAACTGATCCTGCAAGCGCTGGAAGAAACCCGCTGGAACCGCACCGCAGCGGCAGACCGGCTCAGTTTGTCATTCAGGTCGTTGCGTTACCGGTTGAAAAAGCTGGGGCTGGATTGAGTCAGGTGATTATCGTGCCGACGCTCTGGACGCTCTGCGTCCGATCTTGAATGGGCGGCGCGGCGCAGAATTGTGACGCGGAGCGTCACCCACGGCATTCCCACGCTGGAGCGTGAGGAACGATAAGTGTCTGGACTGGAGCGTACGGAACGATAGGGGTCTGGATTAAAGCGTACGGAACGATAGGAATCTGGACTAAAGCGTGCAGAGCGATAGCTCTGTCATTATCGTGCCGACGCTCCGCGTCGGTATGCCGTTCTGGACGCTCCGCGTCCGATCTTCATGAGGCGCTGCGATTGTCAAAGCCTCAGCAGTCGTGACCATCCTCAAAAAAAGTCACTCATTGTCCACTTACATCAATGCCAGTAAGCTCCACCCATGAACAAACCCATCAGTCATCCCGCAGCAGCCCGTGGTCCGGTGGACCATGAAATACGTGATCAGATCGTAGTGGCGGCCACCGAGCATTTCAGCCAGTACGGTTATGGCAAGACCACCGTGTCCGATCTCGCCAGGGCTATCGGGTTCTCCAAAGCGTATATCTACAAATTCTTCGAATCCAAACAGGCCATTGGCGAGATGATCTGCGCCCACTGCCTGGGGGAGATCGAGGCCGAAGTCAGAACCGCAGTCGATCAGGCAGACAGCCCTCCGGAAAAACTGCGCCGCCTGTTCAAATCAGTCGTTGAGGCCAGCCTTCGCCTGTTTTCACAGGACCGCAAGCTGTATGAGATTGCCGCGTCGGCAGCGACCGAACGCTGGCAGGCGACGTTGATCTACGAGGAGCACCTCAAGACCATTCTTCAGGACATTCTGCAAGAGGGTCGACAAAGCGGCGACTTCGAGCGCAAGACGCCGCTTGATGAAACGGTCATGGCGATCTACCTGGTGATGCGCCCCTATATCAATCCGCTGCTCTTGCAACACGGCTTCGATTACACCGACGAGGGACCGGGTCAGTTATCCAGCCTGGTGCTGCGTAGCCTGTCACCCTGAAAAATAATGATTGTGACCATTGACTAATTTAGTCACTAGAATCAAAGTGCAGACATCGACCACTGCACGTTGAGACTCCCATGCTCCGGCATCGCCTTGCTTTGTTCATTCTTGCCGGTGTACTGCCGGTTGCCCTGACCGCCTGCAGCGAAAAAACGCAAACGGACCCACGCACCCAAGCGCCACTGGTGCGCGTTGCGATCCTTCAGGAGGCCAGCGTAGCGCCCCGCGCCTTTACCGGAACCGTGGCGGCTCGGGTGCAAAGCGACCTGGGTTTTCGGGTGTCCGGCAAAGTACTGGAGCGGTTTGTCGACACCGGGCAGGCCGTCAAGCGCGGTCAACCGCTGATGCGCATCGACCCTGCCGACCTGAAGCTTGCTGCCCACGCCCAACGCGAAGCAGTGACGGCAGCCAGAGCGCAGGCCAAACAGGCCGCGGACGAAGAAACGCGTTATAGAAGCCTGCGCAGCAGCGGCGCGATTTCAGCGTCCAGCTACGACCAGATCAAGGCGACGGCGGACTCGGCCAAGGCTCGGCTCAGTGCAGCCGAAGCACAGGCTGACGTTGCCATCAATGCAACTCGCTACGCAGACCTTGTGGCGGATGCCGACGGTATCGTCATGGAAACCCTCGTTGAACCCGGTCAGGTCGTCAGCGCAGGGCAGGCAGTGATACGCGTAGCGCATGCCGGACCGCGTGAAGCGGTCGTTCAACTTCCGGAAAACCTTCGGCCCCGGATCGGTTCTACCGCCCAGGCCACGCTGTTCGGCCATCAAAACCAGAGCGCCACGACGCAGCTGCGGCAGCTGTCGGACGTCGCGGATCGTCAGACCCGGACCTTCGAAGCGCGCTGGGTACTGGAGGGCGAGATGGCGAATGCGCCGCTGGGCACCACCATTACGGTGAAGATCCCCAGCGCCGAGGCCTCAGGACAGAGCATGCTGCAGGTGCCCATCGGCGCGTTGTACGACGCTGGCAAGGGACCGGGCATCTGGGTGATTCAAGGGGAACCGGCACAGGTCAACTGGACGCCGGTGGAGGTTCAGCACCTTGATGACGAGCATGCCCGCATCCGTACGCAGCTCAGGCCAGGCACACCCATCGTCGCACTCGGCGCGCACCTGCTGCACGAAGCCCAGTACGTTAGGGTTGTGCCTCAAACAGCCGTGGCAGAGAGTGCGCGCCCATGAGCACTCATCGGTTCAACCTGTCAGCGCTGGCCGTCCGTGAGCGTTCGATCACCCTGTTTCTGATCTGCCTGATTACGCTGGCAGGGACCCTTGCCTTTTTCAAACTGGGCCGGGCCGAAGACCCGGCGTTTACGGTCAAGGTGATGACCGTGGTGTCCGTGTGGCCGGGCGCGACCGCCCAGGAGATGCAGGACCAAGTGGCGGAGAAGATCGAAAAGCGCCTTCAAGAACTGCGCTGGTACGACCGAACCGAGACCTACACCCGACCAGGCATGGCATTCACAACCCTGACCCTGCTCGACAGCACGCCGCCGTCGCAAGTGCCGGATGAGTTTTATCAGGCCCGCAAGAAAATCGGTGACGAGGCCATGACGCTTCCGTCCGGGGTTATCGGGCCGATGGTCAACGACGAGTATTCGGACGTCACCTTCGCGCTGTTCGCGCTCAAGGCCAAAGGCGAGCCGCAACGCTTGCTGGCACGTGACGCCGAATCGCTGCGCCAGCGTTTGCTGCACGTGTCAGGGGTGAAGAAGGTCAATATTGTGGGCGAGCAGCCCGAGCGCATCTACGTCGAGTTTTCTCACGAACGACTGGCAACCCTGGGGATCAGCCCCCAAGAGGTGTTTGCCGCGCTGAACAATCAGAACGCGCTGACCCCGGCAGGCTCGGTTGAAACCCGAGGGCAGCAGGTGTTCATCAGGCTGGACGGCGCGTTCGATGAGCTGCAAAAAATCCGTGATACACCGGTTGTGGCACAGGGCCGTACGTTGAAGCTGTCGGACATTGCCACGGTAAAGCGCGGTTACGAAGATCCGGCGACATTCATGATTCGCAACGGCGGCGAACCGGCGCTATTGCTGGGGATCGTCATGCGCGATGGCTGGAACGGCCTCGACCTCGGCAAAGCGCTGGATCAGGAAGTGGGCGCGATCAACACCGAGCTGCCACTGGGCATGAGCCTGAGCAAGGTCACGGACCAGGCCGTCAACATCAGTTCGGCAGTCGATGAGTTCATGATCAAATTCTTCGTCGCCCTGTTGGTGGTCATGCTGGTCTGCTTTATCAGCATGGGCTGGCGTGTCGGCGTGGTGGTCGCTGCCGCTGTACCGCTGACCCTGGCAGTGGTCTTCGTGATCATGGCCATGAGTGGCAAGAACTTCGACCGCATCACACTGGGCTCGCTGATTCTGGCACTCGGGCTGCTGGTAGACGACGCGATCATCGCCATTGAAATGATGGTGGTGAAAATGGAAGAAGGCTACGACCGCATCGCCGCGTCTGCCTACGCCTGGAGCCACACCGCCGCGCCCATGTTATCCGGCACCCTGGTCACCGCCGTCGGCTTCATGCCCAATGGCTTCGCCCGCTCCACCGCAGGTGAATACACCAGCAACATGTTCTGGATCGTCGGTATCGCGTTGATTGCCTCGTGGGTGGTCGCTGTGTTTTTCACCCCGTACCTCGGCGTCAAACTGCTGCCCGATGTGAAGCAGATCGAAGGCGGGCATCAAGCGCTGTACAACACCCCGCGCTACAACCGTTTCCGCCGGATGCTGGCGCGGGTCATCGCAGGCAAATGGCTGGTCGCAGGCTCGGTCATCGGGTTGTTTGTACTGGCCGTGCTCGGCATGGGGCTGGTCAAAAAGCAGTTCTTCCCGGTGTCCGACCGCCCTGAAGTGCTGATTGAAGTGCAAATGCCCTACGGCACCTCGATTGCTCAAACCAGTGCTGCGGCTGCAAAAGTGGAAAGCTGGCTGGCCGGGCAGACAGAAGCCGAAATCGTCACCGCCTACATTGGCCAGGGCGCACCGCGTTTCTATATGGCGATGGGGCCGGAATTGCCCGACCCGTCATTTGCCAAGATCGTGGTGCGCACCGACAGCCAGGCACAGCGCGATGCGCTAAAACACCGGTTGCGTCAGGCTATTTCCGATGGGCTGGCTGCCGAGGCACAGGTTCGCGTCACGCAACTGGTCTTCGGCCCGTATTCGCCCTACCCCGTCGCCTACAGCATTGCCGGCCCGGACCCGGACGTGCTGCGCGGCCTTGCGGCGCAGGTACGACAGGTTATGAACGCCAGCCCGATGATGCGCACCGTCAATACAGACTGGGGCACGCGTACGCCGGCGCTGCATTTCACCTTGCAACAGGACCGGATGCAGGCCATCGGGCTGAGTTCCAGCCAGGTCGCACAGCAACTGCAGTTCCTCCTGACCGGCCTGCCGATTACGGCGGTGCGCGAAGACATTCGCACCGTGCAGGTGGTGGCCCGTTCGGCGGGTGACACGCGACTTGATCCGGCGAAAATAATGGATTTCACCCTCACCGGCGTCGATGGGCAGCGTGTTCCGCTGTCGCAGATCGGTACAGTTGAAGTGCGGATGGAAGAACCGGTGATGCGACGGCGCGACCGCACGCCCACCCTCACCGTGCGCGGCGATATCGCCGACGGCCTGCAACCGCCGGATGTGTCGACAGCCATCACCCGAGCGTTACAGCCAGTTATCGACAAGCTGCCCAGTGGCTACCGGATCGATCAGGCGGGCTCAATAGAAGAGTCAGGCAAAGCAATGGCGGCGATGTTGCCGCTGTTCCCGATCATGCTGGCGGTCACGCTGATCATCCTGATTCTCCAGGTGCGGTCGATATCGGCCATGGTCATGGTGTTCCTGACCAGCCCGCTGGGGCTGATCGGCGTGGTGCCTACGCTGATCCTCTTTCAGCAGCCATTCGGCATCAACGCGCTGGTCGGGCTGATCGCACTGTCCGGCATTCTGATGCGCAATACGCTGATTCTGATCGGCCAGATCCACCATAACGAGCAGGCAGGGCTCGACCCGTTTCAAGCCGTGGTCGAAGCCACCGTGCAACGTGCGCGCCCTGTGATACTGACGGCGCTGGCGGCCATTCTGGCGTTTATCCCGCTCACCCATTCGGTGTTCTGGGGCACCCTCGCCTACACGCTGATCGGCGGCACATTTGCGGGGACGGTGCTGACCCTGGTGTTTCTGCCGGCCATGTATTCGATCTGGTTCAGGATCAGGCCGGATGGCAGCGAGCGTCGGCGAGAGGCACAGGCCACCTGAATACAGTCATTCAGAAATGCAGGCGGCCTGCCGGTGAGTAAGGCGCGGGGTCAATGATCGGCTTGCCGCCCAGTAACAGATCAGTGATCAGCTGACACGAGGCCGGCGCCAGCACAAGGCCGTTGCGGTAATGACCGCAGTTGAGCCACAGCCCGTCGAAGCCGGCCAACTGCCCGATGAAGGGAATGCCTTCGGGCGAGCCGGGACGCAGGCCTGCCCATTGGGCGACAGGTGCGGCATTGGCCAGTTGGGGAAGCAATTCGATGGCCGATGCCTTGAGACTTTCCAGCGCGGCGTGCGTGGTGGTCTTGTCGAACCCTTCGTGCTCCAGCGTGCTCCCGATCAGGATATGGCCGTCGCGACGCGGAATCGCATAGCGCCCTTTTGCCAGAACCATGCTGGACAGAAAGTCCGATGCACAGCGGTAGAGAATCATCTGCCCTTTGACCGGTTCGACCGGCAGCTCCAGGCCAAGGGTCTTGAGCAGTTCGCCGCTCCAGGCGCCTGCCGCCAGAATCACCCGATCACCGGTGACATGACCTGACGGCGTACACACGCCTGAGATCCTGCTGCCCTCACGCACAAAGCCGCTGACTTCGCACTGCTCGCGAACTTCGACGTTCGGCATCGCCAGCAGCGCGGCCTTGAGCGATTTGACCAGCCGGGGGTTGCGCACGTTGGCCACGTCGGCCATGTGGATCGCCCGCGAGTACCCCTTCCCCAGCGCTGGCACAGCGTCATTTACCGCCGAGACATCGACGCGGCTCAATGGCCGGCTCGCGCGTACCGCCCATTCAAGCGCAGCCTGCTCGTCGTCAAGGTCGAGCCAATACAGGCCGGTCTTGTGAACCTCGGGGTCGATACCGGTCTGTGCGAGCAAACGCTCGGCGAGGTGCGGGTAGAAGTCCTGTGACCAATGCGCCAGCGCAGTAACTGCGGGGCTGTAGCGCCACGGATAGAGCGGCGAAACAATCCCGCCACCAGCCCAGGAGGATTCCTGACCCACCTCCGAACGATCCAGCAACACAATGTTGACCTGCTCGGAGGCGAGATTGAAGGCGGTCAGCAGCCCTATGACGCCACCGCCGACAATGACTGTTTTTTGCTTGGACATCTTGGTCTCTGGACAAGGAAAACGGTTTCAGCGGCCCCAGCAGTCTTTGGTGGTCACGCCGGTGGTCGCGCCTGAGTTGCTTCGCGCACCGGTGTTGGTGATCACGAAGCTGCCGCACTTGTCGCCTGCCATCAGCGTGCCGCCGATCGGTGTGGCTGTCAGGGTGAAGTCGGTAGCGTTAACAACGGGAAGGATGTTGTAGTAAGTGTTACCGCCGCTCAAACCCACAAGATTTGCATAAGACCCGTTGTTTCGCGAATACCAGCGTTCCAGCGCCTGCGTCTGCTCTGAAAGCAAGCTGGCGATGGCCGAGCGCTGGGTGCGCTTCACGTACTCGGTGTAACTGGGGTAAGCGATGGCGGCCAGAATACCGACAATCGCCACGACGATCATGAGTTCGATCAACGTAAAGCCCCTGGATGTCGCTCGCATGATTCGCTTCCCTATTGGATTTGTCGCCACATGATGCGCTGGTAAACGTTACCACTGCCGCCCTTTTCTTTCAGGACATCAGGCGTGTTGCCCGTGGAGTTGTTGATGATCTTCACTTCATTGCCGTCACCCGTACCCGACACGATAGCCGATACGACGGGAATACCCGTGTACCCGAGCCCGGCAGCGTACAGGTCGGAATTGTTGATGTTGTTATCGCCGTTGGTGTCGAGCACCTGATAGTTAAGCATGCTACCGGTGGCAGCATTGAGCTCAAAGACGCGCCCGGTGCCCGTACTTTCGCAAGGGTCGGCGGAGTTTACGGATGCTGTCGAGAAGATAATCCGGCCCCGACTGGTCTGCGCCGGGTAAATGATCCGCTCGCCCAGGTACGGCGCCACCGCCGAGAGCGGCATGTACCAGCCTTTTTTGACGGACCAGTCCACATCATTGGTGGTCGACGTGAAATACGTGGTGCCGTTGCTGATGACACTGCCATTGACCGCTTGTGCCTGCAGGTTTGCTTCTACAGTGCTGCCCGTTCCGGCATCGGCATCCCATATCGCATAGAAGTCCTGAAGCGCGGTGGTTTGCTTGTCTGCAACTTCAATGAACTTGCCGGTCCCGAAATAAACGATCTTGCCATTGAGCGGGTGATCGAGCACGAAGGGCTGAACGGTGATGGGCTGAGCGGCACCGCGTGGTGCGGTGAACAATGGCGCGCCGCCAAAAGCCACTTTCCAGCTGGAAGCGGCTGCGCCACTCATGTCGAACTTCCACAACCGCCCTTTCAGATCGCCTGCGTACGCAGCCACAACCACGTTCTGGGCGTTGACGCGCAGTTTGACTGAAGAGAGCCCGTTATCTGTTTCGCTGTTGAGGACCGGCGTCTGGATCTCGGTGATGAATGCCCCGGTATTGGCATTCAGTACATACAGCGAGGCCCTGCCTGTGAAGCTGCCGTAACCGTTCCCCACCACCATAATTCCTGTGCCGTCCGCCATCCGCGCAACATCCGGTTTTGCATAGGTGTAACCAAGATTGTTGAATTTATTGTTGGCGTCGGACGTGTCAGGGGCTTTGACCTCCCACAGCGCGCTGACGGTGTTACTCGTGCCCTCAAATAGCTTGATGGCGAAGAATGCCTTGCCACCCGCTCCGGTACCGCCATAAGCCACGGTGCGCCACGCGGTACCCGAGGACAGTTGCGTATCGAACACTGAAATCTGACCATCTACCGTGAATTTGTGAACGCCAGATCCATAGGAGGTGGAGGCGATGGTCGCCAGCGAGGTCAGCGCTGTCGAGGGCATGTACGCATATCGCCTTGAGCCGTCGGTTGGGCTGATAACGTTAAAAAATCCGTCGTTGGCGTTGGCCAGAATGCTGTAATTCATCTTGGCGGCTTTGGTGGCCAGGTACGTGGTATAGGTGGTGTCACCTATCAGGTCAGAAGCGGTTTTTTGCGAAGGCAATGCCGCGCCGAGAGAAGAGTTGACGATGTCACCCAGCAGCCGGGTACGTGTTCGAAGCTTGGCGTTGGCGGTCCCTTTGGACCAGGCGATAAGCTCTTCACCTGTCACGTTGGTCGGTAACGTCGCATTCAGCGCAGCCTGTTGAGCAGGGCTGAAACTGGCATATTCCAGGGGAATCTTCGTCGGCGTGGAAAGCGTGCTCCACGACTCGAATACCGGCGGCGTCGAGCCAGTGACAATAGCCGTGTCCGTCGTCCAGACCGGCGCACTCAAGGCACCTGTTGTCTGATCCAGATTGAAGGCCCTGATAGTGCCATGCCAATCGCTCGGATCGTAAAGCGTCTGATAGAACTGAGTACCTGTCTGAAGCGTCGATGAGTTTGCCGCGCCCCCTGCGCCAGAGCCTACTTTGGCGTAGATGTCGCTCAATGCGAGATCCAGCGCAGAGCTGAGCCCCGAACTGTCGTTGGCCTGGAAGTATTTGCCATGACCGTGGGTATCGTTGGCAGCATCGTTAAGCATCTGGTTCGATGCCGTGAAGCCGATGGTGTATGTGCTGAGGTTCTGTTTCGCGAAACCGGCGGTGTCCCAGCTTTTGCCGGTCAGGTCGCCGCCCGACGTCACGGCGTCACGACGCAGGTCGATGTCATAGGCAAATTTGGCCAGGTCGTCCAGATAGAGCGTATCCCCTTCACCATCGCCCGACAGGTTGTCGCCATCATTGGCGGCGTTCAAATCCCAGTTGGGCAGCGAGCGGGTCGTGTCCAGAACATCGTCAGGGTCATTGGTGGGAAACGTCCGGTCATAAGTCGGCAAGCCATCGGTAATAACGACACCGTAGTTTTTCTGGCAACGGTATTGAATCGGACTCACGTAGTTCGAGCCACTCTGATAGAACGGCGACATCCCGCGAAAATACCGCGTGATCTCGTAATAGGTTTCCGCCAGCGGGGTGTTGGCTGAAGGGGTCAGGTTGGCGATAGCCAATTTGAGGTTGTCACTGTTTTTAGTGGCCTGATCTTGAGTGACCTCGTTAGGTTGATAAGTAGTGCGCGCGACAGGCGCCAGGTCTGTAACGATCCTGGCTATCTTGCCCCCAGGCCCCGAATCAAAATTGTTGGGATCATTGAACGTGGCCAGCCCGATCCTGAGTGAGGAGTTGTTTGTCACCAGGTTGGTTGCTACGGATTTCGCAACCTTCATACGGTAATCGTTGGGGATGACACCGTTCAGGTAATTGCGCACGCCGGAAGAGTTGGGCTGGACCAGGTCAATCAAATAGGACAGGTAGTTGGCTGTGTAACGCGTCAACCCGCCGCCGGCAGGATCGGGAAGCGCAAGGCAGTAGCGAATGTTATTGCGAAAGACAGGACGACCTCCAGACGGACACAGCAGCGCAAAGTTGAAAATGCTGACCCCGTTGATGTCCCCTAGCGACAATGCATCGTCCCCCGATATTGTGCTCAAAAAGGGGCAAGGGACGGTGATGAAACCACTGATACATTGGGTGGAGTAATAACTGATGTCTGACTGTTTGATCGTCGGGTTAAACCCCGACGCCCAGATGATGTTGTACATACTGCCCGAGTTGTCCACGAGCAGCATCAGGTTGGGCGGCACTGCCGGGGAACTCAACAAGGGGACTTGCGCGGGAGTGAAAGCATACACCGGGCTGGCCAGATACAGCGCCAGCAGCGCGCCATACAGGAACTTCAGGCCACCACGAAACGCCCTAGCAATTGCCATAAATACTCTCCAGCACCGTTCGCGAAGTGCCTTGAATGGCAATTGCGGTTACCCGATACATTGTGACCGACCCCGTGCAATTCGCAGGGCTCCGTATGGGCGTAGCCGTGGTGCCCAGATTCTGGATACCAAACATCGCAGCGCTTGTGCCAATCCAGTTCACGCCAGAAGTCCCCATCCCCGGATTCAGCACTGTAGTCGAATCAGCCGGCGGGGCGCAGCCGGCAGGTGGCGTACAGGAAGCCATTGAAAAATCGGGCTTCATGATCGACGACTCGCCGAGACGCAGTTGCGCCTCGGCCGCCTGAAAAGAGACATTACGAACCGTCACGCTGCCCGCCATCTTTTCCTGCAACGTGGCGTTCTGCATGGATGAAATGCCCAGCAGCGTCAGCAGCAGCAGGAACACCAGACTGACCAGCAGCACCATGCCGCGCTGCCTGGCAGGAAACGCAACTGTCGAGTTGAATCGCATGTTCTTGTTCATGCCCGGCCCGTTCAAAAGCGATTACGCAGATAAGCAACGACGCTGTACTGCTGATTCTGAACCCGCCCGCTCGGGTCAGATAACGTCAAGCGGATAAGCACGCTGCGTATATCGACAGCGTTGGCAGGCGTAATGGTTTGGGTGTAGGACATCGGGTTGCCCACCATACCGAATAAAACATCGAACCCGACGACGTTCTGCAGCAACGGCTCCGTCTTTCCCGCCGTAGTGGCCTGGATGTTCAGGTCTGTGCCATTAAGCGTGTAAACCAGTTGCCGCAGGGGAAAAGCGGTTTGCCCGGCAGCCGGCGCACGAGCGCCGACGTAGAGCTGAGTCGATGTTATGCAGTCGGAGATAATGGTCCAGGTCGGCGAGCTTCCAGTGATTCCGATATCAGCGGTCACCAGCGTCAACCTGCGGTTCGCGTTATCCCAGAGTATCTGGTTTTCCATCGCAAGAGGCCGGCTGATGGCAGGCGCGACGGGCGCAGAACTGTCGAGCTTCAGGCAACCATTCATTCCGGTCATCCTGATTTCCTGCACCAGTTTGCTCAAGATGAAACGGGCGTCTTCCTGCATCCGGGCGGCCGAGTTCTGACTCTGATACGTGGCTCGGGAGGCGGAGAATATCTGAACGATCCCCAGGCTCACCACCAGCCCGATGACCAGCGCCACCATGATTTCGACCAGCCCGAAACCTTTGGACGTATTCCTCATGGGTTGACCCCGATTCGGGAGGTCAGTGTAAAGCTCCGAGGTGTCGGAGCCGCCGGAGTGGCCGTAGGGCTTCCTGTTGCCTGATTGCTCGCGCTGGCAGCGCGGGTATCGCTCCAGCCAATGGTGATGGTTACTTCCGGAGCATTGCTGACAGTGATACTGCCCGTGCCGCTCTGGCCTGCAAAATTGATGATGTTGTCCCTGAAATCAGAAAGATCCTGCTGGCGTGCGTTATTCAGATTGGCAGCAGGCGCCGCTGCCAGATTCGCCAGGGCATACGTCGCCAGCACATTGGTCGAGCCGTTGGCACTTGAGTTGCCGTCAACATTGGCGCGGATGCGGTCCATCATGTCGTAAGCGATAAAGCTGGCCTGGCTGCTCATGGTCGAGCTGTCGGTGTACTTGAGGGCATTGAGCTGAATGGCGGCAGCGCCCAGCAGGCCGATGGCCAGGATCAAGACCGAAACCAGCACTTCGATCAGCGTCATGCCGGACTGGCGATACCGCACGTGGCAGGTCATCCGCAGCCCCCACCGAGGACAATTCTGCCCGTCAGGCAAATCATCATGGTTCTAGTGATAGTGCCCCGGGTGTAGGTCATGGTTACCGCCGTAGCCGGGGCGCTGAGCCCGCCCAGGTTATTGAAATCAATGGCCGTCACATTGTTATCCGCGGCCAGCGTTCCGCCACTGCTCATCGCCGCAACCTTGCGAAGCGCAGCGGGTTTCGCACTGGTGTCGGAAACCGGATAAACCTGCAATTCGTTATTCCACGCTTGCTTGTCTGTTGGCGCGATGCGTATCCCCACTCCCCTGTTTATCGCCTCAAGGCGCGCATAGTTGAGGGCCCGCTGCAAATCGCTGATTTCGGTGTCGGCCTTGCTGCTCTGGATGGAGCTGGTGAAATTCGGGATAGCGATAGCCGCCAGGATAGCCACCAGAGACACAGTGACTAACAATTCGATGAGGCTGAATCCCTTGGCTATATAACGCATTGAGTGTCTCCTAGGCCTGACGACTATAAGGCAGCAATGCCGCAGGAAAATCCATAGCGGGACGTACGGTTGTTTTGTGACGACGAACGCCCGCAAGGTTCTGAAACAGCGGTTTCCAGGGAGGGAAAGCACATGAAGCATGCCGGGTTCACACTGGTCGAATTACTGATCGTAGTCGCACTGGTCGCCATTCTCGCCAACATCGCAACACCTTCTTTCAAAGAACTGATCGATTCCAGTCGAGGGCGTGCAACCGCTCAGGAGCTGGCCAGCGGCATTCGCTCGGCCAGAGTCGCCGCGATAACGCGTAATCAGATCGTGACCATTCATGCCATCGAGGACGACTGGAGCAATGGCTGGCGGATCATACTCGACCCGGATGGCAAAGGTCCGGACGAAAACGATACGTTACTTGTAGAGCGCGCCAGTGACGGCAAAAGTCGGGTGTCAGGCAGCCGCAAGCGTGCCAGGCAGTTGAGCTTCAATGGTCTGGGCGGTTTGCGAGGCAGAACCAACGATACGCTGCATGTGTGCGCCAGCGGCCAGCCGGTCAGCAACTATCGCGTGATAGTCGCCGCCACCGGCAGGGTCAGGCTTGAAGATACAAAGAAGGCCTCAGCCTTGTGCGGCTGAGTGGCCTCAGAGCAGCGATTTGACCCGCAGCTCTTTGGGCATCGAGAAGGTGATGTTCTCTTCGCGGCCAGCCAGTTCATCGGCACCGGTGGCGCCCCAGGCCTGCAATTGCTGAATAACACCACGCACCAGCACTTCCGGAGCCGAGGCGCCAGCGGTGATGCCGATACGCTCGACGCCTTCGAACCAGCCTTGCTGCATGTCCTCGGCGCCATCAATCAGGTAAGCCGGAGTGGCCATGCGCTCGGCCAGCTCACGCAGGCGGTTGGAGTTGGAGCTGTTCGGGCTACCGACCACCAGCACCACATCGCATTCGTCGGCCAGTTGCTTGACCGCGTCCTGACGGTTTTGCGTGGCGTAGCAGATGTCGTCCTTGCGCGGCCCACCAATGGCCGGGAAACGCTGGCGCAAGGCGTCGATCACCCGGCTGGTGTCGTCCATCGACAACGTGGTCTGGGTCACGAACGCCAGAGACTCGGGGTTGCGCACCTGAAGGCGGGCAACGTCCGCTTCGTCTTCAACCAGATAGATCGCGCCGCCGTTGACGGCGTCGTACTGGCCCATGGTGCCCTCGACTTCCGGGTGCCCGGCGTGGCCGATCAGGATGCATTCGCGACCGTCCCGACTGTAACGGGCGACCTCGATATGAACCTTGGTCACCAGCGGGCAAGTCGCATCGAAAACTTTCAGGCCGCGACCCGCCGCTTCAGTGCGCACGGCCTGGGAAACGCCGTGGGCGCTGAAGATGACGATGACGTCGTCCGGCACCTGGTCCAGCTCTTCAACGAAGATCGCACCGCGCGAGCGCAGGTCTTCGACGACAAATTTGTTGTGAACGACTTCATGGCGCACGTAGATCGGCGGACCAAACACTTCCAGGGCGCGATTGACGATTTCGATCGCGCGGTCCACACCGGCACAAAAGCCGCGGGGGTTGGCGAGTTTGATTTGCATGCAGTGCCTCATGTGCGGAGCAGCCCGGCCGAAGCCGGGCTTGATGGCGGAGATCAGGAAGCCAGAATCGCCTTCACGTCGAAGATTTCCACTTCGAAGCTCAGGGTCTTGCCCGCCAGCGGGTGGTTGAAGTCGATGGTGACTTGCTCGTCATCGAATACTTTCACCACGCCGGGCAACTCGGTGTTGGCCGCGTCGTTGAAGATCACCAGCAACCCTTCGGACAGTTCCATGCCGACGAACTGCGAGCGTGGCATGATCTGCACGTTTTGTGGGTTGGGCTGACCAAAGGCGTTTTCCGGTGGAATCTGCACGGTCTTTCTGTCGCCCGCCTTGAAACCGAAAATTGCCATTTCGAAACCGGGCAGCAAATTACCGTCGCCGACCTTGAACGTGGCCGGAGCCTTTTCGAAGGTGCTGTCGACGGTGTCGCCGTTTTCCAGACGCAGGGCGAAGTGCAAGGTGACCTGCGTGTTCTGACCGATACGCAACTCGTCAGACGAGCCTTGAGTCGACGACTGTTCAGCCATTGACGGTTTCTCCGGTTTTCTTGCTCTTGAACATGTCCAGCGCCAGCATGATCGCACCAACGGTAATTGCACTGTCGGCGACGTTGAACGCCGGGAAGTACCAGCGGTTCTGCCAGTGAACCAGAATAAAGTCGATCACATGACCCAGCACGATGCGGTCATAGAGATTACCCAGCGCGCCGCCCAGCACCAGCGCCAGCGCCACAGCCAGCCATGTGTCATCGCGACCCAGGCGCTTGAGCCAGACCACGAGCACGGCGCTGACCACGACCGCGATCAGGGCAAACAACCAGCGCTGCCAACCGGCACCGTCCGCCAGAAAGCTGAAGGCAGCCCCGGTGTTGTAGGCCAGGGTCCAGCTGAAGTAATCCGGAATCACGATGATCTGTTGATACAGGGTCAGCGCGTTCTCGAAGTAGTACTTGCTGGCTTGGTCAATGACCAGAACCAGCACGCTCAACCACAGCCAGGCCAGACGGCCAAACGAGGCGTTAGGCATAATGACGCACCTCGCCTGCACCGCTGATGTTGTCCACGCAACGGCCACAGATTTCCGGATGCTCAGGGTTTACACCCACATCCTCGCGGTGATGCCAGCAACGGGCACACTTGGCATGGCTGGACTTGACCACTTTCAGTTTCAGGCCCGCCACTTCAGTGACCACTGCATCCGCCGGAGCCGACACCAACGGCGCCACGCTGGCGGTCGAGGTGATAAGTACGAAGCGCAGCTCGTTGCTCAGCTTCGCCAGATCGGCGACCAGCGAATCTTCGGCGTACAGGGTCACTTCGGCCTGCAGGTTGCCGCCAATGGCCTTGGCTGCGCGCAGGTTTTCCATTTCCTTGTTGACCGAAGTCTTCACCGCCATGATCCGCTCCCAGTAGGCGCGGTCCATTTCGAAGTCGGCCGGCATTTCGGTCAGACCTTCGTACCAGGTGTTGAGCATCACCGATTCGTTGCGCTCGCCTGGCAGGAACTGCCACAGCTCGTCGGCGGTGAACGCCAGGATCGGCGCGATCCAGCGCACCAGCGCTTCGGAGATGTGAAACAGCGCGGTCTGGCAGGAACGGCGCGCGGTGCTATCGGCAGCCGTGGTGTATTGGCGATCCTTGATGATGTCCAGATAGAAACCACCCAGCTCCTGCACGCAGAAGTTGTGGATCTTCGAGTACACGTTCCAGAACCGGTATTCGCCGTAATGCTCTTGCAGCTCGCGTTGCAGCAGCAGCGTGCGGTCAACGGCCCAACGGTCCAGCGCAAGCATGTCTTCGGCAGGCAGGATGTCGGTTGCCGGGTTGAAGCCCGACAGGTTCGAGAGCAGGAAACGTGCAGTGTTGCGAATGCGACGATAGGCATCGGCGCTGCGCTGCAGGATCTGATCGGAAACGGCCATTT
Source organism: Pseudomonas syringae (assembly GCF_002157375.1). Lineage (GTDB taxonomy): Bacteria > Pseudomonadota > Gammaproteobacteria > Pseudomonadales > Pseudomonadaceae > Aquipseudomonas > Aquipseudomonas syringae_T. The sequence goes on from NZ_MTSA01000019.1 coordinate 108,917, forward strand.
CGCCCGAGTAGTCAGTCGCCGAAACCCACAGGCGCATGATGTCTGCACCCAGCGAATCGTTGACCTTCTGCGGCGCCACGACGTTGTTCAGCGACTTGGACATCTTGCGGCCATTCTCGTCGACCACAAACCCGTGGGTCAGCAGCTCGCGATACGGTGCGTGGTCGTCCAGCATGCAGCCGGTCAGCAGCGACGAGTGGAACCAGCCGCGGTGCTGGTCGGAACCTTCCAGGTACAGGTCGGCACGCGGGCCGGCTTCATGGCCCATCGGGTGCGAACCGCGCAATACGTGCCAGTGCGTGGTGCCCGAGTCGAACCAGACGTCCAGTGTGTCGGAGATCTTGTCGTACTTGGCTGCCTCGTCACCCAGCAACTCGCTGGCGTCCAGCTTGAACCAGGCTTCGATGCCCTCTTTCTCGACACGCCGGGCGACTTCTTCCATCAGCTCGACGGTGCGTGGGTGCAGGTCGCCGCTTTCCTTGTGCAGGAAGAACGGAATCGGCACGCCCCAGTTGCGCTGACGCGAGATGCACCAGTCAGGACGGTTGGCGATCATCGAGTGCAGGCGCGCCTGCCCCCAGGCCGGTACGAACTGGGTGTCTTCAATGGCCTTGACCGCGCGCTTGCGCAAGGTTTCGCCGCTTTCAGGCTGCTTGTCCATGCCGACAAACCACTGCGCAGTGGCGCGGTAGATCAAGGGCGACTTGTGGCGCCAGCAGTGCATGTAGCTGTGCTTGATGGTTTCGGTGTCCATCAGGCTGCCGACTTCGACCAGCTTGTCGATGATGTTCTGGTTGGCCTTGAAGATGAACTGGCCGCCGAAGAACTCCAGCGATTCGACATACACACCGTTGCTCTGCACCGGGCTGATGATGTCGTCGTTGCTCAGGCCGTACTGTTTGCAGATGTTGAAGTCGTCCACGCCGTAGGCAGGCGAGCAGTGAACAATACCGGTGCCCGCACCCAGCTCGACGTATTCAGCCAGATAGATGGGCGACAGACGGTCGTAGAACGGGTGACGGAAATTGATCAGCTCCAGCGACTGACCCGTGGTGGTCGCGATGACCGTGCCTTCCAGCTTGTAACGCGTCAGGCAGCTTTCCACCAGTTCGGACGCCAGCACCAGCAGTTTGTCGCCGACATCGACCAGCGAGTATTCGAACTCGGGATGGACGTTCAGCGCCTGGTTGGCCGGAATGGTCCACGGCGTGGTGGTCCAGATGACGATGGAAGCCGGTTTGCCCAGCGAGGCCACACCAAAGGCTGCGGCCAGCTTGGCCTCGTCGGCAATCGGGAACGCGACGTCGATGGTCGAGGAGCTCTTGTCCTGATACTCGACTTCAGCTTCGGCCAGGGCCGAACCGCAATCGAAACACCAGTTGACCGGCTTCAGGCCTTTGAAGACGAAGCCGCCCTTGACCATCTCGGCCAGTGCGCGGATTTCTCCGGCTTCGTTGGCGAAGTTCATGGTCAGGTACGGATTGCTCCAGTCGCCCAGCACACCCAGACGGATGAACTCGGACTTCTGGCCTTCGATCTGCTCGGCCGCGTAGGCACGGCACAGCTCACGCGTGCGATCAGCGGAGAGGTTCTTGCCGTGGGTCACTTCGACCTTGTGTTCAATCGGCAGACCGTGGCAATCCCAACCCGGCACGTACGGGGCATCGAAGCCCGACAGCGTCTTGGAACGCAGGATCATGTCCTTGAGAATTTTGTTGACCGCATGACCGATGTGAATAGTGCCGTTGGCGTACGGAGGGCCGTCGTGCAGAACGAACTTTGGACGATCCTTGCCAATCTCGCGCAGCTTCTGGTACAGGCCAATGCTGTCCCAGCGCTGCAGAGTTTGCGGCTCGCGCTGGGGCAGGCCGGCCTTCATAGGGAAGGCGGTGTCCGGAAGGTTTAGCGTGGATTTGTAGTCGGTCATTTCAGGCTCTTGTTTAGCGGTTGGCCATGCCAATGGGCACGGGCGGCAGCGACGTCCGCATTGATCGCCGTCTTGAGCGCCTCCAGTGAGGCGAAACGCTGCTCATCACGCAGCTTGTGGTGGAAAGCCACCGTCAAACGCCGGCCGTAAAGGTCGCCGGCAAAATCCAGAAGATGCACTTCAAGGTGAGCACTGCCATCACCCGCCACCGTCGGACGTACGCCGATGTTGGCGACACCCGGCCAAGGCGTGCCGTCGATGTCCATGCTGACCAGGTAAACCCCGCTCAACGGCACGCGACGACGCTTGAGCTGCACATTGGCAGTGGGCGTACCCAACTGACGCGCCAGTTTCTGGCCATGCAATACCCGTCCGGTTATCTGGAACGGGCGACCGAGCATACGCTCGGCCAAGGCAAAATCCGCCGCAGCCAGGGCTTTACGCACTTTGGTACTGCTGACACGGATACCATCGATTTCAACGGTCTGCGCCGCTTCTACGGTAAACCCGCAGGCTGTGCCGGCCTGCTGCAGGAAGTCGAAGTCGCCGACCCGGTCATAGCCGAAACGGAAATCATCGCCCACTTCAAGGTGCTGAATGCCCAGACCGTCGATCAGCACGGTTTCGACAAAGCTGGCGGCGCTGAGTTTGCTCAGGCGCTGATTGAAAGACAGGCACAACACCCGGTCAACACCCTCGGCCTTCAGCAGCTCGAGCTTGTCGCGCAAACGCGCCAGACGGGCCGGAGCGGTCTGCGGTGCGAAGAACTCACGCGGCTGCGGTTCGAAGATCACCACACAGCTGGGCACACCCAATTCGACGGCTCGCTCGCGCAAACGCGCCAGGATTGCCTGGTGGCCGCGGTGAACGCCGTCGAAATTGCCAATCGTGGCGACGCAGCCCCGATGTTCGGGGCGCAGGTTGTGAAGGCCTCTAACCAGCTGCATAACGCACTTCTTGCTCATAAAGTGGCCGATTATAACCACACACGGCCGTGGACGACAGGCAACACGCCAAGAGCGGGTCAACGTTCTCGGTGTGTCGCGAATAAAACGGATAACCACTCCTTGCGACGCGGCCTACATAACGGCCTTGCGGGCAAAATCCTTCAAGCGAAAACCCAACAGCAGAAGCATTGCAAAATAGGTCACTACGCCCGCTGCCACCAATGCACCCAGGCGCAGGAAGCGTTCAAGCATATGCCCTTCGTCCCAGGCGGGCATGAAGTGCATCAGCCCCAGCAAAACAGCCGACATCACACCCACGGCAATCACCAGTTTGAACAGGAACTTCGCCCAGCCAGGCTGGGGCTGAAACAGATCCTGCTTGCGCAATTGCCAGAACAGCAGCCCCGCGTTGATGCAGGCCCCCACGCTGATGGCCAATGCCAGGCCCGCGTGCTGCAACGGCACGATGAACGCCAGGTTGAGCAGCTGCGTCACTATGAGGGTGAAGACCGCAATTTTCACCGGGGTGCGGATATTTTGTTGAGCATAAAAGCCGGGGGCCAGCACCTTGATCAGAATGATACCCAGCAAACCGACCGAATAGGCGACCAGCGCACGCTGGGTCATGGCCGCGTCCAACGCATCGAACTTGCCGTACTGGAACAGCGAAACGGTCAACGGCTCGGCCAGCAGCCCCAGCGCCAGCGTGCAAGGCAGAACCAGCACGAAACACAGGCGCAGGCCCCAGTCGAGAATCCGCGAATACTCCTGGCGATCACGCTGTGCGTAGGTTTTGGACAGGATCGGCAGCAGGATCGTCCCCAGCGCAACGCCCAGCACACCGGACGGCAATTCCATCAGGCGGTCGGCGTAGTACATCCAGGACACTGAACCGGCGACAAGGAACGAAGCAAATATCGTGTTGATGATCAGAGAAATCTGACTGACGGAAACGCCGAGGATGGCAGGCAGCATCTGCTTCATTACCCGCCAGACGCCGGTATCCCGCAGGTTCAGTCGCGGCAGCACCAGCATGCCGATCTTTTTCAGGTGTGGCAGTTGATAAAGCAACTGCAGCAAGCCGCCGACCAATACCGCCCAGCCGAGCGCCATCACCGGCGGATCGAAGTACGGCGTCAGGAACAGCGCGAAGAAGATCATGCTGACGTTGAGCAGCGTCGGCACGAACGCCGGCACCGAGAAGCGGTTCCAGGTGTTGAGGATCGCGCCCGCCATCGATGACAGAGAAATCAGCAATATATAAGGAAAGGTCACGCGCAGCAGATCGGAGGTCAGCGCAAACTTTTCCGGCGTGTTGGCAAAGCCGGGCGCCGTGGCCCAGATCACCCAGGGCGCAAAAATCACCCCCAGCAGCGTCACCAATGCGAGCGCCAGTGTCAGCAGCCCGGTGACATAGGCCACGAAGGTGCGCGTCGCCTCTTCGCCCTGCTGGCTTTTATATTCGGCCAGAATCGGCACGAATGCCTGGGAAAAGGCACCCTCTGCGAAAATCCGACGCAGCAGATTGGGCAGTTTGAAGGCGATGAAAAACGCATCCGTTGCCATTCCGGCGCCGAAAGTGCGCGCAATGATGGTGTCCCGGACAAAGCCAAGAACCCGGGAAACCATGGTGATAGAGCTGACGGCGGCGAGTGACTTGAGTAGATTCATTGAAAGAATTATGCGCCTTGGCAAAGGATGGGCGATTAAGCCAGCCGTTTATGCGATACTTCGCGCCGCAAAAACGCCCGAAGCAAAGGCCGCGAGTTTACAGGTCACAGGCCGGAAATAAATCCTCCGGTCAAATGTAGCAACCACTCAGCGGATCACCTTAACTGCCCTTGACAAGACTTCAACTCATCGGCATGATTCGCGGCCTATTTTGTTTGCTATTTCACAAAGTCTTTCGAGGAGCTCGACGGTGGCCAACACACCTTCCGCCAAAAAACGTGCAAAACAGGCTGAGAAGCGTCGCAGCCACAACGCCAGCATGCGTTCCATGGTTCGTACCTACATCAAGAATGTAGTTAAAGCCATCGACGCAAAAGACGCTGAAAAAGCGCAAGCTGCTTATGTTCTGGCAGTGCCGGTTATCGACCGTATGGCCGATAAAGGCATCATCCACAAGAACAAAGCTGCTCGCCATAAAGGTCGTCTGAACGGTCACATCAAGGCACTGAGCCTTGCTGCTGCAGCCTAAGCGACCCGCTTGTTGAAAAACCGACCTCAGGGTCGGTTTTTTATTGCCTGCGCGAAAGCGGCCCTGAAACAGGCCACCTCGGCCGTGCCTGATGCACCGTATGCACTGGCTTTGCTGCCGGTTCCCGGCAGTTCGCGAGCAAGCTCGCTCCTACATTTATTGAGACCGACACTGCGGGCCTCTGCCCGGAGGGCGTGGGAGCTTCAGGAGGTTACGACGGCTGCGATGGGCTGCGAAGCGGCCCTGAAACAGGCCATCTCGGCTGTGCCTGATGCACCGTATGCACTGGCTTTGCTGCCGGTTCCCGGCAGTTCGCGAGCAAGCTCGCTCCTACATTTATTGAGCCCAATTATTGAGTATTGAGCCCAACACTGTGGGCTTCTGCCCGGAGGGCGTGGGAGCTTCAGGAGGTTACGACGGCTGCGATGGGCT
>NZ_MTSA01000001.1:0-429862 GCF_002157375.1 Pseudomonas syringae
CCAGGTGCCTTATTTTGATGGCTGCACCGGCCCCTTCGCGAGCAAGCTCGCTCCCCACGCTTTATGCGTCGGCACGGCGGTTACGGATTCCTGTGGGAGTGAGCTTGCTCACGAAGACGTCGATCCAGATGCCTTATTTTGATGGCTGCACCGGCCCCTTCGCGAGCAAGCTCGCTCCCACACAGCTACTGCGTCGCGCAGCTATTTTGGCTTGGTGTCACACCGGTTTGGGCGCTGGCTGCCAGAGTATTTCTGCGATGCCTTGCCGTCTGGCAATCAGTCGCGCAGCAACAAACAGCAGGTCCGACAGTCGGTTGATGTACGCCAGGCCTGCGCCTTCCAGCGGCTCCACCGCATTCAGATGCTGACAACGCCGTTCGGCACCACGCGCCAGGCTGCGGCAGATATGTGCCTGGGCTATCAACGTCGAACCTCCGGGCAGAATGAAGTTTTCCAGTGGCCCCAGCTCTTCGTTCCACACATCTATGGCGGCTTCCAGTCGCTCGACTTCTGCGCTGTTCAGCGCCTTGTAAGTCGGCATCGCCAGCTCTCCGCCAAGGTCGAACAACCGATGCTGGCAGGGGGCAAGTACGTCGATCACTTCATTGAGACCCGGAACCCGCTGAGCCTCATCAATCAGCCCGGCCAGCAACAGCCCGATCTGGCTGTTGAGCGTATCGACTTCACCGATGGCCTCGACACGCGGGTGGTCTTTGGGTACCCGGCGACCGTCGCCCAGCCCGGTTTCTCCGGTGTCGCCGGTACGTGTGTAAATCTTCGACAAACGAAAGCCCATTGATATGGCTCCTGATCAAGACTTCGAAATAACCTGCTGCTGCACATTGGCCTGATTGGCTATCAGCGGCAAACGCAGCGTAAAGCAGGTGCCCATGCCGAGGGAGGACTGCACCTCCATCTGGCCTTTGTGATTGTTGGTGATGATGAAGTACGACACCGACAGACCCAGTCCGGTGCCCTGGCCGATTTCCTTGGTGGTGAAGAACGGCTCGAACGTGCGCTTGCGAACGTTCTCCGACATGCCGATGCCATTGTCTTCAACCTGAATTTCGGCCCAGGGCGGGTTGAGGCGGGTACGCAGGATGATGCGTCCCGGCTCATCGCTTTCGGGCCGTTGGTGAATGGCCTGAGCGGCGTTTTTCAGCAGGTTCAGCAGCACCTGTTCCAGCTCATTGGCGATGCACGGCACAGGGCCCAGCTCCGGGTCGAACTGGCGGATGATGTGCTGGCCCTTGAAGTCGAAACCGATGGTCAGGTCGAAGTCGTTGCTGGCGATCTCCACCGCTTGGTCGATCAGCCCCGGCAGGTCGCAGGCCGACAGTTGGCGGCTGCTCAGACGGCTAAAATTGAGCATGTGACTGACGATTTTCGCGGCTCTGGCCCCCGCTTGCTGGATGCCGTCGAGCAGCTTCGGCACCTCACGGTTTTCGAGGTAATGATTGACCACTGCCAGATCAATACCGTCCGCTTCGGCCTGTTCGATGTTCTTCGGCAGTTCAGGGGACAGGCGGCGTCGGATGTTCTGCACGTTATGCAGAATGGCGCCCAGCGGGTTGTTGATTTCGTGGGCCATGCCCGCCGCCAGACCGCCGACAGACAGCATCTTTTCCGACTGCACCATCATTTCTTCCAGCGAAATACGCTGGGTGATGTCATCGATCCGGATCACCACGCCGCGCCCGGCATCACCGGTCAGCGGGTAGAACGTCAACGCGTAGTGGCGGGCTTCTTCATTCTTGATCCAGGTCACTCGCTCGATCTTGGTCACACTGTGCCGTTCGACGGTGTGTTTGATCTGCGGCAGAAACGAACGCATCGGTTCGAACGCGAGAAAAATCGGCTGGTTCAACGCTTCGTCCAGCGTGGTGCCGGACAGCGCCGTGGCTTCCTGATTCCACTGTGTGACATAGAGCTGCTCATCCAGCGCAATCATGGCCGAAGGCATCGAGTCGATGATGCTGTTGAGGTAGTTCTGAAAACCGGTGAGCTTCTTCTCGATCTTGCTGCGCACCTGAACTTCCAGCTCCAGCTTGCGGTTGGTGTGACGGGTTTCTTCGGCCAGACCTTGCGCCTGATCGTAAGCTTCCTGGGAGTCGTCACGGGCGCGTTTGAGTTGCTGCTCACGCGCCTCGATACGCGACAGCATGGTATTGAACGCTTCAGCCAGACTGCCGATTTCATCCTCGTTGCCGGGCGCTGCGCGCAACGCGTAGTTTTCTTCTCGGGTGACGCGCCGCGACAGTTCTTCCAATTGATAGATGGGCTCGGTGATCAAACGCCGTATCTGCCGCGCAACCACCAACCACAGCAGCACGCTGAACACCAGAATGCCCAGGCTGGCGGTCAATGTGCCGGTGTAGAACGCGGGCGGCAGCTCGCTGCTGGCGACCAGCAGCAGATGCCCCGGCGGCTCGTCACCTTTAGGCACCGTGATGACCTGCGTGCTGCGAAATTCGGTCAGGCGCCAGTTGTCCAGGTCTTTGAAATGCCTGGGCAGATCAAGGCCTTCACCCTGGTGCATCTGTTCAAGCCGCTCGCCGTCGTTGTCATACAGGGCCGCCGCACGCAAGGGTCCGTAGCTTCTCAGCTCTTTGAGCAGCGCACGCGCCTCGTTCGGTGAGTACAAGGCCCGTTCATTGAGGTTGGCGCTGCTGATCAGCCGGCCGATGGTCTGCAAGGCCTGCGGCGCCATCGCTTCCTGCGAGATGTAGTAGGCGGCGCTGATGAAGGTCAGGTTGGCGACCAGCAGCACGGTGGTCATCAGAATCAGCAGAGCCGCCAGCAGTTTCTGGCCTACTGGCAGGTTTTCCAGGCGTTGGCGCAAGGGCATGGGGCAAATCGCATTGACGAGTGGTGCGAGCAGGGTAGCGCGGGCTAGTCAGTACGCAAACCTTTGCTTGCCAGATGAGTTGTCAGACGCGTCTGCAATTGCTGCAGGTGCGGTGCCGGACAGCGATGGCGTGCTGCCGCTGCGCAGGCGTAGCCCGACAGGTAGCTGATTTCGGTTCGCCGCCCATGAGCGACGTCCTGATACATGGATGAGTAATTGGCTGCGGTCGCGTGGATGACGCGCAGCACCTCATCGTGCAGCCCCAGTGCGGCGGCTGGCTGGCCACAGCATTCCAACAGCCCGGCCAGCTCGGCGCAGAGTGTCATGACCTCGCAACCATGCTCCAGCAAGCCGCCATTACGGCATGCGTGCAAGACTGTCAGCGGGTTGATGGCGCAATTGAGCGCCAGCTTGCGCCACAGGCGGGTCAGGATGTCCGGCGTCCATTCATGGGGAATACGGCTGTTGCGCAAATCCTGCAAGAGTGAGGGCGCGGCCGGGTTCGCCGCATCGCCCAGCCATGTAAAACCGTGACCGGCGAACCTGACGCGCCAGTCCGACTCCAGAAACGCGCCTTCGGTGCTGGAGGCAAAAATGCAGCGTGAGTGAGGGATCTGCGCCGCGACCGCGTCCTGACTGCCCAGCCCGTTTTGCAGCAGGATCACGTCGGCATTTTTTGTCAGGCGTGAAGCCAGCTGCGCAACTGCGCGTTCAGCGTCATAAGCCTTGCAGGCAACGAGTAGACGCTCGACGGGTTCGTCATGCGCGGCCGTCTGTGCTTCGACCGGGTAGGGCACGGCCACGTCGCTCTCGATCAGCGTCACGCAGCCGCCATTGGCGTGATACGCCGCCAGCCGGTCAGCGTCGCGCAGTATCAGGCGTACCGGCAGACCCGCCCGAGTCAGACGCGTTGCCCACAGGCAGCCCAGGCTGCCCGCGCCGAGTACATGCCAGATCACGGCCATCAGAGCGGCACGATCACGGGCTGAAGGGGTCTGCTGAAGATGAAAACAAGGATGTGCATGCAAGGCTCACAGTGAACGCAGGAAAAGTCTCGTTATAATGAGCGTTCTTTCATACCGTCAAGTCATGCGTGCCCGATCCATGTGCGCACGCCGTTTATCTGGAGAACATACATGCCCTCGTTCGACGTAGTGTCCGAATTGGATAAACACGAAGTCACGAATGCCGTCGACAACGCCATCAAAGAGCTGGATCGTCGCTACGACCTCAAAGGCAAAGGCACGTTCGAGTTCAAGGAACTGACCATCACGTTGACTGCTGAAGCGGACTTTCAGCTGGAAGCCATGATCGAGATCCTCAAACTGGCGCTGGTCAAACGCAAAATCGACGCCAAGTGCCTTGAAGTCAAAGACGCGTATGCGTCCGGCAAGCTGATGAAGCAGGAAGCCACGCTGCGCGAAGGCATCGACAAGGAGCTGGCGAAGAAAATCGTGGCTCACATCAAAGAAGCCAAGCTCAAGGTCCAGGCCGCCATTCAGGGCGAGCAGGTTCGGGTGACCGGCAAGAAGCGTGACGACTTGCAAGAAGCCATCGCTGCACTGCGCGCTTATGATGCGGACATGCCGTTGCAATTCAACAACTTCCGTGACTGAACATTTGCACCGGGCTGCGGGGAACCCCTGTGTTTCCCGGTCAGTCCGAATCGCCTTGAGTGCGATTTGATATCGGTTCGTAAGGGGTAATGGGGATAACGATGGATTTAAATGCTGAAGTCGGTCATCTGTGGCAAGCGTCGCAGGCGTGGATTCCGATGATCATGGAGTACGGCAGCCGTTTGCTGCTGGCCTTGGTAACGCTGTGTCTGGGGTGGTGGCTGATCAACCGGCTGACCGGCAAGCTCGGCGCCCTGCTGGCCCTGCGCAACGCCGATCTGGCCTTGCAGGGCTTCGTCAGCAACCTGGCGAATATCATTCTGAAAATTCTGCTGGTGGTCAGCGTCGCGTCGATGATCGGCGTCGAAACCACCTCGTTCGTGGCCGCCATCGGTGCTGCCGGCCTGGCCATCGGTCTGGCCTTGCAGGGCAGCCTGGCGAACTTCGCGGGCGGCGTGCTGATTCTGCTGTTTCGTCCGTTCCGCATAGGCGACTGGATCGAGGCTCAGGGTGTATCGGGAACCGTCGACAACATCCAGATCTTCCACACCGTCCTGCGCACCGGTGACAACCGCACCGTGATCATTCCCAACGGCAACCTGTCCAACGGCATCATCACCAATACCAACCGCCAGCCGACCCGCAAGATCACCTTCGACATCGGCGTTAGCCACGATGCGGATCTGAGGAAGGCACTGCAGGTCCTGCTGGACATGGCGGACGACCCACGCGTGCTCAAAGATCCCGCCCCGCAGGCCGTGGTCGCTGCGCTGGGCGAAAACGCCATCACCCTGTCGCTGCGCGTCTGGACCAGCACTGGCGACATGGGCGACGTGACCTCGATGTTCAACATCGAAGCGCGTGACCGCTTGAAGGACGCAGGCATCGAGATACCTGCGCCGCAGCGCATGCTGCGGGTGGTTCAGGAGTAGAGGTTGGTGCGGTAAGAGGAAGCCCTGGCTTGTGAGAGTCGGGGCTTTTCTTTATTTGCAGGTTCAGGAAAAGACTATTTCCATGGTCGATGACTGTCTCTCCTGCACGAACAGTATGCTATTTGCTGTAAATGTAACCGTCGTCGTCCTCATCTTCCTCGTCGATATCCTTGAGTGTTTCTTGATGAGGTACCGGGTAAAGACCCAGTACGGCCGCTACTCCCGCAGATATGCCCATGAGGAAGGGGGTAGGCTCGGGATATTGCGAAAGTTTTCGATCGGGATCCTCGGTGGGATTAACGCCGCTGCCAGCGGGGAGCTTCATTATCTTCATGCCATCCGCGGTGAGAATGCAGCGAGGCGGGACTATCTTGCCTTCAAACATTTCCACTATTTCGGCGGTAGGTAACGGCGTGAGTGGTTCGCTGACCTGTGCGCCTGATTCGCGATGCGTGAACAAGAAATTCTCGCCGCTTTTCTCGATACGAATCCTTGGCTGATTCTTGGGCTTTGTAGCGTAGTCCCCCATCAACTCGTCACACGGGGACACGGACTCTTGCGTACAGCCCGCCAATAGAACCATCCCGGCGACTAAATGCATCCGTACGACGGCCTGACAAAAACGCGTGTACATATTTCTTCCTTGTTCCAATTGAGGGTGCAGTGACCGTTAAGGCGAACCATAGGTGAACGGGTCTGCGCCACGGTTCTGGCTGTTCTTCGCTTTGCGGGCTTCATCGGGCGGGCGGACCATTTGTACGGTCAGGCTGCCATCGGTGCCTGCGTAGACCACCGCACTGACGCCGCCGTCCTTGTAACTGGCGATGGTCGCCAGGTTGATCTCGACCAGCGCACCGCTGACCCCGGTATTACCCAGCCGGCGACCGATGTCGTAACCCTCTTCGACATTGCCCAGCTCAAGACCGTGGCCGTCCTTGTTCAGGTCGTGCAGCGCGTTGTTCAGAGCAATTTCCGCTTCCGGGTTGTGGGTGCTGTCATAGAACACCCGCACAGGTTTCTGCCCTTCTGGCAACGTATCCAGCGCCTGCACCCAGGCGGCTTGTAGCGCTTTGGCTTGCAAAGCAGGTTTCAGGCGCTTGCCCTGTTCATCCTGCATGGGCGCCTTGATCGGGCGATGCAGATAGCCGAGCACCGGCGCAGCATCGAATTCCTTGACCTGATGCTGACCCCAGCGGATGGGCAGCCAAGGGGAGGGTTCGAAGTTGCCAGGGCCACGGTTGCTGATGGTTTTCCAGAGGGTGGGGAGTTGGGATTGCCAGTAGGCGGTCGATATAGTGCCAGGGGCGAGCGGAGCTTTAACTCCTTTGGCCTTTTCTGCATCCTCATATATTTTTCTAAACTTTCGCGGCTGTTCCCAGTAAAAAGCCCAAAGCTTGCCTAGGTCTGTGTTTTTATTTTGGTTATCCTCAGCTTCGTTGGTGGCGTAAGGGCGAATGTAGCGATCCACTCTATCGGAGCGGGTAACCAATAGTCCGGTCATACTTTCGAATATTGTGGGTACTGCCTGGAGGTTCTGCAGTCCAGGGGCGCCAGGCTTGCGATAAACATCACGGGTAACATCGCCATCGCGGCTTGCTATTAGAGCCTGAGGGACCTTCGGATTATTGTCGAAAAACTGAAATAGTCGCTCAATCATGGCCTGTGCATGAGTAGTGCTTTCATCGTCTTGCCAAAGAAACTGGGTAACACCTAAGGTGGCTTTGTTACGACCAGAACTGATTAAACCTGCTGCTTTGTATGCTTTCTCGTAAAGGTTCGGAGGTCCTAATGCAAATACGGGTATTGGCCAGTACGCAACAGATTCTCCAGCGGAGTGCTGGAACGCCACGCGAGTGTTTATGCTTCTAGTGAGCTCACGCGAACTCAGGTCGGAATCGTATTCCTTGGGAGATGACGGGTATATGGATACAAAGTTGTTATTCTTCGCGACTACTTCTCGCCAGACAGACGATTGATACCAGTCGTTGACTGCTATGCCTACGCCTCTTATTTCTAGTGAGTATGTTCGTGCCTGAGTAGTCTTTTGCTCAGCATTTTTAGCAATCACTTGGGATTTGTAAGCTGCCAGCTCATGTTTTTCATTGGCAAGAGCTTTCCCCCACCAATGGCCGCTGTAGCTCAGCAGAACAGCGCCAAAAATAGCCGCAATGCCCCATCGTGTCACTGAATGTATGTCACGCAATTCCATATTGTTTTCCTGTGCTTCCGCTGCATGACCTGATCACGAAATCCCCTAATCCACGCGCACATTCATGGCGTGGCTGGCCACACCCTGACAACCGCACGCCAGTCGATGGCCGTGCAGCACCACCGGGATACCGTTTAGCTTTCGGGTGGGGTGGCCTTCGATGAAGGCGAATTCTCCAGAGTGAAGCGGGCAGGTGGCTTTGTCGCCCAGCACGGCCGGTGGCTTGCCGTTGATGGTGTGGGTGCCTGCCAATTGGCAGGACACCACTTGGCCACCGCTGCTGGTGGCGTCGCCCAGGCAGACGGGATAACTCACTCTGCGGGTGCCCCGCCGGTTGGCGAGCCGAAAGTGAACGGGTCTGCGCCTCGGTTCTGGCTGTTCTTCGCTTTGCGGGCTTCATCAGGCGGGCGGACCATTTGTACGGTCAGGCTGCCATCGGTGCCTGCGTAGACCACCGCACTGACGCCGCCGTCCTTGTAACTGGCGATGGTCGCCAGGTTGATCTCGACCAGCGCACCGCTGACCCCGGTATTACCCAGCCGGCGACCGATGTCGTAACCCTCTTCGACATTGCCCAGCTCAAGACCGTGGCCGTCCTTGTTCAGGTCGTGCAGCGCGTTGTTCAGAGCAATTTCCGCTTCCGGGTTGTTGGTGCTGTCGTAGAACACCCGCGCAGGTTTCTGGCCTTCGGGCAGAGTGTCCAGTGCTTGTACCCACGCTGCTTGCAACGCTTTGGCCTGCAAGGCCGGTTTCAGGCGTTTGCCGTTCTCATCCTGCATGGACGCCTTGATTGGGCGATGCAGATAGCCGAGCACCGGCGCAGCGTCGAACTCCTTGACCTGATGCTGACCCCAACGGATGGGCAGCCAAGGGGAGGGCTCGAAATTGCCAGGGCCACGGTTGCTGATGGTTTTCCAGAGGGTGGGGAGTTGGGATTGCCAGTAGGCGGTGGACATGGTGCCTGGAGATTTTGGAATTAAAACGCCCTTGGCTCTTTGTTCATTTTTATATTGCTCCATGAATGCGTCGTCACGATTCCAATAAAAAGCCCAAAGCTTGCCTAGATCGGTATTCTTGTTCTGATTATCCTCAGCTTCATTAAGGGCATAAGGGCGGATATAGCGATCCACCCGATCCGAGCGACTGACCAGTAGCCCGGTCATGCTCTCAAACACCGTAGGTACGACTTGAGCATTTTGCAGTCCGGGAGTACCGGCAACGCGTAAGCCGTTACGCGTCACGTCACCGTCCCTGCTTATTATCAAAGCTTGGGGCACCTGCGGATTTTTATCAAAAAACTGAAAAAAGCGTTCAATCATGCTTTGAGCATGGAGTGTATTCTCGGAGTCTTGCCACAAAAAAAGCGAGACACCTAAAGTCGCAGCATTTCGGCCACTGACTATATTGTCTGCTGCCCCCGTGTCTGTGGGTTGTTTAGGAGGCGCGATCGCAAATGTTGGGACAGGCCAATACGCGACAGATTCTCCAGCTGAGTGCTGGAACGCGACTCGTGTGTTAATTGTTCTAGTGATTTCTCGAGAACTTAGGTCTGAATCGTAATCCTTAGGTGTTGACGAATATATTGATTTAAAGTTGTTGTTCTTTTTTTCTAATTCTCGCCAAATCGAAGATTGATGCCAGTGATGAACAGCTATACCAGTTCCACGTATTTCTAGTGAATAATTTCTTTTTTGCGCTTCCTGTTGTTCAGACGCTTGAGTCATTACTTTCGTTTTGTAGGCCACTAGCTCGGCTTTTTCATGTGCGACTGCCTTGCCCCACCAATGACCGCTGTAGGTCAAAAGTGTAATACCCCAAATTGCGGCAATACCCCAGCGGGTAGCCGAGTTTATATCACGAATTTCCATATTGTTTTCCTGTGCTTTGAAATGGACAAGGAGGACGAACCCTAGCCACAGCGTCAACAGTATTCCGGTTATCCAGAGATAAGGCTTCAGCTTCGGTCGTAGTGATGCTTTAGGTTGTTGCTTCTTCACTGATTCACCTCTGTTTTAGAAGTGCTTGTGATCAGCGAGGGCGGAGTCAGCGACACTAGACTTGAGGGGGGGAATTTTCCGTATTCGTAATATTCATGACAGGCACTTACCAGTAACTGTGCTTCGCCGCTCAATCGAGCCCAGCCAGTTGATTTTTCAATTTTT
The DNA here is from genome assembly GCF_002157375.1 of Pseudomonas syringae. Taxonomy (GTDB): domain Bacteria; phylum Pseudomonadota; class Gammaproteobacteria; order Pseudomonadales; family Pseudomonadaceae; genus Aquipseudomonas; species Aquipseudomonas syringae_T. The sequence goes on from NZ_MTSA01000001.1 coordinate 9,768, forward strand.
TCGAATATTTCTTTATCCATTTTCCAGTCCGCAATCGCCACCAGCACATCACGCATCGCCGGGTCGTCCAGGCATTTCGCCTGACCAATCGCGATATCCATCGCCGTTACCCATTGATGGTTTTCCGGGCTTCGCAACAGACCCGAGTGATAGCTATTGAAGTCCAGCACCTCGGTCGAATTGCTTTCATCCATGAACTCACGTATTTCGTCCGGCGTGTCCTCTCGTAGTATTTCGTAAGTATCCGAAGGTTTCGGTGCGCCGTCGCCTGTCAATCTTCGTTTGCGTATTATGCGGGTCTGTTGACCTGGCGCTTTGCCCATATTCCATTCTGCGAGCTCTCGCTCCAGATCTATCGATCCAGTGTGGTTGCGCACAAAGTGCCATCTGAGCTTGGCCCTTGGGTTACCCACGGCAGAGGCTTTGTTGGCATCGTCCGGCCTGTCAAGACCCGACGTGGTCGGAGTGCCCTTTTCCTCCTCCCCACCAAACATCTTGGGGGCGTGGGGCGGGTACAGCTGTTCAGCGTTGATCAGTATCCTATGCCCTTCTTCTGTCGGGCCTTTCGAAAGAAGCCCTGCGAACCAACTGTCTCCGGCATAACGAGATTCGTTTTTAGCGCGCAACAGGTCATAACCTGGAGGCTTTCCAACCATGACCGGAGAATCGTTACGGTAGCGCTTGGTCCACATGCGTTGATAAAAGCGCACGGCTTTCAATTCAGCCATAGGGTTGCGATCGCTATCCTTACCGTGCGTATCCCACACCCCAAACGTACCGATGCCTCTGACGTCATCCAGTGCGACGGTGGTGTCGTCCGGGCAGAAATACAGGTACACCTTGCCGCGGTTATCGCGTTCGGGGAATACCGTCATGTTACGGTCACTGTCCAGGCGCGTACCTTGTGTAGGCGACCACTGAGGGCCGCTTCGTCCGCAATAGGTTGCAGTGTTGCGCAGGTCTGATAGCGGCGGCTGAGTATGGGGTGCCTGAGTCACCTGTGCCACAATGCGGGTCAGCGTGGTTAGTGTGTCTTGATCTTTGGGAGTAACTTCCGGGAACAGGCAGTAGGGCGTGTCCACCATGATGATCGTGTCCGCGCAACGATGCCCCCCGTCCACCAGCAGTGCTTGGGCCAGCAGGGTAATCAACGTGCCCTGACTATGCGCCATGATCGTGATGGTTTCGTCGGGAGAGACCCGGCGTATCTCTTTTACCATCATCGCGAGCCGATGAGCAGCCAGCACGTAATAACGTCGATGTGGGTTATCCCCCATAAAATGGGTGTTGGGCAGCGCGAGTCGGGCAATCTTAAGGCGCATGGTTAGCGGCAGGCCCTTGTCATACATTTCCAGCAGGTTATTGGTGGCATTGACAAAATAACCACCGGCCTTGCCAAAGTGTCGGTCCAGGCGATTGCCCTGTATGTCTTGATACTGGTCGCGCAGTTTTGTGGGGTTGTTGTTCTTGTCTCGACTGATTTCGCCGGGGTCGGCCCGATACCCCCAATAAAAAGGAATGAGCAGGCTGTGAGTTTTCGGGTCGGCCGTATCGCGCTTATAAAGGTAGGTGTCTGGGTCGTCGAGCAGCTGTTTATCTTGATCTCCCAAGTCTTGTTTGGCTCTTAGTTTTTTCTTCGCGACGTCGTACTTAGCCCCATACCGCCCCGGCACCAAATCCGGCCGATCCAGCCGCTCATTCACTCCCTGACACAACCCTGTCTCCACCATGCTGTACGACGCCCCCGGGTCATTCACACCATGCAGAAAGATCACCACGCCGGGCAGGTCGGCGGGCACTTCCATTTTGCTGGTGGTGTTGAGGTTGGGGATCAGGCGTGTGTTGCCTTGGGCAACGGCGTACTCATCGGCACCGTTCATTGGGCACCGCCTTTGGGTGTGCCGCTGCGCAATGCCGATACCTGTGCCTGATGCATCATTTCGCGTTCCACTCGCTCTGTCAGTCCGCTTGAGTCCGTTAGCCCTTTCACTGTGCTGCCATCTTCCAGTTTGATTTCATAAGAATGGGCCGCCGCTGCCCGCGGGCTTTCTTCGCTGTGTCCGGGGTAGTGGAAGGTGACCTGTTGGGCGGCGGGGTCGCGGCCGAAAGAGGGGATCGACGCACTGTCGGTCTTGGGGCCGATCCAGTCGTGTTCGCTGGCATGCACGGTGACCTTGCCTTGCGAGCCGATCTCGACGCCGCCGCCAATCTTGATGTAACTGCCGTCATCGGCGACCAGGCGAATGGTCGGCGCTGTGATGACCACTTCGCCTTCGACGGCCGAGACGTGCAGGTTTTTCTGGGCGTTAAGCGCGATGTCGTCTTCCTGAGCCTGCACCAGCACTTTGCCCCGGTTGGCGATAGCGCTGATGCCTGCGTCCTGGGCGAAGGCCGACAGCCCTTTGCCCGCTTGCAGGTGCATGGCGGCGCCGCTGGTCAATTGCAGGTTGTCTTGCGCAGTGGTGTCGTGATTTTCCCCGGCGTAGTGAGCCTGCGAGCGCGGCGTGGCGCTGGCGATACCGGCTGCGGCGGTCATGGCCAGTACCGGGTCACCCAGGCCGTTGCCGTCCGGCGCGGGCCACTGATCCAGCGACTGGCGCAAGGCTTCGATGCCTTTGACATCGACCGCCTGACCGCCGCGAGCGGCAGCGGTTTCGCCAAGGGATTTGAACAGCTCACCGCACTCGGCCAGCAGTTTGAGCAGCTCTTCGCGGTCCAGTTGCGAGCCTTTTGCGTCGGTGCGCGCATAGGTGGTCAGCAACATGCCTTGCGCTGCACGCAGCGCAATGGCTGCATCGGTGCGCAGCTCTGCGCCGTTGCCACGTGGCTGTGCGGTGCCATCCGTGCGCGGGTCGGTCAGTTTGCCCAGGTTGAGCGCCGTGGCCTGATGGGTCGTGCCCATGCGCGCGCGCAGCGATCCGGGCGTGTCGTCGAACAGCAATTCGTTGAAACCGCTGCCTTTGTGTTCCTGGGTGCGGATCCCCGACAGGGTGCGATTCCCGGGTAAACCAGAAGCCTTGCTGAAGCGCGGCGGCAGGTTATTGTTGTTGTAGAGCACCGATGTAACCAGAGGCCGGTCGATGTCGCCTGCCAGAAAGGTCACCAGCACTTCCTGGCCGATACGCGGCATGAACTGATGACCAAACCCGCTGCCGGCGCTGGGCATGGCAACCCTCAGCCAGGTGGTGCCTTGGGGAAGACTGTCGCCGCGCTGCCAATGGAACCTGACCTGTATGCGCGCCAGTTCATCGGTGAACACTTCCTCGCCTTCCGGCCCGACCACAATGGCGCTGAGCGGGCCGGGAACGGTTGGGCGGGGCACGGTGATCGGATGACGATAAGGAATCTTTTGGCGAATGCACACGAACTCGTTTTCGTAACCTGCCTTCTCATCGGACAGGTAATTGTTACGCCCCTCGTGCTTGACCGATAACAGCAGAAAGCGGCGATCTTCCGCAGAGCCTTGGTCGTGATCGAAATGCTGGGTCAGTTCAAAGGTGTGGCCAGGGTACATGGCGCGGCAGTTACTGGTGCCGGTGAAGGTTTTGCCCTGTACTTCGATGGCTTCCAGGCGCTGACGTACCAGGCGCTCGCCATCGTTGAACGTGCCGTGGCTGTAATGATCGAGGAAGTCATAGACTTCATATGAATCCACGTTGCCCTGTTCGTTGAGGCTCGGCATGCCGACCGGTAGCTGGTTACGCGGTTGCTTGTAATCGAATGTCTGAATGGACAGGCGCCCTGATTGCAGGCTGCGATGGCTGCGCCACTCCGTAATCGAGTCTGCGGTCTCGGTAATGGATGCACTGTGGTAACGAATCGAGGGCTGTTGTGAAAGCGGCGAGAGGTCCCGAGAGTGATCAAGAATGATCAGGGTGTGTTTGTCTTCGCTGTGCTCGAAATAGAAAAACAAGCCTTCGTGTTCCAGTAGCCTTAATACAAACGTCAGATCGCTTTCACGGTACTGCGTGATGTAACTGTGCGACTTGAGCGGCTGGCTGAGCTGGAACTCGAAGTCGGGCAATGCGCCGTAGGCGGTAAATACCGTGCGGATGACGTCTTCAATTGTCTGTTCCTGGAAAATCCGCGAGTCAATGCGTCGCGAGAGCATCCACAGCCAAGGGCTTAATGTGGCGCTGTAGCGGGCCAGCCCGCCGTCGCTGCCCTGCAGGCTGAATTCACTGATATAGCCATTGATGTAGCGCGCTTCGCCGGTGGTCAGCTCTATCGCCAGTTGTACCGGCTGGCCGATCTGCGATTTGAGTTCCAGGCCGGCATCGCGGCTGATCATCGACAGCTCGAAGCTGAACAGTTCGGACAGGCCTTCAGTGCCCTTCAACGCTTCGAGCAGGAGTTCCTGTTCGTCACGGGCAACGGTCGTTAATGTGATCAAACGACGATTCTGTGGCGCAAAAAGCGCTGTTAGATCCTTTAACATGTGTTGCTCCGATATAAAGCCAGCGTCTTTTCGATTCAGGGCGCTGATATAGAGAGGGCGGGAGTCTATACGCTTCTTTCCGTGCTCACACTTTTAAATCACGCACGTGCGTTGCCAGCCAAAGATACGGGGTGGACTCAGTTAAAGTAGTGGGCAATGCCCAAGCGGGTTGTCGGCCATTTCATAGGGCGCTGTAGTTTATTTCTGACAAACAATGTACTGACAGAAAATCGCCGGATTTCAGGCCTTGGATCGCGACGTGCAACTTTAAAGAAAGGGATGATGACAGGCGTAAAAAAGCCCCGGCGTCGGGGCTTTTTAACCACTAACGGCAGCTCACTACATCCTCGCCAGCGTCGTGATAATCGTGATCGCCGCGAAGGCTGCGCCCAGCACGTTGATGCAGAACACCGCACGCACGTTTTTGGAAAGCCTCCACGGTTTTATGGCGAACGCATACACCAGCAGGAAGATAATGGCGAAGATTTCAACCTGGGCAAGAATGACGGTCATGCCGCCGAATGCAGTACCGGTTTGATCCGATGCGCCTTGCGAGGCATAAAACGTCAGTGCGGCGTAAATGATCGGCAGCCAGATGCCCAGGCTTATCAGGATCAGTGGAACAGGGCTGCGTTTGTTTTCAGTGTTCAATGGGGATCCTTGATGGTTTAGCCAGCGATCAGGGCTTTTCGATACCGGGGGCCTCTGTCTGCGCCTCGGTTTTCGCGGTGCGCAGTTCTCGGTTCCACTGCAGAATGATCATCACCAGCGTCGGAATACCCAGCAGGGCGGTGATCAGAAAGAAGTTGTGGTAGCCGAACTTCTCCACCACCACGCCGGAATAGCCGCCCAGCAAGCGCGGCAGCAGCAGCATGATGGAACTGAGCAGCGCATATTGGGTGGCGGAAAACTTCAGGTTGGTGAGGCTCGACAGGTAAGCGACGAACGCCGATGTCGCCAGCCCCGAGCTGAGGTTGTCCAGCGAGATAGTGAGGATCAGCATCTTCACGTTCGGTCCCATGTCCGCCAGCAGCAGAAACAGGATATTGGTCGAGGCCGAAGCGAAGCCGCCGATGAACAGGATCGGCATGATGCCGAAGCGCACGATCAGCAAGCCGCCGGCACCTGCACCCAACAGGGTCATGATCAGGCCGAATATCTTGCTGACGCTGGCGATCTGGTCCTTGGTGAAGCCTTGGTCGATGTAGAACACGTTGGCCATCACGCCCATTACGGTATCGGACATCCGATAGGTCGCGATCAGACCCAGTAACAGCAGGGCCTGCCAGCGGTAGCGCATGATGAAGTCGTTGATCGGCGTAAGCACCGGTGCCAGCCCGCGACGGCCCATCGATGACAGGCAGGCGAACGTCAGCAGCGTGTACAGGATTGCCCGCAGGAAGGCCCGGTCTTCGAGCAGCAAGTCCATCCAGCTGGTGCCGTTGAACAGCACGCTGGCGAAGTCGGTGTTGTAAAGCTGGGTAAACATGGCCGGCACGGACACCAGCAGCACAATCAGAACAAACACTGAGGCCAGTTGGTGGGTGAAGCCGTAACGCGCTGCCGAGAGTTGCGTGCGCAGCGGCACGGGCGGCTCGCGCATGATCAGCGTGGTGACCAGCGCTGGCAGCATCAACAGGCCGAACAGCACATAGGTGCCGGTCCATGCCGAGTGCTTGTAGGCGAAGCCTGTGGAGCCAAAGCCTTCTGCAAAGTACAGCGCGCCAGCGGTTGCGAGCAGTGCCGCCACCCGATAACCGGACATGTAACTGGCGGCGAGGGCAGCCTGCTGAGTGTCCTGGGCGATTTCGAGGCGATAGGCGTCAATGGCGATGTCTTGCGTGGCGGACGCGAAGGCCACCACCACGGCAATTGCGATCAGCCAGGACAGGTGTTTCTGCGGATCGCAGAACCCCATGCCGATCAGGCCGAGAATCACCAGGCTTTGTGACAGCACCAGCCATGAGCGGCGACGCCCCAATTTACCGAGCAGGGGCAATCGCCATTGGTCGAGCAACGGCGACCAGACCCATTTGAAGGCGTAAGCAAGACCGATCAGGCTCGCGTAACCGATGGTCTCGCGCGCGACACCGGCTTCGCGCAACCACACGGATAAGGTCGAAAAGACCAGCATGTAAGGCATGCCCGCAGCGAATCCGAGCAGCAGTAACACTAATGTCGACGGGCTGGCATATGCGGCGAGCGCGGCGCGCCAGGTTTTACGGGGCATGGGCTGGAATCTGCCTCAGGTTACGAAAACAAAGGGCGCACTCTAACCGCTGTGCTATACGGGACGCCAGCCATGGCGCTGCATATCAACCCGATTGTTTAGAATGCTGATGCCTTCGGCGCGCAAACGTGCTCGCTGTTCGTCACCGGAAGCGCTGCCTGCGGGCAGGCTCAACCGGCCGTTGGCCCCCAATACCCTGTGCCACGGCAGGGAAGAACCCTCCGGCAGTTGACTCAAGGTCCGGCCCACCCAGCGCGCGGCTCTGCCCAGCCCTGCCAGTTCGGCCAATTGGCCGTAGGCGACGACTTTACCCTCCGGCACCTGAGCCAGCGTCAGATAAAGGGCCGCGCGTCGTGCTTCGGCAGGTGACTGCTCGCCAGGGTCAATAAATGTCAAGTCCGGGTCTGTCACGTGATTATCCTGTATAAAACGCTACTGTATCGATAGCCGCTCTCTGGAACTTTCATGAAATTCAGCTGTCTGTGAAACCTGTGCCTTGGTCCTCCGCGACCGCCTTTGACGTTGTCCCGCAGGATAATGCCCGATTCCCGCCAAACAGAGCCTAGTTACCGCTTATGTTGTCCAGAACCCTGCTGTGCCTCGCAATTACTACCGCTTCTACCCCATTGCTTGCTGACACCGTCTGGTTGAAGAACGGCGACCGGTTGACCGGCACAATCAAAGTGTTCGATGGCGGCAAGCTGTTACTGCAGACTGAGTACGGTGGCGCCATTGCGCTGGACTGGAAACAGGTCAAGACCCTGAAAAGCGATCAGCCGCTGCTGGTCAAGCAGGATGAACACACCGAGGAAGTCGCCAAGTCGTTGCAGGCCGCGGATGACGGCAAGGTTGTACTCGCTAACGGCGATGCGCCCAAGACTGTCGAGCTGGCGAGCATTCACCAGATCATCAAGCCCAAGCCGGTCATCACCGACCTGGTGTGGAAGGGCAATATCGATGCCGCGCTGGATTTCCAGCAGGCCGAAAACGATACCGATGACTATAACGTCGCCTTCAAGACGTCGGCTCGTCACGGGGACTGGCGTCACAACGCCAAGGGCGATTACAACCGCGAGACCACGGACGAAGTTGTCGGCACCGACAACTGGAGCGCCGAGTACTCGCTGGACCGATTCCTGACCGAGAAATTCTTCTGGGACGGCCGCATCAGCTACAAACGCGACAAGGTCGAAGACCTGTCCCGTCAGCGCGTTGTGGGTACGGGTCCCGGCTATCAGTTGTGGGATGACGAGCTGGGCGCGTTCAAGGTCGGTGCATTGCTCAACCGCACGGACTTCGAGTTTTCAAATGGGCAGAAAGAAAACTTCTACTCTGTCGCCGGTACCTGGGATTACAACCGCTACCTGATCGGCAAAAAAGTCGAATTCTTCTCCAACGGCGAGTTGGGCAAACCGTTGAGTTCGGTGGCCGATTACTCGCTGGATGTCGAAGCAGGCCTGCGTTACAAGGTCACCGACTGGGCCTCGCTCAACCTGAAGGCAGAGAAGAACGTTATCAGCGGCTCGGATAACGGCGATGTCGACAAGACCCGTTACACCGCAGGCTTCGGCGTAAGCTGGTAAGCCATTGGCGAGCGACGCGCGTTCCGTGCGTCGCCCGCCACGAATTACATGGGCTAGATGCGCATCGCGCCGTCCAGCTCAAGAATGCGCCCGCTGAAGTAGTCGTTCTCCAGAATATAAGCCACCGAATGTGCGATCTCGTCCGGCTTGCCCATGCGTTTCAGCGGGATGGCCGAGGTCATTTTTTCCAGCGCCTCAGGCTTCATGCCGCCAGTCATCTCGGTTTCGATGAACCCTGGTGCCACACCCGCCACACGAATGCCGTAACGTGCCAATTCCCGCGCCCACGTGACCGTGGCCGCCGCGACCCCGGCCTTGGCCGCTGAATAATTGGTTTGCCCGATGTTCCCGGCCCGGGAGATCGACGAAATATTGATGATCGCGCCCTGGCTCTTTTGCTCGATCATTTTCGCCGCCACTTCGCGCGTGCAAAGAAACACGCCGGTCAGGTTGACGTCGATGACCGCTTGCCACTGCGCAAGGCTCAGTTTGGTCATCTCGCCATCTTTGACTTTGACCAGCAGGCCGTCGCGCAGGATGCCGGCGTTGTTGACCAGGCCATGAATCGTTCCGCCATCCTCGGCCACCTGGTTGATCGTGTCGACGACCTGATCCTCGTTGGCCACATTGCACAGGTAAGCCCGCGCGTTGACGCCCAGCGCTTCGCAGGCTGCGACAGCCTCGTCCAGTTTTTCCTGATTCAAATCCAGCAGGGCCAGGTTCGCGCCTTTGCCGGCCAGATACTCGGCCATGGCTCTGCCCAGCCCCTGGCCGCCGCCGGTGATGATTATCAGCTTGTCATTCAATTCCATGTGCGTGCCCAATCAGTTGATCATGTTCATGGCGTCACCGGCTCAATGCGAGTGCTCACGCCATAGCCAGAGCATGTTATAGGCTGTTTCCGCGCGCTCGTCTCCCCGTTCGGGCGAGACATTCAGCGCCCGTTTGATGCTTCATCGACCGTTGCTATCAAGGCCTCCGGTCGGTTTTGAAATACACCGATACACGTTCGTGAAGCCCAGGTTCAGCTGACCTGTGCGCATAATTGTCCGGTGACTGAAGCGCATGGAGCTTGAATTAACGACCTTCTGACATCACATACGGTCTACTCGGAAGGCATTCTTCCCTTGAGGAACTCATTTGATGCGTGTTTTTTTGCTGCTGTTTTTATTGTTCCCGGTACTTGAGCTGTTTCTGCTGGTTCGTGTCGGGATGTCCATCGGCTTTCTCTGGACCTTCCTGCTGGTCGTCGCGACCTCGATGCTGGGATTGTTCGTGATGCGCGTGGCCGGGTTTGCGACGGCGTTGCGCGCGCGCGAAAGCCTGGCGCGCGGCGAGTTGCCCGCCCAGGAAATGCTCGAAGGTCTGATGGTTGCTGTCGGCGGCGGTCTGCTGCTGTTGCCCGGCTTCCTCAGCGACATTCTGGGTGTGATCTGTCTGTTGCCGATCACCCGTCGTCTGCTGATCAACAAGGTTCGTCAGCGTGCCGAGGATCAGGCCATGCGTCAGCGTGCGTTCGCCGACGATCTGCAGACGCCTGCCAATCACGGGCCGGCCAGTCATCGTCCCGGTGCCATCCACCAGCCGACCCGCGACCCCGATGTGATCGAGGGCGAGTTCGAGCATCGCGACAAGTAACCTTCATAGCCCCGCCGCGTGGCACCTTCGGGTGCCGCGCTCGTTTTCAAGCAGCGGTTTTTCGTAAAAAAATTATTGCTCAAGACTTGTAATCATCTTGCCCGCCCTTATGTATGGGTCACCGCAAGGTTTCTGGCCTGAACGCCAGACCGTATTCTGCGGTTCGCGCGTCGAACCGTAACCGGCAAGTCCGGATCCGCAGCGGCTGGCGCAATCGCCGGACGCTCAAAAAAACATAATCAGGAGATCGACAATGAAGCTTCGTCCTCTGCATGACCGCGTCGTAATCCGTCGCAGTGAAGAAGAAACGAAAACTGCCGGCGGTATCGTTCTGCCAGGTTCGGCTGCTGAAAAGCCTAACCGTGGCGAGATCGTTGCTGTAGGTACCGGCCGCGTGCTGGACAACGGTGAAGTGCGTGCGCTGGCTGTAAAGGTGGGTGACAAGGTTGTGTTCGGCCCTTATTCCGGCAGCAACACAGTGAAAGTCGACGGCGAAGACCTGCTGGTGATGAGCGAGAACGAGATTCTCGCTGTTGTCGAAGGCTGAGTGCTTCCGCTGATTTCCGTTAATACCAAGTATTCAAGGAATAATGATCATGGCTGCTAAAGAAGTTAAATTCGGCGATTCTGGCCGCAAAAAAATGCTCGCCGGTGTAAACGTCCTGGCTGACGCAGTTAAAGCAACCCTCGGCCCTAAAGGCCGCAACGTCATTATCGAGAAAAGCTTTGGCGCTCCGCTGATCACCAAAGACGGTGTGTCGGTTGCCAAGGAAATCGAGCTGAAAGACCGTTTCGAAAACATGGGCGCGCAGCTGGTCAAAGACGTTGCCTCCCGTGCCAACGATGACGCCGGTGACGGTACTACCACCGCTACCGTTCTGGCTCAGGCTATCGTCAACGAAGGCCTGAAGGCTGTCGCTGCCGGCATGAACCCGATGGACCTCAAGCGCGGCATCGACAAGGCGACCATCGCTATCGTTGCAGAGCTGAGAAAACTGTCCAAGCCATGCACCGACACCAAGGCAATTGCCCAGGTCGGTACCATCTCGGCCAACTCCGATCACTCCATCGGCGACATCATTGCCGAAGCCATGGAAAAAGTGACCAAAGACGGCGTTATCACCGTTGAAGAAGGTTCGGGTCTGGAAAACGAGCTGTCTGTTGTAGAAGGCATGCAGTTTGACCGTGGCTACCTGTCCCCGTACTTCATCAACAAGCCGGACACCATGGTGGCCGAGCTGGACAGCCCGTTGCTGTTGCTGGTTGACAAGAAGATCTCCAACATTCGCGAAATGCTGCCGGTTCTGGAAGCAGTCGCCAAGGCTGGCCGTCCTCTGCTGATCGTTGCTGAAGACGTTGAAGGCGAAGCGCTGGCAACTCTGGTTGTCAACAACATGCGCGGTATCGTGAAAGTTGCAGCCGTCAAGGCGCCAGGTTTCGGCGACCGTCGCAAGGCCATGCTGCAGGACATCGCTGTTCTGACTGGCGGTACCGTGATCTCCGAAGAGATCGGCCTGAGCCTGGAAACCACTACCCTGGAACACCTGGGTAATGCCAAGCGCGTCATCCTGAACAAAGAAAACACCACCATCATCGATGGTGCTGGCGTCAAAACCGATATCGACTCGCGTATCTCCCAGATCCGTCAGCAAATCGGCGACACCAGCTCCGACTACGACAAGGAAAAACTGCAAGAGCGTCTGGCCAAGCTGTCGGGCGGCGTTGCAGTGATCAAGGTCGGTGCCGGTTCCGAAGTTGAAATGAAAGAGAAGAAAGCCCGCGTTGAAGACGCCCTGCACGCAACCCGTGCAGCCGTTGAAGAAGGCGTGGTACCTGGCGGTGGCGTAGCACTGGTTCGCTCGCTGCAGGCTATCGAAGGTCTGAAAGGTGACAACGCCGATCAGGACGTCGGTATCGCTCTGCTGCGTCGTGCAGTCGAAGCGCCTCTGCGTCAGATCGTTGCCAACTCCGGCGACGAGCCAAGCGTGGTTGTCGACAAGGTCAAGCAGGGTTCGGGTAACTTCGGTTACAACGCTGCTTCCGGCGAATACGGCGACATGATCGAAATGGGTATCCTCGACCCGGCCAAAGTGACTCGCTCTGCTCTGCAGGCGGCGTCCTCCATCGCCAGCCTGATGATCACCACTGAAGCGATGATCGCTGATGTGCATGAAGACAAGGCAGCAGGCGGCGGCATGCCGGACATGGGCGGCATGGGTGGTATGGGCGGCATGATGTAAGCCGGCTTTACCTCTTAAGCTACACCCATAAAGAACCCCGCCTTGTGCGGGGTTTTTTTGTTTGTTTATCGGTATAGCTATTGGGTTACCTGCGGCTGAAGTTTGCTGCCAAATGTTCTTGAGCGTCGGTGGCGGTTAATGGATGTCACGTTAGACTGGTGACTATGGCGAATGTGCGAGCTCTCGGTATTAAGAGAAATCAATGGCGCTATAACGACCACAGGAATTGATTTTTATCTTGCGGTTTTTTAAGGGAGGTATCTTATTCAGGGAATGAATGAAATGAAAAATCCTATTCGAATAATAAGTTTTGCGGTGGTGTTAGCCAGTGGTGCCGTGGTTTCGTCAATGGCATCAGCGGTGAACTGTCCCTCTAACGCGGTTGGAGCAATAATTTTGCTGACGACGCTTTGTCTTCCGCTTAATACGCCAATTTGTTTGACTCGGAATCAGAATGGATTAATTAACGTTGGCCTTGGCACTAGCTGTAACTAGCTGTAACTAGAAACTTTAATCACGGCTGACACTCACCCACGCATCATTCTGGGCGACGCTTCAACGCCGTTAATCTTGCCGTCAAAAGACAACCCCTCATCGTGTGGGGTTGTCTTGTCTATCGATAATTCTCATCCGCCCTTCATTCGGCGAACTCAATCCCTAGTTGGCATTAAACTCGTGCGTGGTCAGGCATGGGTTCGCTCCGCACCTGCCATCAAGCCCTTTGGTGAGGGCTTATACAGCACAAAATAATAAACCCCCAGACAGATCAACCAGCAGAACACCGCCGTCCAGATGTTATGGGAAAAGAAGTGCGCCCCTTGCAGCATCCGGCCGACAGAAAAGATCGACCCCAGACCGAAGGCCAGTGCCAGCCCCATTTTTGCCAGCTTCGGGCGGCGGTCGCGGAGCATGAAGAACAGCGCGAACAGCGTGAAGCCGGTGGCTGCATGGCCGCCGGGCCAGCAGCGTCCTGGTTTGTCCGTCTCAGGACGGGTGCTCAACAGTTCGCTGTAGGTTTCCTGACCTCCGAACTCTTTCAGGCTCCACGGGCATTGCACCGAGGTCACCACTTTGACCGGGGTGACGAAAGCGGTCGACAGTGCCATCGACAGCACCAGGCAGCCCAGCTCTCTGCGCCACGGCATCAGGCGCTCTACCTTGAATGACGCCGCAAAGCCGATCATGGCCAGGACGCCGAACACCATGACCATCTGCTTGGCGCGATCGTGGAGCACGTCTTCCAGAAAGTAGCTGTGCCGGCCAATGAATTCTCCGCTGACGGGGTCGAAGGCCAGCTTGGCGATGTCCATGTCCAGCGACGTCAGTTCAAGCAACACAAGTATCAAGGCGACGGCGGCAGGCAGGCCGAGGTAGAGCCATTTATTGATGGGGCGGGAGTAGGGTGGGGCGACGGTTTTCGACATATCGAATCCAGATCATGAAGGTCATGCCGCTGTCATTATGTGCGACGGTTTGTCTCAAAGTGTGTCACGAGCCCTGTTGATAATAGGTGAAAAAATCGTCATGCCATTTCGGCGCTGGCCCTGACGCCCACTTCGTCTTAAGCTGCGCCAGCCCAAACTGCATATGAGAGTGCTTTATGCGAATTCTTCTGGTTGAAGACAACCGCGATATCCTGGCGAACATGGCCGATTACCTGGGCATGAAAGGCTACACCGTCGATTGCGCTCAGGATGGCCTCTCAGGACTGCATCTGGCAGCCACCGAGCATTACGACCTGATTGTCCTCGACATCATGCTGCCGGGCATCGACGGTTACACGCTGTGCAAGCGTCTGCGCGAAGACGCCCGTCGCGATACCCCGGTGATCATGCTGACCGCCCGGGACCAACTGGATGACCGGCTGCAGGGCTTCCGCTCCGGCGCCGACGACTATCTGCTCAAGCCTTTTGCCTTGTCCGAGCTGGCGGCGCGGATCGAAGCCGTATTGCGCAGGGCACAGGGGGGCGGGCGTCGTACTTTGCAGGTTGCCGATCTGGTGTATGACCTCGATACCCTTGAGGTGACGCGCGAAGGTCGCATGCTCAAGCTCAACCCGGTCGGCCTCAAGCTGCTGGCCGTGCTGATGCAGAAAAGCCCGCACGTGCTGCGCCGGGAAATCCTGGAAGAGGCGCTGTGGGGCGACGACTGCCCGGACAGCGACAGCCTGCGCAGTCATGTGCATCAGTTGCGTCAGGTGATCGATAAACCGTTCGCCAAACCGCTGCTGCAAACCGTACACGGTGTGGGCTATCGCTTGGCCGAGGGCCGGGATGGAGTTTAAACAGAGTCTTGCGCAACGGATCATCATTGCCTTTGCATTGATGAGCGCGCTGGTCGCCGGGTCGTTTGCCATCGGGATCATTTCCACCGTCCACCTGGTCGAAGAAAAGCTGATCTCCGCCGGCCTGGGAGGGGATCTCAATCGTCTGATGTTGATGGACAGCGTCAGTGACTGGAGCCACCGGCCCAAGCCAGACCAGTTGTTCTACTTCAGCAACGGCCCGGGCGACTTTGATCTGCCCAAGGATTTGCGGCACCTTGAACCAGGCTTCCACGAGGTGTTTCGCGGGCCGCTGTCCTATCACGCGATGATCGAGGTGGTGGACGGTCGGCATTACGCCCTGCTTCAGGATCAGAGCGATTTCGAAGAGCGTGAACGGGTTCTGTTTGCCGTCGTGCTGGTCGGCTTTGTGCTTGCGCTGGCGCTGGCAGTCTTTCTGGGGTGGGTGTTGGCCCGTCGCGTGATGGCCCCGGTGGTTCGTCTGGCCAGACAGGTGCGCCATCGTGACCAGTTGTTGGGGCTTGCGCCGCCATTGGCGCCTGATTATGCAGCTGATGAAGTGGGCGAGCTGGCGGTAGCGTTCGATGCAACCCTGGGGCGTCTCAGGCAGGCGCTGATCCGCGAGCGAATGTTCACCAGCGACGTGAGCCATGAGCTGCGCACCCCGTTGATGGTGTTGGCCAGCTCCTGCGAACTGCTGCTGGAAAACCCGGCGCTCGATCTGCGCGGTCGTCGTCAGGTAGAGCGAATCGGGCGGGCCTGTGAAGAGATGCGCGACCTGGTGCAGACCTTCCTCATGCTCGCGCGCACCCAGCGTGAAGATCCCGCCATGACGCCTAAGGCAACGCTGGTGGGCGTGGCTGAGCAGTTGATCTCGCAATGGCGTGAGCCGATTGAGAGCAAAGGCTTGCAGTTGACCTACACGCCGCCGACGGACGACCAGTTGTCCGACATTCGTTACAACGCGACATTCCTGCATGCGGTAATGGGCAACCTGCTGCGCAACGCGTTGCACTACACGGATCACGGCTTCATCGCACTGACGTTGCAGGCCGAAAGCTTTACCGTAGAGGACAGCGGCGTTGGCATTCCCGAAGAAAAGCGCGAGGCCATGTTCGAGCCTTTCGTCCGCGGTAATGAACAACGCGGGGAAGGTCTGGGGCTGGGCCTGTCGCTGGTTCAGCGCATCTGCACCAATCAGGGCTGGAGCGTCGACCTCACGCCGATGGAGCCTCACGGCTGCCGTTTCAAGGTGACGCTGAACGTCATCAAGCCTTGACTGTCATTTAGAGTAGACAGCTCCTGCGTGTGACCGTAAATCGACTGCATTTCGTCGATTGGTCACACGCGGCGCCTAACTCTCTGTAAAATCTCGAAACAACTGACTTCCCAAGGTAACAATTTTTTCACATTCACGTGACCTGACAGTGACGGCTGGTTCTTTAGTTTGGCTCGCACCCATGTCAGGAGATGCTCACGTGAGCGAACGCATAGAACTCGAGTTTTCCCGCAAGTACGACAAATCGCACGCTCGTCAGTACCTCGAAAAGCACCAGGACGGTCTTTGGCGCAAGCTGTCACATCATCGCGATGAGCAGTTGGCGAGAAAGGCGCTGCGTCTGGCCGGTGACCCCGGGCTTGTGCTGGACCTGCCGTGCGGCGCAGGGCGTTTTTGGCCTCTGCTGGCGGAAAAACCCAACCGTTCGATCATTGGCGCTGACAACTCGGCAGACATGCTGGCCGTTGCCTGTGCCTCTCAACCGTCCGGGGTAGTGAAAAGGGTACAACCCTTGCAGACGTCTGCATTTGATATCAAATTGCCTGATAACGCGGTCGACAGCATCTTCTGCATGCGGCTACTGCACCATGTTGGGCAGTCAAGTGATCGAATGGCTCTATTGCGAGAGTTTCAGCGTGTTACCCGTGACAGTGTGATCATTTCACTGTGGGTGGATGGCAACTTCAAAGCGTGGAAACGCGGGCGTCTGGAGAAACAGCGTCAGCAGAAAAATGGGCAGGAAAGTTACCAGAACCGTTTCGTGTTACCCGTTGATACCGCAGAAACCGAATTTGAACAGGCAGGTTTTCGCATTCAGAAGCGAATGGATTTCCTGCCGATGTACGCCATGTGGCGTGTCTATGTCTTACGTAAAAGGTAAAAAGATGGGTGTGCAGTCCTTGAATAAGCCAGTTGTAGACTCGATGCAGGATGAGTTCAGCCATTTCTGGAATCAGCGCGGCGAATGGGTTGAAGAACCTAACGTGCGCCGTGGCGGAGAGAGTGGTGTACAGCGGCTTCTCATGGACGACGGTCAGACCTTTTATGCCAAACGTCAGACCGGGCACATCTACCGCAGTTTGCTGCATCCGCTGGGGCGCCCGACAGTATTGCGTGAGCGTGAAGCCCTCGAAGGCTTGCGCAAGCTGGGTGTCGTTGTGCCGGAAGTGGTGTTTTGCGGCGCAAAGAGGGACGACAACAATGCCTGGCGGGCATTGCTGGTCACTGTTGCGCTGGAGGGTTTCGGCGAAATTGAAAAGTGGCTGGAAGCCGGAGGCCGGGAGCGTCACGGCGAGCTGTTTTACGAGCGTATGCTCAAGGAAGTGGCCAATGCCCTGGCGCGCATGCACCTGGGTCGCTGGCAACACAGTTGTCTGTACATCAAGCACATCTTTGTACGTGCCACAGGCGATGGCCCTGATGCCGAGGTAGAGGTTGCCCTGCTTGATCTGGAAAAAGGACGTCGTCGTCTGACGGCTCATGGCGCTGCCCAGCACGACATGAAGCAACTGAGACGCCATTCGTCATTCAGCACTGCAGACTGGCAGAAGTTGGTCTACTTTTACCAGGCAGCATTTGGCAGCTCCATCAAAGGTTTAGAGTCATGAAACTAGAAGTGGCAAGAGGTCTGTTTGTCCTCGGCGCGTTGGCGATAGCGACCCTCGCAGTGGCGGCGCTTGAGCAACCGTCAACCCGGATTCTCACTGCGCAGCATGGCGAGGGGTTCTGCCCTCTGCCACGAGTGGCGAAGAACCTGGTGAACGTCCAGCCTGACAAAGACCTGTTGCTGTTCATGTACAGCCTGGCGCAGGGATCCGTCGGCAAAAACTGATCTCTACGGGCCAGCCCGTCCGTCAGCGCCGGAAAAATCAGGCCAGGTGAAGGTGGTTGTCCCAGAAGCCTGCAGGCAAGTCCAGCGGGCTCGCCAGCAGTTCCGGTTTGCGGCAATCGTAGAAGCGGCAGCGTCCCTGACCTGAGGTCACGACAAACCCGTCGTCTACCGCACCCACCCCTGCGCAGTCCGGTAACGGCGCATCCAGTTTCAACACGCCGCTGTCCAGATCCCAGATAAAGAACCGGTTGCCTCGCGGCGCCGTGAGCGCGACGAGCCGTAGCTCGCTGTGTACGGCGACGCTGGCGGTGTAGTGAGCCATTGCCCGCAATTGTTCTTCTGCCACCGGAAACGCCTGAAACGGTTGGCCTGGACGCTTGATCGCCAGCAGCTCTGCCAATTCGTGACTCTCGCCCATGAACTGTTGGCTGGCCAGTAGGGTGCCATCGCTGGCGATGCCCATGTGGCGAATGCTGTTCATTTGCTGAGAGAGCGTCTCCTTGCTCAATAAAGTGCCGTCGCGCTGCATCAGTACCAGACTCGGCTGCATGGCGTTCAGGTTCATCTCGACCCGGCTTTCTGCCTCGGTACGAATACCGCCGTTGGCAACTGCCAGCGTTTCGCCGTCCGGCATCCAGGACACCTGATGCGGGCCAATGCCGTGGGTAGAGATTTCTGCCGAATGCACCAGCCGCTCGCCGACGAATCGATACACGCCCAACAGCCCGCGACCCGGATCACGGGTGTCGTTTTCAGTCGCATACAGCCATTCGCCGTCACGATGAATCACCGCATGGCCGTAAAAGTGCCGGTCCGGTTGCGAAACGATGGTTTGCAGCAGGCTGCCGTCACGCACATCGATCAGATAGCTTTCGGTGCCGGGTCTGCGCGCGATGAAAACGGCGAGGGGCAGGTCGGGATGGTCAATGATGTCGTGACAGCGCTGGTTCACCTGGGTGGCAAACACCTGCGTCCCGTCGAGTCGAAAGCCGACGGCGTAGTGTTTGCCGTCGCCGTCGTCGCGTGCAGAAAGCAGCAGGGGGCCTGCGGCTTTCTGTCTGAACAGTGTCCAGCCTCTCAAGGTGCAGGCGCTGAGCAACAGGCTGCTCAGGGCCTTGGCCTGACGTCGCAACATCATTCGTACCTCTTGATCAGTCGCCGTCGTTGGCGTTGAAGCCCAACTGAATGCCCAATGCCTTGGCCAGCTCGCCTTCATGCAGGCGATGCACCGCGTTCAGGCTGTCATAGAACGCATTGAGTTGCTGGCGTCCCGTGTCAGTGGCCAGCAGATCGGCCAGCGGCGGCTTAAGTGCCGACAGCAGTGTGCGGCTGTTGGCGTAGGCTGCGTCGATTTTGTCGGCCAGCGGTTTCTGGTCGGCAGGCAGCAAGCCGCGCAGCCCTTTGTTGTCGACGCCGGTCCAGACGGTTTCGGCGCTGATCAGGCTGGCTTCCAGACTGCTGAGTGACGATTTGCTGCGCCATGAATCCGCCTGGAACGGCTGCGGCTGCCCTTTGCTCTGGCGGCCCAGTGGCGTGCCCAGTTTTTTCTTCAGGCTGTCCAGCGCCGTGACCTGCACCCGCAGCAACTCGGCAATCGCTTCATGGGAATCGGCGTAGCGCTGGTTGGGGAATTTGCTCAACTGCGCGAGCATGCCGTCGGTGCTGTTCCAGCTGTTGAGGATTTCTTCGGCCAGTTGCTTCTGGCGCTCACCGATGGCCATCAACAACGGGCAATAGCGCGCTTTCTGTTCAGCGTTGGCCATGTCGATTTCGGCATCGAACAGAATGTATTCATAGGCGGACAGCCCTTGAACCACAACGCTGGCCTTGGACAGCGCTTCGACGGTGACCTGCGGTTGTGCCGTGACCAGTTGCTCGACCTGACGGCCGACCAGGTTCTTCTTGTCCGGCCAGAACTGGATCTGCCAGGCGCGATTGCCTTCGGCCAGTGGGCCAATCAGCAGTGGTTGCAGCTCGGCCCAGGTTTTTTGCGCTTTCAGAAAGTCTGCACGCGCGGTGGCCAGGTCAGTGTTGCCCTGACAAAACGCCAGCGCGCTGGCTGCCAGTTGACGATCAGCCTCGACCCAACGGCTGTAGGTCGGCAGGATCACCTGTTTGGCAATCGCCGCAGACGTGACAGCCTGAGGATCGGAGGGCGAGCAGGCGCCCAACGCAAGCGCCGCAAGGCTGGTCAGCAACAACTTGGGTCGGAACATGTCCGGCTCCTTGATTTTGAAAAGACTATTTTTGAAAAGCATGTTTCGAACAAGCGATTTTCAGCGGCGCCAATCATAACGAATTCAGGAACGCCAGCAGTGCTGCACGCTGTTCGGCGTCATAAGCCAATACCTGTCTTTGCGCCGCCTGAGCTTCGCCGCCATGCCACAGTATCGCCTCAAGTGCATTGCGTGCGCGACCGTCATGCAACAGTTGAGTGTGCCCGCTTACCGTCTCGGTCAGGCCCAGGCCCCACAGCGGCGGCGTGCGCCACTCGCTTCCGGTGGCCTGGAATTCGGTGCGGTTATCCGCCAGCCCTTCGCCCATGTCGTGCAGCAGCAGGTCGCTGTAGGGACGAATCTCCTGGTTGGCCAGTTCAGGCTCGGCTGCATCGCTACGGGTCTTGAATGAAGGCGTATGGCACTGCTGGCAGCCCGCTTCAAAAAACAGATTCTTGCCGGCCAGCACCTGTGGGTCATCAACCTTGCGGCGTGCCGGAACGCCCAGATTGCGGGTGTAGAACTCCACGAGACGCAGGATATTGTCGCTGACCTCCGGCTCGCCCTGCGGACCATTGCCACTGGGCGCAGCCAGGCAATCGGTCTGAGCCGGCGTGCAATCGTCGAAACGGCGCAGGCTTGTGGTCAGGCCCATGTCACCGGAAAAGGCATGCACGTTCTGCTGGTTCAGAGTGGGTTGTCCTGCTTTCCAGCCGAACTTCCCCATGACGACTTTTTGCTGCGCATCATCCCAGACCCAGTTGGGCCGGCCGGAAATCCCGTCGGCGTTTTTGTCATCGGGATCGGCGTTGGCGAGGATGGCGTCATCCGCGATGGCCTCCAGCAACCCCAGGCCAATCATGGGCGGTGCGATACGTGCAGAGATGTGAGTATCAGGGTGCATCGGGCCATAGCCCAACTGAGTGATCTGCAGAGTCGGCCGGCGTAACTCGACCGACGTGCCGTCGCGAAACATGACCGTGAGCGCGTCGTATTCGACACGGACTTTGCCTTCCGGCGTAACGCCGGGGTTGGACATGTCCTGCAATTGCCCGCCATAAGTCGGTTCGGGCAGCACGCCATTGCGGCGGATCAGGTCCGCATAAGCCGGGTCGTCGGGAATCGACAACCTGACCAGCATCGAGACCGCGTTGCTGTCGCCTTCTTCCGGGGGATGCCCGCGGCCGTCTTTGATATGGCAATTCTGACAGGCATTGGTGTTGAACAGCGGGCCCAGCCCGTCGCGGGCCGTCGTGGTCGATGGCGCGATCACCCAGGGGCTGCGGAAAAAGCTGTTGCCGACGCTGAAGTCCAGCCGACGCACTGGCGACAGATTGGCTGCGGGCATGGAGAATGCGTTCTGATCGCTCTTCCTGACCGTGGCGCTGCCTCCGGACAACGCTTCGCCCGGCTCTGCGTGGGTAAAGCGCGGGGCGTCATCGCACGCGCTCAGGACCAGAGTCGCGAGCAAGGCAAGGCAAAGACTAAACCGCGTACTCATACGTATCCTGCAACGAGGTGCAAATCGGGGCGTGCAAGCTTATCAGCCTCGTGCGGTTTGAATAAGAGGGATTATCGTTTGTGCCCTCCGTGTAGCGCTCTTGTTTCTCATCCCGGGCGTGGGGGAGACCCTGCGCGTTAACGGCACGCGCACATGTCGGTTCATTGCGAATGGCCGTCGCGCATTGAAGTGAAGGGCAATGGCCCCGATCAGTGCAGCCGGGCCGTCATCAGGACGTAGTGCCGATGCGTTGTATTGACATGGCAGCGCGCCGTAAACACTGAATACCTGTTCCCATAAAAAATGCCGTTCAGCGAGCTGACCGGCATTTTTTGTGGCAGCAGGAAACGGACGCTATCAGAACTCGTGGTCAGCGTTGTCCGGGCTCAGGTCGGTGATGCCCAGCTTGCCCGCCGCTTGCTCGATGGCACCGGTCTGTTTGACCAGCGCGGCGATGGCGTCACGAACGACCTGATTGCCAGCGGTATTGCCTGCTGCAATCAGCTGGTCGAAGTGCTCGCCCTTGTTGGCGTGATCGACGATGACCTGCAGCTTGGCCTGGGTGTCGTCCAGGTCGGCGCGCAGTGTGGCGTCAGTGGCCGGGTCTACCTTGGCGACCAGCGAAGAGAGGCTTGGGCCGCTGACTTTGCTGCCGTCGGTACGGGTGTATTCGCCCAGGTAAACGTTGCGGATACCTTTGCCGTTGTAGAAATGCGAGTTATGCGTGTTGTCGCTGAAGCAGTCGTGTTCGTCTTCACTGGAGTTGGCTTCCAGCGCGACTTTCATGCGCTCGCCCGCCAGTTCACCCAGTGACAGGCTGCCCATGCCGAACAGCATCTTGCGCAGGCCGCTCTCACCGGATTCGGCTTCCAGCGAGGCACGGTAGTTGTCGGCGACGCCCGCTCTCCAGTTGCCGGACATTTCTTCCAGGTCGCTGACCAGCAGATCGGTGACTGCCTTGAGGTAAGCGCGACGACGTTCGTTGTGGCCGCCCGTGGCGCCTGCGCCTTCAAGGTAATCGCTGGCCGGGCGGTTGCCGGCGCCCGGGCCGGTGCCGTTCAGGTCTTGGCCCCACAGCAGGAATTCGATGGCGTGGTAGCCGGTTGCAACGTTCGCCTCGGAGCCGCCCAGCTCGTTCAGGCTGGCCAGTTTTTCGGGGGTGATTTCCTTCACGTCGACCTTGTCTTCGCCCACCTGAATCTCGGTGTTGGCGATGATATTGGCGGTGGCGCCCGGATTGCCCAGCGCGTGCTGGTAGTCCTTGGCCACGTAGTCGATCAGGCCTTCGTCCAGGGGCCAGGCGTTAACCTGTCCTTCCCAGTCGTCGATGATGGTGTTGCCGAAGCGGAAGACTTCGCTTTGCATGTAAGGCACACGGGCAGCGACCCACGCATCACGCGCGGCTTTCAGGGTTTCGTCATTAGGCTTGGCCAGAAACGCGTCGACTGCAGTGCTCAGTTTTTTCGCACCGGCCTCGGCGTCGTCGAATACTGCCGACACCATGTTGGCGTAGTTTGCGACCACGGCTTTGGCTGCCGCGTCGTCGGTCTGGGCTGCTGCGGGCGCGGCGGCAGGGGCGGGTGCAGCAGGCGCAGCGGCCGGGGCAGCAGGTGCCGCCGGGGCTGGAGCGGCAGCCTTGTCCTTGCCTTCGCCGCAACCGGCGAGTGAGATAGCGATGGCCAACAGACTAGCGGTTGCCAGAGGCATACGAATCATGACGGAATCCTGCGTCGAAAAAAGTGATGGCGAGGGTGCGCCCATAAAATCTGCGACATGATGCGAAAGATTTGCATTCGATGTAAAGGCAAAACGCCTTTGTGGTCGTGTTCAGGCATTCGGGAGGTTGTAACCGTCGGTTTCAAATGACTGATAATCGCCTCCTGCCCGGTCAGGTCATTCAGTGCAACGCAGCGTTGCCCGGCCGACTCTGTTTCAGGTAAGTCAGCAACTCCCGGGCGGGCAGTGGCTTGCTGTACAGGTAGCCCTGACCTTCGTGGCAGCCTTCGGTCATCACGTAAGCCTCTTGCTCGACGGTTTCCACTCCTTCGGCAATGACCTGCATGCCCAGGCTTTTACCCAGCTGAATGATTGCGCGCACGATGGTGGCGTCATCGTCGTCGTCAATCAGGTCCTGAACGAAACTCTTGTCGATCTTGATCTTGTCCAGCGGCAGACTTTTCAGGTAGCTCAGCGATGAGTAGCCCGTGCCGAAGTCATCAATGGCGATCAACGCACCGGAGCGTCGCAGGCTCAGGAGGTGTTGGGCGGCGGTATTAATGTCTTCCATCAGGCCGGTTTCAGTGACTTCCAGCTCCAGGCTGCGAGGCGGCAGGCGGTAGATCTGCAACAGGTTGTTGACCACGCGCGGCAGTTCGGCGTGATGCAGCTGCACGGTCGACAGGTTGACCGCCATGCGCAAATCGGTGAAGCCCTGATCGAGCCATTCGCGCAACTGGCGGCACGCCTGATCGAGCACCCATTCGCCGAGGGCGATGATGGTGCCGTTCTGTTCGGCCAGTGGAATGAATACGTCCGGTGGCACCAGGCCGTGTTCCGGATGTTGCCAGCGGATCAGCGCCTCTACGCCGACCACACGGTGATCGCGGTAGCTGATCTGTGGCTGATAGACCAGATAGAGCTGATTACGCGGCAGGGCTTCGCGCAGGTCTTTTTCGAGTTCGCGGCGACGGCGCATTTCGCTGTCCACACTGGCGATATAGAACTGATACCGGTTGCGTGAACGGGCCTTGGCGAGGGTCATGGTCTGTTCGGCTTTCTGCAGCAGCTTCTCGGTGCTGTCGCCGTCTTCGGGGAACAGGGTAATGCCGATGGTCGCTCGCAGCCGGATCTGTTGCTCGCCCACCACGAAGGGGGCTTCCAGTTCATCTAGAATGTTTTGCGCCAGCTCGGCCGCTTCGTAGGGCTGTTCGATGTCGGCCTGCACCAGCGCAAACTGATCGCCGCCCAACCGCGCCAGTGCCCCGAGGCGTCCGCTGTGAGCGCGTAACCGGTCTGCCAGTGCCAGCAACAATTGGTCCCCCGATTGATAGCTGAACTGTTCGTTGATGCCTTTGAAATCGTCCAGGCCTACACAGAGAATCGCCACCCGGTGCTGTTGACGTCCGGCGTCCTCCAGAATCCTGTCCAGCCCGGTCTGCAACTGGAGCCGATTGGGCAGGCCGGTGAGAAAATCGTACTGCGCCATGCGTTGCAGATTGTTCTCCGCCTCGTGCCGCAGGTAAGTATGACGCTCGATGGAGGCCAGCAACTGATTGGCCGTATTGACCCAGATCCCCAGTTCGTTTTTCTCGTGGCCTTTGAGCAGGGGCAGTTGATGTTCGCTGGGCCGGTCCGGGTTGATGGCGATCAGGTGTTCGATGATTTTGGACAGCGGCTTGGTCAGCAACCAGTGATAGACCAGGTACAACACCAGGCCCATTGCCAGAGCGCGCAATACGCCGGCAATGAAGATGACCCCGGCATTGAACAGAAAGCCTTCGCCATAATTGGCAGTGTCGAGGGTGATGCGCAGGTCGCCGTAGTACTCGCTGTAAGGGCTACGGCCCACCAGTTGAGTGGTGAAGCTGCGCTCCTGACCGAGGATGAGATCGGTCAGCCACCGGGTCGGAGACGCTTTGAGTGGACGGTCTTTTTCCGCAAGCAGGGTTTCGTTGGGATGGCCGATCGACGCCATGCGCACCGAGTCATCCTGAAACAGGCCCTCGATGACCTGCATGCCCATTTCGCGATCAAGGCTGTAGACGGCCTGAGTCGACGGGTCACGGAACATACCGAGAATGCGTTCGGCATCGTTCGCAACGGCCTGACGGGTCTTGTACGCGTCGAAAACGATCTGCGCACAGCTCAGCACGACGCCTACCAGAAGCGCCGAAAGCAGCACGACGCGCAGCAACTTCACCGACAGGCTGTTCTTGAGTTCCAGCTTCAATGGCCGTTCCTTAGTTCATGTCGGAGGGCGTATAACTTCACGGCCCTCGAAAAACCAGGTGCGCCTGTCGTGACATCTTAGAAGCGCACATGGTCGATCTTCGCGTTCCCTGCATCCACCGGCCAACGCCAACCCTGTGTGTCGGAAGGCGATAAGCGTCACTTGAGCAGAACACTGTAAAGAATTACGTCGTGGTAAGAGTCAGCCCGGATTTTCCGACAATACACAAAGTCCGGGCGGCAGGCGAAAAAAACATTCGTCAGTGGTGTGACCGGCAAGTCGATGTTTGACGCCGGGTGTTAATTCTTTGTCGTGATCACGGCGTTCCCAGGCGCGAACCATAAAAAAACCCGGCCGGGGCCGGGTTCTTCGATGACGCCAGGATCAGGCAGCGTATTGCTTGGCCACGAAGTCCCAGTTCACGAGGTTCCAGAACGCTTCTACGTACTTCGGACGCAGATTGCGGTAGTCGATGTAGTAGGCGTGTTCCCAGACGTCGCAGGTCAGCAATGGCTTGTCACCACTGGTCAACGGGTTGCCCGCACCAATGGTGCTGGCCAGCGCCAGGGAGCCATCGGCTTTCTTCACCAGCCAGCCCCAGCCGGAGCCGAAGGTGCCGATGGATGTCTTGCTGAACTCTTCCTTGAACTTCTCGAAGGAACCGAACGCAGCATTGATTGCATCGGCCAGCGCGCCGGTAGGTTCGCCGCCGGCGTTTGGCGCCAGGCATTCCCAGTAGAACGTGTGGTTCCAGACTTGAGCGGCGTTGTTGAAGATACCGCCCGAAGAAGTCTTGATGATTTCTTCCAGAGTCTTGCCTTCGAACTCGGTGCCTGGCACCAGGTTGTTCAGGTTGACGACATAGGTGTTGTGGTGCTTGTCGTGGTGATATTCCAGAGTCTCCGCAGAAATGTGCGGCACCAGAGCGTCTTTGGCGTAGGGCAGTGGCGGCAATTCAAAAGCCATGGTTTATCTCCTTTACAGGTCAATTGCGGTAATCGCACGGCCGATCACGGGCGGCCAGATACAGCATGCACCGGGAGTTTTACTCTTTTGCGGCGCAGACCCCGGATCATAGCACCGGGTCTGCGGCATAACCACGCAACAACTGTGTGGGATAGAGGTTCCTGCTGTGTTGCCCCTGCGGACATGAAACCTTCAGGCCGAGCGAATCAGCTGGTAGGCCACGCTGAACATCATCACCGCAACCATCGCGTCCAGCAGGCGCCAGGTGGCGGGGCGTGCCAGCCAGGGGGCAAGCCACGCCGCGCCGATGGCAAGGGCTGAAAACCACAGCAGTGAAGCACTGGCTGCACCGGCCACGTAGGCGCCAGGCACGCTCTGCTGTGCGCCGAGCGAGCCGATCAGCAACACGGTGTCCAGATAGACATGCGGGTTGAGCAGGGTGACAGCCAGTGCGCTCAACAGCACGGTGCGGCGCGACCTGATACCTGCCGCGGCGCTCTGTTCAAGGCTTTGTCTGGAGCAGGCACGGCGCAGGGCCTGCAAGCCATACACACTGAGGAAAATCACACCGCCCCAGCGCGCGACCGCCAGCAAGGTCGGGTTTTGCGCCAATACGTTGGCCAGGCCGAAGACGCCGACCGCAACCAGTATGGCGTCGCAGAGAATGCACAGCAGCGCGACGGGTACGTGGTGTTCACGACGTAGACCCTGAGCCAGCACGAACGCATTTTGCGAACCGATGGCCATGATCAGGCCTGCCGCGATCAGCAGGCCGTTGAGGTAGCTTTGCCACATGAAGAGTGTCCCGTTGAGCCGATTCAGGTGGCGATTCTCGTCCCTGAAGCGTTATAAGGAAAACCAATAATGCTGATCGCTCATTAGGAAAACTGATGTTCGACTACAAATTGTTATCAGCGCTCGCGGCGGTCATCGAACAGGCTGGCTTCGAACGTGCCGCCCACGTGTTAGGCCTGTCACAGTCGGCGGTTTCGCAGCGCATCAAATTGCTCGAAGCGCGGATCGGTCAGCCGGTCCTCGTGCGTGCAACGCCGCCCAGTCCGACCGACATCGGGCGTCGCCTGCTCAACCATGTGCAACAGGTGCGCCTGCTGGAGCGGGACTTACAGAGCCAGGTGCCGTCTCTGGATGAAGAGGGAATGCCCGAGCGCCTGCGAATCGCCTTGAATGCCGACAGCCTTGCGACCTGGTGGGCGCCGGCAGTCGGGGAGTTCTGCGCGCAACACCGCCTGCTGCTCGACCTGGTCCTGGAAGATCAGGACGTCGGGCTCAAACGAATGCGTGCCGGTGAGGTAGCGGCCTGCCTGTGTGGCAGCGAACGGCCAGTGGCCGGTGCTCGCAGCCAGTTGCTGGGCGCCATGCGCTATCGCGCGCTGGCCAGCCCGTCATTTATCGCCCGGCACTTTCCGGACGGTGTCAGCGCTCAAGCGCTGTCCAGGTCGGCCGCGCTGGTGTACGGACCGGATGATTTCCTGCAGCATCGGTACCTGGCTCTTTTGGGGGTGCAGGATGGTTTCGAGCATCATCTATGCCCGTCATCCGAGGGTTTCATCCGTATGATCGAAGCTGGCATGGGCTGGGGGCTGGCGCCCGAGCTGCAGGTGCGCGAGCAATTGCGCAACGGCTCGTTGCGCGAACTGCTTCCCGAGCGCTGCATCGATGTGCCGCTGTACTGGCATCATTGGCGCAACGGCGGTCAGTTGCTCACGCGTCTAACCGAACACCTTGCGCAACACTCGGCACGCTGGCTGGTGCCGCTGAGCGAAGAATGATCGTCAATACGATCATGTGTAATCAATGCAGGCAGGTGTAGCCTTTCTGCAGACCCGTTAATGGAGCGGTAAATGAAGATTCTGGTCACCGGCGCGAGCGGCTTCATCGGTGGACGCTTTGCGCGTTTCGCCCTGGAGCAGGGCATGAGCGTGCGGATCAATGGCCGTCGTGCCGAAGGTGTCGAGCATCTGGTCAGGCGCGGCGCCGAGTTCATTCAGGGCGACCTTGCCGACCCTTATCTGGTCCGGGCGCTGTGCGACGACGTCGAGGCGGTGGTGCATTGCGCGGGCGCTGTCGGTGTGTGGGGCCGTCGTCAGGATTTCGTGCAGGGCAACGTGCAACTCACCGAGAACATTGTCGAGGCCTGCCTGAAACAAAGAGTGCGAAGGCTGGTCCATCTTTCGTCGCCATCGATCTATTTTGATGGCCGTTCCCGGCGTGACATCAAGGAAGAGCAGGTCCCCAAGCGTTTTCACAACCATTACGCGGCGACCAAATACCTGGCTGAACAAAAGGTGTTCGGCGCCGAAGAGTTCGGTCTGGAAGTGATTGCCTTGCGGCCACGCTTTGTCACGGGAGCCGGTGACAACAGCATTTTCCCGCGGCTGCTGCACATGCAGCGTAAAAAGCGCCTGTCCATCGTTGGCAATGGTTTGAATGTGGTGGATTTCACCAGCATGCAAAACCTCAACGAAGCGCTGTTGAGCAGCTTGCTGGCCACCGGCTCCGCATTGGGCAAGGCCTACAACATCAGCAACGGCACGCCGGTCCCGTTATGGGATGCCATCAACTATGTGATGCGGCAGATGAACCTGCCTCAGGTCACCCGTTATCGTTCTTACGGGCTGGCTTACAGCGCAGCGGCAATGAACGAAGGCGCCTGCATGCTCTGGCCAGGCCGACCTGAACCTACCCTGTCGCGACTGGGTATGCAGGTCATGAACAAGGATTTTACGCTTGATATCAGCCGCGCCAGGCATTATCTGGATTATCAGCCTCACGTCAGCCTGTGGACGGCGCTGGATGAATTCTGTGGCTGGTGGCAGGCACAGCACGCAATCTGAATACGGTAGTGGCACAGTGAGATTGAGCAGGCGCTGTTGTTATACTGCCCCACTTTGGTTTAACAGCTTCCTGAAGGGTTATTCATGCGTAACGATCCATACGATGACGTCGATGACGTTCCGAGCCTGACCGCCAAGGATGACGATGATGACTTCGCGCCGGGCAATGGTGCCCGCGAGCGCACCACGGTCTATTCGCGCAACACGCCGGTGGTCAAGGTCAAGGGACCGAGCACTGGCCCGTTGTGGGCGTTGGTTGGTGCGTTGTTCATCGCTTTTTGCGGCCTGGGCTGGTGGAGTTTTCAGCAGGTTTCCCTGATGGAGCAGCAACTGGTTGCCACGCAGGAGAGCTTCGCGCGGATCAGCGAAGAAGCGGCCGGACGCCTGCAGGATATCTCCGGCAAAGTGGTCGCGAACGAAGCGTTGTCCAGTGATGGAGAGGCGCTCAAGCAGCGTATCAAGTTGCTGGAAGCACAGCTGGAAGATCAGGACAAACAACGCGAAGGCGTCGAAGGCCAGCAGGGCAGCCTCGACAAACGTCTGGAGCAGATGGCTGCGCAAACCGCCCAGCAGCAGGCCGAAAGCACGCAGTTGCAGGAGCAACTGAAAAACGTCGTGACTGAGCTGGCAGCCTTGAAGGCTTCGTTGCCTGAATTGAAAACGGCGCAGACCGAGCAGGGCAAGCTGGACGCGCAGATCAAAAGCCTGGCGGCCGATGTCGCGTCGCTGAAGAAGCAGGGTGATCCGTCGGCAGCCATTGCGCGGGTCGAGCAGGACCTGATGGTCCTCAAAAGCGAGCAGGAGAACCGTCCGGCGCCTTCGGCAGGCACCAACACGGCCGAGTTTGATGCATTTCGCGCTCAGGTGACGCGCAACATCAACACCCTGACCAGTCAGATCCAGAACCTGTCTCAGCAGCTCAACGCGCGCCGTTGACGTCGGGCATCCCCTGCCGCAGCTGCCCGCTCTCGTGGACTGTTGATCCAGGTGCAGATGCAAAGAAACCCTGACGCGTGCGCGCCGGGGTTTCTTTTATTGCGCTACCGGTTTACAGGCGTGGGTAGTCGATATAGCCGACCGGGCCTTTAGCGTAGAACGTCTCCGAATGAGGTTCGTTCAGCGGTGCATCGCTGGCCAGACGCTCTGGCAGGTCCGGGTTGGCAATGTAAGGCACACCGAATGCGATGGCGTCGGCCTTGCCGTCTGCCAGCCAGGCATTGGCGCTGTCCTTGGTGAATTTCTCGTTGGCGATGTAGACGCCGCCGAAATCCTTCTTCAACTGCGGACCAAGGCTGTCTTCGGCATCACGCTCACGGGCGCAGATAAACGCGATACCGCGCTTGCCGAGCTCTTTGGCAACGTAGCCAAAGGTTTCGGCACGGTTTTCATCGCTCATGTCATGCATGTCGGCACGAGGCGAGAGATGCACACCGACGCGGCCGGCACCCCAGACATCAATGACCGCGTCGGTCACTTCCAGCAGCAGACGGGCACGATTTTCCACCGAGCCGCCGTACTGGTCTGTGCGTTGGTTGGATCCGCTCAGCAGGAACTGCTCGAGCAGGTAGCCGTTGGCGCCGTGAACTTCTACGCCGTCGAAGCCCGCTGCCTTGGCGTTTTCTGCGCCGACCCGGTAAGCCTCGACGATGTCACCGATTTCAGCCAGTTCCAGCGCACGCGGCGTTGGCAGCGGCGTGATCGGGCGCATCAGGCTGACATGGCCTTCGGCTGCGATGGCGCTAGGGGCAACCGGCGTTTCGCCATTCAGGTACGAAGGGTGAGAAATGCGGCCCACGTGCCACAGTTGCAGCACGATGCGGCCACCTGCGTTGTGTACGGCCTTGGTGATGTTGCTCCAGCCACGAACCTGATCGCTGGACCAGATGCCCGGTGTGTCGGGATAGCCCACGCCCATCGGCGTGACCGACGTAGCTTCGGTCAGAATCAGGCCCGCCGAGGCGCGCTGTACGTAATACTCGGACATCATCGCGTTGGGCACACGGCCTTCATCGGCGCGGCAGCGTGTCAGGGGCGCCATGATGATGCGGTTGGGCAGTTGCAGATCGCCAATGGTGATCGGGTCAAAAATAGTCGTCACGTGTCGAATCCTCGTAAGTGATCAATGTGTAGCGTGTGCCAGATCGGGATTGCCGGTCTGGCGGAACGTAATCAGGGTAATAATCAGGGCAAGCACTGCCAGCACGGCAGCCGCCAGAGGCACGCTGGTCAGGCCAAGGCCGTGCGCGATAACGCTGCCACCGACCCAGGCGCCAAGCGCGTTACCGACGTTGAATGCGCCGATGTTCAGAGTTGAAACCAGATTGGGTGCGGCTTTGCCGAAGGTCACCACGTTGATCTGCAAGGCCGGGACCGCAGCAAAGGCTGCCACCGCCCAGAGGAACAGGGTGATTTCAGTCGGGATCAGCGCGGTGCTGGTCCAGCTCAGCGCTGTGGAAATCACGGCCATCGACGCAAACACGGCAATCAGCGTGGACGACAGACGACGATCAGCCATTTTGCCGCCGATCACGTTGCCTGCCGTCAGGCCAAGGCCGATCAGCAGCAGGGTCCAGGTCACGCCGTTGGGCGACACGCCGGTCACTTCGCCGAGCAGCGGTGCGATGTAGGTGAACAGCGTGAACATGGACGCCGAAAACAGCGCGGTCATGGTCAGCGACAGCCAGATACCGGCACCTTTGAGGGCGCCCAGTTCGGCGCGCATGTCGAGCTTTTCTTCGTTGCGATTGGTGGGCAGAAAACGGATCAGACCAATCAGTGCAATCACGCCGATGACCGTGACGGCCCAGAAGGTCGAGCGCCAGCCTGCGTATTGACCCAGCGCGGTGCCCAGCGGGACGCCCAGCACGTTGGCCAGGGTCAGGCCGGTGAACATCAGCGCTACCGCCGATGCACGACGGTTGGCCGGAACCAGGCCTGCCGCCACGACCGAGCCGATACCGAAGAATGCGCCATGGCACAGCGCCGTGACCACTCGGGCGAACATCAGGACGTTGTAGTCACTGGCCAGCGCGCAGAGCAGATTGCCGATGATGAAAATTCCCATCAGCGTCACCAGCGCAGCCTTGCGTGGCAGTTTGGCCGTGGCCATTGCCATGAAGGGCGCACCGACGGCGACACCCAGCGCATAGCCGGTCACCAGCCAGCCAGCGCCGGGAATGGAAACACCCAGGTCGGCGGCAACGTCAGGCAACAGGCCCATGATGACGAATTCAGTGGTGCCGATAGCGAAGGCGCTCAGGGCCAGAATGAGTAGCGAAAGGGGCACGGTGCATCTCCTTGAAGCAAACTTGTAAAAATCAGGTCGGGTTGTTCAGTTCATGAACCAGCGCCTGAACGAACGCCTGGATCACTTCTTCGTTGCGTCGGAAGAAGTGCCATTGACCCACCTTCTTGCTGCTGATCAGCCCGGCGCGTTGCAGCGTTGCCAGATGGGCCGACACCGTGGACTGGGACAAGCCGGCGCGTTGATCGATCTGTCCGGCGCAGACGCCGTGTTCGATCGAGTACTGCTGGGCAGGAAAACTTGTGCGCGGGTCCTTGAGCCAGGTCAGGATTTCTCGGCGGACCGGGTGGGCCAAGGCTTTTATTATGTCGTCGAGGTCGATGGGCATGTCGTTCTCACAGGCGGTGTAGCGATATATCGCGATAGGGCGAACCTTATATCTGTATTTCGCGATATACAAATATGATTTTGTGCTTAAGGGCGACCGAATCGGTATATCGGGTTATATCGATATATAGACTGCACGCCCGGAAGCGGCGTACGCTTGCCCCATGAACTATCTGGCACATCTTCATCTTGGCGGGCATCGACCCGCCCAATTGCTCGGCAGCCTGTATGGCGACTTCGTCAAAGGTCCGCTGCCGGGACGTTTTCCTGCAGAACTCGAAGCGGCCATTCGTCTGCACCGCAGCATTGATGCCTTTACGGACAGCCATCCGTTGGTCAAGGCGTCCATTGCGCGCTTCCCGGCCCCGCGACGGCGGTACGCGGGCATCATGCTGGACGTTTTCTTCGATCACTGTCTGGCTCGCGACTGGCATGTGTATGCCGATCTGCCGCTGGAGGCGTTTACCCGCAAGGTCTATGGCACGCTGGCTGCCGAACCGCAGTTGCCTGAGCGACTGGCGCTCATCGCACCCCGCATGGCGGCGCAGGACTGGCTGGGTTCGTATCGGGATTTCGAGGTGTTGGGACAGGTGCTGAGCGGGATATCCCGGCGGCTGTCACGCCCTGAAGGGCTGGCTGGCGGCATGCAGGAGCTGCATGCGCTTTACCAGCCCTTGAGCGAGGACTTCGCCGAGTTCTATCCGCAACTGGAGGCGTTCGCTCAGGCGGCTCGGGCCGGGCGAGCAACCACTTCATTCGGCTCGACAGGTTCGCCAAACAGCGCCACTTGAACGGCCTGCTGGGCTTTGTACGCCAGCGCGGCGCGCTCCTGATCCGCAGTCGGGATCGGTGTCAGCAAGTGGATATGCACGTCGCTTTGTTCGTTGGCGAACAGGCGGCGCAAATGTGACAGCAGGTCATCGTCGCCAATGAACGGGGCTATCGGGTCAGGCTTGCCGTCACGCGAATAACCGATGGCCACCGGCTGGATGGGCACGCCGGCTTCTATGGCACTGGACAGCAGGCGACCGTGGAACGTCCGCAGGCCCTTGCCATCAGTGGTGGTGCCTTCCGGAAAGATCAGCAGCGCGTTGCCCTGTTGCAGGTGATTGCACATTTGCTTCTGGATCAGACGGCTGTCGCCCGACCCACGGCGAATGAACAGCGTACCGGCTTTCAGTGCCAGCCAGCCGGCCACCGGCCAGGTCCGCACTTCGGCTTTGGACAGGAACGACAGCGGCGCGAGCATGCCCAGCAGGGCGATGTCGGTCCATGACACATGATTG
Organism: Pseudomonas syringae; assembly: GCF_002157375.1. Taxonomy (GTDB): domain Bacteria; phylum Pseudomonadota; class Gammaproteobacteria; order Pseudomonadales; family Pseudomonadaceae; genus Aquipseudomonas; species Aquipseudomonas syringae_T. Next base: position 43,695 of record NZ_MTSA01000001.1, read on the forward strand.
CTGACCCACAGCATCGGCTGCTTTGGCAATTCGCCGGTCACGGTCACGCGAAAGGGCAGGGCGTTGCTCAGGCGCGCCATGAACCAGCGGCTCCAGCGCTGCCTGCGCTCCATTGAACTCCCGAACTTGATGCGTTCCAGTATGGCGAACGCTCCGGCAATCGTCAGGCCGAGCGCTACCACCATCAGCACTCGGGCCACGCGGACGTAGCCGCGCATCCGGCTCATCACACGGCCGCCTTGAAGTGACGCGCGTAGCGTGGGCACAGGTCGTCGCGCTTGAGCAGGATGAACACGTCGGCGACCTGGAAATCCTCGTCCCAGCACGGCTCGCCGCAAATTTTGGCCCCGAGGCGCATATAGGCCTTGAGCAGCGGTGGCATTTCGCAGATCACGTTGCTCGGAATGTCGAGGGTCGGCAGCGGGTTCTTTGGCTCGGCGCGCAGGTGCTCGTTGCACAGGTAGCGTTCACGCAGGCGCTGCATGATCGCGTGGGCCTGAATGCCGCCGTCCTGCATCGGGATGCTCGCGCACCCCATCAGGTAGCTGTAGCCGCCCTCGTTGAGCACTTCGGCTAGTTCGCTCCACAACACCGCGATGGTGCCGCCGTTACGGTAGGCCGGGTCGACGCAGGTGCGGCCCAGTTCCAGAATCGGGCCTTGCAGATGAGCCAGGCCGTGCAGGCTGAATTCTTCTTCACTGTAAAAGCTGCCCAGCGTATTGGCCGCTTTATGGTCGAGCAATCGCGTGGTGGCCACCAGACGTCCGGTGTTCAGGTCGCGAACCCCGATGTGCGAGCAGTGAATATCATAGTCATCGATATCCAGACCTTCTTCAGCGCCATTGAGTCGGGCGTTGAACTCTTCGCTGAACACACTGAAACGCAAGGCCTGTGCTTCCTGCAAGGCGCGCGTTCCAATCAGGCGCTCGGCCTGAAGGCGACGTTCAGAAGTGTTGTCACGAATGCGGGCGATCTGGGTCATACGAATCTCCATGAGCCAGCCTTGGCTGATAGGGCTGGTTGACTGATTTGTCCAGGCGCTTTGCCGTAACTGCAGGCTAGGGAGATGCCGTGTCATGCCTGTGAAGCTTTGGTGATGGTTGTGTGACGGAGGCTTTCTGGTTTTCGTGCTTGATACAAACGGGGCTGACTCTCGTGCCAACGTTGCATTGGCTGGCTGTCATAAAGCCCTGATACTGTGCGCGGATGGCCCCTTCGAGACTTTGTCATGCCTTATGGATTTGTCCGTCTGTGTCTGCTTTTCGTGCTGGGTGTCAGCATTCAAAACGCTGTCGCCGACACATGGCCCGCCGAGCAGTGGTCAACCCGCTCAGTACCGCGATCCCCCGCGATTGAAGCACTTGAAAGCTACGCCTTCCCGCCACGCGATGAAGAGACCCGCAAAGGCATACGCACCGACGCGCTGCTGGTCGTCCGTGACGGCGAAGTGGTGTACGAACACTATGCCGGTGTCACCACGCAACAGACTCCGCATCTCACCTGGTCGATCAGCAAAAGCATTCTGGCGACCGTGCTGGGTGTGGCGTTTACAGACGGACGCTTTCAGTTGAATGACCCGGTCGCGAAGTTCTACCCGCCGTTCCAGAAGCACCCCGATATCGCCATTAAAGACCTGATGCATTGGGCCTCGGGCCTGGACTGGCAGGAGGATTACGAATACGCGCCGCTCAACTCGTCCGTGGTCGCCATGCTCTACACCCGGGGGCGCGATGACATGGCACGTTTCACCGCCGAGCACGCGGCGGCCAAGCCACCGGGCAAGGCGTACCTTTATTCCAGTGGTGACAGCAACGTGCTTGCCGCCGCACTGAAAACCATCGTCGGGCAACAGGCGTATGCGAATTACCCGTGGGCAGCGCTGTTTGACCCGCTTGGCATCCACAGCGCTGTCTGGGAAACCGACAGCAGCGGCACGTTCGTGGGGTCGTCCTATGCCTACATGACGGCTCGCGATCTGGCCCGCATCGGTTTGCTGATGCAGCGCGGCGGTGAATGGCAGGGGAGGCAATTAGTCAATAAGGAATGGATCGATTTTGTGCTGAAGCCGTTTGCCGGCGAGCAAGTGGACGCGAGCGCGGAAGTGCCCGGTGGTCAGTGGTGGCTCAATCGCACGGCGGATGACGGCAAGGGGCCGTGGCCGGACGCGCCCCCTGATACGTTCGCCGCGCTGGGGCACTGGGGGCAGGCGATGTATGTGATCCCCAGCCAGAAACTGGTGATCGTGCGCTACGCCGATGACCGCGACGGCACTTACAATCACGATCAAATGCTCACGCTGTTGCAAACGACATTCGGCAAGGAGACCGGCCAATGAACAGCCGTCGAATGTTTATCCTGCGTCGTCCATTCAGCAGCTTGCTGATGCTGATCATTGCCGTGCTCGCAGTCCTTGCCTGGCAGTACCGTGTGAACCTGCAAGCCTTTCCGACCATCATCAGTGCCTACACCGCCAAGGAATACTGCTCGTGTCGGTACGTGATGAACAATCCCGAAGCGTACTGCCGGGCGTACGTCAAACAGTACGTGCCCAGCACTCTGACCGACGACGCGGGCCAGAAGCGTGTCGTGGCCAGCGGTCTGGGGCGGACCAGCAGCGCAGTGTGGCAAGGCGATCGGCAAGGCTGTCGCCTGCAACCGCCCGCGCGGTAAAGGTTGCAACGAACATAGCGGTTTGCCGGAGGTCTGACAGGCGGTAAGGTAGCCCCTAAATGCACGTCCGGAGTCTGCATGTTCAACATAAATCGCCTGCTGCTGGTCACGCTGGCCGCAGTGGCGTTACCTGCCCAGGCGAACTGGTATCTGGATAACGAATCGTCGCGACTCTCGTTCACCTCCACCAAAAATGCCGACGTTGCCGAGGTGCATCGCTTTCTTGTGTTGCATGGCAAGGTCGACAACAACGGGCTGGCCGAAGTGGAGATCGAGACGGATTCGGTCAGCTCGGGTATTCCGCTGCGCGACGAACGCCTTCGCGAGCAGGTGTTCCAGGTGCGCCAGTTCCCTGCAGCGCAGATCACCGCTCAGCTCGACATGCGACCGATCAATGACCTAGCGTCCGGCGCGCAACTGGAGCTGCGGTTGCCCCTGACCGTCAATCTGCGCGGCAAGACTCACAGTTACAACGCCGAGCTGCTGGTCACGCGTCTTGATGAGCGCCGCTTTCAGGTGGTGACGCTGGAGCCATTGGTGCTTCACGCGCAGGATTTCGATCTGGTGCCGGACTTCACCGCCTTGCGCAACGCAGCGGGATTGTCTGCGGTCAGCCTGTCGGTTCCCGTGGGTGCTGTTCTGATTTTCACGGCCCGCTGATATGGCCGGCACGATATTTCCGTGGCGTGAAGATAACCACTTTCAGTTGCTGATCGACGGCCCGGCGTTCTTCCCGCGCATGATCGCGGCCATTGATCGCGCCGAGCAGCAGGTTGACCTGGAGTTGTATCTGGTCGAAGCCGGTGCGTGCGCCGATGCCATTGTGCGGGCGCTGGTGGAGGCGGGCAGGCGTGGTGTGATGGTGCGCTGCCTGTTTGATGACTTCGGCTCAAAAGCGTTCGATGCCGGGCTGCGTCAGCAATTGACCGATGCCGGTGTGATTCTGCGTTTTTACAACCCGATTCACTGGCGGCGCGGCGTACGCAATTTCTATCGCGATCACCGCAAGATTCTGGTGGTGGATAAATCCCTGGCCGTGGTTGGTGGCACGGGCGTGACCGACGAGTTCTGGGAGCCGGACAAAGAGGTCAGCCAGTGGCATGAAGTCATGGTGGAAATCACCGGCCCGCTGGTGCTCGACTGGCAGGCATTGTTCGACCGGCAGTTCCACGCCAACGCCCGGCGCTTTGCCTGGCGCCCCGGACAGAATTTCGGCCTGACGCAGTTGCCGAAAGTCCCGGTATCCGGCGCAGGGCTGGGACGCGTCGCGTACGCCGATTCCCGTCAGCACCGCGATATCGTGCAATCGCTGGTGCGCAGCCTGCACAGCGGTCAGAAGCGTATCTGGCTGGCCACGCCGTACTTTCTGCCCTCCTGGAAGGTCCGCCGCGCCCTGCGCAGTGCGGCGGCACGCGGTGTTGACGTGCGACTGCTACTGACCGGGCCGCGCACCGATCACCCGTCCGTGCGCTACGCCGGCCACCGCTACTACCCGCGCCTGCTCCGCGCCGGGGTCAAGGTCTTCGAATACCAGCCGTGTTTTCTGCACCTGAAAATGGTGCTGATCGATGACTGGGTGAGCATCGGCTCGTGCAACTTCGATCACTGGAACCTGCACTTCAACCTGGAAGCCAACCTCGAAGCCCTCGACCCGTCCCTGACCCGGGACGTGGTCGCCAGCTTCGAAAAAGACTTCGTCCTGAGCACCGAAATCACGCTGGAAGACTGGAAAGCCAGGCCACTCTGGCAGCGCGTCAAACAGCGCTTGTGGGGCTGGATCGACCGGCTGGTGGTGAACCTGCTGGACCAGCGCAATTGAGGTGTCGGCGGGGCCGATCAAGGTCCCGCGTCCGGGATTTTTACACGATGCATTCCAGCGAACGGTCCACCATCGCCTTGGCCATTTCTGCCATGTGCGACACCGAAAACGCCAAATCACGGCTGGTGCCCTGAGTGCTGTCACCTGATTCATACGCCGCAGTGATGATGCAACGCAGCAGGTCCGACGCGTAATTGAGCGCCTCTTCCTGGCTGACAGACGGGTTGACCGTAAAGAGGGCCGGTGGGGGATCGGGGACGATTTTATCGGGCATGTTTGCAACTCCTGGTCGTTGAGAGGAGCCGCCCCTTTTCGCTACCAAACGAGCAGGGTGGCGACCGTACGCAGGTTGGTAGACCGGTGACCAGGCAAGCCGGTGCGTCCGAAGACGCCAAGCGCACGGCCACCATAAACGCAGGCCGCAAAAATGCGCCTTGTAAGGAGGCGCATTGCGCACAGGTCACTCAGGTCTACCAAACCTGATCGCTGATTGAGCAGCGACCGACGAAGCCTAGAGACCTGAAGGGTCAAGCGCAATGGGCCGGGATTTTCTCGGAAATTTCCTTCAATTGAAAGAGAGGCGTCCTGCTATTAATTCCTACAATACTTGTCGAAAAAGGATATTTGCCAAGGTTTTTGTTTCCTGCCCCTCAACGTGCGTACACTCTTTTTATCAAGACGACGCCCAAGCGCGCTTGCTGATTACACGCGTGTGCAGCGAAAAGGACGGAAAGTGGACAGCGAAAGGAACGATGGGCAAAAGCAGGAAAGTCTTAACCTGACATTCAACTACACATTCTTCTTCTGGTTACTGTTCTCTGTGGTGGTCTTTAAACTGACGCTGTTCGACTACCTGGACGGTCCTTCGGGCGCAGATGAGGTCGTCATGAAGCGTCAACTGCCGCAGGGCGACTGGCTTTACATCACACGTTATCTGGCACCCGCGACAGACCTGAATACCTTGCGGTTTTACATAAGCAAACGTCTGGAAGGCAGCGACTCGCAGGTGCTGAAGCGACTGAACGAAGACAGCCTTTTTCTGCTGACGGACAGCGAACTGAGTGACGTAAAGATTACCGACACGCCCAACGGTGTGGGCGTGGAGGTCACAGGTGCTGTCTACAGTTATTTCAGCAAACAGTACATTACCGAGGGCGAAACGTTGAAAAGCTATCGGATTACATTGAACCAACGTGATGTGTCCCCGCCCCACAGATAAGGTATGAGACAGCAAGCCTCTGATCAGGGTTTTTTGTAATCTTGCATGTCGGTGTGGGTGGGGTTGATAACGGCTTTTTTTGTCTGCGCCTCCAGCGCTTTACTGTGGTAAAGATCAAGGCACTTAAGCAGGTCGAATTTTACGCCTTTTATCTCGGACTCGGTAAGAGGGTTCGTATAGTCCCTGGCCAGATAGTCGTCTACAAACTCCCTGGGCTTTTCGGGGCTTATCTCCCAATCATAATTGGCCCACTCGCGCAACGCAGTAACGCTGCTGCCAGCATCAGTTCCGACAGTTGGGCTGTATTTGTAAGCGCTCGCAATGCAGGTGGCAAGAACCATGTCCTTATAGTTTTGCGCATGAGTTCTGTGCATGCCCTCTGGTGACGAGGGTCGAGTAGAGGCGGAGACAGTAGAGGCGGCAAGTACAAAGCAGGTTAGCGCGCTCGTAAAAAATGACTTCATTACTTAAGGCTCCAGAAATTTGCGGCAGCTGTGCGGTAATCATCGCCAGGTTCGTTAAGGTAGCAATGAACATAAAAAGTGTTTCCGTAAGATAAAGTTGCGTGTCCTTCGTGTTGCTCTATTTGGATATTTTGAATGTTACTATCCCTTTTTTTGGTCAGCATTCCTCCATCGGAGAGCGGATATCGGGGGCAAGCGCTTCGCCTGGGATGCCTTCGATTTTGATATAGGCGTCAAATGCCATTAGTTAAAACTTCACGGTCTGTTCACGTTGCATACAGGTGTCTGTATGTATCAGCAGCGTAAACGGTATTTTTTTTGGCGTGGTTGCAGATGTTCTTTGGTTTTGAATGAAATATCTCCATTTTTTGTCGGAAAGGTATTACAGATTGAAGTCTCTCAGCCTTTCCCCGTGGACTGGAAAGTCAGGCCACTCTTGCAGCGTATCAAACAGCGCTTGTGGGGCTGTATTGACCGGTTGGTGGTGAACATGCTTGATCAGCGGAATTGAGGTGTATGGAACGCATCAACTGTTGAAATGTTAGTGTGCCGACGCTGTTGCGGAGGCGCGCTCAATGGCAGAGCAGGTGGCGTATCTTCCGCATCAGTCGTGGTGTATTGCAGTCCTGCCTCCAAACCGGGTGGCTTTGATGTCGGCAACGGCGGAGGCATTTCCTGGTCTGGTAATGGCGAACGGCGTGTTGAGGTTGTTGCGAGCTCAACGTGAATATGCATATCCAGTTGGCTTCGGTTGAAGACTTTGTCTACGCGTATGGCTGACAATCCAAAGTCTTCTAGAATTCGCTGAGTGGTTTTGCCTGTGGGGGTTTTTGATAAAAAAGCGTCTTTGAGTTCTGGTGAGCCGCTTTCATAGCGGCCTACTGTATGCCGTGTCTGCTCGTTTGATATGTTTTCCCTGATAATCCGGTGTGGAAGCTGGCCAAAAAAACCGTAGTGTCGGGCGACCTCAGTGTATTGAAAAACAGCCACCTCGTTTGCGTAATACCTGCGTTGAGTATTCGGATGGTTGAAGTTCATATGAAAAGTCCATTCGTCTGGCGCGTAGGTATTCACAAACTCATTGGCTTTGAGGCCCAGTCGCGCCTGTCTGGAGCCTATTGAGTGCTCTCCAAGAACTCCCCTCTGATGGCGAAGGTTTTTTTCAACAAATTGATAATGCTCGATCGAGTTACTTCTTGCCTGTGCGAGGCGGTCTTCCAGCCCCGTTACCTGATAGGGCACCAGGCCCGATGTGTCAGCATTCGACAGAGGATTATTCACTACAAAAATAAACTGATTCAAACCCCCCACATCCCCCGCCGGGTCCGGGTTTATCCACCGCTGCAACCACGGCGCGTAATACCTGAACCCGTAGTAATACAGCCCGCTCGCATCGCGCTCTTTGCCCGAATAGCGCACGGTCTTGTACTTCGCTTCCACCGCGCTGCGGGCTGCCCACCAGGCCGTCCCTCCGAACGGGTAATAGCTTTCGTGGCTGATAATGCTGCCGCGATGATCCAGTTCCAGCGTGCTCGATCCCAGGTGGTCGCCCACGCTGTAGCGCACCTGATCATTGGCGATGCCAGCCGGTTTTCCAGTTTCCCAGTGCAATACCCGCACGCTGTTGCGACCCGCCTGGGCGGTGATGACGTGCAGGATTTCCCCGTCGGCCGACGTGCGGATTTCCAGCCCCGGCAGGTAGCGCACCTCGTGGGTCAGCGTACGATCCGAGGCCCGAGAAGTTGTGATCTTGCGGCAGCGCTGGCCTTGGCCATCGTAGAAGTAACGCTCTTCGTCATTCGGCTCTTGTTTACGTTGTACGGTGGTGAGCCGTTCAAGTTGATTGCGCACATTCCAGCTCATGGTCTGGCCGCGCACTAATTGCAGCAGGTTGCCATTGGCATCGAAGTTCGCGTTGAAATCCACTTCACTGTCATCGTCGGGCAGGCTGCGATTGCTGTCCGGGGCGACGTGCATGTTGCGGGTGAAATCATGTGCGCCCTCATGACGCATCTGCAGCAGGTTGCCCGCAGCGTCGTAGTGGTAACGCTGTTTGTAATTGCTGACCTGACAGGAATCGATCATTGGCAGAGGTTGCAAACCAGGCAAGGCCGGGCCATGACTGGCACCGTTTCTCACCTCACGGCCGGTGGCTTCGATCAGTTGATACAGGGTGTCGTAGTGGTAGCGGTTTATCGGCTCGATAAGCTGGTTGTCGCAATACCTGTCTGGCTGGGAAGTATCGTTGATGAGCGCGACATTACCCACCGGGTCATAACTGTAATTCAGCGCTTGCAACACCGAGCCATCTGCAGATAACGCGCTGAGTTCAGTCAGCCGACCGTCCTGTTGATCATAGGAATAATGGGTGACGACGCCATTGCCGGAAGTCTCCTGCTCGACCTGATTGAACGCGTTGTATCGGGTATCAGCAAGCAATGGCTGCGGCTGGGAAATGCCCGCTGGCGTCAGGCTCAGTGTCTTCGATTGCCCGGCAACGGTCAGGCCGAACACCTGACGGTTACACATGGTATCGGACTGTTCGATGACTTCCCCCAGCGCATTGAATCGCCATCGACTTTGCAACGGAATCGGCTCAAGCAAGGTATCGCGCTCGGTTTCAGCGAGCGGCCAGTCCGGTGTGGTTCGCGACAAAATAAATCGCCGCGCCTCGGTTAGCGAAGGCCCCGACAATGCATAGTCCGGATAAAAGCGTGTGCCTGCGGTGTCGTCATGACGGACGAGCTGATTGCATTGGTTATGCCCGACCGTTGCGTGCATGTCGCCATAGCTGAAGCGCTCAACGACCCGACTTTGCTCGGTGATGGTCAAGGGGCGCAACATCACGTCGTAAGCAATATTTTGCTCACTGCCATGGCCGTCCCACCCCGTCAGCTTTTGACCTGCTTCGCCCGGCAAGACAAGTCGCCAGCCGGCATCAACAGTGTTGGTGAGCAAGGGGAGGCCGGAAAGTGAATGCAGTGTGCTGATATTGGGCAACGCATCGCTGCTCAGGCGCGAGTCTCGCTGAGCGATGAGGCGTCCCGCCACATCGTATGTCTGAAGGGTCACGCGCCCTTCGGCGGGTTGGCTTGAATGCTGTCGTAGAAAGGCGATGCCACGCACGGTGAGCGACCGTGGGTCAGTCGCTGCCAGCGTGGGTGTGTGGGCATGCACAGCTCCGTTCATATCTAAACGTCCTTGCCAAATGAGGAAGTCCTTTTCAACGTTCCCTTAGTGAAAGCCAGTCTGGATGTTTGGCTGCTGTTTCGGGCGTACAGCAATAATAAAATCAGCGACGGGGAATTCTGCGTCCTCTTGCCGATCAACCCATAAAGCCTCCATGCCAAAGTCGTCGAGTACCCGTTGAGTCCGCTTGCCGTTGGGCGTTTTTTTAAGGAAAACCTCTAGCATTTCCGGAGTTTTGTTTTCTATTGTCGAGGTTTCTTTCAACGTCTCATCGTTTACGACCCAGCTATTCTTTATAACCGAAGGTAATAGGCCGTAAGTCTGTGTTTTATGGGCGATGGTTTTATACTGGTATCGAACGACATCATTGGCATGATAGTCGTTGCTTTTGCTTCTTTTGAAATTCGAGTGAAATGTCCATTGGTTGGGCGAGTAGTCGTTAAGGAAGTCGTCGTTTTTTTGAAGGTGCTTTGATTCTACGGTGTAAGGGTCGTGTGCGAAGCTGCTGTTATGCTCAAACATCGTCGCTACGAGTTCGGTCGCCTTGCCGGATTTTTTATCAGCCGCAGCCAATCTTTCTTCCAGCCCGGAAACAAGATATCTGTCTGGCATTTTGTAGGGGGCATCAAGGAATTGCTCATGATCCCCCCACAAAACACCGGGTCTGGCATCTTGGTTTGCAAGGGGATGGCTATTTGAAGCTGTTGGTTTTCGGCGAGTGGAGGATGCTGGCGACTCAAGCGCGTACTTCCCCATGTTTCCCAGCCTGTCGCAATAGGTGATTGGGCGGTTTCTGACGTACCCGTACACGTTCAGCCCATCCACATCCCCCGCCGGGTCCGGATTTATCCACCGCTGCAACCACGGCGCGTAATACCTGAACCCGTAGTAATACAGCCCGCTCGCATCGCGCTCTTTGCCCGAATAGCGCACGGTCTTGTACTTCGCTTCCACCGCGCTGCGGGCTGCCCACCAGGCCGTCCCTCCGAACGGGTAATAGCTTTCGTGGCTGATAATGCTGCCGCGATGATCCAGTTCCAGCGTGCTCGATCCCAGGTGGTCGCCCACGCTGTAGCGCACCTGATCATTGGCGATGCCAGCCGGTTTTCCAGTTTCCCAGTGCAATACCCGCACGCTGTTGCGACCCGCCTGGGCGGTGATGACGTGCAGGATTTCCCCGTCGGCCGACGTGCGGATTTCCAGCCCCGGCAGGTAGCGCACCTCGTGGGTCAGCGTACGATCCGAGGCCCGAGAAGTTGTGATCTTGCGGCAGCGCTGGCCTTGGCCATCGTAGAAGTAACGCTCTTCGTCATTCGGCTCTTGTTTACGTTGTACGGTGGTGAGCCGTTCAAGTTGATTGCGCACATTCCAGCTCATGGTCTGGCCGCGCACTAATTGCAGCAGGTTGCCATTGGCATCGAAGTTCGCGTTGAAATCCACTTCACTGTCATCGTCGGGCAGGCTGCGATTGCTGTCCGGGGCGACGTGCATGTTGCGGGTGAAATCATGTGCGCCCTCATGACGCATCTGCAGCAGGTTGCCCGCAGCGTCGTAGTGGTAACGCTGTTTGTAATTGCTGACCTGACAGGAATCGATCATTGGCAGAGGTTGCAAACCAGGCAAGGCCGGGCCATGACTGGCACCGTTCCTCACCTCACGGCCGGTGGCTTCAATCAGTTGATACAGGGTGTCGTAGGTATAGCGACTGATCGGCTCGATGCATTGGTTGTTGGTGAAATTGTCCATCTGCGAAGCATCTTCAAGGCGCAGGATGTTGCCAACCGGGTCATAGCTATAGAAGAGCATCTGCAACGCAGAACCCTGCGCCGACGTTGAGCTGAGAGTAGCAAGCCGGCCGTCCTGCCGGTCGTATGAGTAACGGCTCACCACACCGTTGCCAGCGGTTTCCTGCTCTATTTGGTCGAAGGCGTTGTAGTGGGTCTCGCTGAGCAGTGCGTGCTGTTGCGCACCGCCCGCCAACGTTAACCTCGCTTCTTTTAACTGTCCGGCAACGGTATGGCTAAACACCTGCCGATTGCCTTTTGCATCGGTCTGTTCGACGACGTCGCCCACTGCATTAAAAGCCCGGCGGGTTTGCAGACCGATCGGCTCCAGCCGTGCTGTAGGGCCAGGCTCATCTGATGGCCAATCCGTTTTTTCGGTCATGAGTGTGAAGTGTCGGGTTTCGCTCAGTGCCGAGCCGTGAAGCCCGTAATCATCGAAAAGAAGAGTGCCCGCGTGGCCATCATGGCGAATCAGTTGATTGCGCTGATTGTGTCCGCCTGAATTCATTCCGCCGTAAGTAAACACGTCCACAACACGCGTTTGCTCGACAATTTTTTCCGGACGTAACAGGGCGTCGTACTCAACCTGGCGCTCGCTGCCTCGGCCGTCCCAGTCAGCCAGGACCTGACCGCCTTCGCCGAACAGTGCAAGTCGCCACCCTGCATCGACACTTTCCGTGAACAGTGCGCTGCCACTCAGGCTGTGAAGGTTGATTCGGTTTGCGCGCTCAAGACGGGGATCGATGGCCGCGATCAGCCGACCTGCCGGATCGAAGCGCTGACCTGTCACTCGCGCCACGGCGACTTCCTCCGCCTGGCTCCGGTACAACTGGACATGACCTACGCTCAGTCCCCTCGCGTCCAGAGCGAACAGTTCCGGCGTATGGGAATGCAGCGCGCTACTGAACATTTGCAGCGCCTTTGCGGTTTGCCAGAACTTCCTCCGCTGTGTCGTTCTCGTCCTCGCTGATGACGTACCAGGTCCGGTAGGTCTGCCGCCGCATCCAGCCTTTGGCGATGAGGGTAATGGTCGGGCGCCCCAGCGGGTCGTAGAACTGCTTGTCGACGATGTTGTGTGAGCGTATCGAGGCGTCGTTCACATACCGGTGACTGTTGGTGAAATAGGGGCGATAGACGCGTACCGCCAGGCCTTTATTGTTGTATTCCACCCGCTCGCTGACACGCCAGCGGGGTGAGGCGTGAACGATTTTCGGCTTGCCGCCCTCCATCTCAAAATTGCCCCATTGATCGACCGCATAAGCGTCACCGTCTTCGACTTTCTGGCGGGTTTGCAAGGTGCGGCCGAATCCGTCTATCGACGCCATGCTGATGCGGATCTGTTGGTCCGGATCTTCCGGGTAGCGGTCTGCCACGAGGGCGGCGCTTGCCAGCGGAACAGTCACCAGGCCCAGTGCCGTGTTGCCGTCGTAATACAGCGCACTGGCTTGTCTGCCCAATGCGTACTCGGGTTGTAGCGCCGCCTCGCTGGCCGACGCCCAGTAATGGCCGGTGCGGTTGAGCGGAGGGAAACCGACTTCCTCACCCCGTTCCGTCCCATAAAAGCTGGTTGCCCATAATCTGCCGAACGCGTCGTAATCCGCCTCTTGGCTGTTCTGGTTTGCATCGATGATTCGCTTCGCTTGCAGCACTCGATAGTCGTATTCGGCGAAAGTGACGCAGCCTGCCGGGTCGGTGACACGTGTCGTGAAAAGGCTGTACGCGTCGTACTCGACATGACTCCAGCCATGACTGCGGGAAGGCCTGAAAGTGACAGGCCGAAAGAAGTTTTCAGGCCCAGCATAGGTTGCAAAGCCGCGTTTGACCGACCATAGATTCAGGCTGTCTGCTGGCAGAAAGCCTGGCATCTGCTGATAGCCGATATCGATGAGTTTCTTCACCAGCGTTGCCGTGTCCATGACGCGTTGGTAAGCGCCAAGTGCCTGGTCATCCAGTTCAGCGATTTCCGTTGCATCGGGCAGCGCTTGAAAAGTCGCCTCGCCGTCACCGCAATGGATGTAGCGCTGCACCGACAACCCGGTCAGCGTGCGCGGTATGCCGGCCAGTGGTCCCTGCGGATCAACAAAGTGTTCGTAGCTGATTTGCGTGGTCGGGAGTGCGCTTTTCTCGACGGCCATCGCGTTGCTGCGTGAGCGATAAGGCAAGCCCAGGCGCCAGCTCTGCGCCCCTTCCAAATGGATGGCTTCGGCGCGTATTTCAGTCAGATAAACCTGCTGCTGCGCTTCATCGTGGGATTCCAGCCACCATCGCTGCTGATGAGCGTCTTCGAACGGCGGGGTGTCGTGCGGTTGCTTGCGCCGTGCGCAATTGACCTTGACTGCATGCACGGTCGAACCATAGCGATCCCAGGCCAGACTCACATCGTGCTCGCACATGGGGTCTTCAAGCTCATCGCGCTCGTAACGGTAAGTGATGACTTCAAGGCCGAGCGGCAGCATTGATGCATGGCGCTGGTACTGATTCAGGGCTCGTAACTGTCGAACCAGATAACGGTAAGACTGAGTGGAATACAGCACCCCCGGCTGTTGATCTGCATTCAGGCCGAACACTTCGCTGCGCAATATCGAACCGGCCAGGCTGCGAGCCATCTCCCGTAAGGTGTCTTCGTCGGGTTCGGTGACGGGGCGATCGGCCTGTTCCGTGGCGTCGTAGGTGGTGAGCAGTGACTCACCAGGCAAACGTGCTTCGGTGTCGCTACGGTCGTAGTCGTCGCAAGGCCGCACAGGGTGACGACCGGTATGAAACCAGGTCTTGGTTAAAACCGGAGCAGTGAAGCCTTTCTGAGGCTGCACAGGTGTTTCGGTGTCGGTCTGCAGGAGCAGTCCAAAACCGCGAAACTTGCGTTCGTGCGGGTCATAGAATCCCTGTCTGTACCTGAACAATTGGGTCAGCGTATTACCGGTGATCTTGTCCTGCACGGTTTGCCTGACCACCACATGGACAGGGAAGGGCAACTCCGACACCGCGGCCTTGCCCGCTGCGCGCAGCTCGTGTTTTTCATCCAGCCATTCCTGGGCCGAACTGCGATACCTGACTTCTCCGGCTGCTCCCATGTTGTTGTCCGTGGCTTTCAACAGGTAAGGCTTGTAGACACTGCCGGCCCGGTCGGCGGCGTAGTAAAAGCTCCAGTGACGAGGGGTCATGTGTGGCACCGTCAGCACCAGGCTGGACACACCCAGCCCTGTCAGGTCCGCCGCACTGAACTGACAGAACCGGTCATAACGAACGCCCTCGGGCCAGGGCTGGTCGAAGCCTGGTGCCAGACCATTACCGCCTTCATTCATGAAGACCTGAAAGCAATCCGGCTGCAGGTACAGCAGGTCGCTGGCACCTGAGCCATCCAGATCAGCCAGTCGCACGCGGCTTGCATCGAATGTTTCGTAGGTGAAGGGCAGGCTGGCAAACAACCGGCCCTTGCCGAATCGACCGCGCCCCAGGTTCGGCCAGACGCGGATTTCGTTGTACCGGATACGAATCAGGTGCTGTTGCCCCGAGCCCAATATATCGCTGAACGCCACCAGCTCGGTCGGGCTGTCGCTGAGTAATGGCAGACGGTCCTCGTCATGAGGCACATTCACTGCGCTGGCGAAACCGTCGTTTCGTCGATTGGCGTAAAGACGAACACTGCGCGGTCCGATCAATGCAAGATCGGACAGCCCGTCGCCAATCAGATCCGCCATCTGGCCTAGCGGGTGGAAGAACTCGGTGGGGAAGGCCGAAAACGTGGCGTACCTCGACCAGCTTCTGTCCGGGTTGAGGGTAAAGAAACCGGCCATCCCCGGCTGTGCGATCACCCAGTCAAGCCGCCCATCGCCAGTCAGGTCGGTGAGCGCCTGGCGTACCGGTGTGGCCGAATCTGCCACCGGAATGTGTGGCAATGCCTGATAAGGTCCATAGGCAACATCGTCTGCACTGCCGGAGGTATCACGGATCGGCTCCCGGTAGAGCCAGGCGTTGTCACTCTGATACAGCACGCCAGGCAGTCCGTCGCCGTAGAGGTCTACCATCTGATAGTGCTGACCGTCGTTCAGGCCTGCCGGAAACTCCAGCGGTGTGTAGACAGGCGCCAGGTGACTGAAATCGGTGTATTGAAATTGCATCGGCGGTTGTTGATCGACTTGCCTCCAGTCGGTGCCATCCCATGCCTCGGAGTGCGCCGCGCTCAGCAGGCTGTAGTTGAGTGCTGTCTGTTGATACTCCAGCAACAGCCGCTGGGTCAGCAACGGCGAGTCGCCGAGTTCTTTTGGAAAGTGATGAAACATCAACACCTGCCGACACAGGCGCACATTACCCAGCTCGAAGCCGTAGGCGAAGCTTGAGTGTGGATCGCTGCGCACGGGCCAGATGAATTGCTCGCCATAACCGGGGGGCGGTTCGGCGCTGGTAACGCGTTCGCCGTAGTCGAACAGCAGGTCGAAATGCCAATGCAGCGTGTTCAGCAACCCCTCATCCCACAGGTAAAGCATGAGGTGCGCTTCCGCGTTGCCGTAACGAACGCGGCTCAGGTAGCGCTGAGCGCTGAAGTCTCTTGGAGGGTCGTCAGGCAGGCCCTGTCCGTCTTCGGGCTTGTATTCGTACAGGATGTGTTCGCCGACCGCATTCATGCTTTCTTCCAGCAGCCATTCAGCCACGCGGTTCATGTCTGTGGGGTCCGCGATGCGCGATGATGCACGTTTGCCGTAGAGGTGAAGGCTGCCGTCAGCGCCGTGAATCAACCAGAAGCCGGGATCGACCGGGTCGATAAACCAATGCTCGATGCGATCAAACGCCCCTTCGACTCGGGCGAAGTAGCGCAACACCTGATAGGTCGCGTTCAGGTCCTGGCCGTTATAGCTGCTGACCTGGGTTGTCACGAGCGCGCCTTTGTCGTCACGCTCTGGTAACCAGGTCTCGCCACTCGGTCCAAGCATGACGTCGTCATCGTTATAGACAGGCACGCCCTTGCTGGAAAGGCGCGCGACGTGCCCGTGACTCAGGTTCCAGCCCAGTCCGAACAGGCCGTTACCCGAGGTGCTTTGGTAGCCGAGCGACAACGCGGGCGCGTAGCCTCGTCCGGGGCTGACAGGCAGGGCGATCTCCAATGACGCTGCACCGCTGCTGCCGACCGCGCCCCAGCCTTTGCCGATGCTTTGAATTGCACCGCCACCTTTGGGCAGCGACGGAGTGGCAACGGCCGGCTGCAAGGTCTCCGACGGTTGTTGCTGCGAAGATGTGTGGTCTTCCATGACTCGGCCTCCTGGCAATTATCGACGCTTCGCCGTATAGCGCATATGCACGATGATGTCGGTGATTGAATCGATGATCTCCCGTTGTGACGCCGGTCTTGAAAAGGTCAGCGCCCAGCGGGAAATCGCGCCCGTTCCCTCGAACGGCAGGTAGCGCTCATCGTCGAAGTTGAAAACAAACAGGCCGTCGTCGTCCACGCCAGTGGACAATGCGATCTCCTGGCTGGCGCGCATGTTTTCCTTGAGCGGCCCGTCTTTCCGGGCGTCCATCTGCACTGCACTGTATGACTGGGTCAGGGTGGCACGAAGGTCTTGATACGGCCCGACCGTCACCGGCAACGAAACGCTGATACGTTTGATACGCCGCAGGTAGTGGTCGGGGTAATCTTCGTCGAGCATGGCTCTGGTGATTTCGAACTCGGCCACCCCGTCCTGCGCCAGACGTTCGACCACGGCGTCCCAGCCGTGATTGATGCCGGTCTCACCTGCGCCGGCTTCGGGCAGTTGCCGCACCGAAACGGTCTTGACGATCTCCATCCTGCGGTCATTGCGGGTCATGTAGGCAGCCTCCATGCGCAGCAGGTTCAGTTTCAGGGCTTCGCCTGCGGCCAGGCCGCGCCAGGCATCTTTCCAGGCCGCGGGCTGAATGAAGCTCGTCGCGTAATCGGCAATTTCATACTGCCAGCAGGCTTGCGCGGCCAGGCACAATGAAAATGTTGCGTCGTACGCCTGGTAGTAAAAGGTCGAAAACTGCCCATTGAGCCATTGATAAAGCTGACTGTTGGTGAAGCGTTTGTTTAGAAAGGCGTAGGCGGCCTCGGCCTGCTTTTTTGCCTCTTGAGCCTGGCGCAGTTGTAATGCGGTCATGCGCGTCTGGGCGTCATGGACGGCCAGTTGCAAGGTGATCTGCTCGGATTCAAGCCGCGCCTGATCGCGCGCGTTTTCCCACTCCTGAAGTCGGCGACGGAATATTTCCGAGCGTTCCAGAGCATCGCCGACAGACGCAGATAACGTGGCAGAGGCATGGGCCGCAACGGCGACCGTTTCCGGCACGCCCTCCAGACGAAAACCGCCTACCGCCCCCCCGGCCGCCGCGCCAACGGCCATGCCGCCCGTTGCCCCGGCATGAAAACCGGCATGGTTGGGCATTACTTTCAACGCCGAAGCTAAGGCGCTGGATGTGTAGGCGACACCTTCCGAGATCCGTGCTGCGAGGTGTGCTGCGGCGGCTGCGATTTCGCCTGCGCTGACATTCTCTGCAGCCAGTTGCGCATAAAAATCGGCGCGTGCATCAACGACGGCTTTGCTGGCCTCCAGCGCCTTACGGGCTTGAACTTCGACTTTTTGTGCTTCAAGTTGCAGGTCGATTGCATATTGGGCGAATTCCCAGACTTGCTGCTGTTGCAGCTCCGCCAGTTGCCCCTGTTCCTTACGCTCGATGATCGATAGCAGGGTGGACCCGAACTGGGTCAGCGTCTCCACGGCTGCACTGGCTCGGGCGAATACGACCGGGTAGCGATAATGCGGTGTCTCCTGAGCCAGCAGGCTACCGGCACCGCCTTCGGTTGCGCCATTGGCATAAGCGGCGAGCAACGCCCGCGGGTCCAGTGGCGCTGCAAACAGTGGCAATGACAATGGCTTGCCGTCGAGGGTCAGGTTGTGGCGCAGGTTGTGCAGACGCGTCTCAAGCATGTCCCAGTATTTGACCAGCTCCGCATTCATCGGAATGATGAAGTGATCGTTGTCTTCCTCGTTCAGGGTCGGGTCGCTGCCGAAAGTGCTCAGGCGTAATGGCGGTTGGTTGAAATGAATAGTCGCTTTGCCATTGTTGGCGGCGGCGCTGGCGCGTACTTGCTGTTCCTGCTTGATCAGTTGCGCTTCGAATGCACGCAGTTCCTTGCCGGTCGACGTCGCAAGCGCGTGCAGAGCAACAGGTGTCCACTGGCTGGTCAGCTTGATGTCCGGACGCGGTCCCAGCATATCCAGGATGCGCACGTACCAGAGCTTGGCCTCGCCAAGACTGTCGGGCGTCAATTGCCGATAGGCCATGTCGCCTCGGTCGATCAGGTTCTTGATGTAGTGGAAATACACGGCTTTCTGATAGCGGACCGGATCGCTGGCGGCGATGCCATCCGGGTCAATGGGTGAGCGCAAAAAGTGGTCGGGGTCGGAGATTTCAACCAGTGGTCGAACGTTCCAGTAGGCGGGTGCTTTGTCTGTCTCTTTGCGACCTGGGTCGAAGATGAACCCCAGCCAGAATTCTGCATCGGTGAAGCGCTGCTCCAGATTGAGACGGTGAGAAATCATGAACGGCAAGTGCAGAAACAGCTCCCAGAAGTACAAACCATTGGCCCCTCCGAAATCCATCAGATCAGTGATGCCGTCATCATCGATGGGCGGTTCCTGTAACTGCTGGGTATCCCAGGACAAAAGGGCTTCGAGCGCGATGTTGGCCTTGTTGATCAGCTCGCGGGCGAACAGCGTATTCATGCGGATGGGGTCGCGATGGTCGGTGGTCGAGTTGTCGCTGAACTGGATGTTTGAGTCGGAGAAGTCGATGTATTCAGCGATACCCAGAATGGCGTGGGTGCGCTTGTTGATTTTGGGCGCGACGGGATCACTTCCGCCGACGTTTGCCCACTCCAGTTCTATTTCAGTGGATTTAAGGGCGTTGCCGACCCAGGCATCGGGGGCCACGGTGTTTACGCTGAAGCCGTGGTTGATATAAAACTTTTTTGATCCGCTGATGAAGGAGGTGAGTGGGAAGTCAGGCAGTAATGTCGACTTGTCAAACGTAAAGGTTGTTTCATAGCGACTGGGCGCCGTGAGGTGATCGGTGTGAGGGGTTCTTTCAATCTCTATGAGGCTACGGGTGTGGGGATTATTCATGTTGTTGGGGTAATTAAACCATTGAGCAAAAAGAAACGTCTCAGTGTATTGAGGCTCTACACGTACAGAGGGATTCCGGTGTTCTAACATGTCGCCGTATAGCATTTTTATGAGTGCCTGAGACGCGACCTCCGGGTCGGTGGCCGCCAACGACATCAGGTCGAAAGCCTCCGCCCTAAGTGTGCCGGATTCAAGGCTAATCCAGGTGGTATGATCTATAAGGTAAAGTCGGTTTTCTGGGGTGAGAAGGATATCTGTACTGGAGGGAGGATTTTCCACCGTGCTATATATGTCCACCGACAGGGTGTAACTGTGTCGTATGAGTGATGCGATTGTTAGGCGTGATCCGTTCTGTAATACAAAACGGCCATCAATGTTGAGGTCGTTGGGCGTCGTGATGAACTCGAATGTCCACTGGTTTTCTGGCTCAATCAATACGAGTGTTGTTTTAGTCATGCCCTTGATGAGGGTATCCTGATGCAGTGCAGTACTTAACGTTATTGTGGAGCTTGCAAGGTCCAGGCGGGGTGCATAGATACCAGTCATCTCGGCTATCGTTTTCTGATTGTCTCGGTAGTCCCACCATGCATCGCCCTTGTTGGGGGACGTTGTCAGGGAGGGTTTCAGTCTGATATACAAACTCCACATAAACTGAAAATTGTCCTTGTTCTTCAACGCAAACGCCCAGCAGGTCTTGCGCACGCGAGGCTGCTCCAGACCCTGGTCGGCTTTGTCGGAAATAGCCTCAACGTAGTTCGCCGTCGGAAAGGCGGGTGTGGTGTTGAAGTTTTTGTCGATAAACGCCGTGTGCAGAAAAGCATAGGTGGACGTCGAACCGTCAGTATCACCGTTCACCAGTTGCTCCCCGGCATACATGGCGATGAACAGGGACTCGGGTGATGCCGAGACATCGAAGACGGCGATGGTATTCAAGTCGCGTTCAAGATGGACAGCCTTACCCGCACGTTCAAACACCCCAAGGGTCGTCACATCCATGTAGATGTGTGGTGCGCTCCAGGAATCGTCATATTTTTTATAGGAAATATTGAACACCAGCCGTACATTGGGTGTTCTTACCGTCACGGGCATCGTCGATGACGGCGGGTTGACCGGGATACTGCCATCCGCACCCGGCACAATAGTACTGGCCGGCAAGGTGATCTCTATTGTTTCTGTCACAGGAATCAAGTCCACCCAGGTGACGAACAATCGATTGTTGAAGTACACCGGGCGAAGGGTTCTTTCCACGGTATTGGCATTGATGCCGATGTCGGCCCGCTTCCAGTCCGACCATGCGCCAGGCGTTGGATGATCAAACTTTGCCCCTTCAGTGCCTTCTTTATAGGCGCGCTCATTCATGTCCACCGTGCGCCAGTAGTAAATGTTTTCGGCCCTGGATTTGCCAATAAAATAATAGTTGCCCTCGGCAAACCGGTCGCTGTCGATATAGCCGTTGATAATAGTCAGGTTGGCGACTTCTTCAAAACTGGCCAGGTAGGCTTTGACCGCTTCCTGCGTGGTGTCGATGTTGATTCTGTTCTGATTGATATCGTTTTCCAGCTGGGCGAAATAACCGGACTTTTTAAGGCGCAAGGCCGGTGAGATGTAAACTTCCGGATACAGCGCCAGTTGCATATTGGCCGCCCAGATCGGGTATTGGCTGCTGCGCTCACGCCACTCCATAAAGCGCGCTTCGGTAGGCCGCAGCGTTTCGTACCCGGGTTCCATGCCCAGTAACGTGCCATTGATGAGTTGCTGCAGACTGCTGATCGCCGACGCAACATGACTGGTCTGGACTTCATTGCCGACCTGGTTGTCGAGCAGAAAGAACTCGTACAAGTCGTTCGCCGTCTTCAAGCGTTGGTCCAGACCCATACGTTTGAGCATGGGGTCGTTGGGCACCACTTCGCCCAGATAGTAAGCCACCAGTGCATCGCGAAAGGATTCGTTCAACTGGCTTTCAAGGGTATCGGACATGATCAGGCCTCCTTGGCATTGAGCATTTGTAGCGTGCGGCTTAACGGTGGCCTGCGATGACAGCTTCGCCTATGGCTTTCCAGCTTGAGGCAGTGCTGTCCGTCGTAAGGTGGGTTGCCGACAGGAGCTGGGCAGCCGAAAGACCGGTGAGTTCGCTGGTGCTTTGCATCCGGCTCAACCAGTCCACCTGGTGCATGGACGATGCGATGCGACCTGAGGACAGAAGTAATACATTGGCCGCTTGTATTTCAGACGAGGTCCACTGTGTGAGCGACGCCAGCAAGTCTGCGCATTGCGTCGGATCACGGCTGGCGTCGTTCGCCTGCTTGAAGTAATCGAGCAGCTTGTTTTCCGCCTGCCCGCAGCGGTCGCGCCAGTCGCGATAGCGCTCCAGTACAAACAGGCTGATCAGTGAAAGGGGCAGTGGGCCGGTAAAGTCGGCATGCAGCCAGTGTGGGTTGATCAAAAACGTGCGTAGTGCCTGAGCACTCAGGGCGAGCTGCTGGCTGACTTCCGCATGGCGCATCAGTTTCATCAGCGTATCCGTCATGTCATTGCCGGCCATGAGCGCACCGAGAAACCTGTCTGCGCTAGTGCCTGACCAGCGCATGACCGGTTCGCAACGATCCAGCGGCAGACCGGCAATCGTTTGCAACAGGCCTTCCATCAAACGGTGTTGACTCAGGTAGCCCTCTATTACGAATGCTTCAAGCTTGGCGCCGACCTCTGTGGCCAGTGGCTCCCCGATTGCAATGGAGGAAAGCTGATTGCGAATGACGTTACGAATACTGACAGCGGGTTCTTCGGTCAGCGGCTGAGCCTCGACCAGCCCTTGTGGGTCGATCAGCACGGCAAGGACAGACCACCAATCAATGGCTGTACTTTCGTCGTCAAGGCCTGGCAGGTTCAGGGTTGCCAGTTGCTGTTCGGTCAGTACAGCCTGGCGCGCATCGTTGTTTAATGGCTCAAGCTCGGTAATCAGTTCCTGCTCGACATCTGTTTCGTTGATATCCACGCCTGACTGACGCCGCAGTGTGGCAACGTCCTGATCGGATTCTTTGAGCCAGGTGGCTGCCCAGTCCAGTTGCATCAGGATATCGAGTATGTCCGGTTCGGCGTGGGTCTCCACATCTTCTGAAGTCACTCTGAGTTGGCCGGTGATCACTTTTTTTCGATAAGCCTCACCGCCCAGCAAGTCGATCAATGCCCGGCTGTCCTTTGCCGTCAGACCGAGCATCGAAGCAATTCGTGCTTGTCGATACAGCGAAGAGACCATGCTCATGTTCAGTAAGAGTTGGCTGGGCGTGTTGCCGATCAGTTCGCGAGTATCAATGCCCAGCAGTCTCAAACCGTCATGAGTACTGGATAACCGCAGGGCGACGCTCAACTGGGCGCGCGCCTTGATGTGTTGGCTGCCGGGGTTGTCCAGGTAGAGAAGTGCTCCGCTCAGAACCAGCGGCGTATCGAATAATGCGGGGTTGTTGAATACCCGGTCGAACAGCGGCAAGCGGCTATCGTTTGCCTCTCCGGCCATGAAGTGGATAAAGGCTGCAAACTCATCAAGCGCGAGGGTGTGCCGCTTGTTCAGATACCGGTAGGTTCCCAGTGCGCGCAGTGTGTTGACCGTCAGCACCCTCTGAGGGTTGGCATCACCCTCCGAACGAATGACCGCCATGACCAGCGTGTCAAGCTCGGTAAAAGGCATGTTCATCCAGCGTTGTAAACGAATCATGCGTTGCAGGCGGTCAAAACGGTCAACGCTCGTGTTGGTCAGCCGGCTGATACCTTGCGCATCCTTACTCAGGCCCATCGCCGCCTGAGCGGTAGGTCCGTTGATGTACCCAGCGCCGAATCGAGCCTCCGTTGCTTTCAGGCTTTCCTCGTCTGGCGAGTCTTCATCGGCCGTTTGCCCAGCCGACCGGATATTGGGTGAGGCATAGGGTGTATGGCTGCCTATTGCCAAAAGGGTTTCGACGCCATCGCTGTCGAGTTCCGTCTTCGCCATGAAGACACTCAGCATATTCAGCGGGTTGCGGGCGTCATCCAGGTAATCGACGTTGTACTTTTTCTTGAAAAACTGGCTGATCAACAGGGGGGGCGTGTCGTCGCTTGCGGGGGTTATCAGCGCCGGCTCAAGCACGATTGACTGTTGTTCCGGGCTGAGCCCGCTCATCATCATTTGCGCGACGGCACTCGATTGATTCACCTTTCCATACGCGGTGGTCAGCATTGAGGTGGCGGGAACTTCAGGGCTGACGTGATAACTCAGCTCACCCAGCATGGGCTTTTTCCCCGCGAGTCCAAGGCTGATCTGTTGGAAATGAAAGTTGTAAGGAAACTGAAACGGATAGTGTTTCTCGGCCACCAGTTGATAAAGGGTCTTGTCCTTGTCCGCCGGCACGGTGTTCACGTACGCCTTGATGGCTTTGCCCAATACTTCATTGACGATGTGCAGCGTAGGTATAGGGGTGAAGGTGCTTTCTTGGCTGATCAACAGGTCTTTCAAATCGGGCCGTCGTTCGTCGAGGTGAATACGTTTTTCCTCGGTCGGACTGTTCTCCAGTTGTTCCAGAGCAAAACGATAAAGAGAGGCCAGGTAGGCAACGGGCGAGTCCTTGGCCTCGATGGCGCCGACCTTACAAAACAGGTCCCAGTTTTCATTAAACAAGTTGGGAAAGCTGGGGCCAATGTCCACCAGCGACCGTACCCCCGTACGCCGTGTCAGTTGTGGAGGGCGACCTGAAGAGAGCAGTTGATTGCGATACAGGCGCACGATTTGTATGGCGTAACAGCGAGCGTTTTCATAAGCGAGCGCACCATCGGCGTCGCAGAGGTGCGAGAGTTCTCGAACAAAAGCTGTTTTGGAGCGCCTTGCGATGTCGAACACTGAATGTATTTTCAGCTCGGCCATCGCGTCAATGAACGACATCTTATCGCGGGTGTGTTCAGGCGTTTCTGTCGCCGATTTAGCCAGATTGCGTAACAGGGAAAAGGGTTGCTCGGTCATGTCCGGCCCTCCGTGGTCATGACACCAGCGTTGTTTATGATGCTCGATACGTCTACCTGACAGAAATGCCAGTCCTGACCGACAGCGTGCAGGATTGCGTGTTGAAACAACATGTTAGTGCGCAACGCTTAAGGGTGTTGTATTGGCTATTGGCCGCTGACGGGTTATGCCTATTCATGCTTTATCGAGCACGGCGCATGGGTTCGCTTGCTGTTATCGTTGAAGGATGCGGAGTGATAGGGGTTTTCAAGGATGAAGGCAATGAACTCGATCATGCACCTCGATACACCGAGCCTGGCGGTCAGCGACTCACGTGGGTTGCCTGTACGCAGCGTGCAGTTCTATCGCGCCTTTGACGGGCAACGCATTGAAGCTCGAGTGACGCAGCAGTATTTCGACATGGCAGGACGGCCAATCGCAAGCCGGGATCCACGGTTCTTCAGCCGTCTGAAACACGATGCGCACGCACCTGTGAACCTGAAACAAACAGTCAGCCTGTCTGGAGCTGTGTTGTTGAGCGAAAGCGTTGACGCGGGGTGGCAATTGAGCCTGAACGGTCAGGCAGGGCATTTGCTTGAAAGCCACGACGGACGAGGTACGCAGCGGCGCATTGAGTACGACGCGCTGCTGCGTCCCTCGTCGATCAACGAATCAGGCCGAACTGCCGAGCGCTTTTCTTATGGCGGACCCGCCGCGGCTGAGCGTAACCAGTGTAATCAGCTGATTCGCCACGACGACACGGCGGGCGCTCGTTTTCTGCCGGACTACGGCGTGCTCGGTGCAGCGCTGACCGAATGTCGACAGTTCTTGCAGGCGCACGACGCACCGGACTGGCCCCTTGCAGAACGTGATCGGGATGCCCTGCTGGAAACGGAAGCATCCACAACCCGGACCGCATTCAACGCACTTGGCGAAACAACCCGGCAGACCGATGCCGCCAACAACGTGCAGGTATTTGGCCAGACGGTGGGCGGTCAGTTGAAAACGGTCGAGCTGACGCTGGCCGGTGCTGCACAGCTGCAAACGTTGGTCAGTGCCATTGACTACAGCGCCTCCGGTCACGTTGTGCAGGAAACCGCTGGCAATGGTGCGACAAGTGTTTATCACTATGATCTTCAGGATGATCGGCTCGTTGAACTCGGCACCACGTTAACGAGCGGGCGGGTTCTGCAGCGCTTGCACTACACCTATGACCCGGTCGGTAATGTGGTGAAGATTGAAGACAGGGCGCAGGCCATAACGCATTGCAATAATCAAAGCACTGCGCCCATTAATGGCTATGCCTATGACACCCTGTATCAACTGATCAAAGCCACTGGCCGCGAGGTCAGGAACAATACCGGTCACGGCCCTGCCTTACCTGATCTGCAACCCTTGCCACTTGACCCGAACAGGCTCGCCCACTACGAGCAAAGTTATTATTACGATGCGGGCGGTAACCTGGTCACCCTTTGCCACGATGGCGCGCAGTCATTCACCCGCCATATGCGGGTGGCCCCGAACAGCAATCGCAGCCTTCCGGAGGACGAGTTCAATACAGGCTTGCCGGAGAGCTTCGACGCCAGCGGTAATCTGCTGAATCTGGTACGCGGCCAGCCTTTACGCTGGGACGTGCGCAACCAGTTACAGCAGATCACGTTTGTTCGTCGTGCGGATGGGCCAAATGACGACGAGTGTTATAGCTACGATGGCCAAGGCCAGCGCTGCCGCAAGATCAGCACGTCTCAGGCCTCGGGTCGCACGCTGACCCACGAAGTGCGCTACCTGCCGGGTCTGGAAATCCGTACCACAGCGGGCGACGAGACCCTTCATGTCATCTCCGCTCAGGCAGGGCGCAACAGCGTTCGTGTATTGCATTGGGATGCCGGTAAACCAGGCGCTATTGCGAATGACCAGGTACGTTACAGCCTGAGCGATCATCTGGGGTCGAGCACCCTGGAACTGGATCAGCAAGGCGCGCTGATCAGTCATGAACGCTATTATCCGTTTGGCGGTACGGCCTGTTGGGCAGCGCGCAGTGCGGTTGAAGCGAAGTACAAGACCGTGCGTTATTCGGGCAAAGAGCGTGATGCCAGCGGGCTGTATTATTACGGGTTCAGGTATTACGCACCGTGGCTGCAAAGGTGGATCAATCCGGACCCTGCGGGGGCTGTGGACGGATTGAATCTTTACCGGATGGTGGGGAATAATCCATTAAGAAATAAAGATAATAACGGGTTGCAATACCGATCTTATCAAGGCTTCAACGATGACTACGAACAGAATGTCCGCGCGCTGGGGCTGACCATTGTTGCTCGAGGCAGGGAAAGTATAAAGCAGTTGAAAAAGCCACCGGTGGATAAGCTGGGTCATGCCTTGGACGTTGTCGACATTGCCTATAAAGAAAGTCACGCAGTTTTCAATGGAGGGGTTTTGACCGACACGCAACAAGCCATCGTATGGAACGTCATGGGGGAAACATCATTGGCTCGCCTGCCTGAAATGGCCAGCCAATACAGTAGGCTGAGCGACGCGGTGCAGCGCTATTCGACGGGTTCCGGATTTAACCAATTTGCGGTCTTTGGTAGGAACCCCGATCGGCATGGTCTTACTCACAAAGAGGATCCTCACAAAAAAGTTTTTTTGGGGCGTGAGGTGTTGGAATTTCATACGCTAGGCACTGCGTTGGTAGTGGGTCATGAAATATCCCATACGACGCCTGATCGTTCGCGTGATTATGTTTATATGAACGCGAATTTCACCAGGGATGAGGGTGTTGAGCAGCTTTCTACGGAGGGCGTCCTCGAGTCTTTACAGGGAATGATAGAGTCGGCAAGTCGCGTCACACAGGGTTACCGTGATCAAGAAATATTTTTAAATATTGACAGTATGATTAAAGAGAAAAAGCTGACGGCTGCCAAGGTGATGGAAATTTTCGACACGAAGAGCGTTCAGGATATCAGTATTCATCGTTTGAACCATCCGGGGGTCAGGGACAAGCTGCTACGTAATAATGCAGACA
Source organism: Pseudomonas syringae (assembly GCF_002157375.1). Classification (GTDB taxonomy): domain Bacteria; phylum Pseudomonadota; class Gammaproteobacteria; order Pseudomonadales; family Pseudomonadaceae; genus Aquipseudomonas; species Aquipseudomonas syringae_T. Next base: position 70,957 of record NZ_MTSA01000001.1, read on the forward strand.
CTGTTATATTTTTAGGACTTTTTCTCGGGCAAGATCGAATCATTTCAAGAATGAAGGCATTGAATTACGTTACGTAGCCCGTCACGTTGAGGGGCACGGAAGGCTTGGCGTGTGTCGAGGCTGTCGGCATCACGGATGTTCCAATAGCCAGGCTGTCGCTGATTTGCCAATGTGCTCAGTTGTGTGAGGGTTGGCAGGAGTACCTTTGCGCAAACCTGACGTCGAATGGAACGATAAAACCCGCCTCAATGAGGCGGGTTTCAGGGTTTCTTACTGCACTTCCACCGCCAGACTGTCGCTGATCTTCTTCTGCCAGATTTGCGGGCCGGTGATGTGGACGGATTCACCGGTGCTGTCCACCGCAACGGTGACCGGCATGTCCTTGACCTCGAACTCGTAGATCGCTTCCATGCCCAGTTCGGCGAAGGCCACGACTCTGGATTTCTTGATCGCCTGGGCCACCAGGTACGCAGCGCCGCCGACGGCCATCAGGTACACGGCCTTGTGGTCGCGGATTGCGTCAATGGCGGTCGGGCCGCGTTCGGATTTGCCGATCATGCCCAGCAAGCCGGTCTGATCGAGGATCTGGCGAGTGAATTTGTCCATCCGCGTGGCGGTGGTCGGGCCGGCCGGGCCGACGACTTCTTCGCGAACCGGATCAACCGGGCCGACGTAGTAGATGAAGCGACCCTTGAGGTCCACCGGCAGGGTTTCGCCCTTGTTGAGCATTTCGACCATGCGCTTGTGCGCAGCGTCGCGGCCAGTGAGCATCTTGCCGTTGAGCAGCACGGTTTCGCCCGGTTTCCAGCTTTGTACTTCTTCCGGTGTCAGGGTGTCGAGGTTGACGCGACGGGCTGACGGGCCGGCTTCCCAGACGATTTCCGGGTAGGCGTCCAGCGAGGGTGCTTCCAGCGACGCAGGACCCGTGCCGTCGAGCACGAAGTGGGCGTGACGGGTGGCGGCGCAGTTGGGGATCATGCACACCGGCAGCGAGGCGGCGTGGGTCGGGTAATCCATGATCTTCACGTCGAGTACGGTGGTCAGGCCACCAAGGCCCTGCGCGCCGATGCCCAACTGGTTGACCTTCTCGAACAGCTCCAGGCGCATCTCTTCGATACGGTTCTGCGGACCGCGGGCTTTCAGCTCATGAATGTCGATGGACTCCATCAACACTTCCTTGGCCATGACGGCAGCCTTTTCGGCCGTGCCGCCGATACCAATGCCGAGCATGCCCGGTGGGCACCAGCCTGCGCCCATGGTCGGCACGGTTTTCAGTACCCAGTCAACGATCGAGTCGGACGGGTTGAGCATCGCCATCTTCGATTTGTTTTCCGAACCGCCGCCTTTCGCCGCAACGTCCACTTCCACGGTGTTGCCCGGGACGATGGAGTAGTGGATGACGGCGGGGGTGTTGTCCTTGGTGTTCTTGCGAGCGCCTGCCGGGTCGGCGAGGATCGACGCGCGCAGTACGTTTTCAGGCAGGTTATAGGCGCGACGCACGCCTTCGTTGATCATGTCGTCCAGGCCCATGGTGGCGCCGTCCCAGCGAACGTCCATGCCGACGCGCACGAAAACGGTGACGATGCCGGTGTCCTGACAGATCGGGCGATGACCGGTTGCGCACATGCGCGAGTTGATCAGGATCTGGGCGATGGAGTCGCGGGCGGCAGGCGACTCTTCACGCAGATACGCCTCGTGCATGGCCTGGATGAAATCCACGGGGTGGTAATAGGAAATGAACTGCAGGGCGTCTGCAACGCTCTGAATCAGGTCGTCTTGCTTGATCACGGTCATGCGGCGCGCTCCTCTGTAAGGACGGGAACATTAATGACGCTATCGGCAGCAGTCTGGAACTGCGGCTTGAACCAGAGCTGCAAGGTTAGCCGTAGCGGGCGCAAAAAGGCGCGGCAGTATAACCCGCCCTGCAGACCAGTCTGTACAATCGCCGTTATTTTCTGCACAGGGCGTCTGAATGCCTCAATTGCATGTTGGAGAGCGTAGCTGGTCGGTCGCGTCGGCCAGCAATCTGCTTGATGACCTCAACCATGCCGGTGTTCCGGTTCCCTACAGTTGCCGCGCCGGCAGTTGCCATGCGTGCCTGGTGCGTTGCGTCAAAGGCGAGCCTGAAGACGCGTTGCCCAACGCCTTGCCGGCTGAAAAGCGCCAGCAGGGCTGGAGGCTTGCCTGCCAGTGTCGTGTGGTCGAGGACCTGACAGTCGAAGTGTTTGACCCGCAACGAGACGGCCTGCCCGCGAAGGTCACGGGCTGCGACTGGCTTTGCCCGGCCGTGCTGCGCTTGCGTCTGGAGCCCTTGCGCCCTCTGCGTTACAGCGCCGGGCAACATCAAGTGCTGTGGACTGACAGCGGTGTGGCGCGACCTTACTCGCTGGCCAGTCTTCCGGGCGAGGATCCGTTTCTGGAGTTTCATATCGATTGCGGTCAGCCGGGCGCATTCCGGGATGTTGCCAGACAGTTGCAGGTGGGTGACGAGGTGAGGCTGGGTGAGTTGCGCGGCGGGGCGCTGCGCTATGACCCCGACTGGCAGGACCAACCCTTGCTGCTGTTGGCGGCCGGCACCGGTCTCGGGCCTTTATGGGGCGTCTTGCGCGAAGCCCTGCGTCAGGAACATCAGGGCAGCATCCGCCTGATTCACCTGGCCCGCGACAGCGAGGAGCATTATCTGGCGAATGAGTTGCAGGCGTTGGCGGAGCATTATCCACAGGTGCAGGTTCAGTTGATCACCGCGCAGACGTTACAGACCGCTCTGGCAGAGCTTCGCCTGCTGTCGCGGCATGCGATGGCGCTGGTGTGCGGCAGTACGGACAGCGTGGAGATGTTTGCCAAGCGGTTGTATCTGGCAGGGCTGCCGCGCAATCAATTGCTGGCGGATGTGTTTGTGGCGCGGGAGTGAAAGCTGGGACGCAAAGCGTCGGCACGATAATTGGCCGTTGATAAAAAGGCCCCGACTCTTGCGAGACGGGGCCTTTGCTTGCAGCGCCGAGCGGTAAGACCTGTGCTATCAGACCAATGGGTCGCCAACGTGCAGGATTTTCATGCCGTTGGTGCCGCCGATGGTGTGGTAGCTGTCGCCCTTGGTCAGGATGACCCAGTCACCTTGCTCGACCAGGCCACGCTTGAGCAGTTCGTCGACTGCGGCTTGGCTGACCTGGCCTGGCGGCAGGTTTGCCGGGTCGAACGGCACGGTGTAGACACCGCGGAACATCGCCGCGCGCGCCTGAGTGCCACGGTGCGGAGAGAACGCGTAGATCGGCACCGAGGAGCGAATGCGCGACATGATCAGCGGGGTGTAGCCGCTTTCGGTCAGTGCAATGATTGCCTTCACACCAGGGAAGTGGTTGGCGGTGTACATGGCGGCCAGCGCGATACTTTCGTCGCAACGTGTGAACGAGTGACCGATGCGGTGGCTGGACGTTTTGCCGGTCGGGTGCTTTTCAGCGCCGACGCAGATACGCGCCATGGCCTGAACGGCTTCGATCGGGTAAGAGCCTGCAGCACTTTCCGCCGAGAGCATGACGGCGTCGGTGTAGTCGAGCACGGCGTTGGCCACGTCGGACACTTCGGCACGGGTCGGCATGGGGCTGGAGATCATCGACTCCATCATTTGCGTGGCAACGATCACCGCCTTGTTGTGGCGACGTGCGTGCAGAATGATGCGTTTCTGAACACCGACCAGTTCGGCGTCGCCAATCTCGACGCCCAGGTCACCACGGGCAACCATGACGGCGTCACTGGCGCGGATGAGGGCATCAAGCACTTCATCGTTGGCGACCGCTTCAGCGCGTTCGATCTTGGCGACCAGCCAGGCGGTACCGCCAGACTCGTCACGCAACTGGCGAGCGTATTCCATGTCGGCAGCATCGCGCGGGAAGGAAACGGCCAGGTAATCCAGGTCCATTTCGGCAGCCAGCTTGATGTCCTGCTTGTCTTTCTCGGTCAAGGCCGGAGCCGTCAGGCCACCGCCGCGACGGTTGATGCCTTTGTGATCGGACAGCGGACCGCCGATCAGCACCGTACAGTGCAGCTCGTTCGCAGTCTGGGTGTCGACGCGCATGACCACGCGACCGTCGTCGAGCAACAGCTCGTCGCCTACGCCGCAATCCTTGACCAGATCCGGGTAATCGATACCCACGATCTGCTGGTTGCCACTGGTCAGCGGGTGAGCTGTAGAGAAGGTGAACTTGTCACCGACCTTCAGCTCGATTCGCTTGTCGGTGAACTTTGCGATACGGATCTTCGGACCCTGCAGGTCGCCCAGCAGAGCGACAAAGCGCCCGTGCTTGGTGGCAATGTCACGGATCAGCTGGGCGCGGGCCTTGTGCTCATCCGGAGTGCCATGAGAGAAGTTCAGACGAGCAACGTCGAGACCCGAGAGGATCAGTTGTTCGATGACTTCCGGCGAGTTACTGGCGGGGCCAAGTGTGGCGACGATTTTGGTGCGGCGAACGGTCATGCACAAACTCCTTAATTGAAGCGCAGCGAGAGGCTACTCCTGTCTGGGTCTTTAGTCATTGTTCCTTTGCACTGAGATATGACGGTCGGGGAGGGCATTCAGTAGACGACCGGCGTTCGATTCAGTTGAAGAAACAGGCTGTCAGGCCGATACAGGGCAGAGAACAGGAGACTTCCATGCGTATTGTAACGATTGTTGTATTACTGGTTGCGCTTGGCGGTTGCACTCGCTGGGCAATGAACTCCAACCTGGATCATGCCTACCGTGCCTATCAGGAGGGCGATTGTGACCGGGTGATGCTCGACCTTTCCAAGGTGGAGCGGCAGAGCCGTTCGCGGCGCTATGTTCAGCCGGAAGTGTCGATGCTGCGGGGCCAGTGCCTGGAGCGGCAAAAGCTGTACGTCGATGCGGCGCAGACTTACCAGTTCCTGATGACCCAGTACCCTCAAAGCGAATATGCGTACCGTGCGCGGGCCAGACTCGACACCTTGGCGCAACTGGGGCATTACCCCAATGCGCAGCCCGCCAGGCCCATACCTGTACCTGCCCGCAACGCACCCGTATCAAAGTAGTTACATCCATTTGGATGGAAGCTGCCGTGTTCGGGTGGAATTTGAAAAATTCTGAGCTAGTCTGACCTCACGGAGCGGATGAGCTGCCGGGATCTGCTTCAAAAGGTCCCGTAGGTGTTGTGCAGATGAAGCCCTCAGTCTGTGTTCATGACTGTAACAATGGCCTCACAAGGCAGCCTGCCATGCATAAAGAACGAAGAATCGAAAGACACCAGTTGCAGGATTACCTGCAGGTCTTCAATCGTCACACGGGCAAGCTGATGGGGTGCCTGGGAAATGTGTCAGAAGAGGGGCTGATGCTGATCAGCGAGCTGCCTTTGCTGGTCGGGGCCACCTTCGATTTGTGCCTGAAATTGCCGGGCGGTGATATCGGGGAGCCGATAGAAGTGAGCGCCACCTGCCTCTGGTGCCGCGAAGACGAAACCCCGGGCAGCTTCGACTCCGGTTTCGAGTTACCTGAAGTCTCGACGGAATACCTGGAGTTCATCAAGCTGTTGCAACGGTATTTCTGCTTTTACCCCTTTTACGAAGCGTCGGCCTGAACCTGTCGGTCCTCAGGCAGGCCATGTTCACAGCGTTCCTGCCTTCTTCCAGCCCAGATAACGGGTGACCAGTTGCGGCCCCAGCTCTCTTGGCCGCGCATCCATGATGGCTACGCCCTGCGCACTCAAACGGTCGTGCAGGGACGCACGTGCATTCAGAAAATTCATGGTCCCGCAGTAGTCCAGCGCCTGTTCGTAGGTTTGCACGGGTGACTGGCGCAGGCTGTCGAGTACTTCCTCCCTGAGGCTGGCAATCAGTACACGGTGCTGTTTGCCGAGCTGTTTTACGGCCGCCAGCAGTTCTTCGTCATCCTCATCCCGAAGATTGGTCACCACTACCACCAGCGACCTTCTTTTCTGACGAACCATGACCTCGCGCACGGCGCCGCCGTAATCGGCCGGTCGTCGGGTGGTTTGCAAGTCATAGACGGTATTGAGCAGCAGATTGAGCTGGCTTGGCCCCTTGACCGGAGGCAGGTAGCGGTTCTGTTCACCGGCAAACGTCGAAATGCCTACAGAATCACCCTGACGCAGCGCGACGTAGCTCAGCAGCAGGCAGGCATTGAGCGCATGATCGAAATGCGACAACTCGCCATCCTGGCTGCGCATTCGGCGCCCGCAATCGAGCATGAAAACGATCTGCTGATCCCGCTCGTCCTGATACTCCCTGGCGATGGGGGTTCGCTGGCGAGCGGTGGCTTTCCAGTCGATCTGCCGCAGGCTGTCGCCTTCACGAAACTCACGCAGCTGATTGAATTCCATGCCCAGCCCGCGACGTTGAAGTTGACGCACACCCAATTGGCTCAGCCAGTTATCCACTGCCAGCAACTGCCCACCGTACAGACGCGCGAAATCCGGGTAGACACGGGTCGTGCCGGGCACGGCCAGATAGCGCCGTGTCGTCCACAGTCGCAAAGGGCCAGGCAGGCTGATTTCGCACTGATCAAACGTGAAATGGCCCCGACTCGACGGGCGCAGGCGATAGCCTGTCTGGCCCTCGCTATGGGGCGGCAGGGTGATCGATTGCGGTAGATTTTCGTGCTCCAGACCCTGTGGTACGTGGTCGAATATCTGCAGCGTGACCGGCTTGGCGCCGTCGTGACTCACGATGAGTCTGGCTTCGTTCCAGCGATCCAGCGCGAGGCTGCCCGGGAGCTGACGCTGAACGCGCGGCGACGCAAGCCGGAGCAGCAAGATGGCGTCCAGCAGGCCCAGCCCCGCCAAGGCCAGCATCGCACCCCAATACAGGCTGTCGATCTGTTCCGGATAGCCCACGCCGAGCGCGTCTAGCGTGCCCAGCAGCAACGCAATGCACGTCAGTCCGCCGAGCCAGCGAAGCATCGGAACAGAGGGCTTGAGTAACTGCTTCACAGGCGAGGTGCCGGTACCTGATCGAGGATCTGCCTGAGCACCTGATCCACCGACAGGCCTTCGATGTCCAGTTCCGGCGACAGTTTGACCCTGTGTCGCAACACCGCCAGTGCGCAGCCTTTTATATCGTCCGGAGTGACAAACTCGCCACCGCGCAGCAATGCCCGGGCGCGACCGCCACGCACCAGCGCAATCGAGGCTCGCGGCCCCGCGCCCTGGCTCAGGCCGGGCCAGGTGCGCGTACTGCGAGCCAGGCGCACCGCATAGTCCAGCACGTGTTCATCGATGGGCAGTTCGCTGGCAATGCGTTGCAGCGCCTGAACCTCACGTGCCTGCATGATGACCCTGAGCGGTCGCACATCCAGCATGTCGGCGCGGGTCGAGCGAGTTACCTGACGCACCATGTCCAGCTCTTCCTGCGCCTCGGGATAATCCATGCGCAGTTTCAGCATGAAGCGATCCAGTTCGGCTTCAGGCAATGGATAAGTGCCTTCCTGTTCGATGGGATTCTGAGTCGCCAGCACCATGAACGGCTGCGGTATGGGCAGGGCGCGGCCTTCCAGAGTGACTTGCCGTTCCTGCATGGCCTCAAGCAGCGCCGCCTGAGTCTTGGCCGGCGCCCGATTGATCTCGTCAGCCAGCAGCAAGTGGGTGAACAGCGGCCCCTTGCGCAGCTTGAACTGCTCGGTCTGCATGTCATACACGGCATGGCCGGTGACATCACTGGGCATCAGGTCCGGGGTGAACTGGATGCGGGCGAACTCGCAGCCAATGCAACTGGCGAGCGCTCGAACCAGCAACGTCTTGCCCAGCCCAGGCACGCCTTCAAGCAGCACATGCCCGCTGCCGATCAGCGCAGTCAGCACGTCTTCGATCACGGCGTTCTGCCCGATCACGGCCTTTTGCAGTTCGTTGCGCAGGGCCTGGGCGAGCTGGCTGGCGCGTTGCCGCTGCTGTAACTGAGTGCTGGCGGCGCTGGCCGGGCTGGTCGGCTCGACAGGGGTTTCAAGCAAAGGCTGGGCGCTGCCGGACAGTTCGGGCGTTGGATCGCTCATAAGGCATTCCTGAGGGTTTGCAGGTGGGCCACCTGACGGGTGAATTCGCTGTGTGAGAGGCGTTGCGCCGGACGCGGGCGCAGGGCATCGCTGATGGCGCTGGTGGGCTGCCGGGTCAGGCGCGACAGCACCTGCCATTGCTCGGCCACAACCAGTCGTTCGAAACCGGGGTGCAGCCGACGGGCGCGGCGCAGGATGTCTTGTTGCAGCCCTTTTATCAGGGTTTGCTGTCCTGTGCGTCTGAGCAGGAAGCCAGCGCTGGCTCGCAGGTGTTCGGTCAACTGGCGTCGTGCCAACGACGGAGGGCGGCGCATCGGCCCCGTGCGCAGACCGACGTGCCAGAGGCCAAAGCCGATCAGCAACGCCAGGGCCAGCAGCGCCTCGGGGAAGTGGCGCAGCAGCAGGGCCGGCAAGTTGTCGTGCCTTGTCTGCCAAATCATCGTCACCTCGCTGTCCTGGGTCAGGTACCAGAGCAGCCAGGCATTGTCATAATTGCCGATCGAGCGGGTTTTCCACAGGTTGGCGTCAGTCACTACAGTGATCAGCCCTTTTCCACGGTGGATTTGCAGCATATGGGTGGCCTCGGCGCTGTTGGCCCAGGACTGCGCCTGATCTTCAGGGTCCTCGAGGTGAAACGCCGGGTCGAAGCTCATGTAGGCCGGCTCGCTTTCGTTTTCCAGATAAAGGCGGGTCAGCTCGGGCCAGGGCATCTTTTTACGATGAGGCGCAGGCCTGATCATCGGAATGGGCGGCATGGGCTGCGGGTCGTTCAGCTGTTGCTCCTGTTCATTGATGACCTTGCTGAGGTATTGATGAACCTTCAGCCTGTCCAATAGCAGGTCGCCACTGCGACCTTTTTGTTCGTCCCAGAGTTGTTCGGCCACGAACAGCAGATGCCCGCCCGCTTCGGTCCAGTTCAGCAGTTGCTCGGTTTGCGCGGGCGTCATGCCCGTGCGTTCGTCAAGCAACAGCAGGGTCTGAGTGCCCTGGCTCGGGTCGGGAAGCCGGGCCAGGGTGTCAGTGGTGTTCACGGTGAGAGAACGATCACGCAGAAAGTGCTCGGCGGCCAGCCAGGGGTTGGCTTTCGCTTGAGGCGATGGCCCTTGATCCACCGTTTCCTCGTAGCGCTCCAGATGACTGCCGATCAGGTAAAGCCCCGTGCCGGTGAGCAGCAACAGGGTCACTACCGCGATCAGTATTCCGTAAAAGCGGCTCATTTTTTCAGCGCCGTGTTGAACAGGCTACGCCAGCCATCGCAGAGTTGCTGCCGGGCATGGTCCGGTGGCAAGCGGTGACCGTAGGCCAGGTTTTGCCAGTGTACGGTCAGGTCATGGCTGAATTCAGTCAGCAGAGGCTGGTTGAGCAGCGTGATACGCGCCAGTACCTGGCCTTCGGTGTCGGCACTTTTCAGTGGCAGTCGGTAATCGCTCAACAGGCGGCTGAGCAAGGCGCGGTATAGCAAACCCAGTGCCTCGCGAGGCTGGCTGTTCCAGAGCTGCTCGGCCCGGCCGGCGACATCATCGGGCAGGCTTTCAGCACTGACCTGCAGGCCGAAAAGCTGTTCGGGAGCGGGGCTGGCTTTTTTCGTCGGGGAGGTTTCCCGGCGCGCAAAGGTTTTCAGCCAATCCCGGTAGTGCCAGATCAACAGGCCTGCCAGACCGATGACCACGCCCCATAGCAGCACTTCGATCAGGCTGGCCAGTTTGCTTGCCGCCTGCAGAAGTCGATTGAGCCAGGTGCGCAACCAGCCCTCGTCATGCTTGTCCCTGACCGTTGCCTGTTTTTTTTCCTTTTCAGGAAAGCGCCAGCCGGTCTCAGTGCGGATGTTCTTGAACGGGGGCTGTTCCAGAATGCTGTGTATTTCGCGCCTGGCGGCTTCGCTGTTCAGTGGCTGGCGGGTCAGGCGCGGCGTGTCGGGACCGGTCCCGGTCGCGATGGGTTCTGCTGCGGTAGTTTCAGGCAGCGGGCAGCTGTAGCTTTGTGGGTCGGCCAGCGCCGGGGCGGGGGCTGTCGAGAGCACCAGTCCGACACCGATCAACACTACGTAAGCACTGCCGATCAGGCGCTGACGCAGTCGCCTGAAAACCAGTTCGATATCCCAGGCTTCAAGGACTGTCCGGCGATTGAGGTACAGGGTGAAACCGCACGCAACATAAATGGGTTCCCAGAACACCAACGCCAAGGCATAAAAAAGGTTGGTCAGGTGGTCGATCCAGAGCCACTGGTTTTCTATTTCCAGCAGGTTCACCCAGTGCCAGTCGATCTCGATCTGTTGTGGAATCAGGGCGTAGAGCAGGATCAGCAATCCTATCCACAGGGCGTATTCCAGGTGCGCGCCGACGATGGTGAGCAACCGTGCCGCGCGCAGGTCTTTCTGGCTGAGCAGGCCGATTCGCATGGCGCGTTCGTTACCTGCCAGGTGTTCCAGTTGCTGCACAGGCAGTTGAAAACTGCGGCTCAGGCTGAGGCGTCGCCACAGCAGGCTGGGCAATAACTGGTCTTTCAGAGTGGCTGGCCAGGCCTTGAGGGCTTGCCTCAAGGTCGGCGTGGCCCCGAACAGTGACTGCGACAGTATCAGCAGCGGCAAGCGTTCGAAGGCAGGCTTGAGCCACCAGAAAAGGAAGATGACCGCCGTAGGGTAGTCCCAGAGCAGTACGCTGAGCAGGCCGAAAAAAGGCAGTGTGATGATTGCCCAACTGCTCATCAGCAACCTGCGATGCCGGCCTGCGAGCAAGACGCCCAGGTCGATGGCTTCCCACGGCGAACGAGGGCGTATGGCGACGTTCGATTCAGTCAGGCGCATGAGCGGTACGTCCGGCCAGGGGCAGGTACGCGGCCACCAGTGCCCATAGGGCGGCGCCCACCAGATATTTGATGAGCGGTCCGGGCCAGGTCATCGATGACCAATAGGCTTCGACAAACGCAGCGATCAGCAGAAACAGGACCACCCCGCCAATCAATTGCACGCTGATTTTTGCTGCGACGCGCAGCGCCGTGCTGCGGGTGACGTTTCCGGGTACCAGCAAGGCCCACCCCAGTTTCAGACCTGCCGCTCCGGCCAGTGCGATGGCGGTGAGTTCGAAGGCGCCATGACCCACGACGAACGACCAGAATGTCTGGCCGTAACCGATATCGGTCAGATGGCCACCCACGGCGCCGATCATCAACCCGTTGAACAGCAGGAAAAACAGGCTGCCCAGCCCGAACAGCAAACCGCTGGCGTAGGTCTGGAAGGCGATCCCGATGTTATTCATGATGTAGTAACCGAACATCATCCAGTCCGCGTCGGATTCCCGCTCGATGGATTGCCCGATCCGGCTGGCCGACGGGTCGTACATGCTCTGCATCTCAGTGAGCTGTTCCGGGCTGACGACGCTGTAGACCAGTTGCGGAAAACCGTACACCAGCAGCCCCATGATGATCAGGCTGCCGAACAACAGCCCGCTGGCGACCAGCACGAATCGCCATTCGGACCGCACCAGACGCGGAAACCCTCCCACAATGAAACCCAGCAGTCGGGCACCGGCAGCGCTGCGGTGACGGTAAAGCTGCTGGTGGCCACGCATGGCCAACTGATGCAAGGGATCGATCAGATGACTGCTGTAGCCACGCTCCTGAGCCAGCGCCAACTGGTGGCAAATACGTCGATAGTCGCTCGGGAATGTCCCGCTGGCGTCCGCATCGGCTTTGCCGTGCTCCAGCGCGTCAAGGTGCCGGGCAAAGCGCTGCCATTCCTCTTCATGGCATGTTTCGAACAGGCTCTGCTTCATTTCGACCCCAGCAGGCTGCGAGCAATGCCGTTCATGTGGACGACGGCCTTGTCGGCAGGAATGCGCAGTGGTTCGGCCAGAATCAGCGCCAGTTCCTGGGTGCGTGCGCTGGAGAGTTCGCTTTGCCGCTCTGCCAGGCTGAGCACTGCACGCTGTTCATCCAGGCGCAGGGGGAACGGCACAATGACCGGTTCTGCTTCCGGCAGGGTGGGGCGGGCTGTGGGTCGGTCGCTGTAGATCACCAGTGTGCCGGCGGCGAGATCTCCCAGGCGTTTGAACAACGGATGGTTCAGGCACGTGATCGCGCCGAGCCCGTAGCCGATCGGGAGCATGTCGACGAAGCGCAGCAGATTGCGTATCAGCGAGGAAGACCAGTCTATGGGGGTGCCATCGTCGTGTACCACTCGCAGGCCGAGGGCGCGCTTTCCCGGTGTACGCCCTTGGCCAAGCACTTCAAACAGCACCATGTACCACCAGTTCACCAGAAAAAACACGATGGCGCCCAAGCCGATGCCGAGTTTGTCGAACACTTGCAGGAACATATAGAGCACGCCGATGAGCGCTGCGCGTATAGCGAGGTCGATGCTGAACGCCAAGGCGCGGGAAACCAGACCGGCAGGGCGGAGAACCATGTCGATGCCTTCCGGGGTCTCGATGTCGATACGGGTGTCCAGTTGCATGGGCAGCTTTGCATTCCTTGGCACAGCGGGAAGGGATGACATTGTCGGGAGGGTGCCCCTGAAAACCAGAACTGATGCTAGCTACCGCAGCGGAGCTAAGCAACCGACCATTCAAGACGCCGGCTGTAAGAAAACATTTCCCTGTGCGCCGGATACCAGCCCATTAGCCAACGACGGCCTTGACGCCCTACACTTCGAGGGTCTTTTGCTCAGGATCAGCCCGTGACTTCCAGCATTTTCTGGTATGACTACGAAACCACCGGTATCAACCCGCGCAATGATCGTGCGTTGCAGATGGCCGGTATCCGCACCGATGCCGAGCTCAATGAAATTGCGCCTCCGGTCAATCTGTACTGCCAGCCCGGTGATGACATTCTGCCTCATCCCGCCGCCTGTGTGATCACCGGCATCACGCCGGCCACCTTGGCCGAAAAAGGCTTGTGCGAGGCCGATTTCATGACCCGCGTGCATGCCGAACTCTCTGCGCCCGGCACGTGCGGCGCGGGTTACAACACATTGCGTTTCGACGATGAAGTCACGCGATACAGTTTCTACCGCAACTTTTTCGACCCCTATGCGCGCGAATGGCAGGGCGGCAACACTCGCTGGGACCTGATCGATGTGGTGCGCGCAGCCTACGCATTGCGCCCTGACGGCATTGTCTGGCCGGAACAGGATGGTCGGGTCACGCTCAAGCTGGAGCGATTGACGGCCGCCAATGGTATTGATCATGGGCAGGCGCACGATGCGTTATCCGATGTCCGTGCAACTATCGCATTGGCTCGCCTGATTCGCGAGAAGCAGCCCAGGCTTTATGACTATCTGTTTGCATTGCGTACTAAACAGAAAGTCCAGGACCAGGTCCATCTCATGCAGCCACTGGTGCATATTTCGGGACGTTTTTCGGCCGCGCGTAACTACCTGGGCGTCGTGCTTCCGCTGGCATGGCATCCCCATAATCGCAACGCGCTGATTGTCTGCGACCTGCACCTGGATCATTCGCCGTTGTTAAAGTACGACGCTGAAACGCTAAAGCAACGCTTATATACGCGGCATGACGCGTTGCAAGAAGGCGAATTGCCAGTGCCGCTGAAATTGCTGCATATAAATCGTTGTCCAGTGGTCGCGCCATTGGGCGTGCTGCGTCACGAGGATCAGCAACGTCTGCAATTGGATATGGCAGCTTATCAGGCACGTGCTGCGCAGTTGAGTGACAGCCGAGAAGTTTGGCAGGATAAATTACAGGTCCTCTACGGCAAGGATGACTTCGTGGCAAGTGAAGATCCCGAACAACAGTTATATGATGGATTTATCGGTGATCGTGACCGGCGACTGTGCGAGCAAGTTCGACACGCCGAGCCTGAACAACTGGCCCGTGACGGGTGGCCGTTCGATGATGCTCGCTTGCCAGAGTTGTTATTCAGGTACCGGGCTCGTAACTTTCCAGGCACCTTGAGCGCCGAAGAGCAACAGCGCTGGCTGACGTTCTGTCAGCAGCGGCTGAGCAGCCCTGAATGGGGCGCGCCCAATACCCTACAGGATTTTACGAAAGCGCTGATTGACGTGTCGCTTAGTGCCACCCCGCCGCAGCTGGAGGTATTGCGGCAATGGCAGGATTACGCCCAGCAGCTGAGTAAACGTCTGGGGGTATAAATAGCGGACAATAAAAAACGCCAGCAAGCTGGCGTTTTTCAATGGCCGTCAATCACGACCGTATGAAGCTTAGCCCAACAGAGTGGCCCAGCTTTCAACGTCGTCACTGCCCCACTTGGCTTTCCACTCTTTCAGCGTTTTGTGGTTGCCACCTTTGGTTTCGATGACTTCGCCGTTGTGCGGGTTCTTGTATTGCTTGACCTTGCGAGCGCGTTTGGTGCCGGCAGGTTTAACAGCGCCGCCACGGGGGGCTTTGTTGACCTTGGCGTCCGGATCCAGCAGAGCAATGATGTCACGCAGCGATTTCTGATATTCGCCCATCAGCGTGCGCAGTTTGCCTTCGAATTCCAGCTCGGTTTGCAGTTTGTCGTCTTGCGACAGGTTCTTCAAACGGGCTTGCAGTTCTTTGATGGCTTCTTCGGTGGCGCGGTATTCGTTGATCAGGGACATGAGGAGACCTTATGTTGTGAAGGGTGGCAGGGACACAGTGCGGCAATAATAGTCACTGTAAATGAGCAAGTAAACATTAAATAAAAGTTTTATTTGAATTATTTAGCAATATACACGCGTCCTACAGACGTCTGAACTAGGTGGGCGCCCGGCTTCCTTCAAAAGAACGCGGCTATAAAGCCCTGCTTAATATAGGTCTTGTTTAGCGCCGGGTCCTCGGAAAGCCGATACTGGCAAGGTGCAATCTTTTGCCTGGGCGGCGTCCTTTCCGACAGGCGAATCGGGTCAACAGAGATACTGCAGTTTTGCTGCGCAGCCGCTAGAATGGCGGCTTTGCGAAGTTCTGGAGTTTCCCCCAATGCGCACTTTTCGTCTGGTGATTGCTTGCCCGGACCGTGTAGGCATCGTTGCCAAAGTCAGTAACTTTCTGGCGTCCCATAACGGCTGGATCACTGAAGCGAGTCATCACTCTGACACTCTCAGCGGCTGGTTTTTCATGCGTCATGAAATCCGTGCCGATACCCTGCCTTTTGATCTGGACGGGTTTCGTGAGGCCTTCACGCCCATCGCCGAAGCGTTCTCGATGGACTGGCGCATCACCGATTCGGCACAGAAGAAGCGCGTCGTACTCATGGCCAGCCGTGAATCCCACTGCCTGGCGGACCTGCTGCACCGCTGGCACAGTGATGAACTCGACTGCGATATCGCCTGTGTCATTTCAAACCATCAGGACCTGCGCAGCATGGTCGAGTGGCATGACATTCCTTATTACCATGTACCGGTAGACCCTAAAGACAAGGAACCGGCCTTTGCCGAAGTGTCGCGTCTGGTCGGGCATCATCAGGCGGATGTTGTCGTCCTGGCGCGTTACATGCAAATCCTGCCGCCGCAACTGTGCCGTGAGTACGCCCACCAGGTGATCAATATCCACCACAGTTTCCTGCCTTCGTTTGTCGGTGCCAAGCCTTACCACCAGGCGTCGTTGCGCGGCGTCAAACTGATTGGCGCGACCTGCCACTATGTCACCGAAGAGCTTGATGCCGGCCCGATCATCGAACAGGATGTGGTGCGCGTCAGTCACCGTGACAGCATCGAAAACATGGTGCGTTTCGGTCGTGACGTGGAAAAGATGGTATTGGCTCGCGGTCTGCGTGCCCACCTGGAAGACCGTGTTCTGGTACACGACAACAAGACAGTCGTCTTCAGTTGATCTATTGTTCGGGGGCGCGCCGGTCGCGCTCCCGACGCAATGTCGGCAAGGGTGCAATGCTCAAGGTGACAGCCGATGACAGATCCGCTCGATAAAGCCACGTCCACCGCCCCAGCCACGCTTGGCGAAGGCTGCCTCAGCCGATATGACCCCGCTGCCCTGACGCCGGAAGACGGTGCCGACTTTGACGGTGCTGCCCAGTTGTGGCTTGAACTGCAGAACGCAGCCGGGGGAGGGAGTACGCAGGTACTTGATGAGGCGGTTATCGCGGCGCAAAAACAACGCAGGTGATGCAAACCCCTTGGGGCGATGCCGGTTAGGCATCGCCCCAAGGACGTTGATCAGGACAGCGCTTTGGACGCCAGCCAGAACAGCGCAGCAGACAGGGCGACGGTCGCTGGCAGGGTCAGCACCCAGGCGAGCAGGATGGTGCGAACCGTTCCGCCTTGCAGGCCGCTCTTGTTGGCAACCATCGTACCGGCCACGCCTGACGAGAGAATGTGGGTTGTGGACACCGGCAGGCTGAACACGTTGGCGAGGCCGATGGCACAGGCGGTGGTGATTTGCGCCGACATGCCTTGTGCGTAGGTCATGCCTTGCTTGCCGATCTTCTCGCCGATGGTCAGGACCACACGTTTCCAGCCAACCATGGTGCCAATGCCCAGCGCCAGTGCAACGGCCAGAATCACCCAGAACGGCGCGTACTCCGTCGTGGCGGTCAGGTCTTTGCGCAGTTTTTCCAGGTCGGATTTTTCGCGGGCAGCCAGGTCTGGAAGCTTGCCGACCTTGCGTGCGGTGTCGTCCAGGCACAACAGATAGCGACGTACTTCGATGCGGCTTTCAGGCGCGAGCGAATGGTAGTCCGATACACCTTTCAGGCGGTCGAGCAGGGCGTCGATGGTCGGTTCGGTCTGCTTCGGGTTACAGGCGGAGCTGGACGGCAAGTCGCCTTTTTCAGCCTTGCCCATCGCCAGGTATTCGCCCAGCATGCTGCTGTTGCGTTGATAGAACTGGCTGAGATGCTGTGTGGCATCGCGGGTTCGTTCGATTTGATAGGTCGTGCTGGTGAGGTCCAGGACGAACTGGCTTGGCACGATGCCGATCAACACCAGCATGATCAGGCCAATGCCTTTCTGGCCGTCATTGGAGCCGTGTACGAAGCTGACCGCCATTGCGGAAATCACCAGCACCAGACGATTCCAGAAAGGGGGGTGCTTCTTGTCATCGAGCTTGCGGCGCTGATCGGGCGTCTTGTGCATTTTCGACAGTGGGCGCCACCATTTCAGCCCGAGCAACACCAGGCCGGCCACGATGAAACCGGCCAGTGGCGAGAACACCAGCGAAGCACCGATATCGATCGCTTTCTGCCAGTTGACGCCATCGGCCAGCGGGATGTCATTGATCAGGGCGTTGGCCAGGCCCACGCCGAGTATCGAGCCGATGAGGGTGTGGGAACTGGAAGCCGGGATGCCGAAGTACCAGGTGCCGAGGTTCCAGGTAATGGCCGCGGCCAGCAACGAGAACACCATGGCCAGGCCGTGTCCGGTGTTGACGTTGATCAGCAGTTCGACCGGCAGCAGATGGACAATGGCGTACGCAACGCCAACACCGCCCAGCAATACGCCGAGAAAGTTGAATATACCCGAGAAGAACACCGCCAGATGAGGCGGCATGGCTTTGGTATAAATGACTGTCGCCACCGCGTTGGCGGTGTCATGAAAGCCGTTGATGAACTCGAAGGTGAGGACGAAAGCCAGGGCGAGCAACAGGCTCACAAGCACCCAGGCATCAAGCCCGCTGAATAAATCGATCATGTAGGTTTTCTGACCGGGTCTGAAGGGGGCGAGATTATGACAGAAAAAATACAGCACGACTTGTCATCACTACGCGGTGTCGCTTCAAGCCAAAAAAAAGACGCATGAGCGCCGCCCCGTTGAATGCTCAATGAGGCCGTTGTGCGTAGGTTTGCGGATGCAGGAAAGCTGCGATGAACAGGTCGGGGCATTAGGCCCGTTGTGTCATGGCTCTTCTTTCAGACCTTCTTCCATTTTTTGCAGTTCTTGCTTGAACGCCTGATCCAGCAAGCTGGCTCGTTTGCGCCACGGCTTGCGCTCCGGTTCCGGTTGCGCGGCGTAGGTGGTGATTTCGCCGCCGTAGACATCCTTGTAACGTTGCTCCTGGCGCTCAAGTTCCGCGCGCAGTTCATCTTTAGTCACTGTATTACCTGTTCAAGTCAAATGAGGTCTGGTGATAACGCAAAACATGGCATGTATGTCCGCTACCGTCTGCTCGTTGAACCAGAACAGGCAAAAGCCTGCGCGGATGTCGAACCGAAGGGCGTCGGGCATCTTGCAATTGCTTGCGGCTACGCGCACCAGAAAAACAGTTGTCGTAGCGACAGAGGTTTTGATTTCAAGCGCCGGTGCCGGTGTTTGACTGACGTTTCGGCGATCTTGCTGGAGGTGCAACCTGAAGGCGCTTCGACAAGAGAGTCGAGGCAGACAGTTCATGCACGGATCCAAAAGTGCGAAGGGAGTGCCGACTCACTGAGAGACACTATCTCCAAGAAGCCCTGTTACGTCAACAGCAGACCTTGAATGAGTTCACATGTCTGTTTTTTTTGTACGACTGTTCTGAAGTTTTAGTGGGCCGTTTATATGAAAGAACTTTTATAAAGTAATGTTCAGCCCGTTATGACAAGACACGTGTGATGGAATTCACAGAGTTTCATACCTGAGATGACAGAGGGTTTTTTGCGCGTGCGGGAAAAGGGACTGACAAAAGGGGTGTCGAGCGGGTGGGTTCGTTTTCCAATGAAAACGGCCTTGCTGGTTGAGCAAGGCCGCTGCCTATGACTTCTCAGTGGGTACCTGACCAGTAATTTCCAAGAAGTCACTTCATGGCAGCGGTAAAGGTATAAGCATATGTGCATCGGGTCAATTGCGATTATCGGCCACCTGTTCGATAATCGCACGGACCGGCGTGCGCGTCACGGCTTGAAATGTTCTGAATCCTGCGTGTTACAAGGCCTGAACGAGTGTTACAGAGGGTGCGACCATGAACGATGAACTGCGTAATTCTTTTGCCTCATTGGCACCGCCCATCGTGGCTTCACCTGCCAAGCGTATTCAGGCCCTGACCGGTGACCCTGACTTCATGACCTCGTTGGCGCGTGGGCTGGCGGTCATTCATGCCTTTCAGGAGCGCAAACGGCACCTGACCATCGCGCAGATCAGCCACCGGACAGAGATCCCCCGGGCGGCGGTGCGCCGTTGTCTGCACACCCTGATCAAGCTGGGTTACGCGACCACCGACGGGCGCACGTATTCGTTGCTGCCCAAGGTGTTGACCCTGGGTCATGCCTATCTGTCATCGACGCCCCTGGCCACGTCTTCGCAGCCTTATCTGGACCGCATGAGCGATCAACTGCACGAGGCGTGCAACATGGCGACGCTGGAAGGCGATGACATTCTTTATATAGCCCGCTCGGCAACCACTCAGCGTCTGATCTCGGTGGACCTTTCCGTCGGTGGTCGTCTGCCGGCTTATTGCACGTCCATGGGGCGAATCCTGTTGGCGGCGCTGGATGACGTGTCGTTGCAGGAGTACCTGGACCACGTCGATCTGCAGCCCAAGACCAGCCGGACCATTCGTACGCCCGAAGCGTTGCTTGAATGCCTGCAACTGGTTCGTCAACAAGGCTGGTGCATTGTCGATCAGGAACTTGAGCAAGGGCTGCGTTCGATTGCCGTACCGGTTTATGATGCGTCGGGTCAGGTTCTGGCGGCGCTGAATGTCAGCACCAGTGCCGGGCGCGTAGCGCGTAGCGAGCTGGAGCAGCGTTTTCTGCCGATCATGCTCGACGCCAGTCGCGACCTGAGTACCCAGCTGTTTACCTGATGCCCTGAGGTGTGCCCTCGCAAGTGAATTTGTTCGGTTACCGAACGGTTAGTCGATTATCGGATTGTTTGCCAAGTGGCTCAGGCTTAACCTCATTTTCATTCCGGCGCAGGTTGTTCGCGCTGATCAATGAACGTGAAGTCGGGTTCGGAGCACCTCATGGCAGACATTCTTTCTTTACGCGACGCGGTGAAGCAACTGGTCAACGATGGCGACACCGTTGCGCTTGAGGGCTTCACCCATCTGATTCCCACGGCCGCTGGCCATGAAATCATCCGTCAGGGCAAAAAAGACCTGACCCTGGTGCGCATGACCCCTGACCTGATCTACGACCAGTTGATCGGTGCCGGTTGTGCGAAACGTCTGATTTTCTCGTGGGGCGGCAACCCTGGTGTTGGCTCGCTGCACCGTTTGCGCGATGCCGTCGAAAAGCAATGGCCGCGTGCGATGGAAATCGAAGAACACAGCCACGCTGACCTCGCCAATGCTTACGTGGCCGGTGCGTCGGGCTTGCCTTTCGCGGTACTGCGCGCGTATGCCGGTTCTGACCTGCCCAAGGTCAACCCGCTGATCAAGACCGTCACTTGCCCGTTCACCGGGGAAGTGCTGGCTGCGGTGCCTTCGGTACGCCCGGACGTGACCGTGATTCACGCGCAGAAGGCCGACCGCAAAGGCAATGTGCTGCTGTGGGGCATTCTCGGTGCTCAGAAAGAAGCTGCATTGGCTGCCAAGCGCTGCATCGTGACCGTGGAAGAGATCGTCGAAGACCTCAAGGCACCGATGAACTCCTGCGTACTGCCGACCTGGGCGCTGAGCGCGGTTTGCCTGGTGCCCGGCGGTGCGCACCCGTCCTACGCGCATGGCTACTACGAGCGGGACAACCCGTTCTATCAAGCCTGGGACCCGATTGCCCGCGACCGCGATACCTTCACGGCGTGGATCGACGAATACATCCACGGCACAGCAGATTTCAGCGAATTCCAGAGCAAGCTGGCTCGCGCTTCGGAGGCCAAATAATGACGTACTCCACCAGTGAAATGATGACCGTGGCGGCCGCTCGCCGTTTGCGTAACGGCTCGGTCTGCTTTGTCGGCATCGGCCTGCCTTCCAAGGCGGCGAACCTTGCACGGCTCACGTCTTCGCCCGACGTGGTGCTGATCTACGAATCCGGCCCGATTGGCGCCAAGCCCACCGTGTTGCCGCTGTCGATTGGCGACGGTGAACTGGCGGAAACCGCGGACACCGTCGTTTCCACCAGCGAGATTTTCCGCTACTGGCTGCAAGGCGGTCGGGTCGATGTCGGTTTTCTGGGCGCTGCGCAAGTGGATCGCTTCGGCAATATCAACACCACCGTCGTAGGCGATTATCACCACCCGAAAGTCCGCCTGCCCGGTGCCGGAGGCGCGCCGGAAATTGCGGGCTCGGCGAAGTCGGTGTTGATCATTCTCAAACAGTCGGCGCGCTCATTCGTCAACAAGCTCGATTTCATCACTTCGGTCGGTCATGGCGAAGGCGGCGATTCGCGCAAGCGTCTCGGGCTGCCGGGCGCGGGGCCTGTGGGGATCATCACGGACCTGTGCATCATGGAACCGGAGGAGGGCACTCACGAGTTCATCGTGACCACACTGCACCCAGGCGTTACCCGCGAACAGGTCATCGCTGCCACGGGGTGGGAAATCCGTTTTGCGGAGAATGTGGTGGTGTCTGAAGAACCCACGGACGTCGAGCTGACAGCGCTGCGGGATCTGGAAGCCCGTACTGCCGCTGCTCATGGCCAGGTTGCAGGAGAAGCGTGATGCGTGACGTCTTTATCTGCGATGCGATTCGTACCCCGATTGGCCGTTTCGGCGGCGGTTTGTCCACGGTCCGTGCCGACGATCTGGCTGCCATACCGATCAAGGCACTGATGGAGCGCAACCCCGCCGTCAACTGGGAAGAGGTTGATGAAGTGTTTCTCGGCTGCGCCAATCAGGCCGGTGAGGACAACCGTAACGTGGCGCGCATGGCGGCCTTGCTCGCCGGGCTGCCGAAAAGCGTTCCGGGCGTCACGCTCAATCGCCTTTGCGCATCGGGCATGGATGCCATCGGCACCGCGTTCCGGGCCATCGCTTCGGGAGAGATGGAGCTGGCGATTGCTGGTGGCGTGGAGTCAATGTCTCGCGCGCCGTTCGTGATGGGCAAAGCCGACGCTGCGTTTTCGCGCAACATGAAACTCGAAGACACCACCATTGGCTGGCGCTTCATCAATCCGGCCATGAAGGCTTTATACGGTGTGGATTCCATGCCGGAGACGGGCGACAACGTCGCGACGGATTTCAATATTTCTCGAGCCGATCAGGACGCTTTCGCCCTGCGCAGCCAGCAACGCACTGCCGTTGCTCAGGCTGCGGGCTTTTTCGAGGAAGAAATCGTGCCGGTGCGGGTCGCGCACAAAAAAGGCGAAACGGTTGTCGACAAGGATGAGCATCCGCGTGGCGATACCAGCCTGGAAACCCTGAGCAAACTCAAGCCGGTCAATGGTTCGGATCAGACCGTCACTGCTGGCAATGCATCCGGCGTCAACGACGGTGCCGCTGCACTGATTCTGGCTTCCGCCGAGGCGGTCAAAAAGCACGGTCTGACCCCTCGCGCCCGCGTGCTGGGCATGGCCAGTGCCGCCGTCGAACCTCGGGTGATGGGCATCGGTCCGGTGCCGGCAGTGCGCAAACTGGTCGAGCGTTTAGGCCTGGCCGTTGCCGACTTCGACGTGATCGAACTCAACGAGGCGTTTGCCAGCCAAGGCCTGGCGGTCTTGCGCGAACTCGGCTTGGCGGACGATGCTCCGCAGGTCAACCCCAATGGCGGCGCGATTGCCCTCGGGCACCCGCTGGGCATGAGTGGCGCACGGCTGGTATTGACCGCGTTGCACCATCTGGAAAAAACCGGCGGACGCCGAGGTCTGGCAACCATGTGCGTCGGTGTAGGGCAGGGGCTGGCACTGGCCATAGAACGTTAAAACCTTCTGCATCAACCCTGTTGTTCAGCAACCCGGTTCATCTGTTTGCCTCCACGAAAAGGCATGCTGATGAACCGGGTTGTTGTGCTTGGTCGAAGAGGATGTTACAGCTTGTTTCTTATGGACGTTTTGCTTGGGGGAAAATAATGACGACAACATCAAAAGCACCGCATTACACCGGCGAGGAGCGAAGCAAAAGAATCTTCGCGATTGTCGGTGCGTCTTCAGGGAATCTGGTCGAATGGTTCGACTTTTATATCTATGCGTTCTGCGCCATCTATTTCGCGCCCGCCTTCTTTCCTTCCGATGATCCGACTGTTCAGTTGCTCAACACCGCGGGTGTATTTGCGGCCGGCTTTCTGATGCGTCCGATTGGTGGCTGGCTGTTTGGCCGCGTGGCCGACAAACATGGCCGCAAGAACTCGATGCTGATTTCGGTCACCATGATGTGCGCGGGTTCTTTGATCATCGCGTGTCTGCCCACGTATGCATCCATTGGCGCCTGGGCGCCTGCGTTGTTGCTGATGGCGCGCCTGCTTCAAGGGCTGTCGGTGGGGGGAGAATACGGCACCACGGCAACTTACATGAGTGAAGTGGCATTGCGTGGGCAGCGTGGTTTCTATGCGTCGTTTCAATACGTGACGTTGATCGGCGGCCAGTTGCTGGCGGTGCTGACGGTGGTGATTCTGCAGCAGTTTCTCAGCACCGAAGAGTTACGCGCCTACGGCTGGCGTATCCCGTTCGTGATCGGTGCGGCAGCCGCTGTCATCGCCCTGTTGCTGCGTCGCACACTCAATGAAACCACCACCGCCGAAACGCGCCAGGACAAGGATGCGGGCAGTATCGTTGCGCTCTTCAAGAACCACGCCGCTGCGTTTATCACGGTACTGGGCTATACCGCCGGTGGCTCGTTGATTTTCTACACCTTCACCACTTACATGCAAAAGTACCTGGTCAATACCGGTGGCATGGAAGCCAAAACGGCCAGCTACATCATGACGGGCGCGCTGTTTCTGTACATGTGCATGCAGCCGTTCTTCGGCATGCTGGCGGACCGTATCGGTCGGCGTAATTCGATGTTGTTGTTCGGCGCACTGGGCACGTTGTGTACGGTGCCGATTCTGATGACCCTGAAAACCACGACCAATCCGTTTATTGCGTTCGCACTGATTACGCTGGCGTTGGCGATTGTCAGCTTCTACACCTCGATCAGCGGGCTGGTCAAAGCCGAGATGTTTCCGCCTCAGGTGCGTGCGCTGGGCGTGGGGCTGGCGTATGCGGTGGCCAACGCGATGTTCGGTGGCTCGGCGGAGTGGGTGGCCTTGAAGCTCAAGAGCGCCGGGATGGAAAACAGCTTCTACTGGTACGTGACGGCCATGATGGCGGTCGCTTTCCTGTTCAGCCTGCGGCTGCCAAAAGAGCCGAAATATCTGCATCAGGATCACTGATCGCCGAGGTGTTCAGCCATAAAAAAACCCACCTGATCAGGTGGGTTTTTTTGTGCGCTGCAATCAGAACAATTGAACCGAAGGCTTCTCTTTGGAGATGGTTTCGGTCTGCCCGGTTCTTTCATACCAGCCGCCGCCGAGGGCCTTGTACAGGTTGACCTCGCTGGTCAGCTGCGACAGGCGATCGGTGATCAGCGTTTGTTGCGCGCTGAACAACGAGCGCTGGGCGTCGAGGAAGGTCAGGTTGCTGTCGATGCCAATGCGGTAGCGACGCTCGGCCAGACGGTAGTAGTCCTGGTTGGCCGTGACAAAGTCACGTTGCGCCTGGAGCTGCTCGTCGTAGGTCTTGCGTGAAGCCAGGCCGTCGGACACTTCCTGGAAGGCGGTCTGAATGGCCTTCTCGTAGTTGGCGACGCTGATTTCTTTCTGGATTTTCGAGTAATCCAGGCTGGCGCGCAGGTTGCCGGCGTTGAAGATCGGGATGTTGATGCTCGGCTGGAACAACCAGGCTCCGGAACCCGCCTTGAACAGGCCAGACAGTTCAGAACTGCTAGTCCCGGCACTGGCCGTCAGGCTAATGCTCGGGAAGAACGCTGCACGTGCTGCGCCGATATTGGCGTTGGCCGCCTTGAGCGTGTACTCGGCCTGCAGAATGTCAGGGCGACGCTGCAGCAGGTCCGACGGCAAGCCGGCCGGCATTTCGGTCAGCATGTCGGAGTCCAGCAAATGGCTGGCCGGCAGGTTGTCAGGCAGGCTGGTGCCCAGCAGCAGCACCAGGCTGTTCTGGTCCTGGGCAACCAGACGCTGGTACTGGGCCAGTTTGGCGCGGGCGCTTTCGACAGCGGTACGCGACTGGCTCAGGTCCAGGGCCGAAGAAACACCGACTTCATTGCTGCGCGACGTCAGGCGGAAGCTTTCTTCGTAGGTTTTAAGGGTGTCCTGCGTCAGTTTGAGCAGTTCCTTGTCAGCCTGCCAGGTCATGTAGGCATTGGCGACGCTGGCCACCAGACTGATCTGGGTGCTGCGGCGCGCTTCTTCAGTGGCGAAGTAGTTTTCCAGTGCCTGTTCGCTGAGGCTGCGTACTCGACCAAACAGGTCCAGCTCATAGGCGCTGACGCCCAGTGTCGCGGAATAGCTGCTGGTGATGGCGGATTGGCCAGTCTGCGACTGGTCGGCAGGCACGCGTTGGCGACTGCCGCTGCCAGTGGCCGATACCGCGGGGAACAAGTCCGAACGCTGGATACGGTACTGGGCGCGGTAGGCGTCGATGTTCAGCGCCGCGACCCGAAGGTCACGGTTATTGAGCAACGCGGTCTGAATCAGCTGTTGCAAGGCCGGGTCGTTGAAGAAGTGGCGCCAGCCTTGCTCTGCGGCGGCCATTTTGGCCCCCTCGGCCGGCGAGTACGCCGGACCTTGCGGATACTGTGCGGCGACCGGAGCTTCCGGCTGTTTGTAATCGGGGATCAAAGAGCAGCCGCCGAGAATGAACGCGGTAACTGCAAGAGAGATCAATGACTTGCTCATTGGCCAGCCTCATCGTGTGAAATATGTTTCTGCTTGCTTTTGAACAGCCCCGAGATCGATACAAAGAACAGGGGCACCCAGAAGATCGCCAGAATAACTGCCGTGATCATACCGCCAATTACGCCAGTACCGATCGAATGCTGACTGCCCGAACCTGCGCCCGAGGAAATCGCCAGCGGCACGACGCCGAGGATGAACGCCATCGACGTCATGATGATCGGACGCAAGCGCATGCGGCAAGCTTCGATTGCTGCGTCGGTGAGGCTCTTGCCCTGTTCATGAAGTTCTTTGGCGAACTCGACGATCAGAATGGCGTTCTTCGCCGCCAGACCCACCGTCACCAGCAGCCCGACCTGGAAGAACACATCGTTGGACAAGCCGCGCAGGCTGGTCGCCATCAGCGCACCGATAACGCCCAACGGGACCACGAGGATGACGGCGATCGGGATCGACCAGCTTTCATACAGCGCCGCCAGACACAGGAACACGACCAGCAACGACAGCGCGTACAGGGCAGGGGCCTGGGAACCGGACAGACGTTCCTCGTAGGACAGACCTGTCCAGGAGATGCCGATACCTTGCGGCAGCTTCTTGGCCAGGGCCTCTACTTCAGCCATTGCATCGCCGCTGCTGTAGCCAGGGGCTGGCGTACCGAGAATTTCCTCTGCCGCCACGCCGTTGTAGCGTGACAGTTTTGGCGACCCGTAAGACCACTTGCCACTGGCAAAGGACGAGAACGGCACCATTTCGCCCGAGCTGTTGCGCACGTACCATTTTTTCAGGTCTTCAGGCGTCATACGGGCACCTGCGTCACCCTGGATGTACACCTTCTTCACACGGCCACGGTCGATGAAGTCATTGACGTAGCTGCCACCCAACGCGATGGACAGTGTGTTGTTGATGTCCGACAGGGTGATACCGAGCGCGCTGGCGCGTTCGTCATCAATGATCAACTGGTATTGCGGCTCGTCGTTCAGCCCGTTCGGGCGCACGCCTGCCAGGATCTTGCTTTGCGCAGCCATGCCGAGGAACTGGTTACGTGCCTCCATCAGCTTGGTATGGCCGACGCCGCCCTGGTCTTGCAGATAGACGTCGAAGCCTGTCGCGTTACCCAGTTCCAGTACCGACGGCGGCACGATGGCGAACACCATCGCATCGCGCAGGCTGAAGAAGTAACCCTGAGCCCGTTTGGCCAGTTCGAAAACGCTGTTTTCCGCAGTACGTTCTTCCCACGGCTTGAGCATCACGAACGCGATGGCCGAACTTTGACCACGACCCGCGAAGTTGAAGCCGTTTACCGAGAACACCGACTTGACTGCACCGCTTTCCTTGGTGAGCAGGTACTCGCGCATCTGGTCGATGACTTCCTGCGTACGCTCGGTCGAAGAGCCTGCCGGGGTCTGGATCTGGGCGAAGATAACGCCCTGGTCTTCTTCCGGAAGGAACGCTGCGGGAATACGCATGAACATGAAAACCATGCCGGCGCAGATCAGAACGTAACCCAGGTAGGCTGGCCACTTGTGCTTGAGCATGTTGCCGACGCCGCGTTCGTAGCTCAGAACGCTGCGGTCGAAGGTGCGGTTGAACCAGCCGAAGAACCCACGCTTGGGCTGGCCATGCGTTTTCTCGTCGATGGGCTTGAGCATGGTGGCGCACAGCGCCGGGGTGAAGATCAGCGCCACGACCACCGACAGGGCCATTGCCGAGACGATGGTGATCGAGAACTGTTTGTAGATCACACCGGTGGAGCCGCCGAAGAATGCCATTGGCAGCAGAACCGCCGACAGCACCAGTGCGATACCTACCAATGCACCCTGGATCTGCGTCATGGATTTGATCGTGGCATCGCGCGGGGAGAGCTTTTCTTCCTCCATGACCCGCTCGACGTTTTCCACCACCACAATCGCATCGTCCACCAGCAAGCCGATGGCCAGCACCATGCCGAACATGGTCAGGGTGTTGATGGTGAAACCGAAGGCCGCGAGGATGCCGAATGTGCCCAGCAATACCACCGGAACGGTCATGGTGGTAATGACGGTGGCGCGGAAGTTCTGCAGGAACAGGTACATCACCAGGAACACCAGCACGATGGCTTCGATCAGGGTGTGAACCACACCGTTGATCGATTCGCTGACGACCGGCGTCGTGTCATACGGGTACACGACTTTCATGCCGGGCGGAAAGAACGGCTCCAGCGATGAAACGGTCGCACGGATGGCCTTGGCGGTGTCCAGTGCGTTGGCACCGGTTGCCAGCTTGATCGCCAGACCGGAAGCCGGTTTGCCGTCGAACTGCGAGTCGGTGCTGTAGTTTTCTGCGCCTAGGCCAACGGTGGCGACGTCTTTCAGGCGAACCTGCGAGCCGTCGGTGTTGACCTTGAGGAAGATGTTGCCGAACTGTTCAGCCGTCTGCAGACGGGTTTTACCGATGATCGTGGCGTTCAGTTGCTGACCGCTGATCGACGGCAAACCGCCCAGTTGACCGGACGACACCTGAACGTTCTGTGCGGTAATCGCATTTTTCACGTCCACCGGGGTCAGCTGGAAGTTGTTCAGCTTGGCCGGGTCCAGCCAGATGCGCATGGCGTACTGGGAACCGAACACCTGGAAGTCACCCACACCGGAGGTCCGGGAAATCGGGTCCTGCATGTTCGACACGATGTAGTTGGCCAGGTCTTCCTTGCCCATGCTGCCGTCTTCCGACACCAGACCGATCACCATCAGGAAGTTTTTCACTGCCTTGGTAACGCGGATGCCCTGCTGCTGCACTTCTTGCGGCAGCAGCGGCGTGGCCAGGTTGAGCTTGTTCTGCACCTGCACCTGCGCCGTATCCGGGTTGGTGCCCTGATTGAAGGTCGCGGTGATGGTCATGCTGCCGTCGGAGTTACTTTCCGAACTCACATAACGCAGGTTGTCGATGCCGTTGAGCTGCTGCTCGATGACCTGCACCACGGTGTCCTGCACGGTCTGTGCAGAGGCGCCCGGGTAGGTCACCTGAATGCCGATGGCAGGCGGTGCGATGCTCGGGTACTGGTTGATCGGCAGGCTGGAAATAGACAGCGCGCCGACCAGCATGATCACGAGGGCAATAACCCAGGCAAAAATGGGTCGATCAATAAAAAATTTCGACATGGGTTACTCCCCTTTGCTGCCTGCGGCTTTATCAGTGGCCGGGGCAGGCGCCGGGTTAGCTCCTTTAACGTTGGTCGCTTCGGCGACTTTCACTTCTGCACCTGGTTTGACGTATTGCAGGCCTTCGGTGATGACGCGATCACCTTCTTTGAGGCCGTCTTCTATCAGCCAGTCGCTGCCCACGGTGCGGTTGGCCACCAGCGTGCGCACTTCAACCTTGTTGTCCTGATTGACCACCATTGCGGTCGGCGTGCCTTTCAGGTCGCGCGTGACACCTTGTTGCGGTGCCAGGATGGCCTTCGAATTGACGCCGGCCTGCAATTGCGCGTGAACGAACATGCCTGGCAGCAGACGGTGTTCCGGGTTAGGGAAGACGGCACGCAGGGTGACGGAGCCGGTGGTCTGGTCAACCGACACTTCGGAGAACTCCAGCCTGCCTTCCTGTGCGTAGGTGCTGTTGTCTTCGAGCGTCAGTTTGACCTTGGCAGCGTTGTCGCCCACTTTCTGCAACTTGCCGCTGTCCATGTCATTGCGCAGCTTGAGCATGTCGGCGGATGACTGCACCACGTCCACGTAGATCGGGTCGAGCTGCTGAATGGTCGCCATTGCGTCGGTCTGGGCACTGCTGACCAGTGCGCCTTCGGTCACGACAGAGCGCCCGATACGGCCGGAAATCGGCGCCAGCACCTTGGTGTAGCGCAGGTTGATCTGAGCTGTTTGCAACGCAGCCTGGGCTTCCTGGGTCGAGGCCAGAGCGGTGTCGTATTCCTGACGACTGACCGCTTGCTCGCTGACCAGTTGCTTGTAGCGATCAGACATCGACTTGGCGGACTGCAACGTGGCCTTTGCGCTGTTGGCGTTGGCCTCGTAGATGTCGGGGTCGATCTGATACAGCTGCTGCCCGGCCTTGACGTCGCCGCCTTCGGTAAACAAACGCTTGAGAATGATGCCGTTGACCTGAGGGCGAACCTCGGCCACACGGAACGCCGTTGTCCTGCCCGGAAGCTCGGTGGTCAGGGTGTAAGGCTGTGCTTTGATGGTAACGACGCCGACCTGAGGGGTTTGCGCAGGCGGGGCGGCCTGTTCCTTCTTGCTACAGCCGCTGAGCAGTGTTGCCAGGGCGACGGCAGTGACCAGAACGGTAACAGCTGGCTTGAATTGCATGAAGATCCTCGGGGCAGGAGCCTGTTGTCTCAACGTTACGTTGAAGTGTAAAAAAATATTTCGGCTAGATAAGTAGCAGGCTAAGGAATATACTTACATTCGCGGTTGTTTGTAAATACCCGCAGCGCTCATTCGGCCACTCTTCAGGACGCCGATAGCCGATTCGGGACAAGGCGAGACAAATGCCGCCCGGTTATGTCTCCAGGCACGCATCCGGACAGGTGCCTGAGGTGAATTTTTTGAGGTTTTATTGCCATGGTTCGTCGCACCAAAGAGGAAGCCCAAGTCACCCGCAGCCAGATTCTGGAGGCGGCCGAGCAGGCTTTTTACGAGCGAGGCGTTGCTCGCACCACGCTGGCGGATATCGCGACGCTTGCCGGTGTGACGCGGGGTGCTATCTATTGGCACTTCAACAACAAGGCCGATCTGGTTCAGGCCATGCTCGACAGTCTTCAGGAGCCGCTCGACGAAATGGCAGAAGCCAGCCAGAGCGAGGAAGAAGAAGACCCGCTGGGTTGCATGAGAAACCTGCTGATTCACTTGTTTCATGAGCTCGCACTGGACCCGAAAACCCGTCGCATCAATGAAATCCTTTTTCACAAATGCGAGTTTACGGATGAGATGTGTGATTTTCGTCGTCAACGCCAGGACAATGCCGTCCAGTGCCATGACCGTATCACCCTGGGGCTGAACAATGCCGTTCGCCAGGGACAACTTCCTCAGGGTCTGGACACCGGCCGGGCGGCAGTCGCGCTGTTTTCCTACGTCAACGGCATAATCTATCAGTGGTTGCTGGTGCCAGACAGCTTTTCGCTGCCTGCCGAGGCCGAGCAGTTGGTGGATGTCTGTCTGGACATGCTTCGCTACAGCCCGACCTTGCGGCGCTCGTCGGCGACGGTCTGAAAGACGGGGGCTCATGGCGTGTCGTATTGTCTTACAGAGCCTGCCTCCATTCCATGCTCGATAGACGGCGGGTTTACCGACGGGTTATTCGTTTGTCCTGACGGTGCCCGTCGTTTACAACCGGTTGACCTGCGAACTTACAAAAATTTGTAGGAAGCAGGTAGGACATTTCCTGATACATGTAGCTGATTTCCCAAAGTAATTTTCGAGTATTGCCCCGTGGGAAAACTCCCTTCACTCTGCGCGTCCTGAAAGACCAGAGAAGAGGAAGGTTGCATGCTTTTGCCAAATCTTGCGCCTGTGTGCCCGGACGCCAGTGCTGTTGCTGTTCATCCGGGTGAATATGACGGTGGCTGGCGCGCGCGCGGGCATCTGCCGGATGTGGTCGGGTTATGCAACGGGCCGGCATGCGTTGAAAGGAGGGCGGATGATGTCGGACGCCGCAACTGATGCCACGAGGTTACTGGCCCGGCTCGCGCAGCAGTCTGAACGCATAGGTGTGGATTCGGCGCAGGGGATGCCGGTCATTCGACTGGGGTTGATCACCACGCTGTATTTTCGGAATGGTCACACGCCGGAGATGAAGCAACGCGTCGACGCCTGTTTTTCGCGCTTTTACGAAACATTCAAGACGAAGCTCAAGTGGCAATTGTTCAAGCGCATGCGCCGTTTGAGCGGGTCGGGCTTTGCTTCGACCCGACGTCAGGTGGTGGAGAGCCTTGCGCAAGAGCAGTTCACCTGGTCAATTGCCAGCGCTACCCAGGCCGAGGTCGCGATGTACAGCCTGTTCGTGATGAACACGTCCGAAGGGCAGGCGGAAAACGACCGTTCCTGTCTGAAAATGGTGCTGCCACTGTCGTACCTGAGCGAGCCTGACGGTTTGAAGCATTACGAGGCCTGGATCAGATACCTGAGCAGCGAAGTGCAGGTCGAACACGGTTTTGGCGGGCTGGCCTGTGTGCTGCCTTGCGATGGTCATCAGTACCTGCCATGGGAATACCGGCTGGCTCAGGATTACCCTGGCCTGATGGTCGATCCCGGCCCGCATATAGAAAGCCTGCGATTGCTGGATCGTATCAAAGGCGTCAGTTGGTACACCGTGCTGGGCGAGGGGTTCGTCAGGCAGTTGGGGGGCAGCGACCAGTTGCGCGGAGACATGAGCGCGCACAGCGACATCGTTTTCCATCGCTATCGCAATGGCCTGATCATTCGCGCAGGCGCGGTGCCCGAGTTGGGTGGCCGAGGTTTGCCGCCACCGAAGGCGTATGTGACGGTCAATCGAATCATCAAACCGATCCGCCTGCAGGACACCGGCAACCTTCATCCTTACCTGGCGCCCGGTATCGGCTTTACCGAAGAAACCACCGCGCAGTGGTATGCGAGATTCGATGAAAAACCCTTGCCGCCGGTAGACGCCGGCCAGGCATGCCCGCGCTCAGGCTGCTGGTTCAGCAGCGCGCAGTTCGGTTCGCGGCGGCATTTCACCGAGGGCGAACTCATGCCCTCGTTTGCCCATGTAAAGAGCAAGAAGACCCAATGGTTTTGGGCCGGAATGCCGTCCTGATTCACCAGGACGATCTAGTCCCGGCCCCGCAACAAGGTGTTGGGCATGGCGACCGCAGCAGCAAGGCCCAGTAGCGAAATGGCTGCGCTGGTGATCAGCAGGTTTCTGAAGGTCGATGCCAGATCGGCGCGCAGGGTTTGCAGCGCCGGCCCGGTGGCTGCATTCAGGCTGTCGAGCAGCACATTGCCGGAACTGCCTTCGCCACCCAGCGCTCCTGCGCCAGGTTGACCGACGCCGGTGTGCTGCAACATGGCCAGCAATAACGCTGACATCAGCGCCACACCGACCGCACCGCCCAGCGAGCGAAACAGATTGGTCGTGCTGGTGGCAACGCCCATGTCCCGAGGCTGAACCGCGTTCTGGGTACCGACCAATGATGTGGGGAACTGCATGCCGGTCGCGATGCCGGTCAGGACCATGAATACACTCATCATCACCAGCGACTGGGGAGGCGTGAAGGCCATGCCCAGAATGGCGAGCGGCATCAGCAGCGCTCCGGCCAGGATCAGAGGTTTGTAACGCCCGCTCTGAGCAGTACGGCGTCCTGCGAAATAAGCCCCCATCGGCATGCCGATGGCCAGCGGAAGCAAGTGCAGGGCGGCGCTGTCGGCGCCGCCGCCGGTGACCGTCTGATAACGCAGCGGCATCAGCACAATCAGGGAAATGGCCTGGAAGCTGGTGAAAAACACCGTACACCAGCACAGCACCGCGCTTTTATTGGCGAACAGGTGCATGGGCAACAGCGGTTCAGGTGCGCGGCGCTCGTACCACACGAAAACAGCCAGCGCCAACAGGGCCGTCCCCAGCAGCAGTTGAACCTGACGGTCGCCCAGACCGTGCCCCTGGCCAATTTCGGTTATCCCCAACAACAGTGCGGTCAGGCCGATGATCATGAGCACGGTGCCCAGATAATCGATGATCGGCTTGCGTTGCGGGACGGGCAGGCCGACGAGGGTCCGGTAAGCGACAATCAGCGCGGCGGCCCCGAGTGGCAGGTTGATCAGAAAGACCCAGCGCCAGGACAGGTATTCGGTCATCAGGCCGCCCAACACCGGGCCTGCGACGCTGGCCAAGGCGTACATGCTGCTGAAATAGCCCTGATAACGGCCTCGTTCACGAGGCGGGACGATGTCAGCAATGATCGCCTGGCTGACCGAAACCATGCCGCCTGCACCGATGCCTTGAAGTATACGTGCCAGCACCAGTTGTTCCATGCTTTGCGCCATGCCACAAAACAACGAGGCGAGAGTAAACACGCCCAGTCCGAACAGCATCAGTTTGCGTCGACCGTAAAGATCGCCCAGCTTGCCGTATATGGGGACGGCCACGGTCAACGAAACCATGTAGGCAGAGATGACCCAGGCCAGCAGGTCGATGTCATGAAATTGCGCGGAGATGGCCGGCATCGAGACAGCAACGATGGTCTGATCGAGCGCGCTGAGCAGCACCGCCATCATCAACGCGAACAGAATGCTGCGAATGGCCGGAGGCGTTTGAGTAAGACTGGTCAAGGCAAAACCCGATGGCAGTGTTAGCCCGCCTCAAGCGTGGCGGGAGGGTCTGACCAGTCTAATCCGATAGCTTGCTAATCGATAGCTGCCTTTGCTGAATGGCAACGCAATTGGCATTTTGCGAGCGTCATCGCAGTACGCTAAAGGTCGCATCGGTCGGCACGCAGTGGCCGAAGGTGCAACTGGCGACCTGAGGCGCCTGGCGCGACAGTTCGTTACGATAGGCACCGGCTGCATAAACAGCCAGCACGGCAAAAGCACCGATTACCACCATGCATTTTCTTGTTCTTACTTTCATGACGCACTCCTTACCTCGGCTACAGAGCAGTTTGAAAGGGCTGACTTGAGTGTAGGACAAGGTTGGGGTTTGCGTTGGCTATCATCAAAGCCTGCAACGCCGTGGACGCGTTAGAATTCGCGCTTTGATTGACTGGCAAGCGGGGAACACATGGCACGCAAGGAATACGAAGGGTTTGAAGTGGTTTCGGCAGTGATGCCGTCTGACAAAGGTTACAGGGCGGCGATTGCCATCAAGGCGCTGGGCGCTGGCGGTGCGCCGCGTTTCCATGCGCTGTTGCCCGATCAGACGTTCAAGACTGCCGACGATGCCGATCTGGCCGCTGTTCAGGAACTGGAGCGGCTGACCGGTATCGACTCGGAGGGTGAGCCGTTGTGGGCGGGTGCCTGATCAGGCGCCCGGACGGAACATCTTGAACAGCGCTTCCGGGCCGAGCTGGAAATAATCCGCAGGACCACCGCCGCGCAGAATCGGCTCCGCGGCTGCAGTGTCGTAGACACCGTCCTTCAGCAGGGACTTGTCGATATGCACGGCCACCACTTCACCGAGAATCAACCAGCTGGGCACCGGTTCCTTGTCTGCACGCTGCAACTGGATGATCTGCGTGACTTTGCACTCGAACGACACCGGCGTTTCCAGTACGCGTGGCACCGCTACGATCTGCGACGCCAGCGGGGTGAGGTTCGCCAGCTCGAACTCGCTGACGTCTGGCGCTACCGGCGCGCAGCTCTGATTCATGGCCTCGGCCAGCGACCGGGTCGCCAGGTTCCAGACAAACTCGCCGGTCTGCTCGATATTGTTGAGGCTGTCCTTGCGACTCACACTGCAGAAACCAATGATGGGTGGCACGTAGTTGAACGCGTTGAAAAAGCTGTAGGGCGCCAGATTCAGCTTGCCGTTGGCATCCTGAGATGAAATCCAGCCAATCGGGCGTGGACCTACAATCGCGTTGAACGGGTCATGGGGCAGGCCGTGACCTTTGGATGGCTCGTAGGAGTGAATAGCGTCTGACATGCTTGATTCCTGATGGCTCGACAATGGGTGTGAGCATAGTGCTTCGCATTGGCAGAGGATGCCAGAGCAGCGTGTGTTTCTGCCTGAGCCAGACAGCCAGACACGAAGAAGCCCGGCATGAACCGGGCTTGGGGTGCAGCCTGATCAATCAGCCCAGGCGGTTGGCGCCTACGCGATCCGCACCGTCGGCAGCCAGACGATTGGCACCCACATGGTCGGCACCGTCAGCGGCCTGACGATTGGCGCCTACACGGTCTGCGCCATCAGCGGCCAGGCGGTTAGCGCCTACATGGTCAGCGCCGTCAGCCGATACGCGAATCGAACCGACATTGGTGTGCTTGGTGCCGCCTTCGGCAACGATGGTCGAAGTAGACAGGTCACTGCTGACGTTAGCGAATGGCAGTGCAAACGCGCTGGAAGCCAGAACAGAGAAAGCCAGGCCGAAGATCAATGTGGTAGTTTTCATGATGATGTCTCCAATGAATGTCGGGTGAGTTGTCATCCCGGTATGGAGGCAATGCTACGCGCCAGCAAATTATTAAGAAGTTAATAGGATTGCTAGCGATCATCGCTGAAAATGATAGTTGCCTGTAACGCTCTGATTTCGGGCCTTGTGGCTGGCTTCGCACTTTCGTGGTGCGTATTCTGAAAAACCTTGTAATAAAGGCTCTTGACAAGGCGGAAGTGCAAGTTATTCAACGCGTTATCGTGGTTAAACGTTAAAAGAGCGCACTTTGATGAAACACTTGGTTGCACGTGTTGGCTCGTATTCGGCGTTGTTGTGCAGTGGTTGTATCGATGGGGCAGATGGTAAGCGTGAACACTGACGGCGTGCCAACACAGTGAACTGAGTGGGCACGCCAGCCGGTTGTGCTTTCGCGAGTACGGCTTGCTGGATGAGTCAGTCGGTCTCGATCCGCGAATGCTTGCGGGTGTCTTTCATGAAAACGTACACCAGCAGCGAGCAGGCGATGCAGGCTGTCACGTACCAGTAATAGCCGGTTT
This sequence comes from Pseudomonas syringae, assembly GCF_002157375.1. Lineage (GTDB taxonomy): Bacteria > Pseudomonadota > Gammaproteobacteria > Pseudomonadales > Pseudomonadaceae > Aquipseudomonas > Aquipseudomonas syringae_T. The sequence continues at coordinate 107,188 of NZ_MTSA01000001.1, forward strand.
CCATGCCGATGCTCTTGAACCACAGTGCGATGTATTCCGCAGTGCCACCGAAGATCGACACGGTCAGGGCGTACGGCAGGCCGACGCCCAATGCACGGATCTCGGTCGGAAACAGCTCGGCTTTGACCACGGCATTGATCGAGGTGTAGCCGCTGACGATGATCAGCGCCGCCATGATCAGGAAGAACGCGCCCCACCAGGTTTGAATGGTGTGCAGCGTTGTCAGGATAGGCACCGTACACAGGGTGCCCAGCACGCCAAACGCAATCAGGATCGGACGTCGCCCCACTTTGTCTGACAACGCACCGATAACCGGCTGCAGCAGCATGAACAGAAACAGCGTTGCGGCGGATATCGACGTCGAGTCGGTGATGCTCATGCCGACGGTGTTGACCAGGTACTTCTGCATGTAGGTGGTGTAGGTATAGAACGCCAGCGTACCGCCCATCGTCAGGCCGACCACTGTCATCAGTTCCTTGGGATGGCGCATCAAGGTGCGCATCAGGCTTTCCTTGGGCTTTTCCTTTTTCTTGCGGGTGAACGACTCGGTTTCTTCCATGCCGCGACGCAGGAACAACGCCACCACCGCGCACAAGGCACCGATGACGAACGGAATGCGCCAGCCCCAGGCATAGAGCTGTTCGGTCGTGAGTGTCTGTTGCAGCACGATCAGCACGCCCAGTGCGATGAGCTGCCCGGAAATCAGCGTGACGTACTGAAAGCTGGAGAAGAAGCCGCGACGTTCCTTGGTCGCCATCTCACTGAGGTAGGTGGCGGACGTGCCGTATTCACCGCCGACCGACAAACCTTGCAGCAAACGAGCGAACACCAGCAGGATCGGGGCGCCGACGCCGATACTTTCATAGCCCGGCGTCAGGGCAATGATCAGCGAGCCGAAGCACATCAACAGCACCGAGGCCATCAACGCGGCCTTGCGCCCCTTGTAGTCGGCATAGAGCCCCATCAGCCAGCCACCGATAGGGCGCATCAAAAAGCCGACAGCAAAAATTGCCGCGGTATTGAGCAACTGGGCGGTGGTGTCGCCTTTGGGAAAGAATGCTTTGGCGAAATACAGCGAGAACGCGGCGTAGACGTACCAGTCGTACCACTCGACCATGTTGCCGACCGAACCACTGAAGATCGATTTAAGACGGCTGGACGTGGTTTTCTGGCCTGCGGTGCTAGCCGCCGACCCGTTGGAGGCGGGGTTGGAAGTTTCCATGGTGTTCCTTGAATTCATTATTTTTAGAAGAAGGCATGCGTAATGCCCTGACCAGTCCTGTAGCAGGAGCTGTGCCACACCAGGAGCGCCTGTTTTAGAGCGGTTGGGGCATTTCGATGAGCAAGAATCCGCTTACTCGCCCTGTGTGGGTAAGCGGAAAATTGCCGATAAGGAACGTTGCGGCGGGGTACTCAGGTCGATTGCTGACAGGGACGGTCAAGCGTCCAATGTGGACGCGAACAATATCGTGGCCATGACGATGCTCACTGTGCCGATGATCACCATGAGGGTGTGCCGGGCGTAAAACTGGCGAATCTTCCGGCGCGCCGGTGCCGTTTGGTGCAGATAGCGATAAGGTGAAAAAGACACCCACAGCACCGCCAGCAACAGATAAGCCAGAAGCGTCCTGGGACCGCTGAGCGCATAGAACAGGCCGAGGAACAGAAACGGAATGCCATGACGCAAAACCAGTGCCTGAGCGCCCGGCCAGTTCAATACGCGGGGCAGTAGCTTTTGGCTGAGCCATGCATCTGCAGGCTCCGCCAGAATCATCAGCGGACGCCACGCGCAGAGAAAGATAAAAAAGCCGACTGTTGTCCAGAACGGTGTCAGGAACACCATCATCACCTGCGTTCCCAGATTGTATTCCACACCTTCAGGCGGCATCTGAGGCGCGAGCAACTCCAGTAGGAATGCGCCGATGTACACCCACAGGAGCGGCGTGAAATCGCTCTGTTCACGCATGAGTTTCCAGGCGTTCAGGTCTGCTTCGGGGTAGCGCTTGAGAACGTCGGGGTAGTGGACGGTCAATTGCTCACAGATATGCTCGCAGGCGTTCCACACCGAATTATCGTGCTTGACTGCGGTGCGGATACGCGCAGCCAGCCGCGGCGGCTTGAACAGCAAATGCGCAGCCTTGCCTTCGGCGGTCTTGGGTTTTGAATCAAGAAGTCGTTGCAGGTGCTCGGCGTATTCGACTTCGTCGCGTCGGGCCTGAAGCGTTTGCCAGAGGTCTTCGGGACCGGGGTGGACGTCGTGCTCCTTGCTCCAGCCAAACACGACGCCGGTCTGCTCGAACAGGTCAGAGGTCAGGTTGTTGCTGGCAATCAGCAACACCATGCACCGGCGCTGCAAATGCTCCCGACGCTCCAGTTCTGTCAGCCAGGGTTGCTGTTCCAGTGCCTTGAGTTCTTCGATGAAACGCGCATGTTGACCGCTCTCGATCAGTGCGCCGAACTCATCGAACGCCGCGCGCAGTATCGCTTCGGCCAGTGCCTGCTGTTGATAGCCGTTGATGTGGATGCTTTGCCAGACCGTCAGCCAGCGCAGGTGCTCGAAGGCGGCGTTGATCAATTCGACACGGCGCGTCGAGTCGTTCAGGCATTCCAGCAGCAACAGTTGCTGAAAGCGATCGCCTTGCCCGTGCTCCATTGCAATCTGATGTTGCTCGGGCAGGTTCTGCGCAGTGGTTTGCCGGACGCGTTCAAGCCAGTCGACGCCGGAAGGCGGCTGCTCAACCTCGACAACGGTCACGGGCTGAAGCGGGGCAGGCGAGGGCGTTATCGACGGCGTGTGCGCTGTGTCGGCGTCGGGCTCGTCTTCAACGGTGCGTGCCAGGGCCATTTCGAGCGCTCGCTCGTAGGCGTCACGCAGGTTCTGGAAGGCGACCGGGTCTTCGTCGGGACGATTGACCTTCAACAGCCGCGCGTATTGCCGTTTGATGCTGCGCTCGTCGGCATCCTGCTCAAGTTCGAGTACGGCCCAGCAGTCCCTCATCGTGTGCCCTGCTCGAACTTGTCGACTTCCTGCTTGAGCTGCTTGCGGATTTCGTTGATCTGTCGCTCGTCCTGACTCTCCAGAACATGCTGGAACTGGGTAGTCCAGCGATCGATGAGGTCCCGGTCACTGCCCAGGCATTCCTGATAGAGCCGTTCGAGCCGGGCAATCAGGTGCGTATTGGCCTGCTGTTCGCGCGGATGCACTTTGAGCGCTTCCAGCACCTTGAGGCGTTCCTGTATTTCTTCCGGTGTCATCACGCCCGGGTTGTTTTCAATGACCAGCTTGTGACGTTCTCCCGTCAACTGAGTCATCACGTCGGCCTCCAGCAGGCCGTTATTGTCATAGGTGAAGCGCACGTCGAGCGAGACTTCGCCAGCTTTGGCCTTGGGTATCGGAATGTTCAGTTCGCCCAGCGCGATGTTGTCCTTGACCATGCGACTTTCGCCCTGAAATATCCCGACCAGCACTTCCTCCTGATCATCCAGAACGGTACAGACCGTTTTCACCCGGCTGACAGGCACAACGCTGTTGCGCTCGATGATCGGCAGGTAATGACCGCTTTCGTAGCGATTGCCAATACGAGAAATCGTCTCGATACCCAGCGTATAGGGGCACACATCGGTGAGCACGATTTCTTCGAGCGCGGCGTCACGCTGCTTGAGCGCAGCCTGCACCGCAGCCCCTTGAGCCACGGTTTCATCGGGATTGAGGGCGATGGAAGGAAAGCGCCCGAACAGGCTGGCGGCAAGCTTGCGGATCAGCGGCATGCGCGTAGTGCCGCCCACCAGCAGAATCTCGTCCAGATCGGCCACGCGTATCCTGGCGTCCCGAAGCGCACGTTCGGCCGGCGCACGAAGACGGTTGAGCAGCGGCGTATAAAGCTCGCTCATCTGCTCCTGGGTAATGGTCTTGCGCCATTCCCGGTCCGCGTGGCGCAACACAAAGTCGGTGCTGCTTTCCTGCCCCAGCGTTTTGCGAACCCGCTCGGCTTCGCGTTTCAGGGCCGGGGCGATCAGCGATGTGGCCGGGAAATCCGTTTCGTCACGGTGCAGAGTCTGAAAGTGTTCGACCATCAACTGGTCGAAGTCCTCACCGCCCAGAAAATTGTCGCCTGCACTGGCCCGCACTTCCATCACGCCGTCGAACAGTTCAAGAATCGAAATATCGAACGTGCCCCCGCCCAGGTCGAAGACCAAGAACGAGGTCTCGCCTTCCTTCTGGTGCAGCCCGTAGGCCAGCGCCGCCGCCGTGGGTTCGTTGATGAGCTTTTCGACTTTCAGGCCCGCCAGTTCTCCGGCGATACGCGTGGCTTTGCGCTGAGCGTCGCTGAAATAGGCGGGAACACTGATGACGGCTTCGGTAACCGGCTCGCCAAACTCACGCTCGACATCGGCTTTCAGGCTTTTGAGGACCAGCGAGGACAGTTCTTCCGGACGGTAGGTGGCCGTACCCAGTCGAATCTGCTGCGCACTGCCCATGTGGCGCTTGAACAGCGCTGCGGTTTTGTCCGGGTGGGTTTGCAGGCGCTCGCGTGCGGCCTTGCCAACCAGAATATGCCCATCGTCGTCCAGGCCGACAACGCTGGGGGTGAGTGTCTCACCCAGCGCATTGGTGACCAGCTGGCTTTTGCCCTCGCGCCAGACCGCAACGAGGCTATTGGTGGTGCCCAGGTCAATTCCGACAATCATTTGAAAAATGCTCCCTGCTCAACGTTTGGCGTGATTCTGAATCAAGGCGCTGTCAACGCATTCTGCGCCCTCTTTTCCTGCCGGGTCTGCCGGACGCGTCTGAATTGCATCGCGCCATTCAGACGAGTATTCAAAGTTTTTGTTCCCCGCTGCGACTGACAGCCTTGTGCAGCAGCGCCGCGAGGTCTTCCCTGGAATAGGGTTTCTGCAACAGATCGAAACGGTGGGTTTCGTCCTGCGCGATGGTTGCGAATTCGGTGCTGTAGCCTGTGGTCAGGACCACCGGCATCCACGGATAACGTGATTCGATTTCGGCGTACAGCTCCAGACCGCTCATGCCCGGCATGGCGATGTCCGAGAACACCACATGAAAGTTTTCGGGGTTGCCGGAAAGCTCATGCAGCGCCTCTCGGGCACTCGATACCCAGAGGACCTGAAAGCCCAGTTGCTCGAGCATCGGGCGGGTGTAGGTGCCGATGTCCTGATTGTCTTCGACCATCAATACGCACAACCCCGGCGTTGTGGCGAGCGCGCAACGTTCGTCTTCGGCGACGACTTCGTGATCCCGGGCGCTGGGCAGGCACAAGGTAAAGCGGCTGCCACTGCCCAGTTCGCTTTCGACCAGCACTTCGCCGCCCGATTGTTTGGCGAACCCGAACACCTGCGACAGGCCCAGACCTGTGCCCTGGCCGACGCTTTTGGTGGTGTAGAACGGCTCGAAGATCAGGCCCAGTTTATCCTTGGCGATCCCGGCGCCGGTGTCGGTCAGCGACACGGTGACGTAATTGCCGTCGCTGAGCGTCGGGGCCAGATCGGCAGGGTCGCAGGCCGCGCATTCAACCTTGATGGTCAGTCGCCCTGAACCTGACATCGCGTCACGGGCGTTGACCACCATGTTGACCAGCGCGGTGTCGAACTGGCTGCCGTCGGCGAAGATAAAGCACGGGGCGGGGGGCAGGTCGATGTGTACCTGAATGCGTGCGCCGGTGAGTGTGTCCATCATTTCGCCAATGCGCGCCACGCTTTTGCAAACATCGAAGACTTCGGGCTGCAAGGCCTGCCTTCTTGCAAATGCGAGCAATTGGCCGGTCAGGCGAGCGGCACGGTCGACGGTGCTGGAAATGGCCTCGACGTATTTCACGCGGCGGGTTTCATCAAGACCTTGAGACTTCAGCAGGTCGCTGCACGAACGAATAACCGTCAACAGGTTGTTGAAGTCGTGCGCGACGCCGCCGGTCAGTTGCCCGATGGCCTCCAGTTTCTGCGCCTGGTGCAGCGCCTCTTGAGACAGCTGCAATGCCTTGTTGGCTTCTTCCTCGGCCTGGATATCGCGCCCGACCGCGTGTATGAATTGCTTGTCCGGCACTGCCGTCCAGGAGATGGTCCGGTATGAACCGTCCTTGTGGCGATAGCGATTCTTGAAGTGCGGGATGGTCTGGCCGTTTTCCAGTCCGCTCATGGCAGCCAGGGTGCTTGCCACGTCGTCGGGATGCACCAGCCCCAGGAACTGACTGTCGAGCAATTGTTCTTCGGACCAGCCCAGCGCCTGAGTCCAGGCCGGATTGACTGCCGAGATAATCCCGTCGAATTGCGCCACCAGCATGAGGTCAGTGGACAGCCGCCAGATCCGGTCGCGATCCTGGGTGCGCTCGACCACGCGCTGCTCAAGGGTTTCGTTGAGCGACAGCAGCGCTTCTTCTGCGTCTCTGAGTTGCGTCATGTCGCGGGATACGCAGAGGATTTTCTCTGGTTTGCCGTCCTTGCCGAAGATAGGGCTGACCTGCACATGCCACCATTTGGTGGTGCCTTTCAGGGTCTGCGCCGAGCCCATGAAGTTGGCATTCTGACCTGCCCGTGCTGCTTCAACCGCGGCAATGGCGTCCAGGTTACCCTGGTTCTTCCAGAAGTCAGGCCACGGGCAGCCAACAATCGCGTTGAAATCACTGACCTCCATGATGCGCTGACCGCCTTCACTCATGAACGTCAGGCGAGAATCGAGATCCAGTACCTTGATGCAGTCATTGATGCTCGACAGCACCCGGTTGGTGAACGCCTCGTTCTCGGACTGGCGGACTTCGGCAAGCACCTGCGAGGTGGTTTCGTTGACCCGGCAGAACACGCCCTCGATCTGGCCGGTATCACCGTAGAGCGGTGAGTAGGACAGCGACCACCAGGTCTGTTCGGTCTCGCCGTTGCGGACAATGACGCGTCGGATGTCGTCCGACCGGCAGCTGTGCCCGGCAAGTGCCTGTTCGGCCAGCGGTCGAACCGCTTCCCAGGCATCGCCCCAGACCGAGGCGATGGATTGTCCTTGCGCTTCTTGTGCCGTGACGGGCAGGACCTGGCAGTAGGCGTCATTGAAGAACAGGGTAAAATCCGGCCCCCAAAGCAGGTACATGCTGTCCGGGCAACTGAGCATCAGGTTCATCGCGGACAGCAGTGCAGTAGGCCACGCTTGCTTGGGTCCCAGTGCAGACGCTGACCAGTCTGTCTCTCGGATAAGCCGGCCCATTTCGCCGCCTCCCAGTGGGAGGTCGAGGGGATTGTTCACGGTAGAAAATGCCCCATCTTTCGTACTGCCAAAGTGAGCTGAATAAGAGAGGCGGGTATGATGTCATTACGCCTCGTATCTATCCAGCCATCACGACCTTATACGGCTGTGAACAGTATGCAGACACGGTGCCACGTGAAATGTTCGGTTACCGCCTGAAGATGCTTCCCGGAATATTCAACGTCTTCAGCCCAGAAACATTTCCCGCACCAAGGCATGCCGTTGCATCTTCTCGTTCAGCGTACGGCGCGGCAGTTGCAATTCGTGGAGCACCGCCTTGATATCACCCTTGTGGCGGGCCAGCGACGCACGCAGGCACTGCGCCTCAAACGCTTCCTGACGCGCCGCCAGGGACTGCCCCGGCGACTGACCGGCGGACTCCGGCGGGCTCAACTCCAGGCCGAGCGTCTGGCGCTCGGCGGCGTTGGCCAGCTCGCGTACATTGCCCGGCCAGTCGTGACTGAGCAATTGGCTGAGTCGCTCGGCATCCAGGGCCGGTGCCTCCCGCCCCAAACGCTCGGCGGCGGTTCGGGTGAAGTGGCTGAACAGCTGCGGAATATCTTCACGCCGGTCACGCAGCGGCGGCAGGCGCAGTTCGGCGACGTTCAGGCGATAGGCCAGGTCTTCACGAAAGCGTCCGGCACGCGCTTCCTCAAGTAGATCCGGTTTGGTGGCCGCGATGATCCGCAGGTCGACCTCGATGCTCTGATTCGAACCCAGCCGTTCGAGTCGTTTGTCCTGCAGCACGCGCAGCAGCTTGACCTGCTGGGCCATCGGCATGCTTTCGATTTCATCGAGAAACACCGTGCCGCCATCGGCGTATTCGAGGCGGCCAATGCGCTTGCCCTGTGCGCCGGTGAAGGCGCCGCTTTCGTGCCCGAACAGCTCGGCTTCGAACAGGTGTTCCGGAATGGCCGCACAGTTGAGGGCAACGAACGGTTTGCCGGCACGCGGCCCGAAATCGTGCAGGCAGCGGGCAACCAGCTCTTTGCCGCTGCCGGTTTCCCCCCGAATAATCACGTTGACCGGCAGTTGCGACAGCTCCAGCACCTGACGACGCAGTGTTTGCAGGCTTGGGGATACCCCCAGCAGCGTGGCATCCAGCCGGGTGCGGACATCGGCCTGCTCATGCAGGCGGCGATTTTCCAGCACCAGTTGGCGCTTCTCCAGCGCGCGGCGCAGGTTGCTGATCAGGGTTTCCGGGCTGAAGGGTTTTTCCAGAAAGTCGTAGGCACCTTCACGCATCGCCTCGACAGCCATCGGCACATCGCCGTGGCCGGTCAGAAGGACAACCGGCAAACCCCTGTCCAGACCTTGCAGCCGGGTCAGCAGCTCCAGACCGCCCATGCCGGGCATCCGTACGTCGCTCAGCACCACGCCAGGAAAATGTTCCGGCATCTGCGCCAGGCAATCTTCTGCGCGCGCGAAGACTTGCACCTCGAAACCCGACAACGTCAGCCATTGCTCGACGGCTTGCCGAATGGGTGGTTCATCGTCTACCACGATGACCGAGTTCAACATGGCGGGTCAGGTCTCCAGAACGTCATTGGGCAGGCTGAACCAGAACACCGCGCCATCGGCATGGTTTTCCGCCGTCAGTTGCCCGCCCAGTTCGTGAATGATCGCGTAGGACACCGCCAGGCCCAGGCCCAGACCATCGCCGACGGGTTTGGTGGTGAAGAACGGATCGAAAATATTGCCAAGGTCGTCCGGCGCGATGCCTGTGCCGCTGTCGCTGACGCTCAGCCGCCACTGGCCATGAGGGGTGGCGTCGATGCGCACCTCAAGGCGCCTGGAGGGGCGGGTGCGCATGGCATCCAGCGCGTTGCGCAACAGGTTGATCAGCACCTGCTCCAGACGGATGGCATCGCCGCGCACCCACGCCGGGCGTGCCAGGTGCAGTACGCAGTCAATATGCTCCTCGCGCAAGCGCGGGTCGAGCAGCAGCAATGCCTGGTCAACGACGGTGGACAGGTCCAGCCTTTCACGCAAACCGCTGGGACTCTTGCGCGCGAAGGTCTTCAGATGGCCGGTCAGCGCGGCCATGCGCGTCAGCTGTTGATCCACCGGCACCAAGGCTTTGCAGGCCTCATCAATCCGGCCTTGATCCAGAAGCAGCCGAACGGTTGCCAGTTGCATGCGCTGCGCGGTCAGCGGCTGATTGATTTCGTGGGCCAGCGCTGCCGACATCTGCCCCAGCGCGGCCAGCTTGGCCGACTGCACCAGCCCGTCCTGCGCCGTCTGCAAGTCTCGGGTGCGTTCCTGCACCTGACGCTCCAGCTCGTCGCGGCTGCGTTCGCGCAACCGGGCAAGTCGCCAGCGCTGATACAGAAACAGGCTCAGAAACACCAGCGCCAGCCAGATCCCTGCGGCGGCCAGCCCGGCGTTGCGAACGTCCTCGCTTGAGGCCTGAGGTTTGCGCAGCAGGTGCAAGGTCCAGTTTTCGTCATGCAGCGGCAACGACTGCCAGAGGTAATCCGCCGTGCCGTCCGGTCCTTCGACCCGGCTCAGGTGGCTGTTTTCGGCAAATCGGTCAAGAACCCGACTGCGCAGGGGCGACAGCGGTTTTTTGTCGTACTGGCGCGTGCGCTGCAGGTCTGCGCGGTCTTCAACGGAGATAGGCAGCAGTTCGCGGTAGCGCCAGCCGGGTTTGTTGGCGATGAACACAATGCCTTTGTCGTCGCTGACCAGCAGCAGGTCGTCGCCTTGACCCCATTCCTGCTCAAGGTTCGGAAACTCCAGCTTCACCACCATAGCGCCCATGAAGGCGCCCGTGTCGTTGGTGACTGCGCTGGACAGGAAGTACCCCGGAATGCCCGTGGTCACGCCCACTGCGTAAAAGCGTCCGGTGCCTTTGGCGCGGGTTTGCAGGAAGTAGGGGCGAAAGCCGTAGTTATGACCGACATAGCTGCTGGGTGTGCGCCAGTTGCTCGCGCCGATTGCCAACCCGTGCCTGTCGAGCAGTTCAAGGGTCGATGAATGGGCGGCGGCGTTGATCTTTTCCAGCTTGAGGTTGAGCGCGTGCTGCACGTCATCGGTCACCGGACCGCTCAATGCTGCACGGATTTCCGGGTCCAGCGCCAGAACCGAGGGCAGGGCGCGATAGCGTTCGATCAGGGTATGCAGGGTGTTGGCGTAAAGTGCCAGTTGCCCGCCGGCACGAACGGCATCTTCCGACAAGGCATGACGCTGTGCCTGACGCATCGCGAGGCCTGCCGACAGCGCGGCGCAGGCGAGAATCAGCAGCACGTACAGGGAAAGCCGCCAGAAGCGAAGCTTGAGCGTCATCGTTGTGGCCTGATCGGACTCCGCTGACGCGTTTGCAAGTGGGCACTCGCAAACGCGTCATGGACGGGCATTACAACAGGTTGAAGGTCGCTTCTTTCACGGCCTGCGAGTCGAGGCCGATCATGACCTTGAATTCGCCGGGTTCCGCAGCGTACTTGAGCTCGGTGTTATAGAACTTCAAGTCGTCTTCACTGAGGGTGAAGGTCACGACTTTTTCTTCTCCAGGCTCAAGCATCACTTTGTCGAAGTTCTTCAGTTCCTTGACCGGACGGCTGATCGAAGCCGCTACATCGTGCAAGTACAGCTGCACAATGGTCGCGCCCGCGACCTTGCCGGTGTTTTTCACGGTCACGCTGGCGGTGATCTTCCCTTTGCGCGGCATGTTGGCATCCGACAGCTTGACGTCCGAGACGTCGAACTGCGTGTAGCTCAAGCCATAACCGAACGGGAACAGCGGGCCATTGGGCTCTTCGAAGTAGTGCGAGGTGTAGTTGCCCGGGCTGCCTTCGTGGTAAGGGCGGCCAGTGTTCAAATGCGCGTAATAGATCGGCAACTGACCGATCGAACGCGGGAACGACATGGCCAGTTTGCCCGACGGGTTGTAGTCGCCAAACAGCACGTCAGCCACGGCATTGCCGCCTTCGGTACCCGGGAACCAGGTTTCCAGCATGGCATCGGCCTGTTCCTGCTCGTCGACCAGAACCAGCGGCCGGCCGTTCATCAGCACCAGTACCAGCGGTTTGCCAGTGGCCTTGAGCGCCTTGATCAGATCACGTTGCTTGCCCGGAATGTTCAGGCTGCTGCGGCTGGCCGATTCATGCGACATGCCGCGCGACTCGCCCACCACGGCAACGATGACATCGGACTGTTCGGCGACCTTGACCGCCTCGTCGATCATTTCCTGCGCAGGGCGCGGGTCGATCTCTACTTCCTTCTCGATGAAGTTCAGGTAGGTGAGCACGTGTTCGTTGTCACTGACGTTGGCACCGCGGGCATAAAGCAGCTTGGCTTTGTCGCCGACTGCATTGGCCAGGCCCTCATACACGGTGACCGACTGGTTGGGACGGCCGGCAGCCGACCAGCTGCCGAGCATGTCGAGGTGACTTTGTGCCAGCCCGCCAATGACCGCGATGGTGCCTTGTTTCTTCAAGGGCAGCGTGTCGTTCTGGTTTTTCAGCAACACCAGCGTCTTGCGCGCGACATCGCGGGCTTCGGCACGGTGCAGGCGGTCGTCGGAGTACGTGTCGGCCGGATCATCGGCAGCCACGCCGATACGACCATAAGGCGATGCGAACAGGCCCATGTCGTACTTGGCACCCAGTACTTCACGCACGGCGCTGTCGATTTCCTTCATGGAAACCTCGCCGTCCTTCACCAGCCCGGGCAACTGTTCGCCATAGGCGACATCGTTCATGCTCAGGTCGATGCCTGCCTTGATCGACAGCTTGGCGGCTTCGCGGAAGTCCTTGGCCACGCCGTGCTCGATCAGCTCCTTGATCGCGCCGTGGTCACTGATGGTCACGCCCTTGAAACCCCAATCCTTGCGCAGCAGGTCCTGCATCAGCCATTTGTTGGAGGTGGACGGAACGCCGTTGATCGAGTTGAGGGCGACCATCACGCCGCCAGCGCCGGCATCGATGCCTGCCTTGTAGGGCGGCAGGTAATCCTGGTACATGCGCGTCATGCTCATGTCCACGGTGTTGTAGTCACGTCCGCCTTCAACAGCCCCGTACAGGGCGAAATGCTTGACCGCTGCCATGATGCTGTCGTTGGCGGCAACGTTCTTGCCCTGAAAGGACCTGACCATCACGTCGGAAATTCGCGACACCAGATAAGTGTCTTCACCGAACCCTTCGGAACTGCGGCCCCAGCGCGGGTCGCGGGAAATATCGACCATGGGCGCGAACGTCATGTCGATACTGTCGGCACTGGCTTCTTTGGCAGAGACCCGGCCCATCGTCGCGATGGCGTCCATGTCCCAGCTGGCGGCCATACCCAGACTGATCGGGAAAATCGTGCGGTGCCCGTGAATCACGTCGTAGGCGAAGAACATCGGAATTTTCAGCCGGCTCTTGGCGACAGCGGCTTCCTGCAACGGACGGTTTTCCGAGCGGGTAATGGAGTTGAACGTGCCACCGATTCTTCCGGCGGCAATTTCCTTGAGAATTTGCGGCTGTGGCATTTCGGAACTGATACTGATCAAACGCAGCTGGCCGATCTTTTCGTCCAGAGTCATTTGTTTCATCAGTTTGCCAATGAAGGCATTTTTGGCTTGAAGCGTTGTATTGTCAGCAGCGGCCGGATTCTGGGCCATCACTGACTGGCTGGCCATACCGACCAGCAAACCTAATAAACACAGCTTATTCATGAATGATTTCTCAAGGCTTTTGTCGACGACTCGCGTTTAATATCCGACAGCCCGTTTTTGGGTTATGGACCTTTGGCGTTATGGTTCGGGCAGGACGCAAGGATAGTGTCTATCCGCTTCAGTGTCCGAAGTTTCCCAAGGTATGTACGAAAATGGCAGTTTGATTGATTTTTGTACAAACCCTGTCTGACTGATCATCGACCGGTGGCCGGAGTCAGTGACGGATTATGCCGGGGAACGTGTGTTTTGGCTAAGGCGTGTCGTTTCAACAGATTCAAAAAGTACCGGAGGTCCGATTTTGAAGTGTGTTTCACAGTTGATGTTGTACATGGTGATGCTGTTGGGAGGGGTCTGTAGTGCCGGGGCGGACGAGCCACCACTGGTCTTTCCACCGATGACCGGCAGTGTGGTGGATGCGGCACAGATGCTCGACAGCCGGACCACGGTGCGCTTGGCGAGGTTGCTGCGCGCCCATGAGCAGAGCACCGGAGAGCGGGTGGTGGTCGTGACGCTGGCGGACCTGCAAGGTGCGACCATCGAAGAGTTTGGCGCGCGGCTGGGCGATGCCTGGGGCCTGGGGCTGCATGGCGAAGACAAGAGTGTTCTGCTGCTGATCGATCGCGACAAACGCAAAGTGTTCATAGAGGTGGGGGCTGCGCTGAAGGCTCGCCTCAATGATGCCCAGACATCGCTGATCATCGACATGCTGATGACCCCCGAATTCGACGACAGCCGTCTGGCTGCCGGTGTAGAGCGCGGCGCTCAGGCAGTGATTGCCGCGCTGGGCGGCCAGATACCGGATTATCCTGAGCCGACTGGACAGATGACTGTTCACAACGAACAGGCCAATGATGATCAGGTCTGGCTGATCGCAATCATCTTGACGCTCATCGTATTGGGGATTGTTGTCATCAGTATCAGGCGTGGCGCCGCAGCCCGGCCTGTACGGGACAGGGCCGCCGAGCGCAGTGGCGGACGCTTCGGCGGCGGCGGTGCTTCAGGCAACTGGTAATCGGATTGATTCGGAAATGAGGGAACCATGGCGTTGTTGAACAGAGACGAACAGAAGCAGGTCGCTGAAGCGATTGATCGTGTTGAACAGCGTACGGATGCCGAGCTGGTCACCGTGCTGGCCGCGCGTGCCGATGATTACGCGTACATGCCGCTCATCTGGGCCGGGCTGATCGGTCTGCTGCTGCCGGGGACAATCAATTACTGCCTGCAGTGGTTGAGCGCGGACGAACTGATGCTCGCTCAAATGAGCACGTTCATTGTGGTGGCGCTGGTGTGCCGTGTGCCTAAAGTGACTGCCTTGCTGGTGCCGGTATCCGTCAGGCGCTGGCGGGCCGGGAACCTTGCACGCCGCCAGTTTCTCGAACAGAACCTGCACAAGACCCACGACGGAACCGGCATTCTGGTCTTTGTCAGCGAAGCCGAGCGTTACGTCGAAATTCTGGTCGATCACGGAATCGCCAGCCGTTTGCATGACGACACCTGGAAGGCAATGGTCGATGTCTTCACCCAGCAGGTAAGGGACGGTCAGATTCTGCAAGGGTTTCTGGGCTGTATTCATGCCTGTGGCGAACTGCTCGCCGATCATGTACCCGTGACCCACGGCCGGAACGAACTGCCCAACCGTCTGGTGGTGTTGCGGTAAAAGCAGAAGACAGGCGTCGATGGGGTCGACGCCTGCCTTCTTGAACACAGAGGTGTCAAAGGGTGCGTTTGATACCGTAGAACGATTTCACGTACGTCTTCAGTTGCTCGACATGCTGGCTGATCGAAGCCGATGATTGATCGGGCGACAGGCAAGTGTCCAGAAAGCTGTACAGCGACTGATAAACCTTTCTCGCTTCTTGCACCCAAAGCGTTTTGCTCTGGTCGACGCTGGCAAGCCCGTTCAACTCATCCAGTTTGCCGGCCAGTACTTTCGTGTCTTGCGTGCCCGTGCGGGACTCGGCGAGCAGGGCGTTATAGCGCAGCCTCAGCCGGTCGCGCTCTTTGGTCAGGTCAAAGTAAGTCAGGGCGCCGCTGACCTGATCAAGGAGTTTGCCCAGTCTGGCGATACCTGCGTTTACCAGTGCCAGTTCTGGCGATGGCATGTTGATCAGGCTCAGTTCTTCCGCAGAGGGCAGTGCATCCTTGAATTGATCGGCCAGGTTATGCTTTTCGAGTGCCTTGATGGTTTCGTCAAGCAGGCGCCGGTCTTCGAGGATCACGGTCATTGTGCTCTCCAGCGTGGCCACCCGCTGGGTGAGGGTGTCGATTTGCCCCTGCAGTGTTTCCTGCAACCGATTGCCGTCCAGCTTCAGGTTGATCTGCTGCACATCATCGCTGCTTTCGGCAATGGCCTGGGCGCTGCTGCGCACAACCGTCGTCAGTGTCGAAATCAGACGACTGCGTTCCCCTTCCAGCAGGCTGATCGCTTGCTGTTTCTGTTTGTCGGTCAGTCGTTGATCCGCTTCGATCAAATGCTGTTTCTGGTCCAGTGGCTGCAGGTTGACGCTGTTCAACTGGACAGAAACGGCGGCCAGTTTTTCGCGGTATAACGTGTCAGCCCTGTGGACGGCCGCTTGAAGAGGCAGCATTTTTTCTTTCATGGCGGGCAGAAAGTCGAGTTTCAGCGCGATGGCCTGGGTATGAATATGCCGGCGAGCCGCTTCCATGGTTTGCGTGTCGGGAGGCGTGAGGACCTGTGCCTCAACGAGGGTGTCAGTACGCATGATCATTTCCCTTTGCTGCCGGATTGCAGTTCGCGTTTAAATTGATCCAACGCACTTTCAAAAACCTTTAACAACTTGGTGGTCAAGCCTTTTATCTCCAGCCACGGTGTCACGACGCCCTGAAACTGCATGGCAAAAATCAGCAAGGCCTGGTCGTCCTTGATCGCGGCCAGTTCATTGACGGACGTGTTGATGTACGCGGCCAGTATGTTCCAGAGGTCTTTCAGGTTGGTCGCGCTCTTGTGAGCATCCACCATGCGAATGTTCATGTCTTCGAAGATCAATTGCAGGCTGCACACCGCCGCGGCCAAAGGACGCTTTTCATTGAGTAACTTAATTTTTTGCCCTTTTTCAGCGATCATTTTATTTTTCAGTTTGCGTATTTTTTCCGCCTGACTGCCAAATATGCCCCCGGTGATGGCAAGCCCGATAGGGCCTCCGATAAGGCCCGAGACGGCCTTGTTAACAGCGGCTTTATACTCTTTGTTCTTCTGCTCGATATCGAATGTCAGTTGGTCGATATCTTTTTCCAGGTCCTTGATTTGCTGGTCCAGGTCCGAGCGTTGTGCCAGTTTTACCTTGTCATTGATGCCGGGAATAAGTTCAACGCTCAGCACGGTGCTGAAGGTATCTATCTGTCGGGCCAGTTGCTCGGCAGCCTGCTGATGAATGGCTATCTGGCTCGCAAGGGTTTTCAGGAACTCGGCCAGCGTAACGCATGCCCTCTGATCGGTTTTGCTCAGTGGGGCGGGCGATTTCTCGCGGACGTCCTCAATGATCAGATCGGCAACAGTCAGATCAAGTTGTCGGGCGAAATCCATTTTTTCAATATAATGGATGAGCTGCTGGCCCTGATTCGAGAACTGCGTAGCAAACAGGTCGATCGTGACCCCGCTCAGCTTGATGAGGTCTTCGATACGCACCCAGCTTTTGCCGTGGCGGTTGATGGCCGTGTAAGTGGCCAGCATGTCTTTCGGCTCCAGGCCGGGAATGCCACTTTTCGTGAAACCCAGTTGCTCTTCGACACGCGTGAGTGAGGTGGGCAGATTCAGGCTGTGCCGTTCATAGCGTTTCAGGCTGAGGATATCTTCATGGCTCACAATAAGGGCCGCACTGCGGCCGCCGTTTTCTTCGTCGTTGGCAATAACGTTCAAGTACTCCACGGGCTTTAACGTGACCCGGGCGATGTCTTCGTTTTCTAAAAGTGCTGCGTGACTCAACATAATGCACGTTCCTTGTGCGAGTTGTTTTAACAGAGCAAAAAACTCTGGATATGTCCGGCCGACGGTACTTAATCGGTCAGGGCAACTATAAAGATGTTTAAGCGCGGTACAAGTAAGGTACGGTGTTTTTTGACCCGCAATCTTTTACTGAGTGTGTGTTTCATCGTGGTGTGTAGGCCCGTGGCGACAGTCGGTGTAGTCATTTAAAAATAGGGGTGACCCTGAAGCGCTGACGCGCCTAAAATACCGGCCTGATTTTTCAAGTCCCGGCAGGGACGCTTGAGGCACATCGTTCAATGTCAGTCATTACGTCCGCTCCACTTACCGCTTCGGGCGATCACCGCGCGCAGTTCCTTGGCTTGCTGGACACCAGCCTGTCGCAGAATTCGCTGATCAAGCTGGTGCTGGCCAAATACGTGGGCAGCGAGGCCGAGTTGCAGCGGGTCATCATCAAGCCGCTGACGGTCAAGGAGCAGCCATGCCTGACATTCGTGTACCGCTATAAAACCCGCGATATCACCAAGAACTTTCCGCTGGTCGACGCCGTGAACGTGATCGCCGGGCTTGTCCCCGAGTCGTTCAAAAACGCTCACCTGCTGTCGCTGACCGACGAAGTGCAACTGGAATTCAGCAAGAAGGGCAAGACCACGCTGTTCAAGAGCAAGCCCCAGCAGGCGCGCGAGGCACCTTCAACCGGGCACGATCGCGAGAAAAAACGCTACCTGGAGCTGACCCGGCCGTTTCTGACCGACCTGGGCGTGACCAACCGACAGCACGAGCTGATTCCGGCCATGTCACGTAAATGGAAACAGATCAACAAGTTCATCGAAGTGTTCTCCCATGCACTGAGCGCGTCGCCGCTCCAGCTCGATCAGCCGATCAAGGTGTCAGACTTCGGTTCGGGCAAGGGCTACCTGACCTTCGCCATCCATGATTACCTGTGCAACACCTTGCAAGCCCAAGGCCACGTGACCGGTGTCGAGCTGCGTGAGGACATGGTCACGCTGTGCAACAAGGCTGCAGCCGGTCTCGAACACCCAGGCCTGACGTTCCAGCATGGCGATGTGCGCACCGTTGCGCCCAGCGCACTGGACGTGATGATCGCGCTGCACGCCTGTGACATCGCGACGGACTATGCCATTCACATGGGCATTCGTTCAGGCGCATCGATCATCATGTGTTCGCCGTGCTGTCACAAGCAGATTCGCCTGCAGATTCAGAGCCCTGCGCTGTTGAAGCCGATGCTGCAATACGGTCTGCACATGGGGCAGCAGGCCGAAATGGTTACCGACAGTCTGCGTGCCCTGCTGCTGGAAGCATGCGGATATGAAACCAAGGTGTTCGAGTTCATCTCGCTGGAGCACACCAACAAGAACAAGATGATCCTGGCCGTCAAACGCGCCGAACCGGTTAACCCGAGCCGCTTGCTGGCGCGCATTCAGGAACTCAAGGCTTTTTACGGCATTTCCGAGCAATGCCTGGAAACCCTGCTTCAGGCGGATGGTTTTCTGGGCTGAAGACAACGACCCGGTTTTCGCAGTCTGCACCGGCTGCGACCAACGGCTTGATACATGGCAGTTTGTTGCTCTGGGTCAATGGTTGCACCTCGCACAAGGCGGATGCTTGAGCTATTCCTTAGCGTCCGGCCGCCCACGAGGGCCCATCATGATCAGCACTTTTTTCATTCCCGCTGTGAACATCATCGGCACTGGTTGTATTGATGAAGCGATGCGAGCCATACGAAAATACGGCTTTCGCAAGGCCCTGATCGTCACTGACGCCGGGCTGGCCAAGGCCGGGGTCGCCAGCCAGGTCGCCGGACTGCTGGTGGAGCAGGGCATCGACTCGGTGGTGTACGACGGTGCCAGACCCAACCCGACCATTGCGAACGTCGAAAACGGGCTGGCCTTGCTGAACGCGCAGCAGTGCGATTTCGTGATTTCTCTGGGCGGTGGTTCGCCCCACGATTGCGCCAAAGGCATCGCCCTCTGCGCCAGTAACGGCGGGCATATCAGCGACTATGAAGGCGTTGATCGCTCTGAAAAACCTCAGTTGCCACTGATTGCAATCAACACCACCGCCGGAACTGCCAGCGAGATGACTCGCTTCTGCATCATCACCGACGAAGCCAGGCACGTAAAAATGGCCATTATCGACCGCAACGTCACGCCGCTCTTGTCGGTAAACGACCCGAACATGGTGGTCGCGATGCCGAAATCGCTGACGGCAGCCACCGGCATGGACGCGCTGACCCACGCCATCGAAGCTTATGTGTCGACCGCCGCCAACCCGATCACTGACGCCTGCGCGCTACAGGCCGTGGCGCTGATTGCCAACAACCTGCACGACGCCGTCTGCGACGGGACGAACATCACGGCCCGCGAGAACATGGCCTACGCACAGTTTCTTGCCGGCATGGCCTTCAACAATGCATCGCTGGGCTACGTACACGCGATGGCGCATCAACTGGGCGGCTTCTATGATTTGCCTCATGGCGTATGCAATGCCGTGTTGCTGCCGCATGTGCAGTGTTTCAACGCCAGCGTCAGCGCTGCACGCCTGACCGACATTGCGCATGCAATGGGCAGCAATATTCGCGGCCTCTCCCCGGAAGAGGGGGCGCAGGCAGCCATCGAGGCCATTCGCCGCCTGTCCGCCGCTGTCGATATTCCTGCGGGGTTGACCGCGTTGGGCGTCAAGGAAGAGGATTTTCCGATGCTGGCTGCCAATGCGTTGAAAGATGCCTGTGGCCTGACCAATCCGCGTCCGGCGGACCTCGATCAGATTCAGGCTATATTCCGTCAGGCACTCTGATCAATCGCACAACACAGGCTCGCACATGGACACGCTTCGGCCCTACACCCTTGCAGACCGGGACCTCTGCCTGGCTATCTTCGACAGTAATGTTCCGCATTATTTCGACCCCATTGAACGGGAGCGATTTTCCAGCTTCCTCATGGCGCCGCTGGGGCATTATTTCGTGGTGGAACGTGATGGCGAGGTGGTCGCGTGCGGTGGATACCTGGTGCTGTCAGACCCGTCAGTGGCCGAGCTTACCTGGGGCATGGTCAAGAATGACCGCCACGGCGGCGGACTCGGCAGGTTTCTGACTCAGGCCCGGCTGGACGTCATGAAGTCCTTACCGGGTGTCACTCGTGCCTATATCAATACCAGCCAGCGTGTTCAGGGCTTTTACTCGACTATCGGGTTCGCCGTCACCTCCGTGGAGGTCGATGGACATGGCCGTGGCATCGACAGCGTCAAGATGGAGCTGACGATCTCGTGAGTGCGGGCGCCTGAACGAAGGCTGACGAAAGCTACAGAACACGCGGCATGCAGGCTGCTGCCCGTTTAGCATTCAGGCAGTCTTCGCGATCCCCGCGAATATGCCTGGATGACCTGTTCATGAGGCCTTGGCCTTGCCTGGTGAAAGGCAGCGTTCAGAGACGTGGCCTTTGGCAATTCACCGTTGCCTTGCTGCTGATTCTTTCCGGCCCACTGTGTTCGCAGGCCGCGGACAGACCACAAGGCTTCGCCAAAGACGTCACCGGTGGCGGCTCCGCGACAGCGGTGCATCCCGCTACGCTTGATGACCTTCGGTCGGCGCTCTGTGCGTCTTACAACTCGCGCGGTGCCTGCACTGATGAGGCCCCGCGGGTCGTTGTGCTGGACCATCTTTTCGACTTTCGTGGGAGCGTCGTTTCCAACGGGCGCGCCGAAACCACTGAGCCTGGCTGCATCGTCAAACCCTGTCCGCATGGCGGAGAACAACTGGCACTCAATGGTGCCAACGGGTTCTGCCAATCAAGGCCGCCAATCATGGTGACCTACGACAATGCCGGGCTCAAGCCACTGAAAGTCGGTTCGAACAAGACGCTGATCGGGACGGGAGGCAAGGCAGGCATCAAGGGCGCCGGGCTGTTCATCGGTGACGGCGCGCATAACGTAATTGTCCGCAACCTGACACTTTCCGATATCAACCCAAGCGTCGTGTGGGGCGGAGACGCGCTCACCCTCGACAAGGCTGATGGCGTCTGGATCGACCACAACACCTTTGCGCGCATCGGACGGCAAATGATCGTGACGGGGTGGGGTGCTGCTTCACATGTCACGATATCGAGCAACGAATTCGATGGCCGAACCCCTTACTCATCGACCTGCGACGGGCATCATTACTGGGTGTGGCTGTTCCTTGGCAGCCAGGACACGCTGACGATAGCGAGAAATTACCTGCACGACACATCCGGCAGAGCGCCGCATTCCGGGGGCATGAACAATGCAGAAATCCGGGCGCAAGTGGTCAATAACGTCTTCCAGCGCATGACCTACCAAGGCGCAATCATGTCCCGAACCCCGTCCTCGCACGTGTTGGTGGAAGGCAACGACTTCGAAAACGTAACTCATCCGCTGTTCAACGACGTGGACCAACCGGGCACCGCATTTGCCCTGTTCGAACCCATTTCTCTTGCTGTAAATGATGCTTGCACGAGCGTGATCGGCAGAGCGTGTGTTGCAAACCAGCAACGGGTAAGCGGCGAAGACTATCGCCCTCAGGATGCTTCTGCACTGGAGGCTTTCAGGGGTTATCGACAGTATCTGGTGGTGCCGATGACGGCGGAAGAGGCCAGGGAAAAGGTGCCGGAGGCGGCGGGGGTTGGGAAGGTCGCTGTGGGTGTCACGAGATAAAGGCGTTCAGAGAGATGACGCTCAGTGGGTTTGTGTCCCCCTGACGTCCGATAACAAGGCCACAGATCGCGGTCATTCCGTTCGGAGAGTGGCTGCGGAAGAGGTGCGAAGGCAAGACGGTTTACGCTGTTCGTCTTGCCTTGCGTAGCGGGCTCAC
Organism: Pseudomonas syringae; assembly: GCF_002157375.1. Taxonomy (GTDB): domain Bacteria; phylum Pseudomonadota; class Gammaproteobacteria; order Pseudomonadales; family Pseudomonadaceae; genus Aquipseudomonas; species Aquipseudomonas syringae_T. The sequence continues at coordinate 128,873 of NZ_MTSA01000001.1, forward strand.
GGGGCCGTAACCGGAACAGCACGATAGGCCGCCACCTGGTCTGAACGTATTGTTTCTTTCAGCACGTAAGTCGATCCCGCTTCAATGTTGATTTTCCACTGTTTGTCCGCCATCGATGCGTTCCCGTTAAAAGCTGATTCAGGCACTTTGTCGAAGCTATCGTAGCGGTACAGGGTATACGGCACGCCAGGCTTGAGCCCCGACACCGTGACAGTCAAGTTCACCTGTGCGGAAGCAGGACGAGTGTCAGAACCTTCGCCCATGACGGGCCTTTCTTCGTTTACGTCGGTCGTGAGACGAACCGGCAGCGTCTTGCCGTCCCGGTCGATAACCCCGGTAATGGCCACGCCATAGTTTTTCCTACCGCGAGGCAGCGAATACACAGGGCGGGACGGGTCGTTAGCCGTTTGACGGTTTGCCTGAAATGCATCGAACCTGAAGCGGTAAAGATAAGCCGGTTTCCCGTCGGGCGACCAAAGACCGTTATCGCTGAATGTAATCACGTCGTCGGCGTTATAGACAGCGGGATGAGCTTTCGTTTTTTGGGACGAAACACCGATGACGGGCACGATATGGTCGTACTCGTCATCGCCTGCGTTTTCATCGTCGGAATCTTCGAATCGGGAAAGATTTTCGTAAACGCCGATGATGACCGGATGGCCGGACAGTACATTGCCCTTGACCCATGCCAGGAATGTATTCGCGTTCGGCGTGGTAACGCTGTCCCACTCGACGGCGTTCAGGCGCATTTTAGCCGCGGCGGCCTCATCATTTGCGCCCAAGAGCAGCTGGCTTCCTCGCCTGGATTGGTGAGTGTTTGGGCTGGCAATGGCGCGAGCATCGAACTGGGATACGTATTGGCCGTAGTAAAGCCCGGCACTGATAAGCGCTGTCTCACCGCAATAGCCGTAGTTCGCTGTCCACTGGAGCCGTGGAGGAATGTCGTTCATGTGGGTGCGGTCTTTTATCGCGCTTGTCTCCGCGGGTTTGACCTGGGTGTCTGCCGCACAGACAGTTGAAAAAGGTGCGCACAGGGTCAAAGCCGCTAGCAGGCACACAGGTCCGGTTTGCGCGGAAGGGCTTTTCAGAAGCAGGCTGAAGTCAAACATTCTTGGTGCCTTTACGGAGTGTTTTAAGACGCGAGTGGTGTTCAGCGTTAACAACGTCAGTGGGCGAGAGTCAGGAGGTTCAGGGCGCCGATAATGTCATATCAATATTGCACAGCGATAGATCGACAAACCCGTGGCCGTCGTTAAACCGGGCAATAGAAACAGTCGAGCCTGCCTTTTATCGTGGCAACCCAGTGCTGAAATCAGAGAATGAATAGAGGTAGGAGTATCGGTGCCGCTGTGGGCTGCATTTTTACGCTGGACACACTGCTGTAATCACCGGCAATCGCCAGCAGTTATCAACCACCGCGCCTTTTCGTCCTTGAGGGGCTTATCCTCAGGATGAAGGCAACACAATGAGAGGGATGTGGAACGAGAAGTGCGACGCAAAAATGGAGCGGGTAGAGGGAATCGAACCCTTATTGGTCAAAGATCCTTTGAAGCGTGTATTCGTGTAGTCCTCAAACTATCTGGAACCTCAGTAAACGCTGGCGATCCTTCGATATCACTACGGTGCACCATGGTGCATGAAGCAATCGTAAAGTTTTCGCGCCTCATCCGATGGAGATTACGCTCGAACCTAGCCGCTGAACCCTCAGCCAGCAGGAGCACGCCTATCTTTCTTTTCATCACTTCATCCATACCTACCTCCGTAAGTCGATTGAAATGCTTCGTTGATGTCGGAGCTTCGATCTGACTAACGCCGTTTTTTCTGAGGCTGCATAAGGGGGTCGATTTTTTGCAAATTTGGAGGATAACGCCAAAGGCTTCAAAGAGGACGTATTAAAAGGGCATCTTGGGTCTGTACCGATGGCTGGGCCGAAGCGGCATCTCGACGCCCATCTAATACCTCGGCTATCACCCGATGGGTGATTGGAGAGTTCGTATGCGGTCGTAGATCAATGAGTTTTGCCGATGGTTTCCAAGCTCAGAGGTTGCCATCTTGGTTTAGGCGCATTGACATCATCGTCACATCTGACGATGATTGTCCCATGAAATATCCAGGTGGGAAGGGCAAGTGCTACCAGCGCTTGATTAATTTGATGCCCCCGCATCAGACGTACATCGAATCGCACCTAGGTGCGGGCGCGGTCATGCGCCACAAGAAACCTGCAGCTCGCAACATTGGGATTGACCTTGATCCTGCCGTTCAGGGGGCTTGGTCTAGCCAAGCCCGAGATCGTCTGGAGCTCGTACAGGACGATGCTACGAGTTATCTAAGCTCATTCCCTTACCAAGGGAATGAGCTGATCTATGCTGATCCACCGTACCTAACTCAAACACGACGTCGTCCCAAAATCTATCGATTCGAGTATGACCAGACCCAGCACGAGTCGCTGCTCCAAACACTGCGCAGCGTGCCATGTAAGGTCATGATTTCCGGGTACGACAGCCTGCTGTACAACGAGGTGCTCCACGGATGGAGGAAGGTTACATTCATGGCCAAAACGCACGTCGATCTCAGGGAAGAATGCGTATGGATGAACTACGCTGCCCCTGAAGAACTGCACGACAGTCGTTACTTGGGCGACACGTTCCGTGAACGTCAGACCATTGCCCGACGCCAGGCGCGCCTTCGTGACCGTGTAAGAGCTATGGATCCTCTTGAGCGCAACGACTTCATGCGCTGGATTTCGCAGGCCTATGGCTCCACCCAGGAGGCCGTGTGATGCAGAGCGGCGTGGTTTTCATAGATTCTCAAATTTACAGCCGGGAGTTCCCTGACGCTCAAAGTGAAGTCTTGCCTGGTGTAACGTGGGGCTTAATTGAGGCTTTTCCCTCTCCCGCATACTGGGCTTATCAAGCGTGGGCGAATGATCAAGAGCCCGAGCCACTCAACTACCACCTCGGTGATTCGCTCGTGGAAGAGGTGGGGGCGTGCCTTCTAGGTGGTCACGGTATTCCGTCACAGGTGGGGCTTGCGGCGTTTGCTCATCTTCGGGCTCTCGGGGTCTTCGAAGGTAGTGCTCCGTCTGAGACTCAGATTCTGGAGTGGCTGAGCGCGCCCTTGAGTGTTGGTAGCCGGGCCATTCGCTATCGGTTTGCAAAACAGAAAGCACGGTATCTGCATGCGGCCCTGGTCTCACTGGAGGGAGGCAATATCCCTACTCACTCTGGTAGAGCACTTAGGGACTGGCTGCTCAGGCTGCCAGGCATCGGATACAAAACGGCGTCGTGGATTGCGCGAAACTGGCTGGATGCCGATGACGTGGCCATTCTCGACATCCATATTCTCAGAGCTGGCGCGCTAGCTGGATTCTTCTCCGTAGGCCTGACTGTAGAGCGTCACTACCTCAAACTGGAGCAGGAGTTTCTTGCCCTGAGTAATGCCATCGGCGTTCGGCCATCAAAACTCGACGCCCTGATGTGGTACCAGATGATGTCGGCTACAGATCTCGTGCATGGCCTGATGGGGCACACTGGGAAGAAAGCCGCTTAATCGGGCTTGTCTGATCCACCGATCAAGGCGACTCCTACTCCGCTGAGAATTCCAATGGGTGCCAGCTGGCTGGCCCACGGCTCTCCCGTGACACCCAGCGGGCAAAAGGTGCAGCCGAGAGCCTCAGCAACCATTGCCATGATCGCCAGTAACACACCTGCATCACGCCAGATCAGGCTCTCACCTTGTTGGTATTTCGCAAACGTCTTGCCCGGCTCTGCGACCAATAACAACCGTGTGCCTTCCCCGATGGCCAATGTGGCCTCGCACTGCTGATTCATCTTCGCGAAGAGCTCAGACGAACCTGGGATGTCATGAAATCCGTGGCGGCGGCTGTCATAGCGTTGCCAGCTGCCCGTCGCATGGTGATCGACCAGGATGTGGATGGGATGAATGGCGCCTGCGGACAAAGCAGGGCGACGTTCCAGCTCGAACCCGTATTCGGAGTCAGCAACTGCCTGCGTACGCGCACAGCGCCATAGCAGTTCACTAAGCTCTGTTTTGCTCAATGCGTTGAACGAGCGCTTCGACCGTCTGCGTTCAAGCAAGTGGAGAAGCCCTGCATCGGCTCGGGCTACTGGTTGCTTAAGTGGATGAAACTGGGCCTCAGTCCATACGAAGGGTTCGTAATAGCCTGGGACTGCACTGACGATGGGGCTATCAAGAATGATCTTGCTCATGTTCCAGCTCGTGCCAGACTTCAAAGTACTTGTTGCAGCCTCGACAGTTGCCGCATGCCACGTTGGATTTATGGCAACTGTGAGCCCAAGCCAGTACGGAAGATGGCACGCCGGCGACCCGCACTAGCTCAGTGGTACTTAATCCAATGGCCGGTGCTTCAACCGTCATTTCACCCTCCTGAATAACCATGAGCTGATTGATAGCCTCGACAAATTCAGGTGTACCGTCGCGGTGCGATCCGTCAGATTTCACCGTTCCCAGATAGAGCGTTTTGACGCCCAGACTGATAGCTTTCATCGACGCCAAGGTGACGAGCATCTGGTTTCGATACGGCCACCAATCACTTGCCGGCGCATGAGCATCCGCCCGACCTCCCGCCATGTCACCAGAGCCCACGGAGCGGCAATCAATGGAAATGACATGGTGCTCAATCTGGAGCTGCTTACAGATCGCTGAAGAAGCTGAGATTTCTGCTTCTGCTGCGAGTTGGCCGTAATTCAGGGTGATGCCGACTTCTGGGTGTAGCCACCAGGCGATGGCGAGGGAGTCCATGCCACCTGATAGCAGAAGGGCTCGTTTCATAGCTCGGTCGTTTGCCAGAATGTTTGGTAGATCGCGGTGACGAAATCATTCGACATGACGCAGTCACTCCCCTCCATCATCTTCTGGCTTTCCTCAGACTCATTTTCCACATACACCACTACCGGCTTCTTCAGGGCGCGAGCATAGCCGATCTCGTATATCGTCCCAGCGTCTAGGCCGTCCCCTATGGCAAGCATCAGATCGCAGGCATGGATCGCATCGATATCCTTCTGGACGACCTCTTCGGCTCGCCCCAGTCCAACATCATGCACGGGAGAAAACACTCGCAGGCCCATATCGAGAAGTAGACCTCGCGCTTCCTCAACCAGCCACATCTGTGCCAACGAGAAGAACGGGCCTGCCAAGTAAACCAGTGGTGCTGGCTTCGAGGTCTGCTTGAAAACGGCAGGTGCAGGAGCATAGCGAGCGAGTTCTACTTGAGAGCCAAAGCCCATGGTCTTGCAGTAATAAGCGGTAGCGCGAGACGCTTGAGTTGCTGCGTCCAAGGGGGAGAGTTCTTGCTCCAGCCAGAAAAAAGCGAAGCTTGCAACGAACACATCCCCAGATCCAATCTTCCATACGTGCGGTGTGACGAAAGGCGGGATGAGGTGCGTTTGGTCGTCATGATGTAACAGCGCACCCAGTGGGCCCATTTTTATGATGACAATTTCGGCTTGCTGCGATCGCGCCAAGGCAGCAGCCATGTCAGCTGAACTGAGCTCTGTACTGCCATGCAAAGCTTCTGCTTCGCTTCTGTTAAGGATCAGAGCAAGGTGCTTAGCGCTTGAGCCGTTATGATTGAAAGGTAGCGGATCCTTCGAAGTTTGTGGGTCGTAAACCGCGCTTTCAGCATGGACAATGCAATCACCTTCCAAATAGCCAAAGCGAACCACCTTGTCAGCGTTCACGCTCAGCGGTGGCATAGTTTCAGGGATCGGGTAGATTGCCGGTTTGCTAAGGCCATGGGTATAGCGGAAATGAGGGCTTTCTTTGGTCGCCATCACATCCATCTCAAATCCTTCGAGCGCGGCTCGCTGGAGGAAAATCGCCTTCGCAGTTTCATCGGCATATGTGTGTAATTTTGCCATACCGCCCAGCCGAGCTATCGCAGTAGCAGCCCTGCCACCCGAACCAAACAACTCTTGCCACATGGGATGCATGCACTGCTCATAGTAGATTCCACCTGCTATCGTGATCACGATCAGCCCTCCTTGATCGGTGAAATTCTCAGGACAACTTGAGCCCCGTTTTTGTCGACTACAGCCGCTCTATAACTGGTACCGCTTTCGATGCATGCGATGAGCCGAAGTACTCTCGGAGACGCAATGCCGCCCGCAACTTGGCCTTGCCATAGCGCGACGGCAACGAGCTGGCCATTCAGGTTGCTCAGGCCAATATCCAAAACGTCATCAATGTTTATCTGATCGACAACATCTGGTTTAGGAGATGCAAGCTGGGTCTGCAGATACAGCATGTCGCATGCTGTTTCAGTCGGACTTCCCGAGGTGTAATCGCGAAAAAGCTTCCCATCTGTACCTGACATTCCGTTCCCCACCATCCCTATGTGAACCAGCGCAGTGCTTGCTTCGCGTTCTAGCTCATTCTGTTGACAGCTTCCCGCTTGATGCTAGAGTGCTGGCACTTTACCCCTCTCGGATCCAATTTGCCAATAGTTGAAAATGGCCTGGAAACTCCGACAGGGCGCCAGCTCGCCGGCTTGATCAACACCCCGGTTTAGCTCAGATTCGTGCTTACACAGGGTAGTGTGTGCTGATGTCGAAGATCCTGGATTTTGAAATTGAGAATTACAAAGGTATTGTCAAAACTAAGATCGAGCTTGCAGGGAGGATCGATAGTCCGGTCGTTACGCTGATTGGACTAAATGAGAGTGGAAAGACCACCATCCTTGAAGCTATCTCACAATTCGTGAGCAGCGATAGATCTGTCTCCAGCCTTTATTTTTTTAGCCCTGAGAATAAGGATGAGTTTTCATTCATTCCCGTGAGCCAAAAAGGGGGATTCACTGGGGAAGTCTCGATCGCTGCCACTGTCGTGCTCGACACATCTGAGGTCGAAGAGATCTCCGCCACTGGAGAAAGCCTGGGTGTGGAGGTGGATACGGCGGCTTTGTCAGCACCGTTCAAAATCATTAAGGCGATTCGTTTTAAGAACAGCGAGGCGCAGTCGAGCAGCGGAAGCTTGGGGTTTGATCTCAAAACAAGACTGCCGGGCACTCCGGATTATGAGATCTATGCCCAGCCAGACTCAGTATCAGAGAACCTCTGGGTAATAGCCGCCGACTTGATCGCGAGCAAGATCCCAACGGTGGCTTACTTCCCCACCTTCCTGATCCACGTCCCAGAGGAAATTTTGCTGGTTCATCGCCCTGGCGAGAAGTACGAAACACGGCATTATCGCGAGATCGTAGAACGAATCATCCGGTTCGCGGGCTATGACGTCGAAGAGAACGTCAACAAGGTCTTGAGGCAGTTTCGAGATCAGGCCAAGGGAAATTGGATTGAGGACTTTCGCCGAAGCGAGGAGGGGAGCCGAGTTGACGCGGTTTTCAAACGAATGTCGGGCGTGCTCTCCACTGAGGTCATCGGCGGTTGGAGGCGTGTGTTTTCACGAGATACCACCGCCAAGAGAATTGAATTGAAATGGTCGATTTCCGATGGTGAAAAGCCTTCGGTCATGGTCAGCTTTATGGTCAGCAGTGGTGATTCCGACTACCAGATCAGCGAACGTTCTGTTGGCTTTCGTTGGTTCTTCACATTTTTGCTGTTGACGAGGTTCAAGTCAGCGGATGATAAGCGCCAGATGATCTACGCCTTTGACGAGCCAGCAGCCAACCTCCATTCCCGCGCCCAGGTGGAATTACTGAGCTATTTTGCGCTAATGACGAGTGCCGGCGACAAGATCATCTACTCAACGCACAGCCATCACATGGTCGATCCGCGTTGGCTATCCAGCGCCTACATCATCGAAAACCGAGCCGCTCGTAGCGACGATTCTGACGGATATGAGCTGGAGTTCCTGCCGGCGGAAATCAACGCCGTTAAGTACAAGCAATTCCTCGCGATGCAGGGCACCCGACATCACTACTTCCAGCCCGTCATTGATCGTCTGCAATACGTGGTGCCAGAGATCGTGGGCGACAAACCTTGCCTCATTGTTGAAGGCATATCTGATTACTATGCCCTCAAGGCCGCGTCGTTAACCTTGAGCAGCGATCTGGAATTCAACATCATCCCAGGCGTTGGGTCGAGCGCCGCGGGCCCCTTGATCAGCTTGCTGTTGGGGCGCGGAGAACATTTTATCGTCCTACTTGATGATGATCTGGAAGGTCGTCAGGCGCGTGATCGGTATCGTGAACAATGGGTACTGTCAGACCAGGTTGTTATTACCTACGCAGACATTGATCCGGGATTTGCTAGCAAGGCTCTGGAAGGCGTATTGGGCAATGAAAGCCAAGAGATTGCCAAGCGCAGCCTGAATATAAGCTCGCGTCCATCGAAGAGCCAATACGGCCTCCTCTTGGCCGAGCATTACTATAAGGGCGATCCGGCTGGCGTCATTTTCTCAGATGAGGGGCTTGCGAACCTGCAGAAGGTGCTGGGGTTTTTAGGTCACCAATTCAAGAGTTTCTCAGCTGAATTCGTTCCGATTCCGACAGTAGAGACGGATTCTGCCTCAATGCGCGCAGATTCGACTTGAATGCACACTGAGCTCATTTGAAAGAAGCCGGATTCGTTTCGAACAACAAAAAATTTTTGCGTGGAGTGAAATCTGGTTTTTGCCAGAGATGGTTGGTCGACCGATCTGGTAACGCCTCCCCCCTGTAGGCCGCCGCTTTATGAAAAGTATATTGGCTATGCCGTACCCTGACCTAAGTGTCGCCTTTCGATACATTAATCCCCTTAAAATAGACTCAAGGGTGGCTTTGGGCTACTATGTTAGCATTTGGGATTAGAGTTGACTCTGCGCTTGAAGATCCGCGCAGGCTAGCTTTAACTAGGTGCGTACCTTTCGATTATGCAAGTAAATAAAATGAAAAGTGTAGAGATTAGCGAGCATTCAGTTGATTGGGGAAAAGCTTTTGCTAAGGAGGCTCAAGTAATAAGGGACAGATTGCATGATCTCTCGTTTTTCATTCATCATGTAGGATCAACATCAGTACCTGGGCTGTCCGCAAAACCTATAATTGATATTTTAATATCTCTACAGGACTGGAAAGCGTCTGGAGACGTAGTGAATAATATTCGAGATCTAGGTTACCAAGTCGGAGAGAGTGATTTGGATACCCCGCGTTATTTTTTAGTTAACTATTCGTCCCCTGATAGCATTGGTTATCATATTCATATTTGCAAGCCCCAAAGTACCTGGGAGAATGATATGATAAATTTTAGAGATGAGTTGCGTATAAACGATAAACTCGCTTGCGATTACGCGAGGCTCAAGGAAGGTTTGGCCAAAATTTATAAAAATGATATTGATTCCTATGCTCTGGGTAAAAAGGAGTTTATCGAAAAAGCATTGAAAAAACTAGCACCTAAGTTTAGCATAAATAAACTACTTACACACCAAAACTTAGAGCTCGACAAGGCCGATCGCTACGGTAGATCTATGATGTGGCTACAGTTGTCTATGGCTCTTACTGCAGCATTCTCAGTGTATGTTGATCAAGGCTGGCTGCTTTTGTTAATAGCACTCATGGGATTTGGGTTTCTGGCTGCATGGTTAATGCTAAGCCAGTCTCAACAAAAGCATCGTGCAGCGGGAGATCAAGCCCGGCGAGTAGTATTATTTATGAGTGGCTTAGGCAAAAAACCATCTCTAGAAGAACAGCAGCGAATTCTTAGAAAGTTTATTCTTCCGCTATCAGGTGCTGACTGGAACTTAGAGGAAAGTCGTTTCGCCAGTCGTGAATTTCCAGGCTATCAAAGGTTGGCAGAGATTATTGAGGAGTCTGCATTTTGGACTGGTGATCTCCATCATGCCAGTGCCGGATTGATGAGTAAATTTCTGTGGGGCTCTTTATTGTGCTCCTTTGTAGGGAGTATCGCTGCTATCGTGCTTGCCCCTCCTAATGACCTGATAGCATTTAATAGGGCTCTCATTGCTGTAATGTTGTTCTTTATTTCGTCCGATATGCTTGGGTTGTATTTCGCATATAAAAAATCAGCAACTTCTTTAGATGAAATATTTCATAGAGTAGAGATCTCTGCTCTGAGAGGCTATCCGGATGCGGATATTTTGCTATTAGCCTCTGACTACAATGCTGTGATCGAGAACTCTCCATCTCCGCTTAGTTTTTTTCTCAAGTCTAGAACGAATAAGCTGAGCCTGCGGTGGGCAATTTATAAAGAGATGAAACGAGCTGGTGCTGCGAAAGAAATTGAAGGTCGCCGCTCTTACTGATGAGCTGTTGTGGGGCGGTATTGGTTCTGTGTATGGAATTCACGGCATCACGTTGAGCCAGCCGGTAACTTGGAAGCCATAGTTGAACTCAGCCAGGTACGAGGTGTTTTGCCTCAGTGTGGTAAGCCTCTACTCAAAGGTGTCATTCAACCAGCGGCACGATCCGCTGCAAAGTCCCAGCGCTCGCAACCCTCGGATACCCCTCAATCTCATACACACAATGTTCAATCACACGAACTCCTTGCGCTTGCAAGTTTCTGACGAACGCTGGCCCCGCTACCGTTTCGCCTACCCCGTGCTTGACGGAGGTGAAGATCAACACTGGTGGGAGGGCGACGCCGAGCGCTTCATGGGGGCTCAGTGCAAACCCCGCAGCCCACGAGTACCTTGCAAACTCGTCGGCTTTGATCGTCCGATATGTCTGCGACTGTAATACAAAAAGCTCACTTGGCTTGACATTCATAACGCGAATCAGGGCGTCATCCTGGTGCCGGAGTCCACGTGGTGAGAGCCGAATCAGATCCCCCTTTTTTGGCACTTTCGTATCTGCTGGAATCGAGCTGTACCGCCGGTTAAGCAATAGCGAAATATCTGGACAGTCACATATCACTGCAATGCGCTGAACATCCTCTACATCGATCCGCGCCTCAATCTCGGAAAGCTCCTGACAGCAACGCTGGATCGGCAACGCACCTTGTTGGCGCACTCGGACATCGGCTGTTGGGAAGTAACGAGACATCTGCTCAACGGCAGCACTAGCCGGCAGGGTGGTATCGATCAGAGCAACCAGATTTACTAAATTTCCCAGCTTTGCCAACAGTTGAAATATCTCAAACAAAGGCAGTTGATTGAACTGGTGGATAACGACCGCCTGCCCGTGGGCGCCGTCGGTGATTTCGTAAAACGGAACATGGGTAACACCCAATTCATCCTCATAAGTTACACACCTGGCTCTGGCAGCTGTCACTGATGTCGGAACGGTGTTCGTCAGGAGCTCAGAGACAGCACAGTACTGTTGGGTGAATTCGAAGGCTGCCTTGATATCGTCATAACGCACAAGCACCACTCGCGAGTTAAGGGCCAGTGAAACTTCGTCGAGCATGTCGTGAGCAAAGAGATCTGGAGTGAATGCACTCAGGCGGCTGAAAGCATGTTCAATCTCAAGCTGGCTGTAGGCTGGGTGAAAAGGGCCGCATATCCTGGTCAGATGGTGACGTACCGCGTTCTGCAGGCAATAGTTACTTTGGAGTTGAATCAGACCATCCGTCGCGACGACCCAGCCATGGCGCTCACATTCGCGAACGGCCTCAAGCACTTCATCCAACCTCCCTCCAGCCCTAAGACGCCCAGCAACCCCACCCCCGTCAACATTACCACCCCCATAAATTGAAGCGACCTCAACAACGGTATTGCCTGCCAGAGACAGCGCTTCCAGATACCGCAGCAGCCTTACGGCATGCTCTAAGCCCGGATTCTGCTCGAAGCCGGATAGCACCGCTGAAACGTCATCGGCCTCAAGAAACGGCAGTGCCACGAGGGGGGTGGCCAGGAGGGCACTGGCGTCCACCGGCAGAGTTATCATCATCCGCTCTGCAGTGGCCTGAAGAAATCCTTGACGCATCACTTCGAACACCGATGCCTGGAAGGCCATGTAGTCTTCCCACGCGAATTGCAGCTGGGCCGTCTGGGCATCGCCGAGATACTTTCCAAGGACGAAGCGACTCTCATGCTCAAGCAGTTGTCGCACGCTGCGCCGTTCGGCCAAGGCAGCTTCTACGAGCTGGGTTCAAAATTGCGGACATGGGGTACCTCACTGCTGAGGATTTCATTTGCTCGCAGCCCAGACTCCAACAGAAGAAAAATACTATGGTCGCGCAGACTACTTGTGCGTTTGACAACCTGCCTGAGTGCCTCAATCTCCTTCTGGCTAATCGAGTTCTCGGGACGCCCGAAAGGGGTGGGTATTTCCGTTCTTATCATTGGATCTGTGTACATCGGAGTTGTCTTTGCAGGGCAGGTAAGATTCACTGGGCAGACTTGACCTGGTGTCGGGTCGAGCGTTAACGGCTTGGTGATTAGCGATGATGTGGCGCTTGAAGCCGCCATTTTGAAGGCGGTCAAGGCTGTCAACGGAAGTGTTTCTACGAAAGCTTCCAGGCGGCTAAGAGTGACGGATATCTCATTGGCGGATTGGAGAGCAGAAGCAAGTGCAGCCACAATCCCGGCGCGCGCGTCTCTTTCGGAAGGTGTCGGCGTTTCAGGAGGGCAGTTTAGGGACGAACTTCTGAGCTCGTAATAGTCCAGATACCCCAAGCCTTTAGAAAGGATTTCGTTGGCTAGCGTTTGCTGGATAGAGGGCTGGACTGGCCACCTGTTTTTGAGGCTTTTGGCGAGCTTCTTGAAGGCTGCATTGGGCAGCAAATCTTGGGCATAGATCGGAAGGCGCATGGCAATTCTCCAATACGTCAGGGTGTCGGCTTTCCGCTGACTATCGTCGAAGTGCGTGCGAAAAGAAGGGAGAAACACCTGATGCGCAAAGGCTTTGCTGACCGACCGCTCGATTCAGATAAATCGAAGCTCGACGGTATCACGCTGCTAAAGCTTCATCAACCTCCCGATCTGACACTGCGCTGATGCTGTGGCAACGGGGAGGCATTTACTTGCAGTAGTGGCTTTGGCGTGAGGCCAGGAAGGCGGTCTTTCCTCTTGGGCGTGTCAGTAATAGGATACGGACGTGTTAGTTTCTGGCAGCTAAGGACAGCGACGTGATCAAGAATCTCATACTGCGCGGCGTATCGAGCTACTCGCCCGAGCTCAACTCCCAGGTCGGCCCACTCACGAAAGTGAACATGTTCTATGGGCACAATGGCACGGGCAAAACCACCATTGGGAACTACCTCCAAGACCCTGCTGATTTGCTGTATCACCAATGCCAGACTCAGCCTGCTTTAGCGGAGCGTGAGGTGTTGGTGTACAACCATACCTTCATGGAGGCCAACTTCCAGGCCAGTTCGCAGGCCGGCATCTTCACGCTCAATGAAGGCAATATCGAGGCAGAGAAAGAGCTGGAGGCTGCCGAGCTGGCCCTCAAACAGGTGTTGACTGAACATCAGGCCGAGGTGGCGGCAGGGAACGCTTTTGGCGACTCTCAGAAAGCCAAAAAAGCGGACATGCTGGATCAGCTATGGGCCCTAAAAAAACCTTTCGAAACCGGCCCTCTCCGGTATTGCCTCGTTGGGCCCAATACCAAAGAGCGCCTCGGCGACAAACTACGTGATATTGCGCTTGTGACATCGAGTGAGGATTTCACCGCGTTGGCAACTGAGGCGGAGCAGTTGCAGTCTGCGGGAGATACCGAGCTCCCTGCGATACCTACTCTCAGATTTGCAGAAAGCGAGGTTGAAACCAGCCCCCTGCTTTCCGAAGTCATTTCCGGATCCGGCGACTCGTACCTTTCCGCGTTGATTACTGATCTGGGTAACTCGGACTGGGTCAAGCATGCCCTTGAGTTTCACGAACGCGAGCAGTGTCCGTTTTGCCAGCAAACCCTGGCAGCTGGTTTCTACGATGAAATCCGGAAGGTGTTCGACAAAACGTACGAGCAGCGGGTCTCTCAGCTGAAAGCTCTGAAAAACCGATACGACGGCGGTGTCGCTCGATTGAAAGGCCAGTCCCAGCGTGCGGAGTATCGGGCTCCTGAGTACCAGGCACTTCTGGCAAGGTTGGACGCATTATTCACCCAAAACATTCAAGAGCTGGCTGCCAAATTGGCGAGTCCATCGATGGTTATCACGCTGGAGTCGACCGAGGCTCTGCTCAGCGGAATCAACGCCTTGATCGCGGAAGATCAGCAGAAGATTGATGCCTTCAACCTCAAGGTAAAAGACAAGAAAACCCACCTGGAGAACATCAAAACGCGTTTCTGGAACTGCTTTCGAGCGAGCTGCGACACGGTCATCACGTCCGCGAGAAAGGTACATAGCGAGCTTGGTGTTAAAAAGGAGGAGAAGCGAAAGCTGGCTGACGAGATCCGCATAAAGGCTCAGGTTCACCGGGATGCTATTGCTCTGAGCAAAGCCAAGATCACGAACATCGACCAGTCCATCGACAGCATCAACACGTCGTTGGCTGTGCTAGGGCTCAAGGGCTTTCTGGTTGTCAGAGAGGAGGGTGAGCTTCCTCGTTACAAGCTGCAAAGGCCCGACCAGCAGGCCGGCGTGTTCAAGACGCTCAGCGAGGGTGAGAAGACGTTGATCTCCTTCCTATACTTTCTTGAAGTCTGTAACGGCGAGCTCGATGAAAACGGTTCCAAGCTGAAAAGCGAGCGTATCATCGTCATCGACGATCCCATATCAAGCCTTTCTCATAACTACATTTACGACATCGCCTCCATGATCCACCGGCGAGTACTCAGCCCGAAAGAGCGCTTCAAGCAGGTCTTCATCCTGACGCACAACCTGTTCTTCTTTCACGAGATGCTCAAGCATTTCAAAAAATCAGATGAGTTCTCGTTGTTCCGGATCACCAAGGCGGCACACAGCGTCATCACTCCGATGAAGGCCAATGACGTACAGAATGACTACCAATCATTTTGGCAGGGCATCAAGGACGCCCAGGCAGGGCGTACCTCCGCTACCGTCATTCCGAACATGATGCGAAATATCCTGGAGTACTATTTCACCTTCGTACATCGCCAGAATGAGCTGCAGGCGGCACTGGCGACACTCGCCGATGAGGATGCAGATTTCAAGGCCCTATATCGATACGTCAACCGCGAGTCCCATGCCGATGCGGTCAATCTCACGGATTTTGGTGAGATTGAGCCGGCGCATTACGTCGAGCGGTTCAGACAGGTGTTCGTGAGAACAGGGTTTGAGGAGCACTATGACAAGATGATGAGCTAATCACCCGAACTGGCCCGCCAGCAGAGGTGTGAACAGCTTGGCCGCAAAAAGCTAGGCGCTGTCAGAAACGCCACATAGAAATTTGAGCTGGACTCCTCTATCAGTTGCTACATTGTCACTAACCTTGCCAGGAAGATCTAAATTCGAATGTATAATTTTCTTGTGACTTCTCAGGATGGTGCGTGGGATCAGCCTGGTTATGAATACGATAAGAGTCGCTTCCTGGAGTACACAAGCGATGACATCGCTGCGAGCTTTAAGGAACTGAAAGAGCCTCAGCTTGCGGCGCTGATGGAGCTTCCGTGCTTATTCGCTTATGAAGGCACCCGTCAATCCCTGAGAGTGGGGAGGTTGGAGGTAAAACTTCGCAACAACGGCAAGACTTTGCTCATTCGACCAACCATCGACGATCGTATTGGCCCCATTGAATTCGCGCAGATCAAGCCTCTGCAAGCGGCTCTCGATATCCGCGATTGGGAAATCAATCGGACGCACTGGGCAGTTAAGGACGAGGATCTGCTGGACGTCCTCCATCAAGCCCAGCTAGTACCTGACGGGTTGATCCGCTCCAAGGTGACGAAGGAAGACCTGCCCGCGACCACGCCACCCCAGATCCATGCTGACAGCGTCGGAGCTTTTATTGAGCAGGTATTTCAACTCAATCATGGTGGGCGTGAGGTTTTTTATCGGGGCCACTCCAATAGCAAAAAATATCGGTTGGAACCATCAATATTTCGCAAAGATCCACACGGGAATTTTGTTCACCGGGACACTGAAGATCGGATGTACCGGGAGCTTCTGGTTTCCAATTCAGTGGATTTCAGCGGAGATATTTATACGCTCGATCGCCTCGTACGCATGCAGCATTACTCGTTGCCAACGAGACTGCTCGATATCACATCGAACCCGTTGATCGGCTTGTACTTTTGCTGCAAGAGTAACCTCGATGAAGACGGAGAGGTCATAGTCCTCTCTATGGACGCCGATCATATCAAATACTTTGATTCAGATACTGCAAGCTGTATTGCTAACCTCTCCCGTCTGTCCAAGAGCGTCAGAGACTCTATCTCATTCGATGCTGCCGGCCTGGAAGATTTCAATAGTCAGCGGCCACTACGGCAGTTGCTTCATTTCATCAAAGAGGAAAAGCCATTCTTTGAGCCCAGGCTGGAGCCTGAGCATCTTCGATCCGTTCTGTGTGTGAAAGGAAAGCACACCAACAGCAGGATCTCATTTCAGTCCGGCGCGTTTCTGCTGTTCGGGGATGAAGCGGTGCTGGATGAAGAGGGTACGGAAGATATTACGCTTCATCGCATAGCGATAACGAACAAGAGGAATGTGTTGAAGGAGTTGGATCGCCTGAACATCAATGAGAGTACGGTGTTTCCGTATATAGAGAGTTCGGCGAAGTACATTGCTCAAAAATTTGCCTTCCAGGCTCGTGTCTGATTGAGCTCGTCAGCGGGCTAATCACTGTCCCCGAAAACTCGGAACCGTATCGAGGTGGCAGGGATACTCGTGGGATGCCTCGACTGATGCCCCGCGCTACAAGGCATTTGTATTACTAGACGCTTTTGGCGCTGTAAATCATCTGCGCGCTTTGGCTGCTCGTTCGGCCCTAAAATGCTGGTGGCCTGGTGGCCCGGCTGCTTGGTATTGCCCAGGGCTCAAGGAAGGCGGTCAATCGCGCGACCGTAGTCGAAGGCCACTGTACTTCCTGACACGAGCACTGCTTCCAGCTGATGACTGGACGAACCGCTCACAATGCGAAATTCGCTCACTTTCCCGGTATGGCTGGTGGTCGACCAGATCAGCTTGAGCTTTTCCATAGCCATTGGATGGTCGATCACGCCTGATGAGAACTTCATCAAGAAAGTGCTCAGTCTCTTCTTAAGTTCGAATCGGGACTCGTAAGGGTAAGGGCCGAGTAAAACGGGGCCGTCACCGATGATCTGGTTCAAGTCCAGCTTCGGCTTCAACAGAACCGCCTGGATATCTTGGTGTTCCCTCCAGCGATTCCGGACGATGTAACTTAGGCCCGTGCATTGCTCGACCCACCGCGTTTCTGCAGCCAACGCGTGTTCTTCCGAATCACAGGATTCTACGACTTTGAAAATGGGGGACATGCCGGCATCGAGGATCTCAGCGATTTTGGCTGCCGCCCGCTTGGTATTGTGTCGAGCGCGTCCGAGGTGGGCTTGCTTTCGCCTTTCGAGATCGGTTGTAAGTCCGACGTAGAAAGGCTCTTCGGTGTCAGGATCGATGATCAAGTAAATGACATATCGCTTTGCACCGATACCGTCCAACGCCGTCTGCCGTGGCACGGCTGTCGGCTGTTTCTCAAAGCCTTCAGTGCTGAAATGGGTGACCGGGGAGTGGTTTGAACCAGGTGTAGGGCTGTGTTGGCGATACCACTCGACAGCGAGTTCGAGCGTGGCGAACGACTGGTGCTTCGCTTCCGGAAACCGCTCAATCGACAAGCGAGCTCCACCGTCCCAGGTATTGAAGATCCCTAGTTTCCGTCCTTTGACGACTGCGTAGAATTTGGGTTTCTTCGCCATCCTGTGCAACCTTCCTGAATCACCTGATCGGCCTATTGACGAGGGGGGACGAGAGCAATCAACCTCACTTGAGCGCTTCAATAGTGCGCTCGACGTTGATCGTATCGCCATCTGAAAGCGCCGCCAACGCCTTGGCAGGTTTGGCATTGCGAATGCTTGGCTTATGGAGAAAGAAACGATGGTGGTGGCTTGGTTTTCAGGCACAGATAGGTGTGCACCGTTCAAGCTCAGGAGGTATGTCGGCGGATCAGACTTTAGGGTTTTATTGAGTGAGCTGAGGCGGAAGTGGGTCAGGTAAGACGCCGTACTGGGGGAATCGACGGTGCACCAAATTTTCGGGGCTTTTTGGGGAGGCTGATGGGGGCGCTGCGAGGAGGTCTCGACAGGCCTAGGCGGTAGGGAAAAACTGCCTGGAACGCCCGGAATCATTGGCTAGAAGGTGGAGCGGGTAGAGGGAATCGAACCCTCAACTAAAGCTTGGGAAGCTTTCATTTTACCACTAAACTATACCCGCATTACGCGTTTCTACCATGCACCAAAGCGGCGTGTCCAATAAGAACCCTCAACTAAAGCTTGGGAAGCTTTCGTTTTACCACTAAACTATACCCGCTCTGGGACCTGCTTTGAGCGGCTGACTTTGTACCAGAACCCTGCCTTGATTTGAAGCGCTAATTTCTTCCCGCAGCGCTTTTCCCCGTGATTGTTTCAAAAAAACCACCCGCCAGACCCTGACGTTCATGCCCCGGCGGTGGTTCTTCTGTGGTTTCAGAACGCGAAAGCACGATGCTCGTGAACCCGTTTGTAGAGGCTGTATTCGGGCTCTCCCGGTTTCAGGAAATCCATCAGCACTTGCTTCGAGTCACTGCAGGCTGCTTTATGCTCCATGTCCAGAAAGTGGCCCGCGGCCGGGATGGTGGCGAAGCTGCACTGTTGCAGGTACCTGGAGAACTGTGCGGCGTCGTTCGCGGAGGTGTATTCGTCCCAGACGCCGTTGATGAACAGCACCGGTGCCTTGATGCGTTGGCCTGCGGTCAGGTAGTTGTCTGGATCAAGTTCCAGAACCTGGCTGAAGTGATAGTGCATCTGGTCATACTCATGACCGTCAAGGCTGCTGACGTGGCGATAGTTGAAGCGCTTGAACAGCGACGGCAGGTGTTTGCCGAGGGTGTTGTTGATCAGGTGCCCCATGTCGTAGCGGCTGTGTGCCCTCAAGTGGGTGAGGCCTTGATCCAGGTAGTTGCGCATGGGGTCGTTGATGACCGGGGAAAACGAGCTGATGACCGCGCTTTCGATACGTCTTGGTTGATGTGCCAGCGCCACCAGCGTGGCTGCGCCGCCCCAGGAAAAGGACAACACGTGCTCGGCGTTGAAGTGGTCAATCAGTTCCAGCAGAAGCTGGCCTTCCTCTTCTCGCGTCAGCGGCGCGCCATGCAGGTTGTGGGGCTTGGATTGGCCTGAATAGGGCTGGTCGTAAAGCACCACGTTGAACGTCGGGTGAAGGCTGCGAACGGTCTGGGCAAATGAGGCGGTGGTGGCCAGTGAGCCGTTGACCAGAATGATGGTCTTTGCGGCGGGGTCGGTGCGATAGAACTCGGTGTAAACCCGAAACTGTCCTTGTATGTCCAGCACTGCTTTTTCTGGCGACATAGGTGTAACTCCTGGCGTAAACAGGTATGCGTGCAAACGACGTTGCACGGGTTTCGTGACAGGCAGGCGATAGCCGATTAAAGGCCCAGGTCGATCCGACAAGCTGTTCGACAGGTATTGTTATTGGCGGGCAATGTGTCGCGAGCCGGAGGCTGTGTGCGACAAAAGTTTTCTTGGAATAGTGTGTTGGCTGGCGGCCGCATAAGGACCGACGTTTTGAGTCAAGCAGCCGATCCGGCAACCCGCAAGTGCCGTTCGTGCCTTGTGTTCTCAATCCGCCAGACGGTCACGGGCGTCAGAACAGGTCGATTTCCGCTGCATGCAGCGCACGGTAGCTGCCGGGTGCCAGCGCCGGGTCCAGGACCAGCGCGCCGATGCTTTCCCGGTGCAGCCGCAACACTTTGTTGTCGAAGTGGCCGAACATCCGTTTCACTTGATGGTAACGACCTTCGATGATGCTCAAGTGCGCGCTGCGTGGCCCCAGCACCGTCAGTTGCGCGGGTTGCGTGGTGATGTTCTCGAACGAGAAGTACAGCCCTTCGGCAAACGTCAGCGCATAGCGTTCGTCGATAAGTTGTTCGGTCTCGACGTAATACATTTTGGGCATTTTGGTTTGTGGCTGAGTCAGCCGTCGCGACCATTGCCCGTCATTGGTGATCAGCATCAGCCCGGTGGTGTTGAAGTCCAGTCGACCGGCGATATGCAGTTCATGTTTGTCAGGTTCGTCCAGCCAATCAAGCACGGTCGTGTGCTGCGCATCGGCCGTTGCGCTCACACAGCCGGGCGGCTTGTGCAGCATGAAGTAACGCGCGGCTTTGCCTGCCTGGATAATTTCCGTGTCGAACGCGACGCAACTGAACTCCCGCACTTCGTGATGCGGGTCCGTGGTGGTACGGCCGTCCACTTGCACCCTGCCGCTGGCCAGCGCCAGACGTACGCTCTTGCGATTGAAGCGGGGCAGGTTGCTGAGGAAGCGATCAAGGCGCATGAGGATGGCGGTGCATGGCAGATGAGACGCGCATCTTACTCTGTGATCGGACGGGTCGCTTGATCAGGCGTTGCGTCCATGATCCCTGCGCAGCGCGGGCACAGGCAGGCTTTGTTGCGCACCGCGTCGGGCAGTGCGGCAAGCAATGCCGGGTCGATGCGTTCGGAAAAGCACCAGCAGGGCTGATCCACTGTGCGTGGATCGGCCAGGCTGCACTGATTGCTGAAGCCGCACACGGGGCATAGCAGGGTATCGGTCTGAGCTGTTGTCATGCGGGTCAGGCGCCGTGTTCGATGATCGGTTCAGGCCAGTCGGTTAATCGCGGGGCTGGCTGTCGGAGCATGATAGACCGGAGCGCGGCGCAATACCGCCGATATCGCTGCACAGCGGCAGTGAACCAGCAATATTCGGTCGTAATGGATGCCCTGCGCCGACAGACTTTTGAACAGATCGGCCAACGACGGGGGCGTCATGCCGAAACGCTTGCGGACCGTCAATACATCCATTGGCGTCGGTGGCAGCCAGCCTCGGAGCGGCGAGGCGTTCGAGTTTCGCACCACGCGGGCGATCTCGTCATAAGGCTCGTCACGGGTGGTCTGGAACTTGGACAAATTGTAGTTCTTCAGCCGGCCTGGCAGCGAGGTGCCGGCCATGAGTTTGTCCGTGATGAGCAACGGTTCAAGCGGCGGCGGTTGCATCAATGTGTTTGCAGCGGTGCTGGAGAGTGCGAAGGGTCTGGCATTCTTGTTGACGACACGATGCAGGCCGGGGTCCGTCAATTCATAGCCATGAGGCGCGTATGTCCGAAGCTCGGTGCCGTTGGGGATTTTCACGGTGGCAGTCCACGGGGTGTAATAGCCGTGGGTGCTGACCACCAGCGTCCGTGCCTGACCTCTGTCAGACGTCCACAGTAAAAACCGTCGACCCAGTTTCCAGGCATGCACCGGTACAAGGTTCGGCAAAGCCCCGCCGTTCAGGGTCCAGCGTTTGAGCAGTGCGTCGGTGTGAAAGAACTTTTCAAGCCGTGTCTGGCGCGGCTTTATTGGCCCCAGACGCAAGGGCGTGATGCTTCGCGACACGGCACGCGACCTGAGTGCGGCCCGTGCTTTGTGAACGGCAGGTTTGGCGAGCTTGCGGAATGTGCGCAACAGCCTTGGCGTTTGCGGGCCGAGTTGCATGAGGCCCAGCGACAAGGTGGACAGCAGCGCCTGATTTTTTTCCGTCTGTCGGCTGCCCGGCAACTGTGCAGACGCAATGCTCAACGACGTGATGCCGATTTCTGCTGCCAGCGAGGCGATAAAGGCCGGTGTCAGCAGCAGTGACATGGGCATCAGCAGGGATTGCAGGTGCTGCAGGCGGGCTGTCCAGTAGGCCAGCGAGACGTGTGCCGAGGTCACGAGTTGATCGTCTGCGTCATCCTGCGTGTTCTGTTTCAGGAGTTGATGCAGGTAAACAAAGGGCGAACCTTCCAGTTCTTTTTTGCACAACGAGTGGTGCAGGGCGTGTCGCGTGTCGGGGTTGAACAGCGCATCGGTCCAGGGGCGCAGCAGGGAGACAGGCTGATCCGGGGCCTGAGCCCCGCCCCACAGCTTGAACAGGTACTCCAGGCGTGAATGATGTCGAGCGGGTACGTAACGCAGAACGGCACGTCGCCATTCGGGGTCTGCGGTGTTCTGATTCAGGTAGCGCTCGAGCGCCGGGGCGTCGGCGAACTCGACGAATGCCCGTTGATGGCCTGCCTGATAGAGCACTGTCGGCTTGGCCGGCTGATCCAGCATCAGCAGCCCGGTGTATTGGTGCTCCATGCCGTCGATCAGTGAACCCTGAACGAAAAATCCCAGCGCCCGCCAGTGGGTCTCGGCGTTCGTTGTAATGGTTTGCACCACCCGGTCAAAACCGTCCCGGGTGAGGCTGCCCTGCTTCAGGCAGATCAACGCCTGAGCGACGAAGGTCGATCTGAAGGCCTGTTCGATGGCCGTTTTCTGCTGGTGCCAGAAGTCGTTTAAGTGCCGCGTCATCCAGTTCAGGAAGTCGAATGCCTTGATGTAGTCCTCGAGTGCCTGCGGGTCGATAGCCAGCACCTGGCCTTGCGCGCTATTACCCAGGCCAGTGGTGTCGAGGAAGACCGCTGTGCTGCCGTCGTGATCAATGTAGCCCGCCGGATAATCGACCCGGTAGTTGTTCATCAGCGCTTCACTCAGGCTGAGCGGCTTTTCGTCGGGAGAATGAGTGTAGGTCGCCGGTGTGCGTGGGCCGCCCAGCGGGCTGATCAGCCGGCCGCGCTGATAGGCGATGAACACATGATCAGGGTTGAGCGTCAGGCCATGATGTTCATACAGATAAACCCCCATGATCTGGGCGGCCATTGTGGCGGGGACGGGAATCTGATCCAGCAGCTCGGGTTCGGCCTGCCAGAGGTCAACCGCCCCGGCCAGGGTGAGACCGCGCGTGATGGGCCTGAGCCAGTCGATACTGTCGTAGTGGTCGCCACAGAGCAGGGTGTCGGCGAAAGAGGCCTGTGCTCGTGTCAGTTCGGTAAACACATCCCCGTCGATCAGCGGTGCATCGGCCACGCTTTCAGCGTCTGGCTCGAGCGCATGCAGCAATGGGCCGTAAAGCCCTGAAGCGTTCATGGCGGCCACCAGACGGTCGCGCATTCTGCGTGGATCGTCGCTGATGTATTCGACTGCATTGCGCTGGGCGCCCAGCACATGAATAAAACAGTGAGAGGTGGTTTTCGATCTGACCTGAAAAATACCCGGCACCCGTTGGCCGTCGAGAGACAGCATTCTGACTTCGGATTTTTCGCCTCTTCCGGTGTGTGCCAAAGCCTCGGCATCAACCGGAAACGCACTCAGCCCCAGTGCGTCCAGTGTCAGCACATAGCCGTCCCGGCTGATGCGTCCCCGAGCGAACTGGCGGGCCAGGCTGTCCAGCAATCCCAGTCGTGAGAGCGCTCGACAGGTTTCACCATGACGGTTCCGAAAATCGTTGAGTGCCGCACTGTAATCGCTTGACCAGGGTGTCTCGATGATCCACTTCAGCACCTTGGCTGTGCTGATGGAGGGCGCGTCGTCGGGCATTGAGATGTCCGTGACCTGGCTACGATAGAGGGCCAGAAAATAAGGTGGGTCGAATGTCGCCAGTGCCACATCGGTCAACGAAAGGCGGACGCTGTCATGTTCCTGCTGTGCCCCGGTGCTGAAGGTGATCTGCAGTTGATCAGGGTTCAGGGCCAGGCCGGTCTTTTGCGTCAGCATCGAAGCCAGCTTTTGCTGAACAAAGTGGTGCCGGGTCGGTGGGGCATCCATGTCCAGCTGGCAGGCTTTCAGGAACAGCGCCGAGTCGGCAATCAGTTTGAAACCCGGGCTTTTGCGCAGCGCCTTTAATTGACGCTCGATACCTTTAGCCAGGTCCTCCGGCTCGTGTTCGTCCGTCAAAGGTGGCGTACTTTCACGGAGCGGCAGAAGAAGTGCAGGCAGCGCAAAAGGCGCCGAAGCATTGAGCGTGTCATGCCTTGGATTGCCCTGCCACGGCATCAGAATGCCGGGCTGCTCCAGCCAGACAGGTGAGGATTGAAACAGCGTGTCCTGGCGAAATGGACTCCAGAGATGATTCATGACGGCGGATCGAAGTGAGTGGATACTCACTATGCCGGGAAGCGAGGCCCTGCGTGTCTTAACTATATGTTGTGAAACCGACATGTTGCGAAGCCGGACGGAGGCAGCAGGGCGGCCTGCACGCGCCTGCCGCCCGTTCGGTCATTGCTGTTGCAGGTAGGCGCGCCAGCCGCCCAGATGGCTGATATCGCGAGCGCCTTCAAGCCCATAGGCTTCGCAAATGAAGCCGCTTTCCCAGCGACCATCAGCCAGTTGCACTTTACCCAGGCCGAGAGGGGCCGGAATGCCGGTCAGGAACGAACCCAGTTCGGCGCTCGGCAGCTCCCAGACTTCAACCGCAATCGCCACGCCATGCTCGGCCACTCGCACCATGCCGGGCCTGAATGGCGGTCCGCCGGCCAAGGCGAACAATTGATAGTCGGCAGAGCTGTGTGTGGTTTCCAGCAAGCGGGCACCGCGTTGTTTGAGCTGCCAGTTCAACGCCAGGCCGTCCAGGTGCGCGCCGCAGACCACCAGCCGGGCCATATCGTTGCGAGCGCTTGTGGTCGGTGCGGGCAACTGAGGGGGGGCGCCGCCAATCAAGGGCAGGGCGGTCTGCCGCTGGAATGCATCGGCAAGGCTGAGCAGAGACTGGTCGGTCAATGCCCGTCCGAACAGCGTGACGCCCCACGGCAGACCGTTGCTCATGAACGCGCTGGGCACGGCGATGGCCGCGTAGTCGAGCAGGTTGACGAAGTTGGTGTAATAACCCAGCTCCGAGTTACGCAACACCGGCTCGGCCATCAGTTCTGCCGACGTTACCGGGCGTCCGATACTGGGTGTCACCACGCAATCCAGCCCTTCCAGCGCCTGATCACACAGGACTTTGAGCGCTTGCAGACGGTATTGCGCACGGAAGGTGTCGACCCCGCTGACGCTGGGCGCGTTGGCCAGTACATCGCGAATGACCGGGAGTACCGAATCGGGATTGTTCTCCATCAATTGCCCGACAACGCTGTAGCGCTCGGCCACCCAAGGGCCTTCGTACAGCAACCGCGCCGCTTCCAGAAAAGGCGTCAGGTCTACTGTAACCGACTCGCCGCCCATTGCCGTGAGGTCATCAATGGCATCGCTGAACAGCTGCGGCCCTTCGGTGCAACCAAAAAACGCGAGGTCTTCAGCCCGTGGAACGCCAAAGCGGAACGGCCGGGGCGCGCCAAATGCCGACGCATTGTTCCATTGCGGGTTGTGACGGCTGTACGCGTCGCGCGGGTCAAGCCTGGCGACCAGCCCCAGCAACTGGCTGGCTTCTCTGGCCGTGGCGGTGAACAACGAAACGCAATCTTGCGTACGGCAGGCGGGCACCACTCCCGCTGTAGAGATCAAGCCCTTGCTGGCCTTCGTGCCCACCAGATTGTTCAGCGCTGCGGGCACTCGCCCCGAGCCTGCGGTGTCGGTACCCAGCGAGAAACTGCTGACCCCCAGTGCAACCGCCAGTGAAGAGCCGGAGCTTGAACCGCCGGACGGGTAGCCGCCGAGAACACTGTTGGGGCAAGCGCCATAGGGCGAGCGGCTGCCGTTCAGGCCTGTGGCGAACTGGTCCAGATTGGTCTTGCCCATCGGCACTGCGCCCAGTGCGATCAGTTGTTCGACGATGGTCGCTGAACGGTCTGGTGTGTAGGCGTACTCCGGGCAGGCGGCGGTGGTCGGAATACCGGCCAGATCAATGTTGTCCTTGATCGCGAAAGGCACGCCATACAGCGGCAGGTCGCTGGGGTCACGGCTTTCCAGTGCGGCCAGATAAGGCTCCAGTTCAGCCGGGCTGAGCAGGTGAATGAAGAGGTGATAGACGGGGTTGAGCGCCGCGGCTTTTTTCTGCAGGGCCAGAATCAGCTGGCGCGGCGACAGATGGCCGGCCTGGTAGTCGGCGCGTACGGTGTCCAGACGAAGGTCGTTCGGCAGGGGTGTGTCGTTCATGACGAAATTCCATTGAAGTTGAAAAGTTGATCGGCTCAGTCTGCTGTCAGCACCACCACCCGCTGCCCTGCGCGTATCGCAGAACCGGGTTGCACACGGACTTCCTGAACCACGCCAGCGACAGGCGCGAGCAGCGGGATTTCCATCTTCATCGACTCCAGGATCACCAGCACATCGCCCGCTTCGACTCGCTCACCGGGTTGCACTTGCACCTGCCAGAGGTTGCCGGCGATGTGGCTGTCGACGCCTTGCTGACCCGGTTGCAGAGGCAGTTCCTCGGAGTGCGGGGCAGCGCCTTCGTCACTCTGGAAGTCCGCCTGGCCATTGGCGATCCAGCGCTCGCGTTCGGCGTTGAACGCTGATTGCTGTTGCGCGCGAAAGGCCGCGATGCCGTCTGCTTCACGGGTCAGGAACGCCTGATAGTCAGTCAGGTTCAGCGTGCTGTGCTCGATGTTCAGCGCGAAGCGGCCCAGCGGGAAATCGCGGCGGATACGCAGCAGTTCGTCGGCACTGACGGGGTAGAAGCGGATCTGGTCGAAGAAGCGCAGCAGCCACGGTTTGCCCTCAAAGGCTGCGACCTCGCGATAACGATTCCACATCTGCAGCGTGCGCCCGACGAACTGGTAGCCGCCGGGGCCTTCCATGCCATACACGCACATGTAGGCGCCGCCGATGCCGACCGAATTTTCGGCGGTCCAGGTGCGCGCCGGGTTGTACTTGGTGGTCACCAGTCGATGGCGCGGGTCCAGCGGCGTGGCGACCGGTGCGCCGAGGTACACATCGCCCAGCCCCATGACCAGATAACTGGCGTCGAACACCGTGCGCTGCACTTCGTCGAGGTTGGGCAGGTCGTTGATGCGCCGGATGAACTCCAGATTGCTCGGGCACCACGGCGCGTCCTTGCGCACGGTGGTCATGTATTTCTCGATGGCCAACTGGCAGGCCGGGTCGTCCCAGGACAGTGGCAGGTGAACGATGCGTGAGGCGACTTGCAGGTCTTTCGCGGCGCACACGGCGTCCCATTCGCCGGCAATGATGTCGACCAGTTGCTGAAGCGGCAGTTGCTCCGGGCGGTAGTGGACTTGCAGCGAGCGAATGCCCGGCGTCAGGTCGATCACCCCTGCCAGCGCCTTGGCTTCCAGCGCGAGCATCAAAGCATGGCCGCGCAGACGCAGCACCAGATCCAGCTCCGGCGCGCCTATTTCCAGCAGCAGATGGGTATCGCCAGAAAGACGCGCCACCAGACGTTTGTCGTCCTGACCGATGTCCAGAATGATCGGGCTGGGCAGGCAAAAGTTCACGGCACCCTGTGGGAGCGGACTTGTCCGCGAATAGGCCGGTACATCTGATGCACTTTCTGCGTTTGAACCATCGCTTTCGCGAACAAGTTCGCTCCTACAGTTACTCACGGGACCTTGTGGGAGCGGACTTGTCCGCGAATGGGCCGGTACATCTGATGCATTTTCTGCGTTTGAACCATCGCTTTCGCGAGCAAGCTCGCTCCCACAGGCATTCACAGAACCTTGTGGGAGCGGACTTGTCCGCGAATGGACCGGTACATTCGATGCATTTTCTGTGTCTGGAATATAGCCTTCGCGAACAAGTTCGCTCCCACAGGTATTCACGGGACTTTGGGGGAGGGTTGAGGTCATGGCCGCATGGCACGCCTCGACACTCACCGGGTAAAACCGCACCCGGTCACCGGCCTTCAACTGTCCCAGTTGCCACAGGTCCGCTTCGATGATGGTCACCGGGCACACGAAACCGCCCAGACTCGGGCCGTCCGGGCCGAGGATGACCGGCATGTCTCCGGTGAAATCCACTGCGCCAATCGCATACGGATTGTCGTGAATGTTGGACGGGTGCAGACCGGCCTCGCCACCGTCGGCGCGCACCCATTCAGGCTTGGGGCCGATCAGTCGCACGCCGGTGCGGCTGGAGTTGAAATGCACTTCCCAGTCGGTCGCAAAAAAGGTATCGATGTACGCTTGGGTGAAATATTCCGGCGCCGCATGCGGGCCGTAGATCACCCGAATCTGGCGAACATCGTTCAGCGTATCGAGTGCTTCATCGGCAATCCGCTGGCCCGCACTGCGATCAGCCAGGGGCGAGATATGCAGCACATCACCGGCGCGTAACGCCCGGCCGCCATGCCCGCCGAACTGGCCGAGGGTGAAGGTGCTTTTACTGCCCAGATAATCCGGCACGTCCAGCCCGCCACGCACGCACAGGTAACTGCGCACGCCGGCACCGGCCATCGTGCCCAGCGCAAGGGTTGAACCTGCACGCACCAGCAGCGCGGTGTTCATGGCGCGGGCCTCGCCGTCCAGCGTGATCGGGATAACCGCGCCGGTCACGGCGATCACTGCATCGGTATTGAAGCGCAGCAACGGTCCGCTCATGGTGATTTCCAGCGCGGCACAGCCTTCGGCATTGCCCAGCAGGCGGTTACCCTGACGCAAGGCGCGGCTGTCCATTGGCCCGGAAGGTGGCACACCGACCGCCCAGTAACCCAGCCGACCGGGGTAGTCCTGCACGCTGGTCTGCGTTCCGCCGCTCAACACCTCGAAGGTATCAGCGTGATACACTAGGCCTTCCAGGCAGCGGGTCCACGGCTGGCCGCTGGCGAAGGGCTGGTCGTCGATGATCTGGCGCAGGTAATCGCGATTGGTCTCCACACCATACAGGCGCGTGTCATGAAGCGCGGCGGCCAGCCCGGTGCTGGCCTGATCACGGGTCGGCGCCCAACTGATCAGCTTGGCGATCATCGGATCGAAGTACGGCGGTATCTCGCAACCGGCCTCGACCCAGGTATCAATGCGCAGCGCATGGCCATCGGCAGGCGGAAAACTCACCGCTGTCAGCAGGCCAGGGCAAGGTTGAAAGTCACGGCCCGGGTCTTCAGCGTACAGTCGTGCCTGAATCGCATGCCCGACCGGTTTCAGACGGGCCTGCAACTGGTCGAGCGGCGGCAGATCACCCGCCGCGAGTTGCACCATCCAGCTGACCAGATCCACGCCCCACACTTGTTCGGTCACACCGTGTTCGACCTGCAGGCGGGTGTTCACTTCCAGAAAGTAGAAACGCTGATCTTCGCTGTCGAAGACAAATTCAACGGTTCCGGCGCTGCGGTAGTTGACCGCCCTGGCCAGCTTGATCGCCGTTGCGCACAGCTCATCGGCCATGCCGGCCGGCAGGTTCGGGGCCGGGGTTTCTTCCAGCACCTTCTGGTTGCGGCGTTGCACCGAGCAGTCGCGCACGCCGAGGGCCAAAACCTCGCCCTGGCCGTCACCGAACACCTGGACTTCCAGGTGGCGGGCGCGCTGGATGTATTTCTCGATGAACACGCCCGCGTCGCTGAAGTTGTTCTGGCCCAGCCGTTTTACCGCTTCGAACGAGTCCGCCAGTTCCTCTGCGCTGCGGCACACACGCATGCCGATACCGCCGCCGCCAGCGGTGCTTTTGAGCATGACCGGATAGCCAATGCCGCGCGCAGCGGCGATGGCCGATTCAAGGCTGTCGAGCAGCTCGGTGCCTTCCAGCAACGGCACGCCGTGCTGTCGGGCCAGCGCACGGGCGGTGTGCTTGAGGCCGAACACGCGCAATTGCTCCGGCGTCGGGCCGACAAAAGCGATACCGGCGTCTTCACAGGCTTGAGCGAAGGCAGCATTTTCAGAGAGAAAGCCGTAGCCGGGATGAATGGCTTTGGCGCCGCTGGTGTGGGCGATGGCGAGGATCTTGTCCACCGCCAGGTACGTCCCGGCCGCGCCGCCTTCGCCCAGGCTGTGGACTTCGTCGGCCTGCATCAGGTGCAGGCTGGCGGCGTCGGCTTCGGAATACACCGCCACGCCTTTCACCTGCAATGTGTACAGGGTCCGCAGGATGCGGCAGGCAATGGCGCCACGGTTGGCGATCAGCAGTTTGTCGAACATGGCATAACCCCGGAAACCCAGCCGCGCTCGGTTTCGTGATGGGAAGCGGGCCGTCCCGCTATTGATCTGTCTACGCAACGGTCGTCCGTTGCTGAGGGCGGGTGCCGGGTCAGTCGCGAATCAGCAGCTGCGCGGGCGTCGGGTTGTAGCCGTTGCAGGGGTTGTTGAGTTGCGGGCAGTTGGAGATCAGCACGATCACGTCCATCTCGGCACGCAACTCGACGTATTTGCCGGGCGCTGAAATACCGTCTTCGAAGGTCAGGCCGCCCTCGGCGGTCACCGGCACGTTCATGAAGAAATTGATGTTCGGGCCGATGTCGGCTTTGGTCAGGCGTCCGTCATGCAGGCAGGCGCGCAGGTAGTTGTCTCGGCAACTGTGCATGTAGCGTTTTTCCAGGGCGTAACGCACGGTGTTGCTCTCTTGGGCGCACGCGCCACCCAGCGTGTCGTGGCGGCCGCAGGTGTCATCGACAAGGGTCAGCATCGGCTGGCCGAGGTTGGAAAACAGCACGCTGCCGGTGGTCAGGTAAACGCTGTTTTGACGGCGTAAGGTGCGCTGCACGTCGTAGCGTTCACGCGGGTTGGCGAGGCTGAAAAACAGCGTGTCGACGGCCTGATTGCCTTCCAGATCGAGAATGCGCACGGTCTGCCCGGCCTTCACTTCGGCCAGAAACGGCTCGCCGGCCGGGATGGTCGCGTCGCAGCAATGATGATGGTGTGAGTTCATGACAGGGCTCCTCAGGCGAACAGGCGATCGGTGTTGATGAAACCGCGCTCGTTTTCCGGGCGCGAGGTTCGGCAGTGTTCGGCAACGCTGGCGTCGGCTTTCATCCAGCTGAGCTTGAGCGGTTGCGGCGCATATTCCGGGTTGGGGTCCATCGGGTGTTGCAGCGCGGTCAGGACCACCAGCGTGTCCATCGGCGCATACAGTTCGATACAGTCACCGGCTTTCGAATTGTTCGGCACGAAATGCAGCGCGCCCGTATCGTCGACATCGACGCGGCTGAACAGGTTGAGCGTCATCAGCAGGTCCGACAGCCCCAGCCCCCACTTGCCCAGCTCGACCAGCAGGTTGTCGACGCCATTGCGGAAGAAACCGTTACGCAGTTCCTGATAGCGACCCTGGCCGTATTTTTCAGCGACTTCCTGGGCGTTGAGCACGCCGCCAATGCTGTCGCTCCAGCCACAGGTGTCAGTGACGATGGCGGCCAGCACGCGCCCCATGTCCGAATACAGGCAGTGGCCTTTGCTCAACCTGGCGGTGTGCTGGCATTTGAGGCTGTCGGGCAGGTTCAGCCGTTCGGTTTTTTCGTGCGCGTTGAGCAAGGTCAGGCTGACGTTGGCATTGCCGTGCAGGTCAGTCAGACGCAGCAGCTCGCCACGTTTGAGGATGAACGAGCGATGGCCGCCACCGGGCAGGCGTTCTTCGGCGAAAACCGGGTACAGCGTGGTCGAGTCAGTCATTGAGCGGGCTCCTCTGAAACGGTAAGCAGCGAGTCGATGGCGGCGCGTTCGGCGCGGCGTTCGCTGTTGAGGGGGATGTCGTAAGTGATGCGCGCGCCATACGCGCCGGGTTCATGCGGGTCATGGCGCACCTTGTCGAACACCAGCAGGCGGGTGCCGAGGTTGAAGCCTTCGGACAGGTCATGGGTGACCATGAACACCGTCAGTTTCGTCTCGCGCCACAGCTCCAGCAGCAGGTGGTGCATGTCCTTGCGGATGCCCGGGTCGAGGGCACCGAACGGCTCGTCCAGCAGCAGAACGCGGGGTTTCATGATCAGCGCCTGGGCAATCGCCAGCCGCTGTTGCATGCCGCCGGACAACTGCGTCGGGTACTTGTCCAGCGCGTGGCTCAGGCCGACTTTGTTCAGCAGGTGCGCGGCCTGCTCGCGAGCCTCGCGTTTGGCCTGACCGAACAAACGGCCCAGCCATGCGGCACGGGGCAGCTCCAGGCCCAGCGCCACGTTGTCGAGCACCGACAAATGCGGGAAGACCGAGTAGCGCTGGAAGACCACGCCCCGGCTGGCATCCGGTTCATGGGCCAGTGCCTCGCTGTCCAGTGTGATCAGGCCGCGGCTCGGGGTTTCCTGACCCAGCAGCAAACCCAGGAAGGTCGATTTGCCACAACCCGACGCGCCGACCAGCGTGCAGAACTCACCTTCGGCGACGTCCAGATTCAAGCCTTCAAGCACCACCTGATCGCCGTATTGCTGCCAGACGTTGCGCACACGGATAAAGCTCATGCGCGGGCTCCTTCGTACCAGGGAAAGGCGCGTCGGGTCAGGGCTTTCAGGCCCCAGTCCATCAGCCAGGCGAGCAGGGTGATCCACACCACATACGGCAGAATCACGTCCATCGCCAGATAGCGCCGCACCAGAAAAATCCGGTAGCCCAGACCGTCAGTCGATGCGATGGCTTCGGCCGCAATCAGAAACAGCCACGCCGACCCGAGTACCAACCGCAGGGCAATCAACAGACGTGGCAGCAACTGCGGCAGGATGACCCGCAGAATCAGCGTCCAGGTGTTGGCACCCAACGTCTGTGCCTTGATCAGCAGTTCGACCGGAATTTCCCGAGCGCGCTGTTCCAGGTCACGCGCCAGAATCGGCGTGATACCGATCACGATCAGCATCACTTTCGACAGCTCGCCCAAGCCAAAGACGATGAACAGAATCGGCAGGATCGCCAGCGGCGGCACCATCGACAGCACGGTCAGCAAGGGCGACAACGGCGCACTGAACAGTGGCAGGGCACCCGCCGCAATACCCAGACACAGCCCCAGCAATGCGCTGATTCCGAGGCCGATTGCCAGGCGCTTGAGGCTCGACGCCGAGTCTTGCCACAGCAGGTAATCGCCGGTTCGGGCGTCGGCGGTAAATGCCACGCGTTTCACCGCATCGGCCATCTGCACCGCACTGGGCAGCAGTTTGTCGGTGGGGTTTTCCGCAAGCCGGGTGGCCGAACCCATGAAATAGGCGAACAGCAACAAGGCGAACGGCAGGATCACCAGAATCAGGCGACCGGCGCGATCCGGATGACGGTTTATCAAGCGCATGGCAATGACCTTTCTACTGAGCGTGATTTACAGCGTGCCGTCGGCGGCCATCTGCACGTAGCTGGGGTCGAAGTGCAGCTTCAGGTTGGCTTTGTCGCCCACGATCACACCGTTGGCGAACGACATGCCGACGGCATTGGCATCCCGCGCGCCTTCGCCCAGCAAGCCGTGAGCGAACGAGAAGTCAGCGACCTTGCGTTGGGTCTCGGGCAGTTGTTTGCTGGTGGCGAATTCGAGGGCTTCCTTAGGCGTGGCGAACAGCTTGGTGGTGTCCAGTTGCGCCTGAAAACCGGCCAGATCAGTGCCCGATGCCTTGGCCATGTGTTCCAGTGCGGCCTTGCTCTGGGCATTTTTGGCATTCATCAGCGCGACCACTTCAAACCATGCGCCGGTCAGGGCTTTGCCCAGGGCTGGGTTGTCTTTCAGGGTCTGAGTGTTGACGACCATCATGTCCATGATCTCGCCAGGGATCTGACTGGAGTTGAACACTTCGGTCACGCCGGGCCTGGCTTTGATGTCCGACAGCATCGGGTTCCAGGTGGTGACTGCCTGAACGTCATCGGTGTTGAAGGCGGCAGAGATATCAGCATCCGAGGTGTTGACGACCTTGAGGTCTTTCTCGCTGAGTCTGGCCGTGTCCAGTGCGCGGGCCAGCAGGTAGTGAGACACCGAGAGCTCGACCAGATTGACGTCCATGCCTTTCAGGTCGGCAACTTTCTTGCCTTCGCCCTTGAGCACGATGCCGTCGTTACCATTGGAGAAGTCGCTGACGATCAACGCGGTGCTTTCTACGCCCCCTGCGGCCGGGATGGTCAAGGCGTCCATGTTGGTCATGGTGCAGCCATCGAACTGGCCGGCGGTGTATTGATTGATGGATTCGACGTAGTCGTTGAGCTGAGTGACATCGATTTTGATGCCGTACTTTTTCGCCCATTTGTCGACAATGCCCTGGCTGCCTGCGTATTCCCAAGGCATCCAGCCTGCATAGATAGTCCAGCAGACGTTGAAGTGATCTTTCTGGGCGGCATTCGCCGAGAGGCTCAACGCAGCAAGCAGGCCTGCGGTGAGCAGGCCGAAAAGACGAGACTTTTGCATGTTGAGAAATCTCCAGTAGTGAAAAAAGGCGGCCAGGAGCAACGTGACACCACTGGTGTCCCTGTCTCCCGGGCTTTTGTCCCGCCGTGTAACCTCTACTGGAGGTCGCCAACTCTCGGACCAGCCACTTGCCTGTCGGCAAGCCGGAACCCTAGTCGGCTATTGCAAATTGTGGTGCCGCGAACCTGTGTTGACTCCTGCACGCCACTCATCAAGCGAGAGTTGTGCCAACTCGCTGAAACCGTTGGTTTTGAGGGGCACAGGCAAGGTTGCAGCGGATCGGCAGGCTTGGAGCTGCCTTGTGCTGGTGCGGGGCTGCACCGGGATGAAGCGAAGCAGTGACTGCTGTGGTGAAATGTTTTGTAGCATCTTTGTAAAAAACCGGAACAGCATCGAAAGTGTTGTTTTCACAGCTTTTTCCGGCCTGATCGGCATGGCGTATGAGACGCTGCCACTGCTGGACCCAGGGCACTAGAACGCGTTTTTGCTGTCTGATTTTTCGTCCGCCAACCGCTTTGGCGGACGCCGACCAGCGTCGCTGGTTTGTGCCCAATCGCGGTCCAGGAGGCCGCCATGTATCGAAGACCCTTGCTTATCACGTTGCTGACCCTTTTCCTTGCTGGTTGCTACGGAGGCCCTGGATACTACGAATCTGATGTGTACACGCAGCCGACAACTGTCGTCGGCGGCGCTTACGCGTATGACAACGGCTACCGCTCCACTTATTACCAGGAGCGGCGCATCTACGTGGCGCCTCAACCGCGCTATTACAATCAGCCGCGCTATTACGCCCCGGCACCGCGTTACTACGCGCCGCCGCCCGTCCCGCGCTACTACCAGCCAGGCCGTCCACCGGGCTATGGCTGGAGGAATGACGGATTCCGCGGGAACGATGGCTACCGTGGTAACTATCGCGGAGACCGTGGCAACCGCGGCTGGGATGACCACGGCGGACGAGGCGGGCGCGATGGCCGTGATCACGGAAGAGGCGGACGCGGCGACGGTCGTGGCGGTCATCGGTAGCTGAAGGGCTCCTGTATCTGGATCGACCATCCTGATCTCTATCGACTAGCGTGCCGACGCTCTGCGTCGGCATGCTTTTCTCGACGCTCTGCGTCCCTCCTGAATGCGCAAACCGCAACCGGCATTGACTTTGCCGCCGAGCTTTCCTAGTGTCCGCCCATTGTTTTTACCGGATGTAACCATGACGAGCGACGACCGCATCAAGCTTGAGCCAAGCTGGAAAGAGGCCCTGCGTGACGAATTCGAACAACCCTACATGGCGCAGTTGCGTGAGTTTCTGCGTCAGGAGCATGGGGCAGGCAAGGAAATCTATCCGCCGGGGCCGCTGATTTTCAATGCGCTGAACTCGACGCCGCTGGATAACGTGAAGGTCGTGATCCTCGGTCAAGACCCGTATCACGGTCCGAATCAGGCCCACGGTCTGTGCTTTTCGGTGCAGCCCGGCGTGCCGACGCCACCGTCGCTGGTCAACATCTACAAAGAGCTGAAACGTGACCTGAACATCGACATCCCCAATCACGGTTGCCTGCAATCCTGGGCTGATCAGGGCGTGCTGTTGCTCAACACAACGCTGACTGTGGAGCGCGCCAATGCGGCCTCGCATGCGGGAAAAGGCTGGCAGCACTTCACCGACCGCATCATTCAGGTGGTCAGCGAGCATCAGCCGCATCTGGTGTTTCTGTTGTGGGGCGCTCATGCGCAAAGCAAGCAGAAGCTGGTCGACGCGACCAAGCATCTGGTGCTGACGTCCGTCCATCCTTCACCGCTGTCAGCCTACAAAGGCTTTCTGGGCAACGGTCATTTCGGGCGGGCCAACAAGTACCTTGAGCAAAACGGTCTGGCACCGATCGACTGGCGGCTGCCCGCGCTCTGACCAAGTGCTTCTGATGCTGACCGACGCGCTCAGTCAGCGAGCCGCTTGTTCCAGCGTCGATACAGCGGCTCGGCGAGAAACAGCACGAACAGCAGGCGCATGACCTGCATGGCCGTGACCAGCGGCACCGACAGTTGCAGCACCTCGGCGGTCAGGCTCATTTCGGCAATGCCACCGGGCATCATGCCCAGCGTCAATGAGCGCAAGTCCAGGTGGGTGAGGGCGCTGAGGCCCAGAGCCGCCAGTGCCGCGATCAGCATCGTCAGCGCAGTACCCAGCAGCGTGCGCGCCAGAAACGACGGTGCTCGCCGAAAGAACTCCCGATTGAAATGGCAACCCAGCCCGCTGCCGATCAGCAACTGGCCGAGTTGACTCGCGCCATTGGGCAAGCCGATTCTCAGGTCCCAGACCACACTGACCACGGCGCTGAGCAACAGCGGGCCGAACAGCCACGGATTGGGCTGCTTGAGACGTTGCCACAGCCAGGCCAGTGCGGCGCCGAACGGCAGCAGAAAGGCCAGCCAGCGCCAGTCGACCGCGGTGGCGTGCAACACCGGCGCACCGTCACCCAACAGGTATTTGAAGATCGCCGGTACACACAGCACCACCGCCAGGACCCGCAGGCTTTGCGCGGCAGCGACACTGCTGAGCCTGGCGCCGTTGCGTGCGCCAAGGTTGACCATCTCCCCGGAGCCGCCCGGCATGCTGGAAAAAAACGCGGTCGCGCGGTCTTCTCCCGTGCGCAGCATCAGCCAGACGCCGACCAGGCACGACAGGCTGGTGATCAGCGCACCGATGAAAATCAGCCCGAAGTGAGCCAGTACCTGTTCGATGACCACCGGCGTGAAGTGCAGGCCGATACCGATTCCAATGATCAGCTGACCGCATTTGCGCCCGCCTGGAATCTGCGCCAACTGCCACGGTGTCAGGCAACGCACAAGGATGATTGCCAGCAACGAGCCAACCATCCACGGCAGCGGCCAGCCGACCTGACTGGCGAGGTATCCGCCCAGCAGGCCGACCAGTGACGTTGCCCACCATTGGCGCAGAGGCGAATCAGCCATGTGTCGCGGCAGCTTGCTGTTTCGCGCGTTTGCGCCAGATACGGAACAGCGGGAACAGCAGCATGAACACGGTCACGACCCAGACCCCGAGGGTGATCGGGCTGGACCAGAGAATCCCCAGTTCGCCGTTGGAGATGGACAAGGCACGACGCAGGTTCTGTTCCATCAGGCCCCCAAGGATGAAACCGAGCAGGATCGGCGAGAGCGGGAAATCCAGCTTGCGAAGGATGTAGCCGAAGATGCCGATGCCGACCATCAGGAACAGGTCGAAGGTGGTGGCATGCACCGCATACACACCGATGCCGGTGATGATCGCGATCACGGGCACCAGCGCCCAGTTCGGCACGGCGAGGATGCGGGTGAAGATGCGGATCATCGGGATGTTGAGGATCACCAGCATGATGTTGGCGATGAACAGCGACGCGATCAGGCCCCAGACGATGTCCGGCTGCTGTTGAAACAGCATCGGGCCGGGCGTGATGTTGTACAGCGACAGCGCGCCGATCATCACCGCCGTGGTGCCTGAACCCGGAACGCCCAGGGTCAGCATCGGCACCAGTGCGCCACAGGCGGTTGCACCGATGGCGGTTTCCGGTGCGGCCAGACCGCGCATGTCACCCTGGCCGAACTTGCCGGTTGCCCCGGCGATGCGTTTTTCGGTCATGTAGGCGACCGCGCTGGCCAGCGTTGCCCCGGCACCCGGCAGCACGCCGAGGATAAAGCCCAGCAGCCCGCAGCGAATGTTGACCACGAACACCGAAGCCGCTTCCTTGAAATTGAACATCATGCGCCCGGTGGCTTTGACCGCTTCCTGGCCGCGATGGGTTTTCTCCAGCAGCAACAGGATTTCGCTGATCGAAAACAGTCCCAGAACCAGCACCACGAACTGGATGCCGTCGGTCAGGTGAATGTTGTCGCCGGTAAAGCGGTACACGCCGCTGTTGGCGTCAATGCCCACGGCGGACAGAAACAAACCGATCAGCGCAGCAATGAACGTCTTGAGTGGCCTGTCGCCGGCCATTCCGCCCAGGCAGACAATCGCAAACACCATCAGGACGAAATATTCCGCCGGACCGAAAGCAATCGCCCATTTGGCGAGCAGGGGCGCGAACAGCACCATGCCGCAGGTGGCGATGAACGCACCGATGAACGAGCTCCACGCCGACAGCGACAGCGCAACCCCGGCCAACCCCTGGCGGGCCATCGGGTAACCGTCCAGCGTGGTCATGACTGTCGAGGCTTCACCCGGAATGTTCAGCAGGATCGAACTGATGCGCCCGCCATATTCACAGCCCAGGTAAACGGCGGCCAGCAGAATCAGCGCTGACTCGGGCGGCAGGCCCAAGGCAAACGCGATGGGTATCAACAAGGCCACGCCGTTGATCGGGCCCAGCCCCGGCAACAGGCCGACGACGGTGCCGATCAGCGTGCCGGAAAGCGCGGTGATCAGGTTATACGGGGTGAGCGCGACGCCGAAGCCCTGACCCAGGTAGCTGAAAGTATCCATGTCAGTTCTCCAGAACGCGAAGCAGGCCCAAAGGCAAGGGGACATCCATTGCTTTGTCGAACAGCAGGTAAAGGCCGACACTCATCAGAATCACCACCACCACGCTGGGCATCCAGCGCCCGCCGTACAGGCGCGCCATGGGAATACCGATCAGGATGCTGCTGAGGATGAAGCCCAGCGGTTCGAACAGCCCGGCGAAGATCAGCAACAGGACGATGCACAGGCCGATCTTGACCAGTGTTTCGCGATCCAGCGCAGGTTCCTCTTCGGTGTGGACGATGGCGGTAGGACGAATCAACAGGTAAAGCAGGGCGACGCCCATCAGCCCGAGCATCAGCAAGGGAAAGGCGCGTGGTCCGACCGGCTCATAGGAAAAAGGTGCCTGATACGGCCAGGCCATAAGGGCCAGGCCTGCGCAGGCCAGCAATAATGTGGCTGCGAAAATGCGTTGTATGACCATGAGAAGCTCCTGAGCTGCGCCCGCGGTGCAGGCGCAACTGAAAGTCAGTCAAGTGTGTTCAATCACTGAATCAGGCCGAATTCCTTGGCCATCATTTTGTAATCGGCTACCTGCTTCTTGACGTAGGTGTCCAGCTCCGCACCGGTCATGGCGAACGGGAACAGCTCGCGCTGGTCACGCAGTTTGGCGAAATCTTCCGAGGCCAGGATCTTGTCGAACGAGGCCTTCCACCAGTTGTAGTCTTCGTCGCTGACCTTCGGCCCGAGATAGAAACCACGCACCACCGGCCAGACGATGTCGTAGCCCTGCTCTTTGGCGGTGGGGATGTCTTTCATTTCCGGTTCGTCGATACGCTTGTCGGCGAACACCGCAAGCAGGCGCATGTCACCGCTCAGAATGTGCGGCATGGAGTCGGAGATATCGGTACTGCCCACCTGAATATGACCGCCGAGCAGTGCCGTGGCGATTTCGCCGCCGCCTTCCAGCGCGACATAGCGCAAGGCGCGTGGGTTGATACCTGCGGCCTTGGCGATCAAGGCGGTCTGCATCCAGTCCTGACTGCCGACCGTGCCGCCGGAGCCGATCACGACTTTGCTCGGGTCGGCTTTGAGCGCCTGAACCAGGTCATCAAGGTTTTTATAAGGCGAGTCGCTTTTCACTGCGATAGCGCCGTAACTGGTGCCGACCGCAGCAAGCCAGCGCACTGCGTTTTCATCGAAACGGCCGAATTTGCCCTGCGCCAGATTGAGCAGCGAACCGCTGGACCACGCGACCAGCGTGCCTGCGTCAGCCGGACGCTGAGCGACCACCGCGTTATACGCGACCGCCCCGACGCCCCCGGGCATGTACGTCACGCGCATAGGGGTGGACAGGATCTTCTCGTTGATCAATGCGCTTTGTATCAGCTTGCAGGTCAGGTCGAATCCGCCGCCTGGCGACGCTGGCGCGATGCACTCCGGGCGTCTTGGCTCGGCGAGCAACTGGCTGGCAATCAGCATGCATCCGGCGGTGGCCGCTATCTGACGCAGGGAAAATTTCATGTTCAGTCTCCAGAGATTTTTTGTTTTTGGATGAGAGAAGCTGTCAACAATCGCTTTTTGTCAGGCGCAGGGCGAAATACTGTTCAATGACAGAGAGGCGTCATGGGTACAGGGAATGGCGCGGGCGATTCGAGAAGGGGGCTGTCGTGGGAGTGCTTGCAGTGCGCAAGTGGCGGATAAAACGCGGTCAACGAACGGGCGAGCCTGGGCTGGCGTAGACATGGGTGACTCCGTTTACTGATTTATTGTTTTTATTTTCCAGACGCATCCGGGCGCCTGTTTTTTACGTACCCGTTTGTCGGGCCGTACTGCGATGCTAAACGACCAACCTTTCGCAAACCTTTCAGCTACCTTTCAATTCGCAGTGGTGGGGTGGCGAGTGGTTTCCGGGCTTCACAGAAGGCGGTCTGTCTGTAAACTCCGCTGCCACAAACCCTGACAATAACCGTGACTATCAGGAGACGGCGATGCGTGTTCTTCTTGTGGAAGATCATCTGCAATTGGCTGAAAGTGTCGCGCAGGCGCTCAAGGGCGCAGGGTTGACCGTTGATGTGCTGCACGATGGCGTGGCCGCCGACCTGGCGCTGAGCAGCGAGGAATATGCGGTTGCGATTCTCGATGTGGGGTTGCCGCGCATGGACGGTTTTGAAGTCCTTGCCCGATTGCGGGCGCGCAGCAAAAACCTTCCGGTGTTGATGCTCACCGCTCGCAGCGACGTCAAGGATCGGGTTCATGGTCTTAATCTGGGTGCCGACGATTACCTGGCCAAACCTTTCGAACTCTCCGAACTGGAAGCCAGGGTCAAGGCCTTGCTGCGTCGCAGTGTGCTGGGCGGTGAACGGCAGCAGCGCTGTGGCGTGCTGACCTACGATCTGGATACACGGCGTTTTACGCTCGGCGATGAGCTGCTGACACTGACGTCTCGCGAGCAGGCCGTGCTGGAAGCGCTGATCGCTCGGCCCGGCAGGGTAATGAGTAAAGAACAGCTGGCGGCGCAGGTCTTTGGCCTGGATGAAGAGGCCAGCCCTGACGCCATCGAAATTTATGTTCATCGACTGCGCAAGAAGCTCGACGGGCATGCTGTGGCCATTGTGACCTTCCGGGGCCTGGGGTATTTGCTTGAAAGCCGCGATGATTAACGACAGCCTGCGCTGGCGGTTGCTGTGGAATCTGGCCTTGCTGCTGGTGGTACTGATGCTGGCCAGCGGCATGAGCGCCTACTGGAATGGGCGAGAAGTGGCCGATACGGCCTACGACCGCACGCTGTTGGCCTCGGCCCGCACCATCGCCGCCGGCCTGACCCAGCGCGACGGGACCTTGAGCGCCGACATTCCTTATGTGGCGCTGGACACCTTTGCCTACGACAGCGAAGGACGTATCTATTACCAGGTCAACGATATCAACCAGAAGCTGATTTCCGGTTATGAGAACCTGCCTTCACCGCCTCCCGGCACCCTGCGCACGGATGATTATCCCGCACTGGCCAAGTTCTATAACGGCATTTATCAGGGCCAGGACGTGCGAGTGGTCAGCCTTCTCAAACCCGTGACCGACCCGGGGATGAACGGCACTGCCGAAATTCGCGTGGCGGAAACCCAGGAAGCGCGCAAGGGCATGGCACGCAGCCTGATGGCCGACACATTGCTGCGCCTGGGCATGCTGGGAGGCGGCGCGCTGCTGTTGGTCTGGTTCACGGTGAGCGCGGCACTGCGACCGCTGGAACGCTTGCGCACGGCGGTCGAAGAGCGTCAGCCTGACGATCTGCGGTCGCTGCCGATGGTTGAGGTGCAGCATGAGTTGCGTCCGCTGGTGGGCGCACTCAATCACTTTACCGAACGGCTGCGGCTGCAATTCGAGCGTCAGGCGCAGTTTATTGCCGATGCGGCCCATGAATTGCGCACGCCGCTGGCGGCCCTGAAGGCTCGGGTCGAGCTGGGTTTGCGCGAGCGTGATCCGCAACAGTGGCGCAGCACGCTGGAATCCGCAGCGTTGGGCACGGACCGACTCACGCATCTGGCCAATCAATTGCTGTCGCTGGCGCGGATTGAAAACGGTGCCAGGGCCATCGCCGAAGGCGGCGCGCAACAACTGGACCTCAGCCAGTTGGCCAGGGAGCTGGGCATGGCCATGGCACCGCTGGCCCATTCACGCGGCGTCGCATTGGCGCTGGAGGCTGACGAGCCGGTCTGGCTGCGCGGCGAGCCGACATTGCTGAACGAATTGCTGAGCAACCTGATTGATAACGCGCTGGCCCACACGCCCCCCGGCGGCAACGTGGTGTTGCGGGTGTATGCGCCCGGCGTGCTTGAGGTCGAGGATGACGGGGCTGGCATTCCGCCCGATGAGCGCGAGCGGGTTTTCGAGCGCTTCTACCGTCGTGGCCAGCAGGGCAGCGGGGCGGGGCTCGGGTTGGCTATCGTGGGAGAAATCTGTCGTGCGCATCTGGCTAGAATCACGTTGCATGACGGCGCCGAGCGAGGCCTCAAGGTACGAGTCAGTTTCAGCATGTCCTGACGCGGGTCGAGCCTAGTAGAGCATGCTCTTGGCTTCGTCCATCTGAACATCCAGCAGGTCGCCGGCCCTGGCAAGGCCAAGCTGGCTGAAGGCCGGCAGGTCGATCATTTCGATCAGGCTGAAGGGGTGCTCGGTGTTCTTGTGGATATGTACTGTGGCGATCTGGACCAGATCGGTGTAGTCCGGGCTTCTGGAAATGCGTGCGAAATTCTGGAACTGCCCCGGCACACAGGAAAGCGGCTCGGGAAAATCCCATGAGCGCAACAGGCGTTCGCCGATGACCGGGTGAATGCTGTCGATCACATGGTTGAGGCTGATCGGATCGGCCAGCAGTTCGTAATGGTCTTCAGCGTAAGTCAGGATCGGCAGAATACCGATCAGGTGGATCAGCCCGGCGAGCGTGGCCTGGTCGGGTTTGAGCTGGGTGTAGCGCTGGCACAGGGCGTAGCTGATACCGGCGACCTGCAGGCTCTGTTTCCAGATATCGCGCATCTTCTGCTCGATAACGGGGGATTTGGCGTGGAACATCTGCTCGACCACCAGGCCGATGGCCAGGTTGCAGGTGTAGTTGACGCCCAGCCGGCGTATCGCTGTATTGACGTCGCTGACCTCAAAATTCGGGCGCAGCAGTGGGCTGTTCGCGACCTTTATCAGGCGTGCGGAAAGGGCTGTATCGCTACCGATGACTTTGCTCAGGGCCGAAATACTGATTTCAGTGTCTTCGGCGGCAAGGCGAATTCTCAGTGCTACTTCCGGCAGGGTAGGCAGAAACAAGGCATCTCTGTCGATGGCCTTGATCAAATTTCTCTGCACCTCGTCAGCCATCTTGCTCATGTTGCTTCTCGCAGCCGTTGGGGGTGTCCAGCGTCGTTCGCGCGCCCCGGAGGGCGCCAGCATGTTCGCTGGATCGCTCTAGAGACAGTAGGAACCTGAATGTGTTCGCCGGGCTCAGCGCAGAGTTTCGAGTTTGCTGTCCAGCTGGTAGGGCAAGTCACTCATTTGCAACGCTGCGCCTTCAGGCGAACCCAGGTGTATGCGCCCGTCTTCGGCAGCATCGCCCTGCAGCACGGCGAGCAGTTCGATCCCCTGATCGGCCTGTGCAGCGATGACAACATTGCCTACGGCGCTGGCATGCACGGGCGAAAACACGGCGGTGCCAGGCTCCGGAATTTCATCGCCTTGCAAGGTCAGGCGGTAAAGCCGGCGCTTGAGTTTGCCAAGGTACTGCATGCGCGCCACGATTTCCTGGCCGGTGTAGCAGCCCTTCTTGAAGCTGACACCGCCGACCGCCTGCAGGTTGATCATCTGCGGGATGAACTCTTCGCGGGTGCTGCCGAACACCTGACCGATACCGACGCGGATCTGTCCCAGTAACCAGTCGTTCAGCGGGCCTTCTGCCAGTTGCGAAGCCAGTCGTGAGCGGACGCTGTCGGCCTGCTCGGCGCGCACCCAGAGTTCGGCGCGGGCGGGGGAGACGCGAATCGCGATCAGCTCTTGAGCCCGTA
The DNA here is from genome assembly GCF_002157375.1 of Pseudomonas syringae. Classification (GTDB taxonomy): domain Bacteria; phylum Pseudomonadota; class Gammaproteobacteria; order Pseudomonadales; family Pseudomonadaceae; genus Aquipseudomonas; species Aquipseudomonas syringae_T. The sequence continues at coordinate 172,851 of NZ_MTSA01000001.1, forward strand.
CGACCGTATCGGTTTCCTGGGGAAGGTCCAGGCCGAGGCTGGCCAGTGCGCCATCACCGTCCTGCAGGCCGAAACGCACCCAGGCTGCGCGCTCATCGGTCAGCCTGGACTTGGAGAACACTGCGTATTTGCGAAGGTCCAGCAGTTGCGGCTCGATCAGCTCGCTGGCCATGGCCAGCAGGCAGCCGTCACCTTCGAAGACGACACGGAAGCTCGACTGCATCCGGCCTTTCTGTGTGCAGCGCGCACCGAGGCTGGATTTGTCTTCGTTGAGATAATTGAGGTTGCACGTCAGTTGACCCTGAAGAAACTTGCTGGCATCCACGCCGCGAACGGCGAGAACGCCTTCATGGGATAGCGTGCAGAAAAAAGCTGTGTGGGCCATGGTCATCGCAGATTGGGAAAAAAGTCCGGGGACACATCATAGTGCCGAGTCGAGGTTATGCATACGGGTACATGAAAACTGCTGCGACCATTGCAAGATTCGCGTGGCTGCCTCACGGCTGTATACTTGCCGCCTACTTTGAGGAGCGCTCCATGGTCGAAGACGTTGAACTCAACCGCCTTTACTGGCACAGCCGCCGTGGCATGCTTGAACTGGACGTGCTGCTGGTGCCGTTTGTCCGTGAGGTCTATCCGCATTTGAATGACGAGGATCGCGATCTGTATCGCCGTTTGCTGACCTGCGAAGATCAGGACATGTTTGGCTGGTTCATGCAGCGCGCCGAGTCCGAGGACGCTGAATTGCAACGCATGGTTCGCATGATTCTGGACCGTGTCCAGCCCAAGTGACCGTTTCGAGTGCCACTGGCAGGCATCACGCCTGCTGTTGGCGGCCTACCTTGTCGTTCTGGCGCTGGCACTGACTGCCCTGTTCTGGCTGGACATCGCGTGGTGGGCCACAATGGCTGGCGTTGTGCTGTGTCTGGCGCATGCGGCCTGGACGTTGCCCAGGTCCATTCTGCTTAGCCATCCGGCAGCCTTTCGTGCGCTGAAACGCGATCAGGATGGTTGGTGCATATGGAGCGAGCGGGGCGGCTGGCTGCCCGTGCAGTTATGCCCGGACAGCCTGGTGTTGCCGTCCGTGGTGGTACTGCGCTTTCGTCCGGTCATCAACGGCAGGCCGTCCCGTTCGACAAAAAGCTGTTGTGTCCCGCGTGACGCGCTGACATCAGACCTCCACCGACGCCTGCGCGTACGTCTCAAATTCAGCCGGCGTACGTGGGCGGTACCAGAATAGTGTCCAGCGCTTCGGGCAGCAGATCAGGGTAATCCAGCGTGTAATGCAGGCCGCGACTCTCTTTGCGTTGCATGGCCGAGCGGATCATCAGTTCGGCCACCTGTGCCAGATTGCGCAATTCGATCAGGTCGCGGCTGACTTTATAGTTGCTGTAAAACTCGTCGATCTCATCCAGCAACAATCGCACACGATGCTGAGCGCGCTGCAGGCGCTTGTTGGTGCGCACGATGCCGACGTAATCCCACATGAATCGCCTTAACTCATCCCAGTTGTGGGCGATGATCACGTCCTCGTCCGAATCGGTGACCTGACTGGCATCCCAGGCCGGCAGGTCGGTCGGCATCTGCACGTCAGCCAATTGCTGTTCGATGTCGGCGGCTGCCGAGCGGGCATAGACAAAGCACTCCAGCAATGAATTGCTGGCCATCCGGTTGGCGCCGTGCAAGCCCGTGAAGCTGGTCTCGCCGATGGCGTAAAGACCTGGCACGTCGGTATGCCCGTTGCTGTCCACCATGACGCCGCCACAGGTGTAGTGCGCTGCTGGAACCACCGGGATCGGCTGTCGAGTGATGTCGATGGAAAATTCAAGGCACCGCTCGTAGACGGTCGGGAAGTGCGATTTGATGAAAGCTTCCGGTTTGTGACTGATGTCCAGGTAGACGCAGTCGATGCCCAGCCGCTTCATTTCGTGGTCGATTGCGCGGGCCACGATGTCGCGAGGGGCCAGTTCTGCCCGTTCGTCAAAGCGTGGCATAAATCGCTCGCCGTTGGGCAGCTTGAGGTAGGCGCCTTCACCGCGCAGTGCTTCGGTGATCAGAAAGCTCTTGGCCTGCGGGTGATACAGGCAGGTCGGGTGAAACTGATTGAATTCAAGGTTCGCGACCCGGCAGCCGGAGCGCCAGGCCATTGCGATGCCGTCGCCGCACGCGCCGTCCGGGTTGCTGGTGTACAGGTAGACCTTGGCAGCACCCCCTGACGCCAGAATGGTGAAGCGCGCGCCGTACGTGTCCACTTCGCCGCTGTTGCGATCCAGGACGTAAGCGCCCAGGCAGCGCTGGCCGTCGAGGCCAAGGCGACGCTCAGTGATCAGGTCAATGGCGGCGCGCTGCTCGATCAGCTCGATATTCGGTCGTTTACTGGCTTGCTCGAACAGCGTCCGGAAAATAGCCGCGCCTGTGGCATCGGCGGCGTGGATGATTCTGCGGTGACTGTGGCCGCCCTCGCGTGTGAGGTGAAACTCGAAGCTGCTTTCGTCGGCATCGGCTTCGTCGCCCCGGGTAAACGGGACGCCCTGGTCAATCAGCCACTGGATTGCTTCGCGACTGTGCTCGACCGTAAAGCGCACAGCCTCTTCGTCGCACAGGCCGCCGCCGGCGTTCAGCGTATCGTCCACGTGGGATTGAACCGTGTCGGTGTCATCCAGCACTGCGGCTACACCGCCCTGAGCCCAGAATGTCGAGCCATTGGACAGGTCCCCTTTGCTCAGGACTGCAATTCGCAGGTGGTCCGGGAGGTTCAGCGCAAGGCTCAATCCGGCAGCGCCACTGCCAATAACCAGCACGTCGTGCTGAAAATTTCGACTCATCTGTGAATTCTGCCCTTGGCGGCTACTAGTATAAGTATGGGGGTAACGGCACAATAGCCACGCCTACATGGCAATGTGAGACCACGGCGGGTTCGGATTGTGCTCCAGTCCCGAACGTCCTGCATATTGTTTTCCCTTCGGTCGGTCACTGGAAATGTCCCAGTGCGTTGATTTCAGGGCGTTTCATACAATGTGCTGCTCACCCCTGCAATTGTGCCAATGGAACTTTTCCACAAGAACCACGCTCAATAGCAGGTTGCCTACACAGGAACAGCGCCGTTTTCGCAGGGTTAGATAAGTGATCATCAACTGCGAGCCGGCGACAAGACTATTCGCGTAGCCGACCTTGTCGAGCTGCGTTTTTCGTGCAGGCTTTACGACGTCCTGCAGGAAACTTGCTTGAAGGGGGAGAACTTTTGCGAAAAGCCCGAGTCTATGTTTGCGAGCCTGAACACTGTCAGTTGCAACACTCCTTCATGCTTAACGAGGAGTGTTCATGCTAACCCAGGAAGAGGATCAGCAGCTTGTAGAGCGCGTACAGCGCGGTGATACGAGAGCGTTTGATCTGTTGGTGCTGAAGTATCAGCATAAAATTCTAGGGTTGATCGTGCGGTTCGTGCACGACACCCATGAGGCTCAAGACGTTGCACAAGAAGCTTTTATAAAAGCGTATCGTGCGCTCGGAAATTTTCGCGGTGACAGTGCTTTCTATACATGGCTGTACCGCATCGCCATCAACACGGCGAAAAACTATCTGGTGTCGAGAGGTCGTCGGCCACCTGATAGCGATGTAAGGTCTGAAGACGCGGAGTTCTACGACGGCGATCATGGCCTCAAGGACATCGAGTCGCCGGAACGTGCATTGTTGAGAGATGAGATCGAGGGCACCGTCCATCGGACCATCCAGCTTCTCCCGGAAGATTTGCGTACGGCACTAACTTTACGTGAATTCGATGGTCTGAGTTACGAAGACATTGCGAGCGTCATGCAGTGTCCTGTTGGTACCGTGCGCTCTCGCATCTTTCGCGCTCGGGAAGCCATCGATAAAGCCCTGCAGCCGTTGTTGCAGGAATCCTGAGACAGCGGCGATAGCCCAAGAGAGGAACCCGCCATGAGTCGTGAAGCCCTGCAGGAATCGCTGTCCGCGGTACTGGATAACGAAGCGGACGAACTGGAATTACGTCGGGTATTGAATGCCATTGACGATGCCGACACTCGCGCCACCTGGTCGCGTTATCAAGTTGCTCGTGCAGCGATGCACAAAGAGTTGCTGCTCCCTCATCTGGATATTTCGGCTGCTGTGTCTGCCGCTATCGCCGATGAAGTAAGCCCGCTCAAAGCCGCTCGCGGTCCTTGGCGTACGCTGGGTCGTCTGGCCGTTGCAGCATCGGTAACCGTTGCCGTTCTGGCCGGTGTCCGCCTGTACAACCAGGACGACATCGCGGGTGCCCAGCTCGCACAGCAAACGCAACAACCTGCCAATCTGACGGTCCCGCAAGTCAAGGGTCCTGCTGTTCTGGCCGGTTACACTGAAAGCGCCGAACAGGCACCGGGTCCTATGGCCAACGGTGTGTTGCAAGGTGCTGGTGAAGGTGATCAGCGTCTGCCAGGTTACCTGCGTCAACACGCACAGGAAGCTGCGTTGAAAGGTACTGAAAGCGCGCTGCCATACGCCCGTGCTGCGAGCCTGGAAAACCGTTAAGGAGGATCATGCGAGCCGTCCCTCTACTGCCGCTACTATTTGGTGGATGGCTTGCCCTCCCGGTACAGGCTGATGATGCACAAGACGCGATCAACCGGCTTGCCAGGGTTGATCAGCAACAGAGCTATCAAGGTACTTTTGTATACGAACGCAACGGTAGTTTCTCTACCCATCGGATCTGGCACCGCATAGCGGAAGGCAAGGTTCAGGAGCGTTTGTTACAGCTTGATGGTTCTGCTCAGGAGGTAGTCCGTGTGGGCGGCCTCACTCAGTGCGTCAGCGGTACGCTTGAAGCGGGTGTAGCCAATCCCGCCGCTCCTGCCTCCCGCGCCTTCGATGTGAAAAAACTCTCTGCCTGGTACGACATGAAAATTGTCGGCAAATCCAGAGTGGCCGGTCGCCAGACAACCATCGTTGCACTGTCGCCCAAAGATCAGCATCGGTATGGCCTCGAATTGCACCTGGATAACGAAACCGGGCTCTTGCTCAAGTCGCTCCTGTTGAGTGAGCGGGGTCGGTTGCTCGAACGTTTCCAGTTTACCGATCTTGATACTGCCAGCGTCCTGTCTGAGCAGGCACTCAATCCTAGCGCCGACTGCAAGCCCGTCTCTGCTGTGAAAGCCAGGCCCGAGCCGTCCTTAAGCCCCGTGGTATGGCACTCCGACTGGTTGCCACCAGGGTTTGAACTCGGCAGCAGTGGTGTTCGCAAGGACGCTGCTGGCCAGTCGCCTGTCACGCGTCTGACCTACAGCGATGGTCTGGCAAGTTTCTCGGTGTTTATCGAGTCCGTGAAAGGATCGTCGTCATCAGACATACGTACGCAGTTGGGGCCTACAGTGGCCGTTTCGCGTCGCCTCACGATGCCTCAGGGCGACATGATGGTCACGGTCGTCGGGGAAGTGCCGATGGGCACGGCCGAGCGTATTGCGCTGTCGATGCGCAGTGACGAAACTCAAGCAAAGAAATAAACATCTGAAGCGACGAATGCCCAAGATGTAAAATTTTTCATCTTGGGTTCGATGAGCCGCCAGACCGCAGTCAAACTGGCCTTGGGCGAGGAGCTGAAATGTTTGGTGAGGTTTGCGAGTTGCAAAAAAACCGTTTTTTTTCTATAGGTCACAGCCTCGCAGCTCTGGCCTTTGTCGTTTGTGGGCCCCATATCTGACTCTGGAATGAGCATCGCTGCTCCGGGTCTCTGAGTCAGGTGCTCTGTACTGCTTAATTTGCTCGTTACGAACGGGAGCCGTATGTCGATACCACGCATGAAATCTTACTTCTCATTGATTGCCGCCGTGCTGATGCTCGGACAGGTTGCCACGGCGCAGGCCGAGAACCTGCCGGATTTTACCGGGCTGGTCGAGCAGGCATCGCCTGCGGTGGTGAATATCAGTACTCGCCAGAAATTGCCGGACCGCGCCGTCGCCAATCAGCAGATGCCTGATCTGGAAGGCTTGCCGCCGATGTTGCGCGAGTTTCTGGAGCGCAGCATGCCGCCGGGCTCCCGTGCGCCGGGAGCCGGAAAGGGCGATCGCCAGCGCGAGGCTCAGTCGCTGGGCTCGGGGTTCATTATCTCGCCTGACGGCTATGTGTTGACCAACAACCACGTCATCGATGGCGCCGACGAAATTCTGGTGCGTCTTTCTGACCGTAGCGAGCTGAAAGCCAAGCTGGTCGGCACTGATCCGCGTACCGATGTGGCGGTTCTGAAAATCGACGGCAAGGACCTTCCAACGGCCAAACTGGGCAACTCGAACACGCTCAAAGTGGGCGAGTGGGTACTGGCAATCGGTTCGCCGTTCGGTTTTGACCACTCGGTGACCAAAGGTATCGTCAGTGCCAAAGGCCGCAGTCTGCCGAACGACACCTACGTGCCGTTCATTCAGACTGACGTAGCGATCAACCCGGGTAACTCGGGTGGTCCGCTGTTCAACATGGCAGGTGAAGTGGTCGGGATCAACTCGCAGATATTCACGCGCTCCGGCGGTTTCATGGGGCTGTCGTTTGCCATTCCGATCGATGTTGCGATGGACGTGGCCAATCAGCTCAAGGCCAACGGCAAAGTCAGTCGCGGCTGGCTGGGTGTGGTCATCCAGGAAGTGAACAAAGACCTTGCCGAGTCGTTCGGGCTGGACAAGCCGGCCGGTGCGCTGGTGGCGCAGGTGCTTGAAGATGGCCCGGCTGCCAAGGGCGGGTTGCAGGTGGGTGATGTGATTCTCAGTGCCAACGGCCAGCCTATCGTCATGTCGGCCGACCTGCCGCACCTGATCGGTAACCTCAAGGACGGCAGCAAGGCCGAGCTTGAAGTGATCCGTGACGGCAAGCGTCAGAAGCTGACGGTAACTGTGGGCGCGCTGCCTGACGAAGGTCAGGAAATGGGTGATATTCCAGGCTCCGGTGCCGAGCGCAGCAGCAATCGCCTGGGTGTGTCGGTCATCGAGCTGACCGCCGAGCAGAAAAAGACCCTGGACATCAAAGGCGGCGTGGCAATCAAGGAAGTCACTGGCGGTCCGGCATCCCTGATCGGCTTGCAGCCGGGTGATGTGATCACGCACCTGAACAATCAGGCGATCACGTCCAGCAAGCAATTCACCGATGTGGCGAAAAGCCTGCCCAAGGATCGCTCTGTCTCGATGCGCGTCTTGCGTCAGGGCCGTGCGACGTTCATTACCTTCAAACTGTCCGAGTAACGGGCTGATCCGACCGAAAAGGGTGGCCGTGGCCACCCTTTTTTGTGACTGTCTGTTTGCCCTGTCCCGATCCGGGTGCCTGCGAGCGTGACGCCTCTTGCTTAGTTCAGGTACAATTCCCGGCTATTTTTCGGCGGGCAATCTGCCTGCAACCTTTTTGAGTGTTGATCCGTGAGTGATTTGAGTCATATCCGCAATTTCTCCATCATCGCCCACATTGACCATGGCAAGTCGACGCTGGCCGACCGCTTCATTCAAATGTGCGGTGGCCTGTCCGAGCGCGAAATGGAAGCCCAGGTGCTCGACTCCATGGATCTCGAGCGCGAGCGCGGGATCACCATCAAGGCCCATAGCGTCACTTTGTATTACAAGGCCAAAGACGGTATCACCTACCAGTTGAACTTCATCGACACCCCGGGCCACGTGGACTTCACTTACGAAGTCAGCCGTTCCCTGGCGGCGTGCGAAGGGGCGTTGCTGGTGGTCGATGCCGGCCAGGGCGTTGAAGCCCAGTCGGTCGCCAACTGCTACACCGCCATCGAGCAGGGCCTTGAGGTCATGCCGGTCCTGAACAAGATGGACTTGCCGCAGGCCGATCCGGACCGCGTCAAGGAAGAGATCGAGAAGATCATCGGCATCGATGCCACCGACGCCGTGGCGTGCAGCGCCAAGAGCGGTATGGGTGTGGACGAGGTGCTCGAGCGTCTGGTGGCAACCATTCCACCGCCGACCGGCGACATCGAAGCGCCGCTGCAAGCGTTGATCATCGACTCCTGGTTCGATAACTACCTGGGCGTCGTGTCTCTGGTACGGGTGCGTCATGGTCGCGTCAGGAAGGGCGACAAGATTCTCGTCAAATCCACCGGCAAGATGCACCTGGTCGACAGTGTTGGCGTGTTCAACCCCAAGCACACGGCAACCGTTGATCTGAAAGCCGGTGAAGTAGGCTTCATCATTGCGGGTATCAAGGACATTCATGGCGCGCCGGTCGGTGACACCCTGACCCTGAGCACCACGCCTGATGTGGACGTGCTGCCCGGCTTCAAGCGTATCCAGCCGCAGGTCTACGCCGGTCTGTTCCCGGTCAGCTCCGACGATTTCGAAGATTTCCGCGAAGCACTGCAAAAGCTCACGCTGAACGATTCCTCGCTGCAATATCTGCCGGAAAGCTCCGACGCACTGGGCTTCGGCTTCCGTTGCGGCTTCCTGGGCATGCTCCACATGGAGATCATTCAGGAGCGCCTGGAGCGCGAGTACAACCTCGACCTGATCACCACTGCGCCAACCGTAATCTTCGAACTGCTGTTGAAGACCGGCGAAACGATCTACGTCGACAACCCGTCCAAGCTGCCGGACCTGTCGGCCATCGAAGACATGCGCGAACCGATCGTGCGGGCAAATATTCTTGTGCCGCAAGAGCACCTGGGCAACGTCATTACGTTGTGCATTGAAAAACGCGGTGTTCAGCATGACATGCTGTTCCTCGGCACCCAGGTTCAGGTGAGCTACGACTTGCCGATGAACGAAGTGGTCCTCGACTTCTTCGATCGTCTCAAGTCTGTCAGCCGCGGTTATGCTTCCCTGGATTATCATTTTGATCGTTATCAGTCGGCCAACCTGGTCAAGCTCGATGTACTGATCAACGCCGAGAAGGTCGATGCACTGGCGCTGATCGTTCACCGTGACAACGCGCACTACAAAGGGCGTGCGTTGACCGAGAAGATGAAAGAGCTGATCCCTCGGCAGATGTTCGACGTGGCAATTCAGGCCGCCATTGGCGGTCAGATCGTGGCCCGGACAACCGTCAAGGCGCTTAGAAAGAACGTATTGGCCAAATGCTACGGCGGTGACGTCAGCCGCAAGCGTAAATTGCTGGAAAAGCAAAAGGCCGGTAAGAAACGCATGAAGCAGGTCGGCAACGTGGAAATTCCACAGGAAGCCTTCCTTGCAGTGCTCAGGTTGGAATAGTCAGGTCCTATGTCACTAAATTTCCCGCTGTTGTTGGTCATCGCTGTCTTCGTCTGTGGCGTGCTTGCACTGATTGATATGGTCATCCTCGCGCCTCGTCGCCGGGCGGCCATTTCGAACTATCAGGGAAGCGTCGGAGAACCTGACATTGCTGTCGTCGAGCGCCTGAACAAGGAACCTTTGCTGGTTGAGTACGGCAAATCGTTCTTTCCGGTGCTGTTCATCGTGCTGGTGCTTCGTTCGTTTCTGGTAGAGCCGTTCCAGATTCCTTCGGGCTCCATGAAGCCGACGCTGGATGTGGGTGATTTCATTCTGGTCAACAAGTTCGCGTACGGCATTCGTCTGCCGGTTCTGGACCAGAAGGTGATCGAGATCGGTGATCCGCAGCGTGGCGATGTGATGGTGTTCCGCTACCCAAGCGACCCGAGCGTCAATTACATCAAACGTGTGGTCGGCCTGCCGGGTGATCGCATTCGTTACACCAGCGACAAGCGGCTGTTCGTCAACGGCGAACTGGTGGCGAAGAAGCTGATCGGTACCGAGCCGGGTACCCTGGGCAGCGCGGAGCTCTATGAAGAGCAACTGGGTGCCGTCGAACACCAGATCCGTCAGGAAATGAGCCGTTACCGTGCGCCGCCTGACAGCGAGTGGACGGTGCCTGCCGCGCACTACTTCATGATGGGCGACAACCGCGACAACTCCAATGATAGCCGTTACTGGGATGACCCCAATATTCCCAAAGACGAGCTGGGCATGGTGCCGGACAAGAACATCGTCGGCAAAGCCTTTGCTGTCTGGATGAGCTGGCCAGAGCCCAAGTTGAGCCACTTCCCTAATTTTGCACGCGTAGGGTTGATCAAGTAATCGATGCGGCGCTGCCAGAAGCAGCGCCGTTTGTCATTTCGGGCTGGCGGGAAGCGCCGCTGAACGATGAGTCGGCCCGCTCGGGCAGGCTGTCCACTTTTGAGGTCGAACATGAAGTTCTCTACTTCTCAAAAAGGTTTTTCGTTCGTGGGATGGCTGCTGGTTCTGGCGCTGGTCGCGTTTGCAACCACCACGGCCTTCAAGCTGGTTCCGCATTACCTCGACTATATGACGATGAACAAAATCATCGAGGCGGTCGACACCAATCAGGCCCTGGACATCACCACGGTCGACGAATTTTACGGTTATGTCGGTAAGAACATGCAGGTCAACAGTATTCGGGATATAGATTTGAACAAGGCGTTGAAAGTGACGGTGGAGAACAATGCGTTCAAGGCTCATTTGAATTATGAGCAGCGTGAACCCTGGTTCCAGAACATCGATCTGGTGTTGAAGTTCGACAAGCAATTCAGTGTGGGTAAACCGTGAGCGTATCCTTGAGCCGCCTTGAGCGTCAGCTCGGCTATACCTTCAAGGATCAGGAACTGATGGTCCTGGCCCTGACCCATCGCAGTTTTGCCGGGCGCAACAACGAGCGTCTGGAGTTTCTTGGCGATGCGATCCTCAATTTTGTGGCAGGCGAAGCGTTGTTCGAGCGCTTTCCTCAGGCGCGTGAAGGTCAGTTGTCGCGTTTGCGCGCGCGTCTGGTCAAGGGCGAAACCCTGGCATTGCTGGCGCGCGGCTTCGATCTGGGCGAGTACTTGCGTCTAGGTTCCGGCGAGCTGAAAAGTGGCGGCTTCCGCCGCGAGTCGATTCTGGCTGACGCCCTCGAAGCGTTGATCGGCGCGATCTACCTCGATGCGGGCATGGAAGCGGCACGTGAACGCGTGCTGGCCTGGCTGACGACCGAGTTCGACAGCCTGACGCTGGTGGACACCAACAAGGACCCCAAGACCCGACTGCAGGAGTTTCTCCAGTCGCGGGCCTGTGACCTGCCGCGTTATGAAGTGGTGGATATCCAGGGCGAGCCGCATTGCCGGACGTTTTTCGTCGAATGCGAGATCAACCTATTGAATGAAAAGAGCCGAGGACAGGGTGTCAGCCGCCGGATTGCCGAACAGGTAGCCGCCGCAGCAGCACTCATCGCCCTGGGCGTGGAGAACGGTCATGAATGATACAACTGCAACACGCTGTGGCTATGTTGCCATCGTCGGCCGTCCTAACGTAGGCAAGTCCACGCTGCTCAACCATATTCTGGGTCAGAAGCTGGCGATCACGTCGCGCAAGCCGCAGACCACTCGCCACAACATGCTGGGCATCAAGACAGAAGGGGCCGTGCAGGCCATTTATGTCGATACCCCCGGTATGCACAAGAACGGCGAGAAAGCGCTCAACCGCTACATGAACAAGACCGCGTCGGCTGCATTGAAAGACGTCGATGTGGTGATTTTCGTTGTGGACCGTACTCGCTGGACCGACGAAGACCAGATGGTGCTGGAGCGCGTTCAGTACGTCGAAGGGCCGGTCATTCTGGCGATCAACAAGACTGACCGCATTGAAGACAAAAGCGACCTGATGCCGCACCTGGAGTGGCTGCAAGGCCAACTGCCAAACGCCTCCATCATGCCGATTTCGGCGCAGCACGGCCATAACCTGGAAGCACTGGAAGGCCTGATCGCCACCCATCTTCCAGAGAACGATCACTTCTTCCCTGAAGATCAGATCACCGACCGCAGCAGCCGCTTTCTGGCAGCCGAGCTGGTTCGCGAAAAGATCATGCGCCAGTTGGGTGCCGAGCTTCCGTACCAGATCACCGTCGAAATCGAAGAGTTCAAGCAGCAGGGTCGCACCCTGCATATCCATGCGCTGATCCTCGTCGAGCGCGATGGGCAGAAGAAGATCATCATTGGCGACAAGGGCGACCGCATCAAGCGTATCGGCAGCGATGCCCGCCGCGACATGGAGCTGCTGTTCGACTCCAAAGTCATGCTCAACCTGTGGGTCAAGGTCAAAGGCGGTTGGTCCGATGACGAGCGCGCACTTCGCTCGCTGGGCTACGGCGACCTTTAAGCTGTCCCTTCGCCCGACCGTTTTCCGGTCGGGCGAACCTTTCTCTTCCGAGCCCGCCCGATGAGCACGCCCACCGGCCAACCTGCTTATGTGCTGCACAGCCGTGCGTATCGTGAAAACAGCGCGCTGGTCGATTTTCTGACGCCTCAAGGTCGCCTGCGTGCGGTCTTGCGCAGTGCGAAAGGCAAGGCCGGCTCGCTGGCACGCCCGTTCGTGCCGCTTGAGGTCGAATTTCGTGGCCGTGGCGAACTAAAGAATGTCGGTCGTATGGAAAGCGCAGGTGTTGCCACCTGGATGACCGGCGAGGCGCTGTTCAGCGGCATGTACCTCAACGAACTGCTGATTCGTCTGCTGCCTGCCGAAGACCCGCATCCTGCCGTGTTTGAACACTACGCCGCCACGTTGCTGGCGCTCGCGCTGGGCCGTCCGCTGGAACCGTTATTGCGCTCGTTTGAATGGCGGTTGCTGGATGACCTCGGCTATGGCTTTGCGATGGACGCCGACATCAATGGCGAGCCGCTGGCTTCGGATGGCATGTATCGTCTGCAAGTGGACGCTGGCCTTGAGCGGGTTTACCTGCTCCAGCCCGGCCTGTTCCAGGGTGCCGAATTGCTGGCGATGTCCGAGGCGGACTGGAACGTTCCGGGTGCCTTGTCAGCAGCCAAGCGTCTGATGCGTCAGGCGCTTGCGGTGCATCTGGGCGGGCGCCCGCTGGTCAGTCGCGAACTGTTTCGCAAGCCGTGATCAGGCTTTATGCTCTGCGTTATCCGTCGGCTTCAAATAGCCCCAGGTCTTAAGCAACCAGCTTGTCCACTTTCTGGAGAAAACCGTGACCCAAAGCACTCGCATCCTTCTTGGCGTGAACATTGATCACGTGGCCACCCTGCGTCAGGCCCGCGGCACGCGTTACCCGGACCCGGTCAAAGCCGCGCTGGACGCTGAGGAGGCGGGCGCTGACGGGATTACCGTTCACCTGCGCGAAGACCGCCGACATATTCAGGAGCGCGATGTCCTGTTGCTCAAGGACGTGTTGCAGACCCGCATGAACTTCGAGATGGGCGTGACCGAAGAAATGCTCGCGTTTGCCGAGCGCATTCGCCCGGCGCATATCTGCCTGGTGCCGGAGACACGCCAGGAGCTGACCACCGAAGGCGGGCTGGATGTCGCGGGCCAGGAAGCGCGGATCAAGTCAGCGGTCGAGCGGCTGGCGAAAATCGGCTGCGAGGTTTCGTTGTTCATCGACGCCGATGAGCGCCAGATTGCCGCTTCGAAGCGCGTCGGCGCGCCAGCCATCGAGCTGCACACCGGCCGTTATGCCGATGCCCAGACGCCGACTGAAGTGGCTGAAGAACTGCAGCGTGTGGCCGACGGCGTAGCCTTTGGTCTCGCTCAGGGCCTGATCGTCAATGCCGGCCACGGCCTGCATTATCACAACGTCGAAGCCGTCGCAGCGATCAAGGGCATCAACGAACTGAACATCGGCCACGCGCTGGTGGCTCATGCTCTGTTCGTAGGGTTCAAAGCAGCGGTTTCAGAGATGAAAGCGCTGATCGTGGCGGCAGCCAGGTAAACCCTCGATCAAGGCTTGCGCCCCACGATCACCGCGCGCATCGGCGCGGGCAGGCCTTCGACGGTCTTGCTGTGATCGGTGGGGTCCAGGTAATCGCTCAGGGACTGGAAGCGCATCCATTCGGTGCTGCGCTGTTCTTCGACCGTCGTGTGGCTGACGTCGACGCAGCGCACATCGGTGAACCCTGCGCGACGCATCCACAACTCCAGCGCAGGCACTGACGGCAGGAACCACACGTTGCGCATCTGTGCATAACGGTCTTCCGGCACCAGCACCTGATGCACATCGCCCGGTATGACCAGCGTTTCCATGACCAGCTCGCCACCTTTCACCAGGCAGTCTTTCAACGCCAGCAAATGGTCGATGGGCGATTTGCGGTGATACAGCACGCCCATCGAGAACACCGTGTCGAAGCCCTCAAGGTTGGCGGGCAGGTCTTCGAGGGCGAAGGGCAAGTGCCAGGCGGGGAGATCGGGCAGGTAGCGTTGCATGGCCTGGAACTGGCAGAAGAACAGCCAGTTGGGGTCTACACCGATCACGCTGTCGGCCCCGGCACCGAGCATGCGCCACTGGTAATAACCGTTGCCACAACCCACGTCCAGAACACGCTTGCCCTTCAGGTCGAGGTGCGGCGACACCCGCGACCACTTCCAGTCCGAGCGCCATTCGGTATCGATATGCACGCCAAACACGTTGAAAGGCCCTTTGCGCCACGGTGACAAGCCGAGCAGAGCCTTGCGCAGCACGGTGCGGGTTTCACCATTGCATTCGGTTTCCAGGGTAAAGCTGTCAGTCAGGTCGACCGTGGCAGGTCGCAGGTCTGGTAATGCGTCCAGCGCACTTTGCCAGCGCTGCAAATCACCGTGACCCTTGGTCATTTTGGTGTCGAGTTGGGCTTGCAGACCGTTGGCCCACTCAGCCAGAGGGGTTCCCGCCAGACGGCGGACAAGGGGGGCGAGATCAATCATGGCAGGGCTATCAACGAGGCAAAGTTAAGGCATTGAAACCACGGCACCACCTTGGAAAAACCGGCAGCAAGCAGGCGCTGTCGGTGTTCTTCGAGGCTGTCGGGTTTCATGACGTTTTCGATGGCGCTGCGTTTCTGGGAAATTTCCAGATCGCTGTAGCCGTTGGCACGCTTGAAGGCAATGTGCAGGTCCGTCAGCAGCGCGTGTTCCGGTTCATCGTTGAAACGCAGTTTCTCCGAGAGTATCAACGCGCCGCCCGGCACCAATGCTTTACGAATGCGGCCCAGCAGTGCCAGGCGCTGATCCGGTGCGATGAATTGCAGGGTGAAGTTCAGCGCCACCACCGAAGCGGGCTTGAACTCCAGCGCCAGAATATCGCCCTCGATGACCTGCACCGGCAGCAACTCCTGAAACATGGAGTTCTGCGCATTGAGGTATTCACGGCAACGCTCGACCATCGCGCTGGAGTTGTCTATTGCAATGACTTCGCACCCTTCACTGCGCACATGGCGGCGCAGGGCCTGAGTCACAGCGCCCAGCGAGCTGCCCAGGTCATACAGAACGGTATCGGGCTGCGCAAATTGCGCCGCGAGCACACCCAGGTTTTCGACAATCGTCGGGTAGCCGGGCACCGAGCGCTTGATCATGTCCGGGAACACCCGCACGACGTCTTCGTTGAAGGCGAAGTCAGGCACCTGAGCCAGCGGCTGGGCGAAAATACGGTCGGGTTCTTTGCTCACGGCAGTTCCGGCGAAGGCTTTGAAAGGCGGGCATTCTAGCCAAGTTGTCGCCGGGATGCATGGTGCAGCGTGTACGGTCGGACAAGTCGCACCGAAAGCGTCAGTTCACCGTGATTGCGCATTCAAAGGTCTGTTCCGGCGGGACTTCTTGAGCCCAGGGCTGCTGGTAAGTCATTATCAGCTTCCCGGTGCCGGCGTCAGTGGCCTTGTAGCGCCACACGGATTGCCCGCCGCTGCCGACCATTTCCTTGCTTTCGGCATTGGCATACACCTCAGGCCCAAGGCTGCGCAGGATATTCTGCGCCGGGTTCTGGGTCAGCCAGCGAAAGCCGGTGGTTGGACTGCTGGGCAGCGTGAGGATCAGCGTCTGGCCCGCTTTGAGGGTCAAAGGGCAGTCGCCTTGCGTGTCGATGGAAACGATGTTTTTGGGTGTCTGGGCGCACGCTGTCAGCAGCGCAAGGCTCAACGGTGCAACAAAACGGGCAGGGGTCATGGCAGGTTCCGATAGTGCGAGACGATGCCGGAGGATAACCGATTGAAGTTTTGCGGGGGAGTACGGCACGTCTCTCGCCCAGAACTGCATTCCCACGCTGGAGCGTGCGGAACGAGAGGCGTCCGATAGAACGCCTCTCGTGCCAATGCTCCGCGTTGGCATCAACCTCTAGAACAACACTTTCACCACATCGGCAAAGCGCTTGGCGAAGTGGACGGTAATGCCTTCCTTCAGGTAGTCCGGCAGTTCTTCGAAATTGCCACGATTGGGCTCAGGCAAGATCAACTCGTGGATTTTCTGACGACGGGCCGCAATGACCTTTTCACGCACGCCACCAATGGGCAGGACATGCCCGGTGAGGGTCAGCTCGCCGGTCATGGCGACGCCTTTCTTCGGTGCCTGATTACGCGCCAGTGACAGCAGAGCACTGGCCATGGTCACGCCCGCGCTCGGTCCGTCTTTCGGGGTTGCACCCTCGGGAACGTGAACATGGACGAACGCTTCATCGAAGAACTTCGCGTCGCCACCAAACTTTGACAGATTGGCGCTGACGTAGCTGTAGGCGATTTCTGCCGACTCTTTCATGACATCACCCAACTGCCCCGTCAGCTTGAAGCCACGGTTCAGCGTGTGAATACGGGTCGCTTCGATCGGCAAGGTCGCGCCGCCCATGCTGGTCCAGGCCAGACCCGTGATGACACCAACCCCCGACAGCACCTGTTCGCTACGGAACACCGGCATGCCCAGCGAGGCTTCCAGGTCTTTTGGACCGATCTTGATCACCGAATCGGGCGCATCCAGCAGCTTGACGACGGCTTTGCGCACCAGTTTGCCGAGCTGTTTTTCCAGGTGCCGCACGCCGGCTTCCCGCGCGTAGCCCTCGATAACCGCGCGCAGGGCGGTGTCGCTGATGGTCAGCTTGTTCTTGGCAACACCCGCCTTCGCCAGTTGCTTGGGCCACAGGTGACGCTTGGCAATCGCCAGTTTTTCTTCAGTGATGTAGCCGGACAGGCGAATGACTTCCATCCGGTCCAGCAACGGGCCGGGGATCGAGTCCAGGGTGTTGGCGGTACACACGAACAGGACTTTGGACAGGTCCAGACGCAGGTCCAGATAGTGATCGAGAAACTCGACGTTCTGTTCCGGGTCCAGGGTTTCCAGCAGCGCAGAAGCCGGATCGCCCTGATAGCTCTGACCCATCTTGTCGATTTCATCGAGCATGATGACCGGGTTCATGACTTCGACGTCTTTCAGCGCCTGCACCAGCTTGCCCGGCTGGGCGCCGATGTAAGTGCGGCGATGGCCCTTGATCTCGGCCTCGTCACGCATGCCGCCCACGCTCAGACGGTAGAAGGGGCGGCCCAGGGACTCGGCAATCGAGCGTCCGACACTGGTTTTGCCCACGCCCGGCGGACCGACCAGCAACACAATCGAACCGCTGATTTCGCCTTTATAGGCGCCGACGGCGAGGAATTCGAGAATCCGTGCCTTGATGTCATCCAGCCCGGCGTGGTGCTGGTCAAGCACCTTGCGTGCGTGCTTGAGGTCCAGCTTGTCTGCACCGTAGACGCCCCACGGCAACGAACTGGTCCAGTCCAGATAATTGCGGGTTACGGCGTATTCGGGGGACCCGGTTTCCAGCACCTTGAGTTTGCCGATTTCCTCGTCGAACTTCTTGCGAGCCTGCGGTGGCAGGGTTTTGCCCTCCAGGCGCTGCTCGAACTGTTCGATGTCGGCGCTGCGGTCGTCTTTGCTCAGCCCGAGTTCCTGCTGGATGACCTTGAGCTGTTCCTTGAGGAAGAACTGACGCTGGTGTTCACCGATCTTGCGGTTCACCTCGGCGGAGATTTCTTTCTGCAGCCGCGCCACTTCAACTTCCTTGCGCAGCATCGGCAGGACTTTTTCCATGCGCTTGAGCATCGGCACGCAATCGAGCACCTGCTGCAGTTCTACGCCGGTTGCAGAGGTCAGGGCCGCGGCGAAGTCGGTGAGCGGCGAGGGGTCGTTGGGGCTGAAGCGATTGAGGTAGTTCTTCAGTTCTTCGCTGTACAGCGGGTTGAGCGGCAGCAGTTCCTTGATCGCATTGATCAGGGCCATGCCGTAAGCCTTCACCTCGTCGGTAGGCTCATTGGGCTGTTGCGGGTACTCGACTTCCACCAGGTACGGCGGACGATGGTGCTTGAGCCAGGTACGAATGCGCACGCGGCTCAGGCCCTGCGCTACAAACTGCAGGCGACCGTTTTCGCGACTGGCGTGGTGAACCTTGACCAGAGTGCCATACTCGGGCAGCGCGGCCGTGTCGAAGTGGCGCGGATCTTCCTGGGGGGTGTCCATGAAGAACAGCGCCAGCGAGTGGTGCTCGGACTTGCTGACCAGTTCCAGCGTTTCGGCCCACGGCTCTTCGTTGACGATGACCGGCAGAACCTGCGCCGGGAAGAACGGGCGGTTGTGGATCGGGATGATGTAGACCTTGTCCGGCAGGTTCTGACCGGGCAAGGCAAGCGAGGTGCTGTCGGAACTCAGAGACACGTCGTGCTCGTCTGCGTCATCGGGCAAATCTGGCGAGTCTGTCTGCTGGTCGCTCATGGGGCACCTGAGAAGTTGAACATGGCTCTTAGATGGGGCAGTGACCCTCAGGTTTCAATAGTCTTGGTCGATAGTCTGTAAAGCGACAATAAAACCGCTGTTTCGTGGCCTTGAGGGAGGCAGCACAGCGCTGGATTATTTATTTGCGGCGCTGCCGCTATGGGTTGAGTCAGGTATGAGTAACGGATTTATCAAGGCAATGCTGGCCGGACTGTGCATGGCAGCCGCTGCGACGGCATCGGCCGCGACCTTCACGGCGCAGATGCTCGACAATCAGGGCAAACCGGTCGCCGACGCGGTGGTCACGCTCAAAGGGCCGCCCGGTGCCGCGCCGCTTGTGCTTCAGGCCTCGATGGACCAACGTGATCAAGAGTTCTCGCCACATGTTTTGGCCGTTCACACCGGCACTCAGGTCAAGTTTCCCAACAGCGACAACATCCGCCATCAGGTCTACTCCTTTTCCCCGGCCAAGCGCTTCGAGCTGCGGCTGTATGAGGGTACGCCCTCCGACCCGTTGCTGTTCGACAAGCCCGGTGTCGTGGTACTGGGCTGCAACATTCATGACTGGATGGTGGGCTATATCTACGTCACGGACGAGCCCTGGTTCGGTGTGACGGACAGCAACGGCCAGGTCAGGTTTGATCAAGTGCCGGTCGGTCATTACGTCGCCACGCTCTGGCACCCGCAGATCGAAGGCATGCAGCCAGTCTCGGGCGGCGAATTCGACGTGCCTGCCGCGGGCCTGACCCAGCGCTTCAGCCTGCCGCTTGAGGCGAAGGCCGAGGACAAGCCCGCCAGGCCTGCGCCCGGCGGATTCGGCGATGCCTTCCACAAGGCCGCACATGAATGAAATTTAAAGTCAGCTTTCAGGCGCGTATCGCCGGGGTTCTGATTGCCCTGTTGCTCATCGTCGTGGGCGCCGTCTACCTCGCGGTCAAGGTTGCCACCGGAGATGCCGTGCGCACCCAGGCTCAGGCGCAACTGGAAGTCGGTAGCCGGGTGTTTGAACGTCTGATTGATTCGCGGGGCAAACGCCTGCGTGACGGCGTGCAATTGCTGTCGGCCGACTTCGGTTTTCGCGATGCAGTGGCCAGTGCTGACTCATCGACCATTCGTTCCGTATTGCTCAATCATGGCAAGCGCATCAATGCCAGCGACATGTTTTTGCTGGGCATGGATGGCATGGTGGTCGCCAGCACCGTGGCCGAAGTACCTGAAGGTTCGAGGTTCATTTACGACCAGGCCCTGCGCGCGGCCAAGCGTGCCGGGCAGTCCGTCCTTATTGTCCCGGGCGGTGGGATCCCTCACCTGCTGGTCGAAAGCACCGTGCTGGCGCCATTGCCGATTGGTCGAGTGGTCATGGGGTTCACCATCGACAGCGAAATCGCCGAGGAACTGCGCTCGCTCAGTGGTCTGGAAGTGTCTTTTCTGACCGTAGAAGACGGCAAGGTCGGGGATTTGATCAGCACCCAGCCGCCCGCCTTGCATGCGGGCCTGATCCAGCTGATGCGCAGCTCCTCCGAAGGGCAGATGCTGCTGACCGAGCAATCAAACCTCAACTTTCTCAGCCAGACCCTGATACTCGCCAAAAGCAGCAATGGTGTTGACGGGCAAGTCATTGCCTTGTTGCAAAGCCCGCTGGACAAGGCTTTTCAGGCGTTTGCGCCGCTGGACGAGAAGATTTTCTGGATATCCATGGCCGCCTTGCTGGCGTCGTTGATCGGTACGCTGGCGCTGGCCCGAAGCGTTTCGCTGCCGGTACGGGCACTTGCGATTGCTGCCAAGCGCATTGGTGACGGTGATTACGAGACGCCGGTCAGCATGGCCCGCAGTGACGAACTGGGCATGCTCGCCAGCGCGATCAACACCATGCAGCACGGCATTGCCATGCGTGAAGGGCAGTTGGCGCATAACGCGTTGCACGACAACCTGACCGGGCTGCCTAACCGCGCCCTGATCATGGAGCGTCTGGGCAGCCTGATTGCGGCCCAGCGTCGGTTTGCCTTGTTGTACCTCAGTGTCGAGAACCTGACGACAATCAGCGAAAGCGCAGGTGCCGAGGGTGTCGAGCAGGTGTTGCGTCAGGTTGCCTTGCGCTTGCAGGGCATCGTGCGGTCCGGTGATACGGTCGCGCGGCTGAGCGCCAATGAATTTCTGTTACTGCTCGACAACACATCCGATGACGGCGCGGTGGGCATCGCTGACGCTGCGCAACGTCTGCTCAATGAGCCGCTGCGTGTCGACAATCAGGACCTCGCCCTTGAATGCTGCATTGGCATCACGGTTTACCCGGAACACGGCGATTCCGCTCAGGAACTGGTCAACCGTGCCGCTATCGCGCGCAAGGATGCAGCATTGCTTCCTGGCCGCCTGCAGATCTACCAGACCGGTAGCGACCTGGCTCACCAGCGTCAGATCAGCCTGATCCGCGACCTGCGCAAGGCACCGCAGAATGGCGAGCTGATGCTGCATTACCAGCCCAAGCTGGACATCCGCCAAGGCTATGTTCGTCAGGCCGAAGCTTTGCTGCGCTGGTCCCACCCTCAGTTTGGTAATGTCTCGCCTGCTGAATTCATCGTTCTGGCCGAGCGTACCGGCAGCATTAACCTGCTCACCAATTGGGTGATCGAGGATGCCATACGCCAACTGGCCGACTGGCGCCAGCGCGGTCTGGTGCTGCAGGTGTCCGTGAACATTTCCGCCGACGACCTGTTAGGCGATGACCTGGCGGCGTATGTCCTGAAATTGCTCAAGCAATACGCCTTGCCTGCCGAACAACTGGTATTCGAGATTACCGAGAGCGCCATCATGAGCGAGCCGGAAAAAGCCCTGGTGGTGCTGCACCGTCTGCGTGATTGCGGCATCAGCCTGTCGGTCGACGATTTCGGCACGGGCTATTCGTCACTCGCGCACTTGAAACGGTTGCCCGTACAGGAATTGAAAATCGACCAGTCGTTCGTACGTGATCTCGACGAAACCAGTGAAGATGCCGTCATCGTCCGCTCGACCATCGAAATGAGCCATAACCTGGGGCTGAAGGTGGTGGCCGAAGGTGTCGAGTATCAGCACAGCCTGGACTTGCTCCGGCGCTGGCACTGCGATACTGCACAAGGTTATCTGATCAGTCGTCCGCTGACGGCCTCGGCATTCGAAGCGTGGATCGCCGAGACTCAGGCTCCACCCCGACTCAATGTGAATTAAGCCATGTCCTACAAAATCTCGATGCTGTTGGGGGGCGTGCTGGTGAGTGTGTCCGGGGTCATCCCGACGCTTGCGCTGGCTGATAACGGGCGGTTGATCGCCACGGGCGGTGCAACCAGTATTGAAGGCAGCGCCGGTGGCGGCATCACGCCGTGGGCGGTGATCACCGGCTACAGCGAACAGGGCGAATGGGGTGCCACCGCTTTCGCCACGCATGTGAATCTGCCGGACTACAACCTCGATGTGGCGGGCCTTGCCGTCGCTTACGGGAATCGGGTCGAGTTTTCCTACGCGCATCAGCGCTTCGACATCAGCAATCTGCAGCACAAACTCAGCCTGCCTGACGACAACCTCAGCCAGGACGTGTTTGGCGTCAAGCTGCGGCTGTTCGGTGATTTGATCTACGACAGCCTGCCGCAGGTGTCGCTGGGGGTTCAGTACAAGCATCAGAACGATTTTCTGATCCCCAGCCTGGTAGGGGCTCAGCGCGATTCGGACGTCGAAGGCTACCTGACGGCCAGCCGTTTGTTCATGGGGGCCGCGTTCGGCTACAACGTTGTGGTCAACGGCGGACTGCGTTACAGCCGCGCCAATGAAACCGGCCTGTTGGGCTTCGGCGGGGATCGGCGCGACAGCCGCAGCGTGTTGAAAGAGGGGTCGGTTGCGGTCCTGTTCAACCCTCGCTGGGCCATGGGTGTCGAGTACCGCGAAAAGCCGGACAACCTTTCATTTGCGGGTGAAAGCGATTGGGCCGATATGTTTGTCGGGTATTTCCCCAACAAGCACCTGTCGGTCGTGTTGGCCTACGCCCGTCTGGGCGAAATCGCCACGCTGGACAACCAGAACGGCACGTATCTGTCTGTGCAGGGGAGTTTCTGATGAGGCGTTTGCTGATCTGTGTGGTGCTGACAGTGCTGGCCGCGTGTGCCCAACAACCGCCGAAGGACGACAGCCTTTATCAGGACCTCGGTCAGCGTGCCGGTATCCAGCGGATTGTCGAAGGCATGCTGATGAATGTGGCCAAGGACGACCGCATCGTCGAGCACTTCAAAAAGGTCAATATCGTGCTGCTGCGCGACAAGCTGGTCGATAAGCTCTGCGTCGAAGCTGGCGGCCCGTGCCGCTACACTGGCGACAGCATGGCGGAGTCCCACAAGGGCCAGCACCTGACGCCCAGCGACTTCAACGCACTGGTCGAGAACCTGATCGCATCGATGGACGCTGAGAACATCCCGGTTCCCGTGCAAAACCGCCTCATCGCCCGGCTGGCGCCGATGCGCGGCGAAGTGATCGGTAAGTAACGTGACATCAGTGGGGTGCCGGTCGTGACGCGACGCATGCCTCTTTCAACTCAGCCGCGTCAGATACCCCGGCACCTCCTGCTCCGGCAACACCGATAGCACCTTCAGGCGCTGGAGCATGCGTTGTCGTGCGCGTTGCAGGTGTTCCTTGAGGTTGAGTGCCGCGGCGTCAAACGCGCCGTGCAGCAACAGCTCGATGATCAGCCGGTGTTCGGCCAGCATCGCTTCGTCTGCCCCGATGTCCAGCAACCGGTAAAAAATCCGGTTGATGATCATCGGGCTCTGCGCCTGACTGATCAGGGTCGAGATCTTGCGGTTCTGCAGGCCTGCCAGGCATTGCTGATGCAGGTCATCCTCGATGCGCTCGATCTCCTCCAGGCTGCATTGCTCCGCGTTTTGCGCCTGTATGACCCTGGCCAGCATCGCCTCAAGTGTTTCACGGCCCAACTGCGGTGCGGTCAACCGCAAGGCCTCCGGTTCAAGGCAGGCGCGCAGCTCGTAATCTTCGGTAATCTCCCGAGCCGTCAGCGGTCCGGCCAGCCATTGCGAGTAGGGTTCTTTTTCCACCAGGCCGCGATCGCGCAAGCGCATCAATGCCTCACGCACCACGGCGCGGCTGACACCGTAATGCTGCGCGGCGCTCTGTTCATCCAGCCGGTAATGACCAAACGCGATGCAGGCCGACAATGCCGCGCCGATTTCGTCGTGTATGCGCTCGCCAAGCGGGCGTGTGTCGACCAGTTCCTCACTGCTGTCCAGGCCAAACTGTTTGTGGCTCAGGCTCAATCGTAACGGTTCCACGTCCTGGCGTTCCGGGTTGACCAGATAACCCCGGCCATCGAAACGGCTGATCAGCGCTTCTTCATGCAGCAGGTTGAGCGCCTTGCGCACTGGCACTCGACTGGTGCCGAACAGTTCTGCCAGCGGGGCCTCAAGCAGCACCAGTCCCTTGGCGGCCGCGCCCGTGACGATGGCGTTACGCAACACCTCACGGATCATGGTGTAG
Organism: Pseudomonas syringae; assembly: GCF_002157375.1. Classification (GTDB taxonomy): domain Bacteria; phylum Pseudomonadota; class Gammaproteobacteria; order Pseudomonadales; family Pseudomonadaceae; genus Aquipseudomonas; species Aquipseudomonas syringae_T. The sequence goes on from NZ_MTSA01000001.1 coordinate 196,832, forward strand.
CGCGATGCGGTACGCGCGTCCTCTTCTGACATGGGTCTCATACACTTCTGGCGACTGACGGGCGATTCTCGCACAGAAGCGTCACTGTCACCTTGGGCTACGTTCCGATGCTCGCTCATGGGGCCACCGTTACTTTTTTGCACTGAAATGTACCTTTTGTAAAAGATACATTATTTCTTTATGACGTATTGAATTGCTCGCAGATCGCCAGATGAGGGAAGCAACGATGTGTTACGAGGCGTTCTAGTACGCATGTTCCAGCTTGATCATGAAGAACGGTTGACTGGAAAACCTTACAGTGCCAGCAGATTGGCATGAAATCTGCCTCTATAAAATGTACATTTTATTAATAAGTACATTTATAGGGTGCGTCTTCATGATTGATATCAGGAGTTCCAGCGTTCGCCAGGACGCCTGTGCAATGGCAGAGGATTTCGCCCAAGGTCGCAGTGACCCGTTGCAGGTCCTGGACAAGGCCCTGCAGCAGGCATCGCAGATCGACAACGTGTTTATTTCCCTGAGTGTCGAGCGTGCCCGTCGGGAAGCCGAAGCCTCTGCCGCCCGCTGGAAGCAGGGGCAACCATTGAGCCCGTTCGACGGCGTACCGATTGCCTGGAAAGACCTCTTTGATGTGGCCGGCTGCATCACAACCGCAGGCGCCGCGGTACGCAAGAGCCTGTCGCCTGCCTTGCTGGACGCCCCGAGCGTCGGCCTGCTGGCACGGTCCGGCATGATCAGTCTGGGCAAGACCAACCTCAGCGAATTCGCCTATTCCGGGCTGGGCCTGAATCCGCATTTCGGCACGCCGGTCAACCCGATGAGCGACAGCTCGCCACGCGTCCCTGGCGGTTCGTCCTCCGGTTCTGCGGTGGCAGTGGCTGCCGGGATCGTGCCGATTGCGATGGGCACCGACACCGCCGGTTCAATCCGTGTTCCTGCCGCCTTCAATGGCCTGGTCGGGTTTCGCAGCACCAGCCGCCGTTATAGCCGCGACGGCGTGTTTCCGCTGGCGCTGACCCTGGACAGCATCGGTCCGCTGACCCGCAGCGTACGGGATGCGCTGGTGATCGATGATCTGCTTTGCGCGCGCAGCACACCGTCTTCATTGATACCGCGCAGTCTGGCCAGCCAGCGTTTTCTGATCGACAAAGCCGTGCTGGAGGATGAGCGCGTCGAGCCTGCGGTGCGTGACAACCTGCTGCGTGCTATCGGCATCCTGCATGACAGCGGCGCGCTGATCGAGGTGCGTCCCTGCCAGGCCTTTCAGGCCACCTTGCAACTGATTCGGCAGCAAGGCTGGCTGGGCGCTGCAGAAGCCTTCGCGCTGCATCAAACGTTGCTGGACAGCGACGCCGCAAACCAGCTTGACCCCAGGGTTCGCAAGCGTCTGGAGGCTGCTCGGCACATGCCGGCCAGCCTGCTGGTCAATTTGTACGGCGCGCGCGAGCAATTGCAGGAGCAATTGGCCGCCGAACTCGATGGCGCACTGTTGCTCACCCCAAGCGTCGCCCATGTCGCACCGCCACTGGCGCCCTTGTTGGCCGACGACGAGCTGTTCGTTCAAACCAACCTGGCCACGCTGCGCCTGACGATGCCGGGCAGCCTGCTGAACATGCCGGGCGTATCGCTGCCCAGCGGAGTCGATGCAGCGGGCTTGCCTACCGGACTACTGGTCAGCGCTCCCGCCGGGGAAGACGCCCGCCTGCTGCGCGCCGCGCTGGCGGTCGAGTCGCTGCTGTTTGAGGCCGCTTGAGTCAACACACATGTGAACCCTTACCAACCGGCACGCGCGCAGACCCTTGCGGTGCCGATCTGATAACCAGCGGGAGAACCAAGATGGCCAAAGAAATTCTGTGTGCGTTTGGTGTGGATGTCGATGCAGTCGCAGGCTGGCTCGGCTCGTACGGCGGTGAAGATTCGCCGGACGATATTTCGCGCGGGCTGTTCGCCGGTGAGGTCGGGGCGCCACGTCTGCTCAAGCTGTTCGAGCGTTATGGCCTGCGCACCACCTGGTTCATTCCGGGGCATTCGATGGAGACCTTTCCCGAGCAGATGAAAGCGGTGGCAGACGCCGGTCATGAAATCGGCGTGCATGGCTACAGCCATGAAAACCCGATTGCCATGACCCCGGAGCAGGAAGAGATCGTTCTCGACAAGTCCATCGATCTGATCACCCAAATGACCGGCAAGCGCCCGACCGGTTACGTCGCGCCCTGGTGGGAGTTCAGCAACGTCACCAACGAGCTGTTGCTCAAGAAAGGCATCAAGTACGACCACAGCCTGATGCACAACGACTTTCACCCGTATTACGTTCGCGTCGGCGACAAGTGGACCAAGATCGACTACAGCCAGCACCCTGACACCTGGATGAAGCCGTTGGTGCGCGGTGAAGAAACCGACCTGGTGGAGATCCCGGCCAACTGGTACCTCGATGACCTGCCGCCGATGATGTTCATCAAGAAAGCGCCCAACAGCCACGGTTTCGTCAACCCCCGGCACCTGGAAGAAATGTGGCGCGACCAGTTCGACTGGGTGTATCGCGAACACGAACACGCCGTTTTCACCATGACCATTCACCCGGACGTGTCTGGTCGCCCGCAAGTGCTGCTGATGCTGGAGCGCTTGATCGAGCACATTCAAAGCCATGCTGGCGTCAAGTTCGTCACGTTCGACGAGATTGCCGACGACTTCGTGCGTCGCAATCCCCGTACCCGCTGATTCATTGCCCTGTCCGAGGCGTCACTCATGTCCATATACAATAAGCTCGACCTGACCGGCTGGAAACCTGAGCAACTGACTCCGGACCAAGTACGGTTCGCCACATGGATTGCGTTTTTCGCGTGGGTGTTTGCGGTATACGACTTCATTCTGTTTGGCACGCTGTTACCGGAAATCGGTCGGCATTTCAGCTGGAGTGAGGTCGAACAGGCCGAAATCGCGACCTGGGTCGCGGTCGGCACGGCGGTGGTGGCACTGGCCATCGGTCCGCTGGTAGATCGCCTGGGACGGCGCGTGGGTATCATTTTCACCGTGAGCGGTTCGGCGATCTGTTCGGCGCTCACGGCCATTGGCGGGTCGTGGGGCAAGTCGCCGCTGATCCTGATTCGCTCACTGGGCGGTTTGGGGTACGCCGAAGAGACGGTCAACGCGACCTACCTGAGCGAAATCTACGCGGCGTCTGATGACCCGCGACTGGCCAAGCGCCGTGGCTTCATTTACAGCCTGGTGCAGGGCGGCTGGCCGGTCGGCGCGTTGATCGCGGCCGGTCTGACGGCGGTGTTGTTGCCGATCATCGGCTGGCAGGGCTGCTTCGTGTTTGCGGCCATCCCGGCGATTATCATCGCGATCATGGCGCGCAAGCTCAAGGAAAGCCCGCAGTTCCAGATTCACCAACGCATCACGCAACTGCGCAAGAAAGGTGACGTGAGCCAGGCGCAGGCCGTGGCGCAAACGTACGGTGTCGATTACGACGAGCACAGCAAAGCGGGGATCGGTGCGGCCTTCCGGGGTTCTTCGCGGCGTGCCACGCTGGTGATCGGTGCTGCAATCCTGCTCAACTGGGCGGCGATTCAGGTGTTCAGCGTACTGGGCACGACAGTCATCGTCAGCGTTCACCACATCTCGTTTGAAAACTCGCTGATCATTCTGGTGCTCTCCAACCTGGTGGGCTACTGCGGTTACCTGTGCCACGGCTGGATGGGCGACCGGATCGGTCGTCGCAATGTCATCGGCCTTGGCTGGATGCTGGGCGGTCTGGCTTTTGCCGGCATGCTCTACGGGCCGAGCAATATGGCCATGGTGGTCGGGCTTTACAGCCTGGGGCTGTTCTTCCTGATCGGGCCTTACTCGGCGGCGCTGTTCTTCATCAGCGAAAGCTTTCCGACCAGTATTCGTGCCACCGGTGGCGCAATCACTCACGCGATGGGGCCGCTCGGCGCTGTCGTTGCAGGCTTTGGTGCCACCTCGGTACTCAGTGCAGGCGGCGACTGGCAGACCTCGGCGTTGTACTTCGGCGCGGTGCCTTGCTTTCTGTCGGGCGCGTTGATGTTCGCCGCGAAACATGTGCGACCTGAAACCGTTAAATAAGGAGCAGCTCATGAGTCGTAAAGTAGCAGTGGTCACCGGTGCCGCCAGCGGCATCGGACAGGCGCTGGCAGTGGCCTTCGCTCGCCGGGGTGTTGCGGTGGCAGGCGGGTATTATCCGGCTGACCCGCATGACCCGGAGCAAACCCGTCGGCTGGTGGAAGAGGCGGGCGGCGAATGCCTGATGCTGCCGCTGGACGTGACCTTCACCGAGTCAGTCGACGACCTGGCCGCCCAAGCGGTCAAGACGTTTGGTCGCATCGACTACGCAGTGGCCAATGCCGGATTGCTGCGTCGCGCGCCATTGCTGGAAATGACCGACGAGCGCTGGAACGAGATGCTCGATGTGGACCTGACCGGTGTGATGCGCACGTTCCGCGCCGCAGTCAGGCACATGGGCGAGGGCGGTGCGCTGGTGGCGATTTCCTCGATTGCCGGAGGTGTTTATGGCTGGCAGGACCATTCCCATTACGCAGCGGCCAAAGCGGGCGTACCGGGGTTGTGTCGCTCGCTGGCCGTGGAGTTGGCGCCAAAAGGTATTCGCTGCAACGCCGTCATTCCTGGTCTGATCGAGACGCCGCAATCGCTGGACAGCCAAAACTCGCTGGGGCCGGAAGGGCTGGCGCAGGCTGCCAAGGCTATCCCGTTGGGGCGCGTCGGCCGAGCGGATGAGGTCGCGGCGCTGGTGCGGTTTCTGTGCAGTGACGAAGCCAGTTACCTCACCGGGCAAAGCATCGTGATCGACGGCGGCCTGACCGTGCGCTGGCCGGGATAAACCGAATCAGTTCCGTGCAGGCCACAACACTGTGGATGCAACCGGGGCGGCGATCCGCCTTGCTCGCGAAGAGGTCGGCACAGACACCGAAAACAGTGTGTCTCTGACTGAGCGTTCGCGAGCAATACGGATCGATCCCCCACCCAATCAAGGAACCCGACCCATGCAACAACTCAAACAAAAGCGGGCAGTGATCACCGGGGCAGGCAGCGGCATTGGTGCTGCCATCGCCCGCGCCTACGCGGTTGAAGGCGCGCATCTGGTGCTGGGTGATCGTGATCCGGTCAACCTGGCCAAGGTGGCCGAAGAGTGCCGTCAGCTCGGCGCGCAGGTGCATGAATGCGTGGCCGACGTCGGCAGCCTTGAGGGCGCGCAGGCCAGCGTGGATACCTGCGTCGAGCATTACGGCGGGATCGACATTCTGGTCAATAATGCCGGCATGCTCACCCAGGCACGCTGTGTCGACCTGACCTTCGAGATGTGGAACGACATGTTGCGCGTCGACCTGACCAGCGTGTTCGTGGCCAGTCAGCGGGCGTTACCGCACATGATTGCGCAGCGCTGGGGCCGCATCATCAACGTCGCGTCGCAACTGGGCATCAAAGGGGGCGCCGAGCTCACTCATTACGCTGCTGCGAAAGCCGGAGTGATCGGTTTCACCAAATCCCTGGCGCTGGAAGTCGCCAAAGACAACGTGCTGGTCAACGCCATCGCGCCCGGTCCTGTTGATACGCCGCTGGTGGAGGGGATCAGCAGCGCGTGGAAAGTGGCCAAGGCCGCCGAGCTGCCGCTGGGTCGTTTCGGCCGGGCCGAAGAGGTTGCGCCGGTCGCTGTACTGCTGGCCAGCGAGCCAGGTGGCAACCTGTTTGTCGGCCAGACACTCGGCCCCAACTCCGGCGATGTGATGCCATGAATACGCTGCGGGAGAACAGCTGATGTGCGGACTGTGCGGCCTGTTGGGCGAAGATGTTCACTGGAGCGATCCACTCGCGAGCGAGCTGCCCCGGCGGCGTGAGCGTTTGCGGCGGATTGCGGCGATCAACAAGGTCGTTGCACCGTTTCGCCTCAAGGTCGAAGATTTTCAGGGCGTGTCCTACCTGCTGCTCGGTGCCACCGGCAAGCAGGAGCTGGCGACCGGTCTAGAGCAACTGTGGCAGAAAGCCGAAGGGCTGATCGGTCGTCCCCTCGATCCGCTGGATGCCGCACTGCTCGACCATTTGCAGAGGTCATCATGAGCATTGCCCTCAACGTGATTACCGGCTTTCTCGGCAGTGGCAAGACCACATTGCTCAAGCGTCTGCTGGCCGACGAGGACATGGGTGACACCGCGCTGCTGATCAACGAATTCGGCGATGTCGGCATCGATCATCTGCTGGTCGAAGAGGTCGCGCCAGACACCGTGCTGCTGCCCAGCGGCTGTGTGTGCTGCACGGTCCGGGGTGAACTGAAAGACGCGTTGCTCAGTTTGCTGGATCGCCGCAATCGTGGAGAGATTCCGGCCTTCCGGCGGGTGATTCTGGAAACCACTGGCTTGGCCGATCCGGCCCCTATTCTCACCACCCTGAGCAACGATCCGCAATTGCGCGGGCGCTTTCACATCGGTCTGATCGTGACGCTGGTGGACGCCTGCCATGCCGTGTTGCAAGAGCGTCTGCACCCGGAGTGGCTGGCTCAGGTCGCGGCGGCGGACAGGCTGCTGCTGAGCAAGACCGATCTGGTGGACGAGCTTGCGCTCGACGCGCTGCGCCTGCACCTGAATGCACTGAATTTTTCTGCGCCGCTGCTGGACACGGCGCAGATCCACAGCGGTGATCAATTGCTGCTCGGGGAGGGCGTTCGCAGCGCCGAACCTGCGGTCGAAGTGACGCGCTGGCAGCTGCACCGCGTCGAGTCGACGTCAGCCCGCCACGGTGATGCACAAGTCTGCTGCCTGACCTTCGACCGTCCGCTTGACTGGGTCGGTTTCGGGGTGTGGTTGTCGATGCTGTTAAGATGCCACGGCGAACGAATCCTCCGCGTTAAAGGACTGCTCAACGTGAACGACAACCAGGCTCCCATCGTGATTCATGGCGTGCAGCATTGCCTGCACGCGCCGGTGCATCTTGCCGCCTGGCCAGGCGATGACCGCACGTCACGTCTGGTGTTCATCCTGCGCGGGCTGGACCCGGAATTGCTGCGTCGCTCGTTCGAGGTCTTTTCCGGAAGCTTCGCGCCGGCGCTTAACGAGTCTGCGGCATGAGCATTACCTTGCGTGTGCTCGGCACCTCGGTGACGTTGCTCGAATCCCTGCGCGAGCGCGCCGAACAGGACCTGGGCATCAAGCTGATCTATCAGATCCATGATGTACAGACTGCGCAGCGCATTGCGGTCATGCAGCCGGACAGCTACGACCTTTATGACCAGTGGTTTCACAACGTTGATTTCGTCTGGCCTGCGCGGGCGATTCAACCCATCGACACGCGGCGTATCGCGCTGTGGCATGAAATCAATGACTTGCCAAAACGGGGGCGTCTGCGGCCAACCGACCAGCCGGGTAGCGGCAGCGTGCCCAGCGAGCGCTTGTTCGTGCAGCACGACGGCAGCCTCGGCAGCGGAGTCACCGAGCGCATCAGCATGCTGCCGCTGACCCACAACGCCGACAGCTTTGCTTACCGCCCCGAGCGCTTGCCGGACGGTCTCAGTTCTGCTGATGAAAGCTGGGGCTGGTTGCTCGACCCTGCGTGGGGCGGGCGGATTGCGTTGCAGAGCGACGCGGCCATTGGCGCGCTGGATGCTGCACTGGCGGTGCAAGGCGCGGGGCTGGCGAGATTCAACGACATCGGCAACATGAGCATCGAAGAGATTGACCAGCTTGCCGATGTGCTGGTGCGCAAACAGCAACAAGGTCACTTCGGCGCATTCTGGTCAGACGACGAAGAAGCCGCCGAACTAATGCTCAGCCCGACCATCGACATTCAGAGCCTGTGGTCGCCGACGCTGGTCAGGCTGCACCGTGCGGGCGTGAAATACCGTGTGGCGGTGCCGAAAGAGGGCTATCGCGGCTGGTTCGGCGGCCTGTCGTTGTCGCGCTACGCCAAAGGCCCGGTGCTGGATGCAGCCTATGCGTACCTGAACTGGTGGTTGTCCGGCTGGCCGGGAGCAGTGATGGCGCGACAAGGCTACTACATCGGTAACCCGGCGCGCAGTCGCGATCACCTGAGTGCCGCCGAATGGGACTACTGGTACGCCGGCCTGCCCGCCCGCGAACAACTGCTCGGCAGCGACGGCCTGCCGCTGATCGACGCCGGAGAAGTCCGCGACGGCGGCTCTTACGAAGAACGCATGGGCCACATCGCCGTGTGGAACTCGGTCATGAACGAACACAATTACCTCGTCCGCCGCTGGAGCGACATCCTGCGCGCAGGCGGCAAGAACAGCGTGAAAGCGCGTTAGGCATCCGGGCTTCTGATGATCATCGTGCCAATGCGTGCTGGCGTGCATAGGGCGAAGGAACCCGACGAAGTCGGGCCGGAAACGGAGCTTGGTTACTTTTGCCCGATCAAAGTAACTCGCCGAGGGGCGAAAAAGTGCCTCGAGCTGTAAACACATCCAACTGACATCGCAGAACCGCTGTGTGACGCGAAGCGCCACAAAGAGGACGCAGAGCGTCCAGAAATGCATGCCGACGCAGAGCGCCGGCACGATAGTCATTTGTGACGCCCTGCGTGACAAATCCACATGCTGCACAGCGTTATGCGTTGCCGGTCAGTGGCTCAAAAAGCAGTGCTTTTTATCGCGATGGCACTGACAACGCAGGGCGCGACGTAAGTGACGGCTGAGTCCTGACGCTGATCCGGGGGTAGCCTGGCAGGACGCCAGGCTAGCCGCACCGGGCCATGGATGGCCCGTTGCGGCGACCCCCGGATCAGTGGCAGGGCGAAGGAACCCGACGAAGTCGGGCCGGAAACGGAGCCAGGGGCTTTGGTTACTTTGGCCCCATCAAAGTAACTCGCCGAGGGGCGAAAAGGTGCCTCGAGCCGTAAACACATCCAACTGACATCGCAGAACCGCTGTGTGACGCGAAGCGCCACAATGAGGACGCAGAGCGTCCAGAAAGGCGTCACCACGCTGGAGCGTGGGGACGATAGGTGACCGTGAGAACACCATCGCAATCTACAGCCTTGCCCGGCTATAGGTGCAACTCGGGTCAAGGTTTCAACAGCTATAAAAAAAGCGGCTACCTCTCGATAGCCGCTTTTCATTTACATCAACAACAGCTTACTTCGGCAGCTTGAACGCCATCACGTAGTCACCTTGCTTGGTGCCCAGCGAACCGTGACCGCCAGCCACGACCAGCACGTATTGCTGGCCGTCCTTGCCGGTGTAGGTCATCGGAGTGGTTTGCGCGCCTGCTGGCAGACGGGCTTCCCACAGTTGCTTGCCGTTGCGCACGTCATAAGCACGCAGGTACTGGTCAAGCGTAGCGCTCATGAATGCCAGGCCGCTGGCGGTCATGAAGGGACCCCCAAGGCTGGGAACACCCATCGTCAGCGGAAGCGGAATCGGCGAGCTGTCGCGCACCGTACCGTTCTTGTGCATCCAGATGGTTTTATGGGTCGTCAGGTCGACTGCTGCCAGATACCCCCACGCTGGCGCCTGGCACGGCAGGCCCATTGGCGACAGCAGCGCTTCAAGAATCACGCCGTAGGGCGCGCCTTTGTTCGGCTGTACGCCTTCGGTTTCGCTGTTGTGGCCCGGACCGCCTTCAACTTCGGCAGACGGCACCAGCTTGGAGCGGAATGCCATGTAGTTCGGGTTGACGAAGGCGATCTGGCGAACCGGATCGACAGCGATACCGCCCCAGTCGAACACGCCGAAGTTACCCGGATAAACGATCGAGCCCTGCAGCGAAGGCGGCGTGAACGGACCGTCGTAGCGCAGCGACTTGAAGTCGATCCGGCACATCATCTGATCAAACGGGGTCACGCCCCACATGTCGCGTTCCTTGAGCGGAGGCGGCATGAAATTCAGGTCGGACTTGGGTTGGGTCGGCGAGGTGTGGTCGCCTGCAACAGCGCCTTGTGGAACCGGTACTTCCTTGATCGGCACGATTTCCTTGCCGGTGCTGCGATCCAGCACGTAAATGCTGCCCTGCTTGGTCGATGCCAATACCGCTGGCTTGACGCCGTCGGCGGTTTTCATGTCCAGCAAGGTCGGTTGACCGCCCACGTCCATGTCCCACAGGTCATGGTGCGTGAACTGGTAATCCCAGCGTACGCGGCCAGTGGCGATGTCCAGTGCAACCAGGCCAGCGCTGTATTTCTCGGACTCTGGCGTACGGTCGCCGCCCCACTGGTCCGGCGTCTGGTTGCCCATCGGCAGGTAGATCATGCCCAGTTTTTCATCGACGCTGAACATGGACCACATGTTCGGCGAGTTACGGGTGTAGATCTTGCCTTCGGCAATCGGAGCCGTTTCTTCAGGGTTGCCACTGTCCCAGTTCCAGACCAGACGGCCTGTGTGTACGTCGTACGCACGGATCACGCCGGAAGGCTCGTCGACAGAGACGTTGTCGGTCACGTGACCGCCGATGATCACCAGGTCTTTGGTGACTGCCGGTGGCGAGGTGGAGTAGTAACCGCCCGGTGCGAATGTGCCCATGTTGGCGGTCAGATCAACCGAACCTTTGTTGCCGAAATCTTCGCACATCTTGCCGGTGTCGGCGTTCAAGGCGATCAAGCGGGTGTCGGCCGTCGGCAGGAAGATTCTGCGCGGGCAGGCACTTGCTGTGGCGGTGTTTTCAGCAGCCGGTGCTGCCGGGCTTTGAGCCGGCGCGCTGGCGGCATACGCGGCGTCGTCGTGGTAGGAAACCCCACGGCAGGTCATGTGCGCCCAGCCCTTGAAGTTGGCCGCGTTCTGCGTGCTCAGCTTAGGGTCGAAGCGCCAGATTTCCTTGCCTGTGTCCGGGTCCAGTGCGATCACCTGGCTGTGCGGCGTACACACATAAAGCATGCCGTTGACCTTCAGCGGGGTGTTCTCGGCGGTGGTTTCACCCGGGTCATTCGGCCCCGGAATGTCACCTGTGCGATAGGTCCAGGCCGGCTCCAGCTTGTTGACGTTTTCCGGTGTGATCTGCGTCAGTGGCGAATAGCGGTCACCGAAAGCGGTGCGGCCATAAGACTGCCAGTCGCCGTCAGGCATGGCCGGAGCGGTGTTGGTGGTCCCGGCTGTTTCACGGTCCAGTTGGCCTTCGATCCGGCCTGGATGGGTGAACTGGCTGGCCAGAGCGGTCAGGCCCGCCAGCACGACAGCGATGCTCAAGGCACCCGTGCCCAGGCGGGCCGGCCCTTTGAGCAGCAACGGGCGACGGAACCACGGCAGCAGCAACACGATGCCGAGCGCGAACCACAGCGCCAGGCGTGGCACCAGTTGCCACCAGTCCAGGCCGACTTCCCACAACGACCAGACCGTGCTTGCGAACAGCAGCAGTGCATACAGACCCAGTGCCGCGGCACGCCCGGTCATCAGCAGAACACCCGTCACAGCGAAGCCGATACCGGCCAGCAGGTAATACAGCGAACCGTCCAGTTGCAGCAGCCGGACACCGCCGACCAGCAATGCCAGCCCCATCAGCAGGATCACCAGCCCGAGCAGGGTCGGCAACAGGCGATTTCTGTTTGAAGCACTGTCAGTGCTCATAATGCGAATCTCCGCGAGAATTAAGTAATGGATGTCTTGTTTTCATGTGCATTGCCGACCCTGGCACCATTCTTTGAAGCTGTTTATTTAAACGAATCACCGACAGTCGAATTCAACGTCAAGCAGAACGCCGCTGCCCATTCAACCCGGCGCGGTCATTGAGTCGTAGACCATTGCCGCCCGGATTCGTGCATAGGCGTTCATTCAAATGAGCTTTGGCAGAAGGAAATCTGTAGTCCTTAAAGGCGCAATGATAGGACGCTAACGATTTTTCTAAAAGCGATAAACATGACATGGATCATTGCGGACCCCGCAACAGTGCTTCAAGTCCGCTGTGTTTTATGAAAGCGCGGCGCTTACAATGGCGAGCGTTGCTGAACACCGGCACGCTCCGGCAATCGGCCCAGCGTCGGTTTCCCACTTACCCGTTTCAAGGTTCATCATGACGACACCCAATTCCGATCCGCTCCACGGCGTCACGCTGGAGCAGATTCTCAGGGCTCTGGTCGAGCACTACGAGTGGTCCGGCCTTGCCGAGCGGATCGACATTCGCTGCTTCAAGAGCGACCCGAGCATCAAGTCCAGCCTGACCTTCCTGCGCAAGACCCCTTGGGCGCGGGAAAAGGTCGAGGCACTGTATGTAAAGCTGCATCGCGGCAAAGGCTGGTAACCGGCTTCTGCCTTACAAGCCCGGCACGGACGCTGGCACTCAAGGAAAAAGATCGATGCACAGCGAACACTCGCAACCTGCGCAGGGACAGCGCTATTACGCTTTAATCGCAGCCTGTCTGGGCTGGTCGGGACTGGTGATTCAGCTTTACCTGATCTTCATGGGGCGTTATGCCGACCACGCCAGCCTGTTGGGTGGGTTGGTGAGGTTTTTCAGTTTTTTCACCGTGCTCACCAATACCCTCGTGGCAGTCGCGCTCAGTTGTGCATTGACCGGGCGCCAGTCGGCGGGGCATCGATTCTTTCGACAGCCCGTGGTGTGCGGCGGCATTGCGGTCAGCATTGCACTGGTCGGTATCGCTTACACCCTGCTTTTGCGTCACTTGTGGCACCCGCAGGGCTGGCAGTGGGTGACCGATGAACTGCTGCACGACGTCATGCCGCTGGCCTTCGTTCTGTATTGGTGGTTATACGTGCCCAAGGGCGAGTTGCGTCTGCGTCATGTGGCGCTGTGGGCGATGTACCCGGTGGGGTACTTTGCCTACGTTCTGCTGCGCGGCAACATGATCGGGGATTACATCTACCCGTTCATCGACGTCGGCACCCTCGGTTTTGTGAAAGCGTTCAGCAACGCACTGGGCGTGCTGCTCGGTTTTGTGCTGATTGCGCTGTTGCTGGTGGGGATTGACACGTGGGCGGCTCGTCGCAAGGTGTGAGTCGCCCGGTGTCGCTTACTCTTCGTTGCCGCCCAGCTTCCAGTAGCCGGCGGCCTTGACGAAGTCTTCTTCCAGGCCGAACTCGTCCAGCAGCACCCGACGCAGTTTGCGCGACAGACCGGACTCGGTCGCGATCCATGCATACAGTTTGCCCTCGGGCATTTCCAGGCGGCGGACGACGTCCACCAGGCTCTGTTCATCGCGCACGATCCAGATCACATCGACCTGCGCCGCGCTCTGGAACGTCTGCTGTTCCTGCTGGCTGGCCACCTCGACCACCACCAGCGCGGCCCGGTTGGCAGGCAACGCTTCCAGACGCCGGGCGATGGAAGGGATGGCGGTCTCGTCGCCAATCAGTAAATAGCTGTCGAACATGTCCGGCACCACCATCGAACCACGCGGCCCGGCGATGTGCAGGAATTGCCCCGGTTGCGCCTGAGCCGCCCAAGTGGCAGCCGGACCTTCACCATGCAGGACAAAATCAATGTCCAGCTCGCCGCTGGTTTCGTCATAACGGCGCGGGGTGTAATCACGCATCGGTGGACGCGGCGCGTCTTTGTCGCCTGCTGGGGTCAGCGATTCCAGGGCCGCGTGTTCTTCCGGGGTTTGTGGGAAGAACAGTTTGACGTGATCGTCGGTGCCCAGGCTGATGAAGCCTGCCAATTCAGGGCCGTGCAGCGTGATGCGGCGCATCAGGGGCGTCAGGTCCGTGACCCGCAGAACCTCCAGCTTGCGGCGCTTGATGTCGTGCATGACGCGATGGATCGTTTGTGGCGAATTCATACAGCAGCCTCCGGTGCAGATTGAGCCCCATCGACGATGGCCTTGGCGGTGGTATTGAGCAGGTCGCTGACACGGAGGATTTCTTCCGGGCTCCAGCGGCCGTGGTGCATTTGCAAGGCATGACGCAGGTTGTGTACCGCTTCATGAATCTCGGGCGGACGGTCGTGGCCGCGCAACGAGCGCTTGCTCACGTCGATGCGTGTACGCACACCGTCCAGCGCAACCGCCTGATCCTGCAATGAACGGCGGCCAGCGTCGGTGACCGTGTAGAGTTTTTTGCCTGCCTGAGCATCGCCGAGGATCATTTCGCTTTCTTCAAGAAAGGTCAGGGTCGGGTAGATCACGCCGGGGCTGGGGCAATACGCACCGTCGAACAGGCCTTCGATCTTGCGGATGAGGTCGTAGCCGTGGGCAGGCTGTTCGGCGATCAGCGCCAGCAGCAGCAATTTCAGATCCCCAGGGGCGAAAACCCGTGGGCCACGTCCGCCGCGTTCACGGCCAGGGCGTTTTTCGAAACCGTCGCGGTCTTCGCCCGCTTCACGAAGGTGCGGCGGACGGTGATGGGGAGGGTGTTTGTCTTCGCGCATGTCATTCATCTCTCGTTACACGTTAGATATACCTTAAGATATATCTAATTGTATTGGCAAGAGGTTTGGACGAACGGTCTTTTACGCCTTACGCACCTTTGGGCGGGTCGGGTAAACGGGTATTGCACATGGCCTGACCGTGGTTTTCCAGGTACGGCGTCAGGATCGGCGCCATGCCCTTGAGCACCTGTACCGGCAGTGCCGAGGTAAAGCGGAAGCCTTCTGCAGCCCGGCCCGGCACAAATGCAGTCAGCGCGCCGAAGTGGTTGTCACCGATGTAAAACACGAACGTGGCGGTGCGGTTGATCGCTCTGGAGCTGAGGATGCGTCCGCCCGCACCGATGCTCTCGATCCGGTTATCACCCGTGCCGGTCTTGCCCCCCATCGCCAGTACGCTGCCGTCCTGCATCCTGAACGTACCCTGCACACGTTTGGCTGTACCGCCGTCGACCACTTGCGACAACGCTTCGCGCATCGCGGCCGCCACTTCGGACGGCAATACGCGCTGCCCCAGTTCAGGGTTGATGGTCAGTTCGGTTTCATACGGCGTATCGGCGGCGAAGCGTAACGAGTCGATACGCACCGGCGGCAGACGAATGCCGTCGTTCTGGATGATGCCGATCAGCTCCGCCAGCGCCGCCGGACGATCCCCCGAACTGCCAATGGCCGTCGCCAGTGAGGGCACCAGATGGTCGAACGGATAACCCACACGCTGCCAGCGCTGCTCGATGTCCAGAAACGCTTCCACCTCCATCATGGTCCGCACCCGGCTGTCGCGCGCGCCTTTGTGGCGGCTCTTGAACAGCCAGCCATACACTTCCTGTCGCTCGTAACGGCTGGCCGCCGCCGCATCCTTGAACTGCGCGTCCGGGTGCTTGAGCAGGTAGCCCACCAGCCACAGGTCCAGCGGGTGAACGCGGGCGATGTAGCCTTGATCGGGCAAGTTGTAAGCGCCCGGGCCGTAGCTCGTGTACAGATCGGCCAGGCGCTTGTCGGTCAGTTTCGAGGTCGTTCGGGTTTCTTCCAGGTGCGCACGGACAAACGCATTGAACGTGGCCTGATCGGCACTCGGCAGCAGGTAGCGATGCACGGCGGCCAGGCGAATCGCCGTCGGATGAATGCCGTCCAGAAAGGTGTCCAGCCGTTCCTGTGTGGTCTTGTCCTTGTAGCGTTTCCAGAAACGCAGCAGGAACACAGTGCCCTCCCGGTCGGCAAACTGACTCAGGTATTCCTGACGGCGCGGGTTGTCATCATCCTTCAGCAGCGAGGCGCTGTTGTTGGGCGCTTGATAGGTGCTGTAACGCACGATGTCGCGCATCAGGCGAATGAACGGCAGGTTGATTGACTCACGCAACGACTCGCGCAGGGTCGGGATGCGCTCGTTGTCTTCACGCCGGAAGTTATTGAAACGGTGCATGCCGCCACCGGTGAAGAAGGCTTCGGCAGGGCTTGCCGAGTAGGTCCGGTCCAGTGCCGCAGAGAGCATTTTTGCCAGGTTCCGGTCCTTGTTCAGCAGCAGGTAATCGACGGCCCAGCGGGTCAACCGGTCAGGCTCTTCGACAGGGATTTTCCTCAACTGCGCCGTGTTCATGTCTGCGTAGCGCCCGTGCAATTCGGCGATGATTTCCAGGTAGGTTGTCAGCACGCGCATCTTGGCGGTGGAGCCCAGCTCCAGCTTGCTGCCCTCGTTGATGTCGAACGGTTGATCGGTGCTGTCGGTCTGCACCCTTACCCTTGAGCCATCTGCACCGCGCTCGAACAACGTAAAGCTGTAGCGCACCTGAGCCGTGCTGGCGGGGCTTAGCAGGCGCTCGCCCATCAAACCGACGTTGGCGGCAAATTCAGGGTTTGCCAGATCGCGCAGATACTGGCTGACGCTGCGCTGCAACTCGCCGTGCAACGTGCTGGTGGCGGACAGGTCCAGGCGGTCCAGATCATAGAGCGGACGATTGAGCAGGTTCGACAAGCGAGTGCGAGCGACGCTGATGCCTTTGTTGGTTTCGATGGGTTGAATCGTAGGCTGCTGCGCCCAGTCGCGATACGTGACGGTGGTTGCCAGGGCCGCGTCGGCCAGCGGCTTGTCAATGACGTTAGCCTGGGCCAGCAGACGAATATGGCTGTCGGTCAGTTCTGCGAGTTCGGCACGGCCCTTGGCCAGGTAGTGCGAAGGGCGACGCTGGGCGATCACCAGCGACAGCACCTCGCGCAACGCCAGCGCCTTTTCGCTCAGCCCCTTTTGATCGGAGGGGCTGGAAGCCAGCACTTCATTGGTCCTGGCGAAGTCCACGCCGAACCAGACCCGCAGACCTTCGGCCAGGCCATGCACTTCACCGTGCCCCGGCACCGCAGACAGCGGCACACTGTTCAGGTAATCGCGCACCACTCTCTGGCGCACTGACAGCGTTTGTTCGCCGGGCTGGTAGGCTCGCACGCTGGCAGAAATCATCTGCCGCAGTTTTTCCGAGCCGGACTGCGTCAGCCCGTCGGGTGAGTGGCGGTATTTCTCCAACTGAGTCGCCAGCGTACTGCCACCGGCTGACTGGCCGGGGAGGGCAAACATCTTGGCCAACTGCGACCACGCGGCCTTGACGAAGCGTGGCCAGTCCACGGCCGGGTTGGCGAGCGGTTGCTGCGGATCCAGCAGGTCACGGTTCTCGATAAACAGAAGACTGTGGACCAACAACGGCGGGATGGCGGCGAAGGTCGGGTAAAACTGCTGCGGGTAACGAAACTCGTACAGCGGCGCGCTCCGGCAATCGGTGATGGACAGCCCGGCCTGGGTCTTCTCTTCGTAAGGTACGAAAAAGCCATGCTGAACGTAGCGCATCAACTCCGGGGAAAACCGCGTCTGGCGAGTGATCACGTAATCACGCTTGAGCAGGCGCGGCAGAAACTCACCCAGCGACGAATAACCGAGACGCTTGTCGAACGGTCCATCGCCCGGGTACACCACCGCATTACTCGGCCCGGCCTGCACCGAATAACTCAGGTTGGCAGCAAACCGGCTGAATTCCCGCGCCTGTAGCCTCGAACTGCGGCTCTCCATCGCCACGGCCACACCCAGCGCGACCCCGGCCAGCACCAAAACCACCCAGAACACCCGCCAACCGTATCGCTTGCGACGAGGACGCTTCGGCGTTCGTGAGTCATCCTGACGGTCAGCTGACATCACATCCTGCTTGCTATCGGAATGCCGAAATACGCCCATAGTCGATTGTCCGGTCATCCTGTAAACGCACCTGATCCTAGCTTAGACGCTGGGTGGGAATGCGGGGGGGAAATTGTCGGGTGGGTTTTGAGCTGAATCGAGGTGAACTGTGGAGGGATGTGGTTCGCAGGTTTTGTCTAGGCTCTGTACGAAAAGTGGCTGCGCTCGGTGATGCTGCGTTAAAACAGGCTCGGACGCGAGCCTAATCGGAATGCTCATTTACAACCCGTAGACTCCGCGTACTCGCCTGTTTTTGCCTTGCCTGACCTTCGCCACCGACTTTTCGTACAGAACTTAAGCCTGGATGCCTTCCTGTTGATTGGCAGGCGTACAAGCAACAGTCTATCCGCCCGCTAGTCACAGGTGGTCAAATACTAAATAAATTATTGTGTAGGAAATGTCCGGTAATTACTTCCGGTACTTGATCTCGACTCTAACAACTGATTACGTCCGGTTTTATCAGTGGCGGTGATGCCCTGCATAATGAATAACGACTGTCGAGATCAATAAAATGAAGAGTAAGAAAAACAAAGCGCACCGAGTGCTTTTATCCGGACTGCTATGGGTTATGTCTTGGCATGCGTTGGCGCACGTAGAGGGGGCGCCTACCGTCAGTGAGCAACCGGCACATCAGGAGCCGACGGTTCCGGATGCAAAAACTTTTATTTCTGTGGTGCTATCGGATAAGGTTCATCAGATAAATAACACGCTGGACAGCACCACCGCCGTTCATCAGTATGGTTTTACTGCCGTGCGTGGACAGCATGTACTCATCGCGACCCCGGACAGCGATGACCACCAGAAATGGAAGCTGGAATTTCAGGTGGACGGAGGGGAGTGGCAGGTCAAACGTCACTCATTGGCCGAAAGGGTCGACGGGTTGATCCCCGGGTCTCAGGTCAATATACGTATCGTTGCGACCGACGGTGCCCTGTTTGATAGCGCCGACTACAGGGTGGTGTTCGGCTCTTTTCCTTATATGAATTATGACTTGCACCATCAGGCGGGATTCAGGTTGATTCCATATGGTTTTACCGACCCTCCTTTTCTGGCGACTCAGGCGCTTACAGAGGCGATGCTGGACGCGACGTTTACAGACAGCAAGGCTTTTCCATTGGAAGGCGGAGTGCTGGATTTTTTGCTCGGTGTTGAAAATGACGTCGCCGTGACGTATACCTCGGACAGCGCTGGAAAGATCATGCAGTTGATAACGTTCGACCGATGTGAAGGTGGACGACTGGCCGATAACTTCACGTACTACAGCGAGAACGGCAGAGAAACGTGGAGTACACGCTATCAGCTAAAAAAATATTGGGCCAGGAATGTACTGCCGGAACAATTGGCTGATAAACCGCACATTTATAATTTCGGACATGTTTGCAAACGATGGCTAACTCACTGGTCCAGAAACTGATCTCAGTGTAACTGCTCTGCCCAGGGCCACTTGGGCAGCGCATTTCTACTTCTATAACCAGGCCCCGCGTGGCGAACAAAAAATGCTTTTTCCTATTGCTAGTGGAAGCGTGCCCGGAAGAGCCTTGGCGTTGGGGACATCAAACATGAGTGTCAATCGTCGGCGTGCGCTCATCCTCCCGCTTCGGCGCGTTGCGCTCCACTTGATAAAGAATGGTGTTGATGAAGTTGCCGATGTGATTGCGGCTGAATACCTGCCCGTAGTCAATGACCTTGCTGTAATTCTCTAGATTAAGCGCGTACCGTGTGTCCAGCTTTTCCGTGTAGTGATCTACGAGTTCCATGATGCTTTTGGCGTTCTTGCGCAGGTCGTCTTTCAATGACTGGCGCTCGTTTAGCTTCTCGGTCAGGTAGGTGAACTCTGCAGGAGTGAGTACACCGTCAGGGTCGGTAACCTGAATCTCCTCATCAAAACCCAGTGTGAAGCCAAAGTTCTTTTTTGACAGCTCTGGATTTAAATAAGGAAGCTGCTGTTTGAAGTCGTGGTAATTGTCGTACATGCGAAACATTTCCAGGTTCGATGTTTTGATGAGGTCCTTCAGGTAGCTATTTTTGAGGTCATCAAGCTCTTCTTGGGGAAGCGCCTTGTAGAACGAAGCGATTTCTCCTTTTGAATTTTTTGTCAACCAGGGGGAGTCCACGTAGCGGTAGAACTCTTCATTAGGATTTCGTTGTTTTATGACCGGCTTTGCAGTGTCGCTTTTTACGTTTTCAGGCGGCGGCGTGGAGGGACGACTGTTGAGTGTGCCACGCGAGCTTTGTAACGTTGAGAGTGAAGCATTTATGTTCATGCCAAGGACTCGTCGGTAGTAAAGTTAAATTACTAACGGCCGTCCTCAGCAAAACTTGGCCTGATAAACCCGTAGGAAATTTCCTGGCGAGCACATTGTTGTGACGCGGTTCTCAAGTAGCTAAAAGCGTTGGCGATTTCCCCAGTCGCTTATTCAACTCCAACCCGTTCGCCATCAGCATCATCAGCCCCAACCCGACTATTGCCGTGGTCACTTGCATCGGCCATGTATCACCGGCCAGGGCATTCGCCATGTCTGCCAGCGGAGCGAGCAATACACCCAGACAGAAGACTTCCAACGAGTAACGCCCCATGCGGCAGGTCTGACGGGCGGGCCAGTTTTCGAGCCAGTTGCCTGAAGTGGGCAGCAGTCGGGCGACGACGTAGACCAGGGCGAGGAAGTGCAGCAGACGCGCGGGTGCCAGGTCGGTTTTGCTGATGGGGTACAGCGCGTCGAGGTGGAGGGTCGAGACCAGTGCAGCGTGCAGATCGGGCCATTTTTCGCTGAAGGTCAAAGCCCCGGCGATCAGTACGTAAAAGGCAGCCATCAGGAGCAGCGGTTGTTGGTGGCGTGGGGGGCGTTCCGGTGTCGCCGATGTTTCGCTGCGCAACGCACAGGCACCGCCGAGAATGAACAGCAACTGCCAGGCCACCGGGTTGAAGTACCACACACCGCCGCCTTCGTAGGCGCGCAGGTTCCAGCCGAACAGCGGCACCATCAGGTACAGCGCAATCGACAGGCCGACCGCCACTTCGAGTTTGCGCAGCATCAACGGCAATGTCAGTGGCAGCGTCAGCAGCAGGACGATGTACAGCGGCAATGGATCGGTCAGGTTGGGCTTGAAACGCAGCAGCAATTCATCGGCCAGTGCCTGTTGCGGGTTGCCGACGAAGTATTCGAGGCCCATCTGCTGGACCATGTCTCGGGTTTCGACATGATTATTGGCGACGAAGACGATGCCCATCAGCAAGGTCAGCAAAAAAATGTGTACCACATACAGCACCCAGGTGCGGCGCAGGATCCGCACGCCGGCCACCAGCATGCCGTCGCGGCGGGCAATGCGCCCATAGGCCATGATTGCGGCGTAGCCAGCGAGGAAAACAAAAACTTCTGCGGCATCGCTGAAGCCGAAGTTGCGTAACGTCAGCTGCGCCAGAGGATTGTCCGGTACGTGATCCCAGAATATGAAGATCAGCGCCAGGCCCCGAAAGAAGTCGACTCGATGATCGCGTCCGTGAGTCATAACGGTGGACTCTTGAAAGTGCTAATGAATAAGGATCGGCCACGCAGGCTCAGGTTCCAGGCCGGCGACCAGTGACGTTCGGCGGCGCGGCAGGGTGCCGTTATGCGTCGGAAAATGCAAAGGCGGGCTATTACAGGATGTCTCCAGCGCGTCGGTTTCCGAGCGTCGGGGCCGACATCGCTCAGGCTCGGAGGTGCGATCACGCCCGGTAATGTCAGCCATCAACAGTAATCATTCTCATCTTACTTTGTGTTACTGTATAACGGTTGCAGTCAACTCAACGGAGAGATTTCCATGAAACCCGATATCCATCCTGCTTACCGCACCGTGCTGTTCCACGACACCGCCGCCGATGCGTACTTCTTGATCGGCTCGACCGTAGACACTGATCGGACCCAGCAGCACACCGACGGCACGACCTATCCCTATGTCGCGCTCGACGTCTCCAGCGCCTCGCATCCGATGTACACCGGCCAGCAGCGCAAGACCACCACCGAAGGCCGCATCGCGGGTTTCAACAAGCGTTTCGCTGCCTTCGGCTCAGGTGGCAAGAAAGAAACCGCAGCGGCTCAATGAGCTGTCTGACTTCCCGGCCGTGGGCATTTCGTATGGATTGCCCACGACCGGGATTTTTTTGCCTGAATTTCAGGCCAGCGGCCAATCATCTACTGGACTAACAGCCAGAATTGCTTTTATCTTCGCGGCCTGAAAAACAGGAGTAGCCGCTTTGAAAAAGTCAGTCGCCATCGTTTTCGGTGGGCAATCCAGCGAGCATGAGGTTTCGTTGCAGTCAGCACGCAACGTGATCAATGCGATTGATCGTGAACGCTATGCGCTGACCTTGATCGGCGTTGACAAACTGGGCCGCTGGTTGCGTTTCGAAGAGGCCGATTACCTGCTCAACGCCGATGATCCTGCGCGGATCAGACTGAGCGCGTCGGGTAAGCAACTGTCGTTGTTGCCGGGCAGTACGGGCGGGCAGTTCGTCGAGGTCGAGACGGGCAAAGCGCTGGCAAATATCGACGTGGTGTTCCCGCTGATCCACGGCGCATTTGGTGAAGATGGCGCATTGCAGGGTGTATTGCGGATGCTGGCCGTCCCTTTTGTGGGCGCAGACGTACTGGCCTCTGCCGCGTGCATGGACAAGGACGTGACCAAGCGTCTGTTGCGTGACGCGGGCATCAATGTCGCCCCGTTCCTGGTACTGACCCGCGGCCAGAGCCTTTCATTCGCCGATGCTTCTGCGCAACTGGGCCTGCCGATGTTCGTCAAGCCGGCCAATCAGGGGTCGTCGGTGGGTGTCAGCAAGGTCGCTGACGAGGCTGAGTTCGACGCGGCACTGGCGCTGGGTTTCGAGTTCGATCACAAATTGCTGATCGAGCAAGGCATCGTCGGCCGGGAAGTGGAGTGCGCGGTGCTGGGTAATCTTGAGCCGCAGGTCAGTGTCTGCGGTGAAGTGATCGCCAACGATGAGTTCTACGCCTACGACACCAAGTACCTGAACGGCGATCAGGCACGCATCGCCATCCCTGCCGAGATGCCTGCCGATCTGAGTGATCAGGTGCGTGACGTTGCGCTGCAGGCGTACCGAGTGCTGGGGTGTGCGGGGCTGTCACGGGTCGATTTTTTCGTCACCGACGCACGCGAAATCATCATCAATGAGGTCAACACGCTGCCCGGCTTCACCTCGATCAGCATGTACCCCAAACTCTGGCAGGCCAGCGGTCTGACCTACGCCGAGCTGATCCACCGGCTGATCATGCTGGCCTTCGAGCGGGCAGAGCAGGCGCGCCTGCTCAAGACCGACATCTTCGCATGAAGGTCATCAACATTGCGGCGGCGCTGTTGATCGGTGCGGATGGCCGGACCCTGCTGGTACGCAAGCGCGGTACTCAGGCATTCATGCAGCCGGGCGGCAAGATCGAGGCTGGCGAACCGGCACCGTCGGCGCTGGCCAGAGAGCTTGAAGAAGAACTCGGGCTGGCCATCGACCCGCAGCAGGCCTTGTTTCTGGGCGAGTTCGCAGCACCCGCTGCGAACGAGCCGGGCTTTGAGGTTCGTTGCCAGCTTTATGAAGTCAGGACGGGTGCCGACGTACTGCCCGCCGCCGAGATCGAAGAAGTGATCTGGGTCGGTGCAGACAGTCTGCCGGGGCTGCATCTGGCCCCTCTGACCCGTGATTTGATCCTGCCGCTGTACCGGCAGCGACAGACCCAAAACGTCTGAAAACAAGCGTCGTCCCATGCCCTGCGGACGGCGCTGTCAGCGAACCGCGCTCACACCGTCCAGTGTCGAGAACGACGTGTCTTTGGCCGTCAGCAGGAAATCACGCATGTACGGCGCATCGAGCATGTCGGCACGAATGCCGGCATAGAGCGTTGCGAACAGCCCTTTCTCCCCCAGCCGCTTGCCCTTCACGTAACCCCGTGAGCTGTACTCATGCAAGGCCCAGTGGGGCATGCCGCAGACCCCGCGACCACTGGCAACCAGTTGCATCATCATCACCGTCAGTTCCGAGGTGCGGACCTGGCCCGGCTCGATGTCGGCGGGTTCCAGAAAACGGGTGAAGATGTCCAGACGATCACGCTCGACCGGGTAGGTGATCAGCGTTTCGGTCAGTAAATCTTCAGGCACGATGTACGGCTTGTTGGCCAGCGCATGCTGATTGGCGACTGCCAGCATCGCTTCATACGTGAACAGCGGCACGTAGGTAATGCCAGGCAATTCCAGTGGATCGGACGTGACCACCAGATCCAGATCGCCGCGCGCCAGTGCTGGCAGCGGGGCGAACGAGAAGCCGGAAGACAGGTCCAGCTCGACCTCCGGCCAGGCATCGCGGAACTGGTCGATGGTCGGCATCAGCCATTGAAAGCAACTGTGACACTCGATGGCCATGTGCAGACGTCCCGCCGTACCGCCTGCCAGACGGGCAATGTCGCGCTCGGCACTGCGCAGTTGCGGCAGCAGCGAGTCGGCCAGCTGCAGCAGGCGCAGACCGGCGCTGGTGAAGCGCACCGGCTTGGTCTTGCGCACGAACAGCGGCATGCCCATGCGCTCTTCCAGTTCCTTGAACTGGTGGGACAGGGCCGACTGCGTCAGGTGCAGCCGTTCGGCGGCTTCCACAAGGCTGTCGGCCTCGCGCAAAGCGTGCAGGGTTTTGAGGTGGCGTATTTCAAGCACCGTCACAGCTCCATGAATAGTATTTGTGATCAACACGAAAAAAATGAGTTTGTCTCATGTTGTGTCGGCTGTCGACAATAGCGCCATCTTTTATGGAGGACGCACCATGGCCTTGGCCCCACACCCTGAATGCCTGCGCATCGGCGCAGATCGCGAATTGCAGCAAGCGCTGCAGGCTTTCTGGAAAGACGATCAGGGTGGGTCGACTGCCGGTGAACGGTCAGGCGCCGAGTTGCGCACCTGGCTGCACGCGCATTATCCGGCACGGGTGCCGCAACTGCAGCGTGATCAACGCTTTCAGCCGGATTGGCAGCCGCTGTTGGCAGACGCCAGCGAAGCCTGTGAGCAAGGCCGCAAACCTGCGCTGATCGGTCCACTGACGTTTCTTTGGTTGAGCGAGCTTCAAGGGCGTGAACCTCAGAGCGAGGACATTGATCGCCTTGACTGGCTGGAGCAGCTTTTGCCTGTTTATGGCGAAATCTTCGGGCGTCTGGCGGCACGCGGCGTCGAGTGGGTGCAGATTGACGAACCGATTCTGACCCTCGACCTGCCGCTGGCGTGGACCAACGCCTTCGAACGGGCTTATCACATCCTGCAATATTCGCCGTTGAAAAAGCTGGTCGCCACCTATCACGGCGACCTGCGGTGCAATCTCGGCGTGGCGGCGCTGTTGCCGGTTGCAGGCCTGCACCTGGACAGCGTCAGTGTGCCTGAGCAACTGGCATCGGTGTTTGATCGCCTGCCCACTTACAAGGTGTTGTCGCTGGGCAATTGTGATCAGCGCGACGACTGGCGCCATGAATCGCTGCTGGAAGCCCGTGCCCGCTTCGGCGAAAACCTGATCCTGGACGATCAGGCAGCCGCCTGACGTGAAACGGTTTAACGACCGCTCAGCGCCATTCATCAAACTGTCACGCAACTGTGGCAGCGCGCTTGGAAAAACATCATCAGACTCGCGGCCTACTGGGGATCTGTTTTTTGGTGTTTTTCATGCGGGTTTTAATATTTTTGGCCGCGCTTCTGTGCGGCTTGCCGTCTTTTGCGGCCGATCGTTGTGATATCAATGCTCCTGTTCAGTTTGCTGACCTCAAGGAAGTCCGGATTGCCTACCAGAGTATTGGCCGCGAATCCGACCCTGCCTTGCTGCTGGTCATGGGTTTGGGTGGGCAACTGATTCATTGGCCTGACGAAGTTGTCGTTGCGCTTTGTCAGCAAGGATATCGGGTGATTCGCTATGACAACCGCGATGTCGGTTTGTCGACATGGGTCCGGCAGCCAGCCGACGCCAACCTGACCTTTGAAGTGCTGCGCTACAAGCTCGGCCTGCCTGTCTCGGCGCCTTATTCGCTGACCGATATGGCCGACGATGCGTTGGGCCTGATGGATGCGATGCAAATCCGCCAGTTTCACGTACTGGGTGCGAGCATGGGGGGCATGATTGCCCAGCACCTGGCCGACCTGGCGCCTTCGCGGGTCGAGAGCATGACGCTGATCATGACCAGTTCCGGTGCCCAGGGGTTGCCGATGCCCAGCGCGGCGCTGATGCAACTGTTGGCGCGTCGCGGCGCACCTAACCGGGAAGTGGCCATAGAACAACAGGCTGATTTGCTTGCTGCCTTGGGCAGTCCGCAGGTCAAGGATGATCGCGAGCAGTTGCTGCATCAGGCTGCGGTCTCCTACGACCGGGCGTTCAACCCCGAAGGCGTCAAGCGTCAGATCATGGCGATTCTTGCCGAGCCCAGCCGTGTCGAGTTGCTGAATCGCCTGCGCCTGCCGGTGCTGGTGGTTCACGGCACGGCCGATCCGTTGCTGCCGGTCATGCACGGTATTCATGTTGCTGCGCACATCCAGGGCAGTCAGCTGCGCCTGATTCCAGGCTTGGCGCACCGTTTTCAGGAAGCCTTCAAGGCGCCCTTGCTGGGCGCGGTGTTGCCGTACCTGAAAGCGCAACATGAAGATGGCCGAAGCCTGGCTCAGTTGTAACGCTTGCCGGTTGTCAGGTACTGGCAGAGGTGTATCGTGTGGCCTTTGCTTATTGAACGAGGGCCACCATGACAACTGCACTGAAGATCGATTTCATTTCCGATGTTTCCTGCCCTTGGTGCGTTATCGGTCTGCGCGCACTGGATCAGGCGCTGGAAGCACTCGGCGACGAAGTGCAGGCGCAGATTCATTTTCAGCCTTTCGAGCTGAACCCGAACATGCCTGCCGAAGGGCAAGACATCAAAGAGCACATCGCCGAGAAGTATGGCTCTACGCCTGAGCAGATCGAGGGTATCCACGACACGATTCGTGAGCGTGGTGCTGAACTGGGTTTCAGGTTTGCCAGCGGCGAGCGGCGTATCTACAACACCTTCGATGCGCACCGTCTGTTGCACTGGGCCGAGCAGGAAGGCAAGCAGCACGCGCTGAAGCAGGCACTGTTTGACGCCTATTTCAGTGAGCTGAAAGACCCGTCCAATCATCAGACCCTGGCGGATGTGGCGCAGAAGGTGGGCCTGGATCGTATGCGTGCTCAGGCCATTCTGGACAGCGATGAATACACTGCCGACGTTCGCGAAGCCGAACAGCTCTGGATATCCCGCGGCATCACATCCGTGCCGACCATGGTTTTCAATGACCAGTACGCCGTCTCGGGCGGGCAGCCGGTTGACGTGTTCGTCAGCGCGATCCGGCAGATGCTCAGCGAGCCAAAGTAACTCGCCGAGGGGCGAAAAGGTGACTCAAGTCAAGCCTGAATATCGCAGATTTATATAGCGGGCACTGGCTTCAAAGCCCGTATTTCTTGACCTTGTCGAACAGTGTGGTCTTGGCCATGCCCAGCTCCTGGCTGGCCTGGCTGAGGTTGCCGCCGCTGCGCTGCAAGGCTTCGCTGAGCAATGAGCGCTCGAACGCTTCCACCGCTTCGGCAAACCCCAGGCTCTGACTCTCACTCACCGTGCCCGTCTGCTTGAACGCAGGCAGGCCCAGTGCAAAGCGTTCTGCGACATTACGCAGTTCACGCACATTGCCCGGCCAGTCATGACTCATCAGGTTTGAGCTGGTCTGGCGATCCAGCGGTGGCGGCTCACGGTCGAAACGCAATGATGACAACTGCAGGAAGTGTTCGAACAGTTGCAGAATGTCTTCACGGCGCTCGCGCAAAGGCGGTAGCTCCAGCGTGACGACGTTAAGGCGGTAATACAGGTCGCTGCGAAACTGATGGGTCTTGCCCAACGCATTCAGGTCGGACTTGGTCGCGGCGATTACCCGGCAATCCACAGCGACGCTTTGATTCGAACCCAGACGCTCCAGCGTCCGCTCCTGTAAAACGCGCAACAGTTTGATCTGCAGGTTGATCGGCATGCTCTCGACTTCATCGAGAAACAGCGTGCCCTCATGAGCATGTTCGATCTTGCCGATGCGTCGCTTGCCGGCGCCGGTGAAGGCATTGGCTTCGTGACCGAAAATCTCGGATTCGAACAGGCTTTCCGCCAGCCCGCCGCAGTTGAGGGCCACGAACTGATGGTCCTTGCGTCGACTGAAGTCATGCAGGCAGCGGGCGACCAGCTCCTTGCCCGTGCCGGTCTCGCCTTCGATCAGAACGTTGGCCGAAGTGTCGGCGACATTGGCAATCAATGCCCTCAGGTTTTGCATCGCCGCAGAGCGCCCGATGATCCGGCCCTCCAGCGAGTCGCGTTCGGCCAGTTGCTTGCGCAAAGCCCAGACTTCCCGCGCCAGCCCGCGCTGTTGGAGCGCACGGCGCGTGACATCGACCAGACGCTCGGGCGAGAACGGTTTCTCCATGAAATCATAGGCGCCGTCACGCATCGCATTGACGGCCATGGTGATATCGCCATGACCGGTGATCAGCACCACCGGCAGGCTGCTGTCGCGTGCCTTCAGGCGGCTCAGCAGCTCAAGCCCGTCCATGCCCGGCAAGCGAATGTCACTGATGACAATGCCGGCGAAATTATCACCGATACGTGTCAGCGCCTCTTCGGCGTTCGATACGCCTTCGCTGCTGATATCTTCCAGCGCCAGCGCCTGCTGGCAGCCCAGCAATACGTGCGGGTCGTCTTCGACGATCAGGACGGTCAGGTCGCTGTTGATGCTCATGGATGTTCCCTCATGCAGGCTCGCCCCGTCGAGAATCGGTCGGTGCGTTCGGAATGAACGGCAGGCACAGTACAAAGCTGGTGCCGGTTTCTCCCGCGGGTTCTGCGCCGAGGCTGCCTCCCGCGGCTGCGGCAAGGCTCGCTGACAGCGTCAGGCCAAGTCCCAAACCTTGCGCGCCCGGTTTGGTCGTGAAAAACGGTTCAAACAGGTGCTTGCGTGTTTCATCGTCAATGCCGTGTCCATTGTCACTTACCCGCAGGCAGTAACGGCCGTCTACGAGGCTTCCTTCCAGCCACAATTTCGGGTGCGGCTGGTCGGACATGGCGTCCAGTGCGTTGCCGATCAGGTTGACCAGAATCTGCTCGAGCCGGGTCTGGTCGATGGTCAGGGTGGCATCGATAAAGTCCCGGTGCAGGGTCAGGCCGGATTGCTCCAGACGCACGCCCAATAGCTGCAAGGCCGCGTCGATCGCCTTGCTCAGCAGCGCCTGACCCTGATCGTCGCCACGCCGGGCGAAGGCCCGCAGGCTGGCGGTGATGCGGCCCATACGGTCAACCAGGTCGTTGATGGTGCGCAGGTTGGTGCTGGCGGTGTCCAGCGCGCCACGCTCCAGAAAGCGTACGGTGTTGCCAGACAGGGTGCGCAAGGCGGCGAGGGGCTGGTTGAGTTCATGCGCGATGCTGGTCGACATCTGGCCGATGGCCGCCAGCTTGCCGGCTTGCACCAGTTCATCCTGGGCCTTGCGCAACGTGTCTTCGGCCTGTCGCCGTTCTCGAATCTGTGCCTTGAGACGTTCGTTGCTGGCCCGCAAGTGTTCGGTACGTTCGGCGATCTTGCGTTCGAGCTCATTGTTCGCCGCCTGCAACGCCTCTCTGGCGGCAAGCCGGGTCGAGATCACTTTGCGGCGTTCGTTCCAGGCGATGAGCAGAAAGGCCACCAGCGCGCAGGCCACGGCCACCAGCATGCCGCGACTTGCCGCCTCACTGCGCAAGTCTTCCAGAGGGGTAAGCAGCGTCAGGTGCCAGGCCGTATCGTACAAGGGGCGGGTCTGGGCCAGATAGCTGACCTGCGTGTGGTCCCGGTCGACACTGGCGTTGGCCGGGAAAACAAGTTTCTCGACGCCGTCGGACAGGGTTTCTCGTTCGAGCGGCACCAGTTCGTTGAGCGGCCACCAGTAATACTGCAGGCTGCGGGCCAGGCGCTCCTTGACGTCTGGCGTCAATGGACGCACTGACTTCAAACGTCGCGCCGGGTCGCTGGACAGAATGATGATGCCGTTCTCGTCGCTGACAAAGGCTTCCAGGCGCGCTCGCTGCCAGCGCTCCTCCAGTGCTTCAAGGCGGACCTTGATGACCGCTACGCCGATAATCCGGCCTTTGTCTTCCAGCCCGTGAGCCAGGTAATAACCGGATTCACCGGTGGTGGTCCCGATGCCATAAAAGCGTCCGGGCAGGCCGCGCACCGCGTCCTGAAAATAGGCCCGGAAAGACAGGTCTTCACCCTGATAGCTGTCGGAGTCACGCCAGTTGCTGGTAGCGAGTACGCGACCCGTGGTGTCCATCACATAAATCGCACGGCTGCGGCTGCGTCGATTCAAGCCTTCGAGGTAACGGTTGACCTGTTGCTGCAGCTCGGGGGTCGGCTTGTTCAGCAGTTGCGACACACTGGATTCAAGCTCCAGAACGCTGGGCAGGTAGGTGTACTTGCTGATTTCGCTCTCAACGGTGCGCGCATGCAGCTCCAGTTGGCGTTCACCGCTCTCGCGCAGGCTCTTGATGCCGTTGTGCTCGCTGATCAGGTAGGCAACGTAGCCCAGACCGATCATCAGCATGAGGATCAGCGGTGGCAGAAACAATTGGCGGATCAGGCGAGGTTTCACGGCGAGTGATGGCGGCGCGGCGCGATAAAGAGTGGGGTCGCATTTCATCACAGTCATCCGGAACCGAACAGCTGTCCGCGAAACGGCGGACAGCTGCGAGAGGCACTGCCTAGTGCTGGAGAATCTTGGCGAGGAATTGCTGGGCGCGTTCGGAGCGTGCGTTGACGTCACCGAAGAATTCTTCTTTCGCGCAATCCTCGACGATTTGCCCCTTGTCCATGAAAATCACCCGGTCGGCGACCTTGCGAGCGAAACCCATTTCGTGGGTCACGCACATCATGGTCATGCCTTCGTGGGCCAGTTGCACCATCACGTCGAGCACTTCGTTGACCATTTCCGGGTCCAGTGCGGAGGTCGGTTCGTCAAACAGCATGACCACCGGGTCCATTGCCAGGGCGCGGGCAATCGCAACACGCTGTTGCTGACCGCCGGAAAGCTGGCCCGGGTGCTTGTGGGCATGCTCCGACAGGCCGACCCGCTCTAGCAGTTTCAGGCCTTTTTCCGTGGCCTCGGTTTTGCTGCGGCCCAGTACTTTGATCTGTGCGATGGTCAGGTTTTCAACGATGCTCAGGTGCGGGAACAGTTCGAAATGCTGAAACACCATGCCAACGCGCGAGCGCAGTTTTGGCAGGTTGGTTTTCGGGTCGGAAATCGAGGTGCCATCGACCACGATGTCGCCTTTCTGAAACGGCTCCAGCGCGTTCACGCACTTGATCAGGGTTGACTTGCCGGAACCGGAAGGCCCGCACACCACGACCACTTCACCCTTGCTGACCTCTGTGCTGCAATCGGTCAGCACCTGGAAGTCCCCGTACCACTTGTTGACGTTCTTGATGGAAATCATACGGCAAACCTTTTTTGCAGACGCTTCACCAGCACGGAGGCGGCAAAGCTGATCGTGAAATACACCAGACCGGCAATGATCAGGAACTCGTTGGCGCGACCGATGATGTCGCCGCTGGAGCGCGATGCGTTGAGGAAGTCCACGAGGCCGACGGTGTACACCAGAGAAGTGTCCTGAAACAGAATGATGCTCTGCTGCAGCAACAGCGGGGTCATCTTGCGAAAGGCCTGGGGCAGGATGATCAGTCGCATCATCTGCGAGTAGTTCATGCCCAGCGCCTGTGCCGCGCCCATCTGGCCCTTGGAAATGGACTGCACGCCGGCACGCACGATTTCGCAGAAGTACGCCGCTTCGAACATCATGAACGCCACGACGCACGAGGCGAATGCACCGATGGGCGTGTCCTCGCCGGTGATCCAGCGCAGCACGAACGGCACCGCCAGATAGAACCAGGTGATCACCAGCAGCAGCGGGATCGAGCGAAAGTAGTTCACGTAGGCGCCTGCCACATTGGCCAGCAGTTTGTTCGATGACAGGCGCATCAGCGCCAGAACAGTGCCCAGTACCAGTCCGCCGACGATACCCATCGCCATCAGCTTGAGGGTCATGACCATGCCGTTCCACAGGCCGGGAATGGCCGGAACGATTCCAGTGAAGTCCATTATTTACCCCCCAGAGAGATCAGGCCGGGCACCGCGACTTTCTTCTCGATCACGCGCATCAGCAGCATCAGCCCCATGTTCAGCGTGAAGTAGATGAGCGTGGCGAGTGTGAAGGCCTCGAACAGGTTCGCGGAAAATTCGGCGGTCTGTTTGGTCTGCGCGAGCAGCTCCATCAGGCCGATCAGTGACGCGACCGAGGAGTTCTTGAACACGTTCAGGAATTCGGAGGTCAGCGGCGGAATGATGATTCGGTAGGCTTGCGGCAACAGCACGTTCCAGTAGATCTGTGGCAGCTTGAAGCCCATGGCCCGTGCAGCCGATTCCTGGCCTTTCGGCAACGCTTCGATGCCGGTACGCACCTGTTCGCAAACCCGCGCGGCGGTAAACAAACCCAGGCAGACCACGACGCTCAGGAAAGCCGAGGTGGTCGGATTGAGGTCCTGCTTGTACCACTCCTGCAGGTTTTCAGGCAGCAGGTCGGGCACCAGGAAGTACCAGATGAACAGCTGCACCAGCAGTGGCACATTACGGAAAATTTCCACGTATACCGTGGCGATGCCTGACACCAGTCGGCTTGGCACGGTGCGCATGACACCCAGTACCGAGCCCAGTATCAGGGCGATGATCCAGGCAACGACTGCGATGGCGATGGTCCAGCCCAGACCGGATATGAACCAGTCCAGATAGGTCTCGCTGCCGACGCCGGTGGACTTGAAGAACACGCCCCAGTCCCAGTTGTAATTCATCAGGGTCTACCCCTCTTTTTTTATTGCGGTCGAGATGCACGCGCTGGCGGAAGTCGGGCGCGAAAAGCCGGTCCCGAACGGGGTGCGCCCGTTCGGGAGACGATCAGTTCAGACTGGCTGAACCGGCTGCTCAGGCTTTCTTGTCTTCTGCAGCCTTGTCGGTCGGGTTCTGAATCAGTTCCTTGAGCTTGTCGCTCATCGGGAAATTCAGGTTCAGACCTTTAGGCGGGACCGGGGACATGAACCACTTGTTATAGATGGCATTGATGTCGCCGGATTTGAAGGTCGCGACAATGGCGTCATCCACCGCTTTCTTGAACGGGGCGTCGCCCTTGCGAACCATGCAGCCATAGATTTCGTAGGATTGCGCGGTGCCGGTCACTGCCCAGTCGTCCGGCTTCTTGGCTTTGGCCATTTCGCCGGCCAGCAGCGCATCGTCCATCATGAACGCGACAGCACGGCCTGATTCGAGCATCTGGAAGGATTCGCCGTGGTCCTTGGCAGAGATCACGTTCATGCCCATCTGCTTGTCGGCGTTCATCGCCTTCAGAATGCGCTCGGACGTGGTGCCCGCCGTGGTGACGACGTTCTTGCCTTTCAGGTCATCGAAGTCCTTGTACTTGGAGTCTTTCTTGGACAGCAGTCGGGTACCGACTTCGAAAATGCCTATGGAGAAGTCGACCTGCTGCTGGCGTTCGACATTGTTGGTGGTCGAGCCGCACTCCACATCGACGGTGCCGTTCTGAACCAGCGGAATACGGGTCTGGGAGGTCACCAGGTTGTACTTGACCTTAAGGTCAGGCATGTCGAGGTCTTTCTTGATGGCTTCGACGATTTTCAGCTGGATGTCGTGGGAGTAGCCCATCGGCACGCCAGACGCATCAGCGATGTAAGAGAAAGGGATGGACGCGTCACGGTGACCGAGCGTGATGGTGCCGGACTCCTTGATCTTCTTCAGGGTGCCGGTGAGTTCTTCTGCCAGGACCGGAGTGCTGATCAGTGCGGCGGCGATTGCGGCGCCCAGAATGTGGGGAACGATGCGCATCGGTTGAATCCTCGATTTCATTTTTTTATTGATAGGGCCGCGGGGAAGACGGACCACTTGGTAACGAATGCTTCAACCGCGTCCTGAGTCAGACACACGCCTGTGTCGAAGCTGTCGATACAGGGAGTAGAGCAGGAGTCGTGCCAAACGTCGCCTTAGATTCAAGTGGCTGAAAATAAAGGGTTTTATTGGCCTTGCGTGCAGGGGCGATGTGCTGCGCGTCCGGGAGTCCGAATATGAGGGGGCGAAATGTTCGGAAAACCGAATGGGAGCGAGGGCTAAAAGTGGGCTGGAGAGTTGGCGAAGGAAGGGGAGGCAGCGAGAAACCTGTTCATCCCGTGAAAGATGAACAGGTGGAAGGGCGTGAAGAAATCAGGCGGCTTCGATGTCAGCCTTGTTGCGTACGACGGTTGCCAAGTAATTGCGCACACCGTCCTGTTCTTCTGGCGTGGTGAACAAGCCGAGTTTGGTACGGCGCCAGAGAATGTCTTCGATGCTCGTGGCCCATTCCTGATCGCACAGATAATCGACCTCGCGGGTGTACAACCCTGCGCCCAGGTGCTGACCGAGGTCATCCAGGCTTTGCGCGCCTTCCAGCAAGCGCCAGCTGCGGCTGCCATAGGTGATGGACCAGCGTTTGGCGATGGGTGCCGGCAGCCAGCTAAAGCGGCGGGACATCTCTGCGGCCAGTGCTTCCGGCGTGGTCATGTCTTCACCGCCGGGCAGCGCAGCCTTGGCTGTCCAGCTCGGTTTCATCTGCTTGAAAAACGGTGCCAATTGCGTCATCGCCGATTCGGCGAGCTTGCGATACGTGGTCAGCTTGCCGCCAAACACCGACAGGATCGGTGCTTCTTCGCCGCTACCTGACAGCGACAGGGTGTAATCGCGGGTGATGGCTGACGGATTGTCGGACTCGTCGTTGCACAGTGGGCGTACGCCGGAGAAGGTGTGAAGCACGTCTGCACGGCTCAGTTGCTTCTTGAAGTGGTCGTTGGCCACCTTCAGTACGTAGTCCATTTCGCCTTCAGTGATATCGACCTTGTTCGGATCACCCTGGTACTCACGGTCGGTGGTGCCGACGATGGTGAAATGTTCCAGGTAAGGAATCGTGAACACGATGCGCTTGTCTTCGTTCTGCAGAATAAAAGCGTGCTCGCCTTCGTACAGCTTCGGCACGATCAAGTGGCTGCCTTGAATCAGACGAATGCCATAGGCCGAATCGAGTTTGAGGTCTTCGCGAATGAACTTGGCAACCCAAGGGCCTGCCGCATTGACCAGTGCCTTGGCGTGGATCGAAAACAGGCTGCCGTCGCTGCGCTCGAGGTGCAGGTGCCACATGCCTTTGATGCGGCGCGCGCTGACACAGCGGGTCTGGGTGTGAATGTGCGCGCCGTTTTCACGGGCTGCCATCGCATTGAGTACCACCAGGCGAGCGTCATCCACCCAGCAATCAGAGTATTCGAAGCCGCGGGTGATGCTCGGGTTGAGCGGGCTGTCTGCACCGAAACGAATGGTTCGCGAGGCAGGCAGCTTTTCGCGCTTGCCGAGGTTGTCGTAGAGGAACATCCCTGCACGAATCATCCAGGCCGGGCGCAGGTGCGGGCGGTGTGGCAGCACAAAGCGCATCGGCTTGACGATGTGCGGTGCCTTGGCGAGCAGCACTTCACGTTCTGCGAGCGCTTCACGCACGAGGCGGAATTCGTAGTGCTCAAGGTAGCGCAGGCCGCCGTGAATCAGCTTGCTGCTGGCCGAGGACGTATGGCTGGCAAGGTCGTCTTTCTCACACAGAAAAACCGACAGGCCGCGACCGGAAGCGTCCGCCGCAATCCCGACACCATTAATGCCACCACCGATGACGGCAATGTCGTAAACCTCTGAAAGGGGCGGGGTTGGCACGTTTGTGTGGGGCATTGGTGGCCTCCTGGACAGTTCTTGAGCACGGCTCGAAAGGCGAATCTGAACATTAATGTTCATTTTCGAAAATCATAGCTCAATAAAATTGACCTTGCCAGCAGGTATTGATTGAAAATACTGATGATGGCAACGCAAAAAGAACAAAAATGAACATTGTAGGGCGGGAGGTGGCGCGGGGATGATCTTACTGTCTGACGCTTCTCGTTCTGTAAGCGCCAGTCCAGACACCTCTCGTTCCTCACGTTTCAATGGGAATGCAGTTCGTGACGCTCCGCGTTGCAAAAGAGGACGCGGAGCGTCCGGAACGGCATGCGACGCAGAGCGTCGCACGATAGTGGTGGTTTTCTTCCAGAAGCCTCTCGTGAACTCATCGCAATCCGGTGTCTACGATCAAACCACTTCCAGACGAATCTTGTGCTGGTTCAGCAGTTGTTGAAGCGCAGGGACGGGAGGCTGGTCGGTGACCAGGCAATCGATCAATGTAATCGGCCCGAGCCGGACCATCGCATTGCGGCCGAATTTGCTGGAGTCCGCCGCCAGCAGCACTTTGCGCGCGTTGGCGATGATCGCCTGAGAAACCCGAACTTCCTGATAATCGAAGTCCAGCAGGCTGCCGTCTTCGTCGATCCCGCTGATGCCGACCAGCGCGAAGTCCACTTTGAACTGGCTGATGAAATCGATACTGCCCTGACCGACCACCCCACCGTCACGGCGAACATTGCCGCCTGCGATAAGTACTTCAAAATCGTCCTTGGTGCTGAGGATAGACGCCACATGCAGGTTGTTGGTGATGATCTTCAGGTTGTTGTGATTGAGCAAGGCTCGGGCGATGGACTCGGTGGTGGTGCCGATATTGATGAACAACGAGGCGTTGTCGGGGATCTGCGCGGCGATGGCCTCGGCGATCCGTTGTTTTTCATCCCGCATCTGATCCGCACGCATGGCGTAGGCGGTGTTTTCGATGCTGGAGTCATAAGCCGCGCCGCCGTGGTAGCGACGCAGCAGGTTCATTTCGGCCAGTTGATTGATATCACGGCGAATGGTTTGTGGGGTCACGACGAACAGCGTCGCCATTTCTTCGATGCTGACGTAACCGCGATCACGGACCAGTTCGAGAATCTGTTGTTGGCGGGGAGGCAGGTTCATTGTTTTTCCTTGAGCGCCCTCTACAAATGGCGTCCATCATGCCGCAGGAAAGTGTGACCTGTCAGCCGGAATCCTGCTCCCCTCTCAACAACAGCGCTTATCACTCTTCGTTTTCGTGCGGTTCCCAGTCACGGGTGCGTGCCACGGCTTTCTGCCAGCCGGCGTACAGCTTCTCGCGATGCGCCTCTTCGCAGGAAGGTTCGAAGACACGCTCGATCACCGCCTTGTTACGCAACTCGTCCAGGCTGCTCCAGAAACCGATGGCCAGACCGGCCAGGAACGCTGCGCCCAGTGCCGTGGTTTCACGCATTTGCGGGCGTTCAACGTGGGTGCCGAGAATGTCCGCCTGGAACTGCATCAGGAAGTTGTTGGCCACCGCGCCGCCATCGACACGCAACGACTTGAGGCGTTCGCCGGAGTCCTGCTGCATCGCATCAAGCACGTCGCGGGTCTGATAGGCGATGGATTCCAGTGCAGCACGAATGATGTGATCGACTTTCACACCACGGGTCAGGCCGAACAGCGCGCCACGGGCATACGGGTCCCAGTACGGGGCGCCCAGGCCGGTGAAGGCGGGTACCAGATAGACACCGTTGCTGTCTTTGACCTTGCTGGCGAAGTATTCAGTGTCCAGCGCGTCATTGATCAGCTTCAGTTCGTCACGCAGCCACTGCACGGTCGAGCCGCCGTTGAACACGGCGCCTTCGAGTGCATAGGCTACTTCGCCGCGCGGGCCGCAGCCAATGGTGGTCAACATGCCGTGGGCCGATTTCACGGCTTTCTTGCCCGTGTTCATCAACAGGAAGCAGCCGGTGCCGTAGGTGTTCTTGGCCTGGCCGGGTTCGACGCACATCTGGCCGAACAGCGCTGCCTGCTGATCGCCTGCGATACCGGCAATCGGGATGCCGCTCTTGCTGTGGCCGTAGACCTCGGAAGAGCCTTTGACCTCGGGCAGGATCTCGCGCGGGATGTCCAGCACGTCGAGCATGCGCTGATCCCATTCCAGCGTATGAATGTTGAACAGCATGGTCCGCGAGGCGTTGGTGTAATCGGTGACGTGAACCTTGCCGCCGGTGAATTTCCAGATCAGCCAGGTATCGATGGTGCCGAACATCAGCTCGCCTTTGCGGGCGCGCTCGCGGCTGCCTTCGACGTTGTCCAGAATCCACTTGACCTTGGAGCCGGAGAAGTACGGGTCGATGACCAGCCCGGTGGTGTCCTTGATGTATTCCTCGAGACCGTCGCGCTTGAGCTGCTGACAGATTTCGGTACTGCGGCGGCACTGCCAGACGATTGCGTTGTAGATCGGACGGCCGGTGTCACGTTCCCAGATCACGGTGGTTTCACGCTGGTTGGTGATACCAATGGCGGCGATCTGATCGTGGTGCAAGTCAGCCTGCGCCAGCGCCTTGGTCATGCACGCAGTCTGGGTGGCAAAGATTTCCATCGGGTCGTGCTCGACCCAGCCAGCCTGCGGATAGTGCTGTACGAATTCACTTTGGGCAGTGCTTACCACGTTAGCGTCGCGGTCGAAGATGATGGCCCGCGAGCTGGTGGTGCCCTGGTCAAGAGCAATGATGTAGTTCTTGTTCTTTGTGTCAGTCATGTCGATTGCCTTGCGTTATTAAGTGGGATTCAAGATGAAGCCTGAACTTTGCCGCGAACCACTGGAACATCTTTCTTGTTTTCAACAGGTGCGGCGCTTGGCAGATGACGCGCAATCAGCGCGCGATAGCCGGCAGCACCCAGGCAGGCACCCAGAATGGGCGCGAAAATCGGAACCAGGAAATAAGGGATGTCACGACCGCCGGTAAACGCTATTTCACCCCAGCCGGCGAAAAACGTCATCAGCTTCGGACCGAAGTCACGTGCCGGGTTCATGGCGAAACCGGTCAGAGGCCCCATGGCGCTGCCGATCACAGCCACCAGAAGACCGATCAGCAGCGGGGCCAGCGCGCCGCGCGGCAGCCCGTTATTGTCATCGCCCAACGCCATGATGACGCCCATCAGAATGGTGGTGATGACCACTTCGACCAGAAATGCCTGACCCACGGAAATGGCAGGGTTCGGATACGTCGAGAAGACCGATGCCAGTTCGAGGCTCTGCTGGCTGCCACGGATGATGTGGTGGGTATGTTCGAAGTCGAAAAAGAGACTGACGTACAGCACGTACACCAGACCCGCTCCGCAGAATGCGCCCGCGACCTGTGCAGAGATGTAAAACGGCAATTTACGTTTTTCAAAACCGGCAAACAGACTCAGCGCAATGCTGACGGCCGGGTTGAGGTGGGCACCCGAAATGCCGGCGCTGAGGTAGATCCCCATGCTGACCGCCATGCCCCAGATGATGCTGATTTCCCACAAACCGAAAGTAGCTCCCGCGACCTTGAGCGCTGCAACGCATCCTGTGCCGAAAAAAATCATCAGCGCTGTGCCCAGAAATTCAGCTACACATTGCCCGGTAAGTGACGGTTGTTTTAGTGCGATGGTCATGGATACCTCATTTTTGTTTTTGTCTCGGCACCCTGAGACAGGCATGGGTGCTCGTTATTCATGCGTCTCAGAAAAACCCCATTTCTGATCGCTGCTGCGAGTTATACCGAAAAACTGCTTTCGATAATATTCGTAAACGAAAAAATATAGGCAAGAAACACGGCTGTCAAAGGTCGGAACCGAACGGTCAGAAAATTGGCATGACGCTCCGCAGAGGGTTCGCGCAGGCTGTACGACGGGATATTCAAGCTGTTTTCAAAAGGCCATCAGTGTCGCAGGTCGCGTGAATCAAGGCATGTTCACTTTACTTGGCTTAAAGTGTGCGTCGTCCCGACCCCTTTGGAGCGCTGCATGACACCCGCACTGGATTTGCTGAAGAAAAACCGCGCCGAGCACCGTATTCACAGCTACGAACATGATCCGAAAGCGGCGTCGTATGGGCTGGAGGCTGCGGAAAAGCTGGGGCTGGACGCCGCGCGGGTGTTCAAGACCTTGCTGGCCAGCACCGAAAAGGGCGAGTTGCTGGTCGCGGTAGTGCCGGTCGTCGGAACGCTCGATCTGAAGGCTCTGGCGCAGGCATCCGGGGCGAAAAAAACCGAAATGGCTGACCCTGCCGCCGCTCAGCGCTCCACGGGTTACCTGTTGGGAGGCATCAGTCCGCTGGGTCAGAAGAAGCGTCTTCGCACTTTCATTGAT
Organism: Pseudomonas syringae; assembly: GCF_002157375.1. Taxonomy (GTDB): domain Bacteria; phylum Pseudomonadota; class Gammaproteobacteria; order Pseudomonadales; family Pseudomonadaceae; genus Aquipseudomonas; species Aquipseudomonas syringae_T. The sequence goes on from NZ_MTSA01000001.1 coordinate 236,541, forward strand.
GACACCGCACAGCGTTTTGACAGCATCTATGTGAGCGCCGGGAGGAGGGGGCTTGAGGTCGAACTGTCAGCGGACGTGCTGGCGGAGCATACCCAGGCCAGGTTTGCCCCGATCGGTCGGGAATAAACCTGACGCTCAGCTGTTTACCGCATGCGCAGCCACACTGCCCGGTGCAGCGAACAGCACCAGATGGTCGGCGGCGACACGAATGCCAACGTCATCCCCCTGCCGGTGATCGGCATGGCTGGGGAAAATCGCTTCCAGCTGACTGCCGGTGGGCAGTTGCAGACGATACAGGGTCGAAGCGCCCTGGAATGTCCGGCCAATGACCCGTGCTTTCAGATGGTTTTCTGGCGCGTAAACGATGTCATCGGGTCGTAGCAAGACGTCCACAGCACTGCCGCTGACGCCCGGATAAGCCCGATTGCCTCGCAGTACGCCCAGCTCGGTGTGTACCGATTGTGGATCAAGCATCTGCCCGCGAATGAAATAACCCTGCCCGATGAAGCTTGCAACAAAGGGTGTCAGGGGTTCGTGATACAGGTTGTAAGGCGTGTCCCACTGCTCCAGTCGACCCTCTTTGAAAACGCCGACGTGGTCACTGACGGCAAAGGCTTCTTCCTGGTCATGAGTCACCAGAACGGCACTGGTGCCGCGCGCCTTGAGGATGTCTCGCACCTCATGGCTCAGCCGCCGACGTAACTCGCCGTCCAGGTTGGAGAACGGCTCGTCGAGCAGCAACAGTCGGGGTTCCGGTGCCAGCGCTCTGGCCAGCGCCACGCGTTGCTGCTGGCCGCCGGACAATTCGTGGGGGTAGCGTTTGCCCAGCGCGCCAAGGTTGACCAGTTCCAGCAGTTCAGCGATGACCTGATCAAGGCGCGGGTGCTTGCGAATGCCGAAGGCAATGTTTTCAGCCACGCTCAAGTGCGGGAACAGCGCGTAATCCTGAAACACCATACCGATGCGGCGTTTTTCCGGTGCCAGCGTCCAGCCCGGACGGGAAATGACCTCGCCGGCCAGCGTGATCTCTCCCGTATGAACCGGTTCGAAACCGGCAATGGCACGCAGCGTGGTGGTTTTGCCGCAGCCCGACGAACCCAGCAGGCAGCCGATATCACCCGCGTTGAGGTGCAGGTTCAAGTCCTGCACCACGCGCTGGTTCTGGTAGCCGCAGGCCAGGTCGCGCAGGTTCAGCAGCAACTGACTCATGCGGGCTTGAAGGACGGCGCGACGAGAAACTCCAGCAGCGCCTTTTGCGCGTGCAGGCGATTCTCTGCCTGGTCCCAGGCGACCGAGCGCGAGTCATCCAGCAGGTCGGCACTGATTTCTTCGCCGCGATGAGCCGGCAGGCAGTGCATGAACAGGACGTCCCTGTCCGCGAGGTCGAGCAAGGCGCGAGTGACCTGGAACGGAGCGAACAAGGCTTTGCGCCGAGCGGTTTCTTCTTCCTGACCCATGGATGTCCAGACGTCGGTACTGACCAGATGAGCACCGGTCACCGCCGCTTTCGGGTCACGAACCACGGTGACACGATCACCGGCCAGGGCCAGGAACTCCGGGTTTGGCTCATAACCGGCAGGGCAGGCGACACGCAACTGGAAGTCGAACTGAATCGCGGCTTCTATATAGCTGTTGCACATGTTGTTGCCATCACCAATCCAGGCAACGGTCTTGCCCTTGATCGAGCCGCGATGCTCCAGAAAGGTCTGCATATCGGCCAGCAACTGGCAGGGATGCAGGTCATCTGACAGACCGTTGATCACCGGCACGCGGGAATTGGCCGCGAACTCGGTCAGGTTGCTGTGCGCGTAGGTACGGATCATGACCGCATCGAGCATGCGCGAAATCACTTTTGCACTGTCGGCAATAGGCTCGCCACGACCCAACTGGGTGTCACGGTGCGACAAAAAGATGGCTTGGCCACCCAACTGAATCATCCCTGCTTCAAAAGAAAGACGGGTACGTGTCGAGGATTTTTCAAAAATCATCCCGAGTACCCGGTTCTTTAGCGGCTCAAAAAGTACGCCGCTGTTTCGCAGGTCTTTGAGCTCTACGCCACGACGGATCATGCCCAGAAGTTCGTCCGGGGTGTAATCCATCATCGAGAGAAAGTGCCTGGCGTTCATGATTAACTACCTTTTTTGCAACAGACCGCAGGTTATCAAAGCCGGTTTTTATCGGGAAACCGGGCAGACCTGCGGCGGAAGCCGCACGGAGCGACGAATAAGGAAGGCGCGATAGTATAAAAAAATGTCGCGTCTTACCAATAGCATGCGTGTTTCGGAAAAGCCGAAGCCCTCGTCGCTTCCACTAAAGGTGCGCCGTAATACGTCATTGACGGGCTGAAAAGTTGGCTACGCTGAGAACGTGAATGGCGATCTCTGCTTTTTCTGAAGGCAGCATTTGTACACTGCTCAAATAGCGCTTGGCAATTAGTACCAATCCTGCAACAGTCCACTTTTGCGCCGCTGCGCTTATGCGACGCGCATCACGGGTCTGGAACAGGGGCCATTTCTTTAATGCCCGTCACAGGTTATAAATCGTTGCCGACACATTACTGATCGAGGGGTGGGGAATGGACTCAAAAGAGCGTCAATTAACGGAGTTACTGGGGCTGACTGCTCGCACGCTCACCCATCTGACGGCCTCAATGACCTCGATGTCCTTTGAGCTGCTGCGCAGCGAGGACGAAGTAACGCGTAACGCGGGGCGCCGCATGATCGATCGAATGGCAACCATCAGTTCGGGGCTCGACGAACACTGGCGGCTGATCGGTGACCTGACGGGTGTCCACGTGGCTCAGGAACAGATCGAAACCGTCACCGAAATCCAGCTTCAGCACAAAGTGGTCACGCCAATCGGCGGCTGACCCGGCCCGCTCATCGGCCCGCCTGATGCCCCCCGATTCACGAGACGAACGTCAGTGGCGAAGGTCATCACCAGCCACCATAGTGCCTGTTCAGCAATCAGCCTGATTGCCATGACAAGACCTGAGGTTGCGATGACCCGGACCGAACACTACCGCGCCTGCCACCTGTGTGAGGCCATTTGCGGCCTCGCCATCGAGACCGTTACCGAGCCGGATGCCGCCCCCCGGATCACGTCGATCAAAGGCGACCCGCTGGACACATTCAGCCGTGGTCATATCTGCCCCAAAGCCGTTGCGCTTCAAGACATCCAGAACGATCCCGACCGCTTGCGCCAGCCGATGCTGCGCAACGGGGACGAGTGGCAGCCGATTGGCTGGCAGGCTGCATTCGATCATGTCGCTGAACGTCTTCATGCCATTCAGCAACGCCACGGGCAAAACGCCGTGGCGATCTATCAGGGCAACCCCAGTGTCCATAACTACGGGCTGATGACCCACAGCAATTATTTTCTCGGCCTGCTCAAGACCCGTAACCGTTTCTCGGCGACGTCGGTCGATCAGTTGCCGCATCACCTCACCAGCTTTCTGATGTACGGCCACGGCATGCTGTTGCCGATTCCGGATATCGACCACACCGACTTCATGCTGATTCTGGGCGGTAACCCGTTGGCGTCCAACGGCAGCATCATGACCGTCCCGGATGTCGAGAAGCGCCTGAAAGCCATTCAACAGCGCGGCGGCAGGCTGGTGGTCATCGACCCGCGTCGCAGTGAAACGGCCGCTATCGCCGATCAGCATCTGTTCATAAGGCCCGGCGGCGATGCTGCACTGCTGTTCGGGTTGCTCAACACGCTGTTCGAAGAGGGGCTGACCCGTGAAAGTCATCTGCCTGTCGAGGGGCTTGAAGACGTGCTGCACGCGATTGCCGGCTTCACGGCCGAGACCATGAGCCCGCGTTGCGGCATTTCCGCCGAACAGATCCGGCAATTGGCCCGGGATTTTGCCGCTGCTGACAAGGCAGTCTGTTATGGACGCATGGGTGTCTCGACGCAGGTCTTCGGCACGCTGTGCCATTGGCTGACGCAGTTGATCAATCTGGTGACGGGCAACCTGGACCGCGTCGGTGGCGCACTGTGTACAGAGCCTGCTGTGGACCTTGTCAGCTCGACCTCGGGCGGGCATTTCAATCTGTGGCAAAGCCGGGTATCAGGGCTGCCGGAGTATGGCGGCGAGTTACCGGTCTCGGCACTCGCTGAAGAAATGCTCGTGGAGGGAGAAGGGCAGGTTCGCGCCCTGGTGACGGTCGCGGGCAACCCGGTGCTGTCGACGCCCAACGGACGTCAACTCGACCAGGCGCTTGAAGGTCTGGAATTCATGGTCAGCATTGATCTGTACATCAACGAGACCACGCGCCATTCCGATTTGATTCTGCCTTCCACCTCGGCGCTGGAAAACGATCACTACGACACCACGTTCAACACGCTGGCGGTGCGCAACGTCACGCGCTTCAATCGCGCCATCTTCGACAAGCCCGAGGGCGAGTTGCACGACTGGGAGATCTTCGTCGGCCTGGCCAAGGCGTTTGCGGCCAGGGCTCAACGCGAACTCAAGCCGACCCTGCCACCGGCGCAGATGATTGATCGGGGGTTACGGGCTGGACTGTACGGCGAGGCATCGCGCCACAATCTCTCTCTGGAAACCCTCGCCAGCCACCCGCATGGCCTGGATCTGGGCGCGTTGACACCAAACCTGGCCAGCCGCCTGAAAACCGCCAATGGACACGTTCAGGCCGCGCCAGAGGTGATCATGGCTGATCTTGTGCGCTTCGCTGCCGACACGGGGCCCAAGCCCGGTGAAACGTCCGGCGAGTTGCTGTTGATTGGTCGCCGGCATGTGCGCAGCAATAACTCGTGGATGCACAACTATCACCGACTGGTGAAAGGCAAGCCTCGCCATCAATTGCTGATGCACCCTGATGACCTGGCGTGCCGTGGCTTGAGCGACGGGCAGCAGGTCCGGGTCAGTTCGCGGGTCGGGATGATCGACGTTCAGGTGCTGAGCAGTCTGGACATGATGCCAGGCGTTGTCAGCCTGCCGCATGGCTGGGGGCACTCGCGGGCCGGAGTGAAAATGGAGATCGCTCAGGGGCAGCCTGGCGTGAGCGCCAACGACCTGACTGACGAACGGCACCTCGACGTGCTGTCCGGCAACGCGGCGTTGAACGGCGTGCCGGTGCAGGTTGCGTCGTGTTAAGGCTCAAGACAGAGCGTCATGCTCGGGATTTCGTTACAATGCGCCACCGTGCCGACAACTGAGTCGGATATTTCAGCCGAGGTGCTCCATGGATATCATCGAAACGATCAAAGAGCAGATTGCCAGCAACACCATTCTGCTTTACATGAAAGGCGCTCCGAACGCTCCACAATGCGGTTTTTCGGCCAAGGCTTCCCAGGCATTGATGGCGTGTGGCGAAAAGTTTGCCTATGTCGACATCCTGCAAAACCCTGAAATCCGCGCCAACCTGCCCAAGTACGCCAACTGGCCGACGTTCCCGCAGTTGTGGGTGGCCGGCGAACTGGTCGGCGGCAGCGACATCATCACCGAGATGATGGCTGACGGCTCGCTGCAGACGCTGGTCAAGGAAGCCTCGGCCGCCAAAGCCGAGTAAAGCCCCGCGCTTCATGGGCATGATCAATGTTCGTCCAGATGACGCTCGTTCCTCACGCTCCAGCGTGGGAATGCCTTTCACGACGCTCTGCGTCGCAAGAGGGCGCAGAGTACGTCTGAATGGCGTGGTTTTACGGACAAGAAAAAGCCCGCTCTCGATTGAGGCGGGCTTTTTCATTGCGGCGCGTTGGGTGAATCAGTCACCCATTTGCGACTGCAGGTAATTCTCGATGCCGACTTTGACGATCAGGCCCAGCTGGGTCTCTAGCCAGTCGATCTGCTCTTCCTTGGGTTCAAGGATGTCTTCCAGCAGCTCGCGGCTGCCGAAGTCACCGACAGTCTCGAAATGAGCAATGGCCGCTTTCAGATCAGCCAGACCTTTTTGCTCGATCTTCAGGTCGCACTCAAGCATTTCCTTGGTGTGCTCGCCGATCAGAATCTTGCCCAGGTCCTGCAGGTTTGGCAGCCCTTCAAGAAACAGAGTGCGCTTGATCAGCTTGTCTGCGTACTTCATCGCATGAATAGACTCGTGGTATTCGTGCCCACCAAGCTTTTTCAGGCCCCAGTCTTCATACATGCGGGCATGCAGAAAATACTGATTGATGGCGACCAGCTCGTTTCCGAGGATCTTGTTGAGATGCTGGATGACTGTAATGTCGCCTTTCATGTTCGAGGTCCTGCCGATAAGGGTGTCGATAAGCCGCGAGTGTGATCTGCGCTCCCTCGTCTGTCAAACCTAAGTTGTTGAATAATAAGTGAATTTAAATAGGAATAAGAATGTTTGAGTTCCGCATCTCGACGCTAAGCGCTTGAATTACAGGCATAAAAAAACCGGACATGGCGTCCGGTTCTTCAAATAAGGGGTGTTCAGGCCGCTGAAAATTTTGCGGGATAAGCCAGCGCCGCATGACTGCTTTGCAGTTCGGTCAGTGTGTCGCGCACCACTTCCTTGGCCAGGCAGGCGCATTTTCCACATTTACTCGCAACGCCCAGTGTTTCGCGGACTTCACGATAACTGCAGCAGCCTTCCAGAATTGCATCCCGGATTTGACCGTCTGTGACACCTTGGCAGAGGCAAACATACATAAGCTATGGACCGTCGCTGGTTTATTGCTTGGTGCCGAGGAGCTTAATGTTAATGAGAATGCTTGTCAAAACTGTTTTGGGTTAGATTCAGGTACGGCGATGAATGGTCGGTTATGCCATTTGCATCAGGGAAAACGCCCGACGCTTTTTGACCCGTATGAAAAAACCGGCACAAGGCCGGTTTGCTCATGACGCATCGACTTCAATCGTCGAAGTCTTCCCAGCCGCCCATCTCTTTCCAGCGGTTGACGATGCCGCAGAACAGCTCGGCAGTCTTCTCGGTGTCGTAACGGGCCGAGTGCGCTTCACGGCCGTCAAAGTCGATTCCGGCGGCCTGGCAGGCTTTTGCCAACACGGTCTGGCCGTAGGCGAGGCCGGCGAGGGTTGCGGTGTCGAAGCTGGAGAACGGGTGAAACGGGTTGCGCTTCATGTCCATCCGGGCGACGGCGGCGTTGACGAAGCCCAGGTCGAAGCTGGCGTTATGGCCGACCAGCACTGCGCGTTTGCAACCGTTGGCTTTCAGGGCTTTGCGCACGCCACGGAAAATGTCATTCAGCGCAGTCTCTTCACTGACCGCCATGCGCAGCGGGTGATCCAGCTTGATGCCGGTGAACTCCAGCGCGGCCGCTTCGATGTTGGCACCCGCGAAGGGCTCGACGCGGAAGAAATACGTGTGCTCAGGGAACACGAAGCCTTTTTCGTCCATGCCGATGGTGACTGCAGCGATTTCCAGCAGGGCGTCGGTGGCAGAATTGAAACCGCCGGTTTCGACGTCAACGACTACCGGCAGGTAGCCGCGAAATCGCGCTGCCATCGGGTGACGGGAACCGCCGCCACCGCCGTGGCCTTCGTGTTCGTCGTCAAAATGATCTTCACTCACGCGTGTTCCTCCAGACGCCAGCGCAGTGTTTCACCAGCGCGCAGCGGGATAACGGTCAACTCGCCAAACGGCAGGCTGGCAGGGGCGGTCCACTCGTCACGCACCAGCGTGATGGTGTCCTGATTGGCAGGCAGGCCATAAAACGCCGGACCATGAAGGCTGGCGAAGCCCTCCAGTTTGTCCAGCGCGTTACGTTGCTCGAATGCTTCTGCGTACAGCTCGATTGCGGCATAGGCGGTGTAGCAGCCGGCACAGCCGCAGGCGTTTTCCTTGGCATGCTGGGCATGCGGCGCCGAGTCGGTGCCCAGAAAGAACTTGCCGCTGCCGCTGGTGGCCGCGTCAAGGAGTGAAGTCTGATGCGTATTGCGCTTGAGGATCGGCAGGCAATAGAAGTGCGGACGAATCCCGCCGACCAGCATGTGGTTGCGGTTGTACAGCAAGTGATGCGCCGTGATGGTCGCCGCGACATTGGCCGAGGCTTCATTGACGAACTGCACGGCTTCACCGGTGGTGATGTGTTCGAACACCACTTTCAGTGTCGGAAAGCGTTCGACCACGCGACGCAGATGCTCATCGATGAACACCTTTTCGCGATCGAATACATCGATTTCACCGCGTGTCACTTCCCCGTGTACCAACAGCAGCAGGCCGACTTCGGCCATCGCTTCCAGGGCCGGGAAGATCTTGTCGATGCTGGTGACACCGGAATCCGAGTTGGTGGTCGCACCGGCCGGATACAACTTGGCCGCGTACACAAAGCTGCTGGCCTTGGCGGTGCGAATGTCTTCGGGCGTGGTCTGGTCGGTGAGGTAAAGCACCATCAACGGTTCGAAGCGGCTGGCGGCCGGACGTGCGGCCAGGATGCGCTGGCGGTAGGCGTCGGCTTGTTGCGCGTTGCGAACCGGAGGCACGAGGTTGGGCATGATGATTGCGCGGCCAAAAGTTCGCGCTACGTCAGCAACGGTATGAGGCAAAACAGCTCCGTCACGGAGGTGAATGTGCCAGTCGTCGGGACGCAGGAGGGTCAGGCGGTCAGACATTGGGGATTCCAGGCGGGTCAAACTCGTTGGGAATGCTACCGGAAAAGCCTCTCTCAGGCATCCGCTATCAAGTTTTGCATGAAGTTACCGATAGCCCCCTTGTCAGTCAGCATTTTCTGTTTCGCGTTCATTTCCAGTGGAGCCTCCCGTGCGCCAGCGATATTTAGCCTTGCTCAGCCTGTTTGCCAGCCTTCCGGCGATGGCTATCAATTTCCAGACGCGTCTGGAGAGCATTGAGTGGAAAGTCGAAGGCGATCAGTTCGAATGCCGCCTGACCCAGCCGATCACCGATTTCGGTGCCGGCGAGTTCGTGCGTCGCGCGGGGGAGCAGGCCACGTTTCGCCTCAAGGCGTCCTACAACATGCTTGGCAATGGCTCTGCGACATTGCTCGCCGCCGCTGCACCGTGGCAGCCTGGACGCGGCGATATCAACCTGGGGTCGGTGCGAGTCGTCAATGGCGACATACCGTTCAACACCTCCCAAGCGCAGGCCGGGCGTTTGATCAGCGGCTTGATGGACGGGCGCAGCCCGCTCATTCGTCACTACAACCGCGATGGCGGCCTGATGGAAATACGTTTGTTGCCCGTCAAGTTCAGCAAAGCGTTCAGTGATTATCAGGCCTGCACTGCCAAGCTGTTGCCGATGAATTTTGACCAGATCAAACAGGCTGAAGTGGGCTTTCCGGGGGGCGGCATCGAGCTGGATGCCCGGGCCAAGGCGCGCCTGGACAATATGGTGGCTTACTTGAAGGCCGATCCGACCGTCAACCGTATCGAGCTGGACGGCCACTCGGACAACAGCGGCAATCGCCTCACCAACCGTGACCTGTCCCGGCGCCGGGCGCTGGCGGTCATGGATTATCTCAAGGCCCAGGGTGTCCCCGAGCAGCAGATTACCCTGCGCTTTCATGGCGAACGCTACCCGTTGGCGCCCAATACCAATGAGGCCAACCGGTCGCGCAACCGCCGGGTGAACGTTCATCTCGAGCGTGTGGCCCCGGACGAGCGGCCTGTGCCTGTTGCCTCATCGGCGAGCGCAGCACACACGTCCTGAGGCCTGCCCACTGCGCTCCATAACGTCGCCTTGTCGTCACAAGCTGTCGCGCCCCTGTAAATTTGCTGGTTTGAACGGTAGAATCGACGGTTTTCCGTACAACCCGGTGGAGTGATGGCATGGCGGACGTAAACAAGGTAGTTCTCGCGTATTCCGGTGGCCTGGATACTTCGGTAATCCTCAAGTGGCTGCAAGATACGTACAACTGCGAAGTGGTGACTTTTACCGCTGACCTGGGTCAGGGTGAAGAAGTCGAACCGGCACGCGCCAAGGCTCAAGCCATGGGCGTCAAAGAAATCTACATCGATGACCTGCGCGAAGAATTCGTGCGCGATTTCGTGTTCCCGATGTTCCGTGCCAACACCGTCTATGAAGGCGAGTACCTGCTGGGTACTTCCATCGCACGTCCGCTGATTGCCAAGCGTCTGATCGAAATCGCCAACGAAACCGGCGCTGACGCCATTTCTCATGGTGCGACCGGCAAGGGCAACGATCAGGTACGTTTCGAACTGGGTGCTTACGCGCTCAAGCCTGGCGTCAAGGTAATTGCTCCGTGGCGCGAGTGGGATCTGCTGTCGCGTGAAAAGCTGATGGATTACGCCGAAAAGCACAACATCCCGATCGAGCGTCACGGCAAGAAGAAATCTCCGTACTCGATGGACGCCAACCTGCTGCATATTTCCTATGAAGGCGGCGTGCTGGAAGACACCTGGACCGAGCACGAAGAAGACATGTGGCGCTGGACCAAGTCCCCTGAGGACGCGCCGAACGTTGCAACCTATCTTGAGCTGACCTATCGCAACGGCGATATCGTTGCGCTGGACGGCGTCGAGATGACCCCGGCCACTGTGTTGGCGACCTTGAACCGCATTGGCGGCGAAAATGGCATCGGGCGCCTGGACATCGTTGAAAACCGTTACGTGGGCATGAAGTCCCGCGGCTGTTACGAAACCCCGGGCGGCACCATCATGCTGCGTGCTCACCGTGCAATCGAATCGATCACCCTTGACCGCGAAGTCGCTCACCTCAAGGACGAGCTGATGGCCAAGTACGCCAGCCTGATCTACACCGGCTACTGGTGGAGCCCTGAGCGTCTGATGCTGCAACAGATGATCGACGCCTCTCAGGCTCACGTGAACGGCGTTGTGCGCCTGAAGCTGTATAAAGGCAACGTGATCGTGACGGGCCGCAAGTCCGACGATTCGCTGTTCGATGCCAACATCGCAACCTTCGAAGACGATGCAGGTGCCTACGATCAGGCTGACGCTGCGGGCTTCATCAAGCTGAACGCGCTGCGCATGCGTATTGCCGCCAACAAAGGCCGCAAGCTGTTCTGAAAGCAATAAGCGGTTTGACGAGTGGAGCCCTTCGCGGGGCTCCACTTTAATGCTGGCTGACGCGCAACGCGCTCCAGGCAATCGTTTATCGGTATTAAGTTTCCCTGATAACTTGCTCAGGGCGTCAAGTTTATCAAGACGGTGTGTGACACCGTGTTTATAAGTACAGTGCCTGCAGGTGAACGTCTTCTTGCACGGCAATACAAAATTTCTAAACCCTGTAGTGTTTTCCTACACTGTGTGTCGCTGTTAAAGGCGGGATCATCAGAAGGTTCTACCGCGCGTCCCGTATTCTTCACGCAGCAGTTGTTTTCAATACAAGGGTTTTATGAAGGCTGCGTGTCGCCATCCTTTGAAGTTGGTTCAGGTTGATCGGGCGTATGGCTGTCTCGTTGCTGCCTGAACTCATACCGATAGTCCCTGCCGATATTCCAGACCTGCCGGACGCTGAGGTCGAGCACTTGCGCGATTTCGGCGGCGGTATAGCCCAGCGCCGAATAATGCATGGCGTGGCCGGCAACGACATCGTCGACAGCCGAGGGGTCGTGGCGCGCTTCTCTCCTGAGGCTGCGCATGGGCTGGCTGAAGTGTATCTTTACCTTGTTTTCCGTCGCCAGTTGGCGAACGTCCTTTTTGGTCATGCGCAATGAATACTGCAATGCATTGACGCCTGCGCCCTTTGCAACAAGGCACTTCAGTAATTCCACTTTGCCCGTGAGTTCAAGATCGGTCGGCGTATCGGTGAGCGGCGGGTTCGATGAAACCGCTGTTTCACCGTCGGGTATGACAGCGATAACCCCGCCGGTGGCGACAAACTGTTCCACGGCCGTGGCCAGTTCCAGAGCGGTGCGGGGGGTTGAAAATGAACGAGCGTGTTTGTTGTTCATGGTAGGTCCCTTTTTGAACATGGTTATACACATGGCCCATTCAAAAGAGTTGCCAGACACCTCGAAGTCTTGTCAAAAGGCAGCGGTGCCTGATCGGCCATGGCTTATTGCCCGAATCCATCCGGTCGGTGACATACACCGTGCCCGTCTAAATACTGTTGCTCATGAAGTGCATGAGCGCACTGCGTATTGATATAGCTTCATGGGAAGTCGTATTCAATGGCAGTAAATAACAAAGTTGTTGTCAAAAAAGTAACGACTGGTAATAAAATTTGCAAGTAAAAAATGGCGGCTTGAAGGGATTGGTTTGAAGGCTTTTATAAGATCTTACATGTTTTATTTTTACGTCTCTGATTTCTGTAGTACGTTTCCTATTCGCTTGGACGTGGCTGGATCTGAAATGAAAACTAGTATTTGCTACTTGTCGAATGAGCTATTTATAGTCTTGAATGACGTAGGCTTATGCTATGGTGTCTGTAAGATTTTACAACAGCATAGGTTTGGGCTGCTGAGCGCTCATGGCTTCAGTTCGCGGTTACCCTGAGGGGGCGGCTGTTCACTCCGGCGCTTTGATTGTAGGAAAGTTCTTTCAAGTAAGTAGGGGTTTTCTTTAAATAAATATTTGTACAATATTCTGTATTCGATGTGTAATTTTTAATCACAGTTTACGTATGTAAGGTATGACTGACCGTCATCGATTGCCCTCCAGAATGTGGGGTGCGTGAGCACAATCATTTTTTGGAGATGAAAAGTCTGGTCCGGTTTTGCCATATTCATTTGTCTGCTGGTGTTGTGCATGCTTATGCCGTTACGCCAGCAGCAACCCTTCACCAGGTTCCGAAAAGGAAGGCTCAGTGAAAATTAATAAAAAATGTACGTTAGTGCCGAGTTTTGTAGGAAGTTTCTGCTGTACTTGTAGGAATGGTCTTTGGCTGTCAGTCCTTAAGGGTGAGCGCAATGCAAAGCAGTAAACGACTAAGCTATTGTGCTGGCTCTGAAAATTCGAATAGCGAAAAATGGACTGCCCATGAATAAAGTGCTGATCGTGGATGATCATCCTGTCATTCGCCTTGCTGTACGCATGCTGATGGAGCGTCATGGCTATGAGGTCGTTGCGGAGACTGATAACGGTGTGGATGCGTTGCAGATGGCGCGTGAGCACCTTCCTGATATTGTCATTCTCGACATTGGTATCCCCAAGCTCGACGGCCTGGAAGTTATCGCCCGCTTGTCAGCGATGACGTTGCCGTTCAAGGTTCTGATCCTGACTTCCCAGGCACCCGGTCACTTCTCCATGCGCTGCATGCAGGCGGGGGCTGCCGGGTATGTCTGCAAGCAACAGGACCTGACCGAGCTGCTCAGTGCTATCAAGGCGGTGCTTTCAGGGTACAGCTACTTCCCCAACCAGGCGTTGCACACTGTTCGCTCCAGCATGGGAAATGCGAGCGAATCGGACATGGTAGACCGTCTTTCCGGCAGGGAAATGATGGTGCTGCAGCAGTTGGCGAGAGGCAAGACCAACAAGGAAATTGCAGACGGCATGTTTCTCAGCAACAAGACCGTCAGCACTTACAAAACGCGTTTATTACTCAAGCTCAATGCGCATTCGCTGGTTGATCTGATCGAGCTAGCCCAGCGTAACGGGCTTGTCTGAAGCGGGTCATGTTTGTCTGGTATCCGGCTTTTTACGAAAAGCCGGCCTGCTGCCCCGGCAGGGAAACCTCTCTTTGAGGGGCTGCCCTGGCGGGTGCCGCGATTTACAGGTCGAAGTCGTAATCGGCCAGTTGCTTTTGCAAGCGCCGCTCTTCAAGCAGGTTGTCGATGGTGCGTCGCTTGCTCAGGTTGGTTTTCGCCGCCTCCACAACCACAGGTTCTGTGTCGTCCGTTTCGACCACGACGATGTCGTCATCGACGTCCAGCTGCTCGTTGCCAGTACTCATGAAGTTGACTCCAGGGCTTGGGCTTTCTCTGGCGCCTCTTATATCGACAATCCACAGGCGGGTAAAAAAGATTTTTTCAATCGATGAGACAGCAATCGCCCGGCTGGCTCAATCGTCGGACGTCTTGTGTTTGTAATCGCACAGATCTTCGATGCGGCAACTGCCACAGCGCGGCTTGCGTGCCTGGCATACATAGCGTCCGTGCAGGATCAGCCAGTGGTGCGCATCGAGCAGGTAATTTTTCGGCACGAACTTCATTAACTGCTTCTCGACCTCCACCACGTTTTTCCCCGGTGCGATGCCTGTACGGTTGCTCACGCGAAAGATGTGCGTGTCCACAGCCATCGCGATCTGGCGGAAAGCCGTGTTGAGTACGACGTTGGCTGTCTTGCGCCCAACCCCCGGTAAAGCTTCTAGCGCTTCACGGGTTTGGGGTACTTCGCCATTGTGCAGCTCGATCAGCATCCGGCAGGTTTCAATCACATTTTTGGCTTTGCTGTTGTAGAGGCCGATTGTCTTGATGTACCCGGAAAGCCCCTCAACGCCGAGGTCGTATATCGCCTGCGGTGTGTTGGCAACCGGATAAAGCCTGGCGGTCGCCTTGTTGACGCTCACATCGGTGGCCTGAGCGGAAAGAATCACAGCGATCAGCAGTTCAAACGGTGTGGTGTAGGCCAGCTCGGTTTTGGGGTCCGGATTGTCTTCATGCAGCCTGCGGAATATTTCCTGACGTTTTGCGGCATTCATGGACGGCGCATTTCCTCGGAGTTGATCGGGGCAGACGCTGAGAGAAGCGCCTCCAGTGCCTGTTCGGCGGCCTCGTATTCGCGTTGCAGTTCCACCAGCCGCGCTGCCTGTTCCGCAATGGGCGGGTGACCAAAGGCCTTGAGCGACTTGTTGAGCTGGGCACGACTCATGGCCAGCGCAATCCTGGCTTTTTTCGTTGCTTCGTCCGGCGCTTCAGTCCTGTTGTTTCGCAGCGGTTTCACGGCAGCTTGAGGCGCGGCTTCACGAAGGGACTCGGCGCGTTGTGAGCGGGCGACACGTTCTGCCAGCCGGGCCTGCTGTTCGCGGCGCAGTCGTGCATTTCGTGAGTCGTAACGCAGCCGTGCTCGAGTACGCTTGTGCTGGCGAGCCAGTTGCAGGTCAACGGTGGGGGCCAGGCCGCCGGTGATCGGGGTGACGGTTGCCAGTGGCAGCGGATGCATTTCAATGCAGTCCACCGGGCAAGGAGCGACGCACAGATCGCAGCCCGTACATTCGTCAATGATCACCGTGTGCATCAACTTTGCCGCACCGACAATGGCGTCCACCGGGCAGGCCTGGATGCATTTGGTGCAGCCGATGCACTCGGCCTCGCGAATGAACGCGACCTGAGCGGGCGCTGCGCCGCGTTCCGTGTCCAGTGGCAACACGGGAACAGACAACAGCCCGGCCAGTTGAGCAATGGTTTCATCACCGCCCGGCGGGCATTTGTTGATGGCTTCACCGCCGGCAATACCCTCTGCATAGGGCTGACAGCCGGAATGCCCGCATTTGCCGCACTGAGTCTGGGGCAGCAGGGCATCGATACTCCGGATCAGGTCCACGCCGGGAAGTATGCGAATCGATTCAGTCATGATCGTGCCAGGTAATCGACAGGTGATCTGTCTTCCGAAAGGCGCATTATCGGCCATATCAGGGGGCTTGCGAATGCACGAAGGCCCGATATCCGCTGTTATCGAGCGGATACCGGGCCTTGTCTGGTTTACTTGATGCGTTGGCCTGGCTTGGCACCGCTGTCCGGGCTGAGCAGGTAGATTTCTTCACCGCCCGGGCCTGCCGCCATCACCATGCCTTCCGAGATGCCGAAGCGCATTTTTCGTGGCTTGAGGTTGGCGATCATCATGGTCAGACGGCCTTCCAGCTCGGACGGGTTCGGATAGGCGCTCTTGATGCCGGAGAAAACGTTGCGCTGCTCGTCGCCGATGTCGAGTGTCAGGCGCAACAGCTTGTCGGCGCCTTCCACGTGTTCGGCTTTGAGAATCAGTGCCACGCGCAGGTCGACGGCTGCAAAGGCGTCGAAGTCTATTTCCGCAGACAGTGGGTCTTTCGTCAGCTCACCATTGCCGACGGGGGCCTTATCGGCGGCGTCTGTGCTGGTAGCCGTCAGGTCTTCTCTGGACGCAGCCGCCATGGCCTCTACCTTGGCCGGATCGATCCGGGTCATCAGCGCCGAGAACGGATTGAGCTGATGATTGACCAGCAGGGTCGTGTGATCGTCCCAGGTCAGTGGCGCGACGTTGAGGAATTTTTCAGCGTCAGCGGCCAGGTTCGGCAGTACCGGCTTGAGGAAGATGACCAGTTGACGGAACAGGTTGATGCCCAGGGCGCAGACAGCCTGAACCTCGTCCTGCTTGCCTTCCTGCTTGGCCAGCGCCCAGGGGGCCTTCTCTGCGATGTAGGCATTTGCGCGGTCGGCCAGCGCCATTGTTTCGCGCATGGCACGTGCGAAGTCGCGAGCCTCGTAGGCGTCGGCGATGCTCGGTGCGGCGGCCAGAAACGCTTCGGTCAGTTCAGGCGCAGCATTGGCCTCGACCATCACGCCGGCATTGCCCTTGTGGATGAATCCGGCGCAACGGCTGGCGATGTTGACCACTTTGCCGATCAGGTCGGAGTTGACCTTCTGCACGAAGTCTTCGAGGTTCAGGTCCAGGTCATCCACGCCACGGCCCAGCTTCGATGCGTAGTAATAACGCAGGTACTCGGGTGACAGATGGTCGAGATAGGTACGCGCCTTGATAAAGGTGCCGCGTGACTTCGACATCTTCTGGCCGTTGACCGTCAGATAGCCATGAACGTTGATGCCGGTCGGCTTGCGCAGGCCTGCGCCTTCGAGCATGGCGGGCCAGAACAGGGCGTGGAAATTGACGATGTCCTTGCCGATGAAATGGTAAAGCTCGGTGGTCGCTTCCTTGCCCCAGTACGCATCGAAGTCCAGGTCCGGACGGCGCGCACACAGGTTCTTGAAGCTGGCCATGTAACCAATGGGGGCGTCGAGCCATACGTAGAAGTATTTGCCCGGCTCGTCGGGAATTTCAAAGCCGAAATACGGTGCATCGCGGGAGATGTCCCATTGTTGCAGGCCGCTGTCCAGCCACTCGGCGATCTTGTTGGCAACCGCGTCCTGCAAGGTGCCGCTGCGCGTCCAGCTTTTCAGCATGGCGTCGAAGGCTGGCAGATCGAAGAAGAAGTGTTTCGAATCCTTGAGGACGGGCGTCGCGCCGGAAATCGCTGACTTGGGATCTTTCAGGTCAGTTGGCGCGTAGGTGGCACCGCATTTTTCGCAGTTATCGCCGTACTGGTCTTCTGCCGCACATTTAGGGCAGGTGCCCTTGATGAAGCGGTCGGCCAGAAACATGTTCTTTTCCGGATCGAAATACTGAGTGACCGAACGCGTGGCGATATGACCGGCATCGCGCAAGCGCGTGTAGATCATGCTCGACAGCTCGCGGTTTTCGTCCGAGTGCGTCGAGTGGAAATTGTCGAAGTCCACCAGGAAGTCGTCAAAGTCGGCGCTGTGTTCAGCCTTGACGTTGTCGATCAGTTGCTCCGGGGTGATGCCTTCTTTCTCGGCGCGCAACATGATTGCCGAACCGTGAGCGTCGTCCGCACAGACATAAATGCACGAGTTGCCGCGGTGCTTCTGGAAGCGCACCCACATGTCGGTCTGGATGTACTCGAGCATGTGGCCAAGGTGAACAGGACCATTGGCATAGGGCAGGGCGCTGGTAACGAGAATCTTGCGTGGCTCGGACATGGGGCTCGGCTACTTGAAGTGAAACGGAGGTCGGCCACTATAAAGGTCTGAGCAATTTTTTTCACCCCGCGCAGCTGTGGGAATGCTCCTGAAAGCAAGCTGAAATCATGTGGGTGCCTGACAGAACAGGTACGATAGCCGCCTGTTTCAGTCAGTCTTTTTTCGGAGTAAGCCCATGAGCGCAGTCAATCGCGCAGCGGTGGAGACGATTCTTCGCCAGTACACCGACCCTTACATGAACCTGGACCCGGTCAGTGCCGGCTGCGTCAGGTCCATTGATATTCAGGGGGCGCACGTCAGCGTGCAGCTCGAGCTGGGTTATGCCGCCGCCCTGTTCAGAAACGGCTGGGCGCAGGTCCTCAAGACCGCCATCGAGAACCTGGACGGTGTGACGTCCGCCAGCGTCGACATAAAAAGTGTGATCGGCGCGCACAAGGCGCAGAGTCAGATCCCGGGTCTCGCCAATGTGAAAAATATCGTCGCTGTTGCCTCTGGCAAAGGCGGTGTCGGCAAGTCCACCACCGCCGCTAATCTGGCGCTGGCGTTGTCCCGTGAAGGTGCTAGGGTCGGGATTCTTGACGCGGATATCTACGGTCCGAGTCAGGGAGTGATGTTTGGCATCCCCGAAGGCACGCGACCGAAGATCAAGGATCAGAAGTGGTTCGTGCCCATCGAAGCGCACGGCATCGACGTGATGTCGATGGCTTTTCTGACCGACGACAACACGCCGATGGTCTGGCGCGGCCCGATGGTCTCGGGTGCGTTGCTGCAACTGGTCACGCAGACCGCCTGGAATGATCTGGATTACCTGGTCATCGACATGCCGCCGGGCACCGGCGATATTCAGTTGACGCTGGCGCAGAAGGTCCCGGTCGCGGGAGCCGTGATCGTCACGACACCTCAGGATCTGGCGCTGCTGGATGCGAAGAAGGGTGTCGAAATGTTCCGCAAGGTCAGCATTCCGGTGCTGGGCGTCGTGGAGAACATGGCGGTGCATATCTGTTCGAACTGCGGCCATGCCGAGCACCTGTTCGGCGAAGGCGGAGGTGAGAAGCTGGCGTCGCAATACGATGTCGAGTTGCTGGCGTCGCTGCCACTGTCGATGCTGATTCGCGAGCAGGCAGATGGCGGCAAGCCGACAGCGATTGCCGAGCCGGAAAGTCAGATTGCGATGGTCTATCAGGAACTGGCACGTCACGTCGGTGCGCGAATTGTGCTGCAGGAAGCTGCAAGCCCGGCCATGCCGACCATTTCAGTCAGCGACGACTGAGGCGGTAGCGATGCGACGGGGGAGGCGGTAGTGGTTCTGTCTCCCTCGGTCAGTTGAGGTGCCTGCGCACATGCTCAAATCGCAGGCAATAAAAAACCCCGCTTTTAAGGGCGGGGTTTTTAAGCGAATCAGTACAAGTTAGATAACTTGAACTTCTTCAGCTTGCATGCCTTTCTGACCGCGGGTAGCGATGAAAGAAACCTGTTGGCCTTCTTTCAGGCTTTTGAAGCCGTCGGATTGGATAGCTTTGAAGTGTACGAACAGGTCGTCACCGGATTGTGGAGTGATGAAGCCGAAGCCTTTTTCATCGTTGAACCACTTAACGGTACCAGTTTGGCGATTGGACATAGTATATCTCCTTGGACAAAGTTAACTGCGGCGTAGGAAGAGCCCTGGCCGAGACTGAGTGCAAAGAGCTGGAAAATTCATGGAGATGGTTGGATCGAAATTCAACATCGTGTAGAGATTCTCAGTGACACAAGCAACACAGTGACGCCACCTTAACCCTTTTTTTCGAACGTGCCAATGGTCTGTTGATGATTATTTCCATTCGCAGCCAATCGACGTCGCGCGGCCCCCAAACTCTCTCGCCGTGGCCTTTGAACCGTCGGCCCCACCCCGGTAAGATGCCGGATAACTTTTTTACCTCGCTATTCAGGACATCGCCATGAGCATCAAATCGGACAAGTGGATTCGCCGCATGGCGCAGGAACACGGGATGATCGAGCCCTTCGTGGAGCGTCAGGTGCGTGGCGAAGGTGCCGATCGCGTGATCTCCTTTGGCGTGTCCAGCTACGGTTACGACGTTCGCTGCGCAGACGAGTTCAAGGTGTTCACCAACATCAATTCGGCCACGGTCGACCCGAAAAATTTCGATGAAAAAAGTTTTGTCGATATCAAAAGTGACGTGTGCATCATCCCGCCGAACTCGTTCGCGCTGGCACGCACCGTGGAATATTTCCGCATTCCGCGTAATGTCCTGACGATCTGTCTGGGCAAAAGCACCTACGCGCGTTGCGGCATTATCGTCAACGTGACGCCGCTCGAGCCTGAGTGGGAAGGTCATGTGACGCTGGAGTTTTCCAACACCACTACACTGCCGGCCAAGATCTACGCCAATGAAGGCGTGGCGCAGATGCTGTTTCTGGAATCCGATGAGGAATGCGAAGTTTCCTATAAGGATCGGGGCGGCAAGTACCAGGGCCAGCGCGGCGTGACCCTGCCGCGCACCTGATTTGCGGGACAGGTGATTAGTGGAATTGAATTAATACTCTATTTCGTACTCTATCTGCTCACATGCTTTCGCATAATCGTTGTGTGCGAAGGCCTTTGATCTGGAGTGCCCTATGAAGACTACTTTCAAAATCTCTGAACAGGCTCAATCTCCTCCGCTTAATGAGATCGGGCTGCTCGCCTGGTCACTCATGGCTCATTCGGACCTGCTTCCGGAGCTGAACATGGTCGGTGGCGGCATTCCGGGTGATCCGGGGCCTGACACGCCTTATCCTGAGCCTACCGAGCCGGGTGGTCCGACCGTGCCGGACGAGCCGCCGCCTGCGCCTGTGGCCTGAATAATCAGCGCCCGCTTCCCGTGATGGGGAGCGGGCGTTTTCACGTCTTTTTTCACAGCCTTGGCACACTGGCCGCTAGAGCACGCGCCACACCGCGTCGCCACCGGTCACGTAGACCTCGGAGCCGTCCACCGGCTGGATACGGAACCCGCCTGTGAATTCGCCAAAGGCGGGCAGCAGGCTGACCCGCTGACCAAGGTAGAAGCAGGCCAGTCGCAAGCTCTGCCGGCCTCGGCCGTGCAGTCGGTAGACAGGGTGGACGTGACCCGCCAGCACATGAAGTTCGGGGTGCGGGTCGGGTTCATGCTGCAAGGCAAACGGCCCTAGTATCATTGGCTCGGGAACCACTTCGATACCCAGATAGGGCGGCGGATCGCCCGCTCTTTTATCGTGGTTGCCACGGATCAGGGTAATTGCCAGCGTCGAGCGTTCCGCCCGCCACTGCTGCAACGTCGCGAGTGTGCCAACAGCATGCGATTCGGGGGCGTGCAGAAAGTCCCCCAGAAAAATCAGATGATCACACGCGTAGGTGTTCAGCAGGCTGTCCAGCCGTCGCAGGTTTTCCTGAGTTGTACCGTGCGGCACCGGCTGGCCCAGCTTGCGATAGGCGGCGGCCTTGCCGAAATGCGCGTCGGCAATCAGCAATGTTCGTTCGGCGGGGTAGTAAATGGCCTTGTCGGCCAGCAACCACAGCTCTTCACCCGCCAGCGTCACGGCCTGGTAGGGTTTCATGGTTCATGCTCCGGGCCTGCGGCTTTCTCCAGATCGCGGACCATGCGGGCAATTCGGTCTGCGAGTTTTTCCGAACTGAGGCTTTCGCGAAAACGCTCGACCAGCAGCGGAAACGCCAGCGGCGTGGCGCGTTTGATGGCATGCAGGTCCAGCCTGCGGCTGTTGATCTGGCGCAATGTCAGCTCCAGGCGCTGCAGGTCCAGTTCCTGGCGCAGCACCTCTTCCTCAGCCTGGGTCAGCAACATGTTTTCGGCGTCATACTGCTTGAACACTTCAAAAAACAATCCGCTGGACGCCTGAAGCTGGCGATTGCTTTTGGCTGCGCCGGGGTAGCCGGAAAAGACCAGGCCCGAGATTCGGGCGATTTCGCGAAACCGCCGTAATGCCAGTTCGCCCGCGTTGAGGCTGGCAATGATATCGGCCAACAAGTCAGTTTCGCTGAACAGATCGGTTTGCAAGACGTGCGCCCAGTCAATCTCGCTGGCACTGAGCAACTCCAGGCCATAGTCGTTGACTGCGATGGAAAAGGTCAGTGGCCGATGGCGGCTCAGGCGCCATGCCAGTAAGCTGCCCAACCCCAGATGGACATGTCGGCCAGCGAAGGGGTAAAGAAAAAGGTGCCAGCCTTCGCGAGACTTGAGCGTTTCGGCCAGCAGCGTATCGCGTTGTGGCAGGCCGGACCATTGTTGCTGCACTTCCAGGAGCGGTTTGATGGCCTGCATTTCCGGGCTGTTGAATTCGCCACGGGCGGCGGCATCGAACTTTTCCACCACCGCCTCCGCCAGTTCGCTGGACAGCGGCATGCGTCCGCCATTCCAGCGCGGCACGGCGGCCTTCTTGCCCGTGGCGCGTTTGACGTAGGCCGTCATGTTTTCTACCCGGACCAGCTCCAGCAGACGTCCGCCGAACAGAAAGCCGTCACCGGGCTTGAGCCTGGCGATGAAACCTTCTTCGACGCTGCCCAGCGAGCCGCCACCGCCGCCTTTTTTCCAGTACTTCAGGTTGACGGTGGCTTCACTGACGATTGTGCCGACACTCATGCGGTGACGACGGGCCAGGCGTGCATCCGGTACGCGCCAGACACCGTGTTCGTCCGGCTCGGCGCGGCGGTAGTCGGGGTAGGCCGTGAGGGAGTGGCCGCCGTTGCGCACAAACGCCAGCGCCCACTGCCATTGCTCATCGCTCAGGTCGCGGTACGCCCAGGCACTGCGCACCTCGGCCAGCAGTTCATCGGGCAGAAAGCCGCCCCCCAATGCCATGCTGACCAGGTGCTGAACCAGCACGTCCAGCGGCTGATGCGGTGACTCGCGTGGCTCGATCATTCTGGCGGCAACCGCGTCATGAGCCGCGGCGGCTTCGACCAGCTCCAGGCTGTGGGTGGGCACCAGCGTGACGCGAGAAGGACGCCCCGGTGCATGGCCTGAGCGCCCGGCCCGTTGCATCAGGCGCGCGACGCCTTTGGGTGAGCCGATTTGCAACACGCGCTCGACGGGCAGGAAGTCTACGCCCAGGTCCAGGCTTGAGGTGCAGACCACCGCTTTGAGCGCACCTTCTTTCAGGGCTCGCTCGACCCAGTCACGCACCTCTCGGGCCAGCGATCCGTGGTGCAAGGCGATCAGGCCAGCCCAGTCCGGGCGCGCTTCCAGCAATGCCTGATACCAGATTTCCGATTGTGCCCGCGTGTTGGTGAACACCAGGCAACTGGCGCTGCTGTCCACCTCGGCGACCACCTGCGGCAGCATACGCAAGCCCATATGCCCGGCCCACGGGAAGCGTTCGATGGACGGCGGCAACAGCGTATCGACCTGCAAGTCCTTGACGATCTTGCCTTGCACGGTCACGCCGCCGTCGCCGATCAGTACCTGCTGCGCATGGTGCTGATTGCCCAGCGTCGCGGAAATGCCCCACACGATGAGTTGCGGATTCCATTGACGCAAGCGGGCCAGCGCCAGTTGCAACTGCACGCCGCGTTTGTTGCCGATCAGCTCATGCCATTCGTCCACCACGACCATTTTCAGCGTCGACAACGCGACCTGTGCGTCGGCGCGGGTCAGCAGCAGCGTCAGGCTTTCCGGGGTGGTGATCAGCGCGGATGGCAGCCGTCGGCTCTGTCGCGCGCGCTCGCTACCGCTGGTGTCGCCGGTACGCAGGCCCACTGACCACGGAATATCCAGTTCTGCCAGCGGCGCTTCAAGGGCACGAGCGGTGTCGGCTGCCAAGGCGCGCATGGGGGTGATCCACAGGACACTCAGCGGTTCTGCAGGCGGTTTGCGTTTGCGCGGCTTGTTGTCGGCGGTGAGGGTATTGGCTTTGGCGAAACGATTGAGGGCGGCAAACCACACCGCGTAGGTCTTGCCCGAGCCGGTGCTGGCATGCAACAGGCCCGACTCACCGTTTTTGACCGCCGCCCAGACGTCCTTCTGAAACGCGAACGGCTTCCAGCCTCGGGCAAGAAACCATCGTTTGGCGAAGTCGGTGGGTCGGCTCATCCGCTTGCGTGTGCTCTGAGTGGCGTTAAGTCAGAGACAGCGAAGAAAGGGTAATAGTTTTAAATGGTTATGGCGCTCATCGCTAGACACACATCTAACTGACTGTCGTGCCGATGCTCCGCATCGGCATGCCGTTCAGGCTTCATGCACAAAAAACGCTACTTCAGATTGCCACTCAAAAACTGCTGCAAGCGCTCGCTTTTCGGGTTGTTGAGTACTTCATCCGGGTGGCCGGACTCTTCGATCTGCCCCTGATGCAGGAACACCACCTGGCTGGCCACCTTGCGGGCGAAGCCCATTTCGTGGGTGACCAGAATCATGGTCCGGCCTTCTTCGGCCAGGCCCTGAATGACTTTCAGCACTTCACCGACCAGCTCCGGGTCGAGTGCCGAGGTCGGTTCATCGAACAGCATGATTTCCGGTTCCATCGCCAGCGCACGGGCAATGGCCACGCGCTGTTGCTGACCGCCGGACAGGAACGCCGGGTACTGATCGGCGACGCGCTCCGGCAGGCCGACTTTTTCCAGGTATTTGCGCGCGCGGGCCTCGGCTTCGGCCTTGGGCACGCCCAGCACCCGGCGCGGCGCCATCGTGATGTTTTCCAGCACCGTCATGTGTGCCCACAGGTTGAAGTGCTGAAACACCATCGCCAGGCGCGTGCGGATGCGTTGCAATTCATCGGCGTCCGCCACGCGCATGCCGTGCTTGTCGCTGACCATGCGTACTTGCTTGCCGTCCAGGCTCATCGCCCCGTCATTGGGCTGTTCGAGAAAGTTGATGCAGCGCAAAAAGGTGCTCTTGCCGGAACCGCTGGCACCGATCAAACAGATCACATCACCGCTGCTGGCCTTGAGCGATACGCCTTTGAGCACTTCGTTGTCGCCATAGCTTTTGTGCAGGCCATCGATGGTCAGTTTGTACATGACAGGTCCTCAAGGAGAAAGTAGATAGCCGCTGCGATAGGCCTGGGTGCCGGCGATGTGCGCAATGACCATGCCTGCGGTCGCCATGCGGCGCAGCGAGCGCGCGTACAGCAGGCCGGCATTCAGGGCATGGATGCAGCTCACGGCATCGCTGATCGGGTCGATGACCTCGGCAATCAACTGGCCGGCCTCGACGTACTCGCCAGGCATCGCGCAGAACACCAGCAGCCCGCCGACCGGCGTGGCGACCGGCTCGACCGCTGCCAGTGGCGTAGCGGGGTAAAGCAATTCGGGCGGCAGCGACAGTTCGCCGTCGATGACGCCGGCGTGAATCAGGTAATGAATGATCGCCTGACAGTCGCGGCTGGCGAGGGCGTGGTTCACATCGCCTTGGCCACGCAGCTCCAGGGTCACTGAAAAGCTGCCCATCGGGATCGGGAAGCGCTCGCCGAAGCGTTGCTGCAACTGCCACCAGACCAGCGTGAAGCATTCGTCGAACGACTGGCCGCCCGAGTCGGTGGCCAGCAGGCTGGCTTGCGCACCCAGGTAGCGCGACAACGGCTCGACTTTCGGCCAGGCTTCGGGCGTGGTGTACAGGTGTTCGACCGACTCGAAATCACAGTGCAGGTCCAGCACCATGTCGGCATCGCAAGCCAGGCGTTGCAGGGTCAGGCGCAGCGATTGCAACTGGGTGGTTGCGACTTGAGCGTTCAGGGCTGCCAGCAGGCTTGTACGCACCAAAATACGGTTTTGCTGTGGATCGTCAGTCAGACGGGCTTCGATATCATCACCGACCTGCACGCCAAGGTCGCTGAAGCCACGATTGAAATTCTGCCCGCTCTCCAGCTCGTAGCGGCCCAGCGGCGTGTCCATCAGCACCTGTTCCAGGCCTATCGGGTTGGCCACGGGCACCACGACGATTTCCCCCCGCAGGCGACCGGCATTTTCCAGTTCGGCCAGGCGCTGTTTCAAATACCAGGCAACCAGCATGCCCGGCAGTTCGTCTGCATGCAGCGAGGCCTGAATGTAGACCTTGCGC
The DNA here is from genome assembly GCF_002157375.1 of Pseudomonas syringae. GTDB lineage: Bacteria > Pseudomonadota > Gammaproteobacteria > Pseudomonadales > Pseudomonadaceae > Aquipseudomonas > Aquipseudomonas syringae_T. The sequence goes on from NZ_MTSA01000001.1 coordinate 262,124, forward strand.
GAGCCGCCTTGCGGCCCGTAATGAAAGCTATGGACGTGCCGGACAGTGCCCGGCACGGGTGACAGCAGATCGTGGGTGTGATGGCGCATGATCAGCGGACCGGGCCGAGAAAGGCCAGCCAGCGCCGTTCGGCAAGGCGGAACAGTCCGACCAGAATAAAGGTGACGGTCAGGTACATGACCGCTGCGATGCCGAACGACTGGAACGTCATGAAGGTCGCGGAATTGGCGTCCCGCGCCACCTTTAGAATGTCCGGCACGGTGGCGGTGAACGCTACCGTGGTCGAATGCAGCATCAGGATCACCTCGTTGCTGTAATACGGCAACGAGCGGCGCAGCGCCGAGGGCATGATCACGTAGGTATAAAGCTTCCAGCCGGTCAGGCCGTAGGCCTTGGCCGCTTCGACTTCACCGTGGGCCATGCTGCGAATCGCACCGGCGAAGATTTCCGTGGTGTACGCGCACGTGTTCAGGGCGAACGCCAGAATGGTGCAATTCATCGCGTCGCGGAAAAACGCGTCCAGAACCGGTTGCTCGCGCACCGCGGCAAGGCTGTAAATGCCGGTGTAGCAGATCAGCAACTGGATGTAGAGCGGTGTACCGCGAAACAGGTAGGTGTAGAACTGCACCGGCCAGCGTACCCAGCGGTTTGTCGACACGCGGGCAATGGACAGTGGAATGGACACGCAGAAGCCGATGGTGATGGACGCGCTGAGCAGCCACATGGTCATGGCCAGACCGGTCACGTTGACGCCGTCTGTATAAAGGAAGGGTTTCCAGTATTCCTGTAACAACTCGATCATCGCTGCGCCTCCCGACTGCCTGCGGCGTAATGCCGTTCAGCCCAGCGCAGGGCGAAGTTCGAGGCGCTGGTGATCATCAGGTAGATCAACGCCGCCAGCACCAGAAAGTAAAACAGCTGATACGTGCTTTTACCGGCGTCCTGAGAAGCCTTGACCAGATCGGCCAGGCCGATGATCGACACCAGCGCGGTGGCCTTGAGCAGCACTTGCCAGTTATTGCCGATCCCCGGCAGGGCGTAACGCATCATTTGCGGGAACACGACATAGCGGAACCGCTGACCGCGCTTCAAACCGTAAGCGGTTGCCGCCTCCACCTGGCCGCGAGGCACGGACAGAATGGCGCCGCGGAACGTTTCAGTGAAGTAAGCCCCATAAATGAAGCCCAGCGTAATCACGCCTGCGCCGAACGGGTTGATCTCGATGTATTCCCATTCCATCGCGTCGGTGAGCAGGGTGAGCCAGGTTTGCAGGCTGTAGAAAATCAGCAGCATCAACACCAGATCCGGCACACCGCGGATCAGTGTCGTATAAATTTGTGCCGGTACGCGCAGCAGCGCTGAACTCGACAGTTTGGCAGTGGCTCCGATCAACCCGAGCACAATACTCAGGGCGAGCGACAGCACAGCCAGTTTGACGGTCATCCAGGTGCCTTCCAGCAACAGCGGGCCAAAGCCCTTCAGGCTGAACGCCGAGAGTCCCAGGTTTTGCATGAGTGCATCGAGCATGGATAGGCCTTGCGTCTACAGACGGAAACGCCCATCGATCGGGCAGCGAATCATCGCCGAAATCGATGGGCGTCAGGGTGTTATTTGCCGCTGTACAGGTTCAGGTCGCCAAAATGTTTTTTCTGGATTTCGGCGTAGGTGCCGTCATCGTGCATGGCCTTGATGCCTTTATCCAGCAACGCTTTCAGCTCTTTGTTGCCCTTGGCGATGCCGATGGCGGTCTTGGCAGGCAACAGCTCGCTGTCGACCGGCTTGCTGACTTCGTAATCAGCACCCGCTGGCGACTTCAGGAAGCCCAGTTCGGCTTGCAGCATGTCCTGGATCGACGCGTCCAGGCGACCGGACGTCAGGTCGGCGTACACCTGATCCTGGTTGGCGTAGGCCTTGGTGGTCACGCCTGCCTTGTCCAGCACGGCTTTGGCGTAGGCTTCCTGAATGGTGCCTTGCTCATAGCCTACGGTTTTGCCTTTCAGGCTGGCCGGGTCGGCGGTCAGACCTGCGCCTTTCTTGAACACCAGCGAGGTCGGGCCGGAGAACAGCTCATTGGAGAAGTCGATGACTTTCTCGCGGGCCGGTGTCACGGTCATCGAGGAGATGACACCGTCGAATTTACGGGCCTTGAGGCCAGGGATCATGCCGTCGAAGTCGCTTTCAACCCATTTGCAGGTGACTTTCAGCTCTTTACAGATGGCATTGCCCAGGTCGATGTCGAAGCCGACCAGGCTGCCGTCGGCGGCTTTGGATTCGAACGGTGCGTAGGACGGATCGACGCCGAAGCGCAGTTCCTTGTACTCCTTGGCCATCGAGTTACCGGCGGCAAGGCACAGAGCCAGTGCAGAAAGAGTGAGCCATGCTTTTTTCATTATTCAGTCCTTAAAACCTTAAATGGGGCGTTGGGAACACGCGAAGCTTGCTACCGGCAAGTGCCAGACTGGCAGAAGATAGCAATTTCCGAACCAGAGGGACGAACATGCGTTTGAAATGTAAGGCGTTGTCGCTATTTCATATGAATGGCTGGCAATCTGCCGCCTCTGCACGTTTGCAGAGCAGGTAATGACCGCCCGGAAGGGTGACGAGCATCGCTCACCGCAGCGCCGAGCGGCAGATTAGTAACGAAAGGGCGCTGTGTCTGGCGGGCGAGCAGTCGAACAGGCTGATCGGTGTGTCAAAAAGGTGCGCCCGAATCGGCGCGCACTTTTACGGTGCGTCAGTTCAGCAGGTCCTGAAGCGTCGCCAGGCTGTCGGCTTCGGCGACAGGTTTGTCCTGCCGCCAGCGCAACATGCGAGGAAAGCGCACGGCGATGCCGCTCTTGTGGCGCTTGGACAGGGCGATGCCTTCAAAACCCAGCTCGAACACCAGCGTGGGCGTCACGCTACTGACCGGTCCGAACTTCTCGACGGTGGTCTTGCGGACGATGGCGTCCACTTTGCGCATTTCTTCGTCGGTCAGCCCCGAGTACGCCTTGGCGAACGGCACCAGCGTGCGTTCGCTGGCGTCGGGCGGGCCGTCCCAGACTGCAAACGTGTAATCGCTGTACAGACTGGCACGACGTCCGTGGCCTCGTTGCGCATAAATAAGCACGGCATCGACACTGAACGGGTCGATCTTCCATTTCCACCAGACGCCCATGTCCTTGGTGCGACCGACACCGTATAACGCGTCGCGGGCCTTGAGCATCATGCCCTCGACGCCCAGGCTGCGAGAGGCCTCGCGTTGGGTGGCCAGATCGAGCCAGTCCTTGCCAGTGAGCACCGGGGAGGGCATCAGCACCTCGCTCTGGCAGTGTTCGATCAAGGTTTCCAGTTGCGCACGACGTTCGTGTTGAGGCCGGCTGCGCCAGTCATCGCCTTGCCATTCCAGCAGGTCGTAGGCCAAAACAACCACCGGCACATCTGCAAGAATCTTCTTGCCCAGCGTCTGGCGGCCGATGCGCTGCTGCAGCAAGGCAAAAGGTTGCACCGAGGGTGTCGCCTGCGGAACGTCACCGTTCAGGGCAAAGGTGGCGTCGCTGTCGGGATGGGGTTCGGGCGCTTTCCAGACCACGATTTCGCCATCGATGACCGTGCCGTCCGGCAGGCCATGCACCAGGCTGTGCAGCTCGGGAAAACGGTCGGTCACCAGTTCTTCGCCTCGCGACCATATCCACAGCCTGCCGTCGCGTTTGACCAATTGCGCCCGGATGCCGTCCCACTTCCATTCCACCTGCCAGTTTTCGGCAGGGCCGAGCAGCGCTTCGAACTGATCGGCAGGCTGCTGGAATGAATGCGCGAGAAAGAACGGGTAGGGCTGACCACCGCGTTGCGCATGTTCATCTTCCGACTCGGGCGCGATCAGCTTCAGATAGCGTTCGGCGCTGGGGCGATGTGACAGGTCGGTATAGCCGACCAGTCGCTGTGCGACGCGTTTGCTGTCGATGTCGGCCAACGCGGCCAGCGCTCGGGTGACCAGTAGTTTGGACACGCCGACCCGGAAGCTGCCGGTGATCAGCTTGATACACACCATAAGGCTGCTGCGGTCCAGTTGCGACCAGAACATGGGCAGGCGCTCGGCCAGTTCTTCGGGGGGCAGGCCGCGCAACGGCAGCAGCTTGTCTTCCATCCAGGTGGCCAGGCCTTCGTCATTGTTGTGATCGGCCTGAGGCAATAGCAGCGAGAGGGTTTCCGCGAGGTCGCCGACCGCCTGATAGCTTTCTTCGAACAGCCATTCAGGGAGGCTGGCGAGTGTCATGGCCTGTTCGCGCAATATGCGCGTCGGCACCAGTTGCCGTGGACGACCGCCCGACAGAAAGTACACCGCCCAGGCGGCATCCTCAGGGTCGGCTTTCTCGAAGTAATCGCGCATCGCCGCCAGTTTGGCGTTGCTGGACGTGGTGGCGTCCAGTTGGGCGTAGAGTTCGGCAAAGGCTTTCATGGCTGAGTCTCGCCCGGGCTTGCTGCTTGAGGCTCGGCCGTTGCCGGGTTGCTGTCTTCTTCATCGCCGTATTCGGTACTGAAGCCCTGGGCATCCAGCCCCAGTTCACGCAGATAGCGCACCAGTATCCCCACCGATCCGTGAGTGACCATGACCCGCTCGGCCCCGGTCTGCTCGATGGCCCATAACAGCCCTGGCCAGTCGGCGTGATCGGACAGTACAAAGCCGCGATCCACGCCGCGTCGACGCCGGGTGCCGCGCAACATCATCCAGCCGCTCGCAAACGCATCGCTGTACTCGCCAAAACGCTTCATCCAGCTGCTGCCACCGGCAGACGGCGGGGCGAGAATCAATGCCTGACGCAGGGCCGGATCGGTCTTCTTGAAGTCGCCGGCGTATTGAGTTTCCGGGATGCGAATGCCGCCTTCCCGATAGACGCGGTTCAAGGGTTCAACCGCGCCATGCACCAGAATCGGCCCGATCTGCGAGTCGATACCGTGCAGAATACGTTGGGCCTTGCCGAAGGAATACGCGAACAACACGCTGGCTTTGCCCTGGGCCGCATTGCCGCGCCACCACTCGTTGATGCCTTCGAAAATCTGTGACTGCGGTGCCCAGCGATAGATCGGCAGGCCAAAGGTCGATTCGGTGATGAAGGTGTGACAGCGCACCGGTTCGAACGCTGCGCAAGTGCCGTCCGGTTCGACTTTGTAATCCCCGGAAGCCACCCATACTTCGCCTTCGTACTCCAGCCGCACCTGCGCAGAGCCCAGCACATGCCCGGCCGGATGCAGGCTCAGTTTTACGCCGTGGTGGGTGATGGTTTCGCCGTATTCGAGGGTTTGCAGGTTGATATCCTGCCCGAGGCGCGACCGCAAAATACCCTCGCCGCTGGCGGCCGACAGGTAATGCTGATTACCGGTGCGGGCGTGATCGCCGTGAGCATGAGTGATCACCGCACGCTCGACCGGACGCCACGGATCGATATAGAAATCACCGGGCGGGCAGTACAAACCTTCGGGGCGAGCAACGACAAGGTCCATGGGGCAACCGTATGGAGGGGCTTGTTAGCTATGAGCCGGTAAGGAACTGGAAGTTCGGGGAGTTTGCGTGAGCGCTGCGGAGCGTAAGGCGCGACAGCAGGTGAATTAGGGCTCGACTCAAGGTCACCCTTTCGCCTCTGACTATCGTTCCCATGCTCCGCGTGGGAATGCAGTTCGTGACGCTCTGCGTCACACGGCGGTTTTCTTTGTCAGGTGGATTGGGGTTCGGCTCAGGTCACCTTTGCGCCCTTACGGCGCCTTACTTTGAGGGACCAAAGTAAGCAAAGTCCCAGCTCCGTTTCCGGCCCGACTTCGTCGGGTTCCTTCGTCCTGACACTGATCCGGGGGTCGCCGCAACGGGCCATCCATGGCCCGGTGCGGCTAGCCTGGCGTCCTGCCAGGCTACCCCCGGATCAGCGCCAGGACTCAGCCGTCACTGACGTCGCACTCTGCGTCGTCAGTGCCATCGCGACAGAAAAGCGCTTTTATGCACGATGGTGTTCTCCCGGACATTGATGACTCAAGCCGACCCCAAATCCACCTGAACCACGCTGGGGCGTGGGAACGATAGGTGTCTTGAAGCACGCCATCGTGCCCATGCTCCCTTTCGGCGCTTACTTGCCCGGCGTCAGCGTCAGGCGTTGTTTGCCGTAGCCTTTTTCGTAGTTCTGCTGTTGCACCGGAATCGACATGTATTGCGCCTTCTGCCACGGCTCGATGCTGTTGGCGTAGTACGGGCTGGCCGGGTTGCCGGACTGGCCGGTGTTGATCATGCCGGTCATGGGCTCGACCAGGCTGAAGTCGACGATCATGCGCAGGCTGGGAGCCACGCGTGTGTCGAAGCCTTTGCCCCACTCGAACCCGGACACGTTCAGCGTGCTGTGATCGCCACCGGCCGGAGTGGCGCTGCGGTTGAAGTCGCCGCCACCCAGTTGCTTCGCCAACGGGTTGGTCGAAGTCCAGTTATCGCGATGCAGCTTGCCCCACTGCCAGGCGCTGTGATTGTTGCCCAACAGGCTGTCGCCGAGGGTGACAGCGGCCGCCAGACTGCGTGCCAGGATCGCGGGTTTGTCTTCTTTCTGCGGGGTTTTGACGTCATCCCAATACGGGCTGTCATCGCGTCCCAGCAGGTGGTCGGCCTGCGGTGAGTACGACGAGCTGGCGTTGGCCACCAATGCCTGCCACGCAAGGCTGGTTTCCGGCCCCAGTTCATCAAGGAATATCTGTTTGGCGCTTTCCTGCAGGAACAGCTCATAAAGTGCTGCGTCAGCGGACGTGGCGCTGAGCTTGCCATCGAACGCCATCAGGCGCGTGAACGCTTCGCGGGCCTTGTTGCGATCGGCTTCCGGCAGGGCATCAATGGCCTGCTTTAGCGGCTTGCTCATGCCCGGTGCCTGGAACATGGTCTTGAGTTTGGCGGCGAATGTCGTGGTCTGGTCATACTGCATGGCGATGGTGCTGCGCAGGTCCTGCTTACCGCCATTGGCCAGCTCGGCAATCCGCTCGGCGCGCTCCGGGTAGCCCCACGAGTTGGAAAGCTGCATGCCGTAGCCTTTTGGAATCGTGCGCTGGTTGGCGGCCGCAAGCCAGCCCTGACGCGGGTCCTGATCATAAGGATGGAGCATCGAGTCGGCGAACCCGTCCCAGTCGTACTTGCCGTCCCAACCCGGCGAAGGCAACAGGCCCTGGCCTTCACGGCGATTCGGGAAGCGGCCGGTCACTTGCCAGCCAATGTTCGAGGCATCGGCGAAGATCATGTTCAGGGTGATGGCCCGAATCTCGCGGCTGGTGTCGAACGCCTTCTCGACGTTCGGTGCGCGTGACAGGTCAAAGAAGGCATCCAGGCTCTTGTCGTCCTTGAAGCTCGGGACCTGCAACGCCAGGCTCAACCCGTTGCCGGGCGGCGTGGCGCTGGCATTGAGCAGTGCGCCGTGACGCGTTTCATACACGGTTTCGCGAAGCGGGCTGCCACCTTTGACCAGAAAGGTCTCCTGATGGGCCGTTGCAGGCACCCATTTGCCATCAACCATATAAAAGACGCGGTTGCCCTCGCGCTTGATCTTCTCCAGAAACAGGTCCTGATTGTCGCCCTTGACGTTGCTCATGCTCCACGCCAGCTTGCCGTTGAAACCACTGAGAACCAGCGGCAGACCGGCGATGGAGACCCCGGACACCTGATACTTCGGCGCGCGGATCTGCACGAAGCTCCACGCAGAGTTGAGGCCGGCAGGCAATTGCATGTCGCTGGCCAGCAGGCTCTTGCCGTTACGGCTGCGTTGAGGCGCGATGGCCCAGTTGCTGGAGGCGGCGACGCCCAGCATGTTCAGGTCCGAGAGCTGCAAGGCGACCTTGTTCAGGTCGTTCAGGCCGGTGACCTGATTGTTCAGGTTCAGGTCCTTTAGCTTGTCGGCTTCGGCGAACGGCAGTTCTTCATCTGGGTAGGTCGGCAGCAGCCAGGCGAGCTTGTCGGCGCCGACCTTCTGCGCCAGCACCAGCGCCGACAGCTCTTCCTGCAGATTCACCGACAGGCTGAAATTGAGAAAACTGAAGATCAGTGCCGAGTCTTCCGGCTTCCAGTACTCGGGTTTGTAGCCCGAGCTGGCGATATCGGCCGGCAGTTTGTCGCGGTAGCGGAACAGGTACGCATTGACGCCGCGCGCGTACACGTCGAAAAAGCGCTTGAGACGAGGCGACGAGGCGTTGTACAGATCGCTGGCGTTCTGTTTGAGGTTGACCGAGCGCATCAGACGGTCGACTTCCAGCGCGTCCGGGCCGGCCATTTCCGACAGACGGCCCTGCGCGAGCAGGCGCATGCTCAGCATCTGACTGATGCGATCACCTGCGTGTACGTACCCCAGCGTAAACAGCGCGTCATGGTAGGTGCTGCTTTCAATCAGCGGCATGCCCATATTGTTTCGGCGTATCGAGACGTTCTGCGCCAGCCCTTTGACAGGAAAGGTCCCGGAAGCAGGCAGTACGGTATCAGGATCACCACCGCCCAACTGGCAGCCGGCAAGGCTCAGGAAACTCGCCGCAGCGGCGGCAGCGCCGAATCGGGGTAGAAAATGAAGAAGGGCTGGCGAGGCCATGGGCAAGCTCCTGAAGGGGTCACGTACAAAAGTCGCTACGTTAGAGAGCAGTCAGGCAGCACGCAAGCGGCAAGGGGCAGTTTATTTCAGGATTTTGCAGAAGCCCGTCGGCGCTCCTCATGGCAGCCGCTGCCACTTGGCTCAGGCTGTTATCTGAAAGCAGGCGGCACGCTCAAATGAAAACGGCCTGCAATGCAGGCCGTCAGAAGAACGCTAGGCACTTCACGCGCCGTGGCATTTCTTGAATTTCTTGTCGCTGCCGCAAGGGCATGGGTCATTGCGACCGACATCCTTCAGGGTGTTGCGCACCGGTTCCTGGTGAGCGTGACCGCAGTTCGGACCGTGGACATGGCCGTGCTGGTGGTCGTGATGATCATGGTCATGATCGTGGTTGCAATCGGGGCCATGAACATGGGCTTGCTGGTTCATCGGGTGTACTCCACAGTTAAATCTGCAATCAGTCTGGCGCGCATTATCCCGCAAATCGACGCGAAGCAGTAACCGGGTGTTCTTTTTCGCACACGACGGATTTTTTAAGTATGCTTAGTTTCAGGTGGACAGTTTCAGCGTCCTGTATTTCCTGACTTGCTCGAGCCATCACATGACCAGACAAGAACGCATCGCCAAAGCCATCGCCGCCAGTGGCAGGAAGAAGGGTGAGATTGCTGCGCAGTGCGGGGTGGCCAATTCTGCCGTCACGCAATGGATCAGTGGCGAGAGCAAAAGCCTGCGTCCTGAAAACCTGTATGCCCTGGCCAGGGCGACCGGCTTTCGCGCTGAATGGCTGGCGATTGGTGAAGGGCCTGAGAAAGAGGATTTCGACGCCAACGTCGCGATGATCGATCAGCCCGTTATGTCTTTTCGCTACCCGGTCATCAGCTGGGTGTCTGCCGGCTCGTGGGAAGAGGCGGTTCAGCCATATCCCGACGGCTTCTCCGACCGCTATGAAATCTCCGATTACGACTCCAAAGGGCCTGCCTTCTGGCTGGAGGTGAAGGGCGATTCCATGACCTCGCCCTCTGGTGTGAGCGTGCCGGAGGGGATGATGATTCTGGTGGACACCGAGGCGGATGTTCAGCCCGGCAAGCTGGTCATCGCCAAACTGCCCGCCAGTAACGAGGCGACGTTCAAGAAGCTGGTCGAAGACGGTGGCATACGTTATCTGAAGCCCCTCAACCCGGCGTACAAAATGCTCGAATGCGGTGCCGACTGTCGCATTATCGGTGTGGCGGTCAGGATGACCGCGAGGCTTTGAGCCTTGCAGCACAAGGCTCTCAGAGGGGCTCTGTGGAAACGGACCTGATCGCGCCTCTCACCTTCCACTTGCCGAGATTCTGCAGTCGGAATACTGTATTTATATACAGTCTAAGGGGAGGTAGATGTCATGGCCGACAACCATAATCCCGCGCCAGGTGCGTCACGTGCCTACGAACTGATCGGCAGGCGTATTCAACGGCTGATCTCGGCACCGGGTGTGCAGAAAATCCAGTGGGTGATCGTCACCCGTCGCGATGACGAGCCAGAGGACAGCTGGGAACGCGTACTTCAGGACATCGAAGAGACCGCCGGTATACAAGTGGACCGCCAGCAGGAAGGCTCCGTCAGGATTGGCTGGCAACGCTATATCGATAACTGAAGCGCAAGCCGTTGCACAGCCAACACCCGTGTGCGCCACAGCGACCGTTCAGCGCACTGCAGTTGACCTGTATTTTAAGTATGCTTAAATTCAGTCTTCTTCTGCACCGCACATTGCCCCGACAGTGATCCACACCATTCGCAAGGAAGCGACCCGGGCGAGGGCAGCCCGCGTGTCAGACCGGATGACCTCCATTCCCAACGTGCCTTCCGGCTCTTCGGCAGGGCCAAGTACCTGAGTTTCTGTGTTCTTGAACGGCTGTTATCTCTTGAGCGGAGGCAGGCTGATGGATCTCTTGAATGGTTTGGTTGACCGGGGCGAATGGCTGGTTGCCGGTCTGGTCGGCGCGATTATCTCGGGCTGGTGGCACAGGGCAGGCTTGCTCGACTGGCGTGCCTGGATGGTTTTTCTGGTGACCGGTGTGGCTTGCGCCGTATTCCTTACCGGCATAGCCAGCGACTACTTCGGTGTCGCAGAGCCTCGCAACGTCACCGGCGTGGGGTTTCTGCTGGGCTCGTTTGGGGGCGCCTTGATCGGTGCCGTCAATCGGGCGTTGGGGGCGGCCGATGTCTGGAAGTTTCTGATGGAGCTGATCAAAGGCAGGCTGGGCGGATAATGGACCGGTTATCGGCGATCCTTGATCAGATCGCCGGGAATCACGTCGCCTGAACGCAGGACCCGTACCGTATGCCGGAACACCAGCCCTGTCTTGAGTTTGCCTTCAAGCTGGTAATGAATGGGTTGGTCAGGCTTTTTCAGCAGCTTGGCGATATACCTGGCGTGCTGCCAGAGGTTGGTCTGCACCGAGATCAACAGCGTTTTTCGGCCGTTGCCCTCCACAAAGGACCAGTCGCTGGATTTGCCTTCGGCCAGCAATGCCTCGTTCAGCATGATCTTGTAAGTGAGCCCCCGCACCAGCAGCCGTGAGTCGTTGGGGTTGTCGACCTCGAAAGACAGCCTGAAATCCTGGTGCGTCAGGCGGGCCTTGATGACCTCGACCTTCACCAGATGCACTTCCGGGTCCTTGAAGCTGTCAAAGCTCAGTAATGAGCAGCCGCTGAGTCCGAACATGAACAACGCGAGGCTCAGGATTCTTATAATGTGCGCCTGAAAAGACATGGATGTGCTCCGTTTGAAGTCCGAGTCTAACAACTCGGCGCTGACGGGTAACGCGCTTGTTGTGCGCTCTGACGCGACGCCATACTTTTATTGACGTGCTAATCGGTGTTTCCATGAATGTCTACGAAATTGTCTTCAGCGCCGAACTGGTCGCTGGAGCCCAGCCCGAGAAGGTCAGGGCCAACCTGGCCAAGCTGTTCCAGGCCGACGCCGAACGTCTGGAATTGCTGTTTTCGGGACGTCGACTGGTGCTGAAAAACAACCTCGACGCGGCAACGGCCGAGAAGTACCGCGCCACGCTGGAGCGTGCCGGTGCGCGGGTTCATATTCTGGAAATGAACGCCCCGCCGCCCATGGAAGAGGTTGAGCTGGCCCCGCCGCCTGACGCGCCGACCTGGCTGCGCAAATCCCCGATCAGCCAGGGGCGTCTGCAGATCAAGCCACGCGATGCTTATATGGCGGCGTTTGTGGACGTCGATGCGCCGGACTATTCCGTCGCCGAAGCGGGGGTCGACCTGATGCCCGGAAAGCCCCGGCCGGTTGCGCCATCGCTGGATCTTTCCCGACTGAGTCTGGCGCCAGTGGGCGCCGACATGGGGCAGGCCGACAAGCCGGCGCCGGATGCGGCCCCCGACACCTCGCACCTGCGAATCCTTTCGGACTGAACACCGGGTGCATTCGCGGGTGGCGGGGTATCAGCCTTGTGCGCAGCTCACGCCAGATAGGCCGAGCAGCATTTCTTGAATTTCTGCTCACTGCCGCACGGGCAGGCGTCGTTGCGGCTGGCTTTGAGCGGGACGGTCGAGTCGATGAAATACCAGCGCCCCTGATTCTGTACGAACGATGAGCGTTCCTTGTGGCTGTGTTCGCCATTGCCATCGTGCCAGCGGGCAGTGAACGTCACGAATGCGTGCTCGGGTTTGCCACCGAATACTTCTGCGCGTTCCACGTCCAGCCCCAGCCAGGTACTTTGCGCGCTCCATTGAGCAATGGCTTCCCGGTCCAGCGCGGCTTGCTGCACCGGCAGCGTGGTGTGTACCAGGTAATCGGTCAGCCCCAGCACATAAGCGCTGTAACGCGAACGCATCAGTTTTTCCGCGCATGGCGCAGGCTGGCCAGCGTGATAGTGGCCGCAACACGCCAGCAACAGATCACCGCTGCCGCACGGGCAAATAGCACTACTCATAGGTCACCACCAATACTTTCCAAAATTCTCCGGGTTGGCCCAGAACTTTGCGTTCAGCCAGTCGGGCACCTGTTTGTACTCGCGCAGGTCGTACGTGAACAGGCTCAGCACCTGATCGTCGCGGGTGAAGCGTTCACTGGACTGCAAGGCCAGCGAGAAAAAGTCAGTCTCCTGCCAGCCACAGGCCTTGAGGTCAGCGAGTACCGCGATGCGGCTGGCGTTCAGGTTGCGAATGCCGCCCAGCAGTTCCAGCCCGGTCTGCTTGGGAATGTGCTCCAGGCAATCGACCACCAGGGCCAGGTCGAATCGTTGCGCTGCCAGATGCGCGGGCAGAATGCCCGGTTCGGCCAGCGCCACTTCGGTTTGCGGGTGCGCGTCCTGAAAGGCTTGCAGTGCGGGAAACGCCTGCGTCCCGATCAGCAACAGGCGCTTGGGCGCATAGTGGTCGAGCAGGGCGGCCAGTGCTTGCTGAGGCGTACGGGTGGAATAACCGACGGTCATTGAAAGTCCTCTGGTTGGCTGACAAGACTAGCCTGCGCGGAGAGGTCTGGAAAGCGCCGCTTACTGGCCAGGAGCGCATCGACTTGGCCACCCAACCATTTGATTGATACTTAGAATATAAAGTTACTTGCATGCTTTTTTCAGACCCATTAGGATGCCCGACACAAATGGGATCCAATGAGTGACTGCATGGACGCGAAACATACACACTTCCGATACAACCCCGACTTTCTTTTCTGCATCGCCTTTGCAAGGCGTGGCGCACCGTGCGCAGTCAATTGATTCGCTGACCCGTTTTGCGCATGAGTTATTACTATTAAAAGTGGCGTTTGACGTGTTGTGTCAAACGCGAATCGACCGTATCAGGTTGAGGTCATTCGGTGATGTCTGTCATTGCCACTGACGGTCTTTTAATTAGCCTTTAAACAGGCAGAAGGCTGGTGTGATTAGTGGCACTCTGCTGGCTATTGGTGCGAGGTCTTTCAATAAGGCAGGCCGCCTGCTGGCGGCGGATTTTTTATTTTATGCAGGCCGCTGTTTCAAACGCGGTGATTGCTTTGCTTGCGGCACAGGCCGTGAGTCATTTGTTTTGTTGTGAGACGGATAACACGATTCAGCCGCGTGCTGAAAAATAAAAATCATTAATTGATTAATGATGAATATGGAGAGAAACAACCGATGATTTCCACTGCTGAGATGCTGAAGACGCTTGAAACCACCGTGGATACCTGCCTGGAAGCAGAATTCAAGAAAGACACCGTCATGGGTGAATTTCACAAGGGTGACTGGTTCAATGAATCCTATTACAAGCGTCATATTCTTGAATGTGTGATTCGCATTCACATGAACAACGAGCTGGACGCACGCGCCGTGCAAGTGGCCGCGATCGACAACATCTCGGCTGCCAAGCAGTTGTCCTACTACTTGTACGATGAGTTCGGCCACGACGAAATGTTTGGCCAGGACCTCATCACGTACGGTTACTCCGCGTCGGACATCAAAGCCGAGTTCGCCTTTCCTGAAACCTGGAAACTCATGGGCTACCTGAACTTTTGCGTCAGCAAGTTCGGTCCGTTGTCCTCGATCACCTGGGACTGGTTCCTGGAATACTATGGCGATAAATACAGCTCGTTCATCACCCAGAAGGCCAGCGCCAGCATGGGCCAGCCAGCGGTCAGCGGGGCGGCTTCTCACGTGGCTTTCGACGAGGCCGAGGACCACAGCGGCATGATGAACAACATGCTGTCTTCGGTTATCAAGGATGAGAAAGACCTGGCGAAAGCAGTCGTTCACATCAAGGCATTCGTGCCGATGGTCGGCGAGTACTTCCAGGCCTTGCGTGCGGCAACGCTTTAATACACCTCACTCAAGGCCGGTGTAATGGCAATCTACAATGTTCGTATTGGAGGCCAGACTTACACCGCTGAACGTCAGCAACCTCTTACCGATGCAATTCCTCACGAAGCGCTGGTAAGAGGTTGTCTCAAAGGTGTATGCCGAGTGTGCAAATGCACACTTGTTTCCGGGCGCGTTCTGGAACACGGAAAGGCCGTCGCCTTGAAAGACACGTTCTTACCGTGTGTCAGTCACGCCGAAACGGATATTGATATCCGTGCTGCAATCAGCACGTTTCATGCGGCCAGGCTGAAGAGCAAAAAGATGCTCTCCGGGCAGGTCATGGAAGTCGTGCTTGAGGTTAAAAAGGTTTTTTACAATGCCAAGTCTGTCATCACGCTGAAACATCCTGATGTGGCAGCGTTGCGCAGTTACTCGGTGGTGACGCTGGGAGGGAAGGATTACGACAGCCTCACCTGCCACGTCAAGTTACGCGCCGGCGGGGTGTTTTCCGCGTTGTTGGAACAGTTGTCTGTCGGGGACCCACTGGAGTATTCCATTGCCAGTCCTGCATTGCCGGTCTATGACGATTCCCTGAGTTGTCTGAACGTGGTGAGCGGTGGCAGTGGCATGGGCGCGGCACTCAGCCGTGCGCAGGAACTGGCGTCTAAATACAACATTAGTGAAGTGGCGATTTACGCAATTAATCGTTCAGGCCTCAGCGACTATCACGCCGGGTGCATCGAGGCGTTTCGCCAAACCGTTGAATGCAACCTGCAGGTTACCAACTTTCCGTTTGCCGAGTGGACCCACGCCGATTTCGACATTGGCGAACACTTGCTACCTAACGCGCTCACCCTTGGCGTCGGATCGGAGGTGGTGATTGGCACGTTAAAGAACCTTCCCTTGTGTGAACTCGAAAGTTTTGGATAGTCGGAGACTGAGCCATGTCCATCGTTGTCATTGATCCTGTTTCATCCGGCATTAGCTATATCCATGCGGCGCAGCAGTTGGGCGTCGACGTTTATGTGTTTTCCAGCGACGGCGGAGAGCAGGAGCTCAACGCCGAGCTGCGTGCCAAGGTGCGTCAGGTCATCAGCATCGACACCGGCGATTTTGACGTTCAGTTAAAGAAACTCAATGAGTTGGGCAATATTCGCGCTGTTCTTCCCGGCGTCGAATACGCCGTGCCGATGGCTGCGCGCCTGGGGGCTGCCTCAGGTACGACGCACCTCAACGACAGCGCAGTGGAAAAAGTGCGCAACAAATTCAATTTCCGCAGCCGACTGACCGATGTCGGGCTAAGCAGCATCGGCTTTTTTCTTCTAGATCCCCAAGCGCCGGTGTCTGTGCCTGAAGGCTTCAGCTTTCCGGCCGTGGTCAAGCCGATCGACATGGCGGGCAGCATTGGTGTGCGCAAACTCTATAGCCATGAAGAGCTGGTCGAAGCGGTGCAGGCATTCCGTCAATCGCTGCCTGACGACATTGGCTTTACTGCCAGCGGGCGCCTTATTGTCGAAGAATACATTCCCGGCAATGAATACAGCGTGGAAGGGATCGTGCGCAACGACGGCAGCATCACCGTTGCTTCCATCACTGAAAAACTGCTTGGTTCAGAGCCTTACTTTGTCGAAGTCGGTCACATCGTGGGGCAAGGCTATGAAGAGGCGTTCCGCACCACGCTGACCGACTACTCCCTGGCTGTGCTTGACGCCATCAACCTGAATGTCGGGCCGTTCCATCTGGAGCTTCGCGTGACACCGCAAGGTCAGCCGGTGGCGGTTGAGCTGGCGGCACGCCTGCCTGGCGACAATATTGTCGAGCTGATCAAGCGCGCCAGTGGCATCGACCTTGCCAAAGAGACGCTCTGTGAATACCTGAACATCGACAGTCCTTTGGTGCCACGTGCGAACGGAGTCAGCGCCATCGCCTTCATTCCCCGAGGCGATAAAAGCGAATTCACCGAACTGCGCGGGCTTTCCGACATTTTCGACAGCCCGTACTACGTGTCGCATCAGGTGTACTACCGATCCGGTGATGCAATGGGCTCCGATCAGGACTGGACCTCGAGAATCGGGTACGTGATGTTCGGCGGCACCGACGAAGAAGTCGTGAGAGGCCTGGTCGGGCGGGTACACGCAGAGGTTGGAATCCTATGAAACATGTTCTGGTCATCAACCGTTACGACGACGAGCTTTCGGACTACCGCAAGTACATCGATCACTCGCAGGTCGATGTTTCCTACATCTCACTGGCCGGGCAATCGCGCCTGATTGACCCGCAGGTCAGCGCCACGGTGGTCGAAGTCAGCGCACTGGATGCCGATCTGATACTTCAGGAGGCGCGCGCCATTCATCGTCGTCAGCCGATCGATTTTGTGATCGCCTTTTCCGAATACGACCTGGACGCGGCTGCATTGGTGCGTACCGAGTTCAATATCCGGGGTGCCAAGGTCGCCGATAACCTGCTGTGCCGTAACAAGGCGAGCATGAAAGAGGCGTTGACCGGTTCTAGCGTTCGCTACCCGCAGTACCGAAACGTCGTGTCGCGTGGCGGGGTCGAAGCCTTCTGTCATGAGCATGGCTATCCGGTCATCCTGAAACCGCAGGTGGGCGCGGCGTCGGACGGCGTCGTGAAGATCGAACGTCCGGAAGACATACCGGACCTGCCGGATTTCAATGGCTACGAAGTCGAAGAATACATAGAAGGCGACATCTTTCACGTTGACGCGATACTGGCGGCCGGCAGCATGCCGTACTTCAAGGTGTCGAAGTACCTGAACACCTGCCTGGACTTTCGCAACGGCCTTCCGCTCGGCTCGGTCACTGTCGATAACCCGGCATTCATCGAACGTGTACGGGCGTTTACCGAGGAAGTCTGTGTACGCCTCAACCTGCGTAACCAGGCCATCCATCTGGAGATCATCGAGCGCCGAGGCGAACTGGTGTTTCTGGAAATCGGTGGTCGGGTCGGCGGTGGCGAAATTCCGTTCGTTGCCTTGCGCAGCGAGGGGATCGACCTGTTCGAGCTCTGGACCCGTGCGGCGCTCGAGATCGCTATCGCGCCCGTGGAAACCAGAATCACGGGTTTCCTGATGATGCCCAATCCTTTCCCGGGCGGGTTCACGTTCGACCCGGCCATGGAACTCTCGCATCCGCTGTTGAGTTACAGCAGCGTACAGTCCCACGGCGGCTCAAACGGGTTCAGCTACGAAGATATCCCTGCCAGATTGCACTTCACCGCAGACAGCCAGGCTGAGGTCGAACGTGCCGTTTTGCAGTGCATGGATATTTTGCAGACTTCCATTCGCCCACCTGATCTCTGAAACCATCGATGAACGTACTTCTACAGCTCCCTTCGGTCGTGCAGCCCGTTTCCATGTCGGTATTCATGGAGGCGCAGCAGCCTTACTCGCTTCGCCAGGCTGATGCCGATGTCATGGCGCTGGCCGGCTCGTTGAATGCGGCGGGTATACCGACCATTTTCCTGTCCGACGCGTTGTTCAGCGAAGAAGGGCCGCATGTGGCCATCGAAGACATGCGGCGGCTGGCCGCACGAGCCTTGCGCTTTGCCGATAATGTCGAGCAGACGCGTCAACAGCTGGCTCACGAACAGCTGGCCCGTTGCAGTCGGCAGGAGCTGGCAGAGATCATCATCAACCAGCCCGAACTGTGCCTGCATTACGATGACGAGCTTGGCCGGGTCAGTCCGGACGCTACCTACGAGAGCTACCGGATTCAACCGTTGTACGGTCTTCTGTTCCCGCGAGACCATTTCATGAGCGTGGGCGGGCAACCGGTTTTCGGTCGATTGAAGCGTCAGGACAGGGCGCGTGAAGTTGACGTGGTGAAGGCGGTGGTTGCTGCACACGGGCACGTTCCTGTCGAGCTCGATCAGGTACTCGAAGGCGGCGACTATCAGGAAAATGCACGCGTATCCGTGATCAACACCGGCTTTCGTACCGACGCTGCGGTGCTGACGTTTTTGCTGGCTTCGAGCTTGCTCAAGGGCGACGTTGTGCTGGCCGTGCAAGACGTAGGGTGCAACCCGGAACAGTTTCACCTGGATCACTACGCCTGCCTGCTTCGCGATGCGCTGCTGATCGATGCAAAGAGAGCGGACGCAGTCGACCGGTCACGGGTCAGCGTCTATCGCCGCACGCCAGCAGGTTGGCACCTGACGCACGAGGGGCTGACGTTGCGCCAGGCAGCGCAGGTTGCGGAGGTAGAGCCGATAGTGCTCGACGACGAGATGATGGCTGCATGGTGCGCGAATGCATTTTCATGGGGCAATCATGTCTGGATCGATCAACACGCACCGTCACGCCTGCTCGATCAGTTGGCCGGGCGTGACGGTCAGGTTCACCTGATCGCGTTCACAGAGCATCAAAAGCAGTTCGGCGGCATTCATTGCGCCACTCAACTCCTATAACTTCGAGGGACCGTCATGACGGTGGGTAATAAGTCGTTTCTGCCTGTTCTGGCACTGATCATTAGCACCGTCGGTGTGGCGTCCGCCATTGCGTTCGTCAAACTCAGTGAAGTCGATGCCACGTCGACATTGATGCTGCGTATGTTTATTGCCGGTGGCATGGCCTCTGCGCTGTCCGCCTTGCCGACCGGCAAAAACAATGAGACCGGGGCCGTTGGCACAGGGCGCAGCCGACGGGCGATGCTTTGGCTGCTGGTGCTGTCGGGCGTGGTGTCCTGTGTGGATCTGCTGTCCAATCACTGGGCGGTCAAGCTGACCAGCATGGCGAACACGTCGGTGCTGATGAACCTGTCGCCGGTCTTCGTGGCGCTGCTGTCTTATCTGTTCATGAAAGAAAAGATCGGTGTCTATCAAGTACTGGCGCTGGCCCTGAGTATCGGCGGGGCTTGCCTGCTGGTGTTTGACGGCAGTGCCAGCGTGGCGTTTTCCAGCCAGAGCGTGACCGGTGACCTGCTGGCCCTCAACTCTGCGCTTTTCTACGCCATCTACCTGATCATGATCAAGTCGCTGCGGGACTGCTTCACGTCTCGCAAGATTATTATCTGGAACAGCTTCACCTGCGCGTTGCTGCTGTTGCCCATCGCGCTCCTGACCAGTCCGAAAGTGCTGCCGGACACCGCGCAAGGCTGGCTGGTCATCGCCTTGCTGGCGTTGATCAGTCAGCTTCTGGGTCACGGCCTGATGGCTTATGCGCTCAGGCATGTCGATGTGGTGCTGGCTTCTGTCTCGGCACTGGCCCGCCCGGTGGTGGCGATACTGATCGGGTTCTTCTTCTTTGATGAGAAGCTCACGTTCGTGCAATGGGTGGGTGTTGCTGCTGTCTTGCTGGGCGTCTGGTGGTACAAGCGCCCGGTGCCGGTGGTCCGTCCGGTCGTGCAGGCAAAGGCAACCAGCGAAGCCTGATAGCCCGCGCGATGGTTTGAAGGAGCCCTGCGTGATCCGTCGCAGGGCTTCTGAGCGCTTTCTTCCCTTGATTGCACCGTTGCCGCACAAAATAGTTGCGACGTGTGACGCCATCCCCGATCTTTTTCAATACACCGCTGGCATATTCGGCGTACAGCACGTCTACTATGCGGCGACGAAAAGCACGCGAAGACTTCGCTTTCGTAATGGATCATGACGAGGGGCAGGCGATGAAGGTGTTCTGGGGGCTGGGAAAGATCTTGATGCTGGGCTTCTGGCTGGTGGTGCTGGCCAATGCGGTCGTTGAAGCGCCCAGCCCGTTCGGCGTGATGATCGACATGGCGGGTGCCGTGCTGTTGTTGACCCACTTGCTCGAGCTGATTCTGTTCAACGGCAGCCTGCGCGGGCGTCGGCATCCGTGGCGTGATCGGGGCAAGATCATCCTCTTCGGCATCTTCCATCTGCAATCCATCAGCCGCTCGGCTTCGGGGCACTCTCATGCGTAATCTCGTTCTGCTGGCGGCACTGTTCAGCCCTCTGGCGATGGCCCAGACCATCACTGTCGCGCCGCACTCGCTCATGCGCCTGCCCGGCAACAGCAGTGTTCTGCAACTGGATCGTCTGGAGGTGTCCGATTACGGCACCTTGCTGATCCCGGCCAATATCGACGATGTGAAAATCGGCGAGCTGGTACTGGGGCATGAAGCGCGCATCGCTATCGTTCCTGGCGTGCAAGCCTTCAATCTGGTGGTGGCGCACGGTGAATTCGGCACGGGCAGCCAGATCACGGCGCGTGGCGCACCGGGCACGTTCGAGAAGCCGGCGCTGGCCGGACGCAACCTCACGCTGCGCCTGCAAAACCTCACTGCGGAAGAACTGTCGATTGACGCGCGCGGTGGCGCTGGCAGCCCTGGTTATGTCGGCCTGGATGGCGGCAATGGCGAAGCACCGGGCTGCACCTGGGGGCAGGCCGGACGTGGTCATGACGGCCAGAACGGCAGCACTGGCCGCGACGGCGCGGCGGGCGCACAGGTTCGTCTGGAATTGCCGCAAAGCTTCCCGGCCGAGCGCATCAAGGTCAACGTCGCGGGTGGCGCGGCGGGCAAGGGCGGTGAAGGCGGAAAAGCCGGCAAGGGCGGGGCGTCGAAAGGCTGCTTCGTTTACCGCGCAGACGGCGGCAAGGCGGGTAAAGAGGGCGAGCCAGGCCAGCCAGGCGTGGCAGGACCGGCAGGCGCCTTGATTCTGCAGCGGTTGTAAGCGTTTCATGAGCTGTCCGGATCAGGCGCAACGCCCTGATCCAGACAGTTGTCATCCCTTCGTGCTTATTGCGGCACGCCTTTCTCCCAGTTCTTCCAGTCGCCGACTATCGCTTGCACCAATGGGTTACCGGTGCGGTACAGATTTTCCAGTGCCGGCACGAAAGCGCCCTGATCGGCATACTTGAGCAGGTTGTCCACCTCGCTGTAACCCGGATACGGGCGGTCGAAGTCCGAGCCCGCACGAACCACGGCCAGGCGATTCACGTCCACTTTGCCCGCCTTGCTGGCGCGCAGCAGGGCTTCGTACGTCGAGTTGTCCTCCTGCTGAGTGGTGCAATACTCGCCTTTACCGTCGGTCAGCAGCTTGGTCCAGACTTCCGCCCGCTCGCTCAGGCGCGTTCCGGAAAACCACGTATTGCCTGCCAGCGTGTCGCACCGGGTAACTTGCGGTGGCTGATTGGCGGGCGCGTAAGGGTATTTGACGCGCCAGGCAGCCGACTCTTTACTCTCGCTGAGCACCACTTTTTGCGACAGCGCGAACGCTTTGGCCTGAAGCGTGGGGTTCAGCTCGAAGACTTCGGTCTTGTAGTCCAGCGGCGGCTTCTCGTTCGGGCCTTTGGTGTTGATGCCCAGGTAACCGGTCGGCCATTCCTTGGGCACGTCGCGGGAATCGATTTCCCACTGGGTGCCGAATTCCACCAGATAATGCGCCCAGGCGGTGGTGCCGAGGGTGCCGCGGTGCGGGTTGATCCCGGCAATACCGGCGACGATGAAATAGGTCTTGCGCAGGTCGAATTGCGGCGACAGCGCCAGTGCGAGGGTCGACGCCGCCGCATTGGTCTGGCCCATGCCGGTGACCAGCAGGCACACGTCCTGCTCGTTGCAACGGATGGCGGGGTAATCGGCAGCGAGGCCCGGCACCTGGATTTCCTTGGTCAGGTGCAGGCGATCAATCCAGTTCTGGGCTTCGGGCGCGAACATGGCGACCAGCATGACCTTGGGCGTGACCGGTGCGGCGGCGGCCCAGATGCCGGGGCTGAGCAGGGCCAGTGTGGCGCACAGTGCGTTGCGAGTGATGTGTTTCATGAGAACTCCTGTAGTCAGATCAGAATTGATAGCCGACGCCTGCGTAGTAACCCCAGCCGTCCGAACGGGCGCGGAAGTTGCCGTCGCCGAAGTTCAGCTCGCTGCCGTCCTCCCAGTTGCCGCCGTTGTGGAAATAACGGCCCACCAGCGTGAAGCGAAGGTGGGTGAAGGCGTACAGCAACACGTTAGTGGCGACGGTTGAATTGCCCGTGCGTGCCGGATCGTTCTTGAGGTCCGATCCGAAGTCGAAGTTGGTGAAGCCGATGTAGGTCAGTGAAGCGCCGTTGTCGAACGTGTTGATCGGCACAATGTATTTGAGCTGGGCACGGTAGCCGTCCCACGAATACTCGTTGCTGGCGCCATAGTTTTCCCACTGGTAACGGCCATAGAAGTTGGCCGACAGGTTGACCCGCGAGTGGGTGTCGATGTCGGTCCCGAGACCGCTGTACAAAGTGTTGGCGCGGTTGGCCGAGTTACTGCCGTGGTCATAGATCCAGTCAAAGGCGACGTACCATTCCTTGAACGGCCCGACGGCCAGGCTGCGGCCGGCCAGGTAGTCGATGGAGATACGCGGCTCGTGCTCCATGAACAGCGGCGAGCCATGATCCCAGACGCCTTTGTCATTATCGTTACCGATGCCGAGGATCTTCGGCACGTCCACATAGCCGTACAGTTCAAACGGCCCCTTGCGGCCGAAGTACTCGTACTCCAGGTAGATGTCATCGTTTGGCTTGGGGCCGAAACTGATGTCCTTGCTGCCGATCAGCGTCAGGTCCTGATTGAACCAGTCTGAAAAGTACGCGCCTTTGCCTTCCTTGGGTGAGGCGGGCGGGCTGAGCGCTTCGCCCTGGGCGGAGTCTTCCGGTGTCGCGGGCTGGGCGTCTGCGGTTGTGCAGAGCAATGCGGCGGCTGCGAACAACAGGGGAGTCAGAAGAGTGCAGGGTGCTGCGGGCTGGATGAAAAACGGCTTGGGCATTGAAGCTCCTTTTCGTGATCGCGTACTGCTGGCCGCGTACGGCTGATCGCAAACGTTTGCACAGCTCATGCCAAAGTGTTTCAAGATGTTGAATGCGCGGTATATCAGCTCAAGAAGATGACCGATCGGCCAGGAAATTGCTCGCAAGCTGTGCGCGGTGTCACCTGCCGTGCCCCTTGATGTTCCGTTTCGCCTCAAAAGCCGGGACGGGCGGCTGCGAGCATGATCACGGCCACACCGATGATCAGATTGATGCCAACCAGCCTGCGGATATGACCCAGCGCTGCTGCACCTTGCGCCCATTGTTCTGCGTCGACGGCACGGCGCAGTTCCGGCAACTGCAATGAATGGATACGCAAAAACAGCGCAACCATCACGACATACAGGCCCATCATGATCTGCACGTAGCGCGGCGCGGTTTCAAAGCCGGTGAAGTTCAGCTGGATCATGCCGATGCCGGTGATCGGCAGTACCACGATGGCGGCCCAGACCCAGACGAAGAAGCGGGGAAACACCTGGACCCACACTTTCAAGCGGGCCGGCCCTTCAAGTGCTGCAATGAGGGCTGGACGCAATACCATCCAGGCGAAAAACATCCCGCCCACCCAGACCAGAGCAGCCAGCAAATGCAGCGTGTAAACAGTGGAAAAAGCGGTCATCGGACACTCCGTTCTGCGCGGATGGATTTAGCGCGCTATCATAGCGCCCACTCAGAACCACTGAAAATTTATCCAGCCTTTTTAGCCGTGCCCCCGAACCGAAGCCAATGATCAGTACCGAACTCAAAACCCAGATTCAGGGCGCCTACTCGCGTTTCCTCGAAGCCAAGAGTCTCAAGCCGCGCTATGGCCAGCGATTGATGATCGCTGAAGTCGCCAAAGTGCTGGGGGACATTGATACCGATGAAGAGGGGCGTCGTTCGGGCGACCCTGCGGTGGTCGCAGTCGAAGCGGGCACCGGCACCGGCAAGACCGTGGCCTACGCCATCGCGTCGATCCCCACCGCCAAGGCGGCGGGCAAGCGGCTGGTCATCGCCACGGCAACCGTCGCGCTGCAAGAGCAGATCGTCTACAAGGACCTGCCGGACCTGATGCGCAACAGCGGTCTGAACTTCACCTTCGCACTGGCCAAGGGGCGCGGCCGTTACATGTGCCTGTCCAAGCTCGACATGCTGCTGCAGGAAAGTGACGCGACCAACGCGACTGCGCAATTGTTCGAAGAAGAAGGCTTCAAGATCGAAGTGGATGAAGCCAGCCAGAAGCTGTTCACGAGCATGTTGCAGAAACTGGCGGGCAACAAATGGGACGGCGACCGCGACAGCTGGCCTCAGGAACTCGCTGATCAGGACTGGGCGCGGCTGACCACCGATCACAGCCAATGCACCAATCGTCATTGCCCCAACTTCCAGCAGTGCGCCTTCTATAAGGCGCGTGAAGGGATGGGCAAGGTCGACGTGATCGTCACCAACCATGACATGGTGCTGGCTGATCTGGCGCTGGGCGGCGGTGCGGTGTTGCCGGACCCGCGTGACACGCTGTACGTGTTCGACGAAGGCCATCACCTGCCGGACAAGGCCATCGGCCACTTCGCCCATTACACCCGATTGAAATCCACCGCCGACTGGCTGGAACAGACCGCCAAGAACCTCGCCAAATTGCTGGCTCAGCACCCGTTGCCCGGTGATCTGGGCAAGCTGATCGAGCAGGTGCCGGAGCTGGCCCGTGAAATCAAGGGCCATCAGCAGTTCATGTTCGGGGCCTGCGAGCAACTGGCGGATTTCCGCCCCGGTGAAGACATGCAAGGCCGCGAGCGACCGCGTCACCGGTTTGTGGGCGGCGTGATTCCCGAGCACATCCGCGAGATGGGCATCGAGCTGAAAAAGGGTTTCGCGCGCCTGGACGATCTGTTCACGCGTTTGACTGAACTGCTTAAAGAAGGCATGGACGGCGAGGTCAACATCGGTATCGCCAGCCATCAGGCCGAAGAATGGTACCCGCTGTTCGGCAGCCTGCTGGCCCGCGCCCACGGTAACTGGGAATTGTGGACGGCGTTTACCGCCGAAGACCCGGAAGACAGCCCGCCGATGGCTCGCTGGCTGACCCTGGCCGACAGCGGTGCGCTGTTCGATATCGAGGTCAACGCCAGTCCGATTCTGGCAGCTGAAATGTTGCGCCGTAACCTGTGGAACATCGCTTACGGTGCGCTGGTGACCTCGGCCACGCTGACCGCGCTGGGCAAGTTCGACCGCTACCGCATGCGTGCCGGTTTGCCGAAATGTGCTGTAACTGCAGTGGTGCCCAGCCCGTTCCATCACGCCGACGCCGGTGTGCTGCGGGTGCCGGACCTCAAGGCCGATCCGCGTGACTCCGTCGCCCACACGGCGGCGATCATTCGTGACTTGCCCGGTCTGGTGGAAGGTTCGCGGGGCACATTGGTGCTGTACTCGTCGCGCAAACAGATGCAGGACGTGTTCGACGGCCTGGACCGTGACTGGCGCAAGCAGGTGTTCATTCAGGGCAACCTGTCCAAGCAGGAAACCCTCAACAAGCACAAGGCGCGGGTCGACAGCGGCGAGTCCAGCGTGTTGTTCGGGCTGGCCAGCTTTGCCGAAGGGGTCGATTTGCCCGGCGCGTATTGCGAGCATGTGGTGATTGCCAAGATTCCGTTCGCGGTGCCGGACGATCCGGTCGAAGCCGCGCTGGCCGAGTGGATCGAGGCGCGCGGTGGCAACCCGTTCATGGAAATCGCCGTGCCGGATGCCTCATTGCGTCTGGTACAGGCCTGTGGCCGGTTGCTGCGCACCGAAGAAGACCGCGGCACCATCACGCTGCTGGATCGCCGGGTCGTCACCCAGCGCTACGGCAAGGCCATTCTCAACGCGCTGCCACCGTTTCGTCGTGAGATTTCCTGATTCAAAGATGAAGAGCGTTTCACATCTGTTCCCAAAGCGCCCGATCGCTGGAACAATACGCGCCCATTGAGCCTGTCATCAGGCTCGGTAACACCAGCAGGAGTCAGCCGTTGCAGATCCAGGGTCATTACGAACTTCAATTCGAAGCAGTACGTGAAGCCTTTGCGGCGCTTTTTGACGATCCTCAGGAGCGTGGCGCAGCGTTGTGCATTCAGGTCGGCGGCCAGACGGTGGTCGACCTGTGGGCGGGGACTGCCGATAAGGACGGCGCCGAGGCCTGGCACACCGACACCCTTGCCAATCTGTTTTCCTGCACCAAGACCTTCACCAGCGTGGCGGTTCTGCAACTGGTCGCAGAGGGCAAGCTGAAGCTCGACGAACCCGTTGCCCGGCTCTGGCCTGAATTCGCTACGGCTGGCAAGGCATCGATCACCCTGCGGCAGTTGCTCTGCCACCAGGCCGGTCTGCCCGCATTGCGTGAGCAACTGCCCGCCGAAGCCCTTTACGAGTGGCACACCATGACCGCGGCGCTGGCTGCCGAGGAACCCTGGTGGACGCCGGGGCAGGGCCACGGTTACGCAGCAATCACGTACGGTTGGCTGGTGGGCGAAATGTTGCGCCGCGCCGACGGCCGTGGTCCGGGCGAGTCGATTGCTGCACGCATTTCGCGTCCGCTGGGGCTGGATTTCCATCTCGGGCTGGCGGATGACCAGTTCTACCGGGTTGCCCATATCGCTCGCGGCAAAGGCAATGCGGGCGACGCTGCTGCTCAGCGCGTGCTGCAGGCAACGATGCGCGAGCCGGCATCGATCACTGCCAAGGCGTTTACCAATCCGCCCTCGATCATGACCAGCACCAACAAACCCGAATGGCGCCGCATGCAGCAACCGGCCGCCAATGGTCATGGCAATGCGCGCAGTCTGGCCGGTTTCTATACCGGGCTGCTGGATGGCAGCCTGCTGGAAGCCGACCTGCTCAATGAACTGACCCGCGAACACAGTATCGGCCAGGACAAGACCCTGTTGACCTCAACCCGACACGGGCTGGGCTGCATGCTGGATCAACCGACGGTGCCCAATGCGACGTTCGGTCTGGGTCCGAAGGCGTTCGGTCATCCGGGCGCTGGCGGTTCAGTCGGCTTTGCCGACCCGGATTACGACGTGGCGTTCGGCTTTGTCACCAATACCTTGGGGCCTTACATCCTGATGGACCCGCGCGCTCAGAAGCTGGTCGGCGTTCTGCGTGAGTGTTTGCAGTAAGTATCGGCCATAAGTGCTTGTTTCATACCGACTGTCAGTTAAATGGCTGTAACAGGAACCGTACGACGGTTTCTTTTTCCAACTGCATCTTTATGCATGTTATACCGGCGTAGTCACGTCCTTCTGTCTGATCAAAACCGTTGCGGGTCAACCATGTCGTCCAATAAAAGCCTCGTTCTTGCCCTGTGTATCGCCGTCACTGGCTGTGCTCAAACCCCACAATCCGACTCTGCTGCATCCGGAGGCCATTGGTGGCAGTTCGGTTCCGGCAGCGAGTCTTCTGATGCCAGCGCTGCTTCTAACGCTCCTGCACCTGGCCCGGCTCCTGCCCCTGCTCCGGTGGCCAAGGCTGCGGCACCAGCACCGGCAACTGGCGGCGAGAGCAGCGGCCCTTGGTACTGGCCGTTCGGCTCCAGCGACAACGCTCAGGCAAAACCTGATGCGGTTGCCAGCAAGCCCGCAGACAAACCGGCAGCGCCGGCGCTGGTTGCCAAGTCGGAAACCGACACCAAGTGGTGGTGGCCGTTTAGCAGTGCAGGTACGAAGGACGAACCTAAAGCGCTGCCGATGCCTGATCCGAAAGTGACCCAGGCCTGGCTGGACGAGTACGAGCCACGCCTGCGCGCTGCGATCAAGGACAGCCCGTTCCAGCTGGAACGTCGCGAAGACCTGCTGGCGATCACCGCACCGGTAGACAGCTCGTTCAATCCGGATCGCCCGGCCATGTTGCTGCCGAACACCTTGGGTCCGATCACCCGTCTGGCTAAAGTGGTTGAAGGTGATCAGAAAACCGCAGTGCTGATCCTGGGTCATGCTGACACTTCCGGCCCGACCGAAGCCAACCAGAAGATCAGCCAGGAGCGTGCGCAGTCCGTTGCCGCGATCTTCCGCCTGAGCGGTCTGGAACGTAACCGCCTGAGCCAGCGTGGCATGGGCGCGGTCATGCCGCGTGCTGCGAACGACAGCCTTGAAGGGCGCGCACTCAACCGCCGTGTCGAGATCCTCATGACGCCGCAGGACACCATGCGCGTTCTGATGAGCCGCTACGCGCTGCCGCCGGTTGCGCCGACCATGGTGGCCGCGCAGGACGTCAAGCCAGTAACGCCAGCACCGGCTGCCGCACCGGCCAAGAAAGCCGCCGTGGCGAAGAAAGACACGGCCAAGAAAGACACGGCCAAGAAAGCGCCGGCCAAGGCCAGCACCGCCAAAAAGGCTGCGCCTGCCAAGACCACCGCCGCAGCTAAAAAACCAGCAGCCACCAAAGCCCCGGCCAAGGCGCCTGCCAAGAAAGATGACAGCCAGGCCAGTAACTGAGGCCTGATTTCAGGCTTCTGCCCGGAGAGCGTGGGAGCGACCGGGGCGGCGATCCGCATTGTTCGCGAAGACGGTAATTCGGACGATACGTTTCATAGACTGTATCGGCCCTTTCGCGAACATGTTCGCTCCCACGGCCTTCGGCCAGAATCAAAACGAATGTGTGATAACGACGAGCGCCGAGCCTCGTACGAGAATTAGCTAACGTTCATGATGTGCGCGCAGGAATGAAACCATGACCCAGACCCTGGCCGACATGCGCCGTGATTACACTCGCGATGGTTTGACCGAAGCGCAGTCACCGCATGAGCCGTTTGCCCTGTTCCATAAATGGTTCGAAGAGGCGGTAAAGACCGAACAGCCACCGGTCGAGGCCAACGCCATGACCCTGGCCACTGTCGATGAGGACGGGCGTCCGCATTGCCGCGTGTTGCTGCTCAAAGGGCTTGATGCTCAGGGCTTCACCTTCTTCACCAACTACGAGAGCGCCAAGGGTCAGCAACTGGCTGCACGCCCGTTTGCGGCCATGACGTTCTTCTGGCCGACGCTCGAACGCCAGGTGCGTATCGAAGGCAGCGTCGAAAAAGTCAGCGCGCAAGAATCCGATGCGTATTACCAGGTCCGTCCACTGGGCAGCCGGCTGGGCGCCTGGGCATCACCGCAAAGCCAGGTGATTGCCGATCGCGACGAACTGGAAGGCCTGATCAGACAAACGGAACAACGCTTCGCAGACACCCGGCCGCACTGCCCGGAGCACTGGGGTGGCTACCGCCTTTTGCCTGAACGGATCGAATTCTGGCAGGGAAGATCCAGTCGCCTTCACGACCGTTTGAACTATCGTTTGATAAACGCCGGATGGGCACGCGAGCGTCTTGCTCCCTGATGGAATTATTCGCTTGCCGAATCGTCTGAGCGTTGTACAGGCACTCGCTGTATAGCGCCTGAATGAACTTAATTTGCGGGACCGTGATCGTGACAGGGCCTTTGTCGGGTAGTCTAATGGCCACTGGTTCCTCTGGAGATACACTTTATGCGCAAGTCTGCTTTTCTGGTTGCTTCATTCACCGCGATGGCGTTGATGCTGGGTGGCTGTACCTCAAACCTGACCGGTGATTCCTATTCCCGCGATGAGGCCAGGACCGTACAGACTGTCCGCATGGGGACCATCGAATCCTTGCGTCCGGTCAAGATCGAAGGCACCAAAACGCCAATCGGCGGCGTTGCAGGTGCGGTCGTCGGCGGCGTTGGTGGCAGCGCCATCGGTGGCGGTCGCGGTAGCGTTGTGGCAGCAGTGATCGGTGCAGTGGCCGGTGGCCTGCTGGGTTCAGCGACCGAAGAAGGCCTGACCCGTACGCAAGGTGTTGAAATCACCGTGCGTGAGGATGACGGCAGCATGCGTGCCTACGTTCAGCAGGTTCAGGAAAACGAGATTTTCCGCGTCGGTGAACGCGTACGCATCATGAGCGTCAACGGTACCAGCCGCGTTTCGCATTGATCCCGCAGCGGCGCACACCCAAACCCCGAGCCGGAAGGCTCGGGGTTTTTTTGTTTCTGCGTCAGATGGATTGTTGCGCAAGGCATTCCCACGCATAGAGCACGATAATCTCAACCATGACTATCGTGCCGACGCTCCGCGTCGGCATGCAGTTCTGGACGCTTTGCGTCCTCTGCGTCACACAAGGGTTCTGCGATGTCGAGTAGATTTACATAAGACTCAAGTCACCTTTTCGCCCCTCGGCGAGTTACTTTGATGGGGCCAAAGTAACCAAAGCCCCTGGCTCCGTTTCCGGCCCGACTTCGTCGGGTTCCTTCGTCCTGACACTGATCCGGGGGTCGCCGCAACGGGCCATCCATGGCCCGGTGCGGCTAGCCTGGCGTCCTGCCAGGCTACCCCCGGATCAGCGCCAGGACTCAGCCGTCACTTACGTCGCACTCTGCGTCGTCCATGCCATCGCGATCAAAAAGCTTTTCTTTTGCAGACGCTGCGGGTAAGGCATGGCGCTGTGTTGCTGCATGGATGTGACGCAGAGCGTCCAGAACTGCATGCCGACGCGGAGCATCGGCACGATAGTCATAATCATCGTGGGATTTAGCCCTCGATCCCCAGCATATCGCGCACCAGCGCTTCCGCAATCCGTATGCCGTCCACGCCTGCTGACAGAATGCCACCTGCATAACCGGCGCCTTCACCGGCCGGGTACAGGCCTTTGGTGTTCAGGCTTTGCAGGGTCGGGCCGCGGGTGATGCGCAATGGAGCCGAGGTACGGGTTTCGATGCCGGTCAGTACCGCATCGTGCAGCGAAAAGCCTTTGATCTGCTTGTCGAACGCAGGCAATGCTTCACGGATGGCTTCGATGGCAAAGGCGGGCAGGGCGTCAGCCAGGTCCACCAGTTTCACGCCCGGCTTGTACGAAGGCTCGACACTGCCCAATGCGGTCGACGCTTTACCGGCGATGAAGTCGCCGACCAGCTGCGCGGGGGCCTCGTAGTTGCTGCCGCCCAACAGGTAAGCGTGAGATTCCAGACGCTCCTGCAGTTCGATACCGGCCAGTGGGCTGCCAGGGAAATCCTGCTCCGGCGAAATGCCGACCACAATGCCCGAGTTGGCGTTGCGCTCGTTACGCGAGTACTGGCTCATGCCGTTGGTGACCACGCGGCCAGGCTCCGACGTTGCCGCGACGACGGTCCCGCCAGGGCACATGCAGAAACTGTAGACCGAGCGACCGTTGCTGGCGTGGTGTACCAGCTTGTAATCGGCAGCGCCCAGCTTGGGGTGACCGGCATACTTGCCGAGACGGGCGCGGTCGATCAGTGACTGCGGGTGCTCGATACGGAAACCCACCGAGAACGGCTTGGCTTCCATGAACACGCCACGGCTGTGCAACATGCGGAAGGTGTCGCGGGCACTGTGGCCCAGCGCCAGAATCACATGGCGGGACTCGATCTGCTCGCCGCTGTCCAGCTGGACGCCCAGCAGTTGGCCGTCCTCGATCATCAAGTCGGTCACGCGCTGCTGAAAACGCACTTCACCGCCCAGTGCGACGATCTGGTGCCGCATGTTTTCAACCACACCCGTCAGGCGGAACGTGCCGATGTGCGGTTTGCTGACGTAGAGGATTTCTTCAGGCGCACCGGCCTTCACGAACTCGTGCAGCACTTTGCGGCCGATGAATTTCGGGTCCTTGATCTGGCTGTAGAGCTTGCCGTCCGAGAATGTCCCGGCACCACCTTCGCCAAACTGCACGTTGGACTCGGGGTTGAGCACGTTCTTGCGCCACAGGCCCCAGGTGTCCTTGGTGCGCTGGCGGACTTCGGTGCCGCGCTCGAGGATGATCGGTTTAAAGCCCATCTGCGCCAGCAGCAGTCCGGCAAAAATGCCGCACGGCCCGAAGCCCACGACTATCGGGCGCTCTGTCAGGCCTTCGGGGGCGTGACCGACGACTTTATAGCTGACATCCGGTGCAGGGCCGACATGACGGTCATTGGCCAGCTTGCGCAGCAGTGCCTCTTCATCCTTGACCTGAAAGTCGATGGTGTAGATGAAGCACAGCTCGGAGGACTTTTTACGCGCGTCGTAGCTGCGCTTGAAGAGGGTGAAGTCCAGCAATTCGCTGCTGTCGATGCCCAGGTGCTGCAGGAGTGCAACGCGCAGGTCTTCTTCCGGGTGATCGATCGGCAGCTTGAGTTCGGTGATTCGTAACATTAAGGGGTCCAGTTTTCGGGCCGCAGGTTCAGCCCGACAGCACTACAAGACCGGCGATTATAAGCGCTGAACCCCTTTGGCGGCGAGCCTGCCGGTCAGTCGTCGCGCGAACCGCCGTAATAACCGCAGCCACGCTGGGCCTGGCCGTTGATACGCAGCTCGGCGGTCAGGTGTTGCACCGAGCCGTCGACGCTGTCCACGCAACGTTGCGGCGCCACCCAGATCTCGATGCGCTGGTTATTGGCTTCGCTGCTGATGCTGAAACTGCCGTCGGGCAATTTTTCTTCCACATAAGGCACGGCTAGCGGCGCGGCGCCTTCGCGTTCCAGCACCATGCCTTTGCCGCTGACATTGACGTTCCATGCAGGCTTGTTGCCGTTGACGTGCAGCGTCAGGCGCTTGAAGTTGAGGTCTTCACAGGCCTGACCGGGGCGTTCGACGCGATACAGTTGATGCAGATCCAGCTGGCCATCGCTGTTGCCCGCCTTGCTGGCAGCAAAGCTGCCGCGCAGATCGGCAAACACCTTGCCGTTGCTGTCAGCCAGCGAAGTGGCTTCCTGCAGGATGCCTGTATTGCCGCGATCCTTGACCACATAACGGCGCTGCTCATTGCACGGTTTGAACAGCAACTGGCCATTGCTGCCGGTCAGATCGCCCTGCATACGCAGCATGCCGGCGGTGGAAACCTGCGGGGCATCGGCCTTGCTGCCGAGCAGTTGGCACCCGGCAAACAGGGGGAGAAGGGCAAATACGAGGGCGGAACGCGCAGCAAACATGGATTGATCTCCAGACAAGTGCCGTCACGTTACTCAGACTGGTGGTGCATCACAAGGGTTGGAATGTTTATCGCGCCATCAGTGGCTATGACTGTCGTGCAGGTCTGACCCTGACCCTGACCCTGACCCTGACCCTGACCCTGACCCTGACCCTGACCCTCTGACCCTGAGACTCTGACTCTAAGACTCTAAGACTCTAAGACTCTGAGACTCTGACTGTGGGAGCGAACTTGTTCGCGAAAGAGCCGTTGTGTTCGACGAAAATGCATCGTCTTAACGACCGCCTTCGCGGACACGTTCGCTCCTGCAAAACCGCTTCGGCTTCTCGGGACTACCCGCCCAGATACGCATCCCGCACTTTCGGATCGACCAGCAGTTCTTCGCCTGTGCCCTGCATCACCACGCGACCGTTTTCCAGCACGTACGCGCGGTCGGCGACTTTCAGGGCCTGGTTGGCGTTCTGCTCGACCAGAAACACGGTCACGCCATCACTGCGCAGTTGTTCGACGATCTCGAAAATCTGCTGAATGATGATCGGGGCCAGACCCAGTGACGGCTCGTCCAGCAGCAACAGCTTGGGCTTGCTCATCAGCGCCCGGCCAATGGCGAGCATTTGCTGTTCGCCACCGGACATGGTGCCGCCGCGCTGGTTGAAGCGCTCCTTGAGGCGTGGAAACAAGTGCAGGACCTTGTCCATCTGCTCCTGATAATCCGCCTTTTCCGTGAAGAAACCGCCCATCGCCAGGTTTTCTTCAACCGTCAGGCGCGCAAACACACGACGGCCTTCCGGCACCACGGCGATGCTCTTGCGCATGATGATCGACGACTCAAGCCCGACCAGCTCTTCGCCCATGTAGCGGATACTGCCGCTGTGAGCGCGAGGTGAACCGCACAGGGTCATCAGTAGGGTGGACTTGCCGGCGCCGTTGGCACCGATCAAGGTGACGATCTCGCCCTGACGCACTTCCACGTTGACGCTGTGCAGCGCCTGGATCTTGCCGTAGAAGGTGGAGACGTTTTCAAACTGCAGCATTTACGCTTCCCCCAGGTAGGCTTTGATCACGTCAGGATTGTCGCGAATCTGTTCCGGTGTGCCGTCCGCCAGAGGCGTGCCCTGATTGATCACCACGATATGGTCGGAAATGCTCATCACCAGCTTCATGTCGTGTTCGATCAGCAGGACGGTGGCATCGTGTTCGTTGCGCAACACGCCGATCAGCGCTTTCAGGTCGTCGGTTTCCCGAGGGTTCAGACCGGCAGCAGGCTCGTCGAGCATCAGGATGCGCGGGCGGGTCATCATGCAGCGCGCGATTTCCAGGCGCCGTTGTTGGCCATAGGCGAGTGTTCCGGCGGGGCGATTGGCAAACTCCCGCAGGTTGACGGCCTCGAGCCAGTGCTCGGCGTAGTCCATCGCTTCGCGTTCACTGCGACGGAACGCCGGTGTCTTGAACAGACCGGCCAGGAAGTGGGTGTTCAAGTGCCGGTGCTGGGCAACCAGCAGGTTTTCCACCGCGGTCATTTCCTTGAACAGGCGCACGTTCTGGAAGGTCCGTACCACGCCCTTGCGCGCAATCTGATGGCCCGCCAGGCCTTGAATCGGCTCGCCGTCCAGCAGAATGGTGCCGGCGCTGGGCCGGTAAAAGCCGGTCAGGCAGTTGAAGACCGTGGTCTTGCCCGCGCCGTTAGGACCGATCATCGACACGACCTGCCCTTTGTTGACCGTCAGGGCCACGCCGTTGACCGCCAGCAGACCGCCGAAACGCATGCTCAAGCCTGTGGCTTGCAGTAATGGGCGGCTCATTTTGGCAGCTCCGCTTTCAATTTCATTTCGGGGCGCTGCATCGGCAGGAAGCCCTGAGGACGCCAGATCATCATCAGCACCATCAGTGCGCCGAACATCAGCATGCGGTAATCACTGAACTCACGCATCAGCTCAGGCAACAGGATCATCACGATGGCCGCGAGGATCACGCCCAGTTGCGAGCCCATACCGCCCAGCACCACGATGGCCAGAATGATTGCCGACTCGATGAAGGTGAACGATTCCGGGGTAATCAGGCCTTGGCGCGCGGCAAAGAAGCTGCCCGCGAAACCGGCAAACGCTGCGCCGAGGGTGAAGGCCGAAAGCTTGATCACGGTCGGGTTCAGGCCCAGCGCGCGGCAGGCGATCTCGTCTTCACGCAACGCTTCCCAGGCCCGACCGATCGGCATGCGCAGCAGGCGGTTGATGACGAACAGTGCGGCCAGCGCCAGCAGTAGGGCGATCAGGTAGAGAAAAATGACCTTGTTGATCGAGCTGTACGGCAGGCCGAAGAACTCATGGAAGGTCTGCATGCCTTCAGCAGCCTTGCGCTCGAACGTCAGGCCGAAGAAGGTCGGCTTGTCGATGTTGCTGATGCCGTTCGGACCGCCCGTGATGTCGGTCAGGTTGCGCAGGAAGATACGGATGATCTCGCCGAACCCGAGCGTGACGATGGCCAGGTAGTCACCGCGCAGCCTCAGCACCGGGAACCCCAGCAGGAATCCGAACAGCGCCGCCATCAACCCCGCAATCGGCAGGCAGATCCAGAAACCGAGCCCGTAGTAATGCGAGAGCAGGGCGTAGCTGTAGGCCCCGACTGCGTAGAAGCCGACATAGCCCAGGTCCAGCAGGCCTGCCAGCCCGACCACGATGTTCAGGCCGAGGCCGAGCATGACGTAGATCAGAATCAAGGTCGCAATGTCCACCGCGCCGCGTGAACCGAAGAAGGGCCAGATGAATGCCAGTACGATCAGTGCCGCCAGGCCCCAGCGCTGGGTTTTCGGCTGGGTCAGGAAGTCGCTGGTCTTTTGCGGGATCAGCGGCTTATCGGAACCGACGCGCATGCCGCTGATCTGCTCGGCGAACAGCACCCGCAGGAACAGCAGGACCGAACACACGGCAATGACGGTGAGGGTCAGCGGGCTGGCATTCTGCACTTGCAGGGTAACGCCGGAAAACGCCAGTTTCAGGCCGAACACCGGGTAGGCGACTGCCCAGACCAATGCGGCGCTGAACAGCGCCTGTTTAAAAGACTTGCTCATACTTTCTCAACCTCCGGACGACCCAGAATGCCGGTCGGTCGGAACAGCAGCACCAGAACCAGCAGGCCGAAGGCCACAACGTCCTTGTACTGATCACCAAAAATGTCGGCGCCGAACGCTTCGGCGACACCCAGTACCAGGCCACCGAGCACTGCGCCGGGGATCGAACCGATACCGCCCAGCACGGCAGCGGTGAAGGCTTTCAGGCCGACGAGGAAGCCGGCGCTGGGGTTGATCACGCCGTATTGCATGCTCAGCAGCATGGCTGCGACCGCCGCCAGCGCGGCACCGACCACGAAGGTCAGGGCAATGATGTTGTTGGTGTTGATCCCCAGCAGGTTGGCCATTTTCATGTCCTCGGCGCAGGCGCGGCAGGCGCGGCCCATTCGCGAGCGGGAAATGAACAGGGTCAGGCCGGTCATGGCCAGCAGGGTGATGACGAACACCACAATCTGCATGTAGGAAATCAGCACTTCCTGCGCGCCACCCGGGCCGAACGAAAGACTGCCAGGCAGCAGGTTGGGAATGGCAAAGTTGCCGGAACCCTGGGAAAGCTGAACCGAGTTCTGCAGGAAGATCGACATGCCGATCGCAGAAATCAGTGGAATCAGACGGTTGCTGTTACGCAACGGACGGTAGGCCACGCGCTCGATGCTGTAGCCGTAGGCACTGGTCACGATGATCGTTGCGGCAAAACCGGCAATCATCAGCAGCGGCAGGCTGTGAATACCCAGCATCGCCAGACCGGCCAGTGCCATGAAGGCAACATAGGAACCGATCATGTACACCTCGCCATGGGCGAAGTTGATCATTCCGATGATGCCGTACACCATCGTGTAACCGATGGCGATCAATGCATACGTGCTGCCAATGGTCAGGCCATTGACCAGCTGTTGCATGTAGTGGAATAACTCGGGCATTTACCGCGCTCCTGAAAACCTGATCTGCATTTCTCTGGGATGAACCGGGTCGCATTCTGTCGATGCGTTGTTCGTGACGCTGTCAGAGAACCGCTGGTGACGGTTTTAAGATGTTCAGGTGGCTTCGTGCGCAGCTCTGTTTCCGGAGGTGTGCGGACGGGCCTGGATTCGTAAAACAAAGCCCACTGCGCTGGCAGTGGGCTTTGAGGGTTGATGCAAGCAGCTTACTGAGCGGCTTCGGTCTTCGGCTTGCCGAAGTGCCATTCGTAGACCACGAACTGGAAGTTCTTCAGGTCACCTTTCTCGTCGTAGCTCAGCTCGCCCATGGGCGTCTTAAAGGTGCCGGCATGGATGGCGGCTGCCACCTTGGTGGTGTCTTCGGACTTGGCGGCGGCGATGCCGTCGGCAATGACCTGGACGGCGGAGTAGGACGGGTACACGAACGGGCCGCTCGGGTCCTCTTTCTTGGCCTTGAAGGCTTCGGTCAGCGCCTGGTTGGCCGGGTCCTGGTCGAAAGACTTCGGCAGGGTGACCAGCAGGCCTTCGGAGGCATCGCCAGCGATTTGCGAGATGGACTCGTTGCCGACGCCTTCAGGACCCATGAACCTGGCTTTCAGGCCCTTTTCCTTGGACTGGCGCAGGATCTGCCCCAGCTCAGGGTGGTAGCCACCGTAGTAGACGAAGTCGACATTGGCTTGCTTGAGTTTGGCGATCAGTGACGCGAAGTCCTTGTCACCCGCGTTGATGCCTTCGAAGATCGCGACTTTCACACCGTCTTTTTCGAGTGTTTGTTTGACTGCAGTGGCAATGCCTTCACCGTATTGCTGCTTGTCGTGAATGACAGCAACAATTTTCGGCTTGGCGACCTTGGCAATGTAGTTGCCTGCGGCAGGGCCTTGGGCGCTGTCCAGGCCGATGGTACGGAACACCAGTTTGTAGCCACGAGCGGTGATGTCCGGGCTGGTGGCGGCCGGAGTGACCATGATGATGCCTTCGTCCTCATAGATGTCGGACGCTGGCTGGGCAGAGCTGGAGCAGAGGTGACCGACCACGTATTTCACGCCGTCATTGACCGCCTTGTTGGCGACGGCAACGGCCTGTTTCGGATCGCAGGCGTCATCGTACTCGACGGCTTCAAGCTTCTTGCCATCCACGCCACCCTTGGCGTTGATCTGCTCGATGGCCATTTTTGCACCATTGAACTGCATGGTGCCGTACTCGGCGACAGGGCCGGTCTTGGGGCCGGCGATGCCGATCTTGATGGTGTCAGCTGCGAACGAATGGCTGGCAACCCCCGCCATAACCAGTGCGGCAAACAGCCTGGAAAGCTTATTAGTACCCTTAGTCATGATGCTCCACTCTTGCATTGTCGTTTTTATAATCCTGATGGCTAAAGCTCCAGGACCGGATTCGATCACCGGTTTTCCCACGCCGCCAACTGTACCGGAACAGTTTAGAGTGCCGCTTGTTGGCTTGGATAGCCGGGCGTTTGGGGACAAACCGATGAGTGTCGCCTAATCGAAAGAAAGTTACAGAATCCAACCGCTTGAGTGCCTGAAATCACTTCAGATCCATAAGGTTATCTGCACTTCCCTGCGATTGATCACCTGCATCTGGGCTTGCCGGTGGGAAAGTCGGCGCTATCATTGTGCCGATTTTCTTTCTGGTGAAACCCATGACGCAAGAACCTAGCACCCTCTATGCCAAACTGCTTGGCGAAACCGCCTCAATTACCTGGACTGAATTGCAACCATTCTTTGCCAAGGGTGCCCTGTTGTGGGTCGAGCGGCCTCTGGACCTGATCGAAGTGGCCGAGGCCGTGGCCGAAAATGAGGCAGACAAGGTGTCTGCATGGCTGACCGACGGTCAGGTGAGCAAGGTGTCTGAAACCAAGGCGCTTGAGCTGGTGGAGGCCGATCCGACGCTGTGGGCTGTCGTAGTGGCACCTTGGATTTTGATTCAAGACAGGGCGCAGGATTGATCGACGCACCAATACAGTGCTGCTTGCGTTGAGCGAGTGGGTTGGAAGGTAACTGTGGGGACACCTGCGTAGCGTAAAACCCCACCTTCAAGTGAGCATTTTTGCCGGCCTCCGCTCGGGTGGCTTGCGTGGCGCCTGCTGCGAAGTGTCAGCTGCGAGCGCGCCCCCTGCTTGAATAGTTTTCAGTGTCGGGCAGGTCGGTGAACAGGTCCATTGACCGTGGGTTTTCATCTTCCTGTTCCGGCGGTTGCGGTTGCGGCATCGGCAGGGTTGGCCAGCGACTGGCGGGTTCGCACTCGTTCATCTGTTTGACGAGGGGGATGATTCGCTCCAGCGGCTGTGGCCTGCTGAACAGATAGCCCTGCACGTAGTCGCTGCCGAACTTGCTGAGAAACTCCAGCTGTGCGGGCGTCTCAACGCCTTCGGTAACGACCTTCAGGCGCAATGTATGCGCCATGACGATAATGGCCTGCACGATCTCCATGTCCTGAGGGGATTCAGGGATATCGGCGATGAACGACCGGTCGATCTTGAGTGTGTCCAGTGGCAGGCGCTTGAGGTACGCAAGCGACGAATAGCCGGTCCCGAAATCATCGATCGACAGCGAAACCCCAAGGCTGCGGATCTGCTTGAGCAGCAGGATGGTGTTGCTGATATTGCCCATCAGGGCGTTTTCGGTCACCTCCAGTTCGAGCCGGCCAGGCGCGGCCCCTGCGTCAGCCAGTGCCTGCTGGACTTCTTCCAGCAGTTCGTCGCGGCTCAGATTGAGCGCCGAGCAGTTGACGGTGATGATCACCGGGTC
The DNA here is from genome assembly GCF_002157375.1 of Pseudomonas syringae. Lineage (GTDB taxonomy): Bacteria > Pseudomonadota > Gammaproteobacteria > Pseudomonadales > Pseudomonadaceae > Aquipseudomonas > Aquipseudomonas syringae_T. The sequence continues at coordinate 301,915 of NZ_MTSA01000001.1, forward strand.
CAGCCCTTCACGGTGCAAGGTGCCCAGATCGTGACAGGCACGGCGCAGCACCCAGTTGTCCAGCTCGGCGATCAGACCGTTGGCCTCGGCAATGCTGATGAAGCGATCGGGCGTCAGCAAGCCGTGTTGCGGGTGATTCCAGCGCACCAGGGCTTCCAGCTTGGCAACGTGGCCGGTCCGCAGGTCGATGATCGGCTGGTAGTAGACCTGCAGCCCTGTCTCTTCGCGCAAGGCATTGCGCAGTTCTTCCTCCAGATGCAGCTCCAGACTGGCCTTGGTCTTGAGCGCCGGGCTGAAGAAATTGACCCTGTTTCGCCCGTTGCCCTTGGACTGGTAGAGCGCCAGGTCCGCATGCTTGAGCAATTCATCGCAGGATGAGCCGTCACGCGGGAACACGGCGATGCCAATGCTGGTGGTCATGACCATGCGCCTTCCGGCCAGCCCGATGGTCTCCTTCATTTTGTGCATGACCCGATGGGCCAGGTGTCGAGCCTCTTCATAGTCCGGAATGCTCAGCAGAATGCAGAACTCGTCGCCACCGAAGCGCGCGACCACATCCTGAACGCGGGTCGCACTGCGGATGCGTTCGGCAATCACTTTGAGCAATTCATCGCCAGCGTCGTGGCCCAGGCTGTCGTTGATGCGTTTGAAATGGTCGATGTCCAGAAACATCACCGCAAGCATGCCGTTGCTCTGAGTGTGCTCCAGCAGTTTTTCGGCAAAAATCTGATTGAATCCGCGACGGTTAATGAGGTTGGTCAATGGGTCGTAATGCGCCACCTGCTGCAGCGAGACGCGCGCCTGATCCAGTTGGCTGAGCAGGGCATTGACCCGTTGCAGGTCATGGTCCTTGCCTTGCAGCTTCTTGTCAGCCATCGCCGCGCTGATGCTCCCGGCAATAATCAGCAGGGTGATGACCGCAATGGTCAGCCCCAGTTGCTGACTGTTTTCGGTGCTGGGAATGTGCAGCGCGGTGCCTTCGGGCATGACCAGCCTCAACGCCCGCATGCCCATCAGGTGCATGGTCAGCAGGCCCGCGCCCAGCAGCAGGCTGACGCCGTAACGGAACATCTGGTGGAACATGCCGCTGTGCTGGCGCAAATGACGGGACAGCGTCAGCAACGCCACGCTGGACAAAATGGCAGCCAGGATCGAAAGCCCGAACATTTTCGGTTCGTAATACTGAGTGGCGGCGGAACGCATCGCTGACATGCCCAGGTAGTGCATGGTGGCGATGCCGATGCCCATGACGACCGCGCTGAGCAAACATCGTCGGGTAGTGAGCGTCGGGATCGTCAGCGCTTTCATCGCGACCAGCGCGGTGAGCAACACGATCAGCAGTGATATCAAGGTGACGGTCAGGTCATAGGCAATGGTCAGCGGAGCTTGAAATGCCAGCATGCTGATGAAGTGCATCGCCCACACACCGCCTGCCAGACAAAGCGCGCCCAGTGCTTTCCAGAGGCGGCGGCTTCTGGTGGCCTCCACCTGGATGACCCGGTCAGCAATGTCGAGCGTCGCAAAGCACGCGGCACAGGCCACACCATAGGCCAGTGCCACGAGAAAAATATTATGACTGCAGTCAATCAGCAATTGCCCGTCCGCTGGCAGGCCAGCGAACATGTCCAAACCCAGCCACTCCATAGCGTGCCCTATTGTTCACTACCAGGGCGCCAAGGCTAAAAGCCTGACGATTTCGAGTGAGTATAGAGGCTGTTTACGACCTGCCACGCAAATGAGCTGTCATTTTGATATGTCCTCAATAACGAATAGTTATAAAAGGCCATCACTTGTCCGCTGTCTTTACGAATGTTTACAGACAGATAGCCTTGCGGCTTCTAGATTGAAGTGAATAACGATAAAGGGACGGACGCCCACATGAACGAGCCCCAGCCGCAAAACGCTACCCAGGCTGCCAACGCCTGGCGTGTTCTGTTCCTGTTGTTTCTGGCCAACCTGTTCAATTTCTTTGATCGCACCATCCCTGCGATCATCGTCGAGCCCATCAGGCTGGAGTGGCACCTGAGCGACTTTCAGTTGGGGATGCTGGGCACTGCGTTCACGCTGGTTTACGCCATCGCCGGGCTGCCGCTGGGGCGCATGGCCGACAACGGCTCACGCAAGAAGCTCATGGGCTGCGGCCTGGCGGTCTGGAGCGGGTTGACGGCGGTCAACGGCATGGTGGGCAGTTTCTGGACGTTTCTGCTGGTCCGCATGGGGGTTGGCATCGGCGAGGCCAGCTATGCGCCTGCCGCCAACTCCTTGATCGGTGATCTGTTCCCAGCCCATCGACGGGCGCGGGCCATGGGGCTGTTCATGCTGGGGCTGCCGTTGGGGCTGCTGCTGGCGTTCTTCACCATCGGTGCAATGGTCAAGGCGTTTGACAGCTGGCGGGCACCGTTCTTCATTGCAGCGTTTCCAGGCTTATTGCTGGCCGTGTTCATCTTCTTCATCAAAGAGCCCCGGCGCGGCGCGGCTGAAGACGTGCGCATGTCCGAGGTAAAGATCGACAAGCCGATCCGCCGCGTCTTGTCGATCCCGACCTTTCGCTGGCTGGTGCTGGGTGGCCTGACCTTCAACTTTGCGACCTACGCCTGCAACTCATTCATGGTGCCCATGCTGCAGCGTTATTTCCTGCTGCCGTTGCAGGAAGCCGCCGTTGCAACGGGCGTCATCGTCGGTGTCACCGGGTTGATCGGTCTGACCCTCGGCGGCTGGATAGCCGACAAGCTGCATCAGCGCTCTCCTAACGGAAGGCTGTTGTTCGCGACGTTCAGCATGCTGGTGGCCGCGCTGGCGACAGGCTACGCGTTGCACGCAGGGCGTATCGAAATCGGCGTGTTCGTGGGCGTTTTCAGTCTGGGCTGGCTGTTTGCCTACAACTTTTACACCTGCGTCTACACCGCGATCCAGGACGTGGTCGAGCCGCGTTTGCGGGCAACGGCCATGGCGCTGTTTTTCGCCGGTCTTTACCTGCTGGGTGGAGGCCTCGGCCCGGTGGTGGTCGGCCTGCTGTCTGATCACTTCGCCCATTCGGCGATGGCTTTGGCGGGTGTCGAGGTGATGAATGAAAGCTTCAAGGCCATCGGGCTGCACGATGCCATGTACCTGATCCCGGCAGCGCTGTTCCTGACCCTGTTGTTTCTGTACCAGGCCTCACGCTGTTTCAGCCGGGATGCCGAACGGATGAAGGCGCGGATGGTGGCTGAACAGCCAGTGGCGGGGCTGGAGGAGGGGATTGTGGTGGCCAGACGCTGAGTGATGCTGGCTGAGTCTCGTGCCTATGCTCTGTGTAGGCATGCATCGAGTGACGCTCTGCGTCACACGGCGGTGCTGCGATATCAGATAGGCTGGGGGTCGACTCAGGTCACCTTTTCGCCCCTCGGCGAGTTACTTTGATGGGGCCAAAGTAACCAAAGCCCTTGGCTCCGTTTCCGGCCCGACTTCGTCGGGTTCCTTCGCCCTGTCACTGATCCGGGGGTCGCCGCAACGGGCCATCCATGGCCCGGTGCGGCTAGCCTGGCGTCCTGCCAGGCTACCCCCGGATCAGCGCCAGGACTCAGCCGTCACTTACGTCGCACTCTGCGTCGTCAGTACCATCGCGGCAAAAAAGCGCTTTTTAGCAACGGTTTCAAGTAAGGCATGACGTTTTGCAGAGGCCACTTTGTGACGCGGAGCGTCACGAAATGCATCCCCACGCAAAGCATGGGGACGAGCGTTAGCGTGGTTTCAACCCGCGACCAGCACCCGAATCGCTTCCAGGCGCAACGCGGCTTTTTCAAGCATCGCCAGGCCTTGTTCGCGCTGGGTGCGCAAGGCAACCAGTTCACTGTCGCGCACGGTCGGGTTGACCGCCTGCAATGCCGTCAGGCGGGCCAGTTCCTCTTCGGTATCGGCTGCCAGACGACGCTGGGCCTCGGCCACGCGTTCAGCGTGCTTCGGCGTGATTTTTTCTTCGCCCGCGTTGATCCTCGGCGTCAGCAGATCACGCTGTGCCTGAATGAACTTGTTGGCGCTGGCGCGTGGCACGCTCTCGAGCTGGTCGTTAAGAGTATTGAACGACACGCGGCTCGACAGATCATTGCCGTTCGGATCAAGCAGGCAGCGAAGGGCGGCAGGCGGCAGATAACGCCCCAGTTGCAATGAACGCGGCGCAACCACCTCACTGACGTAAATCAGCTCCAGCAGCACCGTGCCCGGCTTCAACGCCTTGTTCTTGATCAGCGCCACGGCGGTGTTGCCCATCGAACCGGACAGCACCAGGTCCATGCCGCCCTGAACCATCGGGTGTTCCCAGGTAATGAACTGCATGTCTTCGCGAGACAGCGCCTGATTGCGGTCGTACGTGATGGTCACGCCTTCGTCGTCACCCAGCGGGAAGCTGGCGTCGAGCATTTTTTCGCTCGGCTTGAGGATCAGGGCGTTTTCCGAGTGGTCCTCGCTGTCGATGCCAAAAGCGTCGAACAGGGTTTCCATATAGATCGGCAGGCTGAACTGGTCATCCTGATCGAGGATCGCTTCGACCAGTGCCTCGCCTTCACCGGCACCGCCGGAGTTGAGTTCCAGCAGGCGGTCGCGGCCGGTGTGCAGTTCGCTTTCCAGACGCTCGCGCTCGGCACGGGCTTCATTGATGAGGCCTTGCCATTCGTCATCGTCACCGCTTTCGAGCAGCGGCAACAGACGCGGTCCGAACTGGTGCTGCAAGGCGTTACCGGTCGGGCAGGTATTGAGGAAGGCGTTGAGCGCTTCGTGATACCACTGGAACAGGCGCGCCTGCGGGCTGGTTTCGAGGAACGGTACGTGCAGTTCAATGGTGTGCTTCTGGCCGATCCGGTCCAGACGGCCGATGCGCTGCTCCAGCAGGTCCGGGTGCGACGGCAGATCGAACAGGACCAGATGGTGGGAAAACTGGAAGTTGCGGCCTTCACTGCCGATTTCCGAACAGATCAGTACCTGAGCGCCGAACTCTTCGTCCGCGAAATACGCAGCGGCGCGGTCGCGCTCGAGAATGTTCATGCCTTCGTGGAACACCGTGGCCGGAATGCCGGAGCGCACACGCAGTGCGTCTTCCAGGTCCATAGCGGTTTCGGCATGGGCGCAGATGACCAGCACCTTGACGCGCTTGAGCATCTTGAGCGTATCGATCAGCCAGTCGACGCGCGGGTCGAAACGCCACCAGCGTTCTTCTTCGCTGACGTCCGAATGCGCCTGGAAGCTCACTTCAGGGTAGAGGTCGGCATGCTCGCCCACCGGCAACTCAAGGTATTCGACAGGGCAGGGCAGCGGATAAGGGTGCAGCTTGCGCTCCGGGAAACCCTGCACGGCGGCGCGGGTGTTACGGAACAGCACGCGGCCCGTGCCATGACGGTCCAGCAATTCGCGAATCAGGCGCGCCTTGGCTTCGTCGTCACCGGTATTGACGGCAGCGAGCAGCGTCTCGCCTTCGGCGCCCAGGAACCCGCGAATGGTGTCCTGCGCGGCAGCGGACAGTTTGCCCTTGTCGAGCAGCTCTTGAACGGCCTGCGCCACCGGGCGATAGTTTTCGCTCTCGGCGCGGAAGGCTTTCAGGTCGTGGAAACGGTTCGGGTCGAGCAGGCGCAGGCGTGCAAAGTGGCTGTCCTGGCCCAGTTGCTCCGGGGTAGCGGTCAGCAGCAGCACGCCGGCAATGACCTCGGCCAGTTGCTCGACCAGCGAGTACTCGCGGCTGGCCTTGTCTTCGTGCCAGACCAGGTGGTGCGCTTCGTCGACCACCATCAAGTCCCAGCCCGCCGCGAACAGGGCATCCTGAGCCTTTTCGTCTTCGACCAGCCATTCCAGCGCAACCAGCGCCAGTTGGGTGTCTTCGAACGGATTGCCGGCATCGCTTTCCATGAAGCGTTCGGCGTCGAACAGCGCAACCTGCAGGTTGAAGCGGCGACGCATCTCCACCAGCCACTGATGCTGAAGGTTTTCCGGCACCAGAATCAGCACGCGGTTGGCGCGCCCCGACAGCAATTGGCGATGAATGATCAGACCGGCTTCGATGGTCTTGCCCAGGCCCACTTCGTCGGCCAGCAATACGCGTGGTGCGATGCGGTCGGCGACTTCACGGGCGATGTGCAACTGGTGCGCGATAGGTTGCGCCCGCACGCCCCCCAGGCCCCAGAGCGAGGACTGCAACTGGCGGCTGGTGTGTTCGAGGGTGTTGTAACGCAGCGAGAACCAGGACAACTGGTCGATCTGCCCTGCGAACAGGCGGTCGGTTGCCAGGCGGAACTGGATGAAGTTGGACAGCTGGGTTTCCGGCAGCGTGACCACTTCGTTCTGCGCGTTCAGGCCGTGGTAGACCAGCAGGCCATCGACGTCGTCAACTTCGCGAACGGTCATTTTCCAGTTTTCGAAGTGAGTGATCACATCGCCCGGCGAGAAACGCACGCGGGTCAGCGGTGCATTACGCAGTGCGTACTGGCGTGTTTCGCCAGTGGCCGGATAGAGCACGGTCAACAAGCGGCCGTCCTGTGCCAGAACGGTGCCCAAACCCAGCTCGGCTTCGCTGTCGCTAATCCAGCGTTGCCCCGGTTGATACTGCTGCGCCATGCTGCCTGTCTCCCGCTTGAAAAAGCTGACTATGTTAACGGAACGCGCCCCGAAGACCAAAGGCGACGTGAAAAAACCTCAGATCGTGCGCCGACCGCATTTTGATTTTTGGTTCCATGACACTTATTTCACTCAGTGCAGTCCAAAAAGACCCTAAATTACTGCAAACCATGCCAGCCCGGTTCAAGTTGCCGAGCGCACGGCCGACACCCCGGTAAGAGGATATAACCATGCTGCAACCTATGCTTCCGCTAAGTGTGGTGCCCGTGACATCACAGCTGGACCCGGCCAAACGCATGCCGGACATCCCGCCTGTCGCGGCCGTGGAGAAGAGCTCTAACGAGACGTCCATCGATCTGCACAACGAGGATGCTGAACGCAGCGCATTACTGTTGCGTGAAGAGCAGCAGCGTCAGCAACAGCAGCAGGGCCGATCCTCCGAAGAAGCGGAGGAGTATCAGGGCCTGGTCGTTCCGGGTGATTCCCTGAACGCAGACAACACCGTTCCGGTTGTACCGCTCATCGACGACGAGCCGCGCCAGGGACTCTGGGTGGATATTCAGGTCTGACCGCGAAAATCGCCGGATCCGCGCTGGTCATGGCCGATGTGATTAAGCATTATTGGCGCTGATTCCGGTGTTCGAGAGCGGCAAGTCATGAGCGATGATGAAAAACTGATCGACCTGGGTGCCGAGCGCGCCAGGCGCATTCACGATCTGAACGATAAACGCCTCAACGAAGTGCGCAACGCCTTCGAGCAGGCGATGCCGTTGAGCAGCAAGAAGCCCAAGAAAAAACCGAAAAAACGCTGATCCCTTCCTTGCCCCGTTGATCGGGTCGATTCTCAACGTCTGCCCGACGGCCAGAGAACTGATCTGGATCAACGCGCGCCGTTACAACTGCGATTAATCTGAGCCCACTGAACGCGCTGTGAGGGGCATCACAGCGGCGTTGCCAGGCGGCATCAAAAAAGACCGAGGGGCGTCGGTCATTGACACGAGCACGCAAGGCATTTGGGGCGACTCCGGTCGCCCTTTTTTTCGTCTGCGCGTCGGCTGTGGCATCAAGTGCCCGGGCTGTCAGCCTACCGTTTTTGCCCCTGCGTTGGCCTCTACATAGTCTTTCGTCTCTTCTGCTGTCATGACGTGCCGCTGGTAGCTCGGGGTCCAGGCTGTTACCGGTGATTTCTGGGTGAAGCTGACATTGCTGCCGATGTCTTTGAAGTGGGCGTCGCCGTAGTCATCCAGCACACCGGCGTTGCTGGCCTTGTTGGAGACATCCACGCCTTTTTCGAAATAGTTGGCCTGCGACAGGATGTTTGCGTCCCCGGTCGCGGTGAAGCCGAGGTGGAAGTTGTCGACCTTGTTGTTGTACACGTCAAAATCGCCATGACGCATCAGGCCAGGTGCCCGCACGTCGAGGTTGTTGAACGCGTTGTTGGCGATGGTCATTTGCGGGTAGCCCCTGTACTCGGCCCTGGCGGCAGGGGAGTCGTCCGGCTGGCCGAGGATCACGCCATATTCGTTGTTCTGAAATTTTGAATGGGTCAGGCTGACCTTGTCCGCCGTCCCGCCCACATAGAGCAGTTTATCCAGCCCCTTGGGGTTCTGATCCTTGGTGCCGGTGTAGGTGTTGTGGTCGATCCAGTATTTCTGGCCGCTGCTGATGAACATCTGCATGTCACCGTTTTCGCGGTAACGGCTGTCATGGGTGAAGTTCAGGTTCTGGAAAATGTCATTGCCTGCGTTTTTGCCACTGGCCAGGTAGATGTTATGCAGGCTGTTGCCCTTGTCGGTGCCCAGCAGGGTTTTGTTGGCACCGAAGTTGATGGTCACTTTGCTGTCGGCGGTCAGGTTGGCACCGAGGCGAATGGTGCGGGCCGTGTCGTCTTCCATGTTCTTCTTGAGGTCTGCCACGGTATTGACGGTGACGACATCGCCATCGTTGCCGCCGGTGGTGTTGGCTTCTTTGGCGAAACCGACCATGCCCGACATGTCCGCCCCCAGGCCATGAGCGGCAGGCGCTGCGGGTTTTGCCACTTTTTCTGCGGCGTCAGGTTTGTCGGCGGCAGGCGCTGACGTTTTCTGCAGCGCAGGGGCCGCAGTTAATTTGGCTGACGCATCCGCTGGATGATCGTTCTGCACCACAAAGGGCTTTTCTGTGTTGCCTTGGGCCACTGACGGCGATGCGGGGGATGCGGTCGAAGGCGACGATGCCGGTTGAGAGGCGGTCGGTGCCTGTTCGCGTCGAGCCTGCGCAGGCGTCGGGCTGTCTGGCTGATTTGCCGGCGACCTGGAAAACAGGTCTTTGAGGACGTTGCGAATGGCCTCTACCAGCTTGTTCAGCAGCAATTCGACGGTGTTTTCATGCCCGGTCGAAGAGGCGTTCGTGGCGGGTGTTTGAAGGCGGGAACTCAGGGTGTCGAGCGGTGACTGCACACCCGTTGCGTGTTGCGGCGGGCTGAAATCGATCTGGTTGCCGGTGTGGTCCGGTTTGCGTTCGCTCGGCGGATGACTGTCAGTCTCTGGGTTGAGGGCCTGGGGAGACAGCCCGGAGACGGGGTAGTAATTTCTGTTGATCGTATTCATGGCTGATGTTCCCGCCTGTGGGAATGAACAATTCGTGATCCCGGACAGCAACGTGCTGCGTGTTCCCTGAGTGGAAAGCGCAGGAAAAGAGTTCCGGGTGCATCATGAATTTGTGCTCATGCCACAAGCGAGTCTTGCGCGCGTGTCGTCCGGACACGCGCTTGCCTTCGGTATCAGCCGAACGTGATCTCGGGCAGTACAGTCAGGTCGACGGTCTGCTGTTTGCGCGGGGCGAGGATTTCAGCTTCGCCGTCCACAACCAGTTCATCGTTCTGGTTGAAAACGCGGGTGGCGATACGAACGCGGAATTTAGGCAGTTTTTCCAGAATCTCCAGGCGCACCGTCAGGGTGTCGCCCAGTTTCACGGGCTTCTGGAAGGTCATCTGTTGACCGATATAAATGGTGCCCGGGCCAGGCAGCTCACAGGCGACCGCAGCGCTGATCAGCGCGCCACTGAACATGCCGTGGGCGATACGCTCCTTGAACATGGTCTTGGCGGCGTATTCGGCGTCCAGATGGACCGGGTTGTGGTCACCGGACATGGCGGCGAACAACTGGATGTCACGCTCTTCCACTTTCTTGCTGTAGCTGGCGGTCTGACCGACTTCAAGGGCTTCGTAGGGCGTGTTGGTGACTTGAGTCATGTGGCTGTCCTGACAATGAAAATGAGTTGAAGCTGGCCGTTCATTCGACCTGCGTAGCCGCGCCCTTGGGTCGCGCCGTTAATAGACCGTGTTTTGTAACACTTGATGACTCACTACTGCCAATACACCGGCAAGATCATTCAGACGTTTGTTGAGGCTCACCGGATCACATTCGCCACGAATAATAAGCCACGGGCTTGAAAACAGGGCTTTCACGGCACTGGCGCGCTGCCAACCGACGTCGGCTTCGGGGCCTGCGCCGGTCAGTGTATAGCGAGCGGCAGATTGCAGTCTGAACAGCGACGAGATTCATGCCGCTGATGACGCTCGGGTGACGATTTGCCTGCTGCCTTTTAACTGCTAACGTCGGGCCAGGCATAGGCAGGGAAGAGGATAAAAACAATGAACGCTGATTTCTGGAATGACAAACGTCCCGCCGGGGTCGACGCCGAGGTGGATCTGCGAGCCTATCAATCGGTCATCGATGTGTTTGATCGCAGTTGCAAGAAATTCGCACATCGCCCTGCCTTCAGCAACATGGGGGTGACGCTGACCTACGCTGAACTCGATCATCATTCCGCTGCGTTTGCCGGGTATCTGCAACAGCACACGCAACTGGTGCCGGGCGACCGCATTGCGGTACAGATGCCCAACCTTCTGCAGTACCCGATCGCGGTATTCGGTGCGATGCGGGCCGGGCTGATCGTGGTCAACACCAACCCGCTGTACACCGCACGCGAGATGCGCCATCAGTTTCAGGACTCGGGCGCCAAGGCGCTGGTGTACCTCAACCTGTTCGGCAAGCTGGTGCAGGAAGTGCTTCCGGACACGGCCATCGAATACCTGATCGAAGTCAAAATGGGTGACATGCAGTCGGCGGCCAAAGGGTGGCTGGTCAATACCATTGTCGACAAGGTCAAGAAGCTGGTCCCCGCGTTTCAACTGCCCCAGGCTGTCGGCTTCAAGCGTGCCCTGCGGCTCGGGCGCGACAGCCGTATCGAGCCTGTCCCGCAGGGGCTGGATGATATCGCCGTGCTGCAATACACCGGCGGCACGACAGGCCTGGCCAAGGGCGCAATGCTGACCCACGGCAATCTGGTCGCCAATATGCAGCAGGTCTATGCCTGCATGCGCCAGCAACTTCCCGAAGGCGGCCCTGCGTTCGAAGAGGGCGGCGAGGTGATGGTCGCGCCGTTGCCGCTTTATCACATCTATGCATTCACGGCGCATTGCATGTGCATGACGCTCAGTGGCAACCACAACATCCTGATCACCAACCCTCGCGATATCAGCGGCTTCGTCAAAGAACTGCGCAAATGGAAGTTCACGGCGATGGTCGGCCTCAACACGCTGTTCGTGGCGCTCATGAACCATCCGGAATTCAGCAAGCTGGATTTCTCGTCGCTGAAAAGCACCAACTCCGGTGGCACGGCGCTGGTCAAGGCCACGGCCGAGCGTTGGTTGCAGATGACCGGCTGCACGATTGTCGAGGGGTATGGCCTGACCGAAACGTCACCGGTTGCCAGTGCCAATCCGTATGGCTCGCTGGCGCGCCTGGGCACGGTCGGTATTCCGGTGCCGGGCACGGCGATGAAAATCATCGATGACGAGGGCACCGAGTTGCCCTTCGGCGAGCGCGGCGAGTTGTGCATCAAGGGGCCGCAGGTCATGAAAGGCTACTGGAACCAGCCTGATGCCACTGCCGAGTCTCTGGGCGCCGACGGCTGGTTCAAGACCGGCGACATTGCGGTGATCGGCGCCGACGGTTTTGTCAGCATTGTGGACCGCAAGAAGGACCTGATCATCGTGTCCGGCTTCAATGTCTACCCCAACGAAATCGAAGACGTGGTCATGGCTCACCCGAAAGTCGCCAGTTGCGCCTGCATCGGTGTGCCGGACGAGCGCTCCGGGGAGGCGGTGAAGCTGTTTGTCGTGCCACGGGATTCGGGGGTCAGCGTTGAGGAACTCAAGACGTTCTGCAAAGAGAATTTCACGGCCTACAAGGTCCCCAAACAGATCGTCCTGCGAGACTCATTGCCGATGACGCCCGTGGGCAAGATTCTGCGGCGGGCGCTCAGGGATCTCGCTTGATTGTAGGAATCGTCTCTCAATCCGTAAGTCTTCCCGTCTCTGTGGCGGGGTTTGAAGTGTGCCGCGTTCGAGGTCATCGCCCCTCGAAAGGCCCTGAATAACACTTCAAACCCTATGGTCCGGTCGTTTTCGCAGAGTCTGCCGCCGTGGGGGTTCCGTCCCGAAAGTGACTGATGTTCGTGTTTTGGTCTTTTTGGTGACTGGTTGGCCCTCTATTGCATCTAGGCGGCCTTTTACAAAGCTGCTACTCTCGGCGCGCTTTTTGATCAGTCATGAAGCGGAAAAGCGTCTACTGGATCATCCCAGATACAAGAAAATCATCGCTCGAAGCGATGTGAAGAATTCGCGATCGCTACGGAGCTGGCTGAATGATTGAAAACTTCTGGAAGGATAAGTACCCGTCCGGCATTCCGGCCGATATAAATCCTGACGAGTACCCGAACGTCCAGGCGGTCCTGAAGCAGTCCTGCCAGCGTTTCGCTGACAAACCGGCGTTCAGCAATCTGGGCAAGACGATCACTTACGGTGAGCTGTACGAGCTGTCCGGCGCGTTCGCCGCCTGGATTCAGCAGGACACCGATCTGCAGCCGGGCGACCGCATCGCCGTGCAGCTGCCCAACGTATTGCAATACCCGATCGCCGTCTTTGGTGCCATTCGCGCCGGCCTGATCGTGGTCAATACCAACCCGCTGTACACCGCGCGGGAAATGGAACATCAGTTCAACGATTCCGGCGCCAAGGCGCTGGTGTGCCTGGCCAACATGGCGCATCTGGCCGAAAAGGTCGTGCCCAAGACCCGGATAAAGCATGTCATCGTCACTGAAGTGGCCGATATGCTGTCGCCACTCAAAAGGCTGGTGATCAACAGCGTCATCAAGTACGTGAAGAAAATGGTCCCGGCGTATCACTTGCCGCACGCCATCAGGTTCAATGACGTACTCGGCAAGGGGCGCGGTCAACCGGTCACCGACGTTGCGCCTGGCAGTGGCGATGTGGCGGTGCTGCAATACACTGGCGGCACCACCGGTGTGGCGAAGGGCGCAATGCTGACCCACCGCAACCTGATCGCCAACATGCTGCAATGCCGGGCGTTGATGGCCTCCAACCTGGATGAGGGCTGTGAAATCCTCATCACGCCCTTGCCGCTTTATCACATCTACGCCTTCACCTTTCACTGCATGGCGATGATGCTGCTGGGTAACCACAATATCCTGATCAGCAACCCGCGCGACCTGCCGGCAATGGTCAAAGAGCTGTCGAAATGGAAGTTCAGCGGGTTTGTCGGCCTCAATACGCTGTTCGTGGCGCTGTGCAATAACGAGGGCTTTCGCAACCTTGATTTCTCGGCCTTGAAAGTCACGCTCTCCGGTGGCATGGCCTTGCAACAGGCGGCCGCCGAACGCTGGAAACAGGTGACCGATTGCCCCATCTGCGAAGGGTACGGCATGACCGAGACCAGCCCGGTCGCTACGGTCAATCCGTCGCAGAACATTCAGATGGGCACCATCGGCATTCCGGTGCCTTCGACGCTGTGCAAAGTCATCGATGACGCCGGCAACGAGCTGGCGTTCGGTGACACCGGCGAGCTGTGCATCAAAGGCCCGCAGGTCATGAAAGGCTACTGGCAGCGCCAGGACGCCACCGACGAAATGATCGACAGCGATGGCTGGCTCAAGACCGGTGACATCGCGATCATTCAGCCTGACGGCTATATCCGGATTGTCGATCGCAAGAAAGACATGATTCTGATCTCCGGCTTCAACGTGTACCCCAACGAGCTGGAAGACGTGCTGGCCACGCTTCCGGGTGTGCTGCAATGCGCGGCCATCGGCGTGCCGGACGAGAAGTCGGGTGAAAGCATCAAGGTTTTCGTCGTCGCCAAGCCGGGCGTCACGCTGACCAAGGACCAGGTTATGGAGCACATGCGCGCCAACCTGACCGGCTACAAAGTGCCGCGCAGCGTCGAATTCCGCGACGTTCTGCCGACCACCAACGTCGGCAAGATCCTGCGTCGCGAACTGCGTGATGAGGAATTGAAGAAGCTGGGCGTGAAGAAGTAGGGCAGTGGGTCTGAAACCGCATTTGCTTTCACGCGCCTTGTTCATCTTCTAATTCAACTGACTCTCGTGCCGATGCTCCGCGTCGGCATGCCTTTCGTATCGCTCCGCGTCAAAGGCTGCGCTGCACTGCGCATTCAGGATCGGACGCAGAGCGTCCAGACAGGCGTTACCACGCGGAGCGTGGGAACGATGGTCAAGGCATTCTCGTGCCGATGGTCATACCAACCACCCGTGACCGTCTGAGGAGCAGATCATCGTCACAACCCACCGCAATCTGCGACAATCCGCACCTGCCATTTGAAAAGACCCTGCGCACCTGATGACCGACGAATCGCCCTCTATCGACCAACTCCTGAAAAACCTCGACCAAGCGATGATCAGCGAACGCCATCGTCTGCGTCGCCAGTTGCACGAGCTGCGCAAGAAGCCTGACGAGGCGAAGCTGGCGCAGTGGGTGGCTCGGGTTCAGGCGTCGTGCGCGCAGGTGACAGCGCGGCGGGAGAGCGTGCCGGCGATTCGTTATGACGACAACCTGCCGATTGCCGCCAAGCGTGACGAAATCAAAGAGGCGTTGCTCAAGCATCAGGTGCTGATCATTGCAGGCGAGACCGGCTCGGGGAAAACCACCCAGTTGCCGAAGATCTGCCTGGAAATCGGTCGCGGCCAGCATGGGCTGATCGGGCATACGCAGCCGCGCCGGATTGCAGCCCGCAGTGTGGCGAGCCGGGTGGCCGAAGAAATCGGCACACCGCTGGGCGCGCTGGTCGGTTATCAAGTGCGTTTCGAGGATCAGAGCGACAGCAATACCCTGATCAAGCTGATGACCGACGGCATTCTGCTGGCCGAAACCCAGCACGACCGCTTTCTTGAGCGCTACGACACGATCATTGTTGACGAAGCCCACGAGCGCAGCCTGAACATCGACTTCCTGCTCGGCTACCTGAAAACCCTGCTGCCGCGTCGCCCGGACCTCAAAGTCATCATCACCTCTGCAACCATCGACCTGCAGCGCTTTTCCGAGCATTTCAACGATGCGCCAGTGATTGAAGTGTCTGGCCGCACGTTCCCGGTGGATGTCTGGTATCGACCGCTGACCAGCGAGCAGGACGAAGAAGGCAACAGCGTCGAAGACGACCTGACCGTCGATCAGGCGATTCTGGCCACACTGGAAGAGCTTGCTGACTTTGAACGCAGCGAGCGCAAGAGCCCTGGCGATGTGCTGGTGTTCTTGCCCGGCGAACGCGAGATTCGCGACGCCGCCGAAATGCTGCGCAAGGCCCAGCTCAGGCACACCGAGATTCTGCCGCTGTATGCACGGCTTTCACCCGCCGAACAGCAGCGCATCTTTCAGTCGCACCCCGGCCGTCGCGTGGTGCTGGCCACCAACGTGGCGGAAACCTCGCTGACCGTGCCGGGCATTCGGTATGTGATCGACACCGGTACGGCGCGGATCAGCCGCTACAGCTACCGCGCCAAGGTCCAGCGCCTGCCGATCGAAGCCGTGTCGCAGGCCAGCGCCAACCAGCGCAAGGGCCGTTGCGGGCGTGTCGAGCCCGGTCTGTGCGTGCGGCTGTACAGCGAAGAAGATTTCAACGGCCGCCCCGAATTCACCGATCCCGAGATTCTGCGCACCAACCTGGCCGCCGTTATCTTGCAGATGCTGCACCTGCGTCTGGGCGAGATCACCGATTTTCCGTTCATCGAACCGCCGGATGGCAAAGCGATCAGCGACGGCTTCAACCTGTTGCAGGAACTGTCGGCAGTCAATCGCGAGAATCAGTTGACCCCGCTGGGCCGTCAACTGGCGCGCCTGCCGGTAGACCCGCGCATGGGGCGCATGCTGCTGGAAGCTGCAAAGCAGGGCAGCCTGCAAGAAGTGCTGATCGTGGCCAGTGCCATGTCCGTGCAGGATGTGCGCGAGCGTCCACCCGAGCGCCAGCAGGCCGCCGACCAGGCCCACGCGCAATGGAAAGACGCCGATTCGGATTTCGCCGGGCTGGTCAATCTGTGGCGCGGTTTTGAGGAGCAGCGCCAGGCGCTGACGGCCAGTCCGTTGCGCAACTGGTGTCGACGCAACTTCCTGAATTACCTGCGCCTGCGCGAGTGGCGTGATTCCCATCGGCAATTGAGCCTGATCTGCCGCGACCTGCAATTGACGGTCAACAAAGAACCGGCGGATTACCCGAAATTTCACAAGGCCATTCTGTCCGGCCTGTTGAGCCAGGTCGGGCAGAAAGCCGACGAAGGCGATTACCTTGGTGCGCGCCAGCGACGCTTCTGGATTCATCCGTCCTCAGGGCTGGGCAAAAAACGCCCGCAGTGGTTGATGGCTGCCGAGTTGGTCGAGACCACCAAGCTGTACGCGCGCATGGTGGCCAAAATCGATTCGGACTGGATCGAGCCGCTCGCCGGGCACCTGATCAAAAAGAACCATTTCGAGCCGCATTGGGAGAAGAAGCGCGGGCAGGTCGTGGCGTTCGAGCAGATCACCCTGTTCGGTCTGATCGTGGTCGGTCGACGTCCTGTGCATTACGGCCCTATCGACCCGGTGGTGTCGCGCGAGCTGTTCATTCGCGAAGGGCTGGTGCGGGGCGATATTCTGTCCCGGGCCAAGTGCCTGAGCGCCAACACCCGCTTGCTCGAACAGCTCGATGAACTGGAAGCCAAGGCCCGACGTCGCGATATTCTGGCTGACGAAGACACGCTGTACGGTTTCTACGAGGCGCGGATCCCGGCCGAGATTCACCAGACAGCCACGTTCGACAGCTGGTACAAGACCGAAAGCCAGAAGAACCCGCAGTTGCTGATCATGCGCGAAGAGGACGTGCTGGCCCGCGAGGCCAGTGAAGTCACGGCGGCGCAGTACCCCGACACCTTGCGCCTGGGCGATCTGAGCCTGTCGCTGAGTTACCACTTCGAGCCCAATCACCCGCGTGACGGCGTTACCCTGCGCGTGCCCGCGCCGTTGCTGCTGTCACTGCCTGCCGAGCGTCTGGAATGGCTGGTGCCGGGGTTGCTGGAGACCAAGTGCATTGCGCTGGTCCGCAACCTGCCCAAAGCGGTGCGCAAGAATTTCGTACCGGTCCCGGACTTCATCAAGGCGGCGCTGCAACGCATCACCTTTGGTGAAGGTTCGCTGCCGCAGGCGCTGGGTCGCGAGCTGCTGCGCATGACCGGGGCACGGGTCAGCGACGAAGCCTGGGCCGAGGCTGCCCAGCAGCTTGAAGGCCACCTGAAGATGAACCTGGAAATCGTCGATGGCGCGGGCAAGTTTCTCGGTGAAGGCCGTGACCTGGACGAGCTGACGGCGCGTTTTGCCGAGGCGAGTCAGGCCGCACTGGCCGTGCCGCAAACCGCTAAAAGCCAGCAGCCGGTGCAGGCCAAGGCCTTTGCTGCGGTGGCACAGAAGACGCAACAGAACATTGCCGGGCTGTCGATGACGGTCTACCCGGCGCTGGTCGAAGAGGGCGGTGCGGTCAAGGAAGGCCGGTTTTCTACCCAGGCCGAAGCCGAGTACCAGCACCGCCGCGCCTTGCAGCGTTTGCTGTTGCAGCAACTGGCCGAGCCGGCAAAGTTTCTGCGCAACAAATTGCCGGGTCAGACCGAACTGGGCTTGCTGCACCGTGAACTGGGGCGCATTGATGCGCTGATCGAGGACATCCTGCTGGCCAGTCTCGACAGCTGCGTGCTGGAAGGCGAGGCCGAGCTGCCACGTGACGGTGCCGGTCTGCTGTCGCTGGCCGAGCGCAAGCGTGCCGACTGGACCGAACACGCCGAGCGGCTTGCGAAGCTGACCCTGGAAATCCTCAAGCTGTGGCACGGTCTGCAAAAGCGTTTCAAGGGCAAGATCGACCTGTCGCAGGCCGTTGCGCTCAATGACATCAAGGCGCAACTGGGCAAGCTGGTGTACCCCGGCTTCGTGCGGGAAACCCCGGCGCTCTGGCTCAAGGAATTGCCGCGCTACCTGAAAGCCATCGAGATGCGCCTGGAAAAACTGCCGGGTCAGGTGCAGAAGGACCGGGTGTGGAGCCTCGAGCTGGCGGGCCTCTGGGCGCAGTATCAGGCGCGTGCCGACAAGCACGCTCAGGAAGGCAAGCGCGACCCGGAGCTGGCGCTGTATCGCTGGTGGATGGAGGAATATCGTGTCTCGCTGTTCGCGCAACAACTGGGCACCAAAATGCCGGTGTCGGACAAACGGTTGAGCAAGCAGTGGAGCCAGGTGGAGGGCTGATCCCAAGCCGGGCACGCGTTTACCCAAAAGCGTCTATCGGGTCGATATTCATTGGCCGATAGCGCCAAAACCGGGCTCTATGGCACACTCCGCGCCTGTCTTCACCGTGTCATGAAACGCTGCTCCTCCTGCGGGCAGCTTTTACAGTCGCATGGGTACGTGGGTCCCGATAACGCGCGGGTCTTCGGATGCCATGCCTGAGCAGGTATTACCTGCAACTCAATAAGAGAGGAACGACCGTGTACGACGTCGTCATCAGCGGCACAGGCCTGTTTACCCCGGCCAACAGCATTTCCAATGAAGAGCTGGTGCAGTCTTTCAATGCCTGGGTTGCACAGTTCAACAGTGAGAACGCGGCCGCCATCGAGCGCGGCGAGGTGGAGGCGCTCAGCGAGTCCAGCGCTGCGTTCATCGAGAAGGCGTCAGGCATCAAAAGCCGCTTCGTGATGGACAAGCAGGGCATTCTCGACCCGCAACGCATGAAGCCCCACTTGCCGGAACGCGGTAATGACGAACAGTCGATCCTCTGCCAGATGGGTGTTGCAGCCGCTGAACAGGCCTTGCAGCGCGCAGGCAAGACGGCAGCAGACATCGACGGTGTGATCGTCGCGTGTTCGAACCTGCAACGGGCTTATCCGGCGATCTCTATCGAGATTCAGGAAGCGCTGGGCGTTGCAGGCTACGGTTTCGACATGAACGTTGCCTGTTCTTCGGCAACGTTCGGCATTCAGGCCGCCTGCAACAGTGTGCAACTTGGTCAGGCCCGTGCCTTGCTGGTCATCAGCCCGGAGATCTGCACCGCGCATTTGAATTTTCGTGACCGCGACAGCCATTTCATTTTCGGTGATGGCGCGACGGCCGTGGTGGTCGAGCGGGCAGACCTTGCCACCTCGCCTTATCAATTCGATATCGTCAGTACCCGTTTGCTGACGAAGTTTTCCAATAACATCCGCAACAACTTCGGCTTCCTCAACCGCACCGCGGACGAGGGCCAGAACGCACCGGACAAGCTGTTCGTGCAGGAAGGGCGCAAAGTGTTCCGTGAGGTGTGCCCGATGGTCGCCGAACTGGTCAGCGCGCACCTGCAGGACAACGGCATCAACATCAGTGATGTGAAACGCTTCTGGCTGCACCAGGCCAACCTGAGCATGAACCACCTGATCGTCAAGAAGCTGCTGGGCCGTGAAGCCACTGTCGAAGAAGCGCCGGTGATTCTCGATACCTACGGCAACACCAGCTCGGCCGGTTCGGTCATTGCGTTCCATACCTATCAGGATGATCTGCCCGCAGGCGCGCTGGCGGTACCCAGCTCGTTCGGCGCCGGTTATTCGATTGGAAGCGTGATTCTGCGCAAGCGCTGATACGGCGGTCGCGCTCGTCCCCGCGATATGGTTTGATTGATAAGGTGTCAGGCCGGGCGTCGTCTCTTCACAGGTCATGTCGAGAGGCGTACGCCGGTCTTCAAACTCCGGGGAACCTGCATGCCCGTTCACGTTATCGACAATCTCGGCACCGTCGCGCCCGCCCAGTGGGATGCGCTGGTGCCAGGCAACCAGCCATTTCTGCGCCATGCCTTTCTCAGTTCGCTGGAAGACAGCGGCAGCCTCGGGCCACGCTCCGGCTGGCGTGCCGAACATGTGCTGCACTACGAAAACGATCAGTTGGTGGCGGCATTGCCTGCCTACCGCAAGTGGCACTCCTACGGCGAGTATGTGTTTGATCACGCTTGGGCCGACGCTTGCCGCCGCGCCGGAATCGCTTACTACCCCAAGTTGCTGGTGGCCGTGCCGTTCAGCCCGGTCGGTGGATCGCGCATTTTGTCTGCAACGCCGCAAGGTGGCCTGGAGTTGCTCGGCGAACTGCCGGCGTATCTGCAAAGCGAAGGGCTGTCGAGCGCACATGTGAATTTCACCGACCCGGCCGCCGATGCCTTGCTCGAGCAGCAGCCGGGCTGGCTGCAACGCTTCGGCTGTCAGTTTCACTGGCACAACCGCGGTTACCGGGACTTTCAGGACTTTCTTGATGCATTGAGTTCGCGCAAGCGTAAGCAGATGCGCAAGGAGCGCGAGCAGGTGGCGGGGCAGGGCATCGCGTTCGAATGGCTTGAAGGCGCGCAGATGAGCGAGGTGCTGTGGGACTTCGTCTATGCCTGCTATTCCAATACCTATGAAGTGCGCGGGCAGGCGCCTTATCTGACGCGTGAGTTCTTCAGCCTGCTGGCCGAACGCATGCCGGAATCCATCCGTGTGGTCATCGCCCTGCAAGGCTCACGACCCGTGGCGATGGCTTTCAGCCTGATCGGTGACGACAGTTTTTACGGGCGCTACTGGGGCTGTCTGGCCGAATTCGACCGCCTGCATTTCGAGACCTGTTTCTATCAGGGCATGGACTACGCCATCGCCCACGGGCTGCAACGTTTCGACGCGGGCGCTCAGGGGGAGCACAAGCTGATCCGCGGCTTCGAACCGCAGATCACCCGTTCCTGGCATTACCTGATGCATCCGGGTTTGAAAGACGCCGTCAGCGAGTTTCTGGAGCAGGAGCGCGTCGGCGTACTGGCGTATGCCGAGGACGCACGAAGCGCGTTGCCGTATCGGCAGGTGGACTAACCGACCCGCAGGCATTCAGCAGCTGCACTGGCCTCTTCGTGAGCAAGTGAAGTGTTGCACGGTGCTGGGCACTCCTGGATACCTTGAGGGAGCGAGCTTGCTCGCGAATAGCCCTGAACACACCTCCCCAGCCCTCAATCGACCCCCACAAACCCGCCGGTCTGGTGTTGCCACAATCGTGCGTACAGCCCGCCCCGGGCCAGTAGCTCGGCGTGGGTGCCGGATTCGGCGATCTGGCCTTTTTCCAGCACGACCAGACGGTCCATGCGGGCGATGGTCGACAGCCGGTGCGCGATGGCGATGACCGTCTTGCCTTGCATCAATGTTTCCAGGCTCTCCTGAATCGCCGCTTCGACTTCCGAGTCGAGCGCCGAGGTGGCTTCGTCCATGATCAGGATCGGTGCATCTTTGAGCAGCACACGCGTGATCGCAATACGCTGGCGCTGCCCGCCGGACAGCTTGACGCCGCGCTCACCGACATGCGCATCAAAACCGGTGCGGCCTTCAGAGTCCGACAGCAACGGGATGAACTCGTCGGCGCGGGCCTTGTGGATCGATTCCCACAGTTGCTCATCGGTCGCATCCGGATTGCCATACAGCAGGTTTTCGCGAATCGAACGGTGCAGCAGCGAAGTGTCTTGAGTGATCATGCCGATCTGCGCGCGCAGGCTTTCCTGAGTGATGTCGGAAATGTCCTGGCCGTCGATCAGAATCCTGCCACCTTGCACGTCGTACATGCGCAGCAGCAGGTTCACCAGCGTCGATTTGCCTGCGCCTGACGGCCCGATCAAGCCGATCTTCTCGCCCGGTTTTATGTCCAGGTCAAGGTTGTGAATGATCCCGTTGCCATTGCCGTAATGGAAATCGACGCCATCGAACCTGACGCCGCCCTTGTCGATTTTCAGCGGCAGGGCTCCGGGTTTGTCGTTGACGGTGATCGGCTGCGAAATGCTCTCCAGACCATCCTGCACGGTGCCGATGTTTTCAAAGATGCCGTTGACCACCCACATGATCCAGCCGGACATGTTGACGATGCGGATCACCAGCCCGGTGGCCAGAGCAATGGCACCCACCGAGATCATGGATTGGGTCCACAGCCAGAGGGCCAGGCCGGTGGTGGTGACGATCAGCACGCCGTTCATCGTGGTGATGGTGGTGTCCATCGACGTCACGACCCGGCCGGCCAACTGGCTTTTCTCGGTCTGGTCACGCATCGCTTCACGCGCGTATTGCTGCTCATGATGGGAGTGCGCGAACAGTTTCAGGGTGGTGATGTTGGTGTAGCCGTCGACGATCCGGCCCATGAGTCTGGAACGCGAGTCGGACGAGTCCACCGAACGTTGCTTGACCCTGGGCACGAAATACATCAGCGCCAGGATGAACGCGGCAATCCAGGTGCCCAGCGGGATCATCAGGCGCCAGTCCGCTTCGGCGAACAGCACCATCGCGCTGATCGCGTAGATCAGGACATGCCAGAGTGCGTCCACCGACTGCACGGCCGAGTCACGCAGTGAGTTGCCGGTCTGCATGATGCGCTGGGCGATACGCCCGGCAAAATCGTTTTGAAAGAAATTGACGCTCTGTTTGAGCACGTAGCTGTGGTTTTGCCAGCGAATCAGGTTGGTCATGCCGGGGCTGATGCTCTGGTGGACCAGCAGGTCGTGCAGGCCGACGAAGATCGGACGCAGCAGCAGGGCCACGACCACCATCCAGATCAGCTCGGAACCGTGGGTGCTGAAAAAATCCTTGGGCGGCGTGTTCTGGGCCAGGTCAATGATGCGGCTCAGGTAGCTGAACAGCGACACCTCGATCAGCGCACCGATCAGGCCCACGACCAACAATGCAAGAAACGTCGGCCAGACTTGACGCAGGTAGTACAGGTAGAACGCGAAGACGGTGGTGGGCGGGGAAGCGGTAGGGGCGTCTTTGAAGATATCGATCAGTTGTTCAAAACGACGATAAAGCATTGGCTATCACACCCACACGCTGTGGGTTCTCCTCGATAAGTGGAGGCTCTCCCGTCCGGACCGCATGAAGCCGGGCGCTTCATGCGGTGCAGGTTTCCGGATCAGTCGACGCGCTTGGCGGACTTGATCAGGATCGGGTCCATTGGCACGTTTTGCATGCCTTTCTGGTTGCCGGTCCGTGCGTTGACGATGTTGTCGACCACGTCCATGCCCTTGACGACTTTGCCGAACACCGCATAACCGAAGTCGCGGGTGCCGTTGTCGAGCATGGCATTGTCGTTGGTGTTGATGAAGAACTGGCTGGTGGCCGAGTTCACGTCTGAGGTACGTGCCATTGCGATGGTGCCGCGCACGTTATGCAGACCATTCTGGGCTTCGTTCTTGATCGGAGACTTGGTCGGCTTCTGAACCAGTTGCTGAGTGAACCCGCCGCCCTGGACCATGAAGCCCGGGATCACGCGGTGAAAAATGGTGTTGTTGTAGAAACCGCTGTCCACGTAGCCCAGGAAGTTCTGCGTGCTGATGGGGGCTTTGGTGTCTGCAAGCTCGATTTCGATCTGACCGAAGCTGGTGTCGAGTACCACATGCGTGGCCTTGTCTTGAGCAGCCATCAGGTGGGTGGCAAACAGCACGGAGCAGGCGGTGAGGGCTATTTTTTTCAGCATGTGGCAACACGTCCTTCATAAAAGAGATATCGACTGTGGCCGGCAAGGTAAACACGTTTGGCTTTTTTTGCCCAGTGTGGCGTTTCAGGTTGCGCGGTGCTTGATGCGACGGTTTGCGCAACCATGAGGCACGGTTTTCAGACCCCGGTGCTGTCGATGAATTCCAATAGCGTGCTATTGAATCGCTCGGGCTGGTCCAGGGGTGTGGCGTGCCGGGAGTCGTTGATGACCACCAGTCGCGCATGGGCGATCTGTTTGACGTAAGCCTCTTTCAGCGATACCGGCGTGTAGTCATGGTCGGCAGCGATGACCAGCGTCGGGCAGATGATGCGCTGCAGCTTGTGCTCCACCCCCCAGCCGACGATGGCGTCGAAGCTGGCCAGGTAGGCGCGTCTGTCGTTCCTGCCCCAGCGTTCGGCCATCTTGCGCCGCAGGTCGGCCTGCTCGGGTTTTGGAAACAGCAGCTTGCCCAGCGCCTTGCCAAGGGTTTCCATGCTGACCAGACGTGACAGTGTCCAGCGTCTGGCCCACTGCCAGAGGTCTGCGAGGCTTCGGACCTTGACCTGCGGAGCACTGTTGACGATGCACAGGCTCTTGAGCAGGTACGGCTGATCCACCGCCAGTTGAAAACCGATCATCCCGCCCATCGACAGGCCGACCAGGTGTACCGACCCCAGACGCAAGTGCTCGATGAGTGCCTCGACATCGTGACTCATCGCCTGAATGCTGTAGTGCGCATGCGGTTTGTCCGAGCGACCGTGACCGCGCATGTCCATGACGATGACGCGGTAATGTCTGGCCAGCGCCGGGATCTGGTATTCCCAGTCCTGACCGCTGGACCCCAACCCGTGCAGCAGCAGGACCGGCTCGCCCTGACCGTACTCTTCATAGTGCAGTGAACACTCGTCATGCTCGAAGAACGCCATGTGCCGATTCCTGTCAGGCCTGTTGCAGCGCGTTGGGCGCCGTGGTCAAGGGGGCCGTGTCGAAGGTGCGAATCAGGTCGATCAGAATCTGCGTGGCCGGCCCCAGCGGCTTGTCCTTGCTGGAGTAAAGATAGAACGTCGGGTTGCGGTTGCCGCCCTTGTTCAGCGGCAGGGGCTTGAGCAGCCCTTCCCGGAGTTCGCGTTCGATCATGTGCCGCGGCAGCCAGGCAAAGCCCAGACCGTTGCTGACAAAGGTCGCTGCGGTGCCGAGGCTGCCGACGGTCCAGCGCTGCTCGGCGCCCAGCCAGCCGAAATCCCGGGGTTGCTGGCGGCCTGAATCGCGAATGACAACCTGCAGCTGACTTTCCAGGTCGTGAAAGGTCAGTTCGCGATTGGCCTGGTGCAGGGCGTGTTCCGGGTGCGCGACGGCAACGAATTCGACGGAGCTCATTTCCGTGCCCAAATGGCCCGCGATGCTGTAGCCGCTGATGGCCAGGTCCGCCACGCCTTCAAGCAGCACTTCTTCGACGCCCGAAAGCACCTCTTCGCGCAGGCGTACCCGGCAACCACGGCTTTGCGGCATGAACGCGGTCAGGGCCTTGACCAGGCGCGCCGACGGGTAGGCGGCGTCGATGACCAGCCGGACCTCGGCTTCCCAGCCTTGCTCCATATGGTGAGCGAGGTCTTCAAGCTGGCTGGCCTGTTTGACCAGTTGCCGCGAGCGCCGTAGCAGCACCCCCCCGGCTTCGGTCAGCACAGCCTTGCGTCCGTCGATGCGTAACAACGGCACGCCGAGCTGTTCCTGCATGCGCGCCACGGTATAACTCACCGATGATTGCGAGCGGTGCAATGCCTCGGCGGCCTGAGCAAAACCACCGTGATCGACTACGGCTTGCAACGTGCGCCACTGGTCGAGCGTCACGCGGGGCGCTTTCATGCTGTCATTCCTCTTTAAACTGCTGGCTATTGTTCTACTCTGACAATCCCGTCCCGGAGATCGCCGAATGAATCGACTGTATTGTTTACTGCTGGTCATACTGCCTGTCACGGCGTTTGCGTACCCCATCGAAGTGGAGAAACAGTACCAAGGCGTGAAGATCGACTACGTCACCCATGACGTCTATCACGACACAGGGGCGATCACCGTCAATAACTACGGAGACGTAGACGCCAAATGTTCAGTGGTGTTCATCAATGGGCCGGAAGCGCCGCGCACCCGGCGTGTGCAGGTCGGTGCGGGCAAGAGCGTTGACGTTTCATCCAGCTTCAATCGCAGCATCATCAAGTTGCGCCTCAAGCTCACGTGTCAGCCAGCCTGAGAGTAGAGCGCTCTTATGGATAAAACAAATTTAAGGAGGGGCTGAGGGGCATTGCGTTTTTGATCGACAAGTTGATCTTTAATCGAGGTTTAACGGCTGGAACTGACGCTCGCGTCCACGCAGAGTGTGGGGGCAAGCGTGAATGAGGTGCAAGGCCCGCGTTCCGGGCTCATCGGGGCGTGTGTATAACGATGAGCCCGGCGTACGGCCGCGATCAGACGATAATGTCGGCCGCTTGCAGGTTCTGTACGCCCGTCAGCTGGATTTCGAAGTCCGCGCCGGCATTGTCATCGATATTGCCGTACAGCACGCCATCGGCAAAACGCAGCTCGCCGGTGTTGTTGGCGCTGAACGCCGAGTTGCCTATGAACATGAACGCATCTGCCGCCTCGGTAGACGGTCGGGCGTCGAAGCCGGAGAAGTCCATTTTGTCGCCTTCGGCGGTCTTGAAGCCGTTGATGATGTCGCGCAAGGCGCCCAGACCCGTTTCGCTGAGGTTATTGAACACGTAGTGGTCAGCGCCGGTGCCGCCGATCAAGGTGTCGGCGCCCGCACCGCCCATCAGCACGTCATCCCCCGCGCCGCCGGACAGTGTGTCGTTGCCGTCACCGCCTATCAGAACGTTGGCGTTCTTGTTGCCGGTCAGCGAGTCGGCGAACTGGCTGCCCGTCAGGTTTTCAGTGCCCTTGAGGGTGTCCATGCCCGAGCCGCCCGTGACCTGCCGGGCGCTGGTGTTCAGCCCCACGGTGACCCCGGCAGTGGCGAGCTGGTAAGACACCGTGTCATTGCCATCACGACCGTCGAGAACGTTGTCGCCAGCGCCTGCATACAGCACGTTATCCAGCGCGTTACCGGTTGCGTTGGAGGCGTCCGTGCCGGTGATGACGATGTTTTCCAGATTCGCCCCCAGCGTGTAACTGCTCAGCGCGCTGTACACGGTGTCGGTGCCGCCGACCTGTTGATCGGTGTTGGTCTCGACCACGCGGTCGGCGGCATCGTCCACGTAATAGCTGTCCGACCCGTCGCCGCCGGTCAACAGGTCAGCGCCCGCGCCACCATTCAGAACGTTGTTGTTTGCGTTGCCGGTCATGACGTTTCTCAATGCATTGCCGGTGCCGTCGATGGCGGACACACCCGTGAGCAGCAGGTTCTCCACGTTGGCGCCCAGCGCCCAGCTGACTGAAGACACCACGGTATCGATTTGCGAGGGCGAGTCATTGCTCTCCGTGACCGTATCGAGTGCGTTATCGACCACGTAGATGTCGTTGCCGTCGCCTCCTGTCATGTCGTCGGCGCCCTGATCACCGTCCAGTATGTCGTTGCCGGCACTGCCGACCAGGGTGTCGTCGTCGCTGGTGCCGAAGATATGGCCGCCTTCGTTCTGGCCGGCGTCGAAGATTCTTGCCGGATCATTGTTGTCGCTGGCATCGCCGCGATAACCCAGATCATTGGCAATGAAGTCGGCCAATCGCTGCCCGACTATTTCTGCCGACTCTTCGTGCAAGTGCCAGACGTCGTCCGGGTAGACCAGCGGGTTGACCTCGTAGCGCAAGGGCAGGTCGGTGTAGTCGACGGCCAGTTTGACGTCGCTGCGCTCGTTAGCGATTGCCTCCTGGGCCGCCCGCACATAACCGGCGCCTTCAACAATGGCGCTGATCTTTTCATCGGTGTAACCGCGCGCTTTGGCAGCTTCGGTCTGGTAATGCCCCGTCTCGGCCATGTACACGGTGAAGTCGCCAATCTGCGCGTGCAGGTAGTCGAACACCTTGAGGGTCGACGCCTTGTAAAGGTCAGCCGCAGCCTGCTTGTCGGTGGCGCGTGCTATTTCCTGAGCGGCTTCTTCGCCCTGACCCCAGATAATGCCGGTGGTGACTTTGTCGATTGCCGTCAAGCTCGCCAGTTGCGACTTCAGCAATTCGGTCGCACGCAGCAATGCCGGGCCGGGCTGGTCGGTATCGGTCAGCCACCAGGAAACACGTTGCTCTTCCGCGCTGGCGGTCGAGTAACCCACCACGGTGCTGCCGCCCACGGCGAGGTCGATGCCGTCACCGTTAGCATCGGTGAACTGGCTGCGCACGTCGTAATCGGTGTAGCGAGCCAGGTCCTTGACCATTTCCGAGGTGCCGGACTGGTTGTCGTCCTCGGTCATGCGCAGCAGCCGCGCGTTCGACTGGCCCAGGGTCGGCAGGTAGAGAATCTCCTGGGACTCGCGCTGGCCGAACACGAAGTCGGCGTTGGTCAGGGTGTCGATCAGGTTGCCGCTCAGGGCGATTTCAAAGCGGTTGCCGTCCGCGTCGGAGGTGGCGGATTTGACGTAGGTCTTGTCGCCAGCCTCGTTGAGCGTCATGTACAGGGTGTGGTCTTCGCCGTTGCCCAGCCCCAGGAAGCCCAGTGCGGACACGTCGATCTTGTCCTGGCCCGGCGTGAAGTCGTAAATCGTGTCGGTGGCCGTCAGCCCGCCCGCATCGTAGTCGCGGTAGCTGTCGGTCAGCGCGCTGTAGACAAACGTGTCGGCGTCGGCGCCGCCGTACAAGGCATCGCGGCCCGCGCCGCCGTTGATCACGTCGGCGCCGCTGTCGCCGCGCAAGGTGTCGTCGCCACCCAGCCCCAGCAGCGTGTCATCGCCCTCGGTGCCGTACAGCGCTTCGGCGTTGTCGGTGCCGGTGATGATGCCCGGCGCGACGTTGCCCACGTTGATGGCGAAGCTGTCAGCCACCGAAGCACCTGTCGCGTCACTGGCTGTCAGCAACACCGAATAGAGCCCGGATGCCGTGCCGCCCGGTGTGCCGCTGAATGTCAGGGTCTTGCTGTCGAACTTCAGCCAGTCGGGCAGGGCGCTGTTGTCGGCCAGGGTCGCGCTGTAGGTCAGCGCGGTGCTGTCCGGATCGCTGAAACTGCCGGGCTGCACGGCATAGGAAAACGCCTTCAGTTCGGTAACGTTCTGATCCATCAGCGGCGTGTTGAGCACCGGTGCCTGATTGGTGGCCGATGCCGTGGAAAAGATGAAGCTGGACGCATCCAGTTTGTCGAGCAGATTGCCTTGCAGGGCGATCTCGAAGCGATTGCCGGTGGTGTCGACTGCGTTGGTCTTGATGTAGGTCTTGCTGCCGTCGGCATTGACCGACAGGTAAATGGTGTTGGCGCTGCCATCGCCCAGGCCACGCAAGCCGATGCTGGACAGGTCGATCCGGTCTTCGGCAGGGTTGAAGTCGGTGATGGTGTCGCTTTGCTTGGTGCCGCTGGCGGTGTAATTGCGATAGCTGTCCAGGCGCGAGTTGTAGACGAAAACGTCCGCCCCGGCGCCACCGGTCAGGATGTCGGCATCAGCGCCGCCATTGATCGTATCTGCCCCCGCGCCGCCGTCGATGCGGTCCACGCCGGCATTGCCGTTGATGATGTCGTTGGCAGCCGTGCCGGTCAGGGTATCGCCGCCAGCGGTGCCTTCGGTGACACGCTGGAACACGAAATGACTGGCATTGAGGGTGTCTTTCAGGTTGCCGCTCAGGCCCAGTTCGAAGCGGTTGCCGCTGGCATCGGCGTCGAGGGACTTGATGTACGTGCGGTCCAGGGTGGCGTTGTAGCTGATATTCAGCGTGCCGGCCTTGCCGCTGCCCAGCCCGGTGAACCCCAGGTTCGACAGGTCGATGCGGTCCTGGCTGATATCGAAGTCAGACACCAGATCGGTCGCGCTGGTGGTCGCCGTGCGATAGCTGTCTGTCAACTGATCGAAGCGAAAGGTGTCGGCACCCGCGCCGCCGGTGAGCTTGTCGGCTCCGGCACCGCCGACCAGGATGTCGTCACCTGAACCACCGCTCAAGGTGTCCTTGCCCGCCAGGCCAAAGATCAGTTCGTGGGCCGCGCCACCGGTGATGACGTCGTTGGCGTCGGTGCCATTGACCGTCACCAGCGGGAACGCATCGCCCGCAAAACTGCCTTCGCCGTAGACCAGGGTCAGGCCCTTGCTGGTGTGGCTGATGGTGTTGCCGACGATGCTGTTGCGGTCGGTGCCGTCTTCATTGCGCTCGGCCACGCCGTAGGTGGAATGGTCGCTGCCGGTGATGGTGTTGCCACGGATCAGGTTGTCGCTGCCGTTGAAATACTTGCCGGAAACACCTGAGGTGTCATCGTAAGACTGAATGATGATTTCCGGCACCGGAGCGCCGAGGGAGTTGTTGCTCAACGTGTTATCAAACACGTCCACGCCGGAACTGCCGTAGATGCGCACACCAGCGTTGCCGTTGTCATGGATGTCCACGCCGCTGACCGACACCTGGCTGGACAGTTTGATCAGTACGCCCTCGGCGCCATTGCCGTATACCGCGCCGCCGGTGATGGTGATGTTGGCGGGGGAGGGAATGTTTTCGCTGCCGCGCTGCACCACAATGCCGGTGCTGCCATTGCCGTACGCGACGTTGTTGCTCAGGGTGAAGTCGTGGGTGCTGGTGACCACGTTGAAGCCGTGACGATCGTTGTTGTAGGCGACGTTGTTCTCGAACACGCTGTCGCTCAGGTAGTCGGCCACGAAACCGTCCAGGCCGTTGCCGTGGGACACGCTGTTCCGGATCACCATGTTGACGGTCTGCTCATGCGGGTCGAAGCCGTAGCCCGAGCAATCCTTGATCTCGACGCTGTCGAGGGTAACGTTCGAGTCCTTGCCGTCAGCGCCTGGAATGTAACCGTTGAACCAGCCGTCCACCTTGCCGGTGGTGGCGTCCCGATTACCGTCCAGCGTCAGGTTTTTCATGCCGAAGTCGTGGGTTTCTTCGCCATAGGCCGAGCGGACGATACCGGTGACTTTGGTGTCCGAGCCGTCCGCCAGCTTGATGACTGTCTCGCCCATGCCCGCGCCCGACAGGGTGACGTTGCTCTTGAGCATCAGGCAGCCGTCTGACGGCTCCTCGCCACCGGACACGATGTAAGTGCCGGCCCCCATGACCACTTCTCCGCCGCCTGCCGCAGCGGCTGCGTCGATTGTGGCCTGAATGGCAGCCGTATCATCAGTAACGCCGTCGCCCAGTGCGCCGAAGTCTTTTGTGTTAAATATCATGGTGTTGCTCCAGGCGACGACGAATGTGGATGAGTTGAGTCAATATTGCAGCGTCTGGATGATAAGACCTTTTGTTCAGGAAAAGTTGCTCGATATAGGCTATATTTTCGCCGAAACCGACGACATGTGTGTCAATAATGCGGCTGTCATATTTGTGGCGGGTAACGCAGGGCGCGGCGACCGGTTGGCGTCAAAAAGCGGCGACCTTCGAGTGGACAGTGAGTGATGCAACCGCTAAGGTCGCGCCCTTCAAAACTGGGGGGCGGGCATGGGCTATCTACTTTTCGTCACACTGATTCAGGCGTTTTCGTTCAGCCTGATCGGTGTCTATCTGGCCGGGCACGTCGACAGTTATTTCGCGGTGTTGGTCCGCGTGGTGCTGGCCGGTCTGGTATTCATCCCGCTGACCCGCTGGCGTCAGGTCGAACCCCGCTTCATGCGCAGCATGCTGCTGATCGGCGCGCTGCAATTCGGCGTGACCTATGTCTGCCTGTACCTGAGCTTCAGGGTGCTGACGGTGCCGGAAGTGCTGCTGTTTACCATCCTCACGCCCTTGCACGTGACCCTGATCGAAGACGCGCTGAACCGACGCTTCAACCCGTGGGCGCTATTGGCTGCGCTGATAGCGGTGCTGGGCGCGGGCGTGATTCGCTATGACGGTCTGGATGGCGACTTCCTCGGCGGGTTCCTGCTGCTGCAACTGGCCAACTTCACCTACGCCGCCGGGCAGGTGCTGTACAAGCATCTGGTGGCGCGCCACCCGAGCGACCTGCCGCATTACCGACGCTTCGGCTACTTCTACCTCGGCGCACTGGCGGTGGTGCTGCCCGCGTTTCTGATGTTCGGCAACCCGCAACACCTGCCCGAAGCGCCGACCCAATGGGTCGTGCTGCTGTTCCTCGGCCTGTGTTCGACGGCGCTGGGCATGTATTGGTGGAATAAAGGTGCGTGCATGGTCAACGGCGGCACCCTGGCGGTGATGAATAACCTGCATGTGCCGCTGGGGCTGTTGATCAATCTGCTGATCTGGAACCAGCATGAGGACTTCACCCGCCTGCTGATCGGCGGCGGGGTAATCGTGGCGTCGGTGTGGATCAGTCGCCTGGGCGTGCGGCGTGTGCCGGAGAGCGCTTCCGGCACACGTTGAGTCAGACGTGCTGGCCGCCGTTGACGTGAATCTCCGCACCGTTCACGTAGGACGCACCAGCCGTACACAGGAAGTAGATCAGCGAAGCGACTTCCTCGGGCTTGCCCAGCCGGTGCATCGGCACCAGCCGCTCGACAATCTCTGCGGTGCCGGGTGACAGAATCGACGTATCGATTTCACCCGGCGCAATGGCATTGACCCGTATCCCGTGCGGACCGAAATCGAAGGCCATTTCCCGGGTCAGCGCCGACAGCGCTGCCTTGGACGTGGCGTAGGCGACGCCTGCAAACGGGTGGACCTTCGAGCCGGCAATCGAGGTGACATTGATGATGCTGCCTTTGGCCGCCTTCAACTCGTCAAACAAACCCCGACCCAGCAGCGCGGTGGAGAACAGGTTGACGTTGAACACCTTGATCCAGGTGCTGTAATCCGACTCCAGCACACCCATGCGCCCGCCGTCCTCGGTCTTCGGTGAAACGCCGGCATTATTGACCAGCGCATCGAGCCGCCCGCCGAGCTTGTCCTTGATCGCCGCCATGCTCTCGCTGACGCTGCCGATGTCTTCCAGGTCCAGGTGAATGTGGTTGAGCAGGCCTTCTGCCCAAGGGCAGTCAGCGACCCAGTTCTGCCGGGAGGCGGTAAACACCTCCCAACCCGCGGCATTGAAATGCTTGACCGTGGCGTGACCAATCCCACGGCTCGCGCCAGTCAGCAGCAGCTTTTTCTTGTTGCCCATGAGTGCGTTCCGGTTTTTAGGGTAGCTGCATCATGTTTTTTGGTGGGAGGGGTGTCAACGGAGTTTACGCGGTACCTGTCAGGCGGCAGTGCGCAGGGTGTTGATGCGCTTCAACACCCTGCGCCATAACGGCCGCTTCGCACGAGGAGCTGCCTCGGCTACCACATTCGGCATGTCCCGCAAGCGAACCCAGGTCTCGCTGCGCCAGTGCAGCACGCTCAGTGATGTGCCGGGCCATTGCAGCTGGCTCATTCTGGGGTTATCCAGCGTGACGTTCTGTTGATCATGCAAGGTCGTCAGCACTTCATGCGTCAGCCACTGCCGCAGAGCGCGGTTCTCCGGCACATAATGATGAACCAGCAGCGCCAGCACGCCAGACTCGCTGATCATCAACTGCCGCTGGCACTCGCCATAAGCTTCCAGCCAGACCTCGCGACGCTGATCCGCATCGAGCTTGAGCGTGGCGCGTTCGTCCAGCGCCTTGTCCATCAAGCGGGCAAGGTCCGCGAGGCAGAACCACGCCTGAGCTTCAGAAAAAATGGCCCGCAGCGTGCGCCGGTGGCGCAGGAACAGAATGGCTTCGAAATGGGGCGTAGGTGTCACGCAGGGGGTTGCAGTGAACATGGGTGCAGCTCCTGGAGATGAGACTGCCACAAGACGTCGCTAAACGAATGGGTGGCAGCTGTGCGAAGGTTAGCGAACCGGTATCCAGGAAACCGGCAGACCCGAAGGTCTCTGACGCACAGCCGCCATAGCACGTACTTCAAGTTTACCTTGATGCAGTGTGTGGGGCGCTGACACGCCTGGATAGAACGGATCGCTAAATCCGGCCGCTGATTTGGCAGCGAACGGCGGGGAGGTTAGCGTGGTGGGGGTGGGGTGACAAGGGTGTGGACGTGGGTTTGGGGCGTAGGAAATGGCGTTTTTTTGGGGAGGGTAAGGTGCATGAGGTTTTGCGTTGTGGTCAGATGCTGCGCTGCCGGTTGATGTTTATCATCGGGAACGTACTTATCTGCATGGAGTAGATGGGGTCAGGCCACTCAGTAATCTGCCCGTCAACCTCGACAACCCCACACAGGAGGCGACATGTTCGACAAAGGCATCTGGCTGAACCAACCTCGGCACTGCAGCTTGAAGGACGAGCGTCTGACAGTCATCACAGACCCGCAAACCGATTTCTGGCAACAGACGCACTACGGCTTTTGCCGCGACACGGGGCATTTTCTGAGTGTTTCGGTGACGGGCGATTTCACCGCGCAAGTGCATGTGCAGGGTGATTTCAAGACGCTTTACGATCAGGCGGGCTTGATGGTCCGCATTGACGAGCGCAACTGGGTCAAAACCGGTGTTGAAGTCAGCGACGGCGCCCTGATGCTGGGCAGCGTTCTGACCTGCGGACAATCCGATTGGGCCACAGGTGCGTTTGATGATTCATCATCCGGCCTCTGGCTGCGAGTCACCGTCGCCAAGGGCGTGCTGCGTATTCAGCACTCCAGCGACGGACTGCGCTGGCCGCTGCTGCGCCTGGCGTCATTTCCCGCGAGTGAGGTTTATGCAGTAGGCCCAATGTGCTGCAGCCCGGAGCGAGGAGGGCTGGAGGTGGTGTTTTCCCATTTTGAAGTCATGCCTGCGCTGGGCAAGGATTTGCATGACCTGACGTAAATTGCCCTTCAACTGGCATCTGCAAGCCAGTTGAAGGGTTTCACACATCAGATCGGGTTACTTGTTGAGGGTGAAGGTGCAGTTTTCGGGCGATGTTTTCTCACACACGTTGTAGGTCAGACCCAGCGGTCCTTCTTCTTGTTGCCAGGCACTGCCTTCAGTTTTTACCGTGACAGGTTTGCCGCTGGTTGCAATAAAACGCATGTCGATGGTGTCAGTGCCGCCCAAATTATAGGTGCAGTACTGAATTCGCTGTGGGCCGGTTTTACTTTCCTGAGTGGCCAGTGCCATATCAAACGACTGCACTGTGGCGTCTTTTGTCACAGCACCTTGAAGGATGCCAGTCCACTCGCCGTCCGTTCCGTTCGCACGGTAGACGCCCGTAGATACCTTCTGGATTTTTTCAATGGACGGGCAGTTCTCCATGGCTTGAGAGGCCATAGACATTCCCAGCATGGAAGTAGCAATTGCGGCGCTGATGAATACTTTTTTCATGATAATCCTTTATGTATGATTTCAACACTCATGCGTTTGGCAATAGTGAGTGCTGCTTATGCTGTAGATGACTTGAAGGTCACATTTCGCACGAGTGGCGGTGGTATAAGAAAGTGAAAGCATCTTAGCCATGACCTGCTTTGCTTCAAACGAGACAAGAACGAATGTTAGGCATTCAGTTTTACGCTGTCTGCGTCTTGATGCCGTGACCGGTTGTAGGAAATGGCACTATTTTCTGTGCGCATGTATAGGCGTGAAAATCTGCCAAAGTTAGCCATCTATTGAAGAGTGCTATGGCAGGAGAGGCCTGCGGGGCAGGCCGGGGTGATGTCGGTATGGCGCTTCAGGTACACCAACGTGTAAGCGAGGAATGTGCTTCTTAGAGCGTCACCGATCTATCGACTTCGTCGGAACATAAAGATATTTAATCCTTCACTCCAATTTCTCGGGCACCTCTAGATTTGACGATCTTCACCTGTAAAAGGCGCTTTTACAC
Source organism: Pseudomonas syringae (assembly GCF_002157375.1). GTDB lineage: Bacteria > Pseudomonadota > Gammaproteobacteria > Pseudomonadales > Pseudomonadaceae > Aquipseudomonas > Aquipseudomonas syringae_T. Next base: position 337,174 of record NZ_MTSA01000001.1, read on the forward strand.
GATGACTGGGTTCATGGAAAATCACCTAGGATCTGACCACCCAATTCCATAGCTGTTGACCAGTTGATTGCATTCGCACTGACCACTTAATTGCATTCGACCTGACCAGTTATCCTGCTCATTACGCTTAGCGTACTGAATCCCAAATCGCGTTTAGCGAGTATCAATTTGAACATCAGATATTCGCTCGCGTGCTGAGGCGCATGCTAACCCGTGTCCTGCCTCTGTTAGACCGCTACTTGGAGCGTAAGGAAAGCCCGGGGGCACTCTCGAAAAGGGTCAATCAAAGATCGATAGTGACCTTGCCCCTGAAAAACGTATCCCTTGCCAGGTGCCTCAATAGCCGCAAGGATACGACATGACTAAGTCCAAGACAGATCGCGTTAAATACACCCTCGAGTTCAAGCTTGAGGCCGTGCGACTGGTTGATACCGGCCTGACGCTTGCTGCCGCTGCCCGCTCTCTGGGTATGTCCGACCAGACCCTGTTCAACTGGGTCAAGGCGCATCGTCAAGGCAGGCTCACTGGGGCTGACATCAAGCCTGTTACCCCCGAGCAGATGGAGATAAGCCGTCTGCGAGCTGAGCTGACGCGGGTCAAGATGGAGCGCGACATTCTGGAAAAGGCGACGGCGTACTTCGCAAAAGCATCCAGCTGAAGTACGCATTCATCTTTGATCATCGGCGTCTCTGGCCTATTGGCGTGTAATGCCGGGTGCTGGGTGTCAGTGCTACCGACTTTCACGGCCACCAAGTCCGCTGTGCAGCCAATTGTCCTCGACGAGGAGTCAGCGACACGGCATTGCTCGTGCATATCCGCGTCGCTCATGCCCGCAGCCGTGGCAGCTACGGCTGGCCTCGGATCTGGCAGTGTTTGTTGGCCGACGGTGTTCGTGTCGGCAAGGAACGAGTGCAGAAACTGATGCAGCTCCACGGTATTTACGGCAAGGGCAAACGACGTTTCAGGGTCACTACGGATAGTGCCCATGATTTGCCTATTTCACCCAACCTGCTGGATCGTCAGTTCGCCGTGACAGAGCCTGACAAGGCTTGGGTGGGCGACATCACCTACATCCCGACCGATGAGGGCTGGCTCTTTTTGGCCGTCGTTATCGACCTGTTCAGCCGTCAGATTGTGGGTTGGTCGATGGATGAACGGATGAAAAGCAGTTTGGTGATCAATGCGTTACGCATGGCCTGGTTCAAGCGCCATCCGCAGAAGGACTCAGGGTTGTTGTTTCACAGTGATCGCGGAAGTCAGTACGCCAGCTTCGACTTCCGAAATACCCTCTTGGCTTACGGGATCGCCAGTTCCATGAGCCGACGTGGCAACTGCTGGGATAACGCGTGCAGCGAGACTGTGTTTGGCTCATTGAAAGTGGAGCGCCTGCATGGCCTGAAATTCAAAACCCGGCGCGCCGCCAAGGACGAGGTCATGAACTGGCTGCTGTGGTACAACCAAGAGCGCCTGCACTCGACGCTTCATTACGTAAGTCCGATGCATTACGAGCAGAGCTGGCAAATGCAACAACCTTAGATACTCAACCCCGACGCCGGGTTAAGGGATACGTTTCTCGGGGGCAAGGTCATAGCCACGAACATTTGGGCGTGCGAGACCTCCCCAGTGGCCTGGTCAGTGAGCCACGGCTTCTCTTGATGCGTGTAGCTGCAATCTCGAATCAACTCTTCGAATGACTAGGTTCTGTACGAAAAGCCGGTGAGCGAAGGTCAGGCAAGGCAAAAACAGGCGAGGGAGCGGAGTCTGTGTGTTGTAAATGAGCATTCTGAGCCTGTTTTTAACGCAGCATCACCGAGCGCAGCCACTTTTCGTACAGAGCCTAGCCATCTAGCGCGTTAAATTGCGATTCCTTGCTCGCCGCTCCGGAGCGCCGCCCAAACGACTACCCCCCCCCCCGCCAGGCTCAAAGCTTCCTTCACAAACGCAAGCACGACGGGGACCTGATTCAATTCTATCCGGCCATTACGCTTGGCGTACTGAATTCAGAATCGCGTTCAGCGAGCATCCATTCGAACACCAAGCCTTCGCTCACTTTACTGACGTAAGTTCGGGCTACTTCTCAAGCGGGCAACTGAATCCTCGTGCCGTGAGCACGCTACAAGCGCTAGATATAGACACTACATATCTCTACAGCAAAGGCTCAGAGGTTTTTCATTCGGCGCTTCTACCGATAGGGTTGCTCCCTCACTTGGCCTTATGGATGACCAACACTGACTACATACACGCATCGGCATATCTCAACCTGATGGTTTATCAAACACCTCAACGACGTGGCAAATGTTTGCCATGGAAGCATAGAGTGAAAGTAATGGGCAGTTGATGCATGGCGCCATGGGACTCGACGACCAGCACGCCATGAGGCCTCAGTTCGAGTTAAGAACCGATATTAATGAAATCCCCGCTGATCTGATCAAAAAGTTTGAATAGGCTACATCTCTTAGGATATGGGGAAGGACGTGCATTCTTGGAGGTAAATCGGAGCGTTTTTTATCCGCTCACGTTGTTAAAACATCGGGATCACCACATCGCTTTAACTCGAGTTGAAGAAGACGAGCGCAATGGAATTGATTCCAACGTGACCTGTGTACGTGCATTAATCATCGAATCACCTCGCTGTTACGTAATTAGAGACGCGTCTGCTGACATAGATAGAATCGAGCTTGACCCGAATTGCCACCAGCACAGCGATGTACTACCTGGTGAGCCGTAGGCCGGATCCAGTTACATAACTGTGTATTGACAGATAGGGGCTTGTGACTCGCAATCTAACACTTTGTGCGCTAGCCCCAGCGTCAATCAATAGAATTTTCCCTCAACTTGATGATTCGGCGAATTACTGGTTTCTTAGCCATTTGGTATCGTGTATGTATCATATAGCGCTGCTGGCGCCTTAAGTTTATCTCTCGCGTAATTCCGAGTCGACGATAGTTAATAAAATAACAAAATTTGGCATGATGGTGGCAATGTGATATCTTTGTCATTGTGGTGTTAGTCATACGCTCAAAAGGAATTTGATTATGCTCATTAATGAAGTTTTTCGCTGTTGGTCCACCCACCCTTCTAAAAGCTCAGCACCCACATAATCGGCATGTAGAAGTGTGCAAAACAATATGCAAGATCCTATAACTTGATACGTTTTTTTGGGATTGTAATAGTTAACAAGGAAAAAGCATGGAAGAGCTTCAGAAGGACTTGCTGCAGAGCGGTTACGAGATTTACGACTCTTTTTTATTTGAGGCGGAGCCTAACTCAGGCCAACCGAATCTGATCAGCGCAGAGAAAAATGGAGAGCCATATTTAATTAAATATTGGCCTCGAACTCCGGATGTTAATGATGATGATCTTGAGGATATTTGGCTTCATGAGCTTCGTCAGCTTCACCGCTTGAAAGGATATCCGGGCGTTGGTGACTACGTTTCATCCTTGGTCGATTCGGGAAAAGGCGTAAATGGATTTTATTTGGTTCTTGACACTCAAGGGCGGCTACCATTGAGTAACATACTTGAAAGAACCGCAGTTTTAAAATTGAAACCCCATTGGTTGAAGCGACTTCGCACACCCGATATGCGGATTGTTTTTTGGGAGAATATCTTAAGAGTTGTGAAAGCCATCGAGCTACTACACGCTCAAGGTCTTTTACACCGTCATCTGGATTCCAACTCTCTATTGAGTCAATCCGAATCTAATGATAATCTGATTGACTTTCAATTGACGGGTTTCGAATGGTCTATTAGGGTTCCTACATTAACGACCGCACCCATTGGAATATCTGTAGATAATAACAGTTCGACGATCTACTCATTTGCAACTGACTGGGCCGATCTTGGAATGCTCATTGCCAATCTACTAAATTTGGCGATTGATAAAGTACAGGATTTGTCGGGCTCTGTTGGTGACTTAGTAGAGTCAACGGGGCTAATGTTAAGCGAAATAGGTATGATAAGAGCGCTAGTGGGCATAATGCCAATGCAGGCAAATAACCCACACAGTGCTCTAAATGGCGATCTAATAGAGAGGACCACCAAAGCTATAATCGAATCCTTGAAAAATATCACCAATAAGAAGCCTCAAGTATACGATCTCGCTATAAACATTAATCCTGATGCCAAAAGCATTAGGGCGCCATTTCCTATATTTTTTCTAGTGCAGCAAAAGTACAAAGAAAAACATGGTGTAACCATTTCTAACGATCAGACTGACGAGGTTAAAAAATTCATTTACCAAGACCTTTCTGATAATCCTACGTTGCTTTTCTCTACTACACAGAATAAAGCTGAAAAAAGGCTATTAATTAAAGGTAAGCAATTAATTTATCAGGTTGAGAGTTTCTTGGTGAATCCGAAGACTCAAGAGTACACTTGGGAGATTGGTACATGTCAGAAAGGCTACTTGGAGCCAGCGCACTGGATGTACCAAGAGAAGACTACTATTGATTTGAGATCTGAACAAATAAAGCTCTATACGGTTCCTGAGGCTAGACATTTGTATCGGACAGCGCCTGGAGACCTTTCTCAAACCACTTGGAATACGGTGTACGCAAAATTTGATGAAGATACGGACTCAAAAACACCAGAGCAACGGTCACTGATTCAAGGGCTTGCAGCCTGCCATCTTACTGAAATCTCTTACGCTCGTGCCGAAATTTTCCCCGTAGAAATTTTAGAGAAAGTTATGGTTGAGGACGGAACCTGGAAAATAAAATTTGCCAGTATCCGTTCGCCTGACGCTGAAGCTCTGTCTCATTCTATGGGGCTAGAGGCTCCCGCTGCTCGACTTGAGAAAAAGCTTATTAAGAATGAAGGCGAATTTGAAACGATCACTTGGAGTCTAGTCGGGAACTCCTTCCTTGCTAAAGAAGATGAGAATGAAACGGTAATAACTTTTCAGGAATATGAAACAACTGTTGAAGATCAGCTTATCTATGTATTTAATTCTAGGACCGCACCTGCGAACTTTAAGCAATACTTCATCGCTCCGGAGTCTCTGCAAGGTACGTTTCGTCAATTAGGGCGACGTGCAAAAGCCCTAGACACTCTAGAAACACACGCTGAACTTATGAACGTTCTGATTCACCCTCAGCAAAATCTCCTCACGACTCAAGATTCAGTTCCTGAGAACGAAACTTACCAAAAACTAGATGAGTCAAAACAGGCAGCTTTTAAGAAAATCCTCCGGACGCTACCTATGTATTTGGTGCAGGGTCCACCTGGAGTAGGCAAAACACACCTCGTTACTTCATTGATCAAACAAGTGTTTGAGCAAGAACCGGATGGCCGAGTTCTGCTTACAGCTCAAAGTCATTCCACTGTACAGCATCTTTACCATGAAATTGACACGGCGCTTTCATCGCAGTCATATGCATCCACACGAGATGAGCTCTTAATAATTCGGTGTAGCAAGCAAGATAAAGATGACGAAAATGAAACTTCGGATGCTGACATCAAAGCCAAGGAGTACTTGGGACGACTGTTAGCGAGTGACTTGTTTAAGAGATCAAAGTCCTCTGAGGTCAAGAGTTCAATAATAAAAATGTTGGATGGCGTAAAATCCAAACGCTACCCGCTGATAAATCAACTCCTAAGATCAGCTAACATGGTGTTTTCAACGACGAATTCAGAACAAGTCGAGCGAATGATCCGTGATAAGGCTCAATTTGATTGGTCAATTATGGAGGAAACAGGAAAAGTTACTGGGATCGAACTTCTAAGCCCTCTACTCCTGTCTCATCGAAGACTAATGATTGGTGATCACAAACAACTACCCCCTTATCGATCAACTGAAACTAGAGCAATACTATCTGATGTAGAAAAATTGCGAACCGTGCTTCAGGAATCAGAGCAGATATCTAACTCAAGAATTAAAGGTGAAGCAGTTAAGTCTATGCTAGATGAAGCGTTCCCTACCGACGAAAAAATTCGGGAGATGGGTGTTAGTGCAATGCGAAATCTTATGCTATTTGAGACTCTTGTTAAAGACGAGCAAGGTGAAACCGCAGCGTATCAAGCCGCTTTTGGCTCTACGACTAGTCGAAAAGCCATAGGCAGCATGCTGAGTGTACAGCACCGTATGCACCCCGATATCGCGGATATCATTTCCGAGGTGTTCTATAGTGGGGGGCTCGAAACAGATCGCCAAAAAATTGATCACTTTTTGAGTGTGCCTAATCCTAGGCCATTCTCTTTTACAAGTCCTTCGGAACTTAAGAGCTCTGCCGCTGTAGTCTGGATCGACATGCCCGATGTGCAAACAACCAAGACCATGAAAGAAGGTGATTCTCTTCCACGATGGCACAATAAGAAAGAGGCAGAAGTAGTAGTTGAGATTTTAAAAAGACTAAGAGCTTCCAATGGTGTTGAGAGGAAGCCGAAGCTCGCTATTTTGTCGCCATATGCAGAACAGGTTAATCGTCTTACCAAGGCTTTAACTAAACAAGATCCAGCTAGCCGTTTCCTGTCAAATCTCGATGCATTTTCAAAGCCTGATGATCACCAAAGCTTTTGTAGCACTGTTGATGGATTCCAAGGCAGTGAAGCAGATATCGTTGTAGTATCTTTGGTCAGAAATAATGATAAGGGTAGCTTGCGCAGTGCGTTGGGCTTTTTGGTAGATGAACGTCGGATGAACGTCTTGCTTAGTCGCGCAAGATATCAACTAGTCATCGTGGGGTCCTTACAGTTCATTAGGGCATGGGCGGAAAAAATCAATGCCACGCAAAATGTTCCTGAGCACAAAAATAGTGAGTTCTTGATTCGACTGGTAGCCAAGCTAAAACAATATGAGTCTAACGGAAAGCTTGCAGTTGTTCCATGGCAATCAATTTATACAACTGGCGTTCGCGATATTCAAAATAAAGCCAGTAAAAATGCCACGTTGATCAAGGAATTAACTACGTCACGTAGAAACAAGCCAAAGGATGGTAGATAACATGTCGACAGCACTCAGGCCGGTAATCGTTAAAGTTCCATTCTGCCAGGGGCAACATCGATTTAAAATTCTTAAGGGGCAAAACTGGGGCGCCGTAGATCACCTTTTACTTCAGGAAGTAGTGCAGCAGCCATGCTCTGCGCAGCAATTGGCGGATCAGTCCAATTTGCCTCGGCGATTGATTATAGAGATTATGATCCCTTTTATGCGTGTAGGATGGGTGCAGTTAGTAAAGAACGATCAAGGCTACTTTTTTCAAGCAACCGATCGAGGTTTAGTTGTTGCGTCGAGTGATGAATTACCAATAGAGAAAGACCCTATACTCTCGTTTCGGCAATTTATAATTGACCCTGTTACAGGGCAGTGTTATCGAGTGGGAAGTCGGCAACAAAGTTTTCAAATATATAGCGACTTTAAAATTGCAGAAATTCTTCGTAATAAAGCTAGTATAACATCGGAACTTATAATTAGAAATGCACGAACTCAACCTGATCTAATTGATGTATTGGAATGTGTTGCTGAAGATGATGAGGAAGTTATCGGTTACGAGGAACATGCTCTTGAGAGACCGTACAGTTCAAATATCAGATATGCGATAGCAGTTGTAGATGAACACGACTATATATCTGGCGTGCCAGATATCTCGCCGGAACTTAGGGCTCAAATTATCGAGTCTGCTCGAAAAATGTCTGAGCATATTGATATGCGTAATTTACAGTCATCTATAGAAAGCCCCGATACACTCCCTTTTAAATCGTTCGAGGGGGCATCGATAGATCATCTGTATGTGGAGCATAGAATTGCAGTGGATCAATACCAATTGGTGTTAGGGCCAGAGGAGCACGAGGCACACCTAATAAAAATGATCAGTAACGCGAAGAACAGATTAATTATACATTCTACATTTATAAATCCAACAAACTTGGAGAAATTGATACCAAATTTGATGGATGCAGCTAGGCGCTATGTTCAGATAGATATTTTATGGGGACATGTGGAACCAGACGAAGCAGTCAAGATTCAACAATACGAGGAGACCCTAAAGTATCTAAATGGCCTGAATCGTCGGATTCAGAACGAGGGATTGGGTACTTTATTCGTGGTTCACGTCGAGCCGACTAATTCTCACTCAAAATTCATTATCGCCGACGATCATGACGATGAATTTGCTGTAACTCTAGGCTCCTGCAACTGGCTCGCAAGCGGCTTTAATAGATTCGAAGCTTCTGTCAGCATTCAAAATACTCAGATAGTTGTTGAGATGCTAACTATAGCTAGCCGCCTCGCGAGAGGATTGTCTCGGGTTTCGAATAATTTGAGTAGAGAGCTTGCCGTATTAGCTAGAAATATAAAAAAAACGGGGATGGATATATCTAGACCTAAAGCTTCAGAAGTTGCGGGGATTGGTGTGCAGTTAGTTTTGAAAAGTCAACATCATGAATTCATAAGGAAAGCACGCGACGAGGCGGCTCATCAAATATTTGTATGCAGTCATCGAATCAGTCATTTTGCTGACCGCCCAATAATTGCACCTCTAATAGCGTCCGTCGGAGCTCCCAATGCTATCTCTGCAGAGATTTATTATGGGGCGCTGAGTGGGGGAATGAAGTCTGCCGATGCTGCCACGCTTTCTGAAAGACTAGCAGGTCAGGGTATAAAAATAGAGAAAGCTAGTCGACCTATGATTCATGCTAAAATTTTAACGTGGGATCATGATAACGCCGTTATAACTAGTCTGAATTGGCTCTCTGCTTCAACCACTGGAGATAACTATGATGAGATCGGTATTTATCTTCGCGGTGACGATGTCGCTACAAAGGTAAAAGAATCGTTTATAAACTATGTTAAGGCCTAGGGTCGAAAGTGTGATAGAGTTCTAGAGCTGAGATCAGTGGTCAGGAGTAGGGTAGAGCAATAGACTTTATTCTGCTCCTTTTTTACTTTTAAGAACAGTCCAATAAAGCTAGTTCGGTAGAGTTGCTGAGACTTTACTGCCGATGCAGTATAACATTCGCGATTAAATAACGACACTAATGCGCCGCTCTACAAATCAACTCTCCTAATGGCTAGCCTTTTCGTAAATAACGTTGTGGTTCCTTGCTCGGCTCTCTAGAGCTCTTCTGAGAACGAACCCCACCGACGCTCCAAAACTTCCTGTGCGAAATTCAGCTTAGGCGGTTGCTCCTTCATCCAAATTATGAGGACAACACTAGGGCTAGGTGGTTAGATCGCATGAAACTGAGCGGTCATTAGCAAAGCAATCGGCTGGTCAGCACGAATGGAAATGACTGGTCAATTCGAATGCAAGCAGGTGGTTACATAAACGCAATTACACATTCACACTCTTTCTGTAAATTTCTGGCCATCGTGACTGGGCTTTTATTTGTGAGGCGCTCAAATAAAGGTTTGCCGTAGAGCAAAAACTCCAGACCCGATCCCTTTTCACGGCATAGCGCTAATCAGTCTTCCCCCAGACGACGACTTTTACAGCATCTCGTGAGGATACTCCGCTGCTGACCCTTGCTTACCCATTCTTCTGAACTATTCTTGAATGAGTCGCTGGTGTGGCGACGTGCGCTTGAGGACTTGATTATGCCAACACGATATCGCGATGCGGTGACGGGAGAATATGTCACTAAGGAGGAAGCAGATAAGAGGCCCAGAGAGACAGTAAAGGAAAAGGACAAGCCCACTCCAAAAAAACCGCCGAGTGGAGGTAAGAAGAAATAGCATGGGGGCGAGACGCCTTGTGGAATCTCGCCTTTTACCTCAGTTTTTTATCAAAGAAATCTGTTTTTTATTCCTTCGCTGTGAGCCAGCGCCTTCGCCCGGTGTGATGTGGCCAACCGTCTTCCCCCGCAACCCCACCCGTATAACTGACGTGGGTGGCGCCGGAGAAGGCGGAGAACTGCACCGCGTAGTATTCGTATGGAAAGCTCTCTTGGTAATCTCGAATCAGTTCAAGAATGGTTCCGCCGAAATCTTCCATCAAGGGAAAGATGGCCATGCGCAGACCATCGCTGTCTGCCCCCATCGAATTCTGGCGTCCGTACAGGCCTTGGTCGTCACCCGCTTCAAGAAAAACGTCCACTATCATCTCTGGCAGCAAATCGAGGCGAGCTGGGCCTGCAGAGCATGGAGGCTGTGCTCGTCATACGGAGCCGCTGTACATCGGCACGCATGAATGGCCATGATCCGTATGCCTATCTGAAAGATGTGCTGACACGGCTGCCGACACAGCGGGCGAGTGAAATCGGTCAACTGCTACCTCATAGGTGGCGCCGGCCTGGCTGATTCAAGAAGAGCTAAATACACACTTACACTTCAGCAAGGGCAGTCCTGAGAAAGCTTAAAGCATCCTTGAAAATCTGATGCCATCTTTCAGAAGGCTCACTCATTAGTGGATGCCAAAAAAATCTGAACTCATGGCCCCCATCATCTTCTGCAAAATGCACCCAGATATCGGGAAGGTCTTGGGCAACATGACACTCATGAAATACCCACGTATGACCTGTTTCAATGGCACGCCACTCACCCAAATTTCGCCCTACTGCGGATTGAATCCCTGCTTCTTCTCTCAGCTCTCGCACGGCAGCCAAGTCGGTTGGCTCACCTGGTTCCACACTGCCCTTGACCAGTTGTAGCCCTGCCAAAGGATGCTCAAATGCCAGGATCTCTAGCGTTTCACTGACTCGCAGAACCACAGGACAAGATTTATCTGCTCTCATGCCGTTACACCTTCTCCTGTTCCAACTAATCCTTAGGCAAGTCGAGAAGCATAGAGGAAGCGAGCTATCATCGAAACCGAATGACGCGAAGGCCTCGTAGAGGTGTGTTGTCTAGACGCTTACGTATCTTCTGCCCCATAAACCGACCTACATGCATAGAGGAAGAAATGCGAATTTATATTACGGGCGCCTCGTGTGCGGGTGTAACCACATTAGGTCAGAACCTCGCCGTGCAACTCGGGTTGCGACACGCCGACGTCGATGATTATTTTTGGATGCCGACGAACCCGCCTTTTACGACCAAGCGGCCTGCCAGCGAACGTGTGCCCTTGATCCAGCAAGCGCTTGGCGACGAGGCTTGGGTACTAACGGGTTCTTGTATGGTCTGGGGAGATGCACTATTGACTCAAGTCAATTTGATCGTATTCGTTGTGACGCCAACACCCGTCCGACTGGAACGGTTAGACGCTCGTGAAAAATCACGCTTTGGCGAACGTATAGCGCCCGGAGGTGATATGCATGAAATACATGCGGGATTCAGGGAATGGGCTTCGCAATACGATAATCCGGACTTTTCAGGACGAAATCGGGCGTGGCACGAGCGATGGCTATTGGGACAAGCGTCTCCAGTATTGCAAGTTGACGGCACAAATAGTGCGGAAGAGATGGCTGCTGGAGTTACTCGTGCGCTGTCGCAAGCATCGTAGCAGGCCTCAGGCGCAGCATTTTCCTGAGATGATCTCCAACGAAGAGAACGCCTATCCGGAATGTACTGCAAGTTAGTCAGGTATTCATTAATGCGGCAATAGCTGCTCGACCTTACTGGCTTTCTGCCTAGGCAACCTCGTCAGCGCATCCTTGAGATACGCCTATGGATCATGCCCGCTCAGCCGCGCGGACCAGGTCAAGCTCATAATCGACGCCGCCCGTTTCCCATTGCATAACGAACCTGCGAACAGCCAATTTTTTGACCGAGAGCCCGAAGCCCGCAATTATGCGAACTCCAGGGCGTTTCTTGCTATGCCTGCCACGTAGGCCAATAAAGACGGAAAGGCTTAAGGCGACTCTTTTTCGAAGGAGTGATCACCTCTGCTCTAGGTCCTGCACGCACACCTTTCTACTGTGCTTCCTTTACAAACTGCTCACGGTCTTCAGGAAGTAGCATCCGCGCTTCAATCATACCTATTTTCATGGTAAATCGCGCTGTGCTGGCGCACGCTGCCAGCCCAACAAAAAGTCTTTCCAATACAGCCACAGCCAGTGCAAGCCTACTGCAATGGATAGGTATGGAATTTCATTCTTCGGTCTAGCCCCGAAAAGGCTGTTGCTGAGCGTTACGACTATGAAAACCACCACCCCGAGCCAGCACCCGACGCCCGGCTCATTTGTACCGGATCTGAAAAAAAGAAAGAGCCTCCAACCAGACACTAACCCCCAAAGACCTGCCGCCATCGGTATGAGCAAAAATGGGGCCATGAAAATTATAGGCAACGCGTAGATCGCCAACAGTAATCCCAAGGCGGCGCTTAAGGTGGCAGGTAAAAGTGCAATAGCAAAGCCTGCTATTACTAGCACGCTATGCACTCGCGACTGGTATTTCATCAACTGACTCTCTGTTTGCCCGCTGAAAATGTTAAGCGCTTGTCTACCGAATCTACACTACGATCCTGAGCCAAGGCCAGCGAGCTTGATAACTTTTCGCCTTCTGATCGAACATATCTGGCTTGGGGTTCTTTGGGTTGATACGAAGTAGCCCTTGCTCGATGTCGGCCAAGCCATTGGGAGCATAAACTTCGCTAGTTTCAACATCCCAACCAACGCAGGTACCGGCAATTAGGTAGCGATCAATCCCGTCTTTAGCCGACTGAAGCTGAGGATAATCCCCGCCAAACCGCTGTCTGTACCACAGGTGAACGCGAGCCTGATTTTTGATCTCAATGTTAACTTTGAGGTCTTGGAAGAGGCGCTGAACAGAGTCGATGACCTCATTCTCTGCTTCCCAGGACAGATCATTGTCGAAGTAAAAAACGTCGTAATCTTTCACCCCCCAGGCTGACGGCAGGTGACACTGATGATTCCAGACGGCTTGGAACAGGCAGCCAGCAGTGAGCATGCATTGATTCAAGCCGAGTGAAGGTAAGCGTGAGATGATTTCAGCGTTTGATGGATTGGCCATTGCTATTTTGGTCAATCTCTCGACAGTCAACATCATTTTCATCCTTTTTGAATCGATCTAGCCCCAGCGATCGACAATACACCATAGCCTTATAATGCTCCGCCAAGGACAGCGTTTTTACACACGCTGGGCCGAAAGCCGTCCGTCATGTAGCCTGTGCTGCGACTCTTCGGCCATTAGTGGCACAAAACTGAGCCTATGACGACATGGATAGAAGCGAATGAATCAGCTGAGTACCGCTCTGCGTGAAGACCTCCTAGAAGTGCTGGATGAGGTTTCTACACTGATGTCCGCTGCATATGCGCAGCTTAGCTCCCTGCCTGATAATCATCCACTGGCACAGTCTGGTCTTGAGAAGGGGGCAGAGATCGTTCTGGACTACATCGCGCACGGCGAGGCAGGTGTCGCACTCGAACATCTGTTCTACATGATCAAAGAGCCTTCTCTCGCTATCTCTGCCAGATCCGCCGAGAAACTGGCTCGGGTTGCTAAAGTGTTCGAAATACCCTTGAACTGGAGGTCATGAGGTTTGATCTGACAGGAGAGCAGGACGTGCCATTGTCGGAGCGGAAGGCACCTATCAACCCGAAGCGGAGGTCGAGGGTGAGCTTCCGAAATGTTCGCTAGGACTATTTACGTGGCAAAGGTAAGCACTCTTGTCTCTTGAGTATCCGCTATGAACGCATTGACTTGCTCTTGCGGATGCGGGTAGAGCTCTGGGTATTCATCTGCAAGGTATTCGATGACTGTATCTTCTTCCCAAGGGCCGAGCGACGTCATGTAGTCAGGGTACTGATTTTGAATTTCTCTCCATGATTGGTAAGGATGCCTGGAGAGCAACATGACTGTTCGGGTGTAGATAATATGAATCTGCACGAATCTATTTCCGTATGTTGACGTCTGGGACACCGCCAAGTGAGTTTAAATGCTTTTCAAGATTACCTTCCTGTCGGCAGCTTCTGCCTGAAGAAATATGGTGGGCTGGCCGTCTATTTTTGGCCGATAGCTGTACATCATGAAAGACTGCAATCGACCAAAGATGACCATTCATGACAGGTTACTTTTCAAGGCCTTACGGACGCTAGCTATGGACGAAGGGTTAGGTCATCACCTGCACAACGCGTTACGCATTATCTGCGCCGTTCAGCCTGAATGTTCTGTAGGCAACGGCTCTGCCAGCGGTGTAGCCCCCACCCGCGCCGTCTCCCCCCGCAACCCCACCCGCATATCCGCCCCACTCGGCTGCTGATACAAACTCAACCCGAACTCCGGCATCACCGTAATCAGGTAATCGAAAATATCCCCCTGTATCCGCTCGTATTCCACCCACACCGTCGTGCGGGTGAAGCAGTAGATTTCCAGCGGGATGCCCTGCGAGGTGGGCTCTAGCTGGCGAACCATACAGGTCATGTTCGGGTTGATGTCGACGTGGCTTTTCAGGTACGCCAGGGCGTAGGCGCGGAAGGTGCCGATGTTGGTCATGCGTCGGCGGTTGGCGGACATTTCTGCGACGTTGCCTTGTGCCTGGTTCCAGGCCAGCAGTTCGGCCTGTTTGCGGCCGATGTAGTCGGTGAGCAGGTGGATTTGCATGAGTTGCTGTTCTTCATCGTCGCGCACGAAGCGCACGCCGCTGGCGTCGATGAACAGGCTGCGTTTGATGCGCCGTCCGCCGGATTGCTGCATGCCGCGCCAGTTGCGGAACGACTCGGACATCAAGCGCCATGTCGGGATGGAGACGATGGTTTTGTCGAAATTCTGCACCTTGACGGTGTGCAGGGTGATGTCCACCACGTCGCCATCCGCGCCCACTTGCGGCATTTCGATCCAGTCGCCGACGCGCAGCATGTCGTTGCTGGTCAACTGCACGCTGGCGACGAAGGAGAGCAGGGTGTCCTTGTAAACCAACAGGATGACCGCCGACATGGCGCCGAGGCCGGACAGCAGTAGCAGAGGCGAGCGATCAATCAGCGTGGCGACGATGATGATGCCGGCGAAGACATACAGAATCATCTTCGACAGCTGCACGTAACCCTTGATGGAGCGCGTGCGGGCGTGTTCGGTGCGGGCGTAGATGTCGAGTAACGCGTTGAGCAGCGCGCCGATGGCGAGGGTCATGAACAGGATGGTGAAGGCCATCGCGATATTGCCGATGACGTTCCTGCCCGCAGTACTCAAGCCCGGGACCAGTGTAAGGCCGAACTGGATGACCAGCGACGGCACCATCTGCGCCAGCCGGTGGAAAACCTTGTTATGGCGGAAGTCGTTGACCCAGTGCAGGGAAGGCTGACGGCCCAGCATTCTCACGGTGTACAGCACCAGAAAACGCGCCACTCGGCCCAGCACCAGTGCGGTGGTCATCAGCAGGATCAGGGCCAGCCCGGTGCGTACCCACGGATGCTGATCGAGCATGTCCCAGAGTTCCTGGGTCCTGAGCCAAAGCGAGTGAATGTCCATTAAAACGAAGTTCTTTTGCGAAACGGGGAGACGATTAAAACATTAACGGTGTCCGGTCGGGCGATGGCTGGCAAAATCGGTCTGCGCGATGCATTCCGACCATGAGTAGCGCATCGTAACGTCCTGGGATGACACTGAAACGGAATACACTCGTCAGCCATCGAATCATCCACAGCAGGAAAGACACTGTGCAGATCTCAAACATTCAAAACGGTACCTTGTGGCGCTGTTCACGAGCATGGATCGCAGGGGCAGCGCTGATGATGTCAACGCTGAGCTGTGTGGCTGGTGTGCCGACTGCCTATGGCGAGATGGATGTGAAAGCCTTCGAGCAATCGCCTCGGGAAACTTACACCGTGCAGGACTTCTCCGATCGTTACCGGGCGACGCTGGATATCTCAGCCGGCGGCGATGTGTTTCGTCCTGGCGTGATCAGCGTTTACGACAAGGCCAGCGGGGCTGAGCTGCTCCGGGTTCGGTCCGATGAGCTGGTTCTGGGTACTGACCCGAAAACCGGCAAGGTCAAAGCCAACGTGCATGAGTTGCCCTATGGCGAACAGAGCGTACTGATCTATCAGGATTTCAACTTTGATGGCATCAAGGATCTGGCCTTGATGGACGGGCAGAACAGCTGCTATCACGGCCCCTCGTATCAGGTCTTTCTCGGCACGTCCGGTGGTTTTCGGCACAGCGATTCGTTTACCCAACTGGCGCAAAACAACTGCGGCCTGTTTAGCGTGGATGAGAAAGCCCGCAAGATCGAGACCATGACCAAAGACGGTTGCTGCTGGCACCAGATGTCCACTTACACCGTTCGTGACGGTGAGCCGGTTCTGGAAACGCAGACGGTCCTTGACCATACCGGTGGGTCGGGACTGCCGACTGAAACAGTCAGTCGCAATCAGAATGGCAAGATGACGCACACCACCCGCATCGTCTGGGAGGAAGACGGGCAACGTGAGATTCTTTTGTCGTTCAGGCTCGCGCCGTCCGGCAAGCAGATTGTGTTGTTCCGCTCAGGGGCTGCAAGCCCGGTCTTCTACGCGGCAGTGGACAGCAAGAGTCAGGTCGGGCTGCTGTTTCCCCAGGCTGAAGGTGAGCAGCTGAAGTACGACGCTGCCAGTCACGTATTGAGCTTTGTGCGCGGCGACACCGCTTACCGGATCGTGGGTGACGCAAAGGGGGCGCCAAAAGCCATGCAGGTGGTGGTGCGTGGCAAAACCACCGAGCTGAAACTGCTTGCCGAGCCTGCCCAGGGTTCGCTTGATAAGGTCGCAGAGGCTTTAAAAGCCGCGCAGTAGTCAGGTGATGGGGTACTGATCCCGATACCTGACTGCCTCGACGAATGCACTGAACGCCGGCGACGCTTGTCGCCGGTTCGGGTAATACAAATGAAAGCCTTCAAAGTACGGACTCCAGTCGACCAACACCTCCTTCAAACGACCGCTGGCGATATGCGGTTTGGCCATTGAGTCCGGCACGTAGGCCAGGCCGACGCCGTCCAGTGCTGCGTTCAGCACATGGATCATGCTGTTGGAGGTGAACTGCCCGTTGACCCTGATATTGAGTTTGTGGGTGTCTTTTTCGAACTCCCAGGCGTAGCAGCTTCCGTTTGGCGAGTGCCGGATGTTGATACAGGTATGCTGAGTCAGGTCCTGTGGCTGCACCGGCACCGGGTGTTTCTCGAAGTAGGCGGGAGAACCCACCACTGACAAGCGCCAGTCGGGGCCGAGGCGGACGGCGATCATGTCTTTGCTGATGGATTCGCCCAGTCGGATGCCCGCATCGAAACGTTCGCTGACAATATTGGTGAAGCCATAATCGATGCAGATCTCGATCTGTATATCCGGATACTGCGCCAGAAACCCCGCAAGCATGGGCCTGATGATGCCTTCTGCGGCGTCATCGGAGCAGGTGATGCGAATGGTGCCGGCGGGTTTGTCGCGCAGTTCGCCCAACACCTCGACTTCCGCAGCGATTTGATCCAGCAGCGGCCCGACCGAGCGCATCAGTCGCTCACCCGCTTCGGTGGGCGCCACATTGCGCGTGGTTCTCGCCAGCAGCCGCAGGCCCATGCGCTCTTCAAGCCCTCTCATCGTATGGCTCAAGGCAGAGGGCGTGACGCCCAGTTTGGTGGCGGCCTTGGTAAAGCTCTGTTCCCGGGCAACCATCAGAAAAGCCTGCAGGTCGTTGAGTTTTGGTGTGCTCATTGCTGAGTCTTCCTCACAAGCGCGTGGAAATTACGACGTCTAATCATCCTAATACCTTTGCCCTAACCTGTGCCGACTATTTTGATAACCGGCAGGTCAGTGACGCATGAGTGCATTTGAATCAACCACGGGGACGCCGACGAAAACCTCGCACCCGCCGGCGTGGGGCGCAGTGTTTTCGATGGCGCTGTGTGTGGTGGTGCTGATTGCTTCGGAGTTCATGCCGGTCAGCCTGTTGACCCCGATCGCGCAGGACCTTGGCATCAGCCAGGGCCAGGCGGGGCAGGCGATTTCGATTTCCGGCTTTTTCGCCGTATTGACCAGCCTGTTGAACACATCGTTGACCGGGCATCTTGACCGCAAGCATGTCTTGCTTGGCTTCAGCCTGCTGTTGCTGGTGTCGGGTCTGGTCGTCACGCTGGCGCCCAACGGCGGGTTGTTCATGACCGGCCGTGCATTGCTTGGCGTTGCCATTGGCGGCTTCTGGTCGATGTCGACAGCCACTGTGATGAAGTTGGTGCCCAAGGAGTCCGTGGCCAAAGGCCTGGCGCTGATCAATGGCGGTAATGCGCTGGCCGCCACGGTCGCCGCGCCGTTGGGCAGCTTCATGGGGCAGTACATCGGCTGGCGAGGTGCGTTTTTTCTGGTCATCCCGCTCGCCGCTCTGGCTTTTGTCTGGCAGTGGCTGAGCCTCCCGGCCATGAGCAGCCAGCCGAACAGTCGGGCGCGCAATCCCTTTCGATTGCTGCGCACCCCGCAAGTCGCCATCGGCATGACCGCCATCATGCTGCTGTTCATGGGGCAGTTCGCCGTCTTCACCTACTTGCGCCCGTTTCTGGAAGAGATCACCGGGGTAAGCGTCACCGCCTTGTCCCTGATGCTGCTGTTGCTGGGGGCCAGCGGGCTGGCCGGTACGTACCTGATCGGCGGGCTGCTGCACAAACATCTGTATGCCTACCTGATCGCGATCCCGCTGGTGATGGCGGTGCTTGCCGTGGCGCTCACGGGCCTTGGCCATTCGCCTCAGGCGGTTGCCATTGTCCTCGCTGTCTGGGGGCTAATCGCCACACCGGCGCCGGTCGCCTGGGGCCTGTGGTTGAGCCGCACGCTGCCCGACGATGCAGAGGCCGGTGGCGGGTTGATGGTGGCGACCATTCAGATGGCGATCACGGCTGGAGCAGGCATCGGCGGTGCGCTGTTCGACAACCTCGGCTGGTGGAGCCCGTTCGTGTTGGGGGGCGTGGTGCTGGCGGGTTCGGCCGCGCTGGCCGCAGCGGCCCGGCGCAACGCCGACCCTCAATCAACAACGCCATAAAAAACGTGGACAACAAACGCGGGTTAATCACTTGACGAGGTAAGGCTTCATGAAAAGTTTTCTGTTGATGCTCGGGCTTTTAATAAGCTCGTATTCTGCGATAGGAGCAGACATGTCCCACGGTGCCGATAACTTTTACAACAGCGACAAAGTCATTGCGCAAAAAGTGCTGTTCAATAACCAGTACAAGATGAAGGTCGGGGGCAGCCTGTTTATCCCCAAAGGCTCGAACCCGACTGTCAAAGCCCCGGCAATCATCGTCGGCCACCCGATGGGGGCAGTGAAGGAGCAAAGCGCCAATCTTTATGCCCAGAAACTGGCCGAGCAGGGCTTCGTGACACTGTCGCTGGACCTGTCGTTCTGGGGCGAAAGTGAGGGCCTGCCGCGTAATGCTGTTTCGCCGGATATTTACGCCGAGGACTTCAGCGCTGCGGTGGACTTTCTCGGTACTCAGACGTTTGTCGACAAGCACCGCATCGGTGTATTGGGCATCTGCGGCAGCGGCAGTTTCGTCATCAGTGCCGCGAAGATTGACCCGCGCATGAAAGCCATCGCCACCGTCAGCATGTATGACATGGGCGCTGCCAATCGCAACGGTCTGAAACATTCGCAGACCCTGGCGCAACGCAAGAAAACCCTCGAGCAGGCGGCGCAGCAGCGTGACGTAGAGTTCAGCGGTGGCGACACGGCCTACACCAGCGGTACGGTACACAAACTGACTGAAAAGTCCGGCCCGATCGAGCGCGAGTTCTATGACTTCTACCGCACGCCTCGGGGCGAGTTCACGCCGGAAGGTCAATCACCTGAACTGACCACTCACCCGACGCTGACCAGCAACGTCAAGTTCATGAACTTCTACCCATTCAACGACATCGAGACCATCTCGCCACGGCCGATGCTGTTCATCGCCGGTTCAGAGGCGCACTCGCTGGAGTTCAGTGAGGAAGCCTACAAACTGGCCGGTCAGCCCAAGCAATTGATTATCGTGCCGGGCGCGGGACACGTGGACCTCTATGATCGCGTTGACCTCATCCCGTTCGACAAACTGGGTGAGTTCTTCAAGAAGAACCTGAAGTAATCATCCGGTACTCCGAGCACTTCAGAAGGCCCTGCAACAGCAGGGCCTTCTTCATGTTCAGTCTTCCGCAACTTCAAACCTGACGGTCACAACGCCCTGTTGCCATACCCGTGAAGAGGCATCTTTGCACTGAACATGTGTGATTTCACGGACACCTTGCCAGTCCCCGGCATCGTTCAGTACGGGGCGACAACGCCTTTAATGAGCACTGCCGCAAACAAAATAGCCCGTTTGTAGTAAAGAAACTCGGCCCCGGCGCTCGAAACCGTTACGCTATGCAGCTGTATTTTTGTTTTTCGTCGAGGTAGCACCCGTGTTTTCCGAATTCGCCCTGCACGAACGCCTGCTTAAAGCTGTGGCCGAGCTGAAATTTGTCGAGCCTACGCCTGTGCAGGCGGCCGCCATTCCACTGGCATTGCAAGGGCGCGACCTGCGGGTAACGGCGCAAACCGGTAGCGGCAAGACCGCCGCCTTTGTGCTGCCGATCCTCAACCGTCTGATCGGTCCGGCCAAGGTTCGCGTCGATATCCGCGCCGTGATCCTGCTGCCGACGCGCGAGCTGGCGCAGCAGACCCTCAAGGAAGTCGAGCGGTTTTCCCAGTTCACCTTCGTCAAGGCCGGTCTGATCACTGGCGGCGAGGACTTCAAGGTCCAGGCGGCCATGCTGCGCAAGGTGCCGGACATTCTCATCGGTACGCCGGGTCGCCTGCTGGAGCAGCTCAACGCCGGAAACCTGGACCTCAAGCACGTTGAAGTGCTGGTACTGGACGAAGCCGACCGCATGCTCGACATGGGGTTCTCCGAAGACGTCGAGCGTCTGGCGGGCGAGTGCGCCGGTCGCGAGCAGACCATGCTGTTCTCCGCAACCACCGGTGGTGCCGGCCTGCGGGAAATGATCGGCAAGGTGCTCAAGGATCCACAGCATCTGCAAGTGAACAGCGTCAGCGAGCTGGCTTCCGGCACACGCCACCAGATCATCACCGCCGACCACAATGTGCATAAAGAGCAGGTGCTGAACTGGCTGCTGGCCAACGAGACCTACCAGAAAGCCATTATCTTCACCAACACCAAGGCGATGGCCGACCGTCTGTATGGCCGTCTGGTTGCGTTGGAGTACAAGGCGTTCGTGCTGCACGGCGACAAGGACCAGAAGGACCGCAAGGCCGCCATCGACCGTCTGAAGCAGGGCGGCGCGAAGATCATGGTCGCTACCGATGTAGCGGCGCGCGGCCTTGATGTTGAAGGTCTGGACATGGTGATCAACTTCGACATGCCACGCAGTGGCGACGATTACGTCCACCGCGTCGGTCGTACCGGCCGTGCGGGCAGCGACGGTCTGGCGATCTCGTTGATCTGCCATGGCGACTGGAACCTGATGTCGAGCGTAGAGCGCTACCTCAAGCAGAGCTTCGAGCGTCGCGTCATCAAGGAAGTCAAAGGCACTTACGGCGGGCCGAAGAAGGTCAAGGCGTCGGGCAAGGCGGTAGGCGTCAAGAAGAAAAAGACCGACGTGAAGGGCGACAAGAAGAAAACAGCGGCCAAAGGCCCGACCAAGCGCAAGACCGTGAACCGTCCCAAGTCTGATCTGGTCAGCCAGGACGGCATGGCGCCTCTGAAAAAACGCAGCACACCGGCCCCTGCCGCCGAGTGATTGCCATGATCGCTCCCGCGCAGGTGGGAGCGATCAACATCCTTACAGTACTGACAACGCCTCGTTACACCGTCCGCCAGCTTCTCTGAACCGTCATACACCTCGCAGGTCACATTCTTCGAGTCGTATGCCTGTGGCTGGATGTCATGGGCGGTCAATCCATGCTGGACGGAGGTTTAGAAAAATGACTTATAACTGGGATCTTATCGAGCGTCTGTTGCACGAGGTGCAGAACAACGGCACCCCATCGACCTCCACGGAATTCGAGACGCTGCTGAATCGCAGCTACATCGAACCTCTTCCTCGCGAAGAAGGCGGATATGGTTCGACGTATATGCTGACGAAGCGCGGCGCAAGCCTGCTGTCTTTGATCGACAGCAGTATTCCGGGAAATGATCACCCACGTCAGGTACTCAATGAGCAGGCAGGCGACCCGCTTGACCCTGTGCTCTTCGACACTATCGCCAAAAAGCCACAGATCGCCTAAGACCGCCGACACCCTGCCCGTCGATTCAGGGCAGGACGCAGAGCGTCCAGAACGGCATGCCCACGCAGAGCGTGGGTACGCCAGTGGCTGACCGTTCCTCACGTTGCGCGTGGGAATGCACGGGATAACGCTCTGCGTCACAATTCTGCGCCGTACCGCGCACTCAGCACCGGACGCAGGGCATGCGCAAGAAAACGGGGCTGTCAGCTTACTTCTGCGACTTCAGGCAATCCAGTTCGGTGAAGTCCTTGCGCATGTCGGCGATACGGCTCAACAAGCGGGTGCGCTGTTCCGGTGTGCTCATCGCGGTGATGTCGACAATCAGCGATATAGCGGCCTTCTCGGCCTGGTCATACGCCTTGCGATACTCGGGCGTCCAGAAAGTCTCGCGGTCCTGCAGCAGGGCGGCGATGCGCTGAGGGAAGTCGGCGGCTTGCCGTTGTTGAACAGTGGCCAGAAACAGGTTCTGCCAGCGTGTGCGGTTGTCGATCCAGGCTTTGTTCTGTTCGCCCAGCGAAGCAGACCATGCCTGAATCCGGTCTTCCTGCGCCTGGCTCAGTTTGCCGATCCACGGTGTCAGGCGTTTTTCCATGCGCACGGCGCGCTCGGCAATCTGGCGTTCCAGCGGTTGATCGAGGTATTTGTTTTCGCGTTTGCGCTGGTCCTTGGCAAACGACTCTTGCATCTCCTGCACCTGCTTGTCGTCGAAGCGCGAAAGCAGCTCGACCGCAGACGGGGTGATTTCCTGGGAGATTTTCGCTATCGCTTCTTTGGCTTCGCGAGTGCGGGCTTCAAGCCCCTCGTAGGTCACCTGATCGTTCTTGACCATGTCCTCCAGCTTGTCCAGCCAGGCCAGATAACTGGGCAATTGGGTGCTGCAATGCCAGCTCAAGTGTTCCTTGAGACGGGTATCGAGCCAGCCTTTCTGCTCCGAGTTCATGTCCAGATAGTCGCTGAGCGTCCACGGAATGATCACATCGAGATTGCGGTACGCCAGCCCGACCTGATTGCATCCGGCAAGCAGTGACACGGTCATCAACAGCGTAATGAGGGCTTTGCAGAAAGACGGCATGACAACTCCTTGGCGTACTGACGTGCAGTAGAGGAGTTTAGCCTCTGGCAGTTCAACCGGGTTCGGCCATTAAAAGAACGAACGCACGGCCTTGAGCGTAAATGTTCCGTCGCAGCGTGCGTTGTGACCGCTGTAGACGCTGCAATCACCACCGCTCAGGCTTGAGCCGCTGTAGATCAGGTTCATGTCGATGCCCAGCCAGGGCCGCGAGAGGTTCAGTGACCAGTCGTTGAAGCCGCTGATCAGGCTGCCATCGGTAGACGCCTGGGGGATGTCGAACTGGTGATTGGCGTACTGCATGCGCACGCCCACGCCCAGTCGCTCGATGGCGCCAAGGTCGACAAAGACGGTGCTGTCCCGGCTGCCGACGTCGTTGCTGAACGCGGCGCCGATTCGGCTGTTGAGCATGCGCAGCCCGGCGTAAAACTCGTGGCTGTCAACCTGGTCGGTGTCCGGGTAGCTGTAGCGGATCATTCCCAGCTCATAGCCCAACGTGTTGTCGAACGGCTTCTTGAAGCCCATGTACGAGTCAAGCTCCATGCCCGAATCAGAGGCAAAGCCCATGTTGGGGGTCCACTGGCCGAAGTAGAAGCCGCTTTCGTGGGTCAGGTCCAGCCCGCCGTGGAACGAATCCGAACTGCCGCTGGGCGTTACCAGACCTTGCGCCATGCTGCGTGTGGGCGTGGTCGCCAATTTCAGGTCGAAAGCTCCCCAATCCCGCTCCATGACCTGGGCAGAGGCGGATTGACAGGCAAGCAAGGCGCTGAAGGACAGCACGTGTAAGCGATGGCTGAGCATGGCTCACTCCCTGATAGGCGAGGAGTGTGGTCAGGAATGGCGTATCAAAATGGCTCAGGAGCCGACACAAGCCGCGAGCTAGAGCGCTGCAAGGATACCGTTGAAATACCGTCCGGAAAAACCGTTCGTCAGATCGCAGGTTATCGGTTGGCGGTAACGGTATGGGACGGAGGAATCACCAGGCCACGAATCACCACCAGCGCCTGATCAAACGAGGGGTAGCCGCTCTTGGCAACGTCCAGCTGGGCGTACTCGGCTCGATAATGCTCGGCCTGCTTCGGATCGCTCACGCTGAGCTGCTGGGAGAGCAGCGCGATGGCCAGTGGATGCCGATTATTGGCTGCCGTTTCCAGCAACTGGATGATCTGTTTTTGATCGGCCTGCTGACGAATCAGCAGCACGGCCTGATAGAACTCGGCTTCACCCGACGCGTCATCAACCCCGGCACGGCGCAGGATCGCCTCGGCCAGTTCGTAGTTTTCGCGGTTGTCTTCGCTGATCAGCAATTTGGCCTGGAGCATGTCGTTCTGGTACAGCAAGTGCTCGGCCCGGCAGTTGTCATCAGCCGTCTGTCCGTTGCTGGAGCCGTTTTCGCACGGGTGCGATGCGCAGCCGCCAAGGTAGATAAGTGCGCCGAAAAGCATCCAGTTCTTCATTCGAGCATTCCACAAGGAGACAACTTCCAGAGCGTGAACCAGCTCGTGGTCATAGTGATATCAGAGGAGAGAGTAGCAGCGTGACCGGAAGAATATCCAGCGAAGGATGGTCAATCTAGCGCCTTGAGCGTCAAGGCGCATAGAGATCGACAGGCAGAGCGCGATTTATTTTTTACCGAGATTGATCTGCTTGGACGGTGCGAAGGTCTGGCCACTCACGCCTTTGGCAATTTGCTGAATTTCGCCGCCGGACTTCAGGAAAGCCGCGATCTGCGCGTTGATCGAGTCGCTCGTTTCAACGGCTGGGGCTGGTTTGGCTTTCGAGTGGGATGCTTTGATACGCATGGCTGCCATTTACCTTCATAAACGTAATACGGCCAGCCAGAATACAGGAAATACATG
Organism: Pseudomonas syringae; assembly: GCF_002157375.1. GTDB lineage: Bacteria > Pseudomonadota > Gammaproteobacteria > Pseudomonadales > Pseudomonadaceae > Aquipseudomonas > Aquipseudomonas syringae_T. The sequence goes on from NZ_MTSA01000001.1 coordinate 362,143, forward strand.
ACGGTTGCTTGGCAAATATGGCACCTGCCGAGTGACATATAAACGCGCGGCGAGCGCAGTTTTGCAGATGGGGCGCGCTAAATATCTGTTTTAAATAACAGTTTTCAGGTGCCTCGTGTGGGCGGCGCGCTACCGGCCAGGCTGCGCATGACCGGGAAACTGACGAGCGGATGATGCACGTGCGCCTGCGGTGACACAAGGCGAACCCGGACACAAAGTCGGGTAGAATGCCGCCCACGTAATGAGGGTATCTGGAAATGGCTTTAATCGGGCGCTACAACAGCTTGCAAATCGTCAAGCACACGAACTTCGGTCTGTACCTGGACGGGGCGCAGGACGGTGAAATCCTTCTGCCCAATCGGTACATCCCCAAGGATGTTCCCACCGAAGATGAAGACTGGCTCAATGTGTTCATCTATCTGGACAGCGAAGACAAGCTGATCGCAACCACTGAAAAGCCCAAGGTGCAGGTGGGTGAGTTCGCCAGCCTCAAGGTGGTCGAAGTCAACAGCATCGGCGTGTTTCTGGACTGGGGCCTGCCCAAGGACCTGTTGCTGCCTTATTCCGAAGAGAAGCGTACCTTGCAGGCGGGCGAGTACTGCGTGGTTCACGTCTACCTCGACAAGCACACCCGCCGCATCACCGCCACCGCGCGTCTGGACCGCTATCTGGACAAGACGCCAGCAAACTACAGCGTCGGGCAGGAAGTCGATCTGCTGGTGGCCGAAGCGACCGACATGGGTTTCAAGGCGATCATCAACAACAAGCACTGGGGCCTGATTCACAAGAACGAAGTGTTCAAGTTCATGCGCGCCGGCAAGCAGGAAAAGGGTTTCATCAAGGAAATCCGCGCCGACGGCAACATCAGCCTGAGCCTGCAGCCAGTAGGGGCCGAAGCGGCAAGCAGCCTCAATTCGAAGATCCTCTCCAAACTGCGCGAAAACAACGGCACCCTGCCTGTCAGCGACAAGAGCGATCCGCAGGTCATCAGCGGTCTGTTTGGCGTCAGCAAAGGCAATTTCAAGAAAGCCATTGGCGCGTTGTACAAACAGGGCCAGATCGTGATTCACGCTGACCGTATCGACCTGGTCTGATACATCGCCCTGGCTCGACATCTGAGCGCCGCGGCTGTGCGCTAAGGGTTGTAACCTATGCTGCAACGCAATGTGATGCCCTGCTCATCGTCACTGCACATAAACGAAAGCGCTTTTTTATCGCGATGGCCCTGACGACGCCGAGGGGCGAAAAGGTGACCTGAGTCGAACCCCAACCCATCTGATTTCGCAGCACCGCCGTGTGACGCAGAGCGTCAAGAACTGCATTCCCACGCGGAGCGTTGGAACGATAGTCATCTAACCGACATCGCAGCACTGCCGTGTGACGCAGAGCGTCACGAACTGCATGCCCACGCGGAGCGTGGGTATGATAGTCAAAACCGCAGCTCCTGCCGCACAAGTGCTTTTCAACCGCAATGGCACTGACGACGCAGAGTGCGACGTAAGTGACGGCTGAGTCCTGGCGCTGATCCGGGGGTAGCCTGGCAGGACGCCAGGCTAGCCGCACCGGGCCATGGATGGCCCGTTGCGGCGACCCCCGGATCAGTGTCAGGACGAAGGAACCCGACGAAGTCGGGCCGGAAACGGAGCCAGGGGCTTTGGTTACTTTGGCCCCATCAAAGTAACTCGCCGAGGGGCGAAAAGGTGACCTGAGTCGAACCCCAACCCAACTGACATCGCAGCACCGCTGTGTGACGCAGAGCGTCATGAACTGCATGCCGACGCAGAGCGTCGGCACGATAGTCAGGAGGGGCGAAAAGGTGACCCGAGTCGAACTTCAACCCATCTGACATCGCAGAGCCGCCGTGTGACGCAGAGCGTCATGAACTGCATGCCGACGCAGAGCGTCGGCACGATAGTCAGGAGGGGCGAAAAGGTGACCCGAGTCGAACTTCAACCCATCTGATTTCGCAGAACCGCCGTGTGACGCAGAGCGTCACGAACTGCATGCCGACGCAGAGCGTCGGCACGATAGTCAAAAGCCCCATTAGCGCTTTCTGCAAAATGCACCTCAAGCCGTCCGCATTCTTGCAAGCGATGAAGGTCATACCTTCATACGGGTCTTTCCTGGCCCGACATTCGACCAAGGACGTCCCATGAAAAAAATACTGACGGCGTACATCGGCACATTGCTGGCGTTTCTGATCCTCGACGGTTTGTGGCTCGGCGTGCTCATGGGGCCGACCTACCGGGAATGGCTCGGACCGCTGATGCTGGCGACACCGGTGATGGGGCCTGCGATAGCGTTTTATCTGCTTTATGGCGCGGGAGTGGTGGTGTTCGGCGTGCTGCCCGCGGTGAGGGAGCAACGGTTGAGCCGCGCGACCTTGTTCAGCGGGCTGCTGGGGCTGGTTGCCTACGGCACCTATGATCTGACCAACTGGGCCACGTTGCAGGGCTGGCCTGCGCAGCTGGCGCTGATCGACCTGGCCTGGGGCACGGTCGTGTCGGCGCTGGCCGGTACGGCGGGGTACCTGGCGGTACGACGCTTTACATGAAAACTGCCTGCAACTTGAAAGCTGCCTGCAACGATGAGCGTCACTGAAGGGCAACGCTCATCCGCGAACGCTGTGCTGCAACCGACAGGCTAGTTCTGCAAAAAGCCGGCAAAACTCAGGTTGCTGCCTTTGGGGCGCATGTCTTTCAGGAACGAGTCCTTGTCGGCGCTCAGCTCAAGGCTGACGGTCGGCTTGCGCTTGTCAGCGTTGCGCACTTCCAGGCCTTCCATGTGATCACGCATGAACACGGTGGTCACTTTCAGGTGCAGCAACTGGTCGGTGTCCGGAGTGTGCAGCAGCAGGTGCAGCCATTCGTACTGGCCCACTTGCAGGCGCGGGACCGGCAGGTCGAACCACCAGATATTACGTTTGGGGTCGAGCACCGCGAAATGGGTGTTGTTGACGCCGAGCACTGCGCCGCCCAGAGCCTGGTTTCTGCGTGCAATGGCCAGTTTTTTATCGAGTTTCATAGCGTTCCTGAGAATCGGATTGTTCAGCGTGTCGGCCTTGCCGGACAACGGTGCCGCGCATTCTCGCACAAAGTCTGGCCCTGGCTCATTTCACTGCTCGAATGGCAGCTCGTCGTCCAGCAGACCAATGGTACTGTGGCGCAAAAAAAATCTTGAAACTCTTCGTTCTTGGCGCAGGTCAATCTTATTGTCGAGTACGACATCCGATTCCAGTGTGGTCTTCAGACCCAGGAGATTTTCGATGAGCAGCACCAGCGATAAAGTCAAAGGCATGGCCAACGAAGCCGTTGGTAACGTCAAACAGGCTGTTGGCAAGGCTACCGATAACACGAAATTGAGGGCTGAAGGCAAGGCGCAAGAGCTGAAAGGCGAAGGCCAGCAGGCTAAAGGCGAAGTGAAAGACGCTGTCAAGAAAGGCGTCGACAAGGTGTAAACGGAGTGTTCCCGTCACCTTAGGGTCGGGAGTCAGCAGCACCTGTAACGGTCATCCACGGATGGCCGTTATGCTTTCTGCCTTGCGGAACTGAAACCTTTCACGACCTGCCCAGTCAATGTGCCATCGGTATTCGCGTATAACCTTGCAATGACAGGGCCACGCGATGCAGAAAATGCCGGTCTTCAGGATGTACGGTGTTCCAGTTAGGGAGCAAGAGGAAACGCCATGATTTTCCCCCATTTGCGTCAACTGCCAGTCGGTAAAGTGCTGGTGCGCACCGTCAACGAGTTTCTTGACGACGAGATGTCCACCTACGCCTCTGCGCTGGCGTATCAGATGCTGTTTTCTTTGTTCCCGTTTTTGCTGTTTCTGATTGCGCTGATCGGCTTTTTGCACCTGCCGGACTTCTTCTCCTGGCTGCGCCTGCAATCCGAGTTCCTGCTACCGCCTCAGGCGCTCGAGCAGGTCAACCCGGTCATTGATCAGTTACAGCAATCCAAGGGCGGTTTGCTGTCGATCGGTATCGTGATCGCGTTATGGACCGCATCGGCGGGCGTTCGCCTGATGATGAGCGCCATGAACGCGGCCTACGACGTGGTTGAAGGGCGCCCCATCTGGAAGCGTTTCCCGTTGTCGATCCTGTACACCGTGGGCATTGCCGGCATGTTGCTGGCGGCTGCGGCGTTCATGGTGCTCGGGCCTCAGGTGATGAACTGGATCGCTGCGCAAGTCGGCATGGAAGAGTTCATCGTGACGCTGTGGACCATCCTGCGCTGGCCCGCGATCATCATCTTGTTAATGGTCGCGGTGGCGCTGATCTACTACGTGATGCCTGACGTCAAACAGGAGTTTCGCTTCATCACGCCCGGTTCGGTGTTGGCCGTCGTGGTGTGGATCGTGGCGTCGCTGGCGTTTGGTTTCTACGTCAAGACCTTTGCCGATTACAACGCCATGTACGGCAGCATCGGCGCGATCATCGTGCTGTTGTTGTACTTTTATATTTCTGCCGCCGTGCTGTTGTTAGGGGCAGAAATGAATGCCGTGATCGAGCACATGTCCGCAGAAGGCAAGGAAGCGGGCGAGAAAGAGCCGGGCGACGGTCTGGGCGACGAGCAGAATGAGGCCGGCGGCAAACAGCATGTTTCCGGACTGGGTCGTGATCATTCCGTGCCGCTGCCGAAGGCTGACGAAACCTGATGGCCATCTGTGGCAAGATCGCTTTTTATTCGAAGGGCTGGCAGCCATGATCCGTAACATTCTCAAGATGGGCGATGAGCGTCTGTTGCGCATTGCTCCGCCCGTTCCCATAGAGATGTTCGGCAGCAGCGAACTCGAAACGCTGATTGCCGACATGTTCGAAACCATGCACAGCGTGGGGGGCGTCGGCCTGGCCGCACCGCAGATCGGCATCGACCTGCAACTGGTGATCTTCGGCTTCGAGCGCAGTGAGCGCTATCCGCAAGCCGAGGCTGTGCCCCAGACCATTCTGCTCAATCCTCTGATCACCCCGTTGTCGCCAAACCTGGAAGAAGGCTGGGAAGGCTGCCTGTCCGTGCCGGGGTTGCGGGGCATGGTTGATCGTTATCAAAGCATTCGTTATGAAGGGTTTGACCCGGCTGGCCAGCCCATCGAGCGTGTTGCTCATGGCTTTCATGCGCGGGTTGTCCAGCACGAATGCGATCACCTGATCGGTCGTCTGTACCCCTCGCGAATCACCGATTTCAGCAAATTCGGCTTCATGGACGTGATGTTTCCGGACATGGACCCCAATGCGGATGAATGACAGGCCCCCGTTTCCCTCCGTCCGCTAAGCTTCCCGAGACAGCGCGATCAACGGCTTGCTGCGGCTGTAGCGCATCAAGCGCTCGCCGAGCGCCTGTGGCAGGCGTTGCGCCGTATCAAACCCGGCGAGCTGATAAAAACCCAGCAAGTCGGGATGACAGAACAGCCAGACAGGTCCTGACAGTGGCAGCAGCGCAGCATCGATCAAGCGTTGTGCTACTGATTTGCCGCGATGCGCAGGTGCGACAAACAGCCCGGTCAGCCAATGGCCCTCCGCCACGGGCGACAGGCATAAGGCACCGATGATTTCATCCTGCTTCGCCACCCAGACAGGCCCTTTGCTGGCCGCGCGCATTGAGGACTGGTGTTCGCGATAGAACTTGCCCAGCAGCGGGCGGCACACATCGGGCAACAGGGAAAACTGGATGTCGGACATCGCAAGCGGGCTCGCCGGCACGGAATAATGGCCGTGGATCATACAGAGGTCCACGTTGCTACAACTAATGGCAACGCGTCGATGTCGATAGCCTTGACCACACTTTTTTCTTTCCGCGCCATTCGAGGTGAGCATGAGATCAATAACACGACTGCTGGGTTGTTCACTTCTGGCGCTGGGATTGTTCGGGCCGCCCGCGATGGCGGCTGAAAAAACCACGCCGATCCAGTTCGGTGCGTTGACCTGGGAAAGTGGCAGTCTGATTACTGAAGTCTTGCGCACCCTGGTCGAAAAGGGCTACGGCTACCCGACCGATACATTGCCCGGCAGCACGGTCAGCCTGGAAACCGCGCTGGCCAAAAATGATATTCAAGTGATCGCCGAAGAATGGACCGGACGCAGCCCGGTGTGGGTCAAGGCCGAGGCCGACGGCAAGGTAATCGGGCTGGGTAACATCGTCAAAGGCGCGACTGAAGGCTGGTGGGTGCCTGAATACGTGATCAAGGGGGATGCCGCCAAAGGCATCAAGCCTATGGCACCTGACCTGAAGTCGGTGACTGATCTGGTTCGTTACAAAGATGTGTTCAAAGACCCCGAGTCGCCAGACAAGGGGCGTTTCCTCAACAGCCCGAGCGGCTGGACCTCCGAGATCGTCAATACCCAGAAGCTCAAGGCCTATGGGTTGAACGACAGCTTCGTCAACTTTCGTACAGGCTCGGGCGCCGCACTGGATGCCGAGGTCGGATCCGCCATTCGCCGCGGCAAGCCGGTGCTGTTCTACTACTGGTCGCCGACCCCGCTGCTGGGCAGCTACAAATTGATCAAGCTCGACGAGCCACCGTTCAACGCCGATGCCTGGAAAACCCTGACCGACGCCAGTGATCCGAACCCGCGCGGCTCGGCCTCACTGGAAGCCACGCTTTCTATCGGTGTGTCCGCAGCGTTCAGCAAGCAGTATCCGGAACTGGTGAGCTTCTTCAAACGCGTGGATTTCCCCATTGACCTGCTCAACCGGACACTGGGTGAAATGAGCGAAAAACACCAGGACCCACGCGTGGTCGCCAAGGCGTTTCTCGAGCAGCACCCCGAGGTCTGGAAAGCCTGGCTGCCGGCCGATGTGGCGGCCCGCGTCAGCAGTGGTTTGTAAGCCGCTGACCGGGGCAGATGAGGTCAGGCATAGCTGATAGCGTCACTCATGGCCGTTATGCGACGTGTTCAGTGGTAAAGCCTTGTCGAGCTGATAGGTTCAGGGTTCAGTCAATCAATGCGTGGGAGGGGTCATGACTGATCATATCCAGGGCTCGCGCAGGATGTGGGCAGGTCTTGTGCTGATGATTGCCTGCCTGGGCCTGGACGCTCTGCAACCGGCAGGCGCCGAGGAGGTCGACGACACGGCGCTGGCATTGGTCGAGGAGCGAAACCTTGGCGAGGGTCTGGCCTGGCTGGGTTATCAGGTCGCCTCGCGTACGGTCGCGTTTGCCGGTATCGTGAAAGCCGTTGGCAAGATCGAGGCCCAGACGCTGGTGCAAAAGGAACTGCAGGATCTGCAGCCTGATTATCAGGTCCAGTGGGATCGCAACCTCGCAGCGTCCTATGCGCATTCGTTCACGGCCGAAGAATTGCGCTCGCTCAATCAGGGCGAAGGGTCATCCACACTGGCAAGCCGGTTCAGGGCCAGGAACGCTCGGGTCAGCGCCGACATGAAGGCCCGCTCCTCTGAACTGCTGGAACAATTCGTGGCACGTGCGCTGGGCAATGCTCAAATGACACTGCAACACTGATACCTACTCAACGACACGAGGCAACATCATGGACGCATTCATGCAGGCTGCATTCGACGAAGCGCAGCTCGGGCAGAAAGAGGGGGGGATTCCCATCGGCTCGGTCATCGTCCATAACGGCAAGATCATCGGTCGTGGCCGCAATCGTCGTGTGCAAAAAGCCAGCCCTACCTTGCACGGAGAAATGGACGCGCTGGAAAATGCCGGTCGCCAGCCGGCCAGCGTGTACCGCGAGGCGGTGCTTTACACAACGCTGTCACCTTGCGCCATGTGCAGTGGCGCGATCCTGCTTTACGGCATTCGCAAGGTGATTATCGGCGAGAACCAGTCCTTCATGGGCGAGGAAGCGCTGCTGCGTTCACGCGGTGTGCAGATCGATGTGCTTGATAACGCTGAGTGCCGGCACATGATGCGGGACTTCATTACCGACAAGCCTGAGCTGTGGAACGAAGACATCGGCGAGTAACGCGCTGACGGCTGATTGTCGGCTGTTCCGAGTGTGGATCCCGTGCTGCGCGGTGCCCCTGCATTTAATCCGGCACTGCGGTTTGTGCCACTAGTGTGCCTTTAAGGATGATAATCTCCTCTCATTATCCTTAGTGCATGCACACCGTGGCGGTGGCGTGGTCATTTTTTCGGAGCCTGATATGTCGGTCCAGCAGCGCAATAACGTCAATGTCATGGGCGAGGGACCGGCCACCCTGATTTTCGCTCATGGATTTGGTTGCGATCAGCACATGTGGCGGTTCATGGCGCCGCACTTCGCCGAGCGCTTCAAAGTCGTGCTGTTTGATCTGGTGGGCAGTGGTCAGTCGGAAGTTTCGGCCTGGTATCCGCACAAATATGCCTCGCTCAAGGGCTACGCAACTGACCTGTTGGAAGTGGTGAGCGAGTTTGCCGACAGCGGGCCCGTCATCCATGTCGGGCACTCGGTCAGTTGCATGATTGCCGTACTCGCCGAGCTTCAATCACCTGGCCGGTTCGACGGCCATATCATGGTCGGCCCGTCACCTCACTACCTCAACGACGGTGATTACGTGGGGGGATTCACGCGCGCCGATGTCGATTCATTGCTGGAAACCCTCGAAAGCAACTACCTGGGCTGGTCCAGTACGATGGCGCCCACCCTTATGGGCGCCTCGGACCGGCCGGAGTTGAGCGAGGAGCTGGCCAGCAGTCTGTGCCGCACCAATGCCGAGATCGCCAAGCAGTTCGCCCGGGTGACATTTCTGTCTGATCATCGTGCCGATGTCGAAAGGCTCACCAGTAAAACGCTGATCCTGCAAAGCAGTGATGACCTTGTGGTGCCGGTTCAGGTGGGTGAATATCTGCACCGGGTCATCCCCGACAGCACCTTGTACATGATCGACAACGTAGGGCATTACCCGCACATGAGCGCGCCGCAAGACTGCATCACGGCCATGAATCAATTTCTGGTGTCTTACGAGAGCGCTGCACATGCCGGTTGAACAGGTGAGCCTGCCGGTCACGGAAGACCTTTACGAGCATGCGGCCTGCGGGCTGGTCGTGACCCTGCCGAACGGCACCATCGAGCGTGCCAACCTGACCTTCTGCCGCTGGCTGGGCCTGGAGCGCGAGGCGGTTCTGGGCCGCCGTTTTCAGGACCTGCTGAACCTTGCGGGAAAAGTCTTTCTGCAGACCCACTGGGCTCCGCTGTTGCAGACCCAGGGCTCGATTGCCGAAGTCAAAGTCGAACTGCTTCATGCCGATGGCCATGCCGTGCCCATGATGCTCAACGCCGTGCGCCGCGAGTACCCGTCGGGGTTCCTGCACGAGGTGGCGGTGTTTCTGGCCGAGGAGCGTAACAAGTACGAACGTGAATTGCTGGCATCACGCAAAATGGCGGAAGAGCTGCTGCAGCATCAGATGACGGTTCAGACCGAGTTGACCTCGGCGCGCAACCGCCTGCGTCTGGCCCATGCCGAAGCAGAAATACGCGCGATTTTTGCCGAACAGATGATCGGCATTGTCAGCCATGACCTGCGCAATCCACTGGCGGCCATCAAGATGGCTGCCGGGCTGCTGGAGCGGACTCAGCTCGAGTCGCGGCAGGAGCGGATTCTGGGGCATATTCACCATTCGACCGACCGTGCCGAGCGCATGATTGTCGACTTGCTGGATTTCACCCATGCCCGAGTCGGCAGCGGCATTGCCGTACTCCCCCAGCCTATCGACCTGCATGCCGTTGTCGCCCGAGGCGTAGAAGAGCAGCGTCACGCTTTTCCTCATCGCGTGCTGACTCATCGCCGCGAAGGGCAGGGCGCGTGCTCGGCTGATCCGGATCGCCTGCTGCAGGTGCTCGGGAATCTGGTCAGCAACGCCGTCAACTATGGCACGGAGGGCAGCGACATTCTGATCACCTCGTCCTTCGAGACTTACCTGATCAAGCTCTCGGTACACAATTTTGGCGAGCCTATCCCGCTGGAGAAGGTCGACGATCTTTATGAGCCTGTGATGCATGTGGTCAACGACAGCGATGAAACCCGAACCGTCGGGCTTGGCCTGTTCATCGTTCGTGAGATCGTTCGGGCGCACTTGGGCGAGGTGACGGTCAGTTCCTCGGCCGAAGCAGGCACGACCTTCACGGTTACTTTTCCGCGGCCCGCCGTATAAGCAGGTGTTGACGCAACGGCAGTTTTGCCCCGCGTGCGGTGCTCATACGGGCTGATCCGTGAGCGCATAAAAAGCGCCAGGCACGTAGAATGCCGTGCTGCGCCATTACCTCCAGGCTAAAACAGGTCTTACATGCGGCAATCCATTTCACATGATGTAGCCACGATCAGCCGGATCAGCGCAGTGCCGGCGATCCTGCAAGTCATTACCGAATCCACCGGCTTGGGGTTCGCGGCAGTGGCGCGTGTAACCGAAGATTCCTGGACGGCCTGCGCAGTTCTGGACAACCTCGGTTTCGGGTTGAAACCCGGAGGCGAACTGGAGCTGACCAGCACCATCTGCCACGAAATACGTTCCTCTCATAAGCCTGTGGTGATTGATCACGTCGCTGAGGACAAGCTGTTCTGCGCGCATCACACGCCGCGTCGCTACAACTTTCAGAGCTACATATCGATACCCATTTTTCTCACCGATGGCAGTTTTTTCGGCACCATCTGCGCGCTGGACCCCAAACCCGCCAAACTGACCGGCACGCCTATCGAGGCTATGATGGTGTCGTTCGCGCGCCTGTTGGCGTTGCAGATCGAGGCCGAGGAAAACATGCAGCGGGTGCAGGCTGATCTGCTGGCCGAACGGGAAGTGGCCGAACTGCGTGATCAGTTCATCGCGGTTCTGGGGCATGACTTGCGTAATCCGCTGTTCGCCATCAATGCGAGCGCCGAGCTGCTGTTGCGCCGCCCGCTGGATGACAAGACGCTGCAGGTTGCCCGGCACATCCTGACGTCGGGCAATCGTGCCTCGCAATTGGTCGATGATGTGCTGGATTTCGCCCGCGGCCGTATGGGGCATGGCATTCCGTTGAGCATCCAGAACGCTCATGGTCTGGATAAAACGCTTGAGCATGTTGTGTCCGAGATACAGCGTGTGCATCCAGACCGGCTGATTCGATCGGACATCGGAGCGCTGGAGCTTATTCGCTGTGACCATGAGCGGATCGCCCAATTGCTCTCCAACCTGGTGTCCAACGCAATCACTCATGGCGCCTCCGAAAGCTCGGTCGAGGTGGTTGCCGGAGTACGCGGCGATCTGTTTGTGCTCAGCGTTGCCAATCAGGGCGAGCCCATTCCCGAGTCGGTTCGCTCGCAACTGTTCCTGCCTTACTCGCGGCCTATCACCAGTGAACCGCAGGCCGGACTGGGGCTGGGTCTGTATATCGCCAGCCAGATAGCCTTGGCCCACGGTGGCACGCTTGAGGTGAACTCAACGCACGAGGGCGGCACCGTATTCACCTTCAGCATGCCTTTGAAGCCGGCCAGTGCCTGCTCCTAGGCTCTGTACGAAAGTGGCTGCGCTCGGTGATGCTGCGTTAAAAACAGGCTCAGAATGCTCATTTACAACACACAGACTCCGCTTCCTCGTCTGTTTTTGCCTTGCCTGACCTTTGCTCGCCGACTTTTCGTACAAAACCTTGCCTGCCGGCTCAGGTCGTGCGGAAAACATCGCCTGCCTGGCGTCTTGCTTTACAGGCGCATCGGGCTTTGACCATCCTTGTTACAAACTCGCGCATCGCTTTACTTGCTCATCGACGGTCTCGGGTCGAACCTGACGCCTCGGTTGCCATCAAAGGGCTGAGTCTCCATCGTTACCCGGAGTCTTCACCTGTACCCAGAGGTATGTGATGAACAGTTTTGTGCGCAAGTGTGTGGGCGTTGTGCTCGTGGCACTGGCCGGTGTCAGCGCCATTCAGGCGCAGACCTTGCCGAACAGCACCCTGAACAACGGTGCCTCCAGCAACCCCTACAACAGCCCGATCAAACGGTCCAACCCCAACAGCCGTCAAGGCACAGAATCGAGCACGCCGCGTGCCCCCGGTCCCAACATTGCGCCACCCGTGCGCAAACCCACCCTGGAGAACGGCGGCATCGGAAACGGTTACCCGACGCGCCAGACGGCACCGCGTCCGTCCACGCCGACAACCGACCCCAAACGCGGCAACTGAATTTTCAATCAAGCGGTCCCGTTGCCTGACGGGACGCCGACTCAATGCATAAGGAAACGCTCATGCTTAAAAAAACCCTGATCGCGACATGGTGTACAGCGGCCGTTCTGAGCCTGCCGATGGCGGCGAACGCTGCCACGGAACAATACAAAAGCGAGCTGGGCACTGTGACGGTCAGCTCAGTGGCTGAAGGGCTGGACCATCCGTGGGCGCTGGCGTTCTTACCTGACCGGCAGGGCATATTGGTGACCGAGCGTTCCGGCAACCTGCGCCTGGTGTCGGCTGACGGCAAGCTGTCCAAACCGCTTTCCGGCGTGCCGGAAGTCTGGGCGCGTAAGCAAGGTGGCCTGCTTGATGTCGTGCTTTCGCCGGACTTCGCCAAGGACCGCATGGTGTACCTGACCTATTCCGAGGGCAGCGGCAAAACCGCCGCCGAAGGCGACACGGCAGGCACCGCGGCAGGCCGTGGTCGTCTGTCGGCTGACATGACCCGGCTGGAAGACTTTGAAGTGATCTTCCGCCAGCAACCTAAACTGTCGGTCGGCAATCATTTTGGCGCGCGGATGGTCTTTGATCGCGACGGTTACCTGTTTATCGCGCTGGGCGAGAACAATGATCGGCCTACCGCACAAGACCTGGACAAGCTGCAAGGCAAAGTGGTGCGTATCTACCCGGATGGCAGCGTGCCGAAAGACAACCCTTTTGTGGGACAGAAAAACGTCCGCCCCGAGATATGGTCCTACGGACACCGCAACCAGCAGGGTGCAGCGCTGAATCCGTGGACCGGCACAGTGTGGACCAATGAGCACGGCCCCAAGGGCGGCGACGAGTTGAACATCATCGAGCGTGGTCAGAACTACGGCTGGCCGCTTGCAACCCACGGTATCAATTACTCGGGCGAGCCGATTCCAGAAGCCAAAGGCAAGTTTGTCGAAGGCACTAAAGTACCGTTCCAGGTCTGGGAAGTGTCACCGGGCGTCAGCGGCATGGCGTTTTATGACCACAGCCTGATCAAGGACTGGGATCACAACCTGTTCATCGGCGCGCTGGCCACCGAAGAACTGATCAGGCTGCAATTCGATGGCGACAAGATCGTTCATGAGGAGCGGATGCTCAAAGATATGAAACAGCGTATACGCGATGTGCGTCAGGGGCCGGACGGTTACTTGTACCTGTTGACCGATGACGACAAGGGAAGTGTGCTGAAGGTTGGGTTGGCCAAGTAATAAAGCATTAAAGGCCTAAAACGAAAATTCCCACAATTACGTGGGAATTTTCTTATGCGCGCTACAGGCCTGATTCAAGTATCAGGCTGCGGGATTAATGGTCTTCCGCGTCACGCATCACTTTGCCCGTCTTGGCGTCAACGTCGTAGTTCCATTCAACGCGATTAGGGCCTTTGAGTTCGATCTGGTAAACAAGTTGGCCGGTGGCGGTTTTGTCCAGCTCGGTGTCGTGAATCGTGAAACCGGGGTGGGCGGCCAGCGCATCTTTGTTGAACTGTTCGAAATCACCGACTGTGCCGGCCTTGTGCAAGCGTACTACTTCATCGGGACCGATATCGGCTTGAGCAACACCGGCAGCAGCAGTAAGGGCAACAGCAGCGAAGAGGGCAGACATACGTTTCATACGGTGTTCCTTCTGATTGATCTGTTTTAATGGATTCGTGAAACCCTGATGAGTTCAGCGGTTTTGTTGAATTCAGATTAGCCACGCTTACTTAATTCACGCTTAATTATTTCGCTCCGCTGCGCTTTTTGCACCCGCGTGTGTGTTGCCTGTTTTGTCAGCGATGTTTTCCAGTGCAATGTGTTTAACCGCTGACTGCACGTAAAGGTTGAAAAAAAACGGTGGTGAACGTAAAAGGTTGCCCCTGCCGGAAGGTGCATCGCGTCTGTCCGGGCGCCTGTCCTTGCGGAGTCTGATCGATGAGTACGCCCTACCGACCTGCCATGCGTTACGCCTGGCGTTTGTTGCCTCTGGGCATGGCCGTGGCCTCGCCGCTGCTGGCTGCCGAGCCGGTCAGTCTGGAGGCGGTCAATGTGACGGGCTTCAGCGAGCAGGACAGCAGGTCCGACTATAAAGCTGATCGCGCCTCGGTCGCCGGGTCTGAGCAAGCATTGCTGGACACGCCCGCGTCGGTTTCGGTCTTCAGCGAAGCGCTGATCAAGGACCGTCAGGCAAAACTGCTGAGCGACGTGCTGCGCAACGACGCGTCGGTAGGCGACGGCTATGCACCGGTGGGGTATTACGAAAATTTTGTGGTGCGTGGCTTTGCGTTGAACGCAGCCAACAGCTATCGCATCAATGGTCGCAGCATTGCCGGCGAGCAAAATGTTGCACTGGAAAACAAGCAGCAGGTCGAGTTGCTCAAAGGGTTGTCTGGCCTGCAGAGCGGCGTGTCCGAACCTGGCGGCGTCGTCAATTATCAGACCAAGCGCCCGCAGGACGTCCGCTCTGTGACGGTCTCCACCAATGAGCATGGCGAGCGTTACCTCGCGACCGATATCGGCGGCTGGTTCGGCAGCGAACAACAGTTCGGCCTGCGCGCCAATCTGGCTCATGAAGACATTCGCTCGTACGTGGAGCACGCCGACGGCCAGCGTGATTTTGCCTCGCTGGCGTTTGACTGGACCATCAGCGAGCGTGCCTCGCTGCAACTGGACGTCGAGTACCAGAACAAACAACAGCGCTCGGTGCCCGGCTATCAGCTGCTTGGCGGCACCGCGCTGCCTCACGACGCTTCGCCACGTAAGTTGTTGGGTTATCAGTCCTGGTCCAACCCGGTAGGCATTGACTCGTTGAACATGAACGGGCGGTTCGAATACCAATTCAACGACAGCTGGAAGGGCAGCCTCAGCGCGTCGCGCAGCCGGGTGGTCATTGATGACTACAGCGCCTTCGCCTGGGGCTGCTACGGTTCGGCCAGTTGTGCGACAGAGGCCGTGCCCAACCACTTCAGCGCCGAAGGCGGTTACGACATCTATGACTTCCGCAGCCCCGACGACACGCGTCGCAACGATGAGGTCGAGGCGGCGATGTCTGGCACATTCGCGACCGGGGCTCTCGAACATCAACTGACTTTCGGCACCAGTGCCTACCGCCGCACCGTGGACACGCGCGGCACCTTCAACGAATTTGTGGGCTCGGGCAACATCAATGAACCGCCTGAGTCGGTCGAGCCGTCCAGCCTGCCTCTGCCGCACACCGAGCGCCGCCTGGACAGCCGCCAGTACGGGCTGTTCGTCACCGACCGGATCAGCTTCAACGAACACTGGCAAACCGTGCTCGGCGGACGTCAGGTACGGCTCGACGAGCAGGCGTTCAACGAAGACGGCAGCGACGCGCGGCACACCGAACGCTACGTGTTCCTGCCCCAAGCCGCGCTGATCTACATGCCGCTGGACAACGTTTCGTTGTACACCCGCTACAGCAAGGGCCTTTCGCTGGGCGGGACAGCGGCCTGGTTCACCACCAATGCGAGCGAAACCCTCGCGCCGACGGTCTCGCGTCAGCTCGAAGCGGGCATCAAGTATGACTGGCAACGCATGAGCTTCACGGCAGCGCTGTTTCAGGCCCGTCAGGCCTACCAGTATTCCCGGCCCAACGATGACGGCACCTTTACCTACGTGCAGCAGGGCGAACAGAAAAACACAGGGCTGGAACTGGGCGCGAGCTGCTGGTTGACCGACCGCTTGCAGGTGTCCGCCAGTGCGGCGGCCATTAAGGCTCGGGTCGACGGCAGCGGCACCGAGGCTTATGAAGGCCATCAGGCGCTCAACGTGCCCAAGTACCGCGGTACGCTGCAAGCCGATTACAGCCTGCCGATTCGCGGCCTGGCGTTACTCGGCGGCGTGCAGTACAGCGCCAGCAAATACGCTGATCGCGAAGGCTCGGTGCAGGTCAATGACTACGCGCTGTTCAACATCGGCAGTCGATACAGCACTCAGGTGGGCGGGTACGACACTGTTTTGCGCTTCACCGTCGACAATGTGTTCGACAAGCGCTACTGGCGCGATGCCGGTGAGTACCTGGGCGACGATTACCTGTTCATGGGCGCGCCCAGAACCGCCAGATTATCCGCGTCGGTCAATTTCTAAGTCAGTGGATTCGCGTGTGCCGGGTGCGGAACTTCGCAGTACACGCGCTGCAAGCTTTGCTATTCTTCGCGCCCTGTGAGCGCCAGACGCTTTTTTCAGCCATGTTTCGGGGGCTTCATGACGGCCATCGTTCAACCCACTCCCCAACCGTTCACCAAAGCCGATTACAAGACCCTGAGTCTTGCGGCGTTGGGCGGGGCGCTGGAAATCTACGACTTCATCATCTTCGTCTTTTTTGCGCTGACCCTCAGCCAGCTGTTTTTTCCGCCCGACATGCCCGAGTGGCTGCGCCTGCTGCAAAGCTTCGGGATCTTCGTGACCGGTTACCTTGCACGCCCGCTGGGCGGGATCCTGATGGCGCATTTCGCCGACCGCTTAGGGCGCAAGCGGGTGTTCAGCCTCAGTATCCTGATGATGGCGCTGCCGTGTCTGCTGATCGGCGTCATGCCCACTTACGCACAGATCGGCTATTGGGCGCCGCTGGTGCTGCTGGCATTGCGTATCCTGCAGGGCGCTGCGGTCGGTGGCGAGGTGCCAAGTGCCTGGGCCTTCGTGGCGGAACATGCCCCCACAGGGCATCGAGGTTACGCACTCGGGGTGCTGCAAGCGGGGTTGACCTTCGGTTATCTGCTCGGCGCGCTGACCGCCACGTGGCTGGCGCGCGTCTTCAGCCCGGCAGAGATTCTTGAATGGGCCTGGCGTATCCCTTTTCTGCTGGGGGGCGTGTTCGGCGTGGTGGGGGTCTGGCTCCGACGCTGTCTGAGTGAAACGCCGGTGTTCATCGCCATGCACGCCCAGCGTGAAAATACGCCAGAACTGCCGTTGGGCCAGGTCTTGCGTAATCACCGACGGTCTCTGCTGCCCGCAGCCTTGCTGACGTTCGTGCTGACCTCTGCCGTGGTCGTGCTGGTGGTGATCACCCCGACCGTCATGCAGCAGCGCTTTGGCATCAGCGCCAGCCAGACCTTTACCCTGAGCGCTGTCGGCATCGTGTTTCTCAATATCGGTTGCGTGCTGGCCGGCATGCTGGTCGACCGCATCGGTGCCTGGCGCGGGGTCATGATCTACAGCCTGCTGCTGCCAGCGGGGATCGGCGTGCTTTACGCCAGTCTCATCCAGCAATGGCTGCCGCTCGGTCTTGCCTATGCGATTGCCGGCCTTGGCTGCGGAATCGTCGGGGTGGTGCCTTCGGTGATGGTCGGACTGTTCCCCGCACACATTCGCGTGTCGGGTATTTCCTTCACCTACAACATCGCCTATGCGTTTTGGGCCAGCACCACGCCGCTGCTGCTGATCGCACTGATGCCCTGGAATCTCTGGGTGTGCGTGTGGTACAGCGTGATCATGGGCATCGTGGGCCTGACGACCGCTGCGGTGTTCGGCCTGCGCCGTGGAGTCAGCGTGGACGCTATCGAAGGCTGCAAAGCCGGATAACAATCACCGGACAGTTGCAGTGTCTGCTCGAAACACCGTGACATCCCTCCGCTCACCTTCGTGGGCGGAGTGGTCACATAACGGATATCAGGAAAGTTTGCTCTTCACCGGTTTCAATTGTAACAACTGATTGTAATTCTGTTTGCTCAAGTCTATCTTGCGCCTGTCTATATCACTGACGCTTTTAATATGGTTTGTTCTCGAGTTTGTCCAGTATGAGCTATTCATACGGATCGCCTGTTTGCGATTTTTATACACAAGTCGCAGTGATTGTTCCTTATATGGTGTAGGAAATTTCTTTGGTACTTAGCTGTTGGTAAGAACTTTCTTACACATGGGCTTGTTCTTTCTGTGCGTCAGGCTACGTAATCGGGAGAAGCGCGAAAACAATACTCAATAAAACGATCTCTGTGCCGATTCAGTATTCAAGTCATGGAGGACAGATGTAAGAAGCATCCTACAAGAATTGCCTTTAGGCAAAATGATGGCAAGAGGGAAGATCATGTCGGTGACAATCAGAGAGCAAGAGGTACTCGGCCTGTTACTGCAGGGCTGTACGAACAAGGAAATAGCCAGGCAGCTCAGTATCAGTGACTATACCGTGCGTGACCACGTGTCTTCGCTGCTCAGAAAGAATCAGGTAAAGACGCGTGTCGAGCTCATGGCTCGTTGTGTTTCTTTGCTGCTGCCCAGGAAAAACTTTGACCCCCTACATCTGTAGGATTGTGTAACGCGTGATTCGCTACATAATGAGTTCTGTCACTTCTGCTGTTTACTAGTTCAGTCAGCAGGGCAGTAGCGCTGCCGGGCAGCGTCTACTTATGCCTAGTGCGCTGTCGTTGCTGAATGTGCAGGCATCGGCTACTTATCCGAAACGTATGGTGTTAAAAGACTTGCTTGCACGCCCTATCGTCAACAATAAAAAGGAGCAACTCATGACTGTTTGTTTTCTTCGGAGCGAATCAGAATCCGATCAGTCATTGCGGCTGGATCCGCATCGGCCTGGCTTGAATCTGACGACGGACTTCCATCGCCTCGCCACCCGGCAGGCCGCACTGTCTGTCGTGCAACTCGTCGAGCAACAGGCACAACTGTCGGGTCCCGTTGGCGTGTTCGTGAAGCTTTCTCGACAGCTCCGTTCCTCGGGGCGTCTGTCGCCGCTGCTGCAGGACGTCGAACGGCTGAAAGGGCGCAAGCGCCAGTGGCTGGCCGAGCGGGCGGTGCAATTCGCACTCGGCAAGCATTGTCGCCGACCCGAAGTCGACAACCCTTTCAAGGATAGGCTGCGAGAGGACCTGTGCTGCATCGTGTTCGATGATGCCTCAATGCACACACTGGTCGAGCGTTATGCCGCCTTTGAAGCGTTGCGGCGTCAGGACGGCGAGTATTTCGTCAAACTCATCGCCACCACACGAAACACTGTCGAGCGACGGCTTGTCTTTCATGGTTTGCTCGAACACTTCGACCGTTTGCTGCCCATTGAGAAAAGCATCTATCCGCTGGATTACCGCGCCGTTCAACTGGCCTACCTGGAACAGGAAGAAGCCCTGTACGGCAAGTTGATCATGGAACAGCCCATCACCGCATTGCTTAAGGTTCACACCCCCGAGTGGTTGTTGAAGAACCTGTCTTCGTTTGAACTTTCGATTGATTGAACCTGCGCTGTTCGGGTGCTGCGATGTTCCACGAGTGTGTGGGTCTCTGTCGGCAATACGCCGAGTATGGCGTTAGGTCCCAGTCGAATGAGTGTTCTTAAGTTTGATGAGTTCAGGCGAGTACTCATCATTCTCTTTTAACCCAGTGATGGTGAGCCTTCGGCGATCGCTGCCAGGGACTTGATCCATCAGGAGTCAGCATTATGCGAGTTATAAGTTCTGGCGCAGAAGCACTGATCGCCGCGCAACAACTTGATGACAAAAGGACAGCAAAAACTACGTCTACATTGACCGATACTTCCCGGCGATTCAGTTCGCCAGACTCAGCAGTGACCATCAGCGGTCAGGCCCTTCTCAAACAAAGGGTGTTCGGGCTCGTGGACCCCAATCGTTCCGCACCTTTGCTCGGAAAGAGCGAATGCGGAACGTCGATGCCTCAAGCCTCTTTTTTAAACCGGGATGATAGAAGGCTACTGGGCGACGTTTATGAGTGGGCGGCTGATCAGGGTGCTGATCTGGGTTATGTCGATGATCTGGCCTTTGGGCTGGCATCGTATAGGGAGAAAGATGATGGAAGAGTATGGTCTCGTCATAATCAAGGCAAAACCTATGACATGGAAGGTCACAAGGTGTTCTACCGTTTTACCGATCGGCACGCGGCCACGGCCCAGCGCATTATCGAGGGCGATGCGTTAAAGACGACGCGGCTGGATCAGGGTTTTATTCGCTTTATCACTGACAGGGACTACGGAGCGATAGGCCACAATAATTTTGAGTTCATGGAAAAAGTGATCAACCGGTTTTCAACGTCGGGGGAGAGGAGTCAGCCACTGGGCGCTGAGTTCGCCGTGTTTAAAAGCGAGAAAAACGACTATATAAGAACCTTGTCCAAGGAAACCTACACACCCGGCGAGGGTGACACCCTGGACATTCTGACGCCCACAAAAAAAGCCGTAAAGCCAAAAGAAATAACCCTGGAAAGCCTGCGCGACGACATGCGCAAGGCGTTCTTTAAAGCGATGGGGGTCGAGAGCTTTTCGTCTCTGTTCGATACCCTGTTCAAGGACCGGCGTTGAAGCTCAGGCCTTGGCGCCCAGGGTCAGTTGTTCCGGCGACTCGTTCTGGGCGATGACCACGCGATTGCGGCCGGTGCTTTTGGCGAGGTAGAGCGCCTTGTCGGCCTCATGCAGCCATGAAGCGGCATCGGACATTTCCGGCGTGTAGGCAGCAATGCCGATACTGAGGCTTACCCTGAGATCGCAATGCAGCGAGTAAGTCATTTCATCAATGGCCAGGCGCATGCGCTCAAGGATTTCCCTTGCTTGAACCAGGCTGGTATCGGGCAGAATGACGCAAAATTCATCCCCGCCGCAGCGCCCGATCAGGTCGGAGTCGCGCAGGTTACCAAGTAGCGCCTCGCTGATATTTTGCAGCACGGTATCACCCATGAGGTGGCCATAAGTGTCATTGACGATCTTGAAGTGATCGATGTCGATCAAGGCAATCACGCATTTCTGATAGGCGTTCTGGCTTTTGGTGAATTCCAGATCGAGTAGATCCTTCCACGCGCCATGATTGAGAAGGCCGGTCAGGCTGTCCGTGCGGCTTAGTTTGCGCAGGATGTTGCGGTGTTCCCAGAGCTTGAGCGTGACCTGGTGGCTCAGCCAGCCGATGACGATGGGATAGATCACCAGTACCGGTACGCAGGCGTAGATTTGCGCCATATTACCTTGCAGATTGACGACCGGGTTGAGCACCGCCAGCGATATCAGAACCCCCAGGGCCTGTGCGCATACGCCCTGCAGCATCAGACGCGGACCGGCGGCGGCCATGTTATGCATGGCCATCATGGCGATGATCGTGACGCACGGAAGTATGCTGAACCCGATGGCACCCATCCAGAAGCCGCCGAACAGTGAGTCGGTCAACAAGTTGCGCCATTCGGCCTCGTAGGGCTGCCGTGAGCGGCGGGCAATCTGATAGGCGATATGTGGCCATATCAATGAGTTGAGCAGCGCCAGGTACCAGACCCAGTGCGCAGCATTCACGTAATACAAAGACACGGCAATGGTAAAAAAGCCAATGCCGACACCGAGTATCCTCGGGGCATAAATCCGCTTGGCGAATGCCAGTCCCCTGCGGTGATATGTACTCATGGTTTCTTACCGAACATTGCTTTTGAATCGGTCAGAATTGCCACCCCGTGACCGAAAGGCAGGAGTTTGAGCGTTCACTAGTGTCATGGGAAGAGTATTTTGCCGGGGAGTGTCAAATAACTACATCTTGGCAAGGCTTGACTGTCTTAGAGTCAATTAACTGACAGAAAGGGCTGTAAAAGCGGTTCAAAAATATGACGAAACATAAGGGAAGAGGCATGTTTGCATCGTTGGCAACCGGACTATGAGTGATAGCCCGGTTGACCGGTGATGCAGGAAGGGCAACTGAGTGTTAAGCGGAAACCTTGTTTTTCTGAAGCTTGGTCACCCAGGCGACGGCAATGGCCAGTAACGCCACGATGGCCGCTACATACCCCACTGCGCCCAGGCCCAGGTGTTCGATAGTCAGGCCGCCGATGATAGAACCCAGCCCGATACCGGCATTGGCCGCCGACACGTTCAGGGTACCGGCCAGGGCCTGTGCCTGAGGTGCGGCTTTCATGACGCGGATCTGGCAGATCGGGAACAATGCGGTGTGCGCGATGCCCCAGACCGCCAACACCACAGCCAGCAACGGCATGGAGCCAGCGGCGGGTACGCTGGCCGTCATGCCCAGTGCCAGCAGCAGGGCGAACGCCACGGTCGAGCCCAGTGGGCTTTGATCGACATAACGGCCGCCCAGCGCGTTACCGATCAGTCCTACGGCACCGAAGCCCATCAGCCACCAGCCTACCTGAGCGGATTCGATACCGGCGATGCGCTCCAGAGTGTCGGCGAGGTAGGTGTAGGCACCGAACATCGCCGTGAACAGCAGAATCGACAGCAGCAGATTGGCGATGAAGTGCGGGTCACGCAGAATTTTCGCCTGCTCGGCGAGACCCACCTTGGCGGTGGGCTCCAGGCGCGGCATCGACAGCGCCAGTAGCACGGCCATCAAGCCAGACAGCAGGGTCAAAGCCCAGAATGCGCCACGCCAGCCCACTGCGTCGGCAAACACCGTGCCCAGCGGGATGCCGAACAGCATGGCAGCGGAAATCCCGAGATACACCTGCGCGACGGCCTTGCCCGCACGCTTAGGCCCTGCCAGCAGGCTGGCGGTTTCACTGGCGGTGCCCCAGAACACAGGCAGTGCTAGCGCCGGAATGAATCGCGCGAAGGCCAGCACCCAGATATTGCTCGAAACTGCCGCCAGTGCGTTGGAAGCCGCGAAGATCAGCAGGATGACGATGAACGTTCGTTTACGATCCAGGTGCGACAGCATGGCCGTCAGCGGCGGGCCGAACAGCATGACAGTGAACGCGAAAAGCGTGACCAGCAAGCCGGCGGTCGAGATGGAAATTCCCAAATCGCGCGCCAGTGAAGGCAGCAATCCGATGATGAGAAATTCAGTGGTCACGATCACGAAACCGGCCAGGGCCAGAATCGCGATGGACAAGCCAGCACCGGACGCGCTTTCGCGTGTGGTGCCGGAGGCGGCAGTTTCCAGAGACGGCATGATACAAACCCATGAAAAAATAAGTCCGCCAGCTTATTGCAGAAATCGTTTCCTATCTTTGGCGAATATTCCGTACATTGTGGAATTAAATTCAAGAACAGGGCTTTCCGTGTTGTCCACAGACCGCCTCAAAGGCATCGAAACATTTGTCGCCGTTGCCCACGCAGGCAGCTTTACCGCAGCGGCGGAGCGTCTGAACCTGACCAACTCTGCGGTCAGCAAAAGTGTGGCGCGTCTGGAAAGCCGTCTCGGTATGCGACTGTTCGAGCGAACCACCCGCAGCCTGGCGCTGACAGAGGAGGGCGCTACCTATCACGCGGTGTGTACGCGTATGCTTGCCGAACTGGACGACGCCGAAACTGCATTGGCGGCGCAGCGCTCTGAGCCCGCCGGGCAACTGCGCATCGATTTGCCTGCCACTTTTGGCCGTTTGCATGTGCTGCCGCTCATTCTTGAGTTCGCGGGCCAGCATCCGAAGCTGCGCCCCCGCGTGACGTTCACCGACCGCTTCGTGGACCTTCTTGAAGACGGCATTGATCTGGCGGTACGCATTGGCGGGCCGCAGGTCTGGCCTGCCGGCGTTGCACATCGTTATCTGGGCACCGAGCGGGTGATCTTCTGCGCAGCCCCGGCGTATTTGCATCGGCACGGTACGCCGCAGACCTTTGATGACCTGGCCGGACATGCCTGCATTCTGTTTGGTCGCGGGGATGGCAGCACAAGCCCCTGGCTGTTCGTTGATGAGCAGGGGCAGCAGGAGGCTCGCGCCGTCGAAGCGCGGCTGGTGATCGGCAATGGCGAGGCTCAGGTTGCGGCGGTCAAGTCGGCCTGGGGCATTGCGCAACTGGCGACCTGGCTGATAAAGGAGCAATTGCAGCGCGGCGAACTGGTAGAGATCCTGCCGCAACTGGCCACGGCAGGTCTTGATCTGCACCTGGCCTGGCCGCGCAGTCGCGAGTCATTGCCCAAGGTGCAGGTATTGGTTGAGTTGCTGTCCGATGCGCTGCGAGTGGACTGACCCGATGGCCGAATCCGGCATCAACATCCGGGGTTCAACTCATTGACCGATGACGGTTTTAACCAGTGCTGCGTGCTCTTTCGGGTTCTCGATTCTGGACAGCACATTCAGTGTTGCTGCCCGTGAGCCGGAAGCGGCAAAAACAGTAGTGCTCAACACTTTCATGTCGCTCATCGTGGCTGAGGTATCGACCTGACGAACGCCCAGCCCGTTCTTCTTGAGGATCGTGCGCTCGTTCAGCTTCTTGAAATCCTTGTAGCTGGTGCGCTGTTGAGCAAGCGTGCCGGTGGCCATGCCACTCAGTACGATTTCGTCGTTATCGCTGGCCTCAACGCCCATCGGGATAGGTGTCTCAGTGACGATGATTACCCGCTTTTCAGCCTTGTTGGTGTAGGTCATACCGGATATACCCTGAGCTTTTGCCTTCTCGTCAATTTCCGGTATCTCGGCCGCGACATAGCCCGCAGGCACGGTAAACGCCAGTTTGCCGCCCAGCAGCGAAACCTTTTGAGCGGCAGCGGCCGGTACGCCAGCCTGAGGCTTGGTGGCTGCCTGCACATGGATGGCGGCCTGGCCAGCGGCCAGCGCGATACATACAACCATTGCCTTGAAACCGAACGACTTCATGGAAATTCCTTTTCTGATGGGGTATCGAGCCGAGGGCGTAGTGTGCCTCGGCCCTGGAATTGTCAGGGACTGTAGAAACAAAAAAACGGCCAGCCCGATCACCCTGGCTGGCCGTTTTTCAAAGCGGCTCGCTTATTCGGCGACCTGCAGTTTGCGCGACTCGGTGTACACGTAACGGACCTTCTCGTACTCGAACGGCGAGTTCAACTGGCCATAGCGGAAGCTGGTCACGTAACGGCGATCAACCGCGCGCAATACAGTGATTTCCGGATGGTCACTGCTGACTTCCGCAACGTTCAGGAAGTTGATCTGGTTTTCAGCGGTGTAGTCGAACAGCATGCCGCCCGTGTCACGCAGGTTCGAGGGGCCGAACAGGGGCAACACCAGATAAGGCCCGGCAGGCACACCGTAAAAGCCCAGTGTCTGGCCAAAGTCTTCGGGTTGGCGCGGCAACCCCATCATGGTCGCCGGGTCCCAGAGGCCCGCGATGCCAATGGTGGTATTGAGCAACAGACGACCGGTGGTATCCAGTGAGCGTTCGCCCTTGAACTGCAGCAGGCTGTTCAGCAGGTTGGAGACGTCGCCCAGGTTGCTGAAAAAGTTGCTCACGCCGCTGCGCACGAAGCCTGGGGTGACATAGCGGTAGCCGTCAACGACCGGCAGGAACACCCATTCATCAAAACGGTAATTGAAGTGATAGACCCGACGGTTCCAGGACTCCAGCGGGTCGTAGACTTCCAGCGCGTTGATGGACGCACGCTCGAACTCGCGCTGATCCAGCCCCGGGTTGAACTGCAGCGACTTGAGCGGCTGAGTGAAACCGTCCGCGTCTGTCTGGCGGGCCACGGTGGCCGGGTGCTGAGCTTTGTTGCTGGTATCCGCGTCAGCGGCCTGGACTGTGCCGGCACAGAGCAGAGCAGCAAGTAATAAAAGACGTTTAGCCACGGAAAAACTCCAGCATGGCGTCGGTGTTGACGCGGTAATTAAGGTTGCCGCAGTGGCCGCCGTAAGGATAGACGGTCAGACGGTCACCAAAAGTCTTGCGCAGGAAGCCCAGGTCGCCCGAGCCCAGGATCACGTCGTCGGCATTGTGCATGACGGCGATCTTGGTGTTGCTGTGCAAGTAGTCCTTGAGTGCATACAGGCTCACCTGATCCACCAGTTGCAGCAGGCTGCCACCGTCGGTGCGTGCGCGCCACATCGGGATGACTTGTTCGGTCAGGTAGCAATCGAAGTCGCATTGCAGGGCGCGCTTGAGAAACGGCGTCAGGCTGGTGCCTTCGGAAATCGGGAATTTCGGTGGCGTGATCAGGCCGCGACGGTTGATCAGGTCGGACGTGAACGCGATGTCGGCCGACGAGAAGCGGAATGACGTGCCGATCAGCATGGCCATCTGTTCGTTGGTCAGGTGCTGTTTGGACTGCTGGAAGTCGAACAGCAGCGCGTCGTTCAGGTCGATGTAACCTTTTTGCCGGAAGTAGCGCGTCAGCTTGGCGAGCACCAGCTCATAGAATGTGGTGGTGTTGTTGATGCCCTTGACGTTGGTCTGGACCAGTTTGTCCAGGTTACTGATCGAGGTGTACAGGTTGACCGGCGGGTTGAGCAGCAACACTTTCTTGAAGTTGAAGCTGCGTCGCGTTTCATCCAGCTTGCTGACGAAGGCGGCGTCCAGCGCCCCAAGGCTGTAGCCGGTGAGGTAGTAGTCGGTCACCGGCAATTTCGCCTGCTGGGCACGAATGGCCTGCATGACGCGGTAAAGGTCTTCTGCATCGTCCGACGAGATGCCCGGGGTCGCAAAACGCGATGCCGAGGTCATGAAGTCATAGCTGGTCGGCGACGACAGCTGCACAACGTGGTAGCCCGCGCCGTAGTAGAGCTTTTTCAGGAACTCGTTGATGGTGCTGTTATACGGCGCACCGGTACCGGCGATCAGGAAGATCAACGGTGCGGCGTGGTCCTGTTTGGCCAGACGGTAGTGCAACTTTTTCACGGCCCAGAAGTTGTCCGGCAGTGTGAACTCGCGTTCAGGGTGCAGGTTCAGCGTGTAGACGTCCTGATCGATATCCTCATCGTCAGGCAAGTCGGGACGCAGATCGGGCGGCGTGGTGGCAATGGTCGCTTCAAACGGATTAGTCAGCGGATAGCCATAGGTGGCGGGGTCGACATTGGTCGCCAGAGCGGACGCACTTAAACACAAGCCACCTATAACGGTAGCGAAGCGCAGAAAACGGAGCATGACTAAATCCCTTGGGAAAGAAGTGCTGATGAGATACGCAGGCTATGACCAAGGTGTAGTGCCAAAGTGCCGCATCCACCGGTTAACCGTGTAAATATGACGGAACAATACACGGTCTGGGGATTTTTCAATGCAGGTCTGCGGTTTATTTTTCGCACAGAGCGGGAATGAGCTGCTTTGATCAGCCCGTTGGGGCGTCTTGAGCGTCATGGCATTCAGCGACCGGCAGGCGCGCGGGACGGCAGAAAGCACAAAGGAGAGCTTTCGCTCTCCTCCAATGTGTTTACGTGCTCTTTTTATTGTTATCGGTCGGCCTGTTATTGTTGTTGGCGGCCAACCGTTTACAGCGTTCTTGCGCGACCCCCACTCAGGGTCAAGAGCAAACGTATTTTTTTGAGCGCTGACTTGCTTTAATCATCTGTCTGCACAACATCATGATCCCACCGGTACTGGCGCTACCTGACGGTAGTGTTGTTGTTCTCTGCCCGGTCGCGAGGCCTTTCTATGAAAGGTCCCTGTAAAGCTGATCCACTCCAAAAAAATCTGTTAGCTGCGTCTCTGTCCGTGTTGTTCTTGTTGTCTCAGAGCCGTTACGTCTTATTGTTGTTATGGGGTGCTGCGTCATTTCTTGTTTTTGTTGTACAAGAGCTATAGCAGAAGCCGTGCCAGTTTTATAAATTCCTTTTAAAACATAGGGTTGGTGTGATTGGCGTAAATCACGCGGCTTGAGTGACACAAAAAATGTTTCCGTGTTACCCGTTCAGGCTGGCCACTGTCATGCTGCGGTAACACATCCTGTTTCCTTTGCCGCGTGGGCCAGGATGGTGCGCAGCCGGACTTGCACGACGGTGCGACGATCCTCCATTCCCCGGTAACCCTGACGCGCCTTGGCGCGCTTGAATGTACCGCCTCTTCTGAAACCTGACGTTTTTCCGGTCGGCGTGTCGCTGCTGACTGTCTGTTGTCGTTTCCCGTTGTCCCGGTGTCGCAGACAGAGCATGTCGGGTGGCCCGGCAGGTTGATGATCAAGGTGACGTTGCAGTGTGTGTCACTGCGCACGTCGTCGATCAAAGCGTGCAGGGTGCGGCGTGCCCCAAAGACGGGCGTGGGTGCGGTCCTGAAAAAACAACGTTAACGATGCCCGACAACCGTCGGTGCAGACTTCCGGGGAAGCCACAATGATGATGCGAAAAATACTGGGGGCGGGCGCCGCTCTGGTAGTTGCTGTCAGCTCCACGCTGGCGATAGCTGAAACCAAGACCCTGACCATCGGTTATGTAGAAGGCTGGTCCGACAGTGTCGCCACCACGTACGTGGCTTCTGAAGTGATCAAGCAAAAGCTGGGATACGACGTCAAGTTGCAATCCGTGGCGGCGGGGATCATGTGGCAGGCGGTGGCCTCCGACAAGCTGGACCTGATGCTGTCTGCCTGGCTGCCCGGCACCCACGGTGAGTACTACGCCAAGTACAAGGACCAGGTCGTCAACTACGGTCCCAACTTCAAGGACGCCAAGATCGGCCTCATCGTGCCTGAGTACGTGAAAGCCAAGACCATCGAAGACCTCAAGACGGATGCCTCTTTCAACAAGAAGATTACCGGCATCGACGCCGGTTCGGGGGTCATGCTCAAGACCGATCAGGCCATCAAGGATTACGGGCTGGACGGCTACAAACTGCAGGCCAGTTCCGGCGCGGGCATGATTGCCGAACTCACCCGTGCCGAGAAGGCGCAAAAATCCATTGTCGTCACTGGTTGGGTGCCGCACTGGATGTTCGCCAAATGGAAGCTGCGCTTCCTGGATGATCCCAAAGGCGTCTATGGCGCTGCCGAGACAGTTGACAGCGTCGGCAGCCTCGGCCTGGAGAAGAAAGCGCCAGACGTCGTGGCGTTTCTGAAGAAATTCCAGTGGGCATCCAAAGACGAAATCGGTGAGGTCATGCTGGCGATTCAGGAAGGTGCAAAACCTGAAGCGGCTGCCAAGGACTGGTTGGCCAAACACCCGGATCGCGTCGCTGCCTGGACCGCCAAATAATCAGACACTCTCTGCAATGAGGTTCTCAAGGCCGCCTGACGTTATCGTCAGGCGGCCTTTTGCAGTTCTGGAGCCATGTATTTTGGGTATGACCGACTGGCGGTACGTCGCGCCCGTGCGTGTGGCGCGATCGACGACTAATGTCGTTCTAATACTAAGGTCGTCTGGAGTGCGCGCCGGACCCGACTAAAGTGCATTACGTAACATCTCATCTGTGCTGCGAGGACAAAAACAATGAACGACAGCATTTACCTCTCGATTCAAAACAGCCCCCGTTTCAAGGAGCTGGTCTCAAAAAGAGAGCGTTTCGCCTGGATTCTCTCGGCGATCATGCTTGGCCTGTATGCGGCCTTTATTCTTTTGATTGCTTACGGACCCCATATTCTGGGCGCCAAACTAAGCCCCACGTCGACCATTACCTGGGGAATGCCGATAGGGGTAGGGCTGATCCTTTCCGCGTTCGTGCTCACCGCCATCTATGTTCGTCGTGCAAACGGCGAATTCGATGACCTGAACAACGCGATCCTGAAGGAGGCTCAGCAATGATCCGGCGCCTATCAGCAGCACTTGGCCTTGCCGCATTCGCTCCGACCCTCTGGGCGGCAGACGCTTTGACCGGCGCAGTACAGAAACAACCCCTCAACGTTGCCGCGATTGTCAT
The DNA here is from genome assembly GCF_002157375.1 of Pseudomonas syringae. Taxonomy (GTDB): domain Bacteria; phylum Pseudomonadota; class Gammaproteobacteria; order Pseudomonadales; family Pseudomonadaceae; genus Aquipseudomonas; species Aquipseudomonas syringae_T. Next base: position 391,650 of record NZ_MTSA01000001.1, read on the forward strand.
GTTCGTCGTGTTTGTCGCTTTCACGCTGTACATCACGTACTGGGCATCGAAAAAGAACAAGACTGCGTCGGACTATTACTCGGCAGGCGGCAAGATCACCGGTTTCCAGAATGGTCTGGCGATTGCCGGTGACTACATGTCGGCAGCCTCCTTTCTGGGTATTTCCGCGCTGGTGTACACCTCCGGCTATGACGGCCTGATCTACTCCATCGGCTTCCTGGTGGGCTGGCCGATCATTCTGTTCCTGATTGCCGAGCGCCTGCGTAACCTGGGCAAGTACACGTTCGCCGACGTGGCGTCCTACCGCCTCAAGCAAAAAGAGATTCGCACCCTGTCTGCCTGCGGTTCGCTGGTGGTGGTGGCGTTCTATCTGATTGCGCAGATGGTCGGTGCCGGCAAGCTCATCCAGTTGCTGTTCGGTCTGGACTACACCGTCGCGGTGGTGCTGGTCGGTATCCTGATGTGCCTGTATGTGCTGTTCGGCGGCATGCTGGCCACCACCTGGGTGCAGATCATCAAGGCCGTGATGCTGCTGTCCGGTGCGTCGTTCATGGCGCTGATGGTCATGAAACACGTCAACTTCGACTTCAACATGCTGTTCTCCGAGGCAATCAAGGTTCACCCCAAAGGTGAAGCGATCATGAGCCCTGGCGGCCTTGTGAAAGACCCTATCTCGGCGTTCTCGCTGGGCCTGGCGCTGATGTTCGGTACTGCCGGTCTGCCACACATTCTGATGCGCTTCTTCACCGTGAGCGATGCCAAGGAAGCCCGCAAGTCGGTGCTGTATGCCACTGGCTTCATCGGTTACTTCTACATTCTGACCTTCATCATCGGTTTCGGCGCGATCCTGCTGGTCAGCACCAACCCGGCGTTCAAGGATGCGGCGGGTGCCTTGCTGGGCGGTAACAACATGGCGGCGGTTCACCTCGCCGATGCGGTCGGTGGCAGCCTGTTCCTGGGCTTCATCTCCGCTGTGGCATTCGCCACCATCCTGGCGGTGGTTGCGGGCTTGACCCTGGCCGGTGCGTCGGCGGTGTCCCATGACCTGTACGCCAGCGTGATCAAGGCGGGCAAAGCCAACGAGAAAGATGAGATCCGTATCTCGAAGATGACCACCATTGCGTTGGCTGTAGTGGCGATTCTTCTGGGTATCGCTTTCGAAAGTCAGAACATCGCGTTCATGGTAGGCCTGGCATTCTCGGTGGCGGCCAGCTGTAACTTCCCGGTCCTGCTGCTTTCCATGTACTGGAAAAACCTGACCACCCGTGGTGCCATGATTGGCGGCTGGATGGGGCTGATCAGCGCCGTGGTATTGATGGTGCTCGGGCCGACCATCTGGGTGCAGATCCTGCACAACCCTAAAGCCATTTTCCCTTACGAATACCCGGCGCTGTTCTCCATCGCCATTGCATTCGTGGGTATCTGGTTCTTCTCCATCACCGACAAGTCGAAAGCGGCAGAGGGCGAGCGTGCCTTGTTCTACCCGCAATTCGTACGGTCGCAAACGGGGCTGGGTGCCAGCGGCGCGGTGTCGCATTAACTCAACGGTGTAGTGAAGAAAGCAGCCTTATGGCTGCTTTTTTCATGGGCCATAAAAAACCCCGCGTAGCCACGCGGGGTTTCTTTTTACTGCCGGTGGCAGGCGCTGCCGTTATATCTTGCCGAGCAACACCAGAATCAGCAGGATCACCAGGATCGTACCGATGATGCCCGACGGACCGTAGCCCCAGCTGCGGGAGTGCGGGAATACTGGCAGACCGCCGACCAGCAGCAGAATCAGAACGATGATAAGAATAGTGCCGATGCCCATGGGTGAGTTCCTTCTTTAAAGTCCAGGTAAATAATGAATGCCATTCAGCTCTTCAAACCGTGCGGTAAGAAATTGATCAGCTTGACGTATCCGACTGCGCTCTTTCGGGAAAGGTTCGGGGTATTTTTAATAAAACCTTACACATTTTAAAAATCATCCAAATCATAGGCTTAGCTTGATTTTGTCCGACAATAAATCCGTGGGATTTGCCGTTTATCGGACTAAACGGTCTTAAAAAACGTTGAACTAAAAAATCGATAAAGTATCCGGGTTGGTCGTGGGGCCGGTGAAGCAAGTGTTCCCCTGGAGGTGGTGCTGATGGTGTATCGAATAGCCGCCGATGCGGTGGTTGTATTCCACTTGGTGTTCATTCTGTTCGTGTTGTTCGGTGGTCTGCTGGTGCTGAGAAGGCCCTGGCTGGCGTTGCTGCATGTCCCGGCCATTGCGTGGGGGGCAGCGGTCGAGTTTCTGCACTTGTATTGCCCGCTGACGCCCTTGGAGAACGCTCTGCGCGCCAGCGCCGGCGAGCAAGGTTACGACGGCGGTTTTGTAGAGCACTACCTGATTCCGCTGATCTATCCCGCTGGGCTCACGCCGGGCATACAGCTTTGGCTGGGCAGCATTGTCCTGCTGGTCAACGTGTTCGTGTATGGCGTTTTGCTTGTGCGAAGCGCAGCCCGGATCAGGCGAACGTAAAGCCGCAGGTTTGCTCCAGTCATTCAGCGCCTTGATGGTGGGGTTGCCGGGCCTCGGCTGTGTTTACACTCAGGCGACTCCTGCACATCACAAGGCATTCGGCTATGCATAACCGCATCATGATTACTGGCGCCGGCTCAGGTCTGGGCCGTGAAATTGCACTGCGCTGGGCGCGCGAAGGGTGGCGACTGGCGTTGTCCGACGTCAATGACGCAGGTTTGCAGGAGACCCTCAGGCTGGTGCGCGAGGCGGGCGGTGACGGCTTCGTCCAACGCTGCGATGTTCGTGATTACAGCCAGCTCACCGCGTTTGCACAGGCGTGCGAGGAACGCTTCGGCGGCATCGACGTCATCGTCAATAACGCAGGTGTGGCGTCGGGCGGCTTTTTCAACGAGCTGTCACTGGAGGACTGGGACTGGCAGATCGCGATCAACCTCATGGGTGTGGTCAAAGGCTGCAAGGCGTTTCTGCCGATGCTGCAGGCGAGCAAGGGCAAGATCATCAACATCGCTTCGATGGCTGCACTGATGCAGGCACCTGCCATGAGCAACTACAACGTTGCCAAGGCAGGCGTCGTGGCGCTTTCCGAAAGCCTGCTGGTGGAACTGCACGATCAGGAGGTGAGCGTGCATGTCGTCTGCCCATCGTTCTTTCAGACCAACCTGCTGGATTCCTTCCGGGGACCGACCCCCGCGATGAAAGCGCAGATTGGCAGGTTACTGGAGAAATCGCCGATTACTGCGGCCGACATTGCCGACTGCATCTTCAACGAAGTTGCCAAAGGCGAATTCATGATCCTGCCCCACGACGAAGGCCGTATGGCCTGGGACATGAAGCGCAGGCAGCCTCAGGCAATGTACGACGAAATGACCCTCATGTGCGCAAAAATGCGCGCCAAGGCCCAGAAAGGGCATGCCTGACGCGGGGCGCCAGCACCGAATGCGGAGCGTGGGCACGATTGCAATGGCCTCTTCGTGAGCAGGCTCACTCTCACAAGTGGGTAGTGGTCTTGGTTGAGATGCCCGAAGCCATCTCGGTCATGACCGCCCGGTTTTCTGATAGGGTTGCGGGCATCTTGCAGCCCTGTCCTGAGAACCCTTCATGCTCAATTACCTGTGGTTCTTCCTCGCCGCCTTGTTCGAGATATTCGGCTGCTACGCCTTCTGGCTGTGGTTGCGTCAGGGTAAAAGTGCCTTGTGGGTCATTCCGGCGCTGATCAGCCTGACCGTGTTTGCGTTGCTGCTGACACGCGTGGAAGCAGCGTATGCCGGGCGTGCCTATGCGGCGTATGGCGGGATTTACATCGTGGCGTCGATTGCCTGGCTGGGGCTGGTCGAGCGGATCAGGCCTCTGGGCACCGATTGGCTGGGGCTGGCGTTCTGTGTCATCGGCGCGACCATTATTCTGCTGGGGCCGCGATGGTCGGCGTCCTGAGGAAGAGCGCGCTACCTAAGGACTTTTCCTACAGATTTGGCTTGAAAGTAAGACATATCCTTCAGTCAATTCCGACGACCTTGCAGGACGTTACTGATTTGCCATCATCACATTGAAGCCACTGCGTGCGGCATGCACCCTGACTCTTTTGCGCACCAAGAGGGCAGGACGATGCTGGTACTGACACGGGAAATTGGCGAGACATTTTCGATCGGTGATGACATCACCGTGCAGATTCTGGGGGTGAACGGCAATCAGGTCAGGCTCGGGATCAATGCGCCCAAGCACATCAAGGTCCACCGCGCCGAGGTGTACAAGCGAATCGCCCACAAGCTTTCGCAACAAACCTCCGCACCTCCCCAATAACGCCATCGGGCAGCAAGCCTTACTCGAAGAACTCCTTGGGTACATCGTGCTTGAGCATCAACTGACACTGCTGGCTCTCAAGGTCGAAAAAGATCACCGCCTGGCCTTTGGTCAGCGCATGCCGAACACGCAGGACACGGGTTTGCAGCGGTGTTTCGTCGCCATTGTCAGTGCCCTCGCGGGTGACAAAATCCTCGATCAGGCGGGTGAGGGTGTCAGGTTCCAGTTGATCGTAGGGGATAAGCATGAGGGATCTCTTGTCGATGAGCGGCGATGATAGAACTGCGGTGCCACGCACCGCAATTCAATTCACCTGGGGGCTGCGGTAACAGACCCTGGCCTCAACTCTCTTCGCGATTCTGACCGATCAGGCTGTCGACCGGCGGCACGCGGGTATCGGACTCCATCTGCGCGTCGTGTTCGAGCTGATGGCTAAACCGCTCCAGTGATGTCTGCGCCGGTTTGGCGTCGCTGGCAAACACCGGCGGGCTAAGGATGTACGCCCCCAGCAGTTTGCTGAGCGCTGCCAGGCTGTCAATGTGCGTGCGCTCATAGCCATGAGTTGCGTCGCAGCCGAATGCCAGCAGGGCGGTGCGAATGTCGTGCCCCGAGGTCACTGCCGAATGCGCATCGCTGTAGTAGTAGCGGAACAGGTCGCGACGCACCGGCAATTCGTTTTCCACACCCAGGCGCAGCAGATGGCGAGACAGGTGATAGTCGTAAGGACCACCGGAATCCTGCATCGCCACGCTGACCGCATGCTCGCTCGAGTGCTGGCCGGGTGCGACGGGGGCGATGTCGATGCCGACGAATTCGCTCACGTCCCAAGGCAGGACACCCGCCGCCCCCGTGCCGGTTTCTTCGGTGATGGTGAACAGCGGATGGCAGTCGATCAACGGCTCGGCACCGCTTTCGACAATCGACTTGAGCGCCGCCAGCAGCGCCGCAACGCCGGCTTTGTCATCCAGGTGGCGAGCACTGATGTGGCCGCTTTCAGTGAACTCCGGCAGTGGATCGAATGCCACGAAGTCACCGATACCGATGCCCAATGATTCGCAGTCGGCGCGCGTGGTGCAATACGCGTCCAGGCGCAATTCGACGTGATCCCAACTGATCGGCATTTCATCGACAGCGGTGTTGAACGCATGACCGGAAGCCATCAACGGCAGAACGCTGCCGCGAATCACGCCCGTGTCCGTGAACACGCTGACGCGGCTGCCCTCGGCAAACCGGCTGGACCAGCACCCGACTGCGGCAAGCGCCAGTCGGCCGTTGTCTTTGACTTCACGAACGCTGGCACCAATGGTGTCGAGGTGCGCTGAAACAGCGCGGTCCGGGCTGTTCTGTTTGCCCTTCAGCGTGGCGCGAATCGTGCCGCGACGGGTCAGCTCGAACGGGATACCCAGTTCTTCGAGGCGCTCGGCCACGTAACGTACGATGGTGTCGGTAAAGCCCGTGGGGCTTGGGATCGCGAGCATTTCCAACAGAACTTTCTGCAGGTATTTCAGATCCGGATCGGGAATGGTTGCAGGGGTCATGAATGCTCCTTATGGAGCAGTTGCAAGCCGCAGGCTGCCTGGGTCGAAACCCTGTTGGCAGCCTGTTACTCGCAGCTGCGATCAGATATGCACAGGCAAACTGTGCGGAAACAGCAGATCGACGAAGCGTTCGGCAGTGGGTTGCGGTTCGTGATTGGCCAGCCCGACGCGCTCATTGGCTTCAATGAACACGTACTCGGGCTGATCGGCGGCAGGCACCATCAGGTCCAGGCCGACCACCGGAATATCCAGTGCTCGCGCAGCGCGCACCGCCGCATCACTGAGCACCGGGTGCAGAATCGCGGTGACGTCTTCCAGGCAGCCACCGGTGTGCAGATTGGCAGCGCGGCGCACGGCCAGACGCTGATCCATCGGCAGCACATCGGCGTAGTCATAGCCGGCTTCACGCACTGTGCGCTCGGTTTCCTGGTCCATCGGGATACGGCTTTCGCCATCGGTGGCTGCCGCACGACGACGACTCTGGGCCTCGATCAATTGCTTGATGGTGTGACGGCCATCGCCAATGATTTCTGCCGGGCGACGTATCGCTGCGGCCACCACTTGAAAGCCGATCACCACGATGCGCAGGTCCAGACCTTCGTGGAAGCTTTCCAGAATCACACGGCTGTCGAACTGACGCGCCTGTTCGATGGCGCTCTGCACATCGTCCGGCGTGCGCAGATCAACCGCAACGCCCTGGCCTTGCTCACCGTCCAGCGGCTTGACCACGACCTGTTTGTGCTCTTCCAGAAACGCGCGATTGTCAGCCTCGTCACCTGCGCGTTGTTGCGCCGGCAAACGCAGCCCGGCTGCTTTCAACGCACGATGCGTCAGGCTCTTGTCCTGGCACAACGTCATGCTGACCGCGCTGGTCAGGTCGCTCAACGATTCCCGGCAACGAATGCGGCGGCCGCCGTAGCTGAGCGTGAACAGACCGGCGTCGGCATCGTCCACTTGCACATCGATACCGCGACGATGAGCCTCTTCGACAATGATCCGCGCGTAAGGGTTAAAGTCCGCCTGCGGGCCTGGCCCGAGGAACAGCGATTCGTTGATGCCGTTCTTGCGCTTGATGGCGAAGGTCGGCAGGTTGCGAAAGCTCAGCTTGGCGTACAGCGCCTTCGCCTGTTCGTTGTCGTGCAGCACCGACAGGTCAAGGTAGCTCAGGCCGCGACTCATGAAATGCTCGATCAGGTGCCGAACCAGCACTTCACCCACGCCTGGGCGTGTGCATTGCGGGTCAACCGCCAGGCACCATAGGCTGCTGCCTTTTTCCGGGTCGTTGAACGCCTTTTGATGGTTCAGGCCCATGACGCTGCCGATGATCGTGTTGCTGCCTTCGTCCTCGGCCACCCAGTACACCGGGCCGCCTTGGTGACGCGGCGTGAGCAGGGCAGGGTCGATGGGCAGCATGCCTCGCGCCAGGTACAGGTTGTTGATGGCCTGCCAGTCGGCTTCGTTTTGCGCCCGACGAATGCGATAACCCCGAAACACACGCTGTGCCGGGCGATAGTCACTGAACCACAGGCGCAGCGTGTCTGACGGGTCGAGAAACAGCTGCTGCGGCGCTTGCGCCAGCACCTGCTGTGGCGCTGCCACGTACAGGGCAATGTCGCGCTCGCCGGCTTTTTCGTTCAGCAAGTCCTGCGCCAGCGCTGCCGGATCAGGATACGTGTGACCGATCAGCAGGCGCCCCCAGCCACAATGCAGTGCCAGAGGCTCCGCATCGATCTGGCTGCCATCTTCGGCGAGACGCGCTTGCAGACGTTCGTACGAGGGCGACTGTCCGCGCAACAGGCGTTGGCTATAAGTCGTCGCGTTCTGTTTCATCAATCACAGTCCTTGTTCGCTGAGCCACAGGTTCAGCGCAGCCAACTGCCACAACTTGGAGCCGCGCAGCGGCGTGAGCTGGCCTTCGGGGTTGGTCAGCAGTTTGTCGACCATGACCGGATTGAACAGGCCACGATTCTGACTCGGATCGGTCAGCAGCTCGCGTACCCAGTTCAAGGTATCGCCCTGCAAATGCTTGAGGCCGGGAACCGGGAAGTAGCCCTTCTTGCGGTCGATCACTTCCGAAGGGATGACCAGCCGTGCAGCTTCTTTCAATACTTGCTTGCCACCATCCGGCAGCTTGAACTTGCCGGGAATACGGGCAGACAACTCAACCAGACGATAGTCGAGAAACGGCGTACGTGCTTCAAGGCCCCAGGCCATGGTCATGTTGTCGACGCGTTTGACCGGGTCATCGACCAGCATCACGGTGCTGTCCAGACGCAATGCCTTGTCCACCGCAGCGCTGGCGCCCGGCTGGGCGAAGTGATCGCGAACGAAGTCGCCCGCAGCATCGTTGGCTGTGCGCCATTTTGGCTGAACGGTATCAGCGTATTCGGCATAACTGCGGTCCACGAACGCATCGCGGTAGGCTGCAACCGGGTCGCTCGCGCCGTCGACTTGCGGGTACCAGTGGTAACCGGCAAACAGCTCGTCAGCACCCTGGCCGCTTTGCACCACTTTGCAGTGCTTGGCCACTTCGCGCGACAACAGATAGAAGGCGATACAGTCGTGGCTGACCATCGGTTCGCTCATGGCGCGAAACGCCGCAGGCAACTGATCGATGATCTCGCTTTCCTGAATGCGCAACTGATGGTGGCGCGTGCCGTAATGCTTGGCGATCAGGTCCGAGTACTGGAATTCGTCGCCACGTTCGCCGCCGGCATCCTGAAAGCCGATGGAGAACGTCGACAGGTCTTCGACGCCCACTTCACGCAGCAGACCCACCAGCATGCTGGAGTCGACACCGCCTGAAAGCAGTACACCGACATCCACGGCGGCACGCTGACGAATCGCCACCGCTTCACGCGTGCTGTCCAGCACACGGTCACGCCAGTCCTCGAGGGTCAGGTTTTTTTCGTCTTCATGCGGGCCGTAAGGCAAGGTCCACCAGACTTTCTGCTCGACCTTGCCGCTGGCGTCGATACGCATCCAGCTGGCAGGCGGCAACTTCTCGACGCCCGCCAGCAGCGTGCGCGGCGCCGGCACAACAGCGTGGAAGTTGAGGTAATGATTGAGCGCCACCGGATCAAGCATCCCGCTGATATCACCGCCCTTGAGCAGGGCAGGCAGCGAGGATGCGAAGCGCAGACGCTTGTCGGTTTTCGACAGGTACAACGGCTTGACGCCGAGGCGGTCCCGGGCGATGAACAGCTGCTTGCTGTCGCGCTCCCAGATGGCAAAGGCGAACATGCCGTTGAGCTTGGGCAGCATGTCTGCGCCCCATGCGTGATAGCCCTTGAGCAGCACCTCGGTGTCGCCACCGGAATGGAACTGATAGCCAAGGCTTTCTAGCTCGGCACGCAGTTCGGGAAAGTTGTAGATCGCACCGTTGAAGGCCATCGACAGGCCGAGGTTGCTGTCGATCATCGGCTGCGCCGACCCATCCGACAGGTCCATGATTTTCAGACGGCGATGCCCAAGGGCAATCGGCCCCTGGCTATGAAAACCCCACGCATCCGGGCCGCGAGGCGCCAGCTCATGGGTAATGCGTTCAACCGCGGCGAGGTCCGCTGGTTGATGGTCGAAACGAAGTTCACCTGCTAATCCGCACATAAGTCCTTACCGGGTTTCCGTTGGGGAAGTGACTGAGAAAGTGCAGTCACCCAGAAACTGACCTAACGAGAGCGGGGTAGTTTTAGATCAAAAAGTTATAAGGGATTGCTCGGCCCCGTCGAGCCGACGCTTCCAGGCCATGTGGAATGTTGGTGCGCACTTCCCCGTCTGCATTTGAAACGAGCTGTATTGGAATAAAAAACATAACCCCAGGCTCATATTTTTGTATTGCTTTAATATGCGCCCAGGGTTATTTTTTTGTATCGGTTGCGAGGAAGGCCACGTGCAAAGCAGGCAATTGATAAGGGAGCTTGAGGCCGATGGTTGGGTTCTTGATCGTATTACCGGCAGTCACCATATGTTCAAACACCCCGAAAAAAATCAGACGGTTCCTGTGCCGCATCCCAAAAAAGACTTGCCATTCGGGACGGTAAAAGCCATCAGAAAGCTTGCCGGATTGGTGTAATCCATCATTGCCCTGCAACCTTTTCGGAGAAGAAAATGAAATATCCAATGTGCATAGAGTGGGGAGACGAGACCACAGCATTCGGTATCCAGATCCCCGATATCCCCGGTGCAATCACCGCAGGCGATACCTTTGAAGACGCTCACGCGGCGGCGGTGGAAATTGCCCATATCATGTTGCAGGAGATCGCAGCCAGCGGCGGCTCCATTCCGAAAGCCCGGGCAGTTGCCGAGCATGCCAAAAATCCGGATTTTGCCGGAATGGGCTGGGGCATGCTCGAAATAGACATAACGCCTTATCTAGGCAAAACGGAGAAAGTAAACGTCACTTTGCCGGGTTTTGTCATCAAGCAGATCGACCGTTATGTGAGGGATCACAGCATCAAGAGTCGTTCGACCTTCCTGGCCGATGCAGCACTGGAAAAACTCGGTCGAGCGTAACGTAGGCTGGCGTTGAAACAATCAATACCCCGTCATCTCCAGATACCCGACCCCCTTCTGGCTGCCGCTGAAACTCACCGGGCCTTCCCAGTAGGGAATGCTGGTGCCCATCCAGGCCTTGGGGTTCAGTGCTTCGGTGGTGATGTCGAGGTTCCTGCCGGGAACCCTGATCGCCCAGCGGGTCGGCACTTTGTGGTCGTCGATCGAGGTTTCGTTCAGGGGGTCGAGGCTGATCTCGTTGGCGTGCAGTAGCGTGGTCGTGCCGTCGGCGCCGATCCAGTTGCCGGTCAGGTAAGGGGCGCCATTCTTGTAACGGATGCGGTAGAGCATCAGTCGGTCGCCGTCTGCCAGTTGCAGGGAAAACCAGTCCCAGCCGCTCTGATTGGCGGTCAGTGGCTGACTGCTCCATTCCCGATCCAGCCAGGCTTTGCCGCTGACCTGATGGGTTTTGCCCTCAATGACAACGCTGCCTTTGGCATCGAAAAACGGCTGGCTGTAATAGTAGGAAGCCTGGCCCGCCTCGGATTTCTGGCTGAAGCCCTGTTCGCCCTGTAATACCAGCGGTTTGCTGGAGGTCAGGTGCAGGTCGTAGCGAAAATCCTTGCCGCTGGCTTTCAACTGCATGGAGGTGAGCGGGTCTCCGGTGTGTGCGTCGCTGGTGAATGCCCAGTCGTCGATCCAGGCGGCGAAGGGTGTCCGCGTTACGTTGGCCTGTCCGATTCCGCCCCGCGCAAAGCGCTCTGCCACGTAATGACCGCTGCCCGACGTCGCCGCCGCATGGCCCAGCCAGATCGTGCCTTCGTTCCAGCCGCTGCCGGCCTGCGTTCCGGGTCGCAAGGCGCTGCGGAACAGGGTCCATTGCACACCGAATGGCTGGCCGGTGTCATCTTTCAAGGTGGCGGTGATGTACCACCACTCGATGCGAAAGCCGGGGTGTTGGCCGTGGTCTTCGGGAAATGAGAAAACCTTGCCAGGCGTGACCTGCGTGTAGGCGTCGGCTTCGTTGCCCAGCCCGGCGAAACCGCTTTCGGGTTGCGGCGGTTTGTCATCGCAGGCAGCGAGCAGCCACGCGACGGCCAGCGGCATCAGCCACTTAATGTTCATTGGCGAACGTCCTCAGGAGATCCGCAGGTCGGCTGCGATACAGCTTCAGCAGCGGCCACGCCGAGGCCAGCAAGGTCGCCAGCATTGCGAGTGCCATTAATTGCAGCAATTGCAGCGGGAACACCTGTAGCGGCAGGCGCCAGCCAAAGGCGCGAACGTTGATCACGGCGTCCAGACACCACGCCAGCAGGAGCCCTAGCGGCACTGCGAGCACGAGCGTCAGCACAGCCAGCAGCCAGGTCTGCCCCAGGTTGAGCAGCATCAACTGTCGTCGCGTTACCCCCAATGCCCACAGCGGTGCAAGTTGCCCGAGACGGCTCTGGCTCTGGGTCAGCAGGCTGATGAACAGCGCCACGCCGGCCACGCCCAGTGTCAGGCTGTTAAGGGCGGCAGTGGCTGCAAACGTTCGCTCAAAGACCTGACTCGACCATTGCTTGAGCTGGCTTTGATCGATGATGTGAGTATCGTCCAGCTTGAAACGTGCCTGCAGTGCGTTGACCAAGGGCGGGATGGCCGCCTGATCGATCCTCAGATTGAAACGGACCGGCGTCAGTTGCGGCCAGTGGGCGAGCACGTGTTTCGAATTCACCAGCAAGTGGCCTTTCGGATTGCCATAGTCGGCGTATATACCGACGATCCGCACCGTCCATTGGCCGTTGGGCACCGGGATATTCAGCGTGTCGTTCAGTCCCAGCCCGAGACGGCGCGCCAGTTGCTCGCTGAGCATGACCGTATCGTCGTCACGCAGAAGACTCCACGCATCGCCGGTGACTGATTCCAGTAACGCCCAGTGTTGGCGATAAGTGGTGTGGTCAATCACCCCGAACAGATCGGCAGGCCAGCCCTCGATCTGAACCGGCACCTGCCAGTTGGGCAGCACGGCGCTGACATCGGGTTGCTGGCTCAGCCAGGTTTGCAGCGGCTCTGCCTGAGTCGGGTCTTGCGGGCTGACGTAAAGCTCGGCTGTCAACCGTTGCTCCAGCCAGCTGTTGAAAGTCTGGCGAAAGCCCGAGGTCATGCTGCCAGCGCCAATATTTGCGGCCATCGCCAACAGCAGCGCCATCAGCGCCAGGCTCAAGGCTGGCAACTGTTGACGGCAGTCGGCGAGAAACCACTGGCCCAGCACTGAGCGACTGCGCTTCAACAGCCCGCCAAGCAGTGCGTCCAGCAACACTGGAAGGCCCAACGCTGCGCTGAGCAGCAGGGCGGACATCATCACGAAGCCCAGCATCAGCGTGCTGCCGAACAGCAAGGCCGCCACGGCAATCACGGCACCGAATGCCGCCACCCACGCCTGCCGTCGCAGCCAACGCGCATGGGCCTGCTGCCAGGCCTGGGCATCAGCCAATGCCAGTAAGGGCATGCGGGCGGCGCGCAGCAGACTGTTGGCACCGGCCAACAAGGCGCCGAGCAGGCTCAGGCCGATCCCGCTGAGCCACCACCAGAGGCTGAGATTCAATTGCCCCGCGACCTCAGCACCATAAAGCCCTCGCAGGCTGGCTGCGACATCTGGCAGTAGCAGGCTGGCCAGCAGATAGCCGCTGACCACGCCGAACAGCCCGCCCAGCAAAGCCAGCGCACCCAGCTCGACGCCTAGCGCGATGATCAGCAAGCGGGCGCTGACCCCGCAAGCGCGCAAGTTGCGCAGCAGGCCGCGACGTTGTTCCAGTGCCAGGCCAATGGCGGCGTGGACGATGAACAGGCCGACGATAAATGACAGTACCCCGAGCGCATTCAGGTTCAGGTGAAAGCTTTCGGTCAGGCGCTCCAGGTTGTTTTCTTCGCCACTTTTCTTGATGACCAGCAGGTTGCTCAAGGCGGGCGGCAGCACTGAATCCTGCGCGGCAAAGTCCTTGGCCAGCAGCATTCTGGACAACTGCCCAGGCTGGCCGAGCAGCGATTGCGCAAAGCCTATGTCGGTAAGCAGAACGCCGGGTGCCATGTCGGTTTTGGTGCGCAGTGGCGGCAGTGGCATGCCGTGTTCAGTCAGTGGTTGCTGGCCTTCCTCAAGCCCCAAGGTTTGCAACGTCTGCGGCGCAATCCAGGTGGTGCCCGGCGGCGTGAGGAAGTCGACGATTTGATCGGAATCCAGGGTCTGCCCGGCCAGTGCCGACCCCGGGGGAAGCGTCACCGGTTCGATGCCCATCAGTTGCAAGCGGCGATCTTCCAGCCCTTTAAGCACAATGCGCCCTTGCAGTACGGGCGACACAGGCCAGCCTTCGCGGCGCAACTGGATGAACAGCTCCTGAGCAAACAACCCACCGCCGGTCGCGGTAATGCTGGTCTGCGGCTCGCCGCCGATCAACTGGCTCGCTCGCTGGTAGCTTTCACGTGCCTGGCTGTTGAGCGCCTGTACGCCGGTCAGCAGTGCGGTGGCCAGCCACAAGCCGGTCAGCACGCTGAAGAACTGCACCGGATGACGCCGCCAGTGGCTGAGCAATGCGCGCAGGGTCCAGTAGAAAACCCGCACCTCAGCGGCCGCCTTCGGTCGCCAGACGGCCATGATGCAACACCACCTGACGCGCCAGGCGTTCGGCGACCCGTGGGCTGTGGGTGACCATCAACAGGCTGGTGGTGCTGTCACCGAGCAGGTCCAGCAACAGCTGCAGCACTTCGTCACTGGTGGCCTCATCGAGATTGCCGGTGGGTTCGTCGGCCAACAGCAGGCCGGGACGTGAAGCCAGGGCGCGACCGATGGCGACCCGTTGCTGCTGGCCGCCAGACAGTTGCTCGGGGTAGCGGTCAAGCAGATCGCCCAGCCCGAGTCGCTCGATCAATTGTGCCTGCCAGACGGCATCGAAACGCCCCGCCAGTCGCGCCTGAAATGCCAGGTTGTCAGCTATTTTCAGGCTGCCGATCAGGTTGAACTGCTGAAACACCAGACCGATTTCGGTACGTCGCCAGTTAGCCAGCTGGCTTTCGTTCATCAGGTCCAGACGCTGGCCCGCGACGTCGATACTGCCCTCATCGACCTGATCAAGGCCCGCCACCAGGTGCAGCAACGTACTCTTGCCACTGCCGGATTCGCCCATCAGCGCCAGGCTTTCGCCCTGTGACAGGTGCAGATCCACCCCCCGCAACACAGCCAGAGGCCCCTGTGCCGTGGTATAGCGCTTGAATACGTTTCGCACTTGCAACATGAGTGGCTCAATTGTCTGACTGAGGTTCAAGAGTAGCGCCTGAGCGACCGCGCGTCGCGGCTGATGGTAATTGTTGTCGCGCAGGGCCTTGGAACGAGAGTCGAAAGCCCTGACACCTTTTCGTTACGCGTGCTCTGCACAGGAAACGGGGTATTCGCTATCGTGCGACGCTCCGCGTCGTCATGCCGTTCAGGACGCTCTGCGTCCTCTTTGCGGCGCAGAGCGTCGCGACCAGCATGCCCACACCGGAGCGTGCGCAACGAGAATCCTAAACTACTTCCCGCCGCCGCGAATCAGCCCGCGCAGCGCAAACCGATTGGGGTGGCAGGCTTCCGTCACGCTGCGCGGCAACGGCAGCGGTTCGTTGTCGAGCCAGGCGGCGATCAACTCTGCGGACAGCGGGGCAGTGATCAGCCCGCGAGAGCCATGACCGCTGTTGACGTACAGCCCCTCAAGCCACGGGCAGGCGATGTCCGGTACTTGGCGCGCATCCTTGCCCAGCGCCGCATAGGCCTGAACGAATGCGTCGCGGTCTGCCAACGGCCCGACAATGGGCAGGTAATCCGGACTGGTGCAGCGAAACGCCGCACGGCCTTGCAACTGCTCGGGCGGCAGGTCGGCGGCTGCAAGGCGCGCAGCGAGGTCTTTCGATATCTCCTGCAACAGCTCCAGATTCCCGACGTGATCGGCCAGACTCGGCGTCAGGTCTACACTGTTGAAATCGAAACTGGCCCCCAGCGTGTGTTCGCCCAGCCGGGCTGGCGCCACATAACCTTCGGCGCAGACCACGCTGCGCAGCCCCATGCTGGCCGGGGTCTGTGGCAGGCGGGTGATCTGCCCGCGAATGCGTTTGAGCGGCAAGTCGGCACTTTGCGAAAACTGCTTGATGTCAGCCGCCCCGGCCAGCACCACGACAGGCGCGCTGTCGATCAACTGTTCATCACTCCAAACCTGCCACTGATCATCGACACGCCGCAGCTCCAGCGCCTGCTGATGGGCGATCAGCTGAATGTTCGGGTGTTCGCTCTGTGCGTGGCACAACGCAGGCGGATGCACCCAGCCGCCTTCGGGGTAGAACAGCCCGCCGCTGTCGAGCGCGATGCCGCTTTGTGCTTCGGCTGCGGGCTGGTCCAGCAAACGCAGGAGTGATTCGGGAAAGGCCTCGGTCAGTTGCTTCTGGCGCTGGGCTTCCTTGTCGTCGAAGGTCAGTTGCAGCACGCCGCACGCTTCCCAGTCCACACCGCGCTGCAAGCGTTCGAGCAGTCGGCGGGTATGGCCGAAACCACTCAGGATCAGTTGTGACAAGGCGGTGCCGTGAGCCGAGAGTTTCAGGTACAGCACGCCTTGCGGATTGCCCGATGCTTCCTGCGCCGGTGCCGCATGACGCTCCAGCAGGCTGACCTGCCAGCCGCGCTGCGCCAGGCTCTCGGCGGTGGCGCACCCGGCCAGCCCGGCGCCGATCACCAGCGCCTTGCGTTCGCCTGCAACCCGGGGAGGGCGGGCAAACCACGGCTTGGCGGCTGGAGCCGAAGCAACGTCCAGCGGCCAGGCAATGAAGACGCCGCGCAGCACCTCCCACTTATGGCCGATGCCCGGCACCCGTTTCATCTTGAAACCTGCTGCGTTCAGCGAGCGTCGCACCCAGCCGGTACTGGTGAACGTGCCGATGGTGGTGGTGGGCGCAGACAGCCGCGCCAGCTCGGCAAACAGTTCCGGGGTCCACATCTCAGGGTTCTTCGCCGGAGCAAAGCCGTCGAGAAACCATGCGTCGATCTGCCCGTCCAGTTGCGGCAACATCTGCAAGGCATCGCCAATCAGCAGCGTCAGGGTCACACGCCCGTTATCGAACACCAGGCGCTGAAAGCCCTCATGTATCGCCACGTACTGCTCCAGCAACGGCTGAGCGAGCCTCGACAGTTCCGGCCACAACACAAGCGCCCGTTGCAGGTCGGCATGGCTCAGCGGGTACTTCTCGACACTGACGAAATGCAGGCGTGCATCGACAGGCGCGCACTCATCGAACAACTGCCAGGCACAAAGAAAATTCAGCCCCGTGCCAAAACCGGTCTCGCCAATGATCAGCCGTCCGCCAGCCGGCAATTCGGTAAAGCGCCGATGCAGGTCGTTCTGCACCAGAAACACATGGCGCGTTTCGTCCAGGCCGGATTCAGTGGAAAAATACACGTCGGAAAAGTCGCGGGAACGCGGGTTGCCGTGTTCGTCCCAGTCGATCTGGGCGTGGCGGGTAATAGTCATGTCAGGCTCAGCGAAGGCAGTGGCGGCATTTTAGCCGTCTGCGCGTATAAAAGTGCTATCAAGGCTGCGCGGATTGACCGATGCCCGCAATCAGTGGTCACACTCTCCATCGGGCGTTCACTGAGCCACCCCCCATCAGGAGTTGTGCATGTTTGAATCTGCTGAAATCGGTCATGCCATTGACGATGAGACCTACGAAGCCGCGCTGCCTGAATTGCGTGAAGCGTTGCTGGAAGCACAGATAGACCTGCACGAGCAGGCCGGTCGGCAGATTATCGTGCTGATCAATGGCATAGAAGGCGCGGGCAAGGGCGAGACCGTCAAACTGCTGAGCGAATGGATGGACCCGCGGCTGATAGAAGTGCGCACCTTTGATCAGCAGACCGACGAAGAACTGGCACACCCGCCTGCCTGGCGGTATTGGCGACAACTGCCCGCCAAGGGCCGCATGGGGATTTTCTTCGGCAACTGGTACAGCCAGATGCTTCAGGATCGCGTGCATGGCCGGTACAAGGACGCTGTGCTCGATCAGGCCATCAGTGGCGCTGAACGCCTGGAAAAAATGCTCTGCGACGAGGGCGCGCTGATCTTCAAGTTCTGGTTTCACCTGTCCAAGAAGCAGATGAAACTACGCCTCAAGACCCTCAAGGATGACCCGCTGCACAGTTGGCGCATCAGCCCGCTGGACTGGCAGCAATCCAAGACTTACGACAAGTTCGTGCGCTTTGGCGAGCGGGTACTGCGTCGCACCAGTCGCGAGTACGCGCCTTGGCATGTCATCGAGGGCGTGAACGCCAACTACCGTAGCCTGACGGTGGGTCGCCTGCTGCTGGAAGGCATGCAGGCCGCGCTCAACAAAGTCGAGCCCGAACCCAGCGCACTGACGGTCGGGCCGCTGGCGATTCACAATGATGAGCGCACCTTGCTGGACAGCCTCGACCTGAGCCTGCACTTGAGCAAGGATGACTATCAGCAACAACTGATTACCGAACAAGCGCGGCTGGCAGGTCTCATGCGCGACAAACGCATGAAAACCCATGCGCTGGTGGCGGTGTTCGAAGGCAACGATGCGGCCGGCAAGGGCGGGGCGATCCGCCGAGTCGCGGCAGCGCTGGACCCGCGTCAGTACGCCATCGTGCCGATTGCTGCACCCACGCAGGACGAACGGGCGCAACCGTACTTGTGGCGTTTCTGGCGGCAGATACCGGCGCGCGGCAAATTCACCATTTTCGACCGCTCCTGGTACGGCCGGGTGCTGGTCGAGCGAGTCGAGGGTTTTTGCAGCGACTCCGACTGGAAGCGCGCGTACGCCGAAATCAACGATTTCGAAGAGCAGCTCACGGACGCTGGCGTAGTGGTCGTCAAATTCTGGCTGGCCATTGATCAGCAGACCCAGCTGGAGCGCTTTCAAGAGCGTGAAAAGATCCCCTTCAAGCGCTACAAGATCACCGAAGACGACTGGCGCAACCGCAAGAAATGGCCTGAATACCGTCAGGCTGTAGGTGACATGGTGGACCGCACCAGCACCGAGATTGCGCCCTGGACGCTGATCGAAGCCAATGACAAGCGCTGGGCCAGGGTCAAGGTCTTGCGCACGATCAATGAAGCGCTGGAAGCCGCGTTCGCCAGAGACAAGAAGAAGTGATCGCCTGAGCAGCAGCGTGCCTGTGGCGCATCATTTGCGAGGCGGGCGCGTCTTTTGCCGGAGGATGTAAATCGTCACCAGCACGGCGCTCGTCAGCATGAACGTGCGCGCCCAGACCGATGGCACCAGGTAGCACGACAGGCTGATGCTGGCCCACATCAGTGCTATCGCCCAGACCTTGCCTTTGAGCGGAATGCCGTTGCCTTCAAGGTAATCGCGAATCCACGGGCCAAGTTGCCGATGGTTGACCAGCCAGTGGTAGAAGCGGGGAGAGCTGCGGGCGAAACAGGCGGCGGCCAACAGAAGAAAGGGCGTGGTGGGCAGCACCGGCAGGAAGATACCGATGACGCCCAGTGCAACGCTCAACCAGCCGACCGCGATAAGCAGGTAGCGCACCCACCAGTGCCGGCTGGTGCGCGGTGAGTCTTGCGCCATAGGCGCCGACTCAGTGATGGCGGGGCTTGAGGATCGCCGGCTTTTCGTCCGGGGCCTGGCACAGCAGGTAAAGCGCAGTCAGCGCTTCCGGGATCTGCACGATCATGTCGTCCATCAGGTTGGCGTTCTGAGCGATGTCGGCAAATTCAGGTTGCTCGTCGAACAGGCCCGAACCGACCATGATTGGCAGAAGCATTTCGCTGACTTCTTCCTCGGCACTTTCAAACCAGGCGTTTTCACGCAGGAACACGCCTTCCATGAAGCCGATGCACCAGCCGCGAAGGTCCGAATCATCCGGGTCGTCGCCCAGGTCCAGATCGCACGGCAGTTCGAACTCTTCGTCCGATGCCAGTTGGCGGGCAATGTGCGCCTTCAACAGCACCAGCGTGGTTTCGACTTCTTCACGCTCGATGTCGCTGCTGTATTTCGGTTCCTCGGAGAACAGGGCGTCGATCCACTCGCGCTCCGGCACCTCTTCGGCGCAGATGGACAGGGCGGTCAGGTAGCCATGCGCGGCCACATAGTCCAGTGCTTCATCGTGCAGCTCATCTGCATCGAGGAAGACTTGCAGGCGGGTTAATTGCTCAGCGAAGGACATGGAGGCACTACCTTGAAAATAAACGATGCTGGATTCTAGGCCTTGAGCGTCCGTGGCGCCAGCGCGCAGGCCAATTGCAGTTAATTTTGACCGCTGATGTCCCAGTCATCCATTGCTCGCGAGCGCTCGGGTATACTCCCCCGTTTTGCAGTGCAGCAGGATATTCCGGGGTTTTTATGCTTGAGCAGGCACAACGCGTACTTAAAGACATCTTCGGTTACGACAGCTTTCGTGGTCGCCAGGGTGCCATTATTGAGCGTGTAGCCAACGGCGGCGATGCACTGGTGCTGATGCCGACCGGTGGCGGAAAATCCCTGTGCTTTCAAGTGCCGGGGCTGTTGCGCGACGGTCTGTGCGTGGTTGTGTCGCCGCTCATTGCGCTGATGGACGATCAGGTGGCCACGCTGGACGAGCTGGGCGTTTCCGCCGCTGCGCTCAATTCGACTCTCAGTGCCGAGCAGCAGCGCGAGCTGGCCAACCGCATCCGCCTCGGCGAAGTGAAAATGCTGTACCTCGCCCCGGAGCGTCTGGTTCAGCCACGCATGCTGTCGTTCCTGCAAAACCTGAAAATCGCCCTGTTTGCCATTGATGAAGCGCATTGCGTGTCGCAATGGGGCCATGATTTCCGTCCCGAATACCTGCAACTGGGGCAACTGGCCGGGCTGTTTCCGGACGTGCCGCGCATCGCGCTCACTGCCACCGCCGACAAGCGCACCCGGGAAGAAATCGTCACGCGCCTGCACCTGCAGAATGCCGAGCGTTTTCTGTCCAGCTTCGACCGGCCCAACATCTTCTATCGCATCGTGCCCAAGGAACAGCCGCGCAAACAGTTGCTGGCGTTCCTGTCCGAGCGGCGCAGCGATGCGGGCATTGTCTACTGCCTGTCGCGCAAGAAAGTCGATGAAGTGGCCGTGTTCCTGAGTGACAACGGTTACCCCGCACTGCCGTACCACGCCGGGCTGCCCTCGGAAACCCGCGCCGCCAATCAGAAGCGCTTCCTGAATGAGGAAGGCCTGATCATGGTGGCAACCATCGCATTCGGCATGGGCATCGACAAACCCAACGTGCGTTTCGTGGCGCACATGGACCTGCCCAAATCGCTGGAGGCCTACTATCAGGAAACCGGCCGGGCAGGGCGCGACGGTCTGCCCGCCGATGCCTGGATGGCCTACGGCCTGCAAGACGTGCTGATGCTCAAGCAGATGTTGCAGAACTCCGAGGGCGACGAGCGACACAAGCGGCTGGAGCAGCACAAGCTCGACGCCATGCTGGCCCTGTGCGAAGAAACCCGCTGCCGCCGTCAGACTCTGCTGGCCTATTTCGACGAAGACATGCCCAACCCCTGCGGCCATTGCGACAACTGTGTCGATGGCGTGCAGACCTGGGACGCCACCGAGCCTGCGCGTCAGGCGTTGTCGGCCATCTACCGCACCGGCCAACGCTATGGCGTGGGGCATCTGGTGGATGTACTGCTCGGCAAATCCAACGACAAGGTGGAAAGCTTCGGTCATCAGCACCTGTCGGTGTTCGGGGTGGGCAAGGCGCGTACCGAAGCCGAGTGGCGTTCGCTGTTCCGCCAGTTGGTCGCGCGCGGGCTCGCGGACATCGACCTGGAAGGCTACGGCGGCCTGCGCCTGAGCGACACCTGCCGTCCGTTATTGCGTGGTGAAGTTTCTCTGGAACTGCGCCGCGACCTCAAACCACAAACCACATCGAGAAGCAGCTCCGGCAGCCCGGCCAGTCAACTGGTGCGAGGCGAAGAGCGCGAGCAGTGGGAAGCCCTGCGCGCCCTGCGCCGCAAACTGGCCGAAGAACACGGCGTGCCGCCTTATGTCATTTTTCCGGACTCGACGCTGCTGGAAATGCTGCGCAGCAAGCCGGGATCGATGGCCGAAATGGCCCGCGTCAGCGGCGTCGGTGCCCGCAAGCTGGAGCGTTACGGCGAGGCGTTTCTCGAGGTCCTCAGCGGCAAGGCCGAGGCACCTCGCGTAGTGGCCGATGTGCGCCACGAGCTGATCAGCCTGGCGCGAGCCGGGATGACGCCGACGCAGATTGCTGGCCAGTTGCAGTGTTCGGAGAAAAACGTGTACACCCTGCTGGCCGAGGCCATCGGCAAGCAGCAATTGTCCATCGAGCAGGCGCTGGACCTGCCGGAAGATTTGCTGGGTGAGGTTCAGGACGCCTTTCTCGACGGCGAAGGCGAGTTGCCGCCGGTGTCGGCCATTGCCGAACAATTCGCCGGGCGGGTCCCGGAAGGCGTGTTGTATTGCGTGCGTGCGGCGCTGCAATCGGAATTTGAGGTATAACGGCGTGCGACGAATCGTCACCGCCTCCTGCTTGCCTGATCATAAGGACCATGCTTAGCTCGCTAATAATTAGTTTGAATCATGAGTTCCCTTATGCCATTGACTGATGAACACCGTTTCGGGATGCAACTTGGCCACCTGACCCGGGGCTGGCGCGCCGAGCTGGATCGTCGGCTGGTCGATCTGGGCCTGTCACAGGCTCGCTGGCTGGTTCTTCTGCACCTTGCGCGCTTCAACGAACCGCCGACCCAGCGCGAGCTGGCGCAGAGTGTCGGGGTTGAAGGTCCGACCCTGGCGCGTTTGCTCGACAGCCTTGAAAAGCAAGGCCTGGTTCAACGCGTGGCGGTCGCCGAAGACCGTCGGGCAAAGAAGATTCTGCTCTGTGACACGGCGTTCCCCCTGATCGAGAAAATCGAGAACATTGCCAATGTCTTGCGTGTGGAACTGTTGCAAGGCGTGAGCGAAGACGATCTGCGCGTCAGCATGCGGGTGCATTCACAGATTCTGGCCAATCTGGAAAGATCCTGAGACGAAGCGGCGAGTTCTCAACCATACTCTCGCAATGGATACTGACGTCCATCTGATTACGTGAGAAGCCTGCTGTGGTTTCCATAAGGGTTCGCATTTTGAAGAATTCCCTGGCTGCTGTCGAAGGTGCAGGCCGCACGGCACGCGCAGTGTTTTGCAAGAGCGTCATGGCGTTCTCGCTGTTGACCTGTTCTACCCTGGCGTCGGCACTGGGGCTGGGTGAAATCACTCTGCATTCGGCGCTCAATCAGCCGTTGAACGCTGAAATCGAGGTGCTGGAAACGGACGGGCTCAGCAACGAAGACGTTGTGGCCCGGCTCGCGTCTCCCGAGGCGTTCGCCAAGGCAGGCATCGAGCGGGTGTTCTTCCTTAACGACCTGCGTTTCACCCCGGTGCTGCGTGGCAATCGTGGTGTGATCCGGGTGGTGTCCAGCAAGCCGGTCACCGAGCCTTACCTGAGTTTTCTCGTGCAACTGGCGCGGCCCAATGGCGACCTGCTGCACGAATACACCTTGCTGCTTGACCCGGCCACGTCCCCGCAAGGCCTGGCCGCGACCCGCAGCCGCAATCAGCCGCGCCTGGCGAACGCCGCGCAGGAAACCCGCATGCCGGTTGCGCCGCCCGCTGCGGTGCAGGGCAAACATTACACAGTTGTCAGTGGCGACACGCTCAATGGCATCGCCAGCCGCCTGCAAGGGCCGGGCAACAAGGTGTCGGCGAGTCAGTTGGCGGACGGCATCCGTTCGCTCAACCCGCAGGTGTTCGCGGCCGGTGCCGGGGCAGGGCTTAAAGTCGGTCAGGATCTGCTGCTACCGGATTCAGCAACGCTGCCTGGTGCTGCGGCCCCCGCTGCAAACGCCGCGGCACCGCAAGCGAAACCTGCCGAATTGCAGCGCACCGCCGAACAGCTCTCGGCGGCGGCCATCGAAAACCAGCAACTGGAACAATCGCTGGAAGCCCTCAAGGTGCAGACTCAGGAACTGCAAGAACAGATGAGCGGCAAGGACAAGCAGATCACCGCCTTGCGCAGCGATCTGGCCCTGGCGCAATCCGCCGCTCGGCCGGTCGCGCCGGCAACGCCTGCACCATCGCCCGCCACGCCTGCCGCTGTTCCGGTTCAGCCTGCGGCGGCGGTCGCGCCAGGCAGTGAATCGTTTGTCAGCCTGCCGATACTGCTCGCCGCCGTGCTGATCGTGCTTCTGCTGCTGGCGTTTGCCTATTCGAAACAACGCCAGCAGCGTGCCTTGGCTGCAGCAGCGCCGACCACCCCTGATGATCCGTTGATCAAACCCGCCCAAGCCTCAATGCTGCCGGTGTTTGAAGTGCCTGCCGTTGCGCCGCAAGTCAGCCCTGATACAGCGCCTGCACCGGTCAGGCCCGCTGCGTCGCAACGTCAGGCGGGCGCAGCGCCCGACGCGCTGGACGGTGTCAGTATCTACATCGCCTACGGACGGTTCAGCGAGGCGATGGGCATTCTGCGCAGTGCGTTGGAGACGCAGCCGGAGCGTGGCGACATTCGCATCAGGTTGCTGGAGTTGCTGGCAGAGCAGGGCGACGGCAGCGGGTTTGTCCGCGAAGAGCAAGCGGCGCTGGAACATGGCGTCGACCCGCAGACCATTCAGGACATCCGCGACCGCTTTCCGCAAATCAAAGCCGCTGAAATCCCTGCGGCTGCGGCTTTGGTGCCTGCTGCTGCCGTTGCGGCCAGCGGGCTGTCGTTCGATAAGCCCGAGCCGGCGGCAGCCGAACGTGTTCAGCCTGATCTGCTGCCTGATCTTGAACCCGAGCCAGCAGCGCAACTGGACGAAACAACCGCTGCGGCCCTGAACCCGCAACATGCCGACGAATTCCAGTTGAACCTCGACGACCTGTCGATGGACGCCGACTGGGACCTGGTCGACCCGTTCGACAGCCCGCCGCCGCGCAACAAAGCTCCCGCGACGGTCGCACCTGTCGACGTCGACCCCGGCTTCTCTTCTGACCTGACTCAGTTGCCTGAAGTGTTCGAACTCTCGGATGAGCAGTTCCTCAGCGACTTCTCGGAGCCTGAGGTGATTGAGCCCGTCGAGGTGGTCGCGCCCGTCGCTGCAGACGACTTGAGCGACGAGTTTCTCGACAGTTTCATGAGCGATGATTCCGATTTTGACCTGCTGGACCTTGAAGAGCCGCCGCTCAGCCAGATCAATCAGGCTCAGGTATTGATCGAGGAGGGCGACATCGAGTCGGCTCGGGAAATCCTGCAACAGGTCATTGCCGAGTCAGACGACGAACACCGGCGCATGGCGCGGGAACTGCTGGCCGGGATCAGCTGAGTTCGCAGTATTTTCTGAAACGGCAGGCCGGTCTTGCGCTCAGCGAAAGATCGGCCGAATACCCCGACACGCCGGATATGCGGCACACCCCCAGAACTCCCCGGCGTTCTTGCCGGTCCGGGCCACTTTGATCACCATCGTTTTTTTGCAATGCGGGCACGCGGGCGCTGAAGGTGCGGGTGCAGGTTTTGGCACGTCGCGCGCGCGAGGCTTTTTGATACGCCGGGCAGGCTGGACGTCGACAGGCTGAGCGGAGGGCGTCGGCTCAACAGCAGGTGCATCCGGCTGTTGATCAGGGGCGCGAGCCACCGGTGTATCCGCGGTGCGGCGCAAGAGCCTGCGCAATTTTCTGATGAACCCTGTCAGCGCGGACGTCGTATCGCGTGTCATGGAAATGCCTGAGGTGGAATCGCTGTCGAGGCCGGCATGGTGCAGACATCCCCATGACGATGCAAACGCCAATCCCGCACCAATGACCGGCCAGCACTAAAGACCCGACGGCCACGGGCGATAACCCCTGCGATGACTCACCGGTTGCCACTTCAAGAGGCTGTGCTACACCTTCAAGACTGGCCCGGACTATCGAGCATTCAACGGAGTGGTTTTTAATGCGCGTCAATATGCCCATTACGCAGACTGAACGGACTTTCCCGGCATCTGAACGTCTCATTTCCACCACCGACCTCAACAGCAAGATCACCTACTGCAACGACGCCTTTGTGACCCTCAGCGGCTTTACCCGTGAAGAGCTGATCGGGCAGCCGCATAATCTGGTGCGCCATCCGGACATGCCTGCTTCGGTGTTTGCCCACATGTGGGAAACCATCAAACAGGGCAAACCCTGGATGGGCGTGGTCAAGAATCGCT
Source organism: Pseudomonas syringae (assembly GCF_002157375.1). Taxonomy (GTDB): domain Bacteria; phylum Pseudomonadota; class Gammaproteobacteria; order Pseudomonadales; family Pseudomonadaceae; genus Aquipseudomonas; species Aquipseudomonas syringae_T. The sequence goes on from NZ_MTSA01000001.1 coordinate 417,197, forward strand.
CCAAGCAAGGCGATTATTACTGGGTCAGCGCCTACGTCACCGCCGTTTACGAGAATGGCCGCGTCGTCGGTTATGAGTCCGTACGTTCGCTGCCGACCCGCGATCAGGTTCGGCGTGCCGACGCGTTGTATGCACGCCTGCGCGAGGGGAAGCCAGCAGTGTCTGCCATCAGCACGGCGGCTTATCACCTGATTCGCCAATTGCCGATGATCATCTGCGCCCTCGCCCTGGCGAGCGGTGTGTACCTGCTGGACGATCTGCCGTCGATCATCATGATTCCGGTCGTGTTGGTGGTGTTGGGCGGTTTTCTGGAAATGCGTCAGCGCAGCAGCATTCGCAAGACGCTTGAAGACCACCCGAAGGCCTTCACCAGCACACTGGTGGCGTTGACCTACAGCGACAACCGTGGCCCGCAGGCGCAACTCGACCTGGCGATGCTCAGTGAAGAAGCCCGCCTGCAGACGGCCCTGACACGGCTGGCGGATACTGGCGAAAGCGTTCGCCAGCACGCCGGACGCTCCGCGCAGTTGTCGTTGCGTCAGGCGGAATCGCTGGATCAGCAGCGCAGCGAAGCGGATCAGTCGGCGACCGCGATCAACCAGATGGCAGCGACCATTCAGGAAGTGACCCACAACGTGCAGAACACGGCGCACGCCGCCGAAGAGGCTGACAAGCTGGCGCAGCAGGGGCGCGGTCTGGCCGATGAAAGCCTGCTGGCGATTCGGCACATGGCCAATTCGGTCACCGACATCGGCAGCGCGGTGGGTGAACTGGCCGAGGCGACGCAGTCGATTGTCAGCGTGGTGGACGTGATCAATGCCATCGCCCAGCAAACCAACCTGCTGGCGCTCAACGCGGCCATCGAAGCGGCCCGTGCGGGCGAGCAGGGGCGTGGCTTTGCGGTGGTGGCCGATGAGGTCCGCTCGCTGGCTTCACGCACCCAGTCTTCGACCGAGCAAATCCAGCAGATCATCACCAGCCTGCGCGACAACGCCAACCGTGCGGTGCTGACGGCCAACAAAGGCGAGCAGATATCACTGGAGAGCGTGGCCAGCGTCGAGGCGGTGCAGAAGGCGCTGGACGGCATCAGCCAGGCCGTGTCCCGCATCACCGGCATGAGCCAGCAAATGGCCTCGGCGTCCGAAGAACAGAGCCACGTGGCGGAAAACATCAGCCAGCAAATCACCCGCATCGCGCAACTCTGTGACCAAAGCGCCGGTCAGGCGCAGCAAGGCTCGCAGATCAGCACCGAACTGGAAGAAATGGCCCAGTACCTGCACAGCCTGGCGGAACGGTTCAGTCGGTAGCGTCATTCGCTCCAATGAGGCGCGGAGGGGACGTAGATCGCCCGGAATGTATTCCATGCGTGGCAACGAGAACCAGGTGTGTGCTCCAGCCACGCACACGGCCGCCGAACTCAACACGTATCGTGCCCATCGCTTCGCGTGGGCATGAGGATCTGTTGTGTGCTCCAGCCACGTACACGGCTGCCGAATTCAACGCGTATCGTGCCCATCGCTCCGCGTGGGCATGCAGTTCGTGACGCTCTGCGTCATCTCTTGGGCAGATCAGAATTCCATGTTGATCAACTATTGTTGGACAACTTCTACAGGCTTAGATAAGTAAGGCGCTTAACCGGTTGTTGCTGTAAATACGCCTCATCAAAGAGCGAAAATGCAATTGCGTGCAATTATATAGCCACTATCCGTGAGCGGTAGAAACCCTTGTTCATCCTGATAAATTCAATAGATTCAAACGGATATCACTGATGTATATAAGCAGCAATGTGCTATTCATATACCTGAGCCTTTGTATCAGAATTGAAATAAATCTGTTGCCAAGTGTGTAACTGCGGATTATGTTCTGGACTCGCTCAATTACGAGCCGACCATGATCAGGTAAGCAGGGATGCAAAAGTCGACGTGCGTTAATGCTGTCCGTTATTCGTTCAAGCCTGTAGCCACCGGCGCACTGTGTGCCCTGTCTTTTACGTTTGGCTGTTCTGCTCAGGCCGATTATGTCGAGCAGGGCAAGTTGGGCAATGCCGCCAGTTGGCGCTCGGCAGAATTTCAAAGCGATTGGGGCCTGGGCCGCATTCAGGCGGATCAGGCCTACGCCGCTGGTATCACCGGCGCAGGGGTCAAGATCGGCGCGCTGGACTCGGGTTTCGATCCGTCCCACCCAGAAGCCAGCCCGTCCCGCTATCACGCAGTGACCGCCACAGGCACCTACGTCAACGGCTCGCCGTTCAGTATCACTGGCGCCATCAACCCGAATAACGACACCCACGGCACACACGTCACCGGCACGATGGGTGCTGCGCGTGATGGCGTGGAAATGCATGGTGTGGCGTACAACGCGCAAATCTACGTTGGCAACACCAACCAGAACGACAGCTTCCTGTTCGGCCCCAACCCTGACCCGCAGTATTTCAAGGCGGTGTACGGCGCGTTGGCCGATGCTGGCGTGCGCGCCATCAACAACAGCTGGGGCAGCCAGCCGTCCGATGTGACTTACGCCACCGAAGCAGGGGTGCGCGCTGCCTACGCTCAGCATTACAACCGCGGCACCTGGCTGGACGAAGCCGCTAACGTCTCGCGCAAAGGCGTGATCAACGTGTTTAGCGCGGGCAACAGCGGTTACGCCAACGCCAGTGTGCGGGCGTCGCTGCCGTTTTTTGAACCGGACCTCGAAGGTCACGGGCTGGCCGTGTCGGGCCTCGACAGTAGCAACGGTCAACGCTACAACCAGTGCGGCCTCTCCAAATACTGGTGCATCACCATGCCCGGTCGGCTGATCAACAGCACCGTGCCGGGCGGCGGTTACGGCATCAAGTCCGGCACCTCGATGTCCGCGCCCCATGCGACCGGTGCGCTGGCGCTGGTGATGGAACGCTTCCCGTACATGAACAACGAGCAGGCGCTGCAAGTGCTGCTGACCACGGCGACCCAGCTGGACGGCTCGGTCACTCAAGCGCCGACCAACAGCGTCGGTTGGGGTGTGGCGAACCTGGAGCGGGCGATGCGCGGTCCCGGTCAATTGCTCGGCACCTTCGATGCCAATCTGGGCGCAGGCCTGAGCGACGTGTGGAGCAACAACATCTCCGATCAGGCGCTGATTCAGCGTCAGTCCGAAGACTCCGCCGAGCAGGCCACCTGGCGGCAAACACTGATCAGCAAAGGCTGGCAAAACGGCGTCGCCAGCACCGCCAGTCAACAGGATCAAGCTGACTACGCCACTGGCACCGCCCGCGCTGCCGCCGCGGCGCAGCGTCAGTATCAGGGCAGCCTGGTCAAATCCGGCGCAGGCCGACTGATTCTGGACGGCGCCAACACCTATCGCGGTGACACACTGGTCAACGGTGGCGTGTTGTCGGTCAACGGCTCGCTGGTATCGGCCGTACAGGTCAACGCGGGCGGCACGTTGGGTGGCAATGGCCAGGTCGGCGGGCTGACGGCGCGCAGCGGCGGTGTCGTTGCGCCGGGCAATTCCATCGGCACCCTGCGGGTCAACGGTGATCTCACCCTTGAGCCGGGTTCGACCTACGCCGTGGAGCTTTCGCCCACCGCCAGCGATCGTATCGTCGCGACTGGCAGTGCGACGGTGTCAGGCGCAAACATGACGCTGGAGCTGGATAACACGCCGGTTGCCTTGAGTTCTGCGCCGATCCAGAGCGTGGTGGGCCGTCAATACAACGTGTTGCAGGCCGCCAATGGCGTCAATGGCCAGTTCGGCACGGTAACGTCCAATTACGCGTTTCTGGGTGGCCGACTGGATTATGCCGCCACCGGCGTTGCCTTGAACGTCGAGCAAACAACCGCCTTCAGCAGCGTTGCACAAACCCCCAACCAAGCCGCCGTGGCCACTGCTGCCGAGCAACTGGGTGCAGGCAACGCGGTGTATGAAAACCTGTTGCTGACTCAAAGCGCAGCTGCTGCCCGAGACAGCTTTCAGCAATTGTCCGGTGAAATCTACCCGGCCATTGGCAGCGTGTTGATCAACGACAGCCGCCAGGTTCGCGATGCGGTCGTTGAGCGCCTGGGGGGCAGTGCATTCGGCACCGACGGCCACACCACCGCGCAAGACAACTTCTGGCTCAAAGCCTTGGGCGCCTGGGGCAAGACCGATTCACGTGACGACACCGCCGGTTACACCAGTTCGATTGGCGGTCTGTTGGCGGGTGTCGATGGCAACGTTGCCGACGACACGCGTCTGGGCGTCGTGGCGGGTTACAGCGACAGCTCGCTGAACATGGGCTCGGGCACGCATTCCCGAGCCTCGGTGGACAGCTACCACCTGGGCGCTTATGTAGGCCATGAAATCGGCGCGTTGCGCCTGACCCTCGGCGGCGCGCACAGCTGGCACCGCATCGATGCGCAACGTGACGTGCAGGTCGGCGGCGCAGCCGGCAAGCAGAAAACCAGGCACGATGCCCAGAGTACGCAAGTGTTCACCGAAGCGGCCTACCGCATCCGCCTGCAACCGGCGACCCTCGAACCGTTCGCCCATCTGGCCTACGTCCACCTCAACACTGACGGTTTCACCGAGAAGGGCGATGCAGCGGCGCTGTCTGCCGGCAGCGATAACCGGGATGCGGTGCTCAGCACCCTCGGCGTGCGTGCGTTGAAAACCATCGCGATCACCGAGCGGCAGAAAGTCGACCTGTCCGGCAGCCTTGGCTGGCAGCACAACCTGAGCAACACCGATGCCGAGCAGCACCTGGCCTTTGCCTCGGGTGGCGGCAGCTTCGGCATCGAAAGCTCGCCGCTGGTGCGCGATGCCGCGCTGGTCGGTGCTCACGCCAGCCTTGCGCTGAGCAAAGACGCGAGGATCAGCCTCGATTACAGCGGCCAACTGGCCAGCCGTGAAAAAAGCCACGGTGTCGGCCTGAGCCTCAACTGGCAGTTTTAACCTGAGCATTACCCAAGCCTGAACCAAAAAGAACGACGCGCATGCAGAGGCATGCGCGCAGAGACTCGTGCGCGTTAACTAAGGACGGTCGTTACATGAAAGATGCATCCAACACCCGCCATACCGCTGTCAAACCCCTGCGCCAGGCCATTCGGGCGATCAATCGCGCTTCCTGCGGCGCGCTGGCCTGTTACCTCGCCAGCATGGGCGTGGCCCATGCAGCGCCTTATGTGGAAGCCGGTCAGGCCGGCAATCCCGCCAGTTGGCGCAGTGCCGAATTCAAGGCCGACTGGGGCATTGGCGCGATCAACGCCGATCAGGCCTATGCCGCGGGTTACTCCGGCAAGGGCATCAAACTGGGCATCTTCGACCAGCCGGTCTACGCCCCGCACCCGGAATTCTCCAGCGCCAACAAGGTGGTCAACCTGGTCACCAGCGGCCTCCGCGAGTACACCGACCCGTACATCCCGGTGAAGGCGGGCGACGCCTTCCGCTACGACGGTGCGCCGACCCTGGACTCCGGCGGCAAACTCGGCAACCACGGCACCCACGTGGGCGGTATCGCGGGTGGCGATCGTGATGGCGGACCGATGCACGGCGTGGCCTACAACGCGCAGATCATCAGTGCCGACAATGGCGACCCAGGCCCGGAAGACGGCATCGTGCTGGGCAACGACGGCGCGGTGTATCAGGCCGGCTGGAATGCGCTGGTCAACAGCGGCGCACGGGTCATCAACAACAGCTGGGGCATCGGCATCACTGATCGCTTCGACAAGGGCGGTCGCGATCCGGCCTTTCCGCACTTCACCGTGCAGGACGCGCAAGTGCAGTTCGACCAGATCCGCCAGATCCTCGGCACCCGTCCGGGCGGCGCGTATCAGGGCGCTATCGATGCCGCGCGCAGCGGTGTGGTGACTATCTTCGCCGCGGGCAACGATTACAACCTCAACAACCCCGACGCGATGGCCGGGCTCGGTTACTTCGTACCGGACATCGCCCCGAACTGGCTGACCGTTGCCGCCCTGCAACAAAACCCCAACGCCGCCGACGCCGCGACCACGCCTTACACGCTCAGCACCTTCTCGTCGCGCTGCGGCTACACCGCCAGTTTCTGTGTCTCGGCACCGGGCACGCGCATCTACAGCTCGGTCCTCAACGGCACCAGCCTTGAAGACCTGACCGTCGGCTGGGCCAACAAGAACGGCACCTCAATGGCTGCGCCGCATGTGGCGGGCAGCATGGCCGTGTTGATGGAGCGCTTTCCGTACATGACCGGCGCACAGGTCGCCGACGTGCTGAAAACCACCGCGACCGACCTTGGCGCACCCGGCGTGGATGCGTTGTACGGCTGGGGCATGATCAACCTCGGCAAAGCCGTCAACGGCCCGAGCCTGTTCGTCACCGAAGCGGACATTCCGGCCGAGTTCCGCATCGACGGTGCCTACGGCGACAGTCAGTTCGTTGCGGACCTGCCAGGCGTCGGCGCGATTGTCGATGCCGGCAAGCCGACCCAACGCACTTGCACCGGCCCGCAGTGCGGGCTGGATGTGTGGAGCAATAACATTGCCGGCCACGGCGGCCTGACCAAACAAGGCATCGGCACTCTGGTGCTGACCGGGGCCAACAGCTACAGCGGCCCGACGCTGGTCAATCAAGGTCGCCTGGCGATCAACGGCTCGCTGGCTTCGGCGGTCACCGTCAACAGCGGCGGCGTGCTGGGCGGCAACGGCAGCGTTGCGTCGCTGACCGCCAACCAGGGCGGCACCGTCGCGCCGGGCAACTCCATCGGCACCCTTCAAGTGGCGGGCGACCTCAACCTGGCACCCGGTTCGACCTACGCGGTGGAATTGTCGCCCACCGCCAGTGACCGCCTCGTGGTCGGCGGCACCGCGACCGTCAGCGGCGCCAACATGGCCCTGACGCTGGAAAACGACAACGCCGCACTGCTGAGCAGCAACCAGACCCCCAGCGTCATCGGTCGTCAATACAACGTGTTGCAAGCGGCGGGCGGCATTCAGGGCCAGTTCGGTTCGGTCACAGACGACTACGCGTTCCTCGCCGGCAACCTGGCGTACACCGGCACCGGCCTGACCCTGGCCCTCGAGCGCAACGGCGACAGCTTCGCCAGCGCTGCACAAACCGACAACCAGCGCAGCGTGGCCCAGGCCATCGAGCAACTGAGTGCGGGCAACTCGGTGTACGAAAGCGTGATCCTCAGCCCGGACACCGCGACCGCACGCCGTGCGTTCACCCAGCTGTCGGGCGAAGTGCATCCGGCCATCGCCACGCAACTGATCAACGACAGCCGCCAACTGCGCGACGCCGTAGGTGACCGTCTGCGCGTAGAAGGCTTGTACGACCCGCCAGCACCGGGCGCTGAAGACAACTCGGTGTGGGTCAAAGCACTGGGTGCTTGGGGCAAAAACAGCGGCAGCAGCGACAGCGCCAGCTCGACTTCATCCTTGGGCGGCTTGCTCGCCGGTGTCGACGGCCTGATCAGCGAGCACACCCGTTTGGGCGCGATGGCCGGTTACAGCGACACCTCGCTGAGTTTGGGCGACTACACCCATTCGCGTGCCTCGGCAGACAGCTACCACCTGGGCGCCTACATCGGCCACGAACAGGGCGCACTCCGCCTGACCGCAGGCGCGTCGCACAGCTGGCACCGCATCGACGTGAAACGCGACCTGCAATTCGGCGAGTTTTCCGACCGCCAGAAAGTCAAACGTGACGCCCAGTCGAGCCAGGTCTTCACCGAAGCCGCCTACCGCCTCAACCTGCAACCGTTGGCACTGGAGCCATTCGCCAACCTGGCTTACGTCCATTTTGACAGCGACAGCTTCACCGAAAAAGGCGGCGCCACAGCCCTCAAAGGCGGTGACGACACCCGCGACACCGTGCTTTCCACTCTGGGCCTGCGCGCGGTCAACCGCTTCAACCTCAACGACACCCAAAAACTCGACGTCTCCGCCATCCTCGGCTGGCAGCACAACCTGAGCGACACCTCGTCGGAACAACACCTGGCCTTCGCCAGCGCAGGCAACAGCTTCAACACACAAAGCGTCTCAATGGACCGCGACGCCGCCGTCGTCGGCGCCCGCGCCAGCCTGGCACTGGGCAAGGACGCCCGCATCAACCTGGACTACAACGGCCTGCTCGGCGCACGGGATAAAACCCACGGCGTAGGCTTGTCGCTGGATTGGCAGTTCTGATGTGGGATGCCTGCGGGGTTTAGTAGCCCCGCAGGCACTCGGTAATACCTATCGTGCCTATCGCTCCGCGTCACATCCAAGCCATCAGGCAAATGCTGCACAACTCACAGCCCTTTGCTTCTGGCCGGAGGCCGTGGGAGCGAACGTGTTCGCGATCTGCCGGGAACCGGCAGCAAAACCTGTGTATCCGGTACATCAGGCACAACCGAGGTCACCAGTTTCAGGGCCGCTTCGCAGCCCATCGTAGCCGTCGTAACCTCCTGAAACTCCCACGCCCTCCGGGCAGAAGCCTGCTCTATGGGCATCTCAAAACGTGTGTGCAACTCTGATCACTCCGCTCGGTAACGCAATGCGTGAAGTTTTGCGTCAATCACCCAATCCTGCACAACTCACAGCCCTTTGCTTCTGGCCGGGAACCGGCAGCAAAACCTGTGCATGCGGTACATCAGGCACAACCGAGGTCACCAGTTTCATAGCCGCTTCGCAGCCCATCGTAACCTCCTGAAACTCCCACGCCCTCCGGGCAGAAGCCTGCTCTATGAACCTCTCAAAACGTGTGTGCAACTCTGATCACTCCGCGCGGCAACGCACTGCGTGAAGTTTTGCGTCAATCACGCAATGCTGCACAACTCACAGCCCTTTGCTTCTGGCCGAAGGCCGTGGGAGCGAACTTGTTCGCGATCTGCCGGGAACCGGCAGCAAAACCTGTGTATCCGGTACATCAGGCACAACCGAGGTCACCAGTTTCTGGGCCGCTTCGCAACCTTCGTAACTTTTCAACGCTAGAGGCAGAAGCCTGCTCTATGAACCTCTCAAAACGTGTGTGCAACTCTGATCACTCCGCGCGGCAACGCACTGCGTGAAGTTTTGCGTCAATCACGCAATGCTGCACAACTCACAGCCCTTTGCTTCTGGCCGAAGGCCGTGGGAGCGAACTTGTTCGCGATCTGCCGGGAACCGGCAGCAAAACCTATATATGCAGTACATCGTTTGCGAACCAGGTTTCAGGCTAGGCCTAGCCATGCTGCCCTCAATCACCTCAATAAACAAAATTTGATGGCTCATTAACATCATGCTAAAACCTTGCAACAGACACTCGTCTGCACTCGCTAAGGAATAGCCATGAAAAAGACAGGGACAGGTTTCGTCACCATATTGGCACTGCTCTGCGCCTTCTCCGCACAAGCCAGAGAAACCCAGGTAACAGACGCCTCAATCGTCAAAGCCATCATCCAGGAATCCATCGACAGCTACTCCGGCAACTGCCCCTGCCCATACAACTCTGCCCGCAACGGCAGCCGGTGTGGCAAGCGCAGTGCCTATAGCCGTGAAGGTGGTGAGGAACCGATCTGCTACAAGGAAGATGTCACCAAAGAAATGATCAGCGATTACCGACGCCGCCTGAAAGACTGATTCCGCAAAAACACGATGGTCGTCACCTAGCGTCACGACCATCACGCCACATTCAACCCATCCGAGCGACAGGCAAAACAGCCCGCCACCACGACTTCGCCAAACGACGCGGCCGCGCCTCAACCTGCATCTGCGGATGCGCCAACAGCATCGGCATATCCCTCAACCGTATCCACGGCTCGCTGTGCCAGTGCAACAGACTCACCGACAACCCCGGCCACTGCAGCATGCTCAGGTTCGGTGTGCAGTCATCAAACGGCACTTGCCCATCCCGCAACGCAGGCACCACCTCATTGGTAATCCACTGTCGCAATCCACGATTCTCCGCATGATAGTGATGCACCATCATCGCGTACGCCCCCGACTCACTGACCATCAGCTCCGGCTGTGCTTCGCCGTGCAGGTCGAGCGTGATCATCCGATGCTGGTCAGCGTCCAGCTTGCGCAGCGTCCGCTCGTTCAAAGGCCAGCCGATCATGCGACCCAGATCGCGGGCGCTGAACCAAGGTTGGTTTTCGAGGAGGAGGGCGAGGAGTTGGCGGTTGTGGCGGTGGAAGGGGGTTGGGGTGTGCGGCGTTGTCTGATTTAGGCTTGCGATGTGAGGCATCTAGGTAATCTCTACATTTTTAGCTTTTTGAGAGCTAGGCGTCGGGAGCTAAGAAACCCCAATGTAGAAAAGGCCGGACGTATTCCCCTTGCGGGTCTTGTATTGGTCCACTCCCGACATATCAGAGATTTTAGGACGCGCAGCCGAAGGCCGCAGGTACAAAAAGCCGCATTTTATCGGAAGCGGTCAGGCCGCTACATTTGAGTTTCTTGGGCGTTTCTTAGGCGCGGCGCAAGGGTAAGGCAGGCTTTATGACTGTGAAAGGCTTTATAGTGTAGGACTTTTCTGAAAATATCCGAAGCATCAGCTTGTGGGGCGTAGCCTTCATTTAGGGATAATGCAAATCGCTGTGATGTGCTGATCTGGTATGTCTTCAAGAGGGACGCCCAGTCCGGTAATCTCGACCGCTCCGTAGTTATCATCAGCGTAGAAGAACTCTTCGGTCTCATCGAGCTCAAGCCGGGTGTAGGGTAGAAGTTCGGAAACCAGACTCCCAAACCCTATATTTTCAGGGAGAGTTCCTTTGTGAATATAGTTCTGAACCGCATCTCCAGAGAAACTAAAGTTATAAATTTTTATAAGAGTAACTCCATAGTTTCTTAATGAAATAGACAGCACTGGTTTACCTGTGCGACGATTAACGCTAATGAAGGCGAGGCAAGAGATTAGCTATTCTGTTGGTCGTAGAGAAGGACGCTGTTTTTATAAAAGTTAGGTATGGATATATTTGAAGGTTATATATTAAATTTTACACCGTAATAGCGGTTGACTTTTTGATGTCATATACTGGATTTCTCATGTGCTCACAAGGAGGCTTAATGGCGTGAGTAACGTCTCCTCGGTGCTTGGCAATGGCAGTATAAAATACTTGTTCCTAATTGAGCAGGTAGCAATATTCGTTTTTTAAAACTGCCGTTTGGGAATTATTTTGCAAAATTTAGGTTGATTTTTTTGCCATGGGGCTTTAAGTTCTGATCGTGGTGTTAGGTATGAAAAAGGATTTAAGTATGAGTAAGAAAAGATTTGACGAGCTTAGTAAGTTTCTCAGCTATGTTTTGCGGCATGAGCCAGAAGCCATTGGCCTAGAACTTAATCAAGAGGGGTGGGCAGATATAGATATGCTTATTGTATGTGCCGCGAGAAAAGAGCAAGTTTTTGATCGGGAATTCTTGGAAAGGGTTGTCATTGAGAGTGAGAAAAAGCGATTCATTATTTCTGAAGATAAACGGTATGTTCGTGCTGCACAAGGTCATTCAACTCGTAACGTCAACATTCAATATGTGCAGATGATACCTCCCGAATTCTTATATCACGGAACAGCCACGCGATTTCTTGAGTCAATTTACAAAGAAGGAATTATTGCTGGAGCTCGTCATTATGTTCATTTGTCAGAAAGTACAGAGACGGCTTATTCCGTAGGGCTTCGATATGGGAAAGCGGTTGTTTTGGAAGTTGAAGCCCTTCGTATGCACGACTTGGGCTTCAAGTTTTTTCAGGCTGAAAACAACGTGTGGCTTATCGATAAAGTTCCTGCAGATTGGCTGATTCTGAAAAGCTAATCTATAATTTCAAAAGATTGTGCAATTATGTGAATTGCTGCTCCTTCAGATTGGAGGTATAACCTATAGTGTTTAAAGTTAGGCGATCCGGAGATTTTATTAGCGATGTCTAACATGTCCGAATTTTTATATTCGACTAAGCAGTTAAGGAGCGATAAGTCTCGATCTTCAGGGCAGCTAAAAAAACTATGGCCGGGAAAAGGTGTTTTTATAAAGTAGTTTGGCCACAAAAAACGAATGCTTTTTTTGGCTCTTGTAATGTCAGGAAGCTCGGGATCATAAAATATGTTAAGCGTTAAATAGTTATCTATATAGGACAGGTCAAAACCATCTTCACCGTCTGGAGGTAAAAAGGTATCCAAATCTAAAAGCTTTTGAGGTTGAGAGAGCTTCATGTTTTATTACCTCCTTGCATTAAGTGCGGAGCCGCCGTAGTTTTTTCTGAGTTGATCTCGAACAAGATCATCAAAAGTTATACTGTCATAGGCTATAACGCCCGTTTTATTAGCGCCATACCATTGGCTTTTGGGTATTCCTGCATTAATGAGTGCCGTGGAGCTACGAGTGTTAGCTATAACGTTGTGCCCGTCTATGCTAACGTAATCAAGAGGCACTTGGCTAGGCTTTATAATACCTTTTTTCAAAGCGCTTGTGAGGTCGGCCACTGTTTTTATAGGTTGACCCGCAGCTTGCGAATAAATATTTTGTCCTTCTTTACTGAAGGCTTTAGTTGGTTTTGAGATTTTTTGTGCGAAGACACTATCTTCTAATACCCCTAAGAGCGGATTTCTGTTTGGAGGAGGAAGTTCATCCTCTTTATCAATGGGTTTCTGTCTTTTTGACTCTTTGGGAGCCAATATTTCTGCTTCTTTTTTAGCCAGTGGAGTTGGCTCATTTGCTCGCAATTCTGGATGAGCCAGCAGCTTCTGCTCATTACGAGCCAACCAACCTGCAATTTGCTTGT
>NZ_MTSA01000020.1:0-97480 GCF_002157375.1 Pseudomonas syringae
TGGGGTGTCTGGATCATCTGTTCGTGAGCAAGCTCACTCCCACAGGGATCTTGCGGGCAAAGCCCCATGCTCACCTATCAATCCTTATGTCGAGAACCCCTTGGCCCATCCTGTCCAACGCCGCTGGTACCCACTGGTTTTCGGCATCGCTGCGCTGGTGGTGCTGCCGCTGAGTGTTTTGCTGTTGTCGTGGGGGACTCTCGATACGCAGATCTGGTCACACCTGCTCGAGACCCAGATGTCGCGGCTGCTCAGCAACACGCTGATTTTGCTGCTGGGCGTCGGTGTCGGCGTGACGCTGCTGGGCGTGAGCCTGGCCTGGCTGACCAGCCTGTGTGAGTTCCCCGGCAGGCGCTGGCTCGACTGGGCGTTGATGCTGCCGTTCGCAATCCCCGCTTACGTACTGGCGTTTGTCTTCGTCGGGCTGCTGGATTTTTCCGGGCCGGTGCAGAGCCTGATGCGCGAATGGTTCGGCGCCGGCCTGCGTCTGCCGCGGGTGCGCTCTACCGGTGGCGTGATCATCGTGCTGGTGCTGGTCTTCTATCCCTACGTCTACCTGCTGGCCCGGACTGCGTTTCTGGCGCAGGGCAAAGGATTGATGGAAGCCGCGCGGGTGTTGGGTCACTCGCCGCTGCAGGCCTTCTGGCGCGTGGCGTTGCCAATGGCGCGCCCGGCGATTGGTGCGGGAGTGGCCCTGGCGCTTATGGAAACCCTGGCGGATTTCGGCGCGGTCTCGGTGTTCAATTTCGACACCTTCACCACCGCCATCTACAAGACCTGGTATGGCTTCTTCAGCCTGTCCAGCGCCGCGCAGCTGGCGAGTCTGTTGCTTCTGGCCGTGTTGATCCTGCTGTACGGCGAGCGCCGGGCCAGAGGCGCGAGCCGCCCGACCAACGAGCGGCCTCGCGCTGCTGCGCTCTATACGCTGCGCGGCATCAAGGCATGGGCCGCCAGTTTCTGGTGTGGGTTGGTGTTTACCTGCGCTTTTGTCGTGCCCGTGCTGCAATTGATTATCTGGGTCTGGCAGCGTGGCCGTTTCGATCTGGACGAGCGTTACGCCGGCCTCATCCTGCATACCCTCTATCTGGGCGGTCTGGCAGCGTTGATCACGGTCAGTGTTGCGTTGATTCTGGCCTTTGCCCGACGGATGGCGCCTACGCCCGTCATCCGCTCGGGCGTCAGCCTCGCCAACCTTGGCTACGCGCTGCCAGGCTCGGTGCTGGCGGTGTCCATCATGCTGGCGTTCAGTTATCTGGACCGCGAATGGGTGGTGCCGCTTTCGGGCTGGCTGGGAGGGGCGGGCAAGCCGCTGTTGCTGGGTAGCCTGTCGGCGCTGTTGCTGGCGTATCTGGTGCGGTTCATTGCCGTGGCGTTCGGCCCGCTGGAGCACAGCCTGTCGCGTATTCGGCCTTCACTGCCCGAAGCGGCCCGCAGTCTGGGTGTCAGCGGGCCAAAGTTGTTTCTCAACGTGTACCTGCCGCTTCTGGTGCCTGGCGCCCTTAGTGCAGCGCTTCTGGTGTTTGTCGATGTGCTCAAGGAAATGCCCGCGACCCTGCTGATGCGCCCGTTTGGCTGGGACACGCTGGCCGTGCGCATCTTCGAAATGACCAGTGAGGGCGAGTGGGCGCGAGCAGCATTGCCAGCTTTGTCGCTTGTGCTTGTAGGATTATTACCCGTCATTGTGTTGATTCGGCGCTCTGCCCGTCAGATTGGTTAGGTGCGGGTCCCTCACCTAGCGGCTACAATGCGCCGCAATTGGTGCGGTCTGTCAGATTATTCGGTCAGCTGTAAGGTGCTGCAAACTTCGGTTTATGGGGGGCTTGCCGATGCTCTCTGCCCGCACCTTCGCCACGCCCGGAAGGAGAAACCCATGGGACAGCGTACCCCCCTGTTCGACCTGCACCTCGCCCTCGGGGCGAAAATGGTCGATTTTGGCGGCTGGGACATGCCATTGCATTATGGATCGCAGGTCGAGGAACACCATCAGGTGCGTCGCGACTGTGGGGTCTTCGATGTCTCTCACATGAACGTGATCGATGTGGTCGGCCCAGAGGCCAAAAGCTGGCTGCGCCACCTGCTGGCCAACGATGTAGACAGGCTCCGAAGCCCCGGCCGCGCCTTGTACAGCGCCATGCTGGATGAAAGCGCCGGGGTCATCGACGACATGATTGTCTACCTGACACCCGAAGGTTATCGGTTGGTCGTCAACGCCGCGACCGGCGAGAAGGACCTTACCTGGATGCAGTCGCAACTGGGCGACTTCGATGTGCAACCGGTCCCGCGCAGCGGGATGGCAATGCTGGCCATTCAGGGGCCACAGGCCAGAAACCGCATCGCCGATCTGGTTTCCAGCTCGCGTGCTCAACTCATTCGCCAGCTCAAGCCGTTCGAAGGCATTGATGAGGGCGACTGGTTCATCGCGCGCACCGGTTACACCGGCGAGGACGGCCTGGAAATCATGCTGCCTGCCGACGAAGCCCATCGTTTTTTCAATGAACTGATCGGTGCCGGTATTTCCCCGATCGGGCTGGGCGCGCGCGATACACTGCGTCTTGAGGCGGGCATGAACCTGTATGGTCAGGACATTGATGAGCACGTCTCACCGCTGGCCTCGAACATGGCTTGGAGTATCGCCTGGGAGCCCGCCGAGCGTGATTTCATCGGTCGCAAGGCGCTGGAACGTGAGCGCGCCAACGGCATTGCCTTCAAACTTGTCGGCCTGGTCCTTGAAGAGCGTGGTGTTTTGCGGGCTCAGCAGGTAGTACGCGTTGCAGAAATTGGCGATGGTAAGATCACCAGTGGTAGTTTCTCTCCTACGCTGAGCAAATCCATTGCCCTGGCGCGCGTTCCGATGGCAACCGCCGACCGGGCCGAGGTGGAAATCCGCGGCAAGTGGTATCCGGTGCGGGTGGTGCAGCCCGCTTTTGTGCGGCATGGCAAAACGTTGATTTAACCCTGTGGCGGGTTTTCCGCTGACCCGATTGTGAGGATGACTAAATGAGCAATATTCCCGCCGAGCTGCGTTTCGCTGAAAGCCATGAATGGGCGCGTCTGGAGGCTGACGGCACCGTGACCGTCGGTATCTCGGATCATGCACAGGAAGCGCTGGGCGATGTGGTGTTCGTCGAGCTGCCGGAAATCGGCAAAGAGTTCGCTGCCGGTGACGCTGCGGGTGTTGTCGAGTCGGTCAAGGCGGCTTCGGACATCTACTCGCCGGTTGCAGGCGAAGTCATTGAAGTCAACGACGCTTTGGGCGATTCGCCCGAGTCGCTCAACAGCGAACCGTACAGCGCCTGGATCTTCAAGCTGAAGCCAGCGGACGCTGAAGCTGATTTGGCTAAATTGCTGGACACGGCAGGCTATAAAAGCGCCATCGGCGAGTAATCGCCGGGCAAAAAAATGCCGCTCATCGAGCGGCATTTTTTATGCGTGACGCTTATTGGTTTTCAGCGACCAGGTTCTTGTCCAGGATCGCGTTGGCCAATTCCATGTCGGTGGCTTTCAGGCCCGGATTATCGATACGCACCTGCTGAATGGCTGCTTCCAGGAAAGGACCACGGATGTTGCCGTTGCTGGCGACATAACTGCCGGCATCGTCCTGAGCGGCGACGATCAGCTTGTGATCTTTGAAAGTGAGGTAAGTCGAGCCGGTGGTGGCACCCGAGGACAGCACATTACGCCAAAAGGTGTCAGCCATCGCTGAACCCATAGGGATGGAAAGCAAGGCTACGGTGGCGACAGCAAACTTGAGACGCATGATATGGTACTCCAACTGTGGTTATTCTGAGGGGTTGGATAGGCAAAGCCTCAAACTAGTTCAATCAACGTGTACCACCTAGTTCACTTTAGCGGGGCTAGCTGACGAAACGTACCTGCACGGCGGCTGAAAACCGGGCGTTGAACCCGGCTCAGCGTTGTTCGCTCTGTGGGGTAACCCGCAGCACTTCTTCCAGTGTAGTCAGCCCTGCCGAGACTTTCTGAGCACCGGACAGGCGCAAGCTGCGCATGCCCTCCTTGAACGCCTGTCGGCGCATGGCGGTCAGGTCCAGGTCTGCGGAGATCAATGCCTTGATGTTGTCCGACATAACCATGATCTCGTAGACCCCGGCCCGGCCCCGATAGCCGGTATCGCGACACTCCACGCAGCCGACGGCCTGATGCGCGCCGGCCGGTACAGGCGCTTGCCAGGGGCGGGTGAGGGTTTGCCAGTCGGTTTCGTTCAGGTTGATCGGCGCCTTGCAGTGCGGGCACAGCGTCCGCACCAGGCGCTGGGCCATGACGCCGAGGATCGTCGCCTTGAGCAGGTAATGCGGCACGCCCAGCTCCAGCATGCGGCTGATCGCGCTGGGCGCATCGTTGGTGTGCAGCGTCGATAGCACCAGGTGCCCGGTCAGCGCAGCCTGGATAGCCATTTCTGCTGTCTCCAGGTCGCGAATTTCGCCGATCATGATGATATCCGGGTCTTGTCGCATCAACGCACGTACCCCGGAGGCGAAGCTCAGCTCGATGTTGTGCTGCACTTGCATCTGGTTGAAGGCCGGCTCGACCATCTCGATAGGGTCTTCGATGGTGCAGAGGTTGACCTCCGACGTCGCCAGCTTCTTGAGGGTGGTGTACAGCGTGGTGGTCTTGCCCGAACCGGTCGGGCCGGTGACCAGAATGATACCGTTGGGCTGGCGGGTCATTTCCTGCCAGCGACGCAGGTCATCGCTGGAAAATCCCAACTGGTCGAAGTCCTTGAGCAGCACTTCCGGATCGAAAATCCGCATCACCATCTTCTCGCCGAATGCTGTCGGCAGTGTTGATAGCCGCAGCTCCACTTCGCGGTTTTCAGGCGTGGTGGTCTTGACCCGTCCGTCCTGCGGTTTGCGTTTCTCGGCGACGTTCATCCGCCCCAGGCTTTTCAGGCGGCTGACAATCGCCATGATGACCTGTGCCGGAAACTGATAGACGTTGTGCAACACGCCATCAATGCGAAAACGCACCGTGCCCTGCTCGCGACGCGGTTCGATGTGAATGTCGCTGGCACGTTGCTGGAACGCGTACTGGAACAGCCAGTCGACGATATTGACGATGTGTGCGTCGTTGGCGTCCGGCTCCTGATCGCTGGCGCCGAGCTTGAGCAACTGTTCGAAGTTGCCCATGTTGCTCATTTTCTGTTCGGAAGCGTTGGCGCCGCTGACCGATTTTGCCAGCCTGAAAAACTCCATCGCCATGCGCTGGATGTCTGTCGGGTTGGCGACCACACGCTTCACCTGAAGCTTGAGCACATGGGAAAGGTCGGCCTCCCACGAGCGAACATACGGCTGGGCACTGGCGATGGTCACCGTTTCCCGGTCAACCGCCACGGCAAGAATCTTGTGACGCTGGGCAAACGCATAGGACATCAACGGCGTGACCGCTGCGACATTGATCTTCAGCGGGTCGATGCGCATGTAGGGCTGGCCGCAGGTTTTTGCCAGCCAGGCGGTCAGGGTTTCCACGTCCAGCTTTTTGCCGGGCCGCTTCAAGTCGTCGAACTGCAGCGACGCGATAAATTCGAGCGGGTGCAACTGAATGTTCACCGCACTGCGGCGCTGGATGAGCGCCGTCTCCGAGTCGTCCTGGCCAAGAAAGCCTTCAGCGACCAGGTCACGCAACACATCGTTCAGATCGAGCCAGCGATCCTGTGAAGAGGGGGCCAGGGCTGCCATGCGTGCTCCTTGAGGCAATTCGTCATTGGACGATGAACAAGAGTAGACGCCAAGCGTGACAGCGTTACTCGTTCTATGCGACCGGGAATTACCGGAGCGACTAAATTGATTCAGCCGGTGGCCAGGGCGACGTGAGTCTGCGGCGTATCGAGGGCATCGACTTGTTCGACCTTCACCGAGCAGACGTCGATCAGGTTGCGCATTTTTTCACCAATGACCTGGGCCCGATGCCCACTCAGTTTGGCGACGTGGAGGTCGATGACCAGCGTCCTTTCCTGCTGAACAACGCTGAGGCGTTCGGGAATCAGGTACTGCATCGCAAACAGGTTCAGCACTTGGCAGAGCAACGCCGGCTCGGCTTCGGCAACAATCTGGTAGCGCGCGCAGCATGAAGCCGCGCTGGCTGACCAGTGATCGGGGCGGTGCGAAAGGGCGGCAACGGCTTCAAGGTTGGGCATGCTGATTCTCCAGAACGATGGTGGAAATCTTTGCATGAGAAAAAAGAAATTTCTGGTCCATCATCAACTGGATTAGTCTTGTGGCGACTTGTTAATGCGTAGAAATCCACTGCCGGAAATTAATTATGCAAATCGATCTGGATGTGTACGACCGCAAGATTCTGGCGCTGCTTCAGGACGACGCTTCGCTGTCCAGTGCGCAGATCGCCGAGCAGGTCGGTCTGTCGCAATCGCCCTGCTGGCGGCGCATCCAGCGGCTCAAGGACGAAGGGGTAATCCGTCGGCAGGTCGCGTTGCTGGACCGCAAGAAAATCGGCCTGAACACGCAGATTTTCGCCGAGGTCAAACTCAACGCTCACGGCCGCTCCAACTTCACCGAGTTCACCGACGCGATTCGTGGTTTTTCAGAGGTATTGGAGTGCTACGTGCTGATGGGGTCGGTGGACTTCCTGCTGCGCATCGTGACACCGGACATCGAGGCGTATGAGCGATTCTTCTTCGAAAAGCTGTCGCTGGTGCCCGGTATTCAGGAAGTGAACTCGACAGTGGCCCTGTCAGAAATCAAATCCACCACCAGCCTGCCGTTGTTGCGCTAGCGGGGCTGATGCCCGGGCTGGAGAACAGCGTACCGACGCAGAGCGCCGGCACGATAATCATACTTAGTGGGAGCGAGCTTGCTCGCGAATGGGCCAGTACATCCGATGCATTTTCTGTGTCTGAACCGTCGCCTTCGCGGATGAGTCCGCTCCTACATAGTCCGGGAGATCGTAGACCGACGAAGCGTCACTTGGTCCACTTCTACGGTTTCTGATCCAGCCTTACAAACGCAACAAGGTCTTCCACGCGCGGCTCTGGAACACGGTGATGGCTTGCTGCACGCGGGCATCGAGGACTTCGTCGCTGATGTCCAGATGCGCCAGTTCTTCCAGCTTGCGCATTTCGCCGTACAGGCGGTCCAGTTCCGGCAGGTCCAGCGCGCTGCGTGCCCAGTGCAACCAGGCCTGCAGGCGTTCGATACGTGGCAGTTGCTCGGCCAGGTCTTCCGGCTGCTGCTGGTAACGGCTCAGTTGCAGTGACGTCGCTTCTTCGCCCAGCAGGCGCGGCAGCCAGCTGCTCAGCAGGGCTGCGCCCTGTCGGTTGCCGCGTGTATTGCGTTCGGCGGTCCAGCTGCGGGTCAGCAGCCAGCGTGAGGTGTTCAACGAGAACTCGCCCCAGCGCGTGTCCTGCAATTCTTCGAGGAACTGCTCGTGCGCCGCGCCACGTACATCGGCATCGTCCTGACCGGCCTGAACCAGCGGGCGCCAGTCTTCGAGCAGCGCATCCAGCGAAGCGCGCAACTGGGCCGTCGAGGTGCGTGGCGCAGCCTGGCCGAGGCTGCTGGTCAGGGCGCGCAGTTCGGCGAGCATCTCGACCCAGTCCTGCAGCAGACGCCAGTGACCATTGAACCGGTATTGCTCGGCCAGACGCTGACTGCTGCCCAGCAGGTGCCAGGCCAGCGCCGAGTAAGCGTCATCCAGCGGGGTTTCTGCGTCCAGCGTCGGGGCTGGCAGGCTCAGCGAGTAACTGCTGGCGTCGAGCAGGCGATAACCGCGCTCGGCCTTGCTGATGTCGCACGGCATCAGCGGCAGGGTAGCCGCCAGTTCGGCGGCCAGCTCCAGCAGGGCGGCAGGGTCACCTTCGCGCAGCTCAAGCTCCAGCTCGCAGATTTCTTCTTTCTGCTTGCCGGCAATCACTTGGCCCAGGTCCAGCGCGGCCTCGATCACGACTTTGGTCTTACCGCGACCCCAGGCGATTTCGGCTTTTTCACGCACGAAGTCGGTGGTGAACAATGGCTTGATGGTTTTCTTGTCCAGCTCGGCCAATGACTCGGGCCAGCAATCGCCTTCGAGCTTTTTCAGGTCCAGTTTGGCTTTGGCCAGGTCCCAGTTGTATTCATTGCGTTCGGACAGGCCGGCAATGCTTTGCCCGCGCGTCTTCAGGGTCTGGATGATCTGATCGCCGTCACGGCGGATGCGCAGGGCCACCTTAGCTTGGGCCAGCTCGCGCTCAGGGGTGTCGAAATACTGGTTCGACAGTTCCAGGCGTTCCCAGCCACTCTTGTTGCGCTTCTTGAGCAACGGGTGTTCGCGCAATGCAGCGAGGGTCTCGCGGCTGACGCGGAGTTTGATTTCTGTTTCTTTTTGCATGGCCGGGGGAATCCAAACGCTGATACGAATAACGGGAGCGCAGCCCATGACGGAACGGCTGCTGATGGCGCCAGTGTACAGGACATGGCCCGAAACGGTTTATTCCTGGGTTGCTATGGCCCTATGATGGGCCGTGTTTCGTCTTGATTACAGGAAGCGTCCATGCCGTTGCCGTCCATGAAAGACCAGTTCGCCGCCTTGATCGCTGCGCCGTCGGTAAGCTGCACTCAGCCTTCCCTGGACCAGACCAACCGTCCCGTCATTGATCTGCTGGCCGGGTGGCTCGGGGACTTGGGTTTTGCCTGTGATATCCAGCAGGTGTCACCCGGCAAGTTCAACTTGCTGGCAACCTTTGGCACCGGCCCTGGCGGTCTGGTGCTGGCAGGCCACAGCGACACAGTGCCGTTTGACGAGGCCTTGTGGAAAACCGATCCGCTGAAGCTGACCGAAGTCGATGGCCGCTGGGTCGGGCTGGGCAGTTGTGACATGAAGGGGTTCTTCGCGCTGGTGATCGAGGCGGTGCGTGGGCTGCTGGATCAGCCGTTCAAACAGCCATTGCTGATCCTCGCCACTTGCGACGAAGAAAGCTCGATGGCTGGCGCGCGGGCGCTGGCAGACGCCGGACGTCCGTTGGGGCGTGCGGCAGTGATCGGCGAGCCGACCGGGCTCAAGCCGATCCGCATGCACAAAGGCGTGATGATGGAGCGCATCCATATTCTCGGGCGCAGCGGCCATTCGTCTGACCCGAGTCTGGGGCACAGCGCGCTGGAAGCCATGCACGACGCGATCAGCGAACTCAAAGGCCTGCGCACGCAATGGCAGTCGCAATACCGCAATCCGCAGTTCACGGTGCCGCAACCGACCTTGAACCTGGGCTGCATTCATGGCGGCGACAACCCGAACCGGATCTGTGGTCAGTGCTCGCTGGAATTCGACCTGCGTCCGCTGCCGGGCATGGACCCTGACGTATTGCGCTCGGCCATCCGGCAGAAACTGCAGCCGCTGGCCGAGTTGCATCAGGTGCAGATCGACTACGCTCCACTGTTCCCCGAGTGTGCGCCGTTCGAGCAGGTGGCCGATGCCGAGCTGGTGCGTGTTGCTGAACGACTGACGGGTCATACGGCGGCGGCAGTAGCATTCGGCACCGAAGCGCCTTATCTTCAGCGCCTCGGTTGCGAGACGCTGGTGCTGGGCCCAGGCGATATCGCTTGTGCGCATCAGCCGGGGGAATACCTCGAAATGTCACGTCTGGACCCTACAGTGCGTCTGTTAAGCCAACTGATTGAACATTATTGCCTGACGCCTCAGTGAGTCAGGTTTTACACAGGTTGAATACAAGGAGATTGCGCGTGTTGCCAAGCCTGTTCCGACGATAACCACCACACCGTTGTGCGTGCTTTTTCTCTTCGTCCATTTTTTCTACAGGCTCTTGTTGTCATGCCCGAATACGTCAACTGGCTTCGCCATGCGTCTCCCTACATCAATGCCCACCGCGATTGTACTTTTGTCGTCATGCTCCCCGGCGACGGCGTTGCGCACCCTAACTTCGGTAACATCGTCCACGACCTGGTGCTGTTGCACAGTCTGGGTGTGCGGCTGGTGCTGGTGCATGGCTCGCGCCCACAGATCGAAAGCCGTCTGGCCCAGCGCGGCATTACACCGCGCTACCATCGCGACCTGCGTATCACCGATACCGAGACGCTGGAGTGCGTGATCGATGCCGTTGGCCAGTTGCGCATTTCGATTGAAGCGCGCCTGTCGATGGACATGGCAGCCTCGCCCATGCAAGGTTCGCGGCTGCGGGTGACCAGCGGCAACGTGGTGACTGCACGGCCTATCGGCGTGCTGGAAGGGGTCGATTACCAGCACACCGGCGAAGTGCGTCGGGTTGATCGCAAGGGCATCAATCGCTTGCTGGACGAGCGCCATATCGTGCTGCTGTCGCCGTTGGGTTATTCACCGACCGGCGAGATTTTCAATCTGGCCTGCGAAGACGTCGCCACGCGGGCTGCCATCGATCTGGCCGCCGACAAGCTGCTGCTGTTCGGCGCAGAAACCGGTTTGCTGGATGAACAGGGCCGGTTGGTACGAGAACTGCGCCCACAGCAAGTGCCCGCGCATTTGCAGCGGCTGGGCGGCAACTATCAGGCCGAATTGCTCGATGCAGCAGCCGAAGCCTGTCGTGGTGGCGTGGCTCGTAGCCATATCGTCAGCTACGCCGAGAACGGCGCGCTGCTGACCGAGCTGTTTACACGCGACGGTGGCGGCACGCTGGTTGCGCAGGAGCAGTTCGAACTGGTTCGCGAAGCGGCCATCGAGGACGTCGGCGGGTTGATGGACCTGATCACGCCGCTGGAAGAGCAGGGCATCCTGGTGCGGCGCTCTCGGGAAGTGCTGGAGCGCGAGATCACTCAGTTCAGTGTGGTCGAGCGGGAAGGGCTGATCATTGCCTGTGCGGCGCTGTACCCGATTGCCGACTCGGAGTCAGGCGAGCTGGCGTGTCTGGCCGTCAACCCGGAATACCGGCACGGCGGACGCGGTGACGAGTTGCTGGAGCGTATCGAAAACCGTGCCCGGGCGTTGGGCATCAAAACCCTGTTCGTGCTGACCACCCGTACCGCGCACTGGTTCCGCGAGCGCGGCTTCGAGCCCAGCAGCGTCGACCGCCTGCCCAGCGCCCGCGCGTCGCTGTACAACTACCAGCGTAATTCGAAGATTTTCGAAAAGGCGATTTAAGCCTGGGGGCGGACGCAGAGCACTCTTGGCTATATTTTGTGGGAGTGAGCTTGCTCACGAAGAGGCTGGTACAAGCCCCAAGAAAGGGGCGTTTGAACCGTCCCTTTCGTGAGCAAGCTCACTCCCACAGTAATTGCGCGGCTCAATTGCTGATCGACAAGATGCTCGCCTGATACGACCCGACGAACGTGTCGAAATCCACCACTTCTTCTGTCGCTTCCAGCTCGGCCTGTTCTTCAAGAGAGGCTTTTGCCTGTGCTTCGAAATGTGCCTGGTCTTCAGCGCTCAGCGGATGGGTGCGGAAGTATTCGGCGTGGACCTGGCTTTGGCGCAGTGAGAAAGCCGTAAAGCCTTCGTTATGCGCTTTCATGCTCGCCAGTACCTGAGCTGACGGTGTCAGGGCGGTATCGTCGATCTTGGCCTGTTGCACGGCAATCGATTTGACGTGCTCATCAATCCCTTGGGCTTGATCCAGCAGGCGGGCAATCGGCGTGATTTTCTCCAGCAACTCGGTGGCCCAGGCCTTGAGTGCGACAGGGCTGTTGTTGCGCATCAGGTTCAGGTCCGGACGGCGACCTTCCTTGACCACCGAAAAGAAGTTCGAACTGGCATTGGAGCACTCATGGCTGGCCAGTTGCGGGCTTTCCTCAAGGGCGCAATACAGCACGAACGCGTCGATAAAGCGTGACTGTTCCAGGCTGATGCCGGTGGGCAGAAACGGGTTGATGTCCAGGCAGCGCACTTCGACGTATTGCACGCCACGGGCCACCAGCGCCTGGATCGGGCGCTCGCCGCTATAGGTCACCCGCTTCGGACGGATGTTGGAGTAGTACTCGTTCTCGATCTGCAACACATTGGTGTTGAGCTGAATCCACTCGCCGTTCTGATCGTGGGTGCCGACATCGACGTAAGGTTTGTACGGCGTCGCAACGGCTTTGCGCAGGCTGTCGGTGTAGCTGACCAGATCGTTGTAGCACGGCGTCAGGTCGGCCTGCGCGTCGCTCTGGTAACCCAGATCGCTCATGCGCAGGCTGGTGGCGTAAGGCAGGTACAACGTGTCGGCGTCGAAGTGTTCCAGCTGGTGCTCGCGTCCGCGCAGGAAACCGGCATCCAGCGCAGGTGAAGCACCGAACAGGTACATCAGCAGCCAGCTGTAGCGGCGGAAATTACGGATCAGCGCAATGTAGGCATGCGACTGGTAGTCGCGTGCATCGCCGGCAACGTCTTCTTCGGTCTGCTTGAGCAACGCCCAGGCGTCTTCCGGCAGCGAGAAATTGTAGTGAATGCCGGCAATGCATTGCATGGTCTTGCCATAACGCAGCGCCAGGCCCTTGCGGTAGACGTATTTCAGCTTGCCGATGTTCGACGTGCCGTAATACGCGATTGGAATATGCGCTTCGTCAGGCAAGGGGCACGGCATCGACGGGCTCCAGAGCAGCTCGTTGTTCAGCTTGCTGTAGGCGAATCGATGGATCTTGTCGAGGCTGTCGAGCGTATCGGCCGGGTTTTTCAGCGCCGGGGTAATGAACTCCAGCAGTGACTCGGAATAATCGGTCGTGACCTGGCCGTTGGTCAGTGCTGCACCCAGAGCTTGAGGGTGGGGCGTGCGCGCCAGTTCTGCCGTTGTCGTAACGCGCAGGCATTCACGCTCGATACCGTGCAGGCATTGCTCCAGCAAAGAGAGGTTGTTGCGCTCGCCGAGCAAGGCAAGACGGCGGTTTAAAAGTTCGCTCAAGGTGTAATCCTTCACGCATCGGTCGCCCCGATATGGGGGTGGACTTGACGGTCTACAAGGGTGAGGAAAGGAGCTGGCGTGGTCGCCTGGTCGGGTCGTTGACGCCTGTTCACAATCATTGCACTTCGTCGTACCACCCAAATGGACTCGGCACCACGCTAATGGTGCCGAAATTAACCCAAATGATGTCGATACGGCTAGGTTCCGTTGGCATTGATTGCTTTCAACAGCCTTCGAGCCAGTCTAGATCACCGCAAACGTGCCCTGAGCCTTTGCGACGAGCTTGTCGCCCTGGACAACTTCGGCCTCGACCACCAGCGTCCTGCGCCCGGCATGCAGCACCTTGGCGATGCACAAGACTTCGCCCTCGGACACGCCGCGCACGTAGTTGATCTTGCACTCGATGGTCACGCTGCGCTGGTCGAAGCCGTGGGCGCTGGAGCAGGCCAGCCCCATGGCGATATCGACCAGGCTGAAGATTGCCCCGCCGTGCATCACATTGCCGCGGTTGCGCAAATGCGCCTCCAGCGGCAGCGCGACTTCGGCCACGCCTTCGTCAAGACGCCGCAACTCGCAGCCGAGCATCTTGAAGTAGGCGCTTTGGGTCAGGTCTTCAGGAATGTCCATCAGCGCTTCTTCAACTGCTTGGCGTTGGCGAACAGCGACGCCATCGCGTTGTTGGCCGGTGCCGGTGCCGAGGTTTCCTTGCGCGGGGCGCTGTTCTGCTGACGTGGCGCCGAGCCAGGGCGTGCGCCGCGGGCACCGTCGACCTTCTCGCCGGGTGTGTCGCTCATGCGCATCGACAGGCCGACGCGTTTGCGCGGGATATCGACTTCCATGACCTTCACTTTGACCACATCGCCGGCCTTGACCGCTTCACGCGGGTCTTTGATGAATTTTTCGGACAGCGCCGAAATATGCACCAGACCGTCCTGATGCACGCCGATATCGACGAAGGCACCGAAGTTGGTGACGTTGGTCACAACACCTTCGAGGATCATGCCCGGTTGCAGGTCCTTGAGGTCTTCGACGCCGTCCTGGAATTCGGCGGTCTTGAACTCAGGACGCGGGTCACGGCCCGGTTTTTCGAGTTCTTGCAGAATGTCGGTCACGGTCGGCAGACCAAAGGTCTCGTCGGTGAATTTCTTCGGGTCCAGACGCTTGAGAAAGCTGGCGTCGCCGATCAGCGAGCGAATATCACGGTCGGTTTCAGCCGCAATACGCTGCACCAGCGGGTAGGCTTCCGGGTGAACGGCGGAAGAATCCAGCGGGTTGTCACCGGTCATGACGCGCAGGAAGCCGGCGGCCTGCTCGAAGGTCTTCTCGCCCAGACGGCTGACTTTCTTCAGCGCCGCGCGGGTCTTGAACGCGCCGTTTTCATCGCGATGCGCCACGATGTTCTGGGCCAGCGTGAAGTTGAGGCCGGAAATGCGTGCCAGCAAGGCCACCGACGCGGTGTTTACGTCCACGCCCACGGCGTTTACACAGTCTTCGACCACCGCGTCCAGGCCTCGGGCCAGCTTGAGCTGTGAAACGTCGTGCTGGTACTGACCGACACCAATGGATTTCGGGTCGATCTTCACCAGTTCGGCGAGCGGATCCTGCAAGCGACGGGCGATGGAGACCGCGCCACGGATCGACACATCGAGGTCCGGGAATTCCTTGGCGGCCAGTTCGGAGGCGGAGTAGACCGATGCGCCGGCTTCGGAAACCATGACCTTGGTCATTTTCAGGCCTGGGTATTTTTTGATCAGATCGGCGGCCAGCTTGTCGGTTTCGCGGCTGGCGGTGCCGTTGCCGATGGCAATCAGGTCGACCGAGTGCTTGGCGCACAGCGCCGCCAGCACGGCGATGGTCTGGTCCCATTGATTCTTCGGTACATGCGGGTAAACGGTCGCGTAGTCGAGCAGTTTGCCGGTGGCGTCCACCACGGCGACCTTGCAGCCGGTGCGCAGGCCCGGGTCGAGGCCCAGTGTCGCGCGCTGGCCGGCCGGGGCGGCGAGCAGCAGGTCGTGCAGGTTGTGGGCGAACACGTTGATGGCCTCGGTTTCCGCGCCTTCGCGCAGCTCACCCAGCAGGTCAGTCTCCAGATGGCTGTACAGCTTGACCTTCCAGGTCCAGCGCACCACCTCGGCCAGCCACTTGTCGGCAGCGCGGTTCTGGTTCTGGATACCGAAGCGCTCGCCGATCATCAGTTCGCACGGGTGCATGGCGCCCGGCAGTTCTTCACCGACTTTCAACGCGCTGCTGAGAAAGCCTTCATTGCGACCACGGAAAATAGCCAGCGCTCGATGCGACGGCATGCTCTTGAGCGGTTCGTCGTGTTCGAAGTAGTCGCGGAACTTGGCGCCTTCCTCTTCCTTGCCCGGCACGACGCGTGCGCTGATGACCGCTTCCTGCTTGAGGAAGCTGCGCAGTTTGTCCAGCAGCGAAGCGTCTTCGGCAAAGCGCTCCATCAGGATGTACTTGGCGCCTTCCAGCGCAGCTTTGACATCGGCCACGCCTTTTTCGGCGTCGACAAAGCGCGCAGCCTCGGACTCCGGGTTCAGGCTCGGGTCGTTGAACAGGCCGTCGGCCAGCTCGCCGAGGCCCGCTTCAAGGGCGATCTGGCCCTTGGTGCGGCGTTTCTGCTTATAAGGCAGGTACAAATCTTCAAGGCGGGTCTTGGTGTCGGCCAGCTTGATGTCGCGGGCCAGCTCCGGGGTCAGCTTGCCTTGCTCTTCGATGCTGGCAAGAATGCTGACGCGCCGGTCGTCCAGTTCACGCAGGTAGCGCAGGCGCTCTTCCAGATGGCGCAGTTGAGTGTCATCGAGGCTGCCGGTCACTTCCTTGCGGTAGCGGGAAATGAAGGGCACGGTCGAGCCTTCATCCAGTAGTGCTACGGCCGCTGCGACCTGTTGTGGGCGTACACCGAGTTCTTCGGCGATGCGGCTGTTGATGCTGTCCATAAGACCACCTGGAGTTGTGAGCAAAAAACGGGGCTCGTACGAATTGTCTTGCCGATTGTCGTTCGCCCGCATTTTGTTCGGTGCTGGCGAACCGCTATAAGCCCGGCGTTGCCTGACTTTGGAGGCGGCGCATTATACCCGTCGAAGCCGGATTAGGGGATTGACCGACAAACGCGCTGTTTTTTTGGCGAAAAGGCATGTGCAAGTGTCGCCCCCAGTAAAATCTGCTAACAATGCACACGGTGCGCATCACCGCAGCTACGCCATAATGCGCCCCGAGATCAGAGGAGCATCCGATGAGCAGCACCGCACAAAATGCTGAAGGCGAAAAAATCCTGATTGTCGATGACGATCCGGGGTTGAGCAGTCTCCTGGAACGTTTTTTTACCAGCAAGGGCTATCGTGCCCGCGCTGTGGCAAACGTGGAGCAAATGGACCGATTGCTGGCCCGTGAGGTTTTCAACCTTGTGGTGCTGGATTTGATGCTGCCTGGGGAAGACGGTCTTTCCGCGTGTCGCCGGCTGCGTGCCGCGAACAATCAGGTGCCGATTATCATGCTGACCGCCAAGGGCGATGAGCTGAGCCGTATCAAGGGCCTCGAACTGGGCGCTGACGATTACCTGGCCAAGCCGTTCAACCCGGACGAGCTGATGGCGCGCGTCAAGGCTGTGTTGCGTCGTCAGGCCGCTCCTGTACCGGGCGCGCCCGGCAGTGAAGACGAGTCAGTCAGTTTTGGCGATTATGTGCTGTCGCTGGCGACCCGCGAGCTGAAACGTGGCGAAGAAGTACACATGCTCACCACCGGCGAGTTCGCGGTCCTCAAGGCGCTGGTAATGCATGCCCGCGAGCCGTTGACCCGTGACAAGCTGATGAATCTGGCCCGAGGCCGGGAGTGGGATGCGCTGGAGCGATCCATCGACGTACAGATTTCCCGTCTGCGTCGTCTGATCGAGCCGGATCCGTCCAAGCCTCGTTACATCCAGACCGTCTGGGGCGTCGGCTATGTATTCGTTCCAGATGGTGCCGGCAATCGCTGACAGCCTGGCTGTCGGCATAGAAAACCGTCATTCCTGCCAGTTACGTCGATAACCTTTCAGGGGGTTATCGACGTACTGGTTTTTCTGCGTTCGTCCATCGGGTCTCGCCCGCGTTCGGCAAACCTGCGAGCCTCGCTCGCCTTGCAAAGTGTATGGCTGCAGTTATGAAGACTCCGCTCTGGTTCCCGCAAAGCTTTTTCTCCCGCACGCTCTGGCTGGTGCTCATCGTCGTGCTGTTTTCCAAGGCGCTGACGCTGGTTTACCTGCTGATGAACGAGGACGTGCTGGTCGACAGGCAATACAGCCACGGCGTCGCGCTGACCCTGCGCGCTTATTGGGCTGCCGATGAAAATGATCGCGAAGCGATTGCCGAGGCCGCGGGCCTGATTCGTGTCGTTGGCGGGGGTGTGCCGGAAGGTGAGCAGCACTGGCCGTACAGCGAGATCTACCAGCGGCAGATGCAGGCCGAGCTGGGTGCCGACACCGAAGTGCGTCTGCGTGTACACGCGCCGCCCGCGCTGTGGGTGCGCGCGCCAAGTCTGGGGGACGGCTGGCTGAAAGTGCCGCTTTATCCGCACCCGTTGCGCGGTCAGAAAATCTGGAGCGTGCTGGGCTGGTTCCTGGCCATCGGGTTACTGTCCACCGCGTCGGCGTGGATCTTTGTTCGCCAGTTGAACCAGCCACTCAAGCGGCTGGTGTTTGCTGCCCGGCAACTGGGGCAGGGCCGTAGCGTGCGCTTGCCGGTCAGCGACACGCCCAGCGAGATGACCGAAGTGTACCGGGCCTTCAACCAGATGGCCGAAGACGTCGAGCAGGCCGGACAGGAGCGCGAGCTGATGCTGGCAGGCGTGTCCCATGATTTGCGCACGCCGCTGACTCGTTTGCGTCTGTCGCTGGAATTGATGAACGACAACGAGTTCTCTGAAGGCATGGTGCGTGACATCGAGGACATGGATGCGATTCTCGATCAATTCCTCGCGTTCATCCGTGATGGTCGTGACGAGGAGATCGAAGAAGTCGATCTGGGCGATCTGGTGCGCGATGTCGTCGCGCCTTTCAACAACGATGAGGACAGCATTCGTCTGTGCCTGGAACCGATTCCGCCCTTCCCGCTACGCCGGGTGTCGATGAAACGCCTGTTGACCAACCTGATCGGAAACGCCCGTCATCATGCGGGCAACGGTATCGAAGTCGCGGCGTACGTTTCAGGCGACAGGAACGCGCCTTATGTCGTGCTGAGCGTGCTGGACAGAGGCGCGGGTATCGATCCTTCCGAGCTGGACACCATTTTCAATCCGTTCATACGCGGTGATCGCGCCCGGAGTGGCAAGGGCACCGGTCTCGGGTTGGCCATCGTCAAGCGTATTGCGGCCATGCACGGCGGCAATGTCGAGCTGAGGAATCGTTCGGGTGGCGGGCTGGAGGCGAGGGTGCGCCTGCCGCTGGGGCTGATGTTGCCGAGGGATGCGATTTAGTACGGGAATAACCGAAGGGGATATAAAGCGCCGTGCAGCGACATAGGGGGCACTCGACAGAACGAGGCAACCTCATTGACTTGCACGGCAGCTTGCCTGACCCGGCCCGTTGCGGAGGTACTCCCTGTACCCCTAGGTCACGCCGATCCTCTCGATCAACGCATCCCGGCCCCTTGGTCATGCGCGCACCTTCCTCAGGCCGCACATCAGAAAGGCAGCGGCTATTGGAGCCGCCGCCTTCCTTGCTGAATCAATACCAGTTCGGGTCGTTGCGCAATTGCTCTTGCAACAGACTCTTCATGCCTTTGTCAGGCTCACCCAAATAGCGGTAAGTCGCGTGACGGGTTGGCGATTTGTCTGCGGGCAGGCCTGCAGGCACTTCAACCAGCATGGCGTAAGCATCTTCCTTGTCGAAGCTGACAGCCACGATCAGGCGCTTGCTCTTGCACGTATCAGCAGTTTCGCAGAGCGGCCCCGCCAGATACTTGTCACCGTCCTCGGTAACTGCCGTCATTTGCTGCACGGAGGTGCCTGACAGGTTAATCACCCAGTCTGGCAGCCGCTCTTCCTTCTTGACGACCTTCGCCCAGGTGGTGCGGTACTCAGGGGCAGAGCTCAAAAGCTCGTTAACCCTCGACTGCCCATCGTTGGCAGCCAGTGCCATGGCACTACCGCCCAACAACAGGGCGGCGGCCAGCGTGCGAAATGACGTTTGCATCCTTAGCCTCGACCGCGACGACCGAAGAAGAACGACACAACGAACATCACCAGGAAGACGACGAACAGGATCTTGGCGATACCAGTAGCCGTGCCCGCGATACCGCCAAAGCCCAGGACTGCAGCGATAATGGCGATGATCAGAAACGTGATAGCCCAACTCAACATAGTGATACTCCTTTTTGATACCGTTTTAATAATAGGGGTGCTGCGTTTTTTTCAAATCGGATCAAAAGACCCATTTTTGCTGCGGCGCAACTTCATTTACCGAGACCAGACCGTCCACAGGACGAACGCTCGACGACATATCCCGATTCGCAGAAGCACTGACTTCGCGGTAGGAGATGTTGTTACTGTGAATGAATGGCTGTTTGATTTGAGTTGCCTCGTTGGCTTGACTCCAACGCTGGAACTGCTGAATGGCGATCAGAGTGACAAACAGGGCAAGCAGCAGGAAAAGACCTTGCTGGATGTGCAGGGGAGACATACGAAATTGTGCAAGACGCTGGCTGTTCATTCGCAAATTCCCCTGACCTGAGTGGGCAATCAATCTGATGGGTCTGTGTGTCACGACCTAGTTGAAAGGGATATTGCAGACTGCATGCCAACTTTTTATACGCTATTAAATTCAATAAAATCAGTGGGTTATAAAGTCTCGCGGAGCGCTCCTACAAGCAAGCTGCACGATTACACCTTTGTAATCGTGCGTTCTGCACGAACAGATCCGGGCCAAATGATCGCCGGCTCAGCCAGCGCTGCGCGTCATGACCTTCAGCGCATCGCCGTTGACGCCTTTGACGCCACGAATGTTTCGTGCAATTTCGACCGCCAGCTCCTTTTCGGCGAAGTTGGCGACCACACCGTTGAGGCTGACGACTCCCGCCTTGGTGTCCACTTTGATGTTCATCCCGTCCAGATTGCGGCTGTAGATCAGGCTTGCTTTCACTTTGCTGGTGATCCACGCGTCGCTCATTTCCTCGGTGGGCGTCAGTGACTGCGGCTGGGCCTTGGCGGCAATGGAATCGGCGGCGCTCAGGCTGATCAGGTTGTTGACGCTGACCACGCCGTCGGTATTGGTCGCCAGGCTGCCTGCCAGCTCTTTGGCCTCAGGGCTTTGCGCACGACCTTTGAGTGTCACGACGCCGTCCTTGCTGTCTACATCGATGTTCAGTGCCTCGGTGACACTGCTCCACAGCAGCTTGGACTTGACCGTGGCGACCAGCGTCGCATCTTCGAAGCGCTGTGCCATGCTGGTTCGGGTGCCCGGCTCGCTGGCGACGGAGGGGTCGATTTCCAGCTGGTTGTCGACTTTTTCAATACCTTTTGTGTCCAGCGCAATGCGTTCGGCCAGTTCGCGATCTACCTCGTCTTCCACTTTGCCTTTGAGAATGGCGGTGCCTTGATCGACATTCACTTCGATCTTGAATGGGCTCAAATGCTTGTTCAGCGCGAAGGCTGTCCAGATCGAACCTTCCTGACGCGCCTCGGTGAGCTGGGTCGGCAGATCGGGCTGGGCGAAAGCCGGGCCGCTGCCGAGCAACGCGACGGAGGCGGTAATCAAGGCAATCTTTTTCAGCGAAAACATAGGGGGCTTTCCTTTTGAAGTGAATTTCGTCTCCGGATAGACGGTTTTAACGACATAAATGCGGATTAATCACCCTGTTCGCCATTAGACGATCAGACAGCTAACATGCATGCCGCAGAATCAATCAGAATTGACCATGCAACTTGCCCGATGATTCCGAGACTAACTGAGACAATTCATTAAGGAGCGTAGGAAAAATGGAAGCAGCCACTGAGAATCAGGGCCGTATTCTGCTTGTGGACGATGAGTCCGCCATCCTCCGCACCTTCCGGTACTGCCTGGAAGACGAAGGTTACAGTGTCGCCACTGCCAACAGCGCAGCGCAGGCTGACACACTTATGCAGCGCCAGGTGTTTGACCTGTGTTTTCTCGATTTGCGTCTGGGCGAAGACAACGGCCTTGATGTGCTGGCCCAGATGCGCATTCAGGCGCCGTGGATGCGCGTGGTGATCGTGACCGCGCACTCGGCCGTCGATACTGCTGTTGATGCCATCCAGGCCGGCGCAGCCGACTATCTGGTAAAACCGTGCAGCCCCGATCAATTGCGCCTCGCGACTGCCAAGCAGCTTGAGGTGCGACAGTTGTCTGCACGGCTCGAAGCGCTGGAAGGTGAGGTTCGCAAGCCAAAAGACGGCCTGGACTCCCACAGTCCTTCGATGATGGCCATTCTGGAGACAGCTCGCCAGGTCGCGGTCACCGACGCGAATATCCTGATTCTGGGTGAGTCGGGCACCGGTAAAGGCGAGCTGGCCCGTGCGATACACGGCTGGAGCAAGCGCGCCAAGAAGTCTTGCGTCACGATTAACTGCCCGTCACTCACCGCTGAGTTGATGGAAAGCGAACTGTTCGGCCATAGCCGTGGCGCTTTCACCGGCGCCAGCGAAAGCACGCTGGGTCGCGTCAATCAGGCGGATGGCGGCACGCTGTTTCTCGACGAGATCGGCGATTTTCCGTTGACGTTGCAGCCCAAGTTGCTGCGTTTCATTCAGGACAAGGAATACGAGCGCGTCGGTGACCCTGTTACCCGTCGTGCGGACGTGCGTATTCTGGCTGCCACCAACCTCAATCTTGAGGACATGGTGCGCAGCGGGCGTTTCCGTGAGGACCTGCTGTACCGGCTGAACGTGATCACCCTGCATCTGCCCGCCTTGCGGGAACGCAGCGAAGACATCCTGACCTTGGCAGACCGCTTTCTGGCGCGTTTCGTCAAGGAATACGCTCGTCCGGCGCGAGGCTTCAGTGACGAGGCACGTGCCGCCCTGCTCAACTACCGCTGGCCTGGCAACATCCGCGAGCTGCGTAACGTGATCGAGCGTGCCAGCATCATCTGTCCGCAGGAGCGTGTGGAGGTCAGCCACCTGGGCATGGCCGAGCAGCCGACGAATAACGCGCCGCGAGTGGGCGCAGCGCTGAGCCTGGACGAACTGGAAAAAGCACACATCGGCGCCGTGCTGGCAACCAGCGAAACCCTTGATCAGGCGGCCAAGACACTGGGTATCGACGCATCGACGCTTTACCGCAAACGCAAACAGTACAACCTATGAATGACCTCCGATGAAACTGGCCATGAAGCTGCGCACACGCCTTTTTCTGAGTATTTCGGCCTTGATCACGGTCGCGCTGCTCGGGTTGCTGCTGGGGCTCGTCAGTGTCATGCAGATGGCCCGGACTCAGGAATCATTGATTCAGCACAACTTCGCCATTCTCGATCTGGGCTTGAAGCTGCGTCAGAACCTGGGCGATCAGCTGGTAATGATGACCGGTTCCCAGCGCAACACGCTTGAGCTGCATAACGCTCAGGTTCAGTTCGAGGAGTTGCTGGAGCAAGGTTCGGTGCAGGATACGCAGCAGAACGTGCGTAATGGCTTCGAGACAACCAAACGCGATTACCAACGGTTCATCGAGTTCTGGAACCGCTTCGGCGATGACCCGCGCGGTATTCGTGGAAACCCGCAACTGAGCGACAGTTTCGATACGTTGCGCAACGGGTTGCTGAATGTGCATCGCAAGGCGCTTGAAAACATCAGCAATGCCGAGATCAATTCCCGGGATCGCGCTTTGTGGATCGCGGGCCTGTTGGGGCTGGTCGGGCTGGCAGTGCTGTGCATCGGTTTTGTGACCGCCCACGGTATTGCACGGCGTTTCGGTGCGCCGATCGAAGCGTTGGCCAAAGCGGCTGATCGTATTGGCGAAGGCGACTACGAAGTCACCCTGCCTATTTCTTCGGCCGCTGAAATGAACCTGCTGACCCGGCGCTTCGGCATCATGGCTGAGGCCCTGCGTCAGCATCAGGCGACCAACGTCGATGAGCTGCTGGCGGGTCAGCAGCGCCTGCAGGCGGTGCTCGACAGCATTGACGATGGCCTGCTGATGATTGATCGCCAAGGGCATCTTGAGCATTTGAATCCCGTGGCCCAGCTTCAGCTCGGGTGGGACGAGAGTCGCCTCGGGCAGAGCCTCGGGGTTGCATTGAGCCGTCCGGAGCTGGATGAGCAATTGCATCTGGTCCTGCGCGGCGGGACGCTGGAGCGTGCGCCGGAAGATCTGGTCATCGAAATAGACGGCGAATCGCGATTGCTGACCTACAGCATGACGCCGGTGAGTCACACCAAAGGCCATATCCTGGGCGCTGTGATGGTCCTGCACGATGTCACCGAGCAGCGGGCGTTCGAAAGGGTTCGCAGCGAGTTTGTACTAAGGGCTTCGCATGAACTGCGCACGCCGGTCACCGGGATGCACATGGCGTTCGGCCTGTTACAGGAGCGGCTGCATTTCGCGCCTGAATCCCGCGAAGCCGATTTGCTCAACACGGTCACCGAGGAAATGCAGCGGTTGATGCAACTGATCAATGACCTGCTGAATTTCTCCCGTTATCAGAATGGTTTGCAGAAACTCAAGCTGGCGCCGTGTTCCATCGAAACATTGCTGGAAGAAGCCAAGGCCCGGTTCGAAGAGCAGGCCCTTGAGCAGGACATCGTGCTGATGCTGGACATTCAGGAACCGCTGCCGCGCCTGCACGCTGACCAGTCCCAGCTGGAACGTGTGCTGGACAACCTGCTGGACAACGCCCTGCGCCACACACCGCCCAAAGGCCTCATTCGTTTGCAGGCCAGGCGTCACGGTGAACGCGCGATCATCAGTGTCGAAGACAACGGCGAGGGCATCGCCTATGGGCAGCAGGGACGAATCTTCGAGCCTTTTGTCCAGGTCGGCCGTAAAAAAGGCGGCGCTGGCCTTGGGCTGGCGCTGTGCAAGGAAATCGTCCAGCTCCACGGCGGACGCATGGGCGTTTATTCAAGGCCTGGGCAGGGCACGCAGTTTTACATGGCGCTGCCGCTTTGAGGGGTTAACCCCCTCGTTTGCCCGTCAATTCGAGTGATTGAGCACCTGCAAGATAGCCGCGCTTTGTGCGTCCGGCTCGCCGTCGAAGCGGGCAGGGCGGTAGTGCATCTGGAAAGCAGCCAGCACCTGACGGGTCTCTGTGTCGAGTTCTCCGGTCTGCGGGGTGGTGTAGCCCAGTCGGGCAAGTTGTTGCTGAAACCAGCTGATGCTCGGCAGGTTGACTGCCAGCAGCGCCTGACGCTGGGCGACCAGTCGTTCGTCTGGCCAGATGCCAAGGCCTTCAGCGGCCAGGCGTTTCCACGGGAATAACGGCCCCGGGTCTTGCTTGCGCAGCGGTGCTATATCGCTGTGGCCGATGACATGCTTGGGGTCGATCCTGTTGCGCTTGACGACGTCTTTGAGCAGTACCGTGATCGACTGGATCTGGGCCTCGGTGTACGGATACCACAGGCGACCGGTCGGCGTGTCCTTGAAGCCGGGGTTGACGATTTCAATGCCGATCGAGCTGGAGTTGAGCCACGTACGCCCCTCCCATTCGCTTTCGCCGGCATGCCAGGCGCGGGCGTTTTCATCCACCAGTTTGTAGATTGTGGCCTGCTTGTCATCACCGATCAGGTAATGGCTGCTGACCTCGCCGTGGGTCAGCAATTGCAGGGATCGCTCCATCGATGCCGAGGTGTAGTGCATGACGACATACTGAACCCGGTTGTCGAAGTTCACCGATGGGTGGCTGGTGTCCAGCTTGGGACCGCTGGAGCAGGCTGTGAGAATGAGCAGCAGAAAGGCAGAGAAATACAGCTTCATGGGATTGGCAGCGTCGGCGGGAAATGAAACATCATAACAAAACGCGGGCAAAATGCTTCAACGTCGAAACATTCGTTCAGTCAAAATGTTTCAGTCAGCCTTGTTCAACCCTGTTGCGGCCATTTTCCTTGGCTTTATACAGCGCCTGATCGGCGCGTTTTATCGCGGTATCGCTTCGTTCGCCCTGGCGTAGCGCGGTGAGCCCGATGGAAACGGTGATCGTGACGCGTTCGCCCTTGAAGTGGAACGGGCACTCTTCGACTGCCGCTCGCAGTTCATCCAGCAACGTCAGTCCTGCGCCAAGCGGTGTGGCCGGTAGAAGCATGACGAACTCTTCACCGCCGAACCGGGCCAGGAAATCATTGGGCCGCATGCGTTTTTTAAGCACGCTGGCAACGATCTTCAACACCTTGTCGCCAGCCAGATGGCCGTATCCATCGTTGATCCGTTTGAAATGGTCCAGGTCGAGTATGCCCACCAGCAGGCTGTTTTTCGCCTGTTGCCACTGACTCATTTCAAGTTCGAGACGCTCGCCCCATGCAGCGCGATTGGCCAGCCCGGTGAGCGGGTCGATCAAGGCTTTCTGGCGTTGTTCCTCCAGGTGGGTTCTGAACCCCAGCGCTTCCTGCTCCATGCTCGCCACGCGAGCCGAGAGGCCTTGCAGCCGCGAGGCGACTTCCCGTTCACGGTCGTCGCGTTTTCGTTGGTAGTGATCCATCGTGCTGAGCAGGCCTTCCAGGCGGTTATCCAGCACCTGCTTGAGGCTCGGCAGATCGGAAGCATCCTGAACGCTGGTTTGCAGACCGCCGACCTGCTCGCGCAATTGGTCGTTCAGGTCGCGGGCCGTGGACTGCACCTCGGCATGGTCTTCACTGGCGGCTTGCAAGTGGCTCTGGAATGACTCGAGTCGCTCGTTGAGCTGCTTGAGGTAGATGCCGAATTCCTGTTGGCCGCCGTTGTTGATCGCCAGCATCAGCACCGCCAGATCATCCAGGATCGGCAGCAGTTCGTACCAGTTGAGCCCGTGTTTCAGGCGTAACTGCATGTCCTCGACTTGCGGCCGAAAATGTTCCGACAAGGTCAGATCATTGAGCAGGCCCAGCAGGGTTTCTTCGATGTGAGAAGCCACCGAGCTGTAGCTGGGTTCGGGAGAAGAGGGCAGCGAGTAGCCGTCTTCGCCTTCAGTGGCCTCTGCGTCTGGTGCGGTGCTTTCGGCCTGTTCGTCGACCGGCACGATGATCGGCGCGGGTCGCTGTTGATAAGGCACGCTGGGGATGGGCGCGAGCCTGTCTGTGAAGTCGACAGGTTCGACATAGGCATAAGCGTTTTCAGCAATCGGTTCGGGAGCGACGTCGGGGGCTGGCGGAGCAACGGGTTCGGCGGCCGGGGAGGGCGCGGATTCGACCGTTGCCGCAGGCGCCGGAGTGCCGACTTCGCTGACAGGCTCCGCCACTGGGGCGTGCTCGATGACCGGGGCCGCGACCTCTGTCGGTGTCTGTGTCGGTGCAGTTGGCGCGGGTGAGGCGACTGAGCCGGTCACGGGTTCGGGTGCTTCAGGCGCCTTGTCGGGGTGTTCCTGCACGGCGGGCGGTGCATCGGTTTGAACGGTCTCAGCCTGAGCCGCTTCAGGAGGGTGTTCACTGCTGTGCCCTTCCCGCACACCGAACAAACGCTGCAGCAAGCCCTGGCGGGGGCCTTCTTCGCTTTTTTCAAGTTGGGTCAGGGCCTGTCCCTGCAGGCTGCTCAACTCGCTGAGCAGCAAGGGCAGTTCGCGTGCCTGCGATGCCCGTTCTTCAAGGTCTTTGGCGAAACGCTTGAGTGGCTTGCGCGTTTCTCGCGTCAAAGGCAGTGCTTGCAGTTGAGCGACCAGCGCAGTCAACGCTGAGCTGATCTGCCCGACACGTACTTCACGACGATGTTCGGAGTCCAGCACGGCTTTTTCAAGGCGCGGGATCAGGGCCGCGAGGCCGGCGTCCATGTCGTCGGTGCGGACGATTTCGCGCATTTCCTTCATGCATTCATCGACGGCCCGGTCCGAACCTTCTGCCGCCAGACTGCTGCGCACCAGACCGCGGCGCAGCAAGTCGAGCCTCGCATCCCAGCGCTTTTCGAGCTTGTCCTGTTGCTCAATCCCTTTGAGGTACTTCTCTTTCCAACGCTCCGCGTCGTCGCTCATGCAAGGTTTCCACCAGAAGGCACAGGCAGCGAGTCCCCACATAATGAAGCAGGCAGGCGAATCTCGACAGCAACCGGCAGGTGATCGGAAATGGGTTGCGCCAGCACCTGCACACGCTCAAGCGTCAGTGTCGGGCTGAGCAGAATATGATCAAGGCAGCGTTGCGGCCGCCAACTGGGAAAAGTGGCTTCGATCTGTGGTGCCAGTAAGCCCAGGTCCCGCAGTGGCGAATGTTCCAGCAGATCGTTGGCGTGGGTGTTCATGTCGCCCATCAACACTTGATGACGATAACCACCGATCAGCTCGCGAATGTAGGCCAGTTGCCGGGTTCGCGTGCGCGTCCCGAGGGCCAGGTGCATCATGACCACCACCAGCGCATCCTCGCCTTCGCCGAAACGGACCAGAATGGCGCCGCGCCCGGCCGGACCCGGCAGCGGATGATCTTCGATCTTGGTCGGGCGCAAGCGGCTCAACACGCCGTTGCTGTGCTGGGCGAGGCGACCGAGGTTGCGATTGAGCTGTTGATACCAGTACGGAAAGCCACCCAGTTGAGCGAGGTGCTCGACCTGATTGACGAAGCCGGAGCGCATGCTGCCGCCATCGACTTCCTGCAAGGCGACCAGATCGAAATCGTTGATCAGGTTGCCGATCTTCTGCAGGTTGACTGCCCGTCCGCCGTGCGGCAGCAGGTGCTGCCAGCTACGGGTCAGGTAGTGGTGATAGCGTTGGGTGCTGATACCGACCTGGATATTGAAGCTGAGCAAACGCAGCCTGCCGTCTTCCGGCAGACCGCTTTGCGTCAGGTGATGTTCGTTGACCTGCGGATCATGCAGGCCAACGATACGCGGGCTACCTTTGCCCCAGCGGCGCATGACGGGCGCTTACTTGGCGGCTGTGGCAGCCGCTCGCTCTTTGGCAATCAGTTGGTCGGCCACTTCCAGGGTCTTTTCAGGACCGCCGGCAGAACCCAGGTCAAAGCGGTATTTGCCGTTGACGATCATGGTCGGAACGCCTGTCACTTCGTACTTCTTGGCCAGTTCCTTGTACTGCGCGATCTTGCCTTTCACCGCAAACGAATCGAACGTCTTGAGGAACTCTTCCTTGTTGACGCCCTGAGTGGCGAGGAAGTCGGCCATGTCGTTCTTGTCGGTCAGGCGCTTGCCGCCTTTCTGGATCGCTTCGAATACGGCTGCGTGAACCTTGTGCTCGACGCCCATCATGTCCAGCGTGATGAACAGTTGGCCGTGGGCATCCCAAGGGCCGCCGAACATGGCTGGAATACGAACGAAGTGAACGTCGGACGGAAGTTTTTCAACCCACGGGTTAATGGTCGGCTCGAATGCGTAGCAATGCGGGCAGCCATACCAGAACAGTTCGGTGACTTCGATCTTGCCCGGCTCTGCCACGGGCACAGCGCTTTTCAGCTCGACATACTGTTTGCCGGCCTCGATAGGCTCGGCGGCCTGGGCGGACATACCGAACAGACTGGCGGCAACCAGCGCGGCGCTGATGATCAGATTACGCATGCTTTACTCCTGAGCAGAATGAATCGCCTTCAAGCGACGGTGTTTCGACCGGGCGTGAAAGCCTGAGTTCGTTAGTGTAACGCTGAGGTTGTAAAAATGGGCGGCCTTGGAAGGCCTTTTTGCATAAGGAGTGAAGCAGGTCATGTCTGAATGTTCCAGCCGCCATTCAGAGCGCCCCGTCAGGGTGCGAGTATGGGCCGGGTGGCAGGTGTGTCATTATATGCCCACGCACTTAAACGAAACCGACACCTCTTGGCGCACCCCCATGCAGTCAAGGCCTTCACCGGAAATCACATGCAGCTCAAAAACCCCATTCTCGGTCTGTGCCAACAGGCCACGTTCATGCTCAGCGCCGCCAAGGTCGATCAATGCCCCGATGACGAGGGTTTTGAAGTCGCCTTTGCCGGTCGCTCCAACGCGGGCAAGTCGAGCGCGCTGAACACCCTGACCCACGCCAGCCTGGCGCGTACCTCCAAGACCCCGGGACGTACGCAGCTGCTGAACTTCTTTGGTCTGGACGAAGACCGGCGTCTGGTCGACCTGCCGGGTTACGGCTACGCCAAAGTGCCCATCCCGCTCAAGCTGCACTGGCAGCGCCACCTGGAAGCTTATCTGGGCAGCCGCGAAAGCCTGAAAGGTCTGATCCTGATGATGGACATCCGTCATCCAATGACCGACTTCGACCTGCTGATGCTGGACTGGGCCATCGCCAGCAACATGCCCATGCACATTCTGCTGACCAAGGCCGACAAGCTGACCTATGGCGCAGCCAAGAATACGCTGCTCAAGGTTCAGGCCGAGATTCGCAAGGGTTGGGGCGATGCCGTGAGCATTCAGTTGTTCTCGGCCCCCAAGCGCATGGGGCTGGAAGAGGCCTACACCGTGCTGGCCGACTGGATGGAGCTGGAAGACAAGGCGCCTGCGGAGTAAATCGCAGGCAAAAAAAGACCCCGGACTTCGCATGGGGAGGGGGAAGTTCCGGGGCTCAAGGTCCAGACCTTAGGGTGGGATCTGGATATATGCCAACACTTAACACAACTAGGAGCACGATGGATTTTTCAATCAATCGAAACCTCTGACTCCTGTCCAAATGGTTAAGTTCCAGCAATGAAGAAAAGTTCACATTTCCTACAAGGTTTGACGAACTCCCCTACGAGTTCGCCCTTTTTGGCTCAATGTGCCTCGTCCCAGTTGTTGCCGACGCCCACTTCCACGAGCAGTGGCACTGCCAGTTCTGCCGCGCCGCTCATGTGCGGACGGATCTGTTCGCTGATCTGATCGACCAGGTCTTCGCGCACTTCCAGCACCAGTTCGTCGTGGACCTGCAGGATGACCCGCGCGTCCAGGCCGGATTCTTCCAGCCAGCCATTCACCGCCACCATTGCTTTCTTGATGATGTCTGCCGCCGTGCCCTGCATCGGTGCGTTGATCGCCATGCGCTCGGCGCCTTTGCGCAGGGACGGGTTCTTGGCGTTGATGTCCGGCAAGTACAGGCGACGACCGAAGATGGTTTCGACAAAGCCCTGCTCGGCGGCCTGGGCGCGGGTGCGCTCCATGTAGTCCAGCACGCCGGGGTAGCGGGCGAAATAGCGGTCTACGTAGGCCTGTGACTGTTTGCGGTCCACGCCGATCTGCTTGGCCAGGCCAAACGCGCTCATGCCGTAGATCAGGCCGAAGTTGATCGCCTTGGCGCTACGGCGCATGTCGTTGGTCACGCCGTCCAGCTCCACGCCGAAGACTTCCGCCGCCGTTGCCCGGTGAACGTCCAGGTCGTTGCGGAACGCATGCAGCAAGCCT
This sequence comes from Pseudomonas syringae, assembly GCF_002157375.1. Lineage (GTDB taxonomy): Bacteria > Pseudomonadota > Gammaproteobacteria > Pseudomonadales > Pseudomonadaceae > Aquipseudomonas > Aquipseudomonas syringae_T. The sequence continues at coordinate 30,216 of NZ_MTSA01000020.1, forward strand.
TCGTCCCTGGCAAGGTGCGCCATGATCCGCAGTTCGATCTGTGAATAGTCAGCGGCCAGCAGTTTGTAACCCTTTGGCGCCACGAACGCCTGACGAATCCGGCGCCCTTCGGCGGTGCGGATGGGAATGTTCTGCAGGTTCGGATCACTGGAGGACAAGCGCCCGGTCACGGCCACGGCCTGATGATAAGACGTGTGAATACGGCCGGTGCGCGGGTTGATCTGCTCGGGCAGGCGGTCGGTGTAAGTGCTTTTGAGCTTGCTCATCGAGCGGTATTGCATCAGCACCTTGGGCAGCGGGAAGTCCTGTTCCGCCAGTTCGGCGAGCACTGCCTCGGCAGTGGAGGGCTGGCCCGTTGCCGTCTTGCTCAGAATCGGCATGCCGAGTTTTTCGTAAAGAATCACGCCGAGCTGCTTGGGCGAGCCCAGGTTGAATTCTTCACCGGCAATCGCGAAGGCTTCGCGCTCCAGCGCGGTCATCTTGTCGCCCAGCTCGACGCTCTGGATGCCCAGCAGGTTGGCATCGACCAGCGCGCCCTGGCGTTCAATGCCCGCCAATACGGGGACAAGCGGCATTTCGATCTCGTTGAGGACGGGCTGCAACGTCGGTATTGCCGCCAGACGCGCCTCGAAGACCTCATGCAGGCGCAGGGTCAGGTCGGCTTCTTCAGCGGCGTAGTTGCCTGCCTGCTCGATGGCAATCTGGTCGAAGGTCAGTTGCTTGGCACCTTTGCCGGCGATGTCCTGGAAGTTGATCGGCGTGTGCGTCAGGTACTTGGCCACCAGGCTGTCGCGGTCATGGCGGGTCGCGGTGGAGTCCAGCACGTAGGATTCCAGAATGGTGTCGAACCGGACGCCCTGCAAATCGATGCCTTGAGCCTGATCGCCGTCGATTGCGCAGTTGGCGAGCAGATTGATGGCGAACTTGGCATGCTGACCGACCTTGGTCTTGCTCGGGTCTTCCAGCAGTGGTTTGAGGGTCTTGAGGACGGTGTCACGATCCAGTTGCTGCGGAACGCCCATGTACGAATGGGTCAACGGGATATAAGCCGCTTCGTGGGTCTGGATGGCAAAAGACAGACCGACCAGTTGCGCACGCTGAGCGTCGTTGCCGTTGCTCTGAGTGACGAAAGCAAACAGCGGCGCGGCTTGAAGTTTTTTCAGCCAGGCGTCGAACCGGTCCTGTTCAAGAATCACTTCGTACGCGGCTTCTTTGGCCGCCACGGTCGGCTCTTCGACCGGCAGTTCCTGCCCGGCGCGTTTGGCGTCGCGCTGCAAGTCTTCGATCCAGCTCTTGAATTCCAGCTCGGCGTACAGCTCCATCAGCGTGTCGCGATCAGGCTCGCCGCAATGCAGCTGGTCCAGCTCGATGTCCAGCGGCACGTCGATCTTGATGGTCGCCAGCTCGTAGGACAGAAAGGCCATCTCACGGTGTTCTTCGAGTTTGGCGGCGAGGGTCTTGGCCCCCCGGATCGGCAGGGTTGCGACCTTTTCAAGGTTGTCGTAAAGCTCCTTGATCCCGCCACCAACGCCGACCAGCAGGCCGACGGCGGTTTTTTCACCGACGCCGGGCACGCCGGGAATGTTATCGACCTTGTCGCCCATCAGCGCGAGGTAATCGATGATGTGCTCAGGGCCGACGCCGAATTTTTCTTTCACGCCTGCGACGTCCAGCACGCTGCCGGTCATGGTGTTGACCAGGGTGATGTGGCCGTCGACCAGTTGCGCCATGTCCTTGTCGCCGGTGGAGATGACCACCGGGCGATCCGCCGCCGCGCTGCTGCGCGCCAAGGTGCCGATCACGTCGTCCGCTTCGACGCCTTCAACGCACAAAAACGGGTAGCCCATGCCCTTTACGCAGGCGTGCAACAGATCGACCTGCACGCGCAGGTCGTCCGGCATGCTGGGCCGGTTGGCCTTGTAATCGGTGTACAGCGCGTCCCGAAACGTCCCGCCCTTGGCGTCGAAGACCACGGCCAGCGGGCTGTCCGGGTACTGGCGGCGCAGGCTTTTGAGCATGTTCAGCACGCCTTTGACGGCGCCGGTCGGCAACCCTTTGGACGTGGTCAGGGGAGGCAGTGCGTGGAAGGCGCGGTAGAGGTAAGACGAACCGTCCACCAGGACAAGCGGCGCTTGGGTCATGAGCAGAATCAACCTTTTCGGCGGGGTCGGCGCTAGAATGCGCGAACCATTGACGACAAAGGGACAAGGTTATCATGCGCAAGGTAAATCGACTGTTATTGACCGGCCTGTTGGCACTTTGCCCTTTGCTTGCCGTGGCGGCGGAGGACTCACCTTCGGCAGCGCCGGACGTTACCATTCGCACTGATGGCGACAGAACCATTCAGGAATACCGCCAGAACGGCTTCCTGTACGCGGTGAAGATCACCCCGAAGCACGGCAAACCCTATTTCCTGGTGCGCGCCGATGGTACAAGCCCAAACTTCATTCGTTCGGACCAACCGGATATGCTGATCCCGCAGTGGGAAATATTCAGCTGGTAGCTGTTATCCGGCAGCACCCTACATTCACTTAACTGTTGGCAGTCCCGATATGTCTGTTTTTACCCCACTGGCTCGGCCCGAGCTGGAAACATTTCTTGCCCCTTACGGGCTCGGCCGTCTGCTTGACTATCAGGGCATTGCTGCCGGTAGTGAAAACACCAATTACTTCATCAGCCTGGAGCAGGGCGAGTTTGTCCTGACCCTGGTCGAGCGCGGCCCGGTTCAGGAGATGCCGTTCTTCATCGAACTGCTCGACGTGCTACACGAAGCCGATTTGCCGGTGCCTTACGCCTTGCGCACCACCGACGGCCAAGCCCTGCGGGAACTGGCGAGCAAGCCTGCGCTTTTGCAGCCGCGCCTGCCCGGCAAGCACATCAGCGAGCCGAACACCCAGCATTGCGTGCAGATCGGCGAGCTGTTGGCCAATCTGCATCTGGCGACCCGCGAACAGATCCTTGAGCGCAAGACCGATCGGGGTCTGGACTGGATGCTCAGTGAAGGTCGGAATTTTCTGTCGCACCTGGGTGAGGCTCAGCGGACGTTGCTTGAGGCCAGCCTTCAGGAGATCGAAGACCTCACACCGCAGATCATGGCGCTGCCCCGCGCCAACCTGCATGCCGACCTGTTTCGCGACAACGTGTTGTTCGAAGGGACACACCTGACCGGGCTGATCGATTTTTACAACGCCTGTTCCGGTCCGATGCTCTACGACCTGGCAATCGCACTCAACGACTGGTGCTCACGCGAGGACGGCCAGCTCGACGCCGTCCGCGCCCGCGCCTTGTTGGGCGCTTACGCAGGCCTGCGACCGTTTACGGCTGCGGAGTCAAAGCTCTGGAACACCATGCTGCGCATAGCCTGCGTGCGTTTCTGGCTGTCACGCCTGATCGCCGCCGAGACCTTTGCTGGCCAGGACGTGCTGATTCACGACCCCGTGGAGTTCGAGCAGCGTCTGGCCGAGCGCCAGGCGCCCACTGTCGCGTTGCCGTTTGCACTCTGACGGATGCTCCGCTTTTGACTGTCGTGCCAATGCTCCGCGTCGGCACGACAGTCAAGCGTGAGCGAGCAGTGCCTGAAGTGCCTGAGCACTCAAAGACTGCTCAGGCAGCCCGCCAGATCATCCGCCAGTTTCTGCAGCACCTGCTCGTAACCCTGCGCAGTGGCCTGGGTGTAGCCGCCCAGCCCGTCGAGTTCTGCCAGTTTGACCGGCAGCCCGGCGCTTAGCGTTTCGGCCAGACGAGGGCGCAGCGGTGGTTCGCTGAATACGCAGGTCTTGCCCGCGGCTTTCAGACGCTCGCGCATGGCAGCTACATGCTGCGCGCCGGGCTGGATCTCGGCGGCGATGGCGAAGACGCCGGCATGTTTGAGCCCGTAAGCCTCTTCGAAATAATCGAACGCCTCGTGGAACACGAAATAAGGCTTGCCCGTGACGGCACTGACACGGTCTTTGATGCGCGCGTCCAGCGCATCCAGACGCTTGCTGAACGCCCCTGCATTACTGGCGTAGCGTGCGGCATTGGCCGGGTCGGCGGCGCTCAGGTCTGCAGCCATTTTGGCTGCAATCACCCGGGCGTTGACCGTCGACAGCCAGAGGTGCGAGTCCAGGCTGCCGGGCCGATGATCGTGATCATGCTCGTCGGTGTCGTGGTCATGAGCGTGGTCGTCATGGGAGGCATTGTCTTCGCCAAAGTGGCGCAGGTGCATGCCCGGCAGCGATTGCACGGCCACCGAAGGCAATGTGCGGCCCTGAATGACGCGCGGCAGGAAGGTTTCCATGTCCGGGCCGATCCAGTAGAGCAGGTCGACCTCCTTCACGCGCCGTACGTCGGATGGGCGCAGCGCGTAATTGTGAGGTGATGCGCCGGGTGGCAGAAGCACTTCCGGCTTGCCGACGCCGTCCTGTACAGCCGCCGCAATCAGCTGCAATGGCTTGATACTGGTCAGCACTCTGACCTCGGCGTGAGCAGGGGCAACGATCAGCAGACTGACCCACAAAACAGCAACAAGATTGAAAAGACGGCGCACTCGAATCACTCATATAAGCCAGGAACGGGTAACATAATAACGTCTCTAGCCAATATCGTCGCTGCTCATGCCCAATACTCCCCTGGCCAGTCGCCCCCATGATCATTCCCACTGCGTGCATTCGGCCCTCGCCGAAGCGGACGCTTTGTGCATAAAACAGGGGCTGCGCCTGACGACATTGCGCCGTCGCGTGCTGGAGCTGGTGTGGCAAAGCCACAAACCGCTGGGTGCCTACGACATCCTGGCAGTCCTCAGCGAGGAAGACGGTCGCCGCGCCGCGCCGCCCACGGTGTACCGCGCGCTGGATTTCCTGCTGGAAAACGGCTTGGTCCATCGTATCGCCTCGCTCAACGCCTTCACCGGCTGTAACCACCCGACCCACGCGCATCAGGGGCAGTTTCTGATCTGTCGCGTGTGCCACGCCGCCATCGAGTTGCAGCACCCTGCAATCAGTAATGCGGTAGTCGATGCTGCTGCCGGCGTCGGTTTTGCGGTCGAAGGCCAGACGGTCGAGATCGTCGGTGTGTGTTCCGGCTGCAAGGCCGCCTGATGACGGATGCATTGATACGTCTGGAGCAAGTCGCGGTCACTCTGTCCGGGCAAAGCGTGCTGGACAATATCCAGCTCAGCGTTCGCCCCGGCGAGATCGTCACGCTGATCGGCCCCAATGGCGCAGGCAAGACTACGCTGGTGCGTGCCGTGCTGGGTTTGCTCAAGCCCGACTCCGGCACGGTCTGGCGCAAGCCCAGGCTGCGCGTCGGTTACATGCCGCAAAAGCTGCATGTGGATCAGACCCTGCCGTTGTCGGTGCTGCGCTTTCTGCAACTGGTGCCCGGCGTGAGTCGTGCGGCTGCACAGTCGGCGCTGGAAGAGGTCGGTGCCGAAAAAGTCATCGACAGCCCTTTGCAGGGCATTTCCGGCGGTGAAATGCAGCGTGTTCTGTTGGCCCGTGCCTTGTTGCGCGAGCCTGAGCTGCTGGTGCTCGACGAGCCCGTGCAGGGCGTCGACGTCGCCGGGCAGGCCGAGCTGTACAGCCTGATCACCCGATTGCGTGACCGTCATCGGTGCGGTGTATTGATGGTGTCCCACGATCTGCACCTGGTGATGAGCACCACCGATCAGGTGGTGTGCCTGAATCGCCACGTCTGCTGTTCCGGTCATCCCGAGCAGGTCAGCCATGATCCGGCGTTCGTCGAGCTGTTCGGCAAGAATGCGCAGAGCCTGGCGATCTACCACCACCATCACGACCACGCCCATGATCTGCATGGTGCCGTCGTGACCGATGCCCCGGCGGCGCCCCACACTCACGTTCATGGAGACAGCTGCAAGCATGGCTGATTTTCTACTGTATGCCTTGCTCGCAGGCGTTGCACTCGCTCTGGTTGCCGGTCCGCTCGGGTCCTTTGTAGTCTGGCGGCGCATGGCCTATTTCGGCGACACACTGTCCCATGCCGCATTGCTCGGCGTGGCGCTCGGCTTTTTGCTGGACATCAGCCCGACCATTGCGGTGACCGTTGGCTGCCTGTTGCTGGCGGTGCTGCTGGTCACGCTGCAACAGCGCCAGCCACTGGCGTCGGACACGCTGCTGGGGATTCTCGCGCCGAGCACGCTGTCGCTCGGGTTGGTGGTGCTCAGTTTCATGCACGAAGTGCGGATCGACCTGATGGCTTACCTGTTCGGTGATCTGCTGGCGATCAGCCCGGCTGATCTGGCCTGGATTCTGGGTGGCAGCACGCTGGTGCTGGTGCTGATCGTTGCGCTGTGGCGGCCATTGCTGGCCATGACCGTTCACGAGGAGCTGGCGCGAGTCGAGGGCCTGCCTGTCGCTGCGCTGCGCATGGCGCTGATGCTGCTGATCGCGGTCGTGATTGCGGTGGCGATGAAAATTGTCGGTGTTTTGCTGATTACCTCGTTGCTGATCATTCCGGCAGCTGCGGCACAACGTCACGCCCGCTCGCCGGAACAGATGGCTGTGGGCGCAAGCCTGCTGGGCGTGATTGCGGTCTGTGCCGGGCTATCATTATCATGGTTCAAGGACACCCCGGCAGGACCGTCTATAGTGGTATCCGCTGCGGCGTTGTTCTTGCTCAGCTTTGTTCTACCCAGGCGAGCGGTGTAGACTTGCTCGTTTTTTGCGCAAACTAGAGAATCGCAGGAATGAAGCCGCTCGCCCCACGCTATCTGCTGCTGGTCGCATTTTCCATCCTGTTGGGTGCCTGCCAGAGTGCGCCTGATGCCGGGACGCCTGCTTCCGACGTTCCGCCTGACGCCTTTGCGCAGCTTGAACAGAACATCGCCAGCAACGAGCTGGCAACGGCCGAGGATCAACTCGCGGCGTTGCAGGCGGCCAATTCTGCTGACATCCGTCTGGAGCCTTCTCAGCGCCGTCTGGCTGAGGCCTATTTAAGCCGTAGCCAGATCAGTCTGCAAAAAGGCGACATGAACGCAGCCGCCAGTGCGTTGAGCCGTGCCCGGGCGTTGATGCCCAAAGCACCCGCGTTGACCAGTGGCGTCAACGGCGCCATCGCCCATGCACGCAAGGCAGAGCTGGAAAAAGCCGAAGCGGACTTGAAAGAGGCTGAAGCCAGAAGGGTGGCCAAACTGGTCGATCCGTCCGCAGAAAGCACCACGATCGATCTGAAAATCGGCGATATGCGCGCACTGCGCCATCAACTGGACGACATCGCAGCGGACACCGTCGCGTTCAATTGTGATGTGCTGCTGGTGGTGCCACGCACCGAAGATTACCCGTGGCTGGCCACATTGCTGACCAAGCGGGTGGTCAAGGCCAATCCGGATTTCGAATTGCAGCTGCGTCGAGAAATCGAGCGCAATGAAAAAGCGCACATCGTTTTGACGCCCGCGAAGTCCTGAACTGTTGTTTCATAAGCGGACGCAGAGCGTCCAGAACTGCTTGACTCTGGCAGAAGGCCGTGGGAGCGAACTTGTTCTCGAAAGGGCCATTACATCCGCTGATGATGTAGCGCCTGGAATAGAGCTTTCGCGGACAAGTCCGCTCCCACGCCCTCCGGGCAGAAGCCCCCATTTCGCACGCTCATCGAGATTATGCATCACGATGAGCGCGGGAGCGTAGGAACGAGACTGGCGTCTAGATCAAGCCGGAACAGCCTTGGCTTTCACTTCACGGTCCCAGACGCGGTGTTGTGCCATTGCATCGAAGAACGTTTCGAACGATTTGCTATCGGACACCACCAACAGCCCCGCGTCTTCTTCCAGGCGCAGCAAACTCAGCAGGTCTTTGGCTTCCCCGGCAACGGAGATGGCCTTGAGGTGCTTGTAGGCTTCCAGGATGAAGTGCAGCGCCACGCCGTCGGTGCTCAACGCTTTCACCGAGTCTGCGCCGCCCGGCACGAATACCGCATCGAACGCCACCGAAGGCAGGCCTTCAGCTGAGGCATCCACCGGCAGGCTTTTGCCATCGGCCGTCTTGACCGGTGCGGATGTCGGGCCGAGTACCTTGGCGTGTGCGCCCTTGGCCGTCAGCGCGGCTTTCATGGCGTCGACAGCTTTGCCGTCAACGCCATTGGCCACAAGAATGGCGACTTTGCGCGAAACGATGTCGCCAGACAGCAGGTTGACCTGACTCAGCGCCGGCGACTCTTTTACCGATGTCGAGCGCGCAGGGACAGTTCCGGCAGTCGGTGCGGGCAGGCCCAGATTGGCCGCTACCCGGCTGGCCAGTTCCAGGTCGATGTTGGCCAGAATCTCATTGACCTGACGGGCACGAATGTACTCGCGCTCGACCTTGCCCAACTCGAAGCTGTACGCCGCGATGATGTGCTCTTTCTCGTGATGGCTCATGCTCTGGAAGAACAGGGTGGCCTGCGAGAAGTGATCGCCGAACGATTCGCTGCGCTCACGAACCTTGTGCGCTTCAACGCGCTCAGGGTACGTCTCGAAGCCGCCATCCACGGCAGCCGCAGGGGTTTCTTTCGGCCAGCCGCCATCAATCGAGTTCGGCTCGTACGACGCACGACCCTTGTCGATGGTGGTGCGATGCTGTGCGTCGCGCTGGCCGTTATGGTTCGGGGCGATAGGGCGGTTGATCGGGATTTCGTGGAAGTTCGGGCCGCCGAGGCGGCTGATCTGCGTGTCGGTGTAGGAGAACAGGCGACCTTGCAGCAGCGGATCGTTGGAGAAGTCGATACCCGGCACGATATGGCCTGGGCAGAAAGCGACCTGCTCGGTTTCGGCGAAGTAATTGTCCGGGTTGCGGTTCAGTACCATTTTGCCCAGCGGCGTTACGGGTACCAGTTCTTCCGGGATGATCTTGGTCGGATCCAGCAGGTCGAAGTCGAATTTGTGCTCATCTTCCTCGGCGACGATCTGCACGCCCAGTTCCCATTCCGGGTAGTCACCCATCTCGATGGATTCCCACAGGTCGCGGCGGTGGAAATCGGTGTCCTTACCAGCCAGCTTCTGTGCTTCGTCCCAGACCAGCGAGCACACACCGAACTTGGGCTTCCAGTGGAATTTGACGAACGTGGATTTGCCTTCGGTATTGATCATGCGGAAGGTGTGGATACCAAAACCCTGCATGGTGCGCAGGCTTTTCGGAATCGCACGGTCAGACATGGTCCACAGCACCATGTGCGCAGATTCCGGCACCAGCGATACGAAGTCCCAGAAGGTGTCGTGAGCCGAGCCACCAGTAGGGATCTCGTTGTGTGGCTCGGGTTTTACCGCATGCACGAAGTCAGGAAACTTGATCGCATCCTGAATGAAGAAGATCGGCATGTTGTTGCCGACCAGGTCGAAGTTGCCTTCGTCGGTGTAGAACTTGACCGCAAAACCACGCACGTCACGCACGGTGTCGCCCGAGCCGCGCGGGCCTTGAACGGTCGAAAAGCGCACGAACACCGGGGTTTTCTTGCCCGGATCACGCAGGAAGCCTGCTTTACTCAGCGCGCCCTGGTCTTCGTAAGTCTGGAAATAACCGTGTGCCGCGGTGCCACGGGCGTGAACAATGCGCTCCGGGATCCGCTCATGGTCAAAGTGTGTGATTTTTTCACGCATGATGAAGTCTTCCAGCAGCGACGGGCCGCGGCTGCCGACCTTCAGGGTGTTCTGGTTATCGGCGATCTTGACGCCGTGGTTGGTGCGCAGCGCCTGGCTGGTCGCATCCGAACGAAACTGCTCGAGGCTGTCGAGCTTGGCATTGGTGTTGCCCCGATCCAGTGTGTCGGTGCCTGCCATTTCGCTTTTGGGTGTGGGGGTTACAGGTGGGTTTTTCTCGCTAGCCATCAGAAACAACTCCTTATTTCGACCCAATCGTTGAGTTGGGTTCGATGAATACGACTTCCCTGATGCAAGCGGGAAATCACGGTATCCAGAAAGTGACCGGCGTGGAAAACAGCCGTTCACTCCGATTGAAGGCCTTTCGCACCAACGGTCGTGTTATGCCCGTTACGCAGGACAGCCTGCAAATAAATGCTAAGCACTGCGGGCCGGACAGGCTAAAATGCGCGCCCGGCTAATCTGGCCGAGGTAACGAAGCAAGTGGGAACAGACCCTGGCCCACTGCGCTGATTTTTTAACGCGCCCCCACAAGGTTCGCTCCGTGATCGAGTTTCATAACGTCCACAAAACCTATCGGGTAGCAGGCAAGGAAATCCCGGCCCTGCACACCACCAGCCTGCGCGTCGAAGACGGTCAGGTGTTTGGCATCATCGGCCACTCGGGTGCCGGCAAAAGCACGCTGCTGCGCCTGATCAACCGGCTCGAAACCCCCAGCGGCGGGCAGATCGTGGTGGATGACGAAGATGTCACTGCGCTCGACGCCAATGGCCTGCGTCGCTTCCGCCAGCAGGTCGGGATGATTTTCCAGCACTTCAATCTGCTGGCGTCCAAGACCGTCGCCGACAACGTCGCGATGCCGCTGACCCTGGCGGGCGACATGCCGCGCCAGCAGATTGACCAGCGCGTGGCCGAGTTGCTGGCGCGGGTCGGGCTGTCCGATCACGCCAAAAAGTACCCTGCGCAACTGTCGGGTGGTCAGAAGCAGCGCGTCGGGATTGCCCGCGCGCTGGCGACCAAACCCAAGATTCTGCTGTGCGACGAGGCCACCAGCGCGCTCGACCCGCAAACCACGGCGTCGGTCCTGCAACTGCTGGCCGAAATCAATCGCGAGTTGCAACTGACCATTGTGCTCATCACCCATGAAATGGACGTGATCCGACGCGTCTGCGATCAGGTGGCGGTCATGGACGCGGGTGTGATCGTCGAGCAGGGCAAGGTGGCTGACGTGTTTCTGCATCCGCAGCACCCGACCACCAAGCGCTTTGTGCAGGAAGACGACCAGATCGATGAAAACGAACAGCGTGACGACTTTGCCCACGTTCAGGGCCGTATCGTGCGTCTGACGTTTCAGGGCGAGGCGACCTACGCGCCTTTGCTCGGCACCGTGGCCCGGGAAACCGGCGTCGACTACAGCATCCTGGCCGGTCGTATCGACCGCATCAAGGACACCCCTTACGGGCAACTGACGCTGGCGATCACCGGTGGCGATATGGAGGCCGCCTTCGCGCGGTTCACTGCCGCTGATGTCCATATGGAGGTGCTGCGCTGATGGACGCTTTTCTGAACCTGTTTTCCAACGTTGACTGGTACGAAATCTGGGTTGCCACCGGCGATACCATGATCATGCTCAGCGTTTCGCTGGGTTTCACTGTGCTTCTGGGGCTGCCGCTGGGTGTGCTGATGTTTCTGACATCGCCGCGTCAGTTGCTGGAACACAAGCAGCTGTATGCCACTGTCGGCCTGATCGTGAACATGCTGCGCGCGCTGCCGTTCATCATTCTGCTGATCGTGATGATGCCGCTCACTGAAATCATCACCGGAACATCGCTGGGGATTCTCGGCACATTGCCACCGCTGATTGCAGGCGCCACGCCGTTTTTCGCCCGTCTGGTGGAAACCGCGTTGCGTGAAGTGGATCGCGGCATCATCGAGGCCACACAAGCGATGGGCGCCACCACCCGGCAGATCATTCTCAAGGCGCTGCTGCCTGAAGCGCGGCCCGGCATCCTGGCAGCGATCACCGTGACGGCCATTGCGCTGGTGTCCTTCACCGCGATGGCGGGTGCGGTGGGCGCGGGCGGGCTGGGTGACCTGGCGATTCGTTATGGTTATCAGCGTTTTCAGAACGATGTGATGTTTGTCACGGTCGTACTGTTGCTGGTGCTGGTGCAGATTCTGCAGACCGTTGGCGACAGACTGGTCGCGCACTTCACCCACCGTTGATCGAATCAGTTGGCGTCGGCCCGCCTCATGCGGGCCTCAAAGGAGTTGTTGCATGAAGAAACTATTGGCCATATTTGCCGCTGTTACCGCCTTGTCCGCGCAGGCCAACGAAACCCTGACAGTGGCAGCTTCGGCTGTGCCGCACGCAGAAATCCTGGAGTTCGTGAAACCGACCCTCGCCAAAGAGGGCGTTGATCTGGAGATCAAGGTCTTCAACGATTACATCCAGCCGAACGTGCAGGTGTCCCAGAATCGTATGGACGCGAACTTCTTCCAGCATCAGCCCTATCTGGATGAGTACAACAAAGGCAAAGGCACCGATCTGGTGGCCGTGGCCAAGGTTCACATCGAGCCATTCGGCGCCTACTCGGACAAATTCAAAAGCCTGGACGAGCTGCCAAACGGTGCCAATGTCGCGCTCCCTAACGACGCCACCAACGAAGGCCGCGCCTTGCTGCTGCTGGCCAAGAAGGGGCTGATCACGCTGAAAGACCCGACCAACATCCTGTCCAAGCCTTCGGACGTGGTGAACAACCCGAAAGACCTGAAATTCCGCGAGCTGGAAGCCGCCACACTGCCACGCGTGCTGACGCAGGTCGATCTGGCGCTGATCAACACCAACTACGCCCTGAGCGCCAAGCTTGATCCTGCCAAGGACGCGCTGGCCATCGAAGGTGGCGATTCGCCCTATGCGAACATTCTGGTTGCGCGCCCGGACAACAAGGATTCGGACGCAATGAAAAAGCTGGTCGCAGCCCTGCACAGCCAGGCAGTAAAAGACTTTCTGGCCGAGAAATACAAAGGTGCTGTGGTTCCGGCGTTCTGATTTGATCGCGTTGCCTGAGTCGCATGCCGATGCTGGCGTCGGCACGCTGCTCAGTATCGAGACCTGAAAAAACTCACCGGATCGCTGTCGAGCGATCCGGATGAGGCTGCAATAACACCGGGGCCGGACAGGTATTCGTATTCTCGAACATTGCCCCGTCAACATGGACCGGCTTTTCGTCAAACGAACAGCCAACGACAGGTATTGTCATCAATGCATTCCACTTTCAGCAAAGGCGTCGTCTTTGCACTCTCCGCTGCGGCACTGAACGCAACGATTGGCGTACTCAGCAAAATACTCATGAGTAATGGCTTCACTGCCAGCAGTGTGGCTGTCATCAAGACTGTTCTGGGCTGCATACTCCTTTCGGCCTTGCTGTTTTTTCTAAAGCGCCCGGCGTCAACGGCGAAATGGATACACGCGGCGATCTGTGCCTTCCTCGGCATTTTTGTCCTGTTCCACTTTGAAACTTCCGCCTACCGAAGTTACGCAGCGGCAGGGGTGGTGGTGATACTGATGGCCAGCGCTTCGATATCCGCGATTATTCTGGGGCGCATCTTTCTCAAAGACGCCATTACGGCGAATGCGGTGGTGGGGGCGGGCCTGGCCATTGCCGGGATTGCGGTGATCTTCGGCGCCGATCTTCAGCAGGGTTTTACCCTGCAGGGTGCGGCGCTCGCCTCAATAGCCGGTTGCGGTTACGGAGCGTTCTCTGTCGCCATGAAATACATGGGCGTGTCAGGAGGGCTGCACTTTACTCGGCAACTTCTGTTTTTCGGCAGCCTCTACCTGTTGATGCCGGCAGCGGTAGACGGTTTTGTGATCGGCGAACTGTCACCACAAGCCATTGCCGCGTTGCTGGCGCTGGCCGCCTTACTGGCGTTTGTCGTGCTCAATGAAGTGCCGCGTGAAAGCCTGTATGCCGGCGCGGTGCTGATTATCGTCGGGCTATGTTTCTCTAACGAGCTGATTCGCCTGGGCAGCAAGGCACCCGCCCGGTTGAGCGAGTAGGCCCTGATCAGCTTCGCTGAGCGCTTAGTCCCGCTCCAGCAAACCCGGTAATTGCCTGATCAGCTTCTGGCTGTTCAACGGGGCGCGGATGAAGCCTCGTTGTTTGCCGTCCGGGCCGATCAGGGCCAGGTTGCCGCTGTGGTCGACGAAGTAGTTCGGCGTGCTGGTGTCGGCGGGGATGAACGGGATGCTGACCGCGCTGGCCAGCTTCTGTATGTCTTCCACCGGGGCGGTCAGGCCGATGTACTGCGGGTCGAAATAGCTGAGGTATTGTTTGAGCTGTTGGGGTGTGTCGCGATGGGGGTCGACGCTGACCAGCACCACGCGCATCCGCTCTACCGCTGCTTTGGGCAGTTCGCTGCGAATCTGCTTTATCTGCGCCAGCGTGACAGGGCAGATGTCTGGACAGAAGGTGTAACCGAAGAACATCAGCGTCCATTTACCTTTAAAGCCATCAACGGCGACGTCAGCGCCGTTCTGATCAATCATGCTCAGTGCGGGCAACGCACGGCTTTTTGGCAAGAGGATCACGCCGGCATCATTGAGCGCCGCCTGGTCTGGCGTCCCGTTACCCGGCAGCAAGCGACTGACGATCAGCCCCAAAGTAAGCGCCACAATGGCGGCAACGATGAAAGCGGTTTTCTGAATTCGGGTCATGGCTTCAGCGTGATGAGGTGGGTCGGCAATAATGGCTTATATCCTGAGCACAGCCTAGCGCGCAGAGACATCGAACAGCGTATACGCGAGGGTCAGGTGCTTCACGTCGGCCGGTAAATCGCGATCAACGATGAAGCGCACCGGCATTTCGATGCGCTCACCCGGTTGCAATGTCTGCTGGGTGAAGCAGAAACATTCGGTCTTGTGAAACCAGACCGCCGCTTTTCCGGGTGAAATACCCGGTACTGCCTGGGCCTTCATTGGTTTGTCCGTCGAGTTCTGCGCCACAAAGATCATTTCATTGATTGCGCCCGGTTGGACATGCATCTGTCTGGCACGCGGATAGAACGCCCAGACCATGCCTGCCGCGTTGGTCGAGGTGAACTGCACTTCGACCTGGCGCGAGTCATCAATCGGCTGCTGATCCGCATTGCCGGCCTTGTCATGCCCGTTCAGGGTTCCGGTCAGTGCGTCATAGAGCGGCGACAGCGCAAATCCGCCCGCGAACATGATCGCCAGCAGCAGTTGAAGGACAAACAGGCGTCCGCGCGAAACAGGCTGAGTCATGACGGCTCACTTTTACGTCAGTCGGGCGTGCCGAGAAGAGGGTTCTCGACATCAGAGTAGTCGGCTTGTGCAAAAGATGGGGCCTGGAGCCGCTGCAGCCGGCATAACGGTCAGTTACCGTATGCCGTTTATGGCCAAACGGTCAAAAAATGAGCAAAAAAGCAGCTGATATAGCCGATGCCTATAAATGCAGATCGGTTATGACAAAAACGTCTTAGGCATTTAGTTAATCAAGCTAACGTATGACTTTCCATAAACGAACCACGGGGTTCAAGACCCGCAGGAGTGCCTAACGCCATGAACACCGCCGCATTGCGCGAGCAGATACAACAAGCCCATCAACATGAGGCCAACACAGGCCATTTACTGCAACAGCTGGAGCAAAAGCTGCCCCATCTTCACCCTGCCATCCACTTGCCCGATGTTGACGCAAAGGACGTGCTGACGCGTTTCGTCACGGCCTACATCGATCTGGTGCCCGACCTGCTGGACGCTGCTCACGAGGTTGCGGTGGAAGCCGGAATTGAAGGGCAGATCAAGCCGGTGCTGAAGATTGCCGAACAATTCTTCGCTGCGCCACCAGCCATCATGGCCGGGCACGAAGGCCTGGAGGGACTGCTGGATGAGGCTTATCTGGCACATCGGCTGGTCGAGGAAGTGAACGACCTGTACATCAAGCATTTCGGTCAGCCGCTGATACCGTCCAATACAACGGTCGCCAGCGTGATCGCGCATCAATTGATAGGCGAGCAATTTGCCAACCAACTGGACGAAGCGGTCCATCACGCCGTGGATCAACTGCTGGATGATGAAAGCTTCGCGCTGGACTCTGTCGAAGCGTATCGCGAGAGGCTGATCAGTCCTGACACGGGCGCGGCGTGGAAGCGCTGGCCAAGCCTGTCACGGCAATTGGGCATCGGTCTGGAGCTGGAGCGCTCCGTTATCTGATCCGGACACCCGCCAGAATGTCTTCGCCAGCAATGGAAGGGGCCGAATATCGCTCCGCTGCTACGCGAAGACCCATCCGCCCCCTGTCATTTTCCGGCAACGACGATCAGGTTGCGGCTGAGCCGATACCTGTTGTCGTGTAGATTCGCCCTTCCAGACGACGCTTCAGGCCACGCGGTTCGATGATCAACCGGGTTCCGTGGGCAGCGTTGGAACGGCCCCACTCTTCCAGCAGTTCGAGGCAGGAGTGGTCGATATACGACAGATTGCCCAGCGGCACATGCACGGTGCTGCCCTGCGGGATTGTGCCCAGCGCCTGAGTCAGCGCCGGCACCTTGAGGAAGGTCGCAGCACCGACCAGACGCAGCTCGTACTCCTTCTTCTCTACCAGCTCGACCACATTGATCTTCAGGCGCGAAGCCTTGAACGCCAGCTTGACCAGCGTCATGCCGAAGCCGACCAGCACACCGGTCAACAGGTCCGTGAAGATGATCGCCATTGCGGTGGCCGCGTAGGTGAACATCGGCATCCGGCCATAGCGGCCCAGACCACGAAACGCTTTGAGGTCGACCAGTTTCAGGCCGGTGTAGACCAGCACGCCAGCGAGGCTCGCGACCGGGATGCTTTGCAGCACGCTCGACAGCAGCAGCACGAAGGCAAGCAGCCAGAGGCCGTGAAAGATCGTCGAGAAACGGGTTTTGGCACCGGCCTGAACATTCGCCGAGCTGCGCACGATGACGCCTGTCATCGGCAGTGCGCCGAGCAGACCGCACAGCATGTTGCCCACGCCTTGAGCGCTGAGCTCCTTGTCGAAGTCGGAGCGCTCGCCGCTGTGCATGCGGTCGACCGCCGACGCGGAGAGCAGCGTTTCAGCGCTGGCAATGAACGCCACCACGACTGCCGCAATCAGGATCGCCGGATCGGCCAGGTTCATCAGGTCCGCAGGGCGCAGCCAGTCAATGGCGTCGGCCAGGTTGTCAGGCACTTCAACGCGCTTGACCTGCAAGGCCAGGAACAGGCTGATGCCAGTGGCAAGGCCGACACCTAGCAGGGCGCCGGGCACGAACCGTAGCGACTGAGGACGCAATTTTTCCCAGCCCCACATGACCAGCATGGTGCCCAGACCGAGCATACCGGCCTGCATGCCGGTGCCTGGCCCAATGGCCTGGACCAGTGTGGCGGGGAACGCGATCAGGTTGTCCAGCCCGGAAGGTTTGGGACCGCTGTCAAACATCACATGCGCCTGTGACAGCACAATCAGCACGCCGATACCGGCCAGCATGCCGTAGACCACTGCGGGTGCAGTTACCCGGAACCAGCAGCCAAGTTTGAAACGTCCGGCCAGCAACTGAAGCAGCCCGGCCAGCAGCAGGATCGGCCCGAGCATGGCCATGCCATGCTCACGCACGACTTCAAAGACCAGCACCGCCAGACCTGCCGCGGGGCCACTGACCTGTAGCGGCGAGCCAGCTATCCAGCCAACGACCAGCCCGCCAATAATGCCGGTGATCAGCCCTTTGGCTGGCGGCATGCCGGAGGCAATCGCGATCCCCATGCACAGCGGCAGAGCGACCAGAAACACGACCACGGAAGCTAAAAGCTCCCGTGGTAAGACGGATTTCAATTCTGTAATTCCCATGACGCTGCTCCGTGATTCTTCAGACGAGGCAAGGCTGGCGGCGCGCATCATGCGCAGCCGCCACCCGCAAAAAAGAGGTGCTTGCCGTCAGCCGTGACTGTTAATCAGTCGACTGAAAAGCGTGCTTTGGGGGAAGCCATGGGTGCCGGACCTTTACCATCAAGGGGCACGAAACTGTCACGCTCGGCATCGTAGGCCAGGATTTCGCTGGTTTCGATGCTGTAGACCCAACCGTGTATGAACAGCTGACCGCTGGCCATCTTCGCCGCAACCGAAGGGTGGGTGCGCAAGTGTTGCAACTGGGAAATCACGTTTTCCTGAGTCAGGACCTGCATGGTTTCCAGCTCGCCGCTGCAGTTGCAGTTTTGCTCGACCACGGTGCGGGCCACTTCGGCATGACGCAGCCAGGCTTTTACCGTTGGCATCTTGTCCAGGCTGTCCGGGTTGAGAACGGCCCGCATAGCGCCGCAGTCGGAGTGTCCGCAGACGATGATGTGCTGCACACCCAGGGCAACCACTGCATATTCCAGCGCGGTGGAAACACCACCGTTCATCTGGCCATAAGGCGGCACGACGTTACCCACGTTACGTGTCACGAACAGGTCGCCAGGGGAGCTTTGAGTAATCAGTTCGGGCACGATGCGCGAGTCGGCGCAAGTGATGAACATGGCCCGTGGCGACTGTGCGGTTGCCAGCTTTTTGAACAGTTCTTCCTGCTGGGGGAAGACTTCGTTACGAAAATGTACAAAACCATCGACGATCTGTTTCAGCGCTACGTCGGCGCTACTCAACGAACTGTCGGTGCTGGACGACGTAGCCGAATGCTGGTTATCCGTGTCTCTCATCTCTTCATCCTCTCTGACGGATTGATGTGGATTTCTCATGCCTGTTTGACCAGAGCCGGATGTGATTCCTGTTACAAGAATCACGAAAAAAATCCCTTGAGCGTTATCGCTGATGACACTCAGGGTTACAGACTAATCGCCCAAGCTTAAGCGAAACTGAACGCGATGGCTCTGGATCGCGGGTTTGCACGATAGTACCAAGTTGTTACAGCAGTGACATTTGCCCGCCGGGCGGGCAAAACGCATCGCAATCCAGTGTAAAACTTTCGCGCCGGTTCAGGCCCAGGCGTTTTACAGCTATTGCATAACGCTGCGCCAGCAAGTCGGCAAACGGCCCTTCACCGCGCATCCGGGAGCCGAACTCGCTGTCATAAAGTGCCCCGCCACGGCTTTGACGTATGAGGCTCATCACATGATCAGCGCGTTGCGGGTAGTGTGTCTTCAGCCACTCGTCAAACAACGGGGCGACCTCCAGCGGCAGGCGCAGCATCACGTAACTGGCGCTTAAGGCACCAGCGGCTTTCGCCTCGCTCAGCAGGGCCTCCAGTTCGCTGTCATTGATCATCGGGATCATTGGCGCGCACAGCACACCGACCGGCACCCCCGCCTGACGCAGCACCCTAATGGCCCGCAATCGGGCCTTGGGCGCTGCGGCCCTGGGTTCGAGGATGCATTTGAGTTCATCGTCCAGCGTCGTCAGGCTGATAAATACCGACACCAGCCGCAACTTCGCCATTTCTGCGAGAAGGTCCAGATCCCGCAGGATCAGCGAGCCTTTGGTAATGATGCTCACGGGATGACGATAGCGCAGCAGTACCTCAAGCGTGGCGCGGGTGATCCGGTATTCGCGTTCTATAGGCTGATAAGGATCGGTGTTGGCGCCCAGCGTGATGGGTGCGCAACGGTAGCCCGGTTTGGAGAGCTGCTGCTCCAGCAGCGCCGCGGCGTTGGTCTTGGCGATCAGTCTGGTCTCGAAATCAAGCCCCGGCGACATGTCCCAATACGCATGGCTGGGTCTGGCGAAACAATAGATGCAGCCGTGCTCGCAGCCCCGGTACGGGTTGATCGAGCGATCAAAAGGGATATCCGGCGAACTGTTGCGGGTGATGATGCTTTTGGCGGTTTCGCAGGTGACTTGTGTGCCTTGGGTCAGCGGGACTTCCTGATACCAGCCGTCATCCTCGGCCACGGACTGGCTGGGCGCAAAGCGATTGTGAGGATTGCTGGCGGTGCCGCGGCCACGAACCGGGAAAAGACTGGGCATCTGAGGCTACTCGAATACTGTTTATACATACAGTAAAGCATAAGCCTCGGTGCATCGCTATTGCAGGCCAGTCAAACACCGCTCGCCTGACGAGCGGTGTGTGAACGAACCGATCAGATATCGCCCTCGTGAGTCAGCTCCAGCACCCGGTCAACCAGCTTGTTGATGCCCGATGCCGCCTCGCCGATGCTGTTGGCAACCATGTAAGCCGGCGTGCTGACCAGCTTGCGTGCCTCGTCCTCGACGATGTCATCGACAGCACATTCTGTGTGGCTGCCGCCCATTCTGGTAATCGTCGCAGCCGTTTCGGGGTCGTTGCCGATGGTGCAAGTGACACCCGGGCCGTAGATCTTGGCCGCCAGTGCCGGTGTGATGCAGATCAGCCCCACCGGCTTGCCAGCTTCGGCGAACGCCTCGGCCAGTTCCAGCAGGCCGGCCTCCACCTGACACGAATGGCCCTGAAGGGCGAGGTCAGACAGGTTTTTCGCAGCGCCGAAGCCGCCGGGGATAATCAGGGCGTCAAAGTCTTCAGCATTTGCCTCGCGTATGTCCTTCACCGCGCCACGGGCAATGCGCGCCGATTCAATCAGCACATTGCGCGATTCAGGCATTTCTTCGCCGGTCAGGTGATTGATCACATGATGCTGCGTGATGTTTGGCGCGAAGCATTGAACCTGCGCGCCCCGCTGGTCCAGACGAAGCAGGGTCAGCACGCTTTCATGAATTTCGGCGCCATCGTAGACACCGCAACCGGACAAGATTACAGCCACTTTTTTCTGCATCGATTCGGCTCCTTGAGCGCAAGCAATCTGGGGCTTCTTTTAATTCGCCTTACCATTGATCGCTTTTCGGACCGGGTGTTCAGTCATTCGATGCCGGCTGTGGTGGCGCGGGCAGAGGAGGGGCGTGTCAGTAGCGTTTGAAGGCGGCTGTGCCGGTCGCCGAGCGAGCCCGTCGGGCCGCACTCGGGAGTGGTGCGAAATGACGGTTATTCGTCGGTGCTTTTCTTCAGGTCGACCGGCACGGGCACAGGCTCATCCAGATCGGAAGCCGCTGCCGAGGCGCAGAAGCGTCCTTTTTCTTCACGCGCTTCGCGGGCAATGCGGGCGTTCTTGATGCGACGGCGGATCCACAGGCCCAGCCCCAGCAGCAGGAGCGCGCCCAGCACCCAAAGCTCGTATTTCTTGATATTGCCCAGCAGGCCTTCAAGGATCGCGCCGAAGTGGTAAGCCGCCGAACCCAGCGCTGCCGCCCAGACCGCAGCGCCGATGCCGTTGAGCAGCAGGTACCTGCCCGGTGGGTAGCCAGACAGGCCGATGGCCACCGGCATGACGGTTCTCAAACCATAGACGAAGCGGAAACCCAGCACCCAGATGTCCGGGTGCTTGCGCACCAGCCTGAGGGCCTTGTCGCCCATGAGTTGCCAGCGAGGCTTGCGCGCCAGCAGCTTGCGACCGTGCCTGCGCCCCATGAAATACCACAACTGATCACCCGCGTAGCTGCCGAAAAAGGCGACGAGAATGACAATGTTGAGGTCCATGTAACCGCGAAACGCAAGAAAGCCGGCAAGAACCAGAATGGTCTCGCCTTCAAAAAAGGTGCCGAGGAACAGGGCAAAGTAGCCGAATTCGTTCAAGAAATTCTGGAGCATTGTCTGGATGCTGGCGAAATGAACGCGCAGCCTAACGCGCCGAAGGGAATCATGAAAGTGTCGATATGTGTCTCGACGTTAAAGATTCTTACAACCACAATGGTTGCATCCCCTTTAAGTCTGTGACCGCGACGTGCAGTCGCAGGTCGAACCATGACTGTCACACATTGGTCATAATGGCGGCTTATAACTCTCTGGCTTGCCCGCGTACGCGGGCTCAGGTGTCTCGCCGTGAGCCTGACCCCCGCTAACCGCCTTTTTCCTCTCACTCGTCTGCGCCGTAATCGCCGCGACGACTTTTCTCGTCGGCTGGTGCGTGAAAACGTTGTAACCGTCGATGATCTGATCCTTCCCGTATTTGTGCTCGACGGTGAAAACCGTCGCGAATCCATTGCCTCTATGCCTGGCGTCGAGCGCCTGAGCGTCGATCTGCTGCTCAAGGAAGCCGAGCACTGGGTCGCACTGGGCATCCCGGCGCTGGCGCTGTTTCCCGTAACACCGCCGGAAAAGAAATCCCTGGAGGGTGCTGAAGCGTGGAACCCGGACGGGATCGCCCAGCGTGCCACCCGCGCCCTGCGTGACCGCTTCCCTGAGTTGGGCGTCATCACTGATGTGGCGCTGGACCCGTTCACCACCCACGGCCAGGACGGCATTCTTGACGAAGAAGGCTACGTGCAGAACGACATCACCGTCGATGCACTGGTTAAACAGGCGTTGTCCCACGCCGATGCAGGCGCTCAGGTGATTGCACCCTCGGACATGATGGACGGCCGGATTCAGGCCATTCGCGAGTCTCTGGAGCTGGCGGGGCACGTCAACGTACGCATCATGGCTTACTCGGCCAAATACGCCAGTGCCTATTACGGCCCGTTTCGCGATGCGGTGGGTTCTTCATTGAACCTGGGCAAGGCCAACAAGGCGTCCTATCAGATGGACCCGGCCAACAGCAACGAGGCGCTGCACGAAGTGGCTGCCGACCTTGCCGAAGGCGCCGACATGGTGATGGTCAAGCCAGGCATGCCTTATCTGGACATCCTTCACAGGGTCAAGGATGAGTTCAAGGTGCCGACCTTTGTCTATCAGGTCAGTGGTGAATACGCGATGCACATGGCAGCAATCCAGAATGGTTGGCTGAGTGAAGGGGTGATTCTCGAATCCCTCACTGCCTTCAAACGCGCAGGTGCCGACGGCATTCTTACTTATTTTGCCGTTCGTGCCGCTCAACTGTTGAAGGGGCAATAGCCTCACAGGAACATTCATGAATACCGAAGCACTCATCGAAGCCGCTGTTGAAGTCGATGTTCAGGAGGCAGCACCCGTGGTTGAGCCTGATATCGAAGTAATCCCGGCCATCGAAGCGCCCGCCGCTCTGGTGCCTGCCATCGTCGCTCCGAACCTGGACGACAGCAGCCTGTATATTCACCGCGAACTGTCGCAACTGCAGTTCAATATCCGGGTACTGGAACAGGCGCTCGATGAGTCCTACCCATTGCTGGAGCGGCTGAAGTTTCTGCTGATCTTCTCCAGCAACCTCGATGAGTTCTTCGAAATTCGTGTGGCCGGTTTGAAAAAACAGATCACGTTCGCCCGCGAGCAGGCAGGCGCCGACGGTCTGCAGCCGCATCAGGCGCTGGCCAGGCTCAGCGAGCTGGTCCACGGCCATGTCGATCGCCAATACGCGATCCTCAATGACATCCTGTTGCCGGAGCTTGAAAAGCATCAGGTCCGCTTTATTCGCCGTCGCCACTGGACGGCCAAGCTCAAGGCCTGGGTACGTCGTTACTTCCGTGACGAGATCGCGCCGATCATCACCCCGATCGGTCTGGACCCGACGCACCCTTTTCCGTTGCTGGTCAACAAGAGCCTGAACTTCATCGTAGAGCTTGAGGGGATCGATGCCTTCGGTCGCGACTCGGGCCTTGCAATCATCCCGGCACCGCGTTTGTTGCCGCGCGTGATCAAAGTGCCGGAAGAGGTCTGCGGCCCAGGCGATAACTTCGTGTTTCTGTCGTCCATGATCCACGCCCATGCCGATGACCTGTTCCAGGGCATGAAGGTCAAGGGTTGCTACCAGTTCCGCCTGACCCGGAACGCCGATCTGGCGCTGGACTCGGAAGACGTGGAAGACCTGGCGCGCGCCCTGCGTGGCGAGCTGTTCTCGCGTCGTTACGGCGATGCGGTGCGTCTGGAAGTGGCGGATACCTGCCCGAAACATTTGTCGGATTACCTGCTCAAGCAGTTCAACCTGAACGAGTCCGAGCTGTATCAGGTCAACGGGCCGGTCAACCTGACGCGTCTGTTCAGCATTACCGGTCTGGACAGCCACCCTGAACTGCAATACCCGCCGTTCACTCCGGCCATTCCCAAGCTGCTGCAAAACAGCGAAAACATTTTCAGCGTGATCAGCAAGCAGGACATCCTGTTGCTGCACCCTTTCGAATCGTTCACGCCGGTGGTCGATCTGCTGCGTCAGGCGGCAAAAGACCCGCACGTTCTGGCCGTGCGCCAGACGCTTTACCGCAGCGGCGCCAATTCGGAAATTGTCGATGCGCTGGTCGATGCGGCGCGTAACGGCAAGGAAGTCACGGCAGTGATCGAATTGCGTGCGCGTTTTGACGAAGAGTCCAACCTGCAACTGGCCAGCCGTCTTCAGGCTGCCGGTGCGGTGGTGATCTATGGCGTGGTCGGCTTCAAGACCCACGCCAAGATGATGCTCATTCTGCGGCGAGAAGCGGGCGAGATCGTGCGTTACGCGCACCTCGGCACCGGTAACTATCACGCCGGCAACGCGCGTCTTTACACCGACTACAGCTTGCTGACTTCCGACGATGCGCTGTGCGAAGACGTCGGCAAACTGTTCAGCCAGTTGATCGGCATGGGCAAGACGCTGCGCATGAAAAAACTGCTGCATGCGCCGTTCACGCTCAAGAAAGGCATGCTCGACATGATCGCCCGCGAGACGCAGTTTGCGCTCGACGGCAAGCCTGCGCACATCATCGCCAAGTTCAACTCGCTGACCGATCCGAAGATCATCCGCGCGCTGTACAAGGCCAGTCAGTCCGGGGTGCGTATCGATCTGGTGGTGCGCGGCATGTGCTGCCTGCGTCCGGGGATTGCCGGGGTCTCGCACAACATTCATGTGCGCTCGATCATCGGCCGCTTCCTGGAGCACACGCGGGTGTTCTACTTCCTGAATGGCGGCGACGAGCAGATGTTCCTGTCGAGCGCCGACTGGATGGAGCGCAACCTCGACAAGCGCGTTGAGACCTGCTTCCCGGTGGAAGGCAAGAAGTTGATTCTGCGCGTGAAGAAGGAGCTGGAAAGCTACCTGACCGACAACACCCACAGTTGGCTGTTGCAGTCAGACGGGCGTTATGTGCGCAGTACGCCAACCGGCAACCAGAACCCTCGAAGCGCCCAGGCGACCCTGCTGGAGCGCCTGAGCAACCCGGTTCTCAGCGTACGCTGAAGACGATGCCGACTCGGGTCAGCCACTCCGCTTCCAGCGCGAAGTCGGCCTGAGTCAGCTGGTTGTTTTCCAGCCAGCCTTCCGGGAATTCCGCATCCAGGTTTGGCCCGTCTGCACGTAACACCACGCGCGGCATTTCTTGAGTGCCGCGGATGTGGTGGAACAGAATCGCAAAGCGCAGCAGCACGCACAGGCGGATCAGCTTGATGCCTTCAGCGCCGAACTCGGCGAACTTGTCCTTGGGAATATTGCGGCGATGACCGCGCACCAGCAGGGCGAGCATTTGCTGGTCTTCGCGTGAGAACCCGGCGAGGTCGGAGTGCTCGATGAGGTAGGCGCCGTGCTTGTGATAATGATAGTGGGCGATGTCCAGCCCGATCTCATGCACCTTGGCGGCCCAGCTCAGCAGCTCGGCGTAGCTCTCGTGTTGCAACTCCCAGCTTTCGGCAACCTGCTCCAACGCATGCAGCGCTTTGGCTTCGACGCGGGCGGCCTGCTCCAGATCGACGTGGTAACGCTCCATCAATGAACTGAGGGTGCGCTCACGCACGTCTTCGTGATGGTGACGGCCCATCAGGTCGTACAGCACGCCTTCACGCAGGGCACCTTCGCAGTGATCCATGCGCTTGAGCTCAAGCGCGTCGAAGATGGCTTCGAGAATCGCCAGGCCTGCGGGGAAAATCGCGCGGCGGTCGGGTTTGATGCCGTCGAAGTCGATCTTCTCGACGTCGCCCAGTTTGAACAGCTTGCGCTTGAGCCAGGCCAGCCCTTCGGCATTGACCTCACCGGCGCCGTAACCGTTGGCCTTGAGCGCCACGCCAATGGCGCGAATGGTGCCCGACGAACCGATGGCCTCGTCCCATTTCAGGCGATGCAGCGCGTGTTCGATGCTCATGATTTCGAGTCGCGCAGCGGTGTAGGCCTGAGCGTAGCGGGCCGGTGTCACCTTGCCGTCGCGGAAGTAGCGTTGAGTGAAACTCACGCAGCCCATCTGCAGGCTTTCGCGCAGCAGCGGCTCGAAGCGCTGGCCGATGATGAATTCGGTACTGCCACCGCCGATGTCGGCGACCAGGCGTTTGCCGGGGGTGTCTGCCAGCGTATGCGAGACGCCCAGATAAATGAGTCGGGCTTCTTCGCGCCCGGAAATCACTTCCACCGGATGGCCGAGAATTTCTTCGGCGCGGTGAATGAAGTCGTTGCGGTTGCGGGCTTCGCGCAGGGCGTTGGTGCCCACGATGCGCACAGCGCCGAGCGGCAGGCCGTTGATCAACTGGGCAAAGCGTTTCAGGCAGTCGAGACCGCGCTGCATGGACTCTTCAGTCAGCTGGCGTTCTTCATCGATGCCGGCCGCCAACTGCACCTTTTCGCCCAGGCGCTCAAGAATGCGGATTTCGCCCTGATTGGCTTTTGCCACAACCATATGAAAACTGTTGGAGCCCAGGTCGATGGCAGCGATCAGTGAAAAATTCTTGGGTGTTGAATGCGGCATGGTCAGAAAGTCCAGTTCGATAACCGCACCATCGTGCCACGATCCATGCCTGCCGCCAACGCGAAGCTGTCCAGGCACCGGAAATACCCGGTATTACGCTTGGGACGTGGCGGATGGCTATCTAATCAATGTGATAGTTATGTCATTGTCGTGCCGATGCTTTGCGTTCCCGTGTTGGAGTGCTCGGCGTTATACACAGTCCGGACAGTTGAGCTTACAGGCTTCTGGCCGAAGGCCGTGGGAGCGAACGTGTTCGCGAAGACGGTGTTTCAGGCGACGCATCTTCGGCGGATGTACCGGCCCTTTCGCGAACAAGTTCGCTCCCACAGGGGCGTCCACCACTGCGTTCCCACACTGGAGGAACGATGACCCCACCCCACCTATCGTGCGACGCTCTGCGTCCGGTCTTGTCAGGCGTGTTCTGTGGTGCCGATGAAGTTCGCCAGTTCCGGGGTTTTCGGGTGGGCGAACAGGTCTTTCGGGTCGCCCACTTCATGGACCTTGCCCTGATGCATGAACACCAGCTTGTCGCCCACTTCACGGGCGAAGCGCATTTCGTGGGTGACCATGATCAGGGTCATGCCGTCGGCGGCCAACTGGCGGACCACGCTGAGCACTTCGCTGACCAGTTCCGGGTCCAGCGCCGAGGTGATTTCGTCACACAACAGCACCTTGGGCGACATCGCCAGCGCTCGGGCAATCGCCACGCGTTGCTGCTGGCCGCCGGACAGGCGATCCGGGAAAGCATCGAACTTCTCGCCCAGGCCAACACGTTCCAGCATCTTTCTCGCCAGTTTGGCGGCTTCTGCCTTTGGCACCTTCTGCACGACCTGCGGCGCGAGCATCACGTTCTCGCCGACGCTCAGGTGCGGGAACAGATTGAACTGTTGAAACACCATGCCGACCTTCTGGCGCAGGGTGCGCAGATCGGCGCGTGCCGCATCCAGGTATTCGCCATCGACTTCGATCACCCCGTCGTTGATCGATTCCAGCCCGTTGAGCGTGCGCAACAACGTACTTTTGCCCGAGCCGCTGCGGCCGATGATCGCCACCACCTGGCCTTCCTCGACCGACAGATCGATGCCCTTCAGTACGTGATGATCGCCGTAGTATTTATGCAGGGCGGAAATTCTAAGCAGAGGCATGCAGTCTCCTTTCCAGATGGCGCGCGCACAGCGACAAGGGGTAGCACAGGATGAAGTAGCCCAGGGCAACGAAGCCGTAGACCATGAATGGTTCGAACGTGGCGTTGGCCAGCATGCTGCCGGTCTTGGTCAGTTCGGTGAAACCGATGATCGAGGTCACCGCAGTGCCTTTGACCACCTGCACAGAGAAGCCCACCGTGGGTGCAACCGCGATACGCAGCGCCTGGGGCAGGATCACGTAACGCATCTGTTCCAGCGGGGTCATCGCCAGGCTGGCCGACGCTTCCCACTGGCCCTTGGAAATCGACTCCACGCAGCCGCGCCAGATTTCCGCGAGGTAAGCGCTGGTGAACAGCGTCAATGCCAGCGCGGCGGCGGCCCAGGGAGAAATGTTCATGCCCATCAGGGCGACGCCGAAGAACACCAGAAACAACTGCATCAGCAGCGGCGTGCCTTGGAAAAGCTCGATATAGAGCTTGGCACTCACGCGCGGGAAGGACTTTTCCGAGGTGCGCATGACCATCACCAGCAAACCGATCAGCCCGCCGCCTATAAAGGCGACCAGCGACAGGGCGAGCGTCCATTGCAGACCGATCAGCAGGTTGCGCAGGATGTCCCATAAGGTGAAATCCATCAGCTGTTCCTCGAGATGTAACGACGCCCGATCCAGGCCAGCAACTGCCGGATCAGCAGCGCCATCGCCAGGTAGATCAGCGTGGTCACGATGTAGGTTTCGAACGAGCGGAAGTTGCGTGACTGAATGAAGTTGGCAAAGAAGCTCAGCTCTTCAGTGGCGATTTGCGAACAGACCGCCGAACCCAGCATGACGATGATGATTTGGCTGCTCAGTGCCGGCCAGACCTTGCCCAGCGCCGGAACCAGCACCACGTAGCGAAAAGCTTCGTAACGATTCATCGCCAGCGCTGCCGAGGCTTCAAGCTGCCCTTTTGGAATCGCCTGGATGCCTGCCCGCACGATTTCAGTCGAGTAGGCGCCCAGGTTGATGACCATCGCCAGTACAGCGGCCTGCCACTCCGAGATCTGCACGCCCAGCGACGGCAGACCGAAGAAGATGAAGAACAACTGAACCAGAAAAGGGGTGTTACGGATCAGCTCGACGTAGACGGCGAAGATCGTCGCAAAAGGCTGGATCTTCCAGGCCCGGACGACGGCACCGACAATGCCGAGGCTGACACCGAGCAGCGTGCCAATGGCCGTCAGTTCCAGCGTGAACAAAGCCCCGCGCAACAGTACGTCGAGGTTCTGCAGGACCGGGGTAAAGTCGAAGTGATAAGCCATTGGTGAATCCTGTGACCGAAAAGCAGTGATCAGAGATCGGCAGGCAGCGGTTGCTTCAGCCAGGTCATCGACGCTTTTTCCAGCGTACCGTCAGCCTTGGCAGCTTCCAGAATCTCGTTGACCTTGCCCAGCAGTTCCGGCTGGCCTTTGTTCACGCCAACGTACACGGGCGAATCCTTGAGTTTCACTTTCAGCGCCGGGATACGCTTGGGGTTGCGCTCGCTGATGGCAACCATCACCACGTTGCCGCTGGCGATCAGGTCGGTCTGGCCGGCCAGGTAGGCGGCGATGGTCGAATTGTTGTCTTCAAAACGCTTGATGGTCGTGCCTTCCGGTGCAACGGCTGACAGCTCGATGTCTTCGATGGCGCCACGGGTGACGCTGATGGTCTTGCCCTTCAGTTCAGCAACATCCTTGACCGGAGACTCAGGCGGACCGAAGACGGCCAGATAGAACGGCGCGTAAGCCCGGGAGAAATCGATGACTTTTTCGCGGTCCGGGTTTTTGCCCAGGCTGGAGATGACCAGATCAACCTTGCCTGTTGTCAGGAAGGGGATGCGGTTGGTGCTGTTGACCGGCGTCAGCTCAAGCTTGACCTTCAGCCTGTCAGCCAGCAACTGCGCGGTGTCGATGTCCAGACCGCGCGGCTTCATGTCCGGGCCGACCGAGCCGAACGGCGGGAAGTCCTGCGGCACGGCGACCTTCAAGGTGCCGCGCGCTATGACGTCGTCCAGGCCGTTGGCGTGGGCGGGTGTCTGGCTCAGCATCAAACTGGCAAACAAGGCAGTAAGCAAGGCGCTGTAACGCTTGGTCATGTGAAGTCTCCGGGCGAAACGAAAGATGTTGGCCAGTCTCCAGTGCATAGCGCATGCCATCCGCTTGTTGTGGGCCGGAAACTCAAGGTTTCAGCGAGATTATGGTCTTACTGGTCTGAACAGTTGGCGGGCGGTACGCCCTGCTTTGGCGCGCTTTAAAGCCCGGTCGCCCCAGTGCTGGGCGTCGCTTGCCGAATGATCAGGATGGCGATAAAAGGGATTTTTACTGGACTGACTGGCCTGAACAGTGATGCCGCATACTTCACTCGCCGTACCCGAATCAGCCCTCCGGGCCATTCGCAAGTTGATCGCCGAGCAAGGGTACAAGCCGGGCGAGAGCCTGCCGTCGCAACGTGACCTGGCGGTTTTGCTGGGTGTTAGTCGTGCATCGTTGCGCGAGGCATTGTCGTCGCTCAGCGCCTTGGGAGTGGTCAGCGTGCAACCTGGCAAAGGCGTGTTCGTGCAGTCGATTTCTGAACCAGAACAGCGCACGGGAGGATTTTCCTGGCCTTTTGAAGCTCAGGTCTCACCGGCCGACACCTTTCAACTGCGTTATGCCCTCGAAGGATTTGCTGCCGGGCTGGCCGCGGTCACCCTGACCGCTGACGAGCGTGATGTGCTTGAAGACAACGTCGAAGCCATGCGTCTTGAGTTGTGTGGCGGCGATTTCGAAGCGGCGGCCAGGCTGGATTTCGAGTTTCATCGGCACATTCTGGTCGCCAGCGGTAACCAGGCCATGCTGGGGATCGTGACCGCCGGCGCCGATATTTTCCTTGAAAGCCAGAAAATGCCCTTCATACGCGCAGCAAGGGTCATGGAGACCTGGCAGGAGCACCGCAAGATTTTGCGGGCGCTGGCCCGGCACGCTTCAGGCCCGGCGCAAAAGGCCATGCAAGAGCATATTCGCGGCGCTGCCCTGCGTACCGGCATCGTTTTTGTCTCGCCTTCGAATTAAGCGCCCGTCATAACGTCCGTCATGCACCGTCATAGTCAGAGTCAATGAAGCATCGCTTCCTGAATGCCATAAGGGCCGCTATGATGGTCGTCTTTTTTAGCCTATGACCTCGGAGACTTCCATGAGCAACGACCTGATCAAACACGTCACCGACGCCAGCTTTGAAGCTGATGTACTCAAGGCTGAGGGTGCGGTACTTGTTGATTACTGGGCTGAATGGTGTGGCCCATGCAAAATGATTGCCCCGGTACTGGACGAAATCGCCGACACCTACAAAGGCAAGCTGACTATCGCCAAGCTGAACATCGACGAAAATCAGGAAACCCCGGCCAAGCATG
The DNA here is from genome assembly GCF_002157375.1 of Pseudomonas syringae. Classification (GTDB taxonomy): domain Bacteria; phylum Pseudomonadota; class Gammaproteobacteria; order Pseudomonadales; family Pseudomonadaceae; genus Aquipseudomonas; species Aquipseudomonas syringae_T. The sequence continues at coordinate 60,925 of NZ_MTSA01000020.1, forward strand.
GCGTGCGCGGTATCCCGACGTTGATGCTGTTCAAGAACGGCAACGTTGAAGCGACCAAAGTGGGCGCTTTGTCGAAGTCGCAGCTGGCTGCGTTTCTCGACGCCAACATCTGAGACGTTTCAAAGCCCCGCAAATAGCGGGGTTTTTTTCAGGCGTCGTACTAGACGCCTGGAAAATCAGGTGGTACATTCGGCCCCGCAACGGCTTCTCCGTTGCCCCCTGCAAGCCGTCGCCGACGCACTCCTTTCGATTTAGTACGCGATCCTGTCGCCTTTTCTGCGGCGCGGCCTCATTAAGCCAAAAGCTTAATTTCCCCCTCCATACATGATTACGTCATTCCCCATATGAACCTGACTGAACTCAAGCAAAAGCCGATTACCGAATTGCTCGAAATGGCCGAACAGGCTGGCATAGAAAATATGGCCCGTTCGCGCAAGCAGGACGTCATTTTTTCCCTGCTTAAACGGCACGCCAAAAGTGGCGAGGAAATATCCGGTGATGGCGTGCTGGAGATTCTCCAGGACGGCTTCGGTTTCCTGCGCTCTGCAGACGCTTCCTATCTGGCCGGCCCGGATGACATCTACGTCTCCCCCAGCCAGATCCGTCGCTTCAACCTGCGTACCGGCGACACCATCGTTGGCAAGATCCGTCCACCAAAGGAAGGTGAGCGTTATTTCGCTCTGCTCAAGGTCGACACGATCAACTACGACCGTCCGGAAAACGCCAAGAACAAGATTCTGTTCGAAAACCTGACGCCGTTGTTCCCGACGATCCGCATGAAGATGGAAGCCGGTAACGGTTCCACCGAAGACCTGACCGGTCGCGTGATCGATCTGTGTGCGCCGATCGGCAAGGGCCAGCGTGGTCTGATCGTTGCTCCGCCGAAGGCGGGCAAGACCATCATGCTGCAGAACATCGCGTCAAACATCACGCGTAACAACCCGGAAGTGCATCTGATCGTTCTGCTGATCGATGAGCGCCCGGAAGAAGTGACCGAAATGCAGCGCACCGTGCGCGGCGAAGTGGTTGCCTCGACATTCGACGAGCCGCCAACCCGCCACGTGCAGGTTGCCGAAATGGTGATCGAGAAGGCCAAGCGCCTGGTCGAGCACAAGAAAGACGTCGTTATCCTGCTTGACTCCATCACCCGTCTGGCTCGCGCCTACAACACCGTCATCCCGAGCTCCGGCAAGGTACTGACCGGTGGTGTCGATGCTCACGCACTCGAGAAGCCAAAGCGTTTCTTCGGTGCTGCGCGGAACATCGAAGAAGGCGGCTCGCTGACCATCATCGCCACCGCACTGGTTGAAACCGGTTCGAAGATGGATGAAGTCATCTACGAAGAGTTCAAGGGTACCGGCAACATGGAGCTGCCTCTGGATCGCAAGATTGCAGAGAAGCGCGTGTTCCCGGCCATCAACATCAACCGTTCGGGCACCCGCCGTGAAGAGCTGTTGACCGCTGATGACGAGTTGCAGCGCATGTGGATCCTGCGCAAGCTGCTGCACCCGATGGACGAAGTCGCTGCTATCGAGTTTCTGATCGACAAGCTCAAGCAGACCAAGACCAACGACGAGTTCTTCCTGTCCATGAAACGCAAGTAACAGGCCGGCTGACTCAAAAAATGGTGTCCTTCGGGGCACCATTTTTTTGCCTGCGCGCCGCGGATTAGCTGCCTTGAAGGGCTGGAGCAGGTAGGATGTGCGTCTATTTGGATAAATGGCCGGGTTAATGAAATTCAAAGATCTAAGGGATTTCGTGCAGCAGCTTGAGCAGCGCGGAGAGTTGAAACGCATCCAGATGCCGATCTCCCCTGTGCTGGAAATGACTGAAATCTGTGACCGTACCTTGCGCGCCAAGGGGCCGGCCCTGCTGTTCGAAAAACCGGTCGGCTTTGACATTCCTGTGCTGGGCAACCTGTTCGGTACGCCCGAGCGTGTCGCGATGGGCATGGGCGCAGAGGCGGTCAGCGAGCTGCGCGAGATTGGCAAGCTGCTGGCGTTTCTCAAAGAGCCTGAGCCACCGAAAGGGCTGAAAGACGCCTGGTCCAAACTGCCCATCTTTCGCAAAGTCATCGCCATGGCGCCCAAGGTCGTCAAGGACGCCCCCTGCCAGGAGGTCGTCATCGAAGGCGATGACGTCGACCTTGGCATGCTGCCCGTGCAGACCTGCTGGCCGGGTGACGTCGCGCCGCTGATCACCTGGGGCCTGACGGTCACCAAAGGGCCGAACAAAGAGCGGCAGAACCTCGGTATCTACCGTCAGCAGGTCATTGGCCGTAACAAGATCATCATGCGCTGGCTCAGCCACCGTGGTGGCGCGCTGGACTTCCGTGAGTGGTGCGCCAAGCACCCCGGCGAACCTTACCCGGTGGCGGTTGCGCTGGGCGCTGACCCTGCAACCATTCTCGGTGCTGTGACGCCCGTGCCGGACAGCCTGTCCGAATACGCGTTCGCCGGCCTGTTGCGCGGTTCGCGTACCGAACTGATCAAGTGCCGCGGCAGCAACCTGCAAGTGCCTGCGAGCGCCGAGATCGTGCTTGAAGGCGTGATTCATCCGGGGGAAATGGCCGATGAAGGCCCCTACGGCGATCACACGGGGTATTACAACGAAGTCGACAGCTTTCCGGTGCTGACCGTCGAGCGCATCACTCACCGTATCAAGCCGATCTATCACAGCACCTACACCGGACGTCCACCGGACGAGCCTGCGATTTTGGGTGTCGCCCTGAACGAAGTGTTCGTGCCGATCCTGCAAAAGCAGTTTCCGGAAATCGTCGACTTCTACCTGCCGCCGGAAGGGTGCTCGTACCGCATGGCGGTGGTGACCATCAAGAAACAATATCCAGGCCATGCCAAGCGCGTGATGCTGGGGGTCTGGTCGTTCCTGCGCCAGTTCATGTACACCAAGTTCGTGATCGTCACTGACGACGACATCAACGCACGTGACTGGAACGACGTGATCTGGGCCATCACCACCCGTATGGACCCCAAGCGCGACACGGTCATGATCGACAATACGCCCATCGATTATCTCGATTTCGCGTCGCCGGTCTCGGGGCTGGGGTCAAAGATGGGGTTGGATGCCACGAACAAATGGCCAGGGGAAACCAGCCGCGAATGGGGCAGGGCAATCGTCAAGGACGAAGCCACCACGCGCCGGGTGGACGAAATCTGGACTCAGTTGGGAATAGATTGATGCGCGTAACCTTGCAGCCGTCAGGTGCGGTGCTGGAAACCCTGCCGGGCGAGCGAATTCTTGATGCTGCCCAGCGCCTGGGCTACGAATGCCCGCAGAGCTGTCGCAATGGCAATTGTCATGTGTGTTCGGCCTTGCTGGTCGAGGGCCGGGTGACGCAATCGGGTCAGGTGCTGGATCACGGCGAGATTCATACGTGCGTGGCCGAGCCACTGGAAGATTGCGTGGTTCTGTGGGACGGCGTGCTGGCCAAAGGCGAGCTACCGGTGCGCAGCTTTGCGTGCCAGTTGAGCGAGTGTGTCGAGGTGGGTGGCGATGTCTGGCGCGTGGGCCTGCGCGCTCCGGCAGGCAAACCGCCGCGCCACCACGCCGGGCAGTACCTGATGATCGAGCGCGAAAATGGCGAGAAGTCGGCGTTTTCCATCGCCTCACCTCCGCACAGTGGCCGTGATCTGGAATTGCACGTGCTGGTTCGCGAAGACAGTGCGCGCAGCTTGATCGAACAGCTGCAACGCAACAAAATGGCGCGCGTCGAGCTGCCATTTGGTGATACCCACCTGGCCGAGTTGCCTGAGGGGCCATTGGTTCTGATCGCTGCCGGTACAGGGATGGCACAGATGAACAGCCTGATCGAGCACTGCCGTGCAAAGGGCTTCAAGTATCCGGTGCATCTGTATTGGGGCGTGCGGCGGCCTGACGACTTCTACCAGGTCAGCCATTGGGACGAGTGGGCGAAGCTGCCCAACCTCTTCCTGCACAAGGTCGTCAGCGATCTGTGTGGCTGGGAAGGGCGCTGCGGTCTCCTGCACGAGGCGGTCTGCGAGGACATCAAGGACCTTTCAGCCGTGCATGTCTATGCCAGCGGCTCGCCCGCGATGATTTACGGCACGCTTGACGCCCTGGTCAGCGCGGGAATGGACGCCCATCAAATGCGCGCAGACGTGTTTGCCTACGCCCCGCGTCCATGACAACGGACTGACGGCGGCATGACTGGAGTGTAAATTGCTTCAACTTTTTGTAGTTTCTGGCGATGTCATTGAGTAACCAGACGATTTTTGGCAAGACAGGCCTTCGGCCTTGAGCGCGAACCGAACCACGATACCTTGATGCCGCTCACCCACGAGCGAGTCAGCGGGGCTCGGTAAAGACTGACAGTCAGCCTGTCAGGGAGGCAAATGGATAATCCGGTCAACGAACTGGCCGCGGCGGTACACGACGGCCTCGGCCTGACGTACCCGCCCGTTATTGATATGGGCCCTCAGCTTACCCGCGAGCAACTGCTCGCCTCCATGAGCGCCACCATGCACAGCCACAAAGGCGGGCCGGTCTGGCTGTTCGCTTATGGTTCACTGATCTGGCGCCCCGAATGCACCGCAGTAGAAAGCCGGCGCGCGCGCGTTCACGGTTATCACCGCGGCCTCTACCTGTGGTCTCACGAACATCGCGGCACGCCGGAAGTACCGGGGCTGGTATTTGGCCTCGATCGCGGCGGCTCATGCACCGGTTTTGCCTATCGGCTGCCGGATGAATGCCTGGAAAAGTCGCTGCTGGCCTTGTGGGAGCGCGAAATGCCGTATCCCTCATACCGGCCGCATTGGCTCAATTGCCGCCTTGAAGATGGCAGAAAAGTGCAGGCGTTGGGGTTCGTACTGGAGCGGCACCTGCCCAGCTACGCGGGCAACCTGCCAGACAGCGTGTTGAGCCAGGTGCTGGCCAGTGCCAGCGGGCGTTATGGAACCACCCGCGAGTACGTTGAACAGACGGCCAAAGCCCTGCGTAGCCACGCCATGCCAGACCTGAATCTGGAGGCGCGGCTCAAGCGCTGCAAGTCAGAGACCGCCTGATCAGCCTTTGTTGTCGCGGGACGTGCTGGCGACTTGTTTGTGCCGCAGCGTCGGCGCCAGGAACACCATCGCCAGAATGCACGCGCCGATCAACAGCACGAAGCCGCCATCCCAGCCGAAGTGGTCAACGGTGTAACCCATCGCAGCGCTGGCCGCGACCGAGCCGCCCAGGTAGCCGAACAGGCCGGTGAACCCGGCCGCCGTGCCTGCAGCTTTCTTCGGCGCCAGTTCCAGCGCCTGCAAGCCGATCAGCATCACCGGACCGTAGATCAGGAAGCCGATGGACACCAGTGCGATCATGTCGACGGTCGGGTTGCCTTCAGGGTTCAGCCAGTACACCAGCGTGGCGATGGTCACCAGAAACATGAACACCATGCCGGTCAGGCCGCGGTTGCCCTTGAAGATCTTGTCCGACATCCAGCCGCACAGCAGCGTGCCCGGAATGCCTGCCCACTCGTAAAGGAAGTAAGCCCACGAAGTCTTGTCGACCGTGAAGTGCTTGGCTTCTTTCAGGTAGGTCGGTGCCCAGTCCAGTACGCCGTAGCGCAACAGGTAGACGAACACGTTGGCCATCGCGATGTACCACAGGAATTTATTGCGCAGCACGTATTTGACGAAGATTTCCTTGGCGCTGAATTCCTCTTCATGGCTCGCATCGTAGCCTTCCGGGTAATCGTTCTTATAGTCCTCGATGGGCGGCAGGCCCACGGACTGTGGCGTATCGCGCATGGTGGCAAACGCAAATACCGCCACCAGCAACGCCACCGCCGCCGGCACGTAAAACGCGGCGTGCCAGTCATTGGTCCAGCCCATGCCGAGCAGAAACAGCGGACCAATCAGGCCGCCGCCGACGTTGTGCGCCACGTTCCACACCGACACCACGCCGCCGCGTTCTTTCTGTGACCACCAGTGGACCATCGTCCGCCCGCTCGGCGGCCAGCCCATGCCCTGGGCCCAGCCATTGATGAACAACAGCACGAACATGATCGTGACGCTGGACGTTGCCCAAGGCGCAAACCCGAAAATGAACATGATCCCGGCAGAAACCAATAGCCCGAAGGGCAGGAAGTAGCGCGGGTTAGAGCGGTCTGAAACGATCCCCATAAGGAATTTCGACAGGCCATAGGCAATCGCGATGGCCGACATCGCCAAACCCAACTGACCACGCGTGTAGCCTTCGTCGATCAGATACGGCATCGCCAGCGAGAAATTCTTGCGCAGCAGGTAGTAACCGGCGTAACCGATAAAGATGCCTGCGAAGATCTGCCAGCGCAGACGACGATAGGTGCTGTCGACCTTTTCTTCGGGAAGGGGTGTCTGGTGCCTGGCGGGACGGAAAAAACCAAACATGGAGATGCTCCTGATTATTGTTTTTTTGCGAAAGCGAATATTACATTTTCATTACAGAAAAAAGCAGTGCCTCCGGGCTGATTCTTTGTAGGAATCGCGGACGTTTGCCTGTTCTTTTATGAACATTTGACACCTGTTTGTTTGTGTTTCAAGAGTTTGGGATCGGTCCTACAGCCTTCTCGGAAGCCATGCGCTGACTGGCCCGCGGACAGGCTTTTACCATCGTTGGCATTGCGCCGCCGGGGCGCACTCAGACGATGAGCCACCCAACATGAGAATTCACGTATTCACGATTGCCGCAGCGCTGGCCCCGCCTGTCAGCGCAGCAGAGTCCTTTCTGGTGCCCGTCTACACACCGACACCGGTGTTTCCCGCTGAACTGATCAAAACCCGCTATGCAGGAAAAGTCCGCGCACAGCTGTGGATAAAGTCCGATGGGCAGGTTCGCGAAGTCAGGGCCATCGAGAGCGGGCATCCACAACTTTCCAGATCGGTGGAGCAGACACTTCGCCAGTGGCGCTACAAACCCTGGATCGGAACCGTCGGCGCGCCGCCACAGACCACGATTACCGTTCCGGTCATTTTCGGCTCCCACGGCTACCGGCGTTTCAACACCGAAGTGACCGTCGGTCTTGGCAACATCCGTTGCGGCTATCTTAATCACGAGGTGAAGTCTATCCGGCAGGAAGAGCCTTTGAGCAAGGTCGATGTGTTCTGGTACACCGGGCAGGTTCTGTTCGGCAGCCATGTTGCCCACCAGCGCAGCGAGCCCCAACGCAAGGCGTTGCTTGAATTGCTCGGAACGTCGATACCTGCGGTAGTGAGCAACTGCAGAAGCAATCCTGACCACCGTTATGGGGATTACCTCCCTACGCCAGTCAAGGTGTTGATGGTGGGGCTGGCTGAGGGCGGCGAATGAGCCGCGTGCTTGGTGTGATTGTGCTTGCGGGCTTGCTTTCGGCGGGCGCAGCACAAGCGTTGCCGTCGTATCCAGTGCCGTTGTATATGCCGGAGCCGGACTATCCGGCGTCGATGCGTTATGTCTTGGTAAAAAACAGTGTCACCGTCAGGATTTTCATTCAGGCCGATGGAGGCGTGCGCTTTCTTGAAGTGCGGGGGGCAACTGATCCGAGGTTCATCAGCCTGACCCGAAGTGCTGTTGAACAATGGACCTTTGAGCCCTGGGAGCCACCGGACTCTCATCCCGAGGGCGAAGCAGTCACGGTCACGTTTACCTTCACAGGGCGACCACACACCAACCCGCCGCTGACATCCAATACCGAGCTGAAGCAGGAGTTGTGCTGGCAGCTGAACAGAGAAATGTTCGAGGGTCGCAGAGGGAGCAAGGACGTCAAGCCGGACGTGCTAATGCGAACAGAGCTGTACCTGTCGAGCGGTCCGGTCATAGAGCAATTCCTTACTCTGGACGAGCGTCAGGCACTGGTTCTTGAACTGCTGGAGGCGACGCCGGGCATTATCGCCCAATGCCAAAAGAATCCGATGCGCAAGTACGTGGATTATTTGCCGGAGAATGTGAGGCGCGCGTTGTAGGAAGGGGGCAGCGAAGTGCCGGGACCAAAGCCATTTCAGAATGCAGCCCTACTTTGCTCGCCGGCCGCTGCCGAAGTACCCTCCAATAAAAAAGGCGACACGAGCAGTATGAGGATTTTTTCTCGGCGCGCACAAAGCGTCAGTCATGGATACCTTGAGCGCCGCGCACGTGTGGGAGTGAGCTTGCTCACGAAGAGGTCGGTGCAGCCAGTGAAAATCTCACAGACATCTTTCGTTCCGAACGCGTCAGTAGGAGTGCCTTTCTCAGGGCTCCGCGTCACCATTCGCGCCATGACGCATTTGATGCACAGTGCCCAGAAATGCATGAACGAGCATTGGAACAAAAGGATTTTGCTGCCCTATAAATACGCCTTCGGGAGCAAGCGAAGCGTCGCCCGGCTCGCTCCCGCAGGTCAGGTAATTTCGCATGCTTTCGAGTGAGCTTCAGGTCTTGCCAACCAAAACCACCACCTTCCCCACTGCCAGCCTCCCACCCAACAAATCAATCGCCTCCCCAGCCCGCTCCAGCGGATAAACCGTCGACACCAGCGGTTTCAATTTTCCTTCCTCAAACCACGCAAACAGCTGATTGAAGTTCGCCGCATTATCGTGTGGTTGCCGCTGAGCAAACGAGCCCCAGAACACGCCGACCACCGAAGCCCCCTTGAGCAGGGTCAGGTTGACGGGCAGTTCTGGAATGCGGCCGCTGGCGAAGCCGACGACCAGCAGGCGGCCGTTCCAGGCGATGGCGCGGATGGCCTGGTCGAAGAGGTCGCCACCGACCGGGTCGTAGATCACGTCGGCGCCGTTGCCATTGGTGAGGCGTTTGATTTCGTCCTTGAGGCTGGTCTCGCTGTAGTTGATGAGTTCGTCTGCGCCAGCGTTTCGGGCGACTTCCAGTTTTTCGGCGCTGCTGGCGGCGGCGATGACGCGCGCGCCCAGGGCTTTACCGATTTCGACGGCGGCCAGGCCGACGCCTCCGGAGGCGCCCAGCACCAGCAGGGTTTCGCCGGGTTGCAGGTTGGCGCGCTGTTTAAGCGCATGCATGGAGGTGCCGTAGGTCATGCTGAACGCGGCGGCGGTGGTGAAGTCCATGCTTTCCGGGATCGGCAGCACGTTGTACTGCGGCACGGCGACCTGCTCGGCGAAGCTGCCCCAGCCAGTGAGGGCCATGACGCGATCGCCGGGTTTGAGGTGAGTGACTTTTTCACCCACTGCCGATACCACACCGGCTGCTTCGCCGCCCGGCGAGAACGGGAAGGGCGGTTTGAACTGGTATTTGCCTTCGATGATCAGCGTGTCGGGAAAGTTGACCCCGGCCGCGCGCACATCAAGGAGGATTTCGTTCTTTTTGATCTCGGGGCCGGGCACTTCTTCGAGCACCAGCGTGCTGGCGGGGCCGAAGGCTTTGCATAACAGGGCTTTCATCGGGCTATTCCTTTTCCGGTAATGGCCGATAAAGTCAGTTAAGCGGGTTCCCGGGTCAACAAGCATGACCCTGCCTGATAAGCACACATAAGCTGTAAGCTACGTGGCAAACCGTATTAAGGAGTGGACTGTGAAAGCGTGGATTCTGATGTTGCTGGCCTTGTCATTGCCCGTCATGGCGCAGGAAGAAGCCAAGGAAGAAGGTCCGCCTAAAGCGGCTTATGTTTCGCTGACGCCTCCGTTCGTGGGCAATTATGCGCTGGATGGCGGCCCTAAACTGCGCGTCTACAAGGCTGACATTTCCCTGCGTGTGACCGGCGCCGACGCCGAGGCTGCCGTGAAACGCAATGACGCGTTGATCCGCAATCAACTCGTGGCGCTGTTTACCCAGCAGACCGTCGAGTCCATGAGCAGCGCCGAGGCGAAGGAAAATATTCGTCAGGAAGCGCTCAAACAGGTTCAGCGAGTGATGAACGACGAAGAAGGCAAGCCGGTCGTCGATGACTTGTTGTTCAACAACTTCATCGTTCAATAACGCTCTTCAGCGCAGTGCCAGAATCGCCGCCCATTGTTCGGCGGTGACGGGCATGACTGACAGTCGACTGCCTTTCTGCACCAGCGGCAGTTGTTCCAGCGGGGTTTGCTGTTTCAGATAACCCAGCTCCAGCACGTTCTTGAAGCTCTCCACAGACTCGACGTCGATGGCGCTCCACGGATTCTTTTCCGCAGTGGCCTTGGCGTCGTGATAGTGACTGTCGGGGTCAAGGGCGGTGGGATCAGGATAAGCCGCTCGGGCGATTTTCCCGATGCCGGCAATGCCCGGTTCAGGGCAACTGGAATGGTAGAAAAAGAATTCGTCTCCCTCGCTCATGGCCCTGAGGAAGTTACGTGCCTGGTAATTGCGGACACCGTCCCAGCGCGCACGGCCCAGTCGTTGCAGGTCGCTGATCGAGAATTCGTCAGGCTCGGACTTCATCAGCCAATAGGCCATCGTGGTGCTCCAGAGGCAGAAAGTTTCACAGTGGTGAAGAAAGTTGTATGACAAACCGACAGTCGGCTCGCGCCACTATTTGCGTACTGGTTCACGTTACCGCAAAATGCCGACCTTTCAAGTTCCACACTGCTGCACGGTTCTCAAGTAACCGATGCGGACGGTGTATTGATTTGCCTAAGGAGGGCAGTCATTGAAGCGCAAGCCTGATTTACTCTGGATTCTGGTTATTTTGTTTGGCTTGGGCGTCGTGACAACGGGTTATGCGCAGAGCTTGTGGACCAGCAAGGACGACACGCCTGTAGAGATCACTCAGCAACAGCAGAAAATTCCCGGCAGGCATTAAGCGCTGTCGATGCTCTGATCGTTGAACGCCACACGATCAGAGTGCGCTCTTCAGATACCCGTCCTCAAAATCACTCATTCAGATACCAATGCCTGTCCGATACCGTGCCATGCAGCGGTACGTCCCAACTGGCCTGCGCCAATCGATCCACTTTCTGACATTCGTGAGCCAGCCCTAGCAGAACGGGTTTGCGCCAGGTTTTTCTGCGTGCCAGATACGCCAGGCTGCGGTCATAGAAGCCGCCGCCCATGCCAAGGCGACCGCCTTGATCATCAAAACCTACCAGTGGCAACAGAACCAGGTCGAGTGCCCACACCTTGCGTTGCTTCGCACGGTTGATGCGTGGCTCGGGGATACGAAAACGGTTGGGGATGAACCGCTCGCCGGGCCGCACGCGCTGGAACACCATGCGGGTGCGGGGCCATGCGTTGAGCACCGGGAGGTAAGTCGCCTTGCCACGACGTTGTGCTTCACGCAGCAACAGGCGCGGGTCGATCTCGCCATCCATCGGCAGGTACAGCGAGACATGCCGGGCGCGCCGAAACAGCGGATGCTGCGCCAATTGGTGGAAGAGGCCACGAGCGGCCATACGTTGCTGGACGTTGCTCAGCGACCTGCGCGCCATGCGTAGCTGACGGCGCAGTTGCGGGCGTGTGAGTGATTGGGCGCTGATCATGAGAGAGAGGTCATGCAGGCTGATCCGAGGTTGAAACCAGAGCTGGATCGTCATTGCCAGACAGGCCGTCTGGCAATGTATTGAATATGGACTCCCCGACGAACCGCTGTCGGTTTAGCCCTTGAACCCGAAAGTTCAAGGTGGAGATTGCAGGAGGTTTTAAGGCTTTCCGTCTAGCGGACATGCACACCAACCCCAACGTGCAACCCCCGTGGTTGTGCGTATCGGCTCAGGGACATGACCGACTGGCAAGCACTCCAGGGAGCGGCGCAAGTATACAGAAATGCCCCGCAATAATCAGCCCCGAGTTGAATCCGGTGTGCCGGGCGTGTCTGTCGCCAGCACCAGATCGACCTTGTCGAGCAGGTCACGCACCTGTTCGCGGGTCGAGCCGCTGGCCTGCACGTCAGGCACATGCTCCTTGTGCAGCAGGTCGTGAGTGATGTTCAGGGCGGCCATTACGGCGATGCGATCGGCGCCGATGACTTTGCCGCTGCTGCGGATTTCACGCATCTTGCCGTCCAGGTAGCGCGCAGCACTGACCAGGTTGGTGCGCTCTTCCTGAGGGCAGATGATGGAGTATTCCTTGTCGAGGATTTGAACGGTAACGCTGTTGCCATTGCTCATGAGTCTTGCTCCAGGGCTTTGAGGCGCGAAATCATTGACTCGACCTTCTGCCGGGCGATTTCGTTTTTTTCAATGAGTTGGGCGCGTTCCTCGCGCCAGGATTTTTCCTGAGCTACTAGGAGTGCGTTTTCGCCTTTAAGTTGCTCGGCATACTTCAGGAGCAGCTCCACACGTTTCATCAGCGCTTGCAGGTCGGTGTCTTCCATTGTTTTCCACTGAGTACTTTCTGATGAGTGGCAGGGGGAGCGATGCTTATGCTCAAGCTCGAACCGCCGTCCGGGTGATCTTGTCGCGCGGATAGTCTAGGATACAAGGCCTCCATTCTAGACATTGCGCCGATTGGCGACTAGCTACCCATGCCCATTCAGAATTCTCCGTACAAAGCGTTCGCCACCCTGCTCAACAGTGGCGGTCATCAGGTATCCCCCGCCGAGCTGCATGGTCTGTTGCTGGGCCGCAGTTGCGCGGGTGCCGGTTTCGATAAAGAAGGCTGGTTCGCCGATGCCTCCGTCCTATTCGAAACCGAGCCGCAAGACAACATTCGGACTGCGCTGGTCGGCCTGCAAGAGATGGTCAAAGGCGAACTCACCGGCGACGACATGACGGTCGTGCTGTTGCTGCCCGGTGACGACGAGCCGCTGACCGAGCGTGCTGCTGCGCTGGGCCAATGGTGTCAGGGCTTCCTGGCGGGCTTTGGCCTGGCCATCGGCGACAAGACGCTCGGCACTGAAGCCAAGGCGGTTCTTGAGGACCTGGCGGCCATCGCCCAGGTTCAGGATGCGCTGGAAGAGTCCGAAGACGGCGAGACCGACTACATGGAAGTCATGGAATACATGCGCGTAGCGCCGTTGCTGCTCTTCACCGAGTTCAACGAGCCGACCGCGCCGGAACCCAAGCCTTCTCTGCACTGACTGACAGCCATCACGGCGACACCGGCCCGGGCGCTTGCCGCCGGAGCCGGTGAGCGCCATCAGGACGCCCGCCGCCCATGATTCAGATCCCGAAGTCCGAATACGCCCGCCGTCGCAAGGCCCTGATGGCTCAGATGGAGCCGGACAGCATCGCGATCCTGCCCGCCGCCGCGGTCGCCATTCGCAATCGTGACGTCGAGCATGTGTACCGGCAGGACAGCGACTTTCAGTACCTGAGCGGCTTCCCCGAGCCAGAAGCCGTGGTCGTCCTGATTCCCGGGCGCGAGTACGGCGAGTACGTCCTGTTCTGCCGTGAGCGCAACCCTGAACGAGAATTGTGGGACGGTTTGCGTGCAGGGCAGGAAGGCGCAATTCGGGATTTCGGGGCGGACGATGCGTTTCCGATTACAGACATCGATGAAATTCTGCCGGGGCTGATCGAAGGCCGTGACCGGGTGTATTCGGCGATGGGCAGCAACCCGGAGTTCGACCGGCATCTGATGGACTGGATCAATGTGATTCGTTCCAAGGCGCACCTGGGCGCACAGCCGCCCAAGGAATTTGTCGCGCTGGATCACCTGCTGCATGACATGCGTCTGTACAAGTCGGCGGCGGAGATCAAGGTCATGCGTGCGGCGGCAGATATTTCTGCGCGCGCCCATGTGCGTGCCATGCAGGCTTGTCGCGCCGGTCTGCACGAGTTCAGCCTGGAAGCTGAGCTGGATTATGAATTTCGCAAGGGCGGGTCGAAAATGCCTGCCTACGGCTCCATTGTCGCCTCGGGCCGTAACGGTTGCATTCTGCATTATCAGCAGAATGACGCGGTCCTCAGGGACGGTGATCTGGTGTTGATCGACGCGGGTTGCGAAATGGACTGTTATGCCAGCGACATCACCCGCACCTTCCCGGTGAACGGTAAGTTTTCAGCCGAGCAAAAAGCCATTTATGAACTGGTGCTCAAATCCCAATATGCGGCGTTCGATGCCATTGGTCCCGAGAAACACTGGAACCAGGCACACGAAGCGACGGTCCAGGTGATTACCGCAGGGCTGGTTGAACTGGGCCTGTTGCGAGGCGATGTTGATCACTTGATCGAGACGGAAGCCTACAAAGCGTTCTACATGCACCGTGCCGGACACTGGCTGGGCATGGACGTACACGACGTCGGTGAATACAAGGTCGGCGGCGAGTGGCGAGTTTTGGAGGTTGGCATGATGCTGACCGTCGAACCCGGGATTTACATATCCCCCGACAATCTGGATGTCGCGAAGAAATGGCGAGGTATTGGTGTGCGAATCGAGGATGACGTGGTTGTGACCCGGCAAGGCTGTGAAATCCTGTCCGGCGGCGTGCCCAAGACCGTCGCCGAGATCGAGGCGCTGATGGCCGCCGCACGGGTGCAGGTCGCATGAGCCGGTTCAATATCGCCATTGTTGGCGGCGGGCTGGTCGGTGCAAGTCTCGCCCTGTCGCTGCAGGCAGGTGCCAAGGCGCGGGGCTGGAAGATCGTTCTGATCGAGCCTTTTGCGCCGGGGGAAGCCTGGCAGCCCAGCTACGATGCTCGCTCCTCCGCGCTGTCGTTCGGTGCCCGACGCATCTACGAGCGGTTGGGCATCTGGCAACAGATTTCCCGACGCGCCGAGCCGATCCTGCAAATTCAGGTCTCGGACCGCGGTCGCTTCGGCGCTACCCGCTTGTCCGCCATCGAAGAGGGCGTTCCGGCGCTTGGCTATGTCGTGGAAAACGCCTGGCTCGGTCAGGCCCTTTGGGCCGGGCTGGACCGTGACGTCGTGAGCTGGCGCGTGCCGGCGGAAGTCAGGCAGATGCAGCCGCTGCCCGATGGTTACCGCCTGACCCTGAACGATGACACCGAGCTGGATTGCGACCTTGCCGTGCTTGCCGACGGTGGTCGCTCCAGCCTGCGCGAGCAGCTGGGTATAGGGGTGCGGCAGCGTCCTTACGATCAGAGCGCGCTGATCGCCAATATCTCGCCGAGCGAGGCTCACTGCGGGCAGGCGTTCGAGCGCTTCACCGACGACGGGCCGATGGCCTTGTTGCCGTTGCCAGACAATCGCTGTGCGCTGGTCTGGACGCGTCCGGGCAACGACACTCAGCGTCTGGCCGAGCTGGATGACCGCCGTTTTCTTGAAGAACTGCAGGGCGTCTTCGGTTATCGCCTGGGCGCCTTGCGTCAGGTCGGTGCGCGCCATGTCTACCCGCTGGCGCTGGTGGAAGCCGAGGAGCAGGTGCGCTCGCATCTGGTTATCCTCGGCAACGCTGCGCACAGTTTGCATCCGATTGCCGGGCAGGGCTTCAACCTGTCATTGCGCGATGCCGATGCGTTGGCCGAAACGCTGCTGGACAGCGATGCCCCGCTGGGCGACCTGCCGACGCTGGCGCTTTACCGTGAGCGTCAGCGGCAGGATCAACAATTGACCGTTGGTTTCTCCGACAAGGTGACGCGCCTGTTCGGCAGCAGCCAGACGGCGGTGGCCACAGGGCGTAACCTGGGTTTGCTGGGCCTGGACCTGCTGCCGGTTGCCAAGCGCTGGTTTGCGCGTCAGGCCATGGGGCTGGGGACTCGAACCGATGTGTGACGCCAACAATTTCAACAGCCGGCTTCGGCCGCAAGCGAGAGCGGTTTGACCATGGAAACGCGCGCAGATGTGCTGATTGTCGGAGCCGGAATGGTCGGCAGTACCCTTGCGCTGGCCTTGCAGGGGAGCGGCCTTGATGTGTTGGTGGTCGACGGTAGCCCGCTGAGCGTCAAACCGTTCGACAGCCAGTCGACGTTCGAGCCGCGGGTCAGTGCCCTGTCGGTGGCCAGCCAGCGCATCCTGCAGCGCCTTGGCGTGTGGGAGGGCATCGTGTCGCGTCGCACCAGCCCTTACGCGCACATGCACGTCTGGGATGGCAGCGGCACCGGGCAGATCCACTTTTCTGCGTCCAGCGTGCATGCCGATGTGCTGGGCCATATCATCGAAAATCGTGTGGTGCAGGATGCGTTGCTCGACCGGCTGCACGACAGTGATGTCGGGCTGCTGGCCAATGCGCGCCTCGAGCAGATGCGTCACTCCGGTGATGACTGGCTGCTGACGCTGGCTGACGGTCGCCTGCTGCGTGCGCCGTTGGTGGTTGCTGCGGATGGTGCGAATTCGGCGGTGCGCCGCCTGACCGAAACGCCGACGCGAGAGTGGGACTATCAGCACCACGCCATCGTTACCAGCGTGCGCACGGCCGATGCTCACAGAAAAACCGCGTGGCAGCGTTTTACCGACGACGGTCCGCTGGCCTTTCTGCCGCTGGAACGTGAGGGTGAACATTGGTGCTCCATCGTCTGGTCGGTCACGCCGGCTGAGGCCGAACGCCTCATGCAGCTGGAGGACGACCTGTTTTGTCGCGAGCTGGAAAGCGCATTCGAGGGCCGGCTCGGTCAGGTCCTGACGGCTGACTCTCGTTTATGCGTGCCGCTGCGTCAGCGCCATGCCAAGCGTTACGTCGCCAAGGGCCTTGCGCTGATTGGCGACGCGGCGCACACCATTCACCCGTTGGCGGGGCAGGGTGTGAACCTGGGCTTTCTCGACGCTGCGGTGCTGGCGGAAGTGTTGACCCACGCTGCGCAGCGCGGCGAGCGCGTGTCGGATATTCGCGTCCTGGGTCGCTACGAGCGCCGCCGTATGCCGCACAACCTGGCGCTGATGGCCGCGATGGAAGGCTTCGAACGCCTGTTTCAGGCCAACCCGTTGCCGCTGCGCTGGCTGCGTAACGCCGGCCTCAAAATGGTCAACCAGATGCCGGAAGCCAAAGCGTTGTTCGTGCGCGAAGCGTTGGGGTTGTCGGGGGATCTGCCGGAGCTGGCACGGCTGGATGCCCGTCAGGACCTGGACTGAGCTGAACACCGCTCGTTCCGACCGCTCCCGCGTGGGAATGCCGTGGCGTGACGTTACGTTCCGCGTCACCTATCGGCGCCACGCCATGCGCTCGAGAGTGTCCTGACCTTCACCTCGCCAACTCATTCCGATACTGCCCCGGTGTCAGTCCGGTCCAGCGCTTGAAGGCGCGGCTCAAGGTGTCGGTGTCCGTGAAACCCAGCAGGTAAGCGATTTCGCTCAGCGAGCTTTGCGGGTCGTTCATGTGCAGCAGTGCCAGGTTCTGGCGACATTGATTGAGCAGCAGGTCGTAGCTGCACCCTTCATCCGCCAAGTGGCGCTCCAGGCTGCGCGGGCTCAGGTGCAGGGCTTCGGCGATGCACTCGGCTGAAGGCTCGCCATCCGGCAACAGTGTCTCGATGGCCGAACGTACGCGTTGCTCCCAGATCAGTGAAGGCAAAGGGTCGCCGCTGGTTTTTTGTTCGTTCACCTGAATCGGGCCGTCATCCAGGTGGCTGTCGAAATCATCACCGCCAAATTCCAGCAGGTTTTCCTCTGCCGAGAAATTCACCGGTGAGCGGAACAGGTCTTCCCATGGCCGCGGATCGTTGGGTGTGGGGCGTTGCAGGTGTACGGCCAGCGGTGCATAGCCTCTGCCCAGACGATTGCGGCACGTGCGCACGTAAATGGCCGCGAAGGCATCCAGTAATTCATGAACAGGTGATTGGCACGATTTCGGTGTGCCAAAGCGAAACTCGTAGCGTTCACCGACCGTTCTGAAGTCCAGCTCCAGAGAGTCTTCTGCGGTCGAGCGATAGCGTACGATTCGTTCGAAAACTTCTCGCAGTGAACCGCTGGCCACCAGTGTGTAGCCCAGCGCATGAAAGGCTGTCGGGCTGACAAAGCGCGACACGCGCAACCCAAGTGCCGGATCGCGGCTGGACTGCACCGCCAGTTGCCACAGCCGTGCGGTGACGTCCGCCGGAAATTGCGCGCTGGCATCGTCGAGTAAATCCGGATCGATGCCCGCGCTTTTGCACAGCGCGTTGCTGTCTGCGCCCAAGGCGTCAAGTTGCTTGCGCAGGGCGCGTGTCCAGCTGGCGAGACTGCTTGGTTCGGGCATGTGGACGCCTATTCCTTGGGGAGGTTGCAGTTTGCACCGGCTCAGGCCCGTGCAGATGTCACAAGGCAGCTCCTTTGCCCGACACCAGCGTCAGAATGAGATCATTTGTGACAGTTGTGCAAGTGCCTGGAAACCGATTCTTGAGGCCGGCCGGGAATTCCTGTGCCTGTTGATCGCCAAGGCAGCCACGAATATGCCAAAGCGAACTATGAGTGAGCAGTTCTAGACGGTTGTCGTATAACGCAGGCATCCCACCGCCATTTGACAAGCCCCGCTAACGCTCGCGTGGCATAGCGCAGATGCTTTTCTGGCAATTGACAGCGTCATGGCAAATGACTATAAATGCGTCATGTTGTACGACAACATAAGACTTCGAAAAAATAGCAACCATAAAAACAATTCAAAGAGTAACAAGCCTATGGTCAGTCCCTTCCCCCAAGCGGCAAACGTGTCTTTCTCGTACGAAAAATTTGCGTTAATACGCGAAAATCAGCGATTTATCTGCTTTAAGCCCCCTACAGCACCCGTAATCTGACGTTACAAAAACTAGCCGGCTCACGGTTCCAGACCGCGGGGCGCTCATCGCCAATCTAAAAATAACCAGGGTGAAGAGATGAAGATAAAAGGTATTCGTTGGTGGATGGTAGGACTGGTCACGGCCGGTCTCGTCGTCAATTACCTCGCACGTAACACGCTGTCCGTCGCGGCACCGACGCTCATGAGTGAACTGAGCATTTCCACCGAGCAGTACGCGCACATCGTCGTTGCCTGGCAGTTGTGCTACGCCGTCATGCAACCGGTCGCGGGGTATATCATTGATGCCATCGGCACCAAGATGGGCTTTGCGATTTTCGCCGTGGCCTGGTCTGCAGCCTGCGCTGCTGCGGCGTTCGCAACGGGCTGGCAGAGTCTGGCGATCTTCCGCGGCCTGCTCGGGCTGACTGAAGCCGCAGGCCTGCCTGCCGGCGTGAAAACCACGACCGAATGGTTTCCGGCCAAGGAGCGTTCGGTCGCCATCGGCTGGTTCAACATCGGTTCTTCGTTCGGCGCACTGCTCGCTCCGCCACTGGTGGTCTGGGCCATCCTGCAAAGCGGTTGGGAACTGGCGTTTCTGATCGTCGGTGGCCTGGGGATCATCTGGAGCGGCCTGTGGCTGCTGTTGTACAAGCATCCTCGTGATCAAAAGCTTCTGGGCGATGCCGAGCGCGATTACATCCTCAATGGCCAGGAAGCGCGCCTCAAGGATGCGCCGGCCCAGAAGGGCAGCTGGAAACGCCTGTTCAAAAACCGTAATTTCTACGCCATCGCCTCAGCGCGAATCCTTTCCGAGCCCGCCTGGCAAACCTTCAATGCGTGGATTCCGCTGTACCTCATGACTGAGCGCCATATGAACATCAAGGAGGTCGCGATGTTCGCCTGGCTGCCGTTTCTGGCAGCCGATGTCGGCTGTGTACTGGGCGGTTATCTCAGCCCGCTGTTCCACAAGTACTGCAAGGTATCGCTGTTCACCTCGCGCAAGATGGTCATGCTGTTCGGCTGTTCCTGCATGATCGGTCCGGCCTGCATCGGTCTGGTTGAAAGTCCTTACACCGCCATCGCGTTGCTGTGCATTGGCGGCTTTGCTCACCAGACCCTGTCGGGTGCGCTGTACTCGATCACCTCGGATTCGTTTGGCAAAAACGAGGTCGCCACAGCCACCGGCATGGGCGGGATGTTCGGCTTTTTTGGTGCTGCAGCCTTCACGATGGTGTTCGGCGTACTGGTCACTAAAATCGGCTACAGCCCGCTGTTCGTGGTGCTGGCGGTGTTCGATCTGATTGCAGCGGTCGTGGTGTGGAATGTGGCCCGTGAAGTCCCGCAAAACGAAGAGCCGGTGATGCTGGCGACTGGCGAACCGGGCATTCGTCCTGTTGCGGCAACCTGAGGTCCGTCGTATTCCTGTAACGAAACGCGGCTAGTCTTTGCCCTGAAAGTCATTTTGTTAGGGGCTGTTCCTTGAAGGCAGGGTGCAGTCCCTTTTTTTCGTCCGCAGTCTTATATTCTTTTTGAGTATTAATAAATATCTTCTTATTCCTTAGAGGATGTGCTTTCGATCCCTATACTCGCCTCATGAACGCATACGTGCAGGAGGCAAATCCATGCATAACGAGTCGATCCGGTATCTGATCGTGCCAGGCTGGCAAGGGTCTCCTGATGATCATTGGCAGACCCACTGGCAAAACAGCTTGCCCAACAGCACGCGCGTGGAACAGGCCGACTGGCTCAAGCCGCGCCGAGAAGACTGGGTGGGCGAATTGCAGCGCACGATTGCTGCCGACAGCACGCCGGTCATCCTGATCGCTCACAGCCTGGGGTGTGTGACGATCGCGCATTGGGCGCAGCTCGCTCCGCTGGAAACCCTGCGTCAGGTGCAAGGTGCGCTGCTGGTCGCACCTGCCGACGTCGAGCGCCCCAATTGCCCGCCTGCCTTGCGCAACTTCGCCCCCATTCCGACCGACCTGCTGCCGTTTCCGACACAGATTGTCAGCTCCGACAACGACCCCGCAGTCAGCTCTCAGCGTGCCCTCGAAATAGCGCGTCACTGGGGTGCCGAGCTCGGGTTTCTGAGTCAGGCCGGGCACATCAACGTCAAGTCCGGCCATCAGCGTTGGGAGCAAGGTTTCGCTTATCTCTACCGGCTGCAAAACCGTCTGGAGCAACGCGCGCGCCGTCGCGCATGACCGGGCGACCTGTTTATCGGACCTTTCCGGTCCCGTCTTTTTAACGCTTGAGCCATCGCAGAGGCTCAAGCGGGAGTGTGTCATGAGTCTTCACGAAACCTTCGGTCAGCCGCTGCTGACTTTTCCCGATGCAGAAAAAAGCCCGCTCAGCATTCGCGCGAAAGCGCTGGTGTTCATCGACCCGCGCTCACGCCGCCTGCGCGAAGAGATGGAGCTGCTGGCTCCGCGTTCGCTGCCGGTTCTGATCCGCGGCGAATCGGGGACCGGCAAAGAGTTGCTGGCGCGGCATATTCATCGCGGCAGTGATCGCTCCGGCTTGTTCGTGTCGGTGAACTGCGGCGCCATCAGCCCGACCTACGCCGATGCCGAACTGTTTGGCTACGCAGCCGGCGCGCACAGCGGATCGATCAGCAGCCGTGCAGGCTGGTTCGGTTCGGCCAATGGCGGCACCTTGTACCTGGATGAGATCGGTGACTTGCCGTTGCCGATTCAGGTCAAGCTGCTTGCCGCGCTGGAGAATCACGAAGTCACACGAGTCGGCGCGCACCAGCCCAGCCCGGTCGATGTGCGTCTGGTCGCCGCTACCAGTATCGATCTGGCGCAGGCGGTAGCCGCCGGTAAATTCCACGAGCGGCTATATCACTACCTCAGCGAAGGGCGTCTCGACTTGCCTGCGTTGCGCGAGCAGCCGGGCAACATCCTGCCATTGGCCGAATACTTTGTCGGCATTTACAGCCAGCGTCTCAACCTGCCCGTGCAACTGATCAGCGAAGACGCGCAGCGCACGCTCGAAGCCCATAGCTGGCCCGGCAACACCCGTGAGCTGGAAAACGTCATCCACTTTGCCTTGCTGGTCAGCAGCGGTGACGAGATTCAAGCGCAAGACATCAACCTGCCGGACATCGCTACCCCGTTGACACTGATCGAGCGTCAGGCGCGACGAGTGCTGAGTGGTGGGGATCGCGAGCAGCTTTCGGCACTGCGGCAACTGTTGGAAACCGTGACTGCGCAACTGGAGCAAACGTCGCCTTGAGCCGTCTGCACCGTGTTTCGGTCAGGCAGCGGTGTACTGTGGTACGAAAAAGAATAAGCATCCGCTTAAAAAGTATTTTCTCGGAATATAAAACATCGGTAATGTCTACATGATGTCGCAGCGCTTGATAAGGCGGCGGCAAATCACTGAATCATAAGGCGTCATTTTTCGATGACGCTTCCGGATCTCGCTAAGGACACCGCATGAAAAAGACGTTTTTGATGACCGCGCTGGCGGCTGTATTTTCAATTGGCCTGGCTCATGCTGGCGAAAAACTGGTGGTCGGCGCGACACCTGTGCCCCACGCGGAAATCCTTGAGCTGATCAAGCCAACCCTGGCCAAGGAAGGTGTGGACCTGGAAATCAAGGTCTTCACTGACTACGTACAGCCGAACGTTCAGTTGAGCGAAAAGCGCCTGGACGCCAACTATTTTCAGACCAAGCCTTATCTGGATGGCTTCAACAAAGGCAAGGGCACTAGCCTGGTGACCGGCGTTGGCGTACACGTCGAGCCGTTTGGTGGCTACTCCAAAAAGTACAAGAAACTGGCCGAGCTGCCTGAAGGCGCAACCATCGCCATTCCAAACGAAGGCAGCAACGCAGGCCGTGCGCTGCTGCTGTTGCAGAAAGGTGGCTTGATTACCCTGAAGGACCCGACCAACGCTCTGTCCACGCCAAAAGACATCGCCAGCAACCCGAAAAAATTCAAGTTCCGCGAACTGGAATCGGCTGTATTGCCACGGGCGCTGAGCCAGGTTGACCTTGCGCT
The DNA here is from genome assembly GCF_002157375.1 of Pseudomonas syringae. Classification (GTDB taxonomy): domain Bacteria; phylum Pseudomonadota; class Gammaproteobacteria; order Pseudomonadales; family Pseudomonadaceae; genus Aquipseudomonas; species Aquipseudomonas syringae_T. The sequence goes on from NZ_MTSA01000020.1 coordinate 83,360, forward strand.
GATCAACACCAACTACGCGCTGGAAGCCAAGCTCAATCCGAAGAAAGACGCGCTGATTATCGAAGGTGCGGACTCGCCGTACGTGAACTTCCTTGTCACCCGCGAAGACAACGCCCACACCGATGCCATCGAGAAACTGTCGAAAGCGCTGACCAGCCAGCAAGTCAAAGACTTCATCAACAAGAAGTACGAAGGCGCGGTACTGCCAGCGTTCTGACCCACTGACTTTCGTTCAGCGTACATAGAACTTGTTGGAGCGAGCTTGCTCGCGAATAGGTCGTCACAGCTCCTGAAAACAGGGTGTCTGGACTATGACTCTCGTTCGTACGCTGAGACGATAATCCCCCCTATCGTGCGACGCTCCGCGTCGCATGCCGTTCTGGACGCTCAACGTTGTACACAAGTTCTTTTGATTCTGGCCGAAGGCCGTGGGAGCGAACTTGTTCGCGAAAGGGCCTGTGTCATCACCGAAAATGCTTCGTCTGAAATACAGTCTTCGCGAACAAGTTCGCTCCCACGCGCTGCGGCAGAAGCCAGCAAGCCTCGTTTTCCGGGCTCTTTGAGAGCGTTAGGACCGAGTGTTGATCGCAAGAGCACCTATCGTGCCCATTCCAGGCAGAAAACCATAGGTACGCGGCGGTCAGGCCTTAGGGGAGGGATGTTCGCAACTCACTGATTATCCGAAGTATTGAATTATAAAAGGTCAGGGATGCGAGCAGTGTCACCCAGCGGTGACAAAACTATTGGATCCAAAACAGTGATTTCGCCTTGACAGGCCATCAGGTCGAGTGCAAGTATTTCGCTCCGTTGCAAGACGTCTAATGAGTGTCTGAAACGGATGCACTACTAATAATAAAGTGGATTTCTAATGATGCATTACTGTTCGGGTCGCCCCCGCCCTCTTTCATAGCTGTTCCAAGTCCATACAATCTATTGACTATTTACAGGTCACGCGCTGTCACGCGACGTTATGTGTTGTGCATGGATCTGCATAAATGACAGGGAATAACTATGAAAGTAGTAGACAGTTCCGTTCTGAAAAAATGGTACGACAGCGAGTACAGTGCCTGCCCTGACGGTACGTTGTTTGGTGAGTTACGAGGCGAGTTCAAACAGTTTTTATCACGCCTGCCTGATGGTCCGGGTGAAGCGCTTGAGCTTGGCTGCGGGGACGGGCGCAATCTCACTGCGTTGGCGCGTAAAGGTTATCGTCTGAGCGGCGTGGACATGGTTGACAGCACGGTGCATAGCCGGACACTCAATCCCTGGTTAAAGGACCTGAACTTTCAGCAGGCTGATATCCTGACCTGCACACTCGCACGTGAACGTTATGATGTGCTCGTCTGCTCCGAAGTGCTCCACTTCTTCACGAAAGATGAACTTCAACAGGTGATGCCGAACATAATCAGTGCCGTGAAACCCGGCGGGTATGTTTTTCTGGATCTTCTGTCAGACCTGACTCGTTTCTTTCAAACCACCGGAGAACCCTTCATCTGGGACAAAGAGGCCGGGCTCTCCATTCAGGACAGCGAAGGCTTTTTCGATGCGTGGCTGAGTGGATTTGATATCGTGGCTTTTAATCATTTCTTTGACAAGCAAAGTTGGCCGCTGACGGACGCCGGCAACTTGCCCATCGCGCCTTATACGTGGCAAGGCACTTATGTTTCGGTGTGCGCGCAAAAACGTAAGTAACGTCAGGAGGGTTTCGCCTAAAAGGATATTCAGCCATGTCGTTATTTCATCAGGTTATCGCAAATCATGCCGGCCGATACCCTACTAAACCGGCCATCATTCTGGATGGGCAGGCGACTTCCTATCGAGAATTGCAAACGCAGGCAGATGCCATAGCGTCGGTGCTGCCAGCGCTCGGTATCCTCCCGGGCGACCGGGTTGGTCTGTACGCGCCGATTTCCATTGATCTGATCGCCAGCTACCTCGGTATGCTGCAAGCCGGAGTGATCACTGCTGCGACTCATCACACGCTCAGTCGTACCAAGCTGATTCATCAGCTCAAGCATTCTGGTGCCCGGGTGCTGATTACTGACTGCACTGAGGATCTGCCTGATTTGATTCATAAGGCTGATCTCGAGCTTGTTTTGCTCACCGTCCCGGTTCAAATAGCGATACCTGGCGTTATCCAGCTTGCCGATGCCATCGCGAAGTACCGCGATGAAACGAATGCCGTTGACTCGTTATTGGCCGATGATCCTGAGCGTCCCACATCGATATTTTACACCTCGGGATCGACCTTCAATCCTAAAGGTGTGCTCGTCAATCACCGCATCATGTTGGCAGCCAGCAGTCGGGTCACCGCGTACCTGAGTAACAACACAGAGGACCGAATCCTCAGCTACTCGACACTGGCATCAGATTACGGCGTCTATAACGTCATGATGCCGTTATACGCGGGCGCCACCAGCGTTGTTGAGAGCCGGCCTGCAAGTAGCGCAGAAGACGTACTCGCGGTCGTCGAACGCGAGGCGGTTACGGCAATGCATGTCTTTCCTCCGGTGTTTTTCCTGCTGGCCAATGCAGGACCCGGTTGGCAGGCGCGAGTGCCAGGCTTGCGTTACATCTCCAGCAGCGGGCAGGCCCTCCATAGCCGTCATATTCAGCGCATTCGCCAAGCGCTGCCTCAGGTGCAGATTTTTTCCAACTACGGACTTACTGAATGCAAACGCGTGAGCTACCTGTGCCCCGAAGAAATTGATCGTCGCCCAACGTCGGTAGGCAAACCCCTGCCCGGTGTCAGCCTGTACTTGCTGGACGAGCAGGACCGCGTTATCGACCAGCCTGGACAGGTTGGCGAGTTGCTGGTGACAAGCGACTACCTGATGCTTGAGTACTGGAATATGCCTGAAGCGAACGCCAGAGCCTTTGTACACAACGCCTTCGGTCACTCACGGCTGTACCGCACAGGCGATCTCTTCAAGCAGGATGCAGAGGGCTATCTCTACTATGTCGCCCGTAAGGACGCCGTATTTGCGCGCAATATCTGGAACGTGAACCCGCTGGAAATCGAGCAGTGCCTGGCCTCGCACCCAGCGGTTGCCGAGGTGCTGGTGGTGCCGGTCGCTGACGAGTCGGCCGGGCATGTGCCCAAGGCTTGCATTGTGCTTGATATTGATCATCGCGAAACAAGCGAGCAGACGCTGATCGACTACTGCAAGGAGCACCTGGATTGGCACATGGTCCCGACTCAGTGCGTATTTCTTGACGCCCTGCCAAAAACCGATTCTGGCAAGTTTTCCGCCAAAGGACTGATCTGATAGTAGGAGCTATGCCATGAAGACGTCACTCCAGCCGAAAGACGACACGGCGCTCGACCGCGACTTACAACAGAGTGCGATGCTGAAACTCGCAGAACACTTCAACCGTTTGGCCACAGGTGCCAGCCAGGTGCCCTTACAGTCCCTGGACAGTCACCTGCGGTGTGAGATTCAGGACCGATGCGTCCTCGATTATCACGATCGCCTGATTGCAGGCGCCGGGCCATTATTCTCCCACTTCCTGGCCAGCGTGCCCTACATCCTCGAAGAACTGGCCAGAGTCGGTGTTGCGCTGACCCGTTTTGCTCAGCGCTATGGCAGAGAAACAGGTCAAACCTTCAGCCTGTTCGAAGTGGACGCCTTTGACGGAAGTCAGGGCCGTGCGCTTGCTGACCATTCGCACGGTCTGATTCAAAGCTTTACGTCCTCTCCAAACGGGGCCAATCAGATAGCCTTCGACCGGTATGCCGACCCGGCACTGTCGCTGTTCTTTCCACAGTCGGTGTTCAAGGTAACAAGAGAGCTATTGCAAACCCCCGAATACGATCGTTTCAGCGAGGGATTCGATTTCATTTACGAGATGGCCGCATTTCAGTTCTATACCCGTGATCGCGTCGGCCAAATCTCCCATATCAAACAATTTCTAAAACCCGGCGGCCTGGTATTTTTCCTTGAGAAGCTTAACCATCCCGATCCGGAAGAATACCTGCTGCGGGAGCGGATCAAGGACGAGCAGTTCAAGACCCGCTACTTCAGTGAAGAAGAGATCCGCTGGAAGCGCGAGCAGATGCTCGAGCACATGCAAAACGGTCAGGTCACACTGGAAGAACTGGTGAGTGCCCTGTCCGCTCGGTTTAGATGTGTGCATCTCCTGTGGAGCAGTAGCAACTTCTGTGAGTTCATTGCCTCGGACGACCCTGAAAAGATCGAGCAGTTTCTGGGTCTATTGGGCCCGACCGTCCAGCCGGCGGGTTTTTGCTTTGAACGTTCGCGTCTTGGCGCTATAGCTCACGCGCAAAACGAGAGTGTGGAGCTTGGCGATGCTTGATCCAGCGGAGCAAGCGTTCCAGCCCAACGCATTGCCCTCGATGTGTCAGCGGGCAGTCGAGCACCTGCCTTTGTGGCGGGAGCGGGCTGCGGCAGCTGAAAAAAATCGTCGGCTGAGCGGCAACACATTTGACGAACTGTTTGCCGGAGGCTGGCTGGATCTGGTGTCGCCGCGCGCTTGCGTCACAAGCACCGGTCACTGGCCCACGCTGATAGAAAGCGCACGGATTGCCGCTCGGGCGTGCGCCTCGACAGGGTGGATGCTGGCGTTAGTGGGAGGGCACGGCTCAATTGCCCGGCGACTACCTCCTGTCTGCGTAGACCAGCTTTACCACCATGGCCCGCGACAGCTCTTCGCTTCAGCCTCCACCAGCGCCGATAGTCTGCTGTCCTTTGAATCGGACGGTGTTCGGGTTGACGGGCGGTGGCGCTTCAGTTCAGGTATTGAGGACGCGACCTGGTTGATGCTCAACGCCCCCTGCCCGAACCACCCGGAAGCGGCTGATACGGCGCGTTTTCTGGTGCTGATCGCCGCCAGTGAAGTTGAGAGGCTTCATAGCTGGGACAGCTGCGGTATGGCGGCAACGGGTTCCCACGACGTGCTGCTCCGCCGGTTGTTGGTGCCGCATGATCGTGTCTTCGCGCTGCATAAGGTGTTTGCGCAGGACCCGCTTGCGCAAGCGGGCGACTACATAGACAGAGTGCCCCTTGTGCCCTACCTGACCACCTCAATCATTGGCCCTCTACTGGGCTGCGCCGAGGGCGCACTTGCGGCGTTTGTAGCTGCTCTCAACGGTTCATCAACGGTCAGCGATCCCCGGATCGCCGAACAGGCTGCCCATTCGGCCGCGCAGCTTTACAGCGCCGGGCTGTTGTATGACTCGTTAATCACTCGTCTGCATGAGGCGGGTATCAATGACCAGGGGCTGGACGCGCAGCAACTATTACAGCTGAAGCGCGACCGCGCTTATCTGGCGGACCAGTGCCTGCAGGCTGTACGCCGGTTAGTGGAAAGGCTCGGCGCGTCTTCGTTGGTAGCCAGTAACCCGCTTCAGCGCCACTGGCGTGATATCCAGGCCATGGTCGCGCACCGCGACGTGTCCTGGAACGAAACGATGCAGGCCTGTGGCGATGCCATTCTGCGGCCCGTCGCTGCCAGCACTCAAAAGAACTGATTTGGTTTCCAATCGACTGTCTCAGAGAGGTTTCACATGTTCGTTCGCAACAAGACCGATGTCGAGAAAACACCTTACTTCGTCGAATGGGGGGCCGGAACCAGTCACCGTCTGCTGACCGAACAAGATGCTATGGGGTTTACGCTGTGCCATACCATTGTCCGCGCGGGCACAGAATCGCTCTTGCATTACCGAAATCACCTAGAGGCGTGCTATTGCATCGGAGGGGAAGGTGAGGTCGAAGACATGCAAGGCAATGTATTTCCGATCCGACCTGGAGATGTGTATGTGCTTGATCAACATGATCGCCACTTCCTGCGCGGCGGCAAGGAGCAAGACTTGATACTGGTCAGCGTTTTCAATCCACCACTGCAGGGTGACGAGCGACATAATCTCAATGACGTTTCGGGATCCGCCTACTGAGTTTCCTTTGGCGCTATGCCGCACTGCTTACTGACAGGAGTTCTCCATGCGTAAGGATTACCTCGCTTTCTTTACCTCGCTTTTTCTATCGAGGCTGGCGGATCAGATCCTGTTGTTTATTGTGCCGCTTGTGGTGTTCCAGACCACCCAGAGCGCTTCATTGGCCGGGCTGGCGTTTTTTGTTGAATCGTTACCGAGGTTTCTCGCGTTTCCAGTATGCGGTGCCCTGTGCGACAAGTACTCGCCTATCAGAATTCTGCACATCAGTCAGGTGTACCGGGCATTGCTCTGCGTGTTGGCGATGGTGCTCTACGCACTCTTCGACGGCATCGGATGGCTCGTGGTGCTTTCGGCATTGTGCGGGGTGCTGACGACGCAAGGCATCATGGCGCGCGAAGTGCTCATGCCGCATATCTTTGAGCACTACAGCTACACCAAAACATTGTCCTATTCCCAGATCGCCGACCAGACGGGACTCGTTCTCGGGCCTCTGGTCGCAGCACTGATGCTGGAGGTGTGGGCCTGGCACTGGGTGGTGCTCTGGATCGCCGGATTATTCCTGCTGGCAGACCTGAGCATGTTGGTGTGGCAACGTCTTAGCCGTATGACGCTGGAGGTGTTCGAGCAGCATCAGGACATCTGGCTGCAGCCGTTGCGGATTGCATTCGGGCATATCCGTAGCCTGGCGGAATTGAAAAAGATCATCACACTGGCGGTAGGGGTCAACCTGATCGTCGGGGTGACCTTGGCGACCTCGGCAGCCATGGTGATCGGCGAGTACAGCGCAGGCAAAGACAACTACGCAGGGCTGCAGGCGGCGGGGGCGGTGACCACTATCGTGATCCTGTTCTTTCTGGCCCGTGTTGTGCTGCCTCTGCGGGTCCTGGGTGGGGTCGGGTATTCAATGATCGCAATCGGGGCATTTATCAGCGCCCTGAGCCCTAACCTGATCGGCTATACGGTGGGGTTTCTGTTGATCGTCGGTTTCGACAAAATGTTTAACGTCTACATGCGCACTATCCGGCAGCGGGTGATACCGCAGCAGGACTTCGGCAAGACGGTCGGCGTGATCACGTTGCTTAACAACCTGTCCCAGCCTTTGGCAGGTTTGCTGGTGGCTTTGCTGGCCGCACCCTTGGGCACCCAGCAGGTCATCCTGATACTGGCCGTGCTGACTTCCCTTCTCGGGGCAGGTGCCATGTGGTGGTTTGCAAAAGCCCGCGCGCCATTCCCGTCCTCGATGCTTGAGGCTGACCAGAAAGCCGGAAAATGAAAAACGGGGCTGATGTCGCTTCACTGAGTCTGGATGGGCCAGGGTTTCTGAGGAAACGTACAGTGCCCATCCATGACGCAACCCGTGCCAAGAGCGCCTTGAAAATGAATCCATTGCTGCAGTCAAACATCAGGGAATCCCCAGTCCTGAAGGGGCGAGAGCTGAGACAGGAATGTTAAGTGTTCGATGGTTTTAACTTTTTGCAGATTTTCTAATTCCATCGGTCCGCCGAGTGCCAAAGCAGGGACGAAGCCGTACATTTCGTCACTTTTGAGTGGGCCGAGTTTTTCGAGAGCCGGTTTAAATAGATCAGATAAGTCGTTATAGGCAGGATTTAATGAGGAGAAAAAAACGTGGGCTCCCAGTTCTAATTTTTCTCCAGTAAAGGGGTTGGAAAAAGAGTAGTAGCGCCCGGCGTAGCTGGAAATGTTAAGGCAGTGCCCTCCCTTTTCACCCCATACATAAAGTACGCCGAAAGCTCCGCGTGCAATGACGTGGTATTTTTCAGTCTGATTAAGTCCTGTAGTAGGGATCCAGTGACTGATGATGGATTCGTAGTCTTGAGGGTTTACCGTCCAAAATAATCCATCGGCATATCCAGCCCAGCCGTGTTCAGTCCAATAGCTGAGCAGCTGATCTGGAAGTTTGTTTTTGTATCGTGCAATGCTCGTCTCAGGCACCTCATAACGATAAATTTCAGGGACGAATTTTTTAAGAAAAAAACTAAAGTGCTCGTCCATAAATGCTCCCTACTTGCATCTTTCAAGTTTAGAATTCATGAGTGTCGCTCCGCGACGTGCTTCAGCCGCATGGCCTTGGGCGATGTGATGTGCGGCGCGGTCTATAACGTAGGGATCATCGCCGCCACCGAACGGGTTGAGTCCCGGTTCACCACGCGTCCCTTCCCACGCGACTTTGATGCCACGCTTGTAATGCTCGGCAATGCGTGGGAGGCCGTCGATGAAAAATTCGGCAATGGAGGCCAGGCCGAGAATGCCAAGAATCCAGGTGCTGAGTTCCAGGCCGGCGGCGGCACCCACTGCGGCAGAAGGGACTGCGCCAATTCCAAAGAAACCTGCGCCGACCCCTGCGCCTATCGCGCCCCCGGCGAGCGTGCTGCCCGCGACGATCATGGCCATCTGGCTAATCACGTCTATCAGGTCGTTGATGATGCTGGCAATATCGATGTCTGCGAAGCGCCGCCCAATCAGCCGCGCCGCTTCCCATTCAGCCCGGATGAACGCAGTTCTGATCGTGCTGATGCGCCGAAGGTTGAGGCGCAGTGTCGGGACGGGTTCATGGTTGAGGCCGTGCTCGAAGCTGCCCCCACTCTGATAGCCCATGCGATGGGTCATGCGTCTTTCTATATCGAACCACGTGGGCAGGATGTTCCATAGCGACATTCGGCGTCTCCCTGACGGTCCCGGCTTGCTTGCAGGGGCACGGTAGAGAGGGCCAATAATGATGTCAAAGCCGCTTGGGTTTTTCTGACAGGTCCTACTTGGTGTTCCTACGCATCGAGTCGTAAAGTCCCGCATGCTGCCCCCTGAATGCCAACAGGGAACAGCACACGTGACGCTATTTCAGCCTTAAAACGCCAACGTTACTCGAGCATTCAGCGTCTGATCGGATGCGTCGCTGCTCACTTGGCCGTTGTAACTCACCCCGACGCTCAGTGTGTCGCTCAACCCTAAATCAACACCTGCGCCGAGTACCGCTGCGCTGCGTGCGATGGGTGCGCCGGAGAGTTCGAAGGTGCTGCCGCCGTTGAAGGCTGCTCGGCTTTCCGGTGTGACATCGCCGTAGGCACGACGCCAGCCCAGTGTGGCGTTGGGTTTGACCGCGACGCTGCCGACACTCAGGCGAGTGGCGGCGCGCAGGCCGAGGGTGCTGAAGGTAATGTGGTTGTCCTGGGATTTGTTTTGCAGGCTGATCGCGTTGCTGTTTTCGTCGAAGGCGTCGGTGTCCAGTCGCACATGCGCCAAGTTAGCGAAGGGTTCGAGCTGCGCGTTGCCCATCTCGATGGCGTAGCCCAATTCGCCGAAGACCTGATTGGTCGCCGCCTTGTAATCCTCTTTGAAGTGCTCGGACGAGCCGGGCAGGTCCAGCGTGCGCTTGGCGGTCAGCTCATGCCAGGTGCGCACCGCGCCAAGGCGCAAGGCAAGCTGGCCCCACTTGGCTCCGCCGTAGACACCCAGGTGGTAGTTGTCGCTGTCGGTGGAGCCGGAGGCATGGCGCACGTCGAAACTGCTGTTGCTGAAACCGGCCAGTGCGCCTACACGCCAAGTGTCGTCAAGCGGCACGTCAGCGCCGAACAGCAAGCCGCTGGTGTGCGTGTCGAGGCCCGAGACGTCGCGGGTGCTTTCGGTTTTGCCGGTGGCGCCGATGGCCTGAGTCCAGACCACACCACGCGACGCATCGCCAGCGAGGGTTTGTGTGCTGCTGCCAAATGCCTGTGCCGACTGCGCTTGCTGCATGCGGTCGTTCATGGCGTTGCGTACCAGACGGCTGTCTTCGATCAACGCTGACTGAGTCGAGGCATGCAGTTCGTTGGACAATGCCTTGAACGTCGCTTGGGCGGTCGATGCATCATCCTGTACCACCTGACGCCAAAGCGCGTTGTTTGCGCCGGCGCTGTCCAGGCCTTGCGCGACGGCTCGGGCGTTGTCGGTGGTCGCCAGGCTTGAGAACGTCTGTGCGTTGCGAGCCAGGGTCAGCCCGACATCGGTCGCGGTGTAATTCAGGGTCGGGGTGAGGAAGGCGAAGTTGGTTTGCACTGCGGCAAATGCACCACTCACGCCGCCGGCTGCGGAAAGAATCGAGTAGCGGCTCGCGGCGACCCAGTTACCGCCTTCGACCAGTGACAGTGTGCTGTTATTGATGGTCGCACGGCCGCTGGCGACGATGCGGTCAGCGTTGCCGTTGGCGTCCGACTCTACTTGGTACACCGAACCTTGAGCGAGGTTGACGTCGCCGTTTACGTTCAATTGCCCCACCGAGTTGCCCGGTGCAACCACGCCGCCTTGAGCGACGTTGATGCCGCGAACGGTGCCGTTGCCGCCCAGTGTTGCGCCTTGCTGCACACTGACGATGGAATTGCCCAGGTTGCCGTTTACCGCCAGACGACCCGCTTGCACAGTGGTTGCACCGGACAGGCTGCTGTTGCCGGTCAGGTTCAGCGAGCCGACACCCCGTTTGATCAAGGCACCGTTGCCCGCCAGCGTGTTGGCCAGGGTCGCGTTGGTCGACTGATCGACCACCAGCGTGGCGTTGTCGGTAATGGTGCCGCTGCCGAACGCCTGGGCGTGGCCGGTCAGGACGCCACCGTTGATCACGGTGCCACCGGAGTAGGTGTTGTTACCGGTCAGCATCAGATTGCCGGTGCCGTTCTTGATCAGCGCGCCGCTGCCGCTGATGTCGTTGCGCCAGGCGTCGATAGCGTTGTAGCCGCCAAGGCTGGCGTTCATGTTGACCGTGACGTTCGAGTTGAATGCCGCATAGCCGTCGCCTGCCGCGTACAGGTTCAGGCGGCCATAACCCCCCGACTGATCGATCACGGCGTAGCCCGACGAAATTTCAGTGGTCGCCAGGATCTCGCGGCGCTGACTGGCGTCCAGGTACGGGAAGCGGGTTTCCAGCAACACTTCGGCGTTGGTCGGCACCACGGGTGCCAGGTTGGTCGGGCCGACCGGGTCGAAGCCGTAGGTCATGCGCGAGGTGAACAATGCCTTGTCCTGCGCATGCTGCGAGGTGCGGTCGGTGGCCGGGTCGATGGTCGCCATGCAGGTGTTGACGTCACCGCCGCACTGCGCCGTGAAATAGGCCAGCGCCTGGGCGCGAGCATCGGCGCGCAACTGGGCGTTGGCCGGGTTCGACAGGTTGTCGATGGCAAAGTAGGTCGCGGTGATACGCCCGCCCATCACGTCGAACGGCGAGTGCATGCCGGCTTCGATGCGGTTATCGCCGATTTCCGAGGCGCGCAGCATCAACTCGCTGAAGCGCTCGGGAATCGCGTAGGCCAGTGCGTATGAAGACAGATACGCCGCGTTGGTGTGACCGCTGGGGAAACCCGAGTCACTGGCCGGTGTAGTGCTTTCGGCCGGGCGCAGTGAAGGCGCAACCACGAATGCCAGACTCTGACCGTCCAGGCTCTGGCGCCACGGCCGTGGGTACAGATAGTGGGATTTGGCCGGCGTGGTAGACGCATCGTTGCGCACAGCGCCGACCAGATCCACGACTTTGCCCAGCGCGGAAGATGAGCTGCCTGCGCCGTTGCCTTTGTCGTCGTACTTGACGGTTTTGTTGCTGTCATCGAATTGCGTGATGGTCGTGAAAGCGCCGGCGCCTGCCTTATAGCCATCGCTCAAGGAACCCAGGCCGCTGATGGCGCTGTAGCTCTGGTCGCGACGGTCATCGAAGTAGGCGGCGGTTTCCTGAGCGACTGTGCGGGAGTTGGCGCGGTCGACCACAATTTGCAGGTTGCGCCTGAGCAGGCTCTGACCCAGTGCGGTCGGTGTGCCGGTATCCCAGGTCGCGCCGGTCGTCCACAGGGTATTGAACCCGGAAAGCAGATCAACGCCATTGATCCTGTTGTCACCCGAACGGCTCGCAGCCTGCACCGATACCGCAAGCAACGACAGTATCAATGAAGACACCATGACATGGGCAACCTGTTTATTGGATCGCATAGCGTACGCCTTCACTCGGTCTGGATGAGGCGCAGACCCTAGCAAGGCGTTCTTACACTTGGATGTATCTGCCGTGACACATTTGTGCTGGTTGTCGATACAGAGAAAAGGTCTGAAGCATCCAGCGCTATGCATATTCCTTAACGGTATTTAAATTATTTTTCTTATGCCTATAAAGTTCCCTCTTCAGTCACATCTGTTCTGGAGTCGGAGTTCTCATGCCAGCAGTCTCCCACGTTGCATCGCCCCCTCGCTTCGCGTCGCAATCGTTTGAAGTGCGTCCGTTCACTGACAAGGTGGGCGCTGAAATCGTCGGGCTTGATCTGTCCAGGCCTCTCGATGATGCCGATTTCGCTCGCGTGCATCAGGCGCATCTGGATCACCATGTGGTGGTGTTCCGCGACCAGAAGATCACGCCACAACAGCAGATCGATTTCAGCCGGCGTTTTGGTGTGTTGCAGATCCATGTGCTCAAGCAGTTTCTGCTGGCCAATCACCCCGAGATTTTGATCGTCTCGAACATTGTCGAGAACGATAAGCCGGTGGGCTTGGGCGATGCCGGTAAGTACTGGCATTCGGACCTGTCGTACAAAGAGCTGCCGAGCCTGGGGTCGATGCTGTACGCCCAGGAACTGCCGAGTGAAGGCGGCGACACGCTGTTCGCGGACATGCATCAGGCGTGGGACACACTGCCGCAGCATCTGCGCGATGCCGTTGAAGGGCGCTCGGCGGTTCATAGCTACACCGCGCGTTATGCGGAAGGCCACAACGCTGTCAACTGGCGCCCGACCCTGACCGCCGAGCAACTGGCTCAAGTGGTCGAGGTCAGCCACCCGATTGTGCGCACCCACCCTGAAAACGGGCGTAAGGCGCTGTTTGTCAGCGAGGGGTTCACCACTCATATCCTCGGCCTGCCTGAAGATGAAAGCCGCCAGATTCTCAATGAGATTTACGCCCACAGCGTGAAGCCCGAGCACATCTATCGGCATCAATGGCAGCCCGACGACATGGTGTTCTGGGACAACCGCTCCCTGATTCACCTGGCCGCCGGTTGCCCGGCCCATCTGCGGCGCAAGCTGCATCGCACGACCATTCAAGGCACTGCGCCGTTTTGATTCAGGAGAGCTGTTCATGAATGCTGTCGCGCAAGGCCACACGGCCAGCACGAGCGACCAATCGCAACCGGTCGTTCAGCACAACGCTGAAGCCTTGCTGCACGTCCGCGGCGTCAGCCTCGAATACCGCACACCTGAACGTGTGGTGAGGGCGACGCATCAGGTCAGTTTCGAGGTCGACCCGTCTGATCGTTTTGTGTTGCTTGGCCCGTCTGGTTGCGGCAAATCGACCTTGCTGAAAGCGGTGGCAGGGTTCATCCGGCCCAGCGAGGGCGAGATTCGTCTAGCGGGTCATCAGGTGACTGAACCCGGGCCCGACCGCATCGTGGTGTTTCAGGAATTCGACCAGTTGCCACCGTGGAAAACCGTGATCGAGAACGTCATGTTTCCGCTGCTTGCGTCGCGCACGCTGAAGCGTCCCGAGGCGTTGGAGCGCGCGCGTTATTACCTTGAAAAAGTCGGCCTCAGCGCGTTTGCCGATGCCTACCCGCACACGTTGTCCGGCGGCATGAAAGCCCGTGTGGCGATTGCCAGGGCATTGGCCATGCAGCCGAAGATCCTGCTGATGGACGAGCCGTTCGCCGCGCTGGATGCACTGACCCGGCGCAAGATGCAGGAAGAGCTGCTGGAGCTGTGGGACGAGGTGCGTTTCACGCTGCTGTTCGTCACGCACTCCATCGAAGAAGCGCTGGTGGTGGGCAATCGCATTTTGTTGCTGTCGCCCCATCCGGGACGTGTGCGCGCGGAAATCAACAGCCACCAATACGACCTGAAAAGCCTTGGTGGCGTCGGCTTCCAGCAAACCGCTCAACGTATTCACCGCCTGTTGTTTGACGAGGGCGATGCCGGGCAGGTCGAGCAGGACCTGAACTTTCAGGACATCCGGATCGCTTATTGAGTGACTGCATGGCACGAGTTTTTGATTCTGGCCGAAGGCCGTGGGAGCGGACCGGGCGATGCTTCGCTTGTCCGTTCAGACGAGCTTTCTGTGGGAGCGGACTTGTCCGCGAAGACGGTGGTTCAGACGATGCATCTTCGGAGAATGTAATGGCCTCTTCGCGGACAAGTCCGCTCCCACAAGGGCTTGCTTATAACGCTGAGCGTTCTGCATATCCCGCTCGCGAAGAATAC
>NZ_MTSA01000021.1:0-89487 GCF_002157375.1 Pseudomonas syringae
AGCAAGCTGGAGCGATACGTCGAGGAAGGCTACCTGCCACTCGACAACAACGCCGCTGAGCGCGCGATCCGTCCCTTCGTGATCGGAAGAAAGAACTAGCTGTTTAGCGACACGCCCAAGGGCGCAACGGCCAGTGCTCAACTTTACAGCTTGGTCGAGACTGCCAAAGCCAATGGCCAAGAGCCTTATGCGTGGCTGCGCCACGCACTGGAACGCCTGCCGGCGGCCTCATCAGTTGAAGACTACGAAGCGCTGCTACCGTGGAACTGCTCGCCGGTATCACCTAGCTAAGCGCACCACCCATCATGAAGCCGGTGGGGTTTATGGAGCGCTTACGATTGTCTTCGGCGTGTAGATACGAATCTGGGAGCAATCCGCTTCGTTAGCACGAACATTAATGGAAGGCTCCATTGAGATGCGCCTCGTAGATGAAAACTTCCGACCCATAGTGTGTAAAAAGTGTTTTGCCAAAATTGAAGTATGCACCTCCACGTTAAATCTGAAATTTATCGCCAAGCGAGCAGATACAGATTCTGCGTAGGGACGAGATTTTCAGATCTTTTTTACACACTTTTGACCCAATTCAGCCGATGTATAAATAGCTTCTCAATTGTGGACTCAGAAGTTATGCGACCCACAGACCATCAGTATTGCTAAATTTAAAAATCTGACTGAATTCGACTTTTTAAGGACGCAGTCAGATTTTTTCAAAAATACTAGTCGAAAAGTTCAAGTTGCGGCTTAACTGTCAACTTTACGGCTATTAGCGAACAGTCATCCGTTGGTTCCAGTCGAACAATCCGTCTGCGGAGATTTGCGGCAAAACGGTTGGGATCCTCTAGAGTACTCTCCAAAAAGCGCGGCCTCAACTCCCAAGAATGATAAGCGCCATCCGACATTATAAATAAATTAACACTTCCATCATGTGCGCAGATTTGATCATACCGCAAGAAAACCTCTTGAAAATGAAGGTTGATTTTCTTTGATATGGCTGAAAATAGCGTATTCTTTCCGCTAGCCTCTTTAAGTTCAGAAGGCTTGTATAATCCTTCGTCTATCAGCATCTGATGCTGGGTATGATCTTTAGTAATCTGAAGAAGCTTGCGATCCAACTTCAGATATACCCGACAATCGCCTACATGACCAATTTTTATTCCTTTCTCTCCCGCATAGCAAAAAGTCAAAGTCGTCGCGGCATCAAAGTAGCTAGGATTTTCATGGATCAAATTTGAAACGCGAATTTTGATCTGATTGAAAATTTGCTCAACGGCGTCAGCACTTTCAAATGCCGTCGATTGCAAGCTTGTCAAATATTCAATAGCTGACTCTGATGCGCTGCTTGCACCAGCATAAGAGCCTACACCATCTGCTACAGCCATCAGAAAACCGCCACCTAACTTGCGTGGAGGCAGAATAGAGTCCTCATTTTTTCGCGCTAGCTCTTTGGGAAATGAGAATACACTTGAGCTTAAGAGCTTGATCATATGTGTACTCCTGAGACGGCGGCAAGAAATTCATTTCGCATATCTTGGACTTCTGAATAACGATCTAGAGGACGACGAGCAGTGCTCTTCTTAAACACTTCATGTACGCCTGAATCATCTAACATATCCAGATCTTCCAATAGGACACCTAGCGCAAAAATATCGGTTCTCTTGCTATACTCTCCCGCAATTGCTATCTCGGGAGCCATGTACTTCGCGGTGCCCATCGCTGTTGCGATTTTAGTGATAACCTCGGACTCGGAGCTTTTGTCTAAGTTTTTCACTAACCCGAAGTCTGACACCTTATAAACTCCATCCTTGAATCTCAGAATATTGGATGGCTTTATATCGCGATGGAGATAGCCCAAAGAATGCAAGTAAATAAGACCATCCGCCACCATGAGCAGCACACTGATTTTCTGGGAGGTAGTGAGGTGCCCCTTATCAATATCCTTTTGCAGATCTCCTGCCGCAAGATCCATAATAAACCACGGCTGATCTGACTTTAGATCGCACAGATAGATGTTGGCTACATGGGTGTGTACGCAAGACGCTTGGTATGATACCTCACGTGCAAAACGTCTTCGAAATTCTTCGCGGAGATCAGGTTCTAGATCACTAAGCGACTTGCGGGCATACTCGCCACATCTGTGGTCGGCAATATTGAACAGCTCAATTTTTTCTACAAACCCAAAGCCGCCTTCGCCAATTCTGCCAACTATCTTGTATTTGTAGTTTCCGTGATAGCCATCCATTCCCTGATCCACGCTATAAAAGTTCAAGCCGATTAAAATAAAACGCGATGATGCTGATGTTGGTACCCCTGGGTAGACAGGTGCGCATACAGACAGTGTCATGATGCCACACTTCACGTGCGCTGGGTGCCAACATAAGAAGCCCCAGTCACCACCCTCGTTTTGCGCCCCGGACGAGTCGGAGAATTTCACCATGCCGGATGCATGTCGTAGCCTGGCCGAACTGAAAAATTTGCTGCTAACAGACGTCGATAGCCAAGTGCCCGAACGCCTCGGTTTCCTCTGCGAGGATGACGGTTTTGGCCGAAGACAGCCACAGTACCGTTTTGCTTCGGGTGACATAGGTAAGAGCGACGTTACACAGTTACGCGTTGTTACATGAGATACGTCAGAACTTTTACAGTGGTGTAACGGTAATTTTATCCTTTTATTTCAATAGGTTAAAAAATAATTACACTCGTAACACCTGTTACACTGCATTTTTCATGCATCTCCCCCCCCCTAAGAAACAGGCTCCACCAGCGGAGTGATCCAACAGCGACCGGGGACCCTAGAGACTTACGCTGCATACGGGGCAGGGAACCCGCGCATCTTGAGTAGCCGACGTTTTCACAGCTTAGTGAACTGGTGAACCCAGATGTTCATTCCTTCAGCTACTGAACTGCTGCTGTCAACCCGTCAACTGTCAACCAACGTCAACCGATCAGTAGCTACCAAAGCCACGCGGGTTTCCGCCCCCGTATCATTCGAAAATACTCAGGGTCCCTGGCACGTTTGGGAACCCGGTCGGATCAAGCCAAGCGCTTAAGAACGTTGAAGCCTGCGTATCCATGTGTCCCAGGACTCAACCCTGATTGGTGGAGTGAAGTGGTGTTCGTAGTCGTGCCTTTTAGCACTTTCCGCACGATCATCCCCCGTCCGTCCTCCTATAAGCACAGTACGAATGTTGATGTCCTTCTGAGGGTCGACCTCGAGCCCATCGTGCGGCCCTACGAAAGCGTTGTGAGTTAGATCTCCTCGCTCAGCTCGTGCCCTCGCGGAATGGACGTGATCTCTGAAGGTTGAGAGCTCTCGATAAATGTGACCTAAGCGGTTCCTCAGTTGGCCTGCTGCCTGATGGATCTTGTAATTAAACTCCTTGTAATGATCCGAATTCAGCAAGTTGAAGTCAGCTCCCTTTATCTCGATCAGAATTACGTCCATACGCGATCGCCCGGTCAGCACCACAAAGTCAACGTATCCGTCTGCTAAAGGAAACTCCGAGAAACAAATGTATTCATCATCTGGCTGAGCGTAGGTCTCTGCGAAAATTGAGAGGTCCTTTTTCAAAAGACATTGGAGATCTCGTTCGCCCGCACCTGCACTGATCAACGCCTGAACTTCCGCCCTAGAAATCATTCCACCCTCGATTTCCAGGCGACGTTTTATTACCGCATTGCTCCCTCGATGAGGAGAGTCGAAAAATCGGTTTCTAGAAAAACGTAGCCGATCCGCTTCCTCAACGATGCGACCGTTTGCCCAGCTCCGTTCATCCAACTCGACTGGTGGACACCCCATCAATCGACATGCCTCCTCACGACTAATCGTTTCCCAATGCGTCCCACCAGGAGAATTCACGGTGACGATGTCAAAGGTATCGCCTCGAGGGTCTTCCCGCTCGTAGTGTTCCAAAAATGTTGCCGGTCCAATGACAACACCTAGTACATGCAGCGAATTAATAATGCACTCGATGGCATTAGTAACTGACTGGCCATCATTTTTATTGCCCAAGTCAGTAAGCAGAACCACTATTCCTGATTCGTTCACGAATGATCTAACCCGACATAAACCTCGAGCCAAGCGCGAGCCATCAGGGTAGTTATGGACAATATCCGTTACCTTCATACGTAGAGTCTCCTTCTCCATGGTGTGGGCCAAGCGAAAGCTCATCGACGATGCGCAAAACGCAGGCGATATGCAGAATCGCTGATCAAGGATCAGTTAAGCAAACACCAGCGTGTATCCCTAAGAGTTACTGAAAGCACAAAAACCAATGAATACAGCCAATTCTGGGTCCAGTTCAAATGACCCCGGCCCACCAAATTGCAAATGAAGACGCCCTAGGGCGTCTTTTTTTGTGGCTGGGATTCGGTGGGGACGGCCAGGATCTGCACCAGAAGTCGACGAGCGAAGGTCAGGCATCGGAGTCGCACACGACCCTGTTTTTTACGAGCTCAACCACTTTATGTCCTGAGCCTGGCTTGCGCGCCGCACGCCGCACGCCGCACGCCGCACACGAAGCATTCGGGCTTCATCGCACGGGCAACGCCAGTTATCGAATGCTCCTATACTGCATATGAACTTGGCAACATGCAGATAAACAAGATCAGGCTTAAAAAAATGGGTAAAGGCGATCTAAATTACGAAATAATTAACTATCTCATAGAGAGCATTAACTCTTATGCAGGATTTGGCCGAAAAGCATTTGAGACCCTCAGCCTCGCTACTAGAGTCAGCTGGGATCTAGGACTGGACGGTGACGACGCCAGTGACTTTATGGAGGTTTTTTTTGACCACTTTGGCATTGCCAACGGCGACTACGATCACTATCGTTACTTTAAGCCTGAAGGGACTGATATCTTCGTATTTTTCAGATCTAAAGATCGACGCGCCAAGACGGAAATGACGTTAGGCATGCTGTATACCGCTGCTCACATGAAAGCATGGGACTGTAGTATTCTTGAAAAGACAACCTCTAGCACTTTGCCAATCTACAATCGAACTGAAGATATCCCTATTGATGGTTTTAGCATAAGGTGACTTCACAGATAACTGAGCGGATAGTCGAAGAGCGCAAAATGAGCCCACTTGAAATCAAAGTCTACGAGGCAGGAGACTCGACGGTGTGGATCCCCGTCAGCAGCCGATCCCCTGCGAAGGAAGCTCGAGCACTTCTGCCGTTTGCAGGATTGACGGGGCTCTACAATCACGGCTTTAAAGCTGCTCCTGAGTCGTCTACGTTTTTCAAAGCACTTGCATCCGTACAGAGTGCATACCTTCGGAAGGAGAAAAAGACCTTTAAAGTGGAAAAAGGCCTAGAGTCTCAGCGACGGGACGCTTGGCGTCATGGCCAATCCAGCTCTTCCTCGCTTAGCCCTACGCTTGGATGGGTAGAAATCCCCATCAGGCAACTGATGGATATGTCCCAAGAGGAATTGGCATCTGAGCTCGAGCGCTCGGAAGATAGGTTGGTCTCTTCAACACGAATTCAGAAAGATCCTGAGGGCTCGATGTTTCGTCAGGCTGTTAGAGAGGAGCGGACATTTCAGCTCGAATTCAGGACGCGAGCCCTAGACGTGTGGGAAGCCAAATGCGCTCTATCGGGTGCAACATGTATGTTGGAGGCAGCTCATATAAAAGGGGTTGCCGCATGCAAATCAGATCTCATCGCCGAAGCGAAAGACCCGTTTAACAGCATTATCTTGAACGTAGCACTGCACGCTTTGCTTGACGCAGGCTTAATCTCATTCACTGACGATGGGACTCTATTGGTGTCAGAAAATATCAATACACATGATCGAACGGTTTACGGTTTAGAGCAGCCTCGAAAGGTTCGCTTCCACATCAAAGCCCTTCCCTATATCCAGTATCATCGAAACCATGTTTTTATGAGTAGCTCTTAAGCCTTCATTAGCAAAACGGCTTCTAACTCCAAGAAACATGTGTCCCCAATAAAATCAATACCCTTTTTTGCCAATGAAAGCCGGGGGTTTTGAGCTGATTTCAAACGACCCCGGCAATTCGCAGAGAAAGGCGCCTTGGGCCGTTTTTCTTTACCCCAGATCGACCTGAAGCCGCTGGCTACATGAACGGACACTACGATGGCGAACGGGCATGTTATGTGCCGACGCGCACCCCGATGGACTTCCGAAGCGCGCACCCAATAACCCGCAGCCCCTCACCCCCCACAACCATTAACCCCCGGCACCCGCCCCCGCCAAGGCCTCACCCGCTCCAACTGCCCAGCCAATCCCAACAACACCCCCTCCTCCCCAAACCGCCCAGCAAAATGCGCCCCCATTGGCAGGCCCGCAGCACTCCAGTACAGCGGCACCGACATCGCCGGTTGACCACTCGCATTAAACAGCGCTGCAAAAGGCGAATACCGATGCGAACGCTCGATCATGTCCTCAAGGCTCAGGCTCATGTCTGGCACAACAAGCTCACCAATCCGCGCCGGCTCGCGTGTCAGCACGGGCGAGAGGATCACGTCGTAATCCTGCATGAACGTTGCCAGTTGGCGGCCCAGGGCGTGCATCCATTCGACGGCGGCGGTGTATTGCGCGCCGCTGACGTTGCCTTTGTCGCGCAGGATGATGCGTGTGCGGGCTTCCAGTTCGGCGTCCTGTACGTCAAAGCCGCGCATGCGGCCGAGCATGTCGACGTGGTTGCGGGTGTTGGCGCCGATGATGGTGAAGACGTGGTCGAGGAACTCCGGCAAGACGACCGGCAGGCTGACCGGTTCGACTCGGTGCCCGAGGGACTCGCACAATTGCGCGGCTTCTCGCACGGCGGCCAGGCTCTCGGCCGAGGTGGGCCAAGTGCCTGATTGTTCGATCAGTGCGATGCGCAGGGTTCCGGGGTCGCGTTGGACGGCGCTGACGTAAGGCAGGTTCTGGACAGGCCCTGCGTAAGGCGCGCCAAGGTCCATGCCGGCGGTAGCGTCCAGCAAGGCTGCGCTGTCGCGTACGGTCAGGGTGATGGCGTGCGCGGTGCTCAGGCCGGCCCAGCCCTCGCCGACCATCGGGCCGGAAGGCATCAGCCCGCGACTGGGCTTGAAGCCGAATACGCCGCAGCAGGACGCCGGCACTCTCAACGAGCCGCCGCCGTCGTTGCCGTGGGCGAAGGGCACCACTCGCGCCGCCACGAGTGCAGCAGCCCCGCCACTTGAGCCTCCGGCGCTGTGATCAAGGCTCCACGGGTTGCGGGTCGCCCCGAAGCGGGTGGACTCGGTGGAATAGGACGTACCGAATTCGGGCGCAGTGGTCGTCCCGGCGAACACGCAACCGGCACGCCTCAGGCGGCTGACCACTTCGGCTTCGAAGGGGGCACGAAACTCGCCCATGGCCAGGGAGCCATTGCTCATCCGTGCGCCGTTGACCGGGGTAAACAGGTCCTTGATGAGCGTCGGTACGCCCGCAAAAACGCCTTGGCTTTTTACAGCGTCCATAGCCGCGCTGCGGGCCGAGTCATACAGTCGCTCGGCGACGGCGTTGAGCTGCGGTTCGACGTGCTCGATGCGCTGAATCACCGCCTCCAGCAATTCGACCGGCTGGACCTCGCCGCGCCTGACCCATTCGGCCAGGCCGGTCGCGTCTTCATCGTTCAACAGGTTCTGAATGTCTTTCATATGAAGGTTCCTGATGGTCTGGATTCGTGCTGAGAAAAAATCGCCTATCTCGCAACCGCTCTAAAAACTGTGGCCCACACGCAACGCCACGGTGTAACCCTCTGAGCGGTTGCGCGCGTCGAATTCCTTGTAGAGGTGAAACCACGCCGCAGGCATGCCGGGCGTGAAGTAGCTGATCGCAGGACCGGCGGCGACCACTCGGGCGCGGTTGCCGGTTTCCAGCCCTGGCGCATCGTCGTCGGAGAACTGCCGGTAATAGAACCCGCCCAATCCCAAGGTAAAAGGACCGACGTGCTGGCCCACGGCAAACTCATGGCGGTATTCGGTGCCGCTTCTGTAGTCAGTCGCAGGATTGCGGGTGTTGAAGTCAGTCTGAAAGCTGTTGGACACTTCGAAACCACTGTCAGTGATATAGGTCGCGTTGACGGTGGGAGAAAACGTCCAGTGATTCAGCCCCGGCGAAATCGGACGATTCTTGTCGTAGTCGCCGGTAGGGGCCTGAATCTGCATTCGTGCGTTCACGAACAGGTTGGGGGAAAGGTCCCATTGCAGTATGAGCGGCGAGACTGAGATATCGGCCATCCGGAACGGGTCCGCCTTCAGGTCCAGCGGGCCGCCCGGCGTCTGGACCCGGAACGAGGCGTCCATCTGAAAGAAAGGCACCGCCACGCCGTAGCCGTAGCGCGCACCCAGTATCTGGTAGTCGGTCATGCGGAAATAACCAACGCCGATGGACAGAACGTCCAGCGAAAAATTGTTGTCCAGCGAACGACCGTGGCGGTCTTTCTGCACATTGGTCGAATAGAACGCCACGCGCATCCCCAGCGTCCCCACGGGCGTCGACGGAGGCATCATGCCGGCACCGAAATCGTAAACGCCGAAAGACGTAGTGGGTGCTCCGTTTTCAGTTGCCTGAACGGTGGCGCCAAGGCTCATCAAGCCGAGCGTCATTAAGGTGAAGCGTCTGATATTGGAATTATTGTTATGACTCATCGCATGCCCCTGACCACGAAGGTGGTGGGGTCATGCTATTGAGTCATGCTTTCTGCCGTTATCCGTTTTCAGCAAAGATGCGTGCGCTGTAGTGTCTGCGACGGTGTTTCCCCGAACAGTGTCCGGTAGTCACTGGAAAACCGGCTCAAATGCCAGAAACCCCAACGCGCGGCGACCGTCTGCACGCGTTCGATCCGGCTGCTTTCGCGCAACTCGCGCCTCGCGGCGTTGAGGCGCAATGTGCGCAGAAAAGCCACAGGGTTGATGCCCAGCGTTTCCTGAAAACAGTATTGAAGTTTGCGGCGACTGGTGCCGATGTGGTTGCACATGTCCAGGATCGACAGCGGTTCGTCCAGATGCGCCAAGGCATAATCACGGGCCCGATCCACCATTCTCTTGCGCGCTGTCGAATTGAGAAGCGGCGCCCGATCAGGCGCTACAAGTTCCAGCACCTGCAACATCACGGCATCACGAATACCACGCCGAATCGAATCGTGTTCAAGCTTCTGCAGGCACGCCTGCTCACCATTCAACAGATTATCGAACAGCGCGGCGAACCTCGTTCTGACCGTCAAATCAGTCAAACGGTAACACTTGGGAAGATCGGTAATTTCGAAACGACTGCCTTGGCGTTCCAGCGCGTGAGCCAAGGGCCCCTCTTCAATCGCCACCCCCAAGGCATCCAGCTGCAACGGCGTGCTCAATTCCGGAAGGTTCTCGCCGTGCGCAACGATCAGGCTGGGTTCCTGAAGCGTATGCCCGGCACAGAAAGCCGGACCATTGGCGCTCAAGGGCAATGCGAAAATAATTGCCCCCTTCCAGGCGACGCCACTCTTGATCAAGGCCT
The DNA here is from genome assembly GCF_002157375.1 of Pseudomonas syringae. Taxonomy (GTDB): domain Bacteria; phylum Pseudomonadota; class Gammaproteobacteria; order Pseudomonadales; family Pseudomonadaceae; genus Aquipseudomonas; species Aquipseudomonas syringae_T. The sequence goes on from NZ_MTSA01000021.1 coordinate 9,469, forward strand.
GATTAGAGCGGTCGCGGACCAGCTGCAGCCAGTCGGAGCGGAACTCCGTCAACTCGCCTTCGAAGCCGCCGGGCGTCAACTGATCGTAACGGACCTGCCATCCGCCAAGGTTGCGGCCGTGCTGGTCGATGTCACAGGTTTGGAAACGCTGCAGATGAGGCAGGGGTGTCGCGTCATTCGAGGCGGTTTTTATTGCTGCATTATTGTTATTCATCGGCCTTGCCCTTAATGCGTTTCAAGGTCACAAGGCCAAGTGGACGCAAGTTTCATTCCGGCAGAACGGCACTTGGGCGATTTGTGCCGAAAACGGCTAGTGCCTACTATGAAAGGACCCTACGGGTGGTGTTTAACCCGCCGACATTAACTCAGACATTCCCACTGCCTCGCCGCACCATCGAATACCGATCAATATCCTCCCGCAACACCCAGCCTTGCCCCGACCAATAGCGCCCGGCCGCCTCATTCTCCTTCATCACATCCAGATGACACTTATAAATCCCGATTCCCTCCAGGCACTCAAGACACCGCTCGACCAGCGTCCGCGCTATTCCCTGTCGCCGATACTCGGGCAGGACGATCAAGTGCTGCAGATAACCCCGGCGACCGTCGTGCCCGCACATGACGCAGCCGCACACAACGCCGTCCGCTTCAGCCACAAAGCTCATATCGGGGTTGCGCGCCAGATAGCGTGCGGTCGACTCCCGAGAGTCAGCGTCGCGGATTGAGATACCCGGTGTGTGGCGCATGAGTTCGATGACGGCGTCGTAGTCGTTCATTGTCATGGTGCGGAGGGTGATCATTGATATATCCAGTCTGCGGTCCGAACAGCAGCACAGGCTAGCAGAATGACTGGGCATTTCGATGACAGCGCCACCCAGATTCGCCAGCACAGCCCCCACCAAATATCCCTATCACCTACCAACGTTCTTTCTATTAGAAATATCCGCCAAGAAGGCTAATCTAGAAAGCGTCGGCGGAGGCCGCACGGTTTTACCCTGATGAGGAGATAAGAATGAGCTCAGGTTTACTGCGCACGTTGTGGGCTCGCATCGCGGCAATCTGACTGTCGCCACGCGGCGTATCTGTAGCGTCGGCCTGATCGTTGTTCGAACGGCCGACATGAACCCTGTGCTATGAGTTCTTTCAGCGTTGTCCAGGTCCCAGCGGACTGGATAGCCGGACGAAAATGACAAAAGGTGTATCAAGCATGTCAACTGAATCGAAGTGTCCCTTCAACCATGCTGCCGGCGGCGGCACAACGAACCGTGACTGGTGGCCGAAGCAGCTGAACCTGAAGATCCTGCACCAGCACTCCCCGCTCTCCGACCCGATGGGTGAGAGCTTTGACTATGCCAAAGAATTTAAAAGTCTCGATTTCGAAGCGGTCAAACAGGACCTGCGCGATGTCATGACTCAGTCTCAGGACTGGTGGCCGGCTGACTTTGGTCACTACGGCCCGCTGTTCATTCGTATGGCCTGGCACAGTGCCGGGACTTACCGGACCGGTGACGGTCGTGGCGGAGCAGGCGCCGGTCAGCAGCGGTTTGCGCCGCTCAACAGCTGGCCTGACAACGTCAGCCTCGATAAGGCTCGCCGCCTGATCTGGCCGGTCAAGCAGAAGTATGGTCGCAAGATTTCCTGGGCCGACCTGATCGTGCTCACCGGTAACGTTGCGCTGGAGTCGATGGGCTTCAAGACCTTCGGTTTTTCCGGTGGTCGCCCGGATGTCTGGGAACCGGAAGAAGACGTTTACTGGGGTTCCGAAACCACTTGGCTGGGCGGTGAAGAACGTTACGGCGCGCAGAAGAAAATGCAGCAGCCTGGCGACGGCACACTGGTGGCCGAGCCGGAGAATCACGCTAACGAAGAAAGCCGCACCGACAACGGTGAACGTACTCTGGAAAACCCGCTCGCCGCCGTGCAGATGGGCTTGATCTACGTGAACCCGGAAGGCCCTGAAGGTGTTCCTGATCCGGTTGCTTCGGCGAGGGATATCCGCGAAACCTTCGGTCGCATGGCCATGAATGACGAAGAGACTGTCGCGCTGATCGCCGGTGGTCACGCCTTCGGCAAGACTCACGGTGCAGGCCCGGCTGACAACGTCGGTCCAGAGCCGGAAGCGGCCGGTCTTGAGCAACAAGGTTTTGGCTGGAGCAACAAGTTCGGCACCGGCAAAGGTGGTGACACGATCACCAGCGGCCTGGAAGTCACCTGGACATCGACGCCCACCCGGTGGAGCAACGAATACCTCGAAAACCTCTTCGGCTTCGAGTGGGAGCTGACCAAGAGCCCGGCAGGCGCGCATCAGTGGACGCCGAAAAACGGCGCGGGCGCTGGCAAGATTCCGGATGCCCATGACCCGAGCAAGCGTCATGCACCCAGCATGCTGACCTCTGACCTGGCGCTGCGTTTCGACCCGGCCTACGAGCAGATTTCACGCCGCTTCCTGGCCAACCCCGAGCAACTGGCCGACGCATTTGCCCGCGCCTGGTTCAAGCTGACTCACCGTGACATGGGCCCGCTTGCGCGCTACCTCGGCCCGGAAACACCGACCGAAGAACTGTTGTGGCAGGACCCGATTCCAGACGTCAATCATCCGCTGGTCGATGATCAAGATGTTGCGGCGCTCAAGAGTAAGATACTGGCTTCGGGGCTTTCGGTTTCGCAACTGGTTTCGACGGCGTGGGCCGCAGCGTCTACCTTCCGTGGCTCTGACAAGCGCGGAGGTGCCAACGGCGGGCGTCTGCGCCTTGCGCCGCAGAAGGACTGGGCTGTGAACCAGCCTGCGCACTTGGCGAACGTGCTGAACACCCTTGAAGGTATTCAGAGCGAGTTCAACAGTGCGCAGTCGGGCGGCAAGCAGGTTTCCATTGCCGACCTGATCGTTCTGGCGGGCAGCGCAGGCGTCGAGCAGGCGGCTAAAAATGCGGGTCATCAGGTAACCGTTCCGTTCACACCGGGCCGCGCCGATGCCTCTCAAGAGCAGACCGACGTCGAGTCGTTCAGCTTCCTGGAGCCGATTGCCGATGGCTTCCGCAACTATCAGAAGGGCCATTACAAGGTGTCGGCTGAATCGTTGCTGGTCGACAAGGCACAGCTGTTGACCCTGACGGCACCGGAAATGTCCGTGCTGCTGGGCGGTATGCGGGTCTTGAATACCAATGTCGGGCAAAGCAAACACGGCGTGTTCACTCACAACCCGGAAAGCCTGACCAACGACTTCTTCAAGAACCTGCTGGACATGGGCGTTGAGTGGAAAGCGACTTCGGGTGCCAACGACACCTTCGAGGCACGTGACCGCAAGACCGGCGAAGTCAAATGGACCGGCACCCGTGTCGATCTGGTCTTCGGTTCACACGCTCAATTGCGTGCGATCTCGGAGGTGTACGGCAGCTCCGACGCGAACGAAAAGTTCGTCAAAGACTTCGTGGCCGCCTGGACCAAGGTGATGAACCTGGACCGCTTCGACCTCGCGTGATGCCTTAGCCGTGTGCTGAGTACAAAAAATAACGCCTCCCTTGTGGAGGCGTTTTTTTGCGGCGTGTGGATCGTGCGCGGTCAGCACGGATGTATCGATATTGAATGCATACACATCGTGTTTCGGGTCATCGAGCGAAGGCTCGGTTCGCTCCGGCGTCTCAAAACCTGCGCAATAACCGCACATTAATGGGACGCAGAGCGTCCAGAACTGCATTCCCACGCTGGAGCGTGAGGAACGAGAGGTGCCGAGAGAAACTCACACCCGCGCCCCGAACCTGCGCAACACCGCCACTCCCAACAGGGCCGACAACACCGACCCGATCAGCACGCCCACCTTGACCTCGTCCACCAGTTCCGGCGCGCCCGGGAAGGCCAGTGCGCCAATGAACAGGCTCATGGTGAAGCCGATACCGCACAGTGCCGCGACGCCGTAAAGCTGGCCCCAGTTGCTGCCGTCAGGCAAGCGGGCCAGACCGGTGCGGATGGCCATTGCCGCCATCGCGAAAATGCCGACCTGTTTGCCAACCAGCAATCCCAGCGCGACGCCGAGCGGGACCGGGTCTACCAGTGTGTCAACGGTGATGCCTGACAGCGACACGCCCGCATTGGCGAATCCGAAGATCGGTACAACCGCAAAGGCGACCCACGGGTGCAGTTTTTCTTCGAGGTGCAGCAGCGGCGAGCTGGCTTCTTCATCGGGTTTGCCCAGCGGGATGCACAGCGCCAGCGCCACGCCAGCGAGGGTGGCGTGGATGCCGGACTGAAGCATGAAGAACCACAGCAACGCGCCGACCATAAGGTACGGCAACAGCTTTTTCACGCCCAGTCGATTCAGTGCAGCCAGCACAGCGATGCTGGCAAAGGCCACCAGCAACATGGGGATCGAGAGATCGCTGGTGTAGAACAGCGCAATGATCAACACAGCGCCGAGGTCGTCGAGAATCGCCAGTGCAGACAGGAAAATCTTGAGGGACAACGGCACGCGCTTGCCCAGTAATGACAACACGCCCAGCGCGAAGGCGATGTCGGTCGCCGCCGGAATGGCCCAGCCTCCAATGGTGTCCGGCTGCCCCCAGTTGAATGCCACGTAAATCAAGGCGGGAACCACCATGCCGCCCAGTGCTGCGAAGCCTGGCAATGCCCTCTGGCTCCACGAAGAAAGCTGGCCTGCAAGGACTTCACGCTTGATTTCCAGCCCGACCAGCATGAAGAAGATCGCCATCAGGCCGTCGTTGATCCAGTGCTCCACCGACAGCCCGGCGAATACGGTGTGCAGCGCGGCAAAGTAGCCGTCGGCCAGCGGCGAGTTGGCCACGATCAGAGCCGCCAGCGCTGCGGCCATCAGTACCAGCCCGCCAGCAGATTCAGCGGCGAAGAACCGCGTGAGGAACGCCAGTGCGTTCGGGGATTGGGGGTGAGGGGTGGGGTTGTGCATGAAGGCTCCGCGGGGGTGCAGCGTAAAAAGGCGGCGATTTTACCACCCGCTGCCCCCGTCAAAGCCCCGGTAAACCTGAGGATACAAATTAACGTACGTGGCGCTTATCTCGTGAGAAACAGGGGCGCCAGCCGTACGGCAAAGCGCCCTGCCCGACTCACTTCTTGACGGTTTCCTCAAGCGTGAACCGGCCCAGCGGGTTCTGCCCGAAATGCTCGATATTCTTGCGCGAGACACTGATGTAAGGGCTGTAATACAGGTCGATCCAGTTGACGTCGGCTTTGGCCATTTTCTGCAGATCGATGTACATCTGTTCGCGCTTTTTGGGGTCCATCTCAACCCGTGCGGCGGCGACCAGTTCCTTCACCTTGTCGTTCTTGTAACGGGTCATGTAGTTCATGTTGGTGTCGTGGCCGAGCACAAACGTGGTCTTCTGGTCAGGGTCGAGAATGTCGTTGGTCCAGTACATCACGGAGATGTCGTAGTCACCGGCAATCAGCATGTCCCAGCTCTGGCTCGGGTCGACTTTTTGCAGCGTAGTGGTCACCCCGACCTTGGCCAGTTGCTGTTGCAGCATGACGGCGATCTGCTCGTCGACTTCGTTGCCAGCGTTGACCACGTAATTGAGCTTCAGGTCCGACGCACCGGCGTCAGCCAGCATCTTTTTGGCTTTGACCGGGTCATACGGGCGTTGCAGGTTGTCAGCGTAGTGATACAGCGCGCCCTTGGGAATGTACGAGTTGGCCACGGTGCCCTGCCCGAACGTCGCAGCATCGACCAGGGATTTCTTGTCGATGGCCATGTCCAGCGCCTGACGCACTTCCGGTTTGGCCAGCGCACCGTGCTCGTGGTTGATCAGCAAATGATCTTCACGGGTGGACGGGTCCAGATGCACCACCAGATCGGGGTTCTTCTTCAGGTTTTCGATCCGCGAGAACGGCACCAGAATCGCAGCGTCCAGTTCGCCCTTCTGGACCATCAGCACACGCGTGTTGTCGTCCGGCACCGAGATCCACTCGACGCCATCCAGGCTGACGCTCGGCGCCTCCCAGAAGTTGGGGTTCTTGGCCAGAATCACGCGGTCACCGCGCCGCCATTCTTTCACCGTGAAAGCACCAGAACCGACAGGCTGCTCGGCATAGGCTTCTTCACCCAGGCTTTTCATGGCTTTCTCGGAAAGAATCGAAACGTTAGGCAACGCCAATTGCGAGAGGAATGAAGCCGAAGGATGCTTCAGCGTGATGACCAGCGTATGCGGATCGGTCGCGACGACGTTGTCGATGATCTTGTAGGAATCGCTCCACAGCGAGCCTTTATCGTCGCGGATCCGCAGCAGGCTGAAGACGGCGTCACTGGCGGTCAGCTCTGAACCGTCAGAGAACTTTGCCTCCCGCATCTTGAGCGTATAGGTCAGACCGTCAGGCGAGATCGACCAGCTTTCTGCCAGCCCGGGCACCAGCTTTGTGCCTTTGTCGTCAACCCGGATCAGCACGTCGTAGACGTTGGAAAACACCCAGTTGTCGATGTTTTGCGCGCTCTTGATCGGGTCGAACGTGGTCCCGTCCTCGCGACGGCCGATGGTCAGTACGCCTGCCGCTTCCGCCACGCCCGCTGCCAGGGAACAGGCCGCCAGCATGGCGACGGTCAGCATTTTCATTGGTCGAGCTTTCATACACATGAACTCCTTGCCGGTGTCGAAAAAATGAGGGTGTCCGTCACAATCAGAAAACAGGTGCATCCAGTACGCAGTCGTAGCGTTGCTCACCGGCATGCCGGGTGGGCGGTGCGTGGCTGGCGCAGGTCGGCCGGGCAAACCGGCAGCGCGGATGAAAAGCGCAGCCATCGGGCAAATGCAGCGGGCTTGGCGGCTCTCCCGGCAGAGGTTCCGCAGGCAGCGGACGATCCGGGTCGATTTCGGGAATCGCCTGGATCAGCGCAGCGGTGTACGGATGGCGCGGTTTTAGAAAAACGTCCTCAACCGGCCCCTCTTCGACGATCCGGCCCAGATACATCACCGCCACCCGGTCGCACAGCCGCCGCACGATGGCCAGGTCGTGAGCAATGAACAGAATCGACAGGTTCATGCGCTGGCGCAGTTCCAGCAGCAGGTTGATGATCTGCCCCTGAATCGACACGTCCAGCGCCGCCACGCATTCGTCGGCGATGATCAGACGCGGTTCGATGGCCAGCGCACGGGCGATGCCGACACGCTGACACTGGCCGCCACTCAACGCGCCGGGTTTACGGTTGGCAAATTCGGGGCGCAGGCCAACCATGTCCAGAAGCTCGATGACCCGGGCCGGAATCTCAGAGGACGCCACCTTGCGTTGTACGCTCAACACCTCGGCCAGCGTGGCACCGACGGTCATGCGCGGGTTGAGCGACGAAGACGGGTCCTGAAAGACCATCGCCGTTTCGCTGCGCAGGCGTTGCAGGTTGATGCCGCTGCCTTGAGCCACATCGACATCATCGAAAACGATCTGCCCTGAGGTAATGTCATTCAGCCGCAGGATGGCGCGACCCAGGGTGCTTTTGCCGCTGCCGGACTCACCGACCAGCCCCAGTGTTTCGCCCGCAGCAATGCGCAGTGACACGCCATTGACGGCATGTACCCAGCGCTTGTTCAGCCCCAGAAAACCTGATCCGGGGGCCGGAAAACGCACGACCAGATCGTTGACGCTCAACAGCGTGGGGCCGCTCATGAAACGGCCTCTTGATAACCCGTCAGCGGATTCAGCGGATAATGGCAAGCCGCGGCCTGCGCAGGCCCCATCGGGCGCATCTCGGGTAATGTTTCGGCGCAGCCTTGTCCGGCGTGAGCGCAACGGGCGTGAAAACGGCAGCCTTCGGGCAAGGCATCAAGCAGTGGCGGTTGGCCGGGAATGGTGCGCAACAAACCGCCTCCTGCGCTGCTCGCGGGCTGGCACTCGATCAGCCCGTGTGTATAAGGATGACGTGCGCGAGCCAGCACATCGCGCTTGCTGCCATGCTCGCACAGCCGGCCAGCGTACATCACCGCGATGGAATCGCAGGTTTGCGCCACCACGCCAAGGTCGTGGGTAATCATGATCAGCGACAGCCCGTGACGATCCCGCAGGTCCAGCAGCAGACGCAGAATCTGCGCCTGCACTGTCACATCCAGCGCCGTGGTCGGTTCGTCGGCGATCAACACCTGCGGGCCGCAGCCCAAGGCGACGGCGATCATGGCGCGCTGCCGCATGCCGCCGGAAAACTCATGAGGAAAGTTATCCACACGCGACGCGGGATCGGGAATACCCACCTGACGCAGCAGATCAATCGCCTGCGCCCGCGCTTCGCGCTTCGATGAGCCCTGATGCAAGCGAAAGCCCTCGGCGATCTGCTCGCCGATACGCATCAACGGGTCCAGATGACTGCTGGGGTTCTGGAAAATCATGCCGATCCGGCGCCCGCGCATGGCGCGCATTCCCGCAGCATCCAGCTTCAGCAGATCGACATCATTGAGCAACACCGAGCCGCCGCGCACCTCCAGGTCCGGCGACGGCATCAACTGCATCAATGCCCGGCATGCCATCGTCTTGCCCGAGCCGCTTTCACCGACCAGCCCGAGAATCTCGCCCTGTTGCAGATCGAACGACAACCGGTCGACCAGCGCCACTTCATCGCCGCGATGGCTCGCCAGATGGGTCGCCACCACGCTCATTTCGCGGACTTGCAGCACTGGCACACTCATCGACGCTCTCCCAGCACTTGCGCCACGCCGTCAGCCAACAGGCTGAAACCCATCGCCAGCGTCACGATGGCAAGGCCCGGAAAGGTGCAGATCCACCACGCCGAGGTGAGAAAGGCCTGGCCTTCGGCAATCATGGTGCCCCACTCCGCCAGAGGCGGTTGCACGCCCAGGCCCAGGTAACTGACCGCGGCGCCACTGAGCAGCACCAACACCGCATCGGACATGGAAAACACAATCGAGCCGAACATCGCGTTGGGCAGCAGATGACGAAACAGAATACGCAGATGACCGAAGCCCAGGCTCCTGGCCGCCAGTGCGAAGTCACTTTCCTTGAGGACCAGAATCTGTGAGCGAATCAAACGCGCATATGACACCCATCCCACCAGCGCCATCGCGATGTAAAAGCTGCTCAGACCCGGCCCCAGAATCGCGATGATCGCCAGCATCAGCACCAGAAACGGAAACGCCAGCACGATGTCGATGACCCGCATGCACAGGTTGTCGAACCGACCGCCGATGTAGCCTGACAACGCGCCGACAAAGGTGCCGATCATAAACGGGAAAATCACCCCGATGACGCATATCTGCAAGTCGATGCGCGCGGCCCAGATGACTCTGGACAAAATGTCCCGGCCAAAATTGTCCGTACCAAAAGGGTGTGCGGGGTGCGGCGCCAGCATGCGCATGTCGGTGTTCTGGTAAATCGGGTCATACGGCGCCAGCCACGGTGCAAACAGGGCCAGCAGCAACCACAGCCCCAGCAATGAAGCACCCAGCAGCATCGCCAGCCGACCATTGCGCAAACGCAGACGCAGTCGCGAACGCCATTGAGGGCGCAGGTGAGCCTGCGCGACGGTCATTTGATATTCACCCGTGGATCAACCGCAACGGTGGCCACATCCGCGAGGAAGTTCACGATCACTGTGGCACAGGCCAACACCATAGCCACGCCCTGCACCACCATGTAATCGCGGCTGAAAATGCCCCGCACCAGCAACTGACCGATACCGGGAATGGCGAACAGGCTTTCGATCACGACGGTGCCGCTGATCAGCCAGCCGATGTTCACGGCCAGCAGGTTGATCGAAGGCACCAGCGAGTTGGGCAGCACGTGGCGACGAAACAAGGCACCTTCACTGACACCTCGCGCTCGCGCGGCGGTGACGTGATCGGCCTGCAACTCCATGAGCATGCTGGCCCGCAGGTTGCGAATCAGCACCGCGGACAGAGCCAGCGCAATGGTCAGGCACGGCAGCACCAGATGATGCAGCTTGTCCAGCCAGTCGCTGCCGTAGCCCGACACCGGAAACCAGCCGAGCCGCACACTGAACAGCAGAATCAGCATGATGCCCAGCCAGAACGCCGGCATGCCCAGCCCCGTGGTGGTGAAGACCCGGATCAGGTTATCGCTCCAGCGGCCCTTGTTGCGCGCGGCGACCGTGGCCAGAGGCACGGCGATCAGCAGGGCCAGCAGAACGCTGCCCAGGACCAGAAACAACGTGGGTTCGATTCGCGTACCGATCAGTTTGAGCACGTCGATCTTGTACAGCAGCGATTTACCCATGTCTCCCTGAAACAGGTTTTTCATGAAGTACAGGTACTGCGACCACAAGGGTTCATCCAGCCCATACTGGGCGCGAATATTCGCCAGCGCCTGCGGTGTGGAACGGGAACCGAGCAGGATCCGCGCCGGGTCACCGGGAATTGAACGTACCAGAATGAAGGTCACCAGACTGATGCCGAACAGCACCGGCAACAGCTGCAACGGACGCTGGAGGATGAAGCGATAACGACCCAGATTCATCAGACGCCCCGATGCTGTGACAGAAAATTCAGCAGGACCGGAAAGTGAGCCGCTACTTCGTCAAGGAAAAAAGCCAAGGCGAAGTTGTAGTTGAACATCGGCCTGCCGTCGAGTCCGGTTTCAGCACGCTCATCCCGCTCACTCCCCATCGTGTTCCCCTGCGACGCCACTCATGGCATCCACCCTATCGCGCAAAACGCAGGCAGACATCTAGCAATTCTTATAGGTTTTACGGCGTTGACAACAAATCGGACGGGGTGCGTGGCACTGTCTTTGCTAATTGCTATATTACGACCCCGGATCGGCTCAATGACAAAGGAGGTCACGCCATGCAAATCAGTCTGTCGAATTTCAATTCGCGTCTGCAATCAGCCTCTACGCTGGATCAGCAAATAGATTGCGCGTTGCAGCTGGCATCGAACCTCGGATTCGATGCCGTGATTTACGATTACAGCCCCGTCCCTGTGTCCCATGATGGAGCACTGATCACCCCGTCTTTGCTTTCATTGCGCAATACGCCCGACGACTGGCATTCACTCTGGTGCAGTCAGGGCTATTACCAGATCGACCCGGTTCAGCACCTGGCCGTCGCCAGCGTCTCGCCGTTTGTATGGTCATATCAGCCCAAGGCCGAAACTGTCTTGCAGACCTTCATCACCGATCTGCACACCCCGGTGGTGCGTTACCTGCATGATTCGCACATGACGTGCGGCGTAACAGTGCCCATTCATATGCCCAAGGGCGGTTTTGCCACCCTGACAGGGCTGCGCTCGGACGGTGGCCATGTTGCGCTGGAGGACGCGCGGCAGAGTCTGGCCGAGTTCGGGCTGCTCGCTCATGCGTTTCAGGAAGCGGCTTACCCTCTTTTTGACCAGAAAACACGCTCCTGCAACGCGATCAAGCTGACGCCTCGCGAGCGCGAGTGCATGAACTGGGCCGCAGAAGGGCTGACCGCCAGGGAAATCGCCGACAAACTCAGTCGCTCGGTCGCGACGGTCACGCTGCACCTGAACTCGGCCATGCAGAAGCTCGGTGCCAAAAACCGTGTGCAAGCCGTGGTGCGTGCCGTGCATTATCGATTACTCGACGGGTGACCGGTTTCAGCGCCAAAACCTATTACTTTCTATAGTTATGAGATGTTGCCCGTAGCGCTATGGTGCCCCGAACTATCCAGCAGGGACCGGCGACATGGCAGACATGACGAGCAAGGAAGGTTTCGCACCTTTTGGCGACTATCAAACGTGGTATCGCATCACCGGCGACCTGCGTGGCGGCAGTACACCGTTGGTCATCCTGCATGGCGGCCCGGGCTGTACCCATGATTACGTGGACTCGTTCAAGGATATCGCCAGCACGGGGCGAGCAGTCATCCACTACGACCAGCTGGGCAACGGCCGCTCGACCCCCATTCGCGATAAAAGCGCTGATTTCTGGACAGTCGACCTGTTTTTGAAAGAGCTGGACAACCTGCTTGAACATCTGGAAATCAATGACAACTACGCGCTGCTGGGCCAGTCCTGGGGCGGCATGCTGGCTTCAGAGCATGCGGTACTCAAGCCAAAGGGATTGAAGGCGCTGATTATCGCCAATTCGCCCGCCGACATGCGCACCTGGGTAAGCGAAGCCAATCGCCTGCGCAGCGAGCTGCCTGAAGGCGTGCAGGAGAAACTGCTGAAGCATGAAGCCGCAGGCACGTTGTCCGATCCGGAGTACCTGCAAGCTTCTCGCGTCTTTTATGACCGCCACGTATGCCGCATCACGCCTTGGCCAGAAGAAGTGAAACGCACTTTTGACCAGATCGAAAAAAACCCGACCGTGTACCACGCCATGAACGGTCCCACCGAGTTTCACGTGATCGGCACACTGAAAGACTGGAGCATTGTTGATCGCCTTGACCGGATAGAGGCGCCGGCCCTGTTGATTTCCGGAAAATACGACGAGGCAACGCCGACGGTAATCGAGCCTTACGTTAACCGGGTTCGTGGCATCCGCTGTGAGGTATTCGAAGAGTCCAGCCATATGCCACATGTGGAAGAACGCATGGCCTGCATGGGGTGTATCGCGAACTTTCTGGATGAGGTTGCGACGCCCAGCACATTAGAAAGTGCTGCACTAAAGACCCGCCGTGCGCTGGCGCAATAGTTAAAGGAAACTATTAAGTACGATAGAGCCTATCAATGAGTTGATCGTCACCCTCTGTTCAGTGGCATCATCATAAAACGTGATAACTTTTTTCGGCACATGAACAGGTGAGCCGTATAAACAGGCATGAAATAAGTTTCACGATGATTTATTAAAGCTACCCCCGCTCCGGCAGAGAAACAGTCATTGGAAAGTCATTATTTTCCTTCCGCTTTTGTGACTGCCGGAGACACCCCATGAACCTCAGATCGTTGAATATTTCTCGCAGGGCCTTCCTGTGTTTTGGCCTTATTACCGCCCTGCTTATCGGTCTGGGCGGGTTTTCCTATGTACAGATCGGGCACCTGCGCGGTGCCGAGCAGAACATCGAAGAAAACTCACTGCCCAGTGTACAGGTCGTTGATGACATTCAGATCGCCTTGTTGCATGCCCGCCTGGAAAGCATCCGCATGCTGGCCAGCACCGACCCCGCGATTCGAAGCGCCGCTGCAGCTAACGCTCAAGAAGCCATTGGCACGTTGCAGTCACGCAGCGAGTTCTATCGACAGCATCTGATTTCCGGCGAGCAAGACCGGATCCAGTTCGAAGTCGCCCACAACAAAATGGACACTTACGTGGACGGCGTGAAACAGATAATTGCCACCGACGCCACCGATCACGAGAAAGCGCTCGCATTCGCCAACAATGAACAAGTGCAACGGGCCAATGCCTACCAGGCAGACCTCAATACACTGCGTGGGCAGAACGCGAAAGAAGCCGAGCGTTCCGGCAGTGACGCAACGGCGGTGTATAACCACAGCGTCAATGTATTGCTGACGGTGGTCATTATCGCGTCCCTTCTGACCGTGGTCCTTGCCGTCGCATTGACCCGCAGTATTGTGGACCCTATCAGCGCCTCTCTGAAACTGGCAGAAGACATTGCGGCAGGCGATTTGACCCGACAGCTTAACGTGACGGGAAACGATGAAGCGTCGCGCCTGATGAGTTCGCTGAACCAGATGTCAAACAACTTGCGCGGCACTATTCAGCAAATCTCCGGGGCCTCGGTTCAACTCAGCACTGCCGCTGTCGAAATGACCTCGATCACCGAAAGTGCCGACCGCACTTTGCAACAACAAAACAGCGAAATCGAACAGGCCGCCACGGCTGTAAACGAAATGAGCGCGGCCGTGGAAGAAGTTGCTCGCAATGCCACGTCCACATCAGAGGCCGCCAGGCAATCCAGCCTTTCAGCAAACCTGGGCAATCAACGCGTCTCGGAAACCCTGACCGCCATGCACAACCTGACCGGTCTGGTAGAGGGGTCCTCGGTACAGGTCACTGCACTGGCGGGTCAGGCGCAGGACATCAGCAAAGTGCTGGGCGTGATTCGCGGGATTGCAGAACAAACCAACCTGCTGGCTCTCAACGCAGCCATTGAAGCGGCACGGGCGGGTGAACAGGGACGCGGCTTTGCGGTGGTGGCCGATGAAGTCCGGGCCTTGGCGCATCGCACCCAGACGTCCACCCAGGAAGTCGAACAGATGATCTCGGCGATTCAAGCCGGTTCGTCTGCCACGGTAGCGTCAATGCAGCGAAGCACTCAGGAAGCCCACAACACACGCAAAACCGCTGAAGATGCAGGACAGTCGCTGCGCCAGATCACCGACTCGGTGCTGGAGATCAACAACCGCAACCTGCAGATCGCCGCCGCCTCCGAACAACAGGCGCACGTAGCGCGCGATGTCGACAGAAGCCTGGTCAGTATCCGGGACCTGGCCGTGCAGAGCAGCGAGGGCGCCCGACAAACATTGGTCGCCAGTAACGAGCTGTCGCAGTTGGCGGTCAACTTGAATGATCTTGTCGTGCGTTTCAGAACTTGATGCGTTAACCGGGCTGTCAATAAATAGACACGCTGATACGTCAGGAAAGTTGACAGGTGCGTTTAACCCACTAAATAGTTACGGCCCTGACCAAGATATTCATGTAAGCCACGACCAGGTATGTCAGGATCACGTTCTGCACCGCATCGACAGCGCCAGGCGTACTGCCAAGGCTGCATGAGTGCTTTTATGACCAGGGTGACGCATTTTGAACAACAACCTGACTTCGGCAGAGCTGGCAGTCATCAGTGAAATCGAAGCCACTTCCAGCCTTTTACGGCTGGTAACCCGGCTGACCGGGCTGAGATTCGCGGCTATTGCAAAAGTAACCGACAGCAGCTGGACGGCCTGCGCGGTGTATGACGAAATCCAGTTTGGGCTGGAGCCCGGTCACGAGCTCAAACTGGAAACCACGTTGTGCAATGAGTTGCGTCAGCACAGGCAGCCTATCGTGATCAACGAACTGGCCACTGATGCGGTTTACGCAGAGCATCCGGTGCCGAAACTCTATGGCTTTCAAAGCTATTTTTCGTTGCCGATCATTTTCCCCAACGGGGATTTCTTCGGCACGCTGTGCGGGCTTGATACCCTTCCGGCGCAGCTCGACGATCACGACACGCTCGACACCCTGAAAGTGTTCTGCACATTGATCGCCAGCACGCTTTATGCGCACTACCAATTGCAGGAAATCCAGGAACTCACCGCCTGACGAGCAACTCGGCTCAGACGCGCAATGACCGCTCCATGATCAATGTGCGCTCTTCGCCCTCTTGCTGCTCGCGCACAACCTTGAAGCCCAGTGCGGCGTAGAACGCCTGCGCAGTCAAGGATGACGGCACAACCAGCCGATCTTCGCCCGCTTCACGGGCTGCGCCCTCAATCGTTGCCATCAACAACCGGCCGACGCCCTGACGATGCCAATCGGGGTCCACGAATACTGAACGAATGGCACCACCTGCCAGGCTCGCGGTTCCGATAACGCGTTCTCCCGCCACCGCCACAAACATGTGACGCTGGTGCATAAGTGCAGCAATTGCAGAAGGGCTGAAGCCCTGCGCAACACGCTCAATCACATCGGCGGAGTAATCTCTGGCATTGCTGGTGCGCAAAGCCGCTATGACCACCCGACTGATGGCGTCAGCATCTGCCTCACAGGCGGGTCGAATCAGAACGTTCATCCAGGGTTCTCGGTTTGCTTGCAGTTGGGAGCTTGTTCCAGGCATGGGGTGCCGCACACTCCGAAAGCCCCGCTCAAAAAACCGGACCTTTCTGTGCATTGCACAGCTGTGGACCACCCGGAACGTAAAGCCGGGCTGCCCACATCGGGATTTCTCTCGTCAAGCGACGAATGGCAACGCTCGCCACACCCTGTGAATAAAAGAATACATCCTCTACCCGTCTGGGCTGCAAGGCTCTTTGCGCTCACAAATCAAGGAGGGCAGCCGATTAACTGATAGCGCGCATTCATGGTTGAAATCTTTTCATCTGCTAAAGTGCGTTTTGTGATGTCAAATGGTCATCACCGCACACCCTCGAGAATCTTATGAACGCCAGTGCCCCTATCCCGCTTAATGAAACGCAACGCTTGTTGCGCATCAGGGAGCTGTGCGTACTCGAAGACACGTCAGACGACGTCCTCGACGAGATCGTGGAGATGACCGCCGAATTTTTCCAGTCCCCTATCGCACTGATCTCCATTGTTGACGAGAATCGTCAGTGGTTTCGTGCCAGAGTCGGCCTGAAAGCGCGAGAAACGCCGCGCAATGTTTCGTTCTGCGCGTACACGATTCTCTCCGACGCCCTGTTTGAAATTCCCGATGCAACGCTGGATGAGCGGTTCATGAACAACGGGCTGGTCACCGGCCACCCCGATATCCGTTATTACGCCGGTGCTCCGCTGATCACCGACGACGGCATTGCGCTGGGCAGCCTGTGCGTGATCGATACCCAGCCACGCGAGCCGATGAGTGAGCATCAGACACAGATGCTCAAGCGCTTTGCTTCGCTGGTCATGAAGCGCATCGTCAACCTGCGACTCAGTTGCTTCATCGATCAGCCTACCGGGCTGTATAACCGCTCTCGCCTTCAGGAAGACATTCATCAGGCCGTGGCGTCGCATATCGACTACCAGTTGATTGCGGTGGACATGATCACCTCCGCGTTCCTGAATGACATTGTCAAAGCACTGGGCTACAGCTTCTCCCAAGACCTGGTGACGGCGATCAAGAGTCGCCTGGAAAGTCTGCTGCCGGCGAGCTGTTCGCTGTACAAGGTCAGCCCGACCCGCTTCGGTTTCCTGTTGCCGGGCGACCAGGTGCCTGATTACCTGCTTCGCATCATTCTTGAAGATTTCGAGACACCTGTGGAGTGCCGGGGTATTCCGGTTCAGATGCAAGTAGGCCTGGGCGTCGTGACGCTGAATCGTGACCTGACCGAAGAACAGGACTGGATGCGCATGGTCATCAGCGCCGCCGATGACGCGCGTGACCGCGACCTTGGCTGGGCGATGTACGAGCCGCATTTCGATGCCGCCCAGCAACGTGCCTTCAAATTGCTCAGCTCATTGACCACCGCCGTGCATGCTGACGATCAATTGCGTCTGGTTTATCAGCCGCGTATTGATCTGGCGTCCGGTCTCTGCACCTCGGTAGAAGCCTTGCTGCGCTGGAATCACCCGACGCTCGGCCCCATCGGGCCTGCCGAGTTCGTGCCGCTGGCCGAGAAGACAGCCCTGATGCGCCCGCTGAGCCTGTGGGTGCTGAAGAGTGCAATCGAGCAGGCCTCACAATGGCAGCAGCAGGGATTCGATTTCCGCATTGCGATCAACGTCAGCCCTGAAGACCTTGCAGGCCCTGCGTTCACCGACCGGATGATTCGCCTGCTGAGCCAACACAAGATCGACCCTACCCGCTTCGAACTGGAATTCACCGAAGGCGCACTGATGCACAACCCGGCGGAAGTGCGACATCAGCTGGAACGCATGCGTCAGATGGGCATGGACGTTGCTATCGATGACTTCGGCACCGGCTACAGCAACTGGAGCTACCTGCGCCAGTTGCCCGCTACCACGGTCAAGCTCGACCAGTCGCTGATCCGTAACCTGGCGTCCGACAAGACCGATCAGCGCCTGGTCAAAGCGTTGATCGGTCTGGCCAAGAAGCTGGGCTATTGCGTGGTGGCCGAAGGCATCGAAACGGATGACATTCGCCGTCTGGTCAAGCAATGGGGCTGCGACGAAGGCCAGGGCTATCTGATTGCCAAACCCATGGAAGCCGACGCGCTGGTGGACTGGCTCGGCCCCACCCGACGCTTGCAGAGCGTTGCCGAAGCCGCTGAAGCCGCCGTCATCCGAGACAAACGGTTATAACCTTAGACCACATCTTCATAACCGCTTCAGGCATAAGCCGTTATGCTGCCCGCCACTTTTTACCTGATGCGTTTGCTTGACAGGGTTGGATATGGAAGCGGGTGGTCTGGGGTTTGTAATTGCGGGGCTGGTGGTCGGTTTTATCGTGGGCATGACCGGGGTCGGCGGCGGCTCGCTGATGACGCCCATCCTGTTGTGGTTCGGCATCAACCCGGCCACGGCGGTCGGCACAGACCTGCTGTACGCGGCGATCACCAAATCCGGTGGCGTGCTGGTTCACCGCAAAAATGACAACATCGACTGGAAAGTCACGGGCCTGCTGACAATGGGCAGCGTCCCTGCCGTTCTCCTGACCCTGTGGTTTCTGAGTACCCTGCATGCGGCCCCTGAAGCCTTGAACGCGATCATCAAGCAGGCGTTGGGCTTCGTGCTGCTGCTCACTGCCATGGCGGTTCTGTTCAAGAAAAAACTGCTGGCATTCGCCCACGGGCGCGGCGATGGGCACTCGTTTTTCAGTGGCACGAGCCTGACGGTCCTGACCGTCATCACGGGCCTCATCCTGGGCACTATGGTCGCGCTGACCTCTATCGGTGCCGGCGCGCTGGGCACCGTGGCGCTGTTTATCCTTTACCCGCTGCTGCCGACCCGGCGTCTGGTGGGCACTGAAATCGCGCACGCTGTGCCCCTCACTCTGGTTGCAGGTCTGGGCCACGCGAGCATGGGCAACATGAACTGGGAGCTGCTGGGCTGGCTGCTGACCGGCTCGTTGCCGGGCATTTATCTGGGCAGCCACATGGCGGGCCGTGTCTCCGACGACATCTTGCGGCCTTTCCTGGCCATCATGCTGGGCACCATCGGCTTCAAACTGGCCTTCTGACCCGCACCCCATCAGCCTGTCATATTTCTGCGTCAGGCTGCCCGCAGGCAAACAGAATCAAGACCTCCTGCGGTCGTTCTGTTGCGGGCCGCTGACATTCATCGGGAAGTGTAATTTTTTGTAGCCCGACACAGGTTTTCGGCGCAGGATTTCGTCCGTCTGCTTTCACGCCGATGACCCGGCACAGATTTACCCTCGCTAACAGGAGATGCAACAATGCTTATCCGAATTGAAGAAGGTTCATACGGGGCTGATTGGGTTGTAAAACTTGACGATTATCCGGTCAAGTGCCGGAGTTGGCAGGAAGCCAGAGAATTTGCAGATCGCATGAAATCCAGAATCGATGCGCCGCATTCGCTGCCGAACATGGCACGTCGCGCAGCGCCCGAACGAAGTGCAAGCGCGATGGCCCGCTAAGCGGCCTTCGCAGGACATGCCTCAAACAGCGTTATCACCAGGCTGACGACGCTGTTTTACCCCGCCTCTACCCCGCCGACACGTTTTTTTCCGGATTTAAACACTTCTCGTTTCCATGACATCCGTTTCACATCCTCTTCACGTCTGGCTGGGTAAATTGAACCCACTCCTTTGATGAATCCCATTTGGCCCACCCTGTTGTGGGCCATTTTTTTGCCTGCTGAAAAGTGCCGGCATTAACCGCTTTCTGGCGTGGTTACTGGCCTTGCACACTCGTTGAGCGAGCATTGTTCACGACGGGGCTGCTCAGCACGCCCGCATTCAACTCGGCCAGACGATCATTGCCAGTGCCACTGGCAACGCTGCTGTTCCAGCTTGCCGTCACTGTCGCCATCCAACCCAGAACAACCAGTGCCACCGCCTGCAACGCCCACTTGGTAATGATAGACATGTGCTCTCTCCTTTTCGGGTCTGAATGGCGAGCATGTAAACAGCTCCCCATGTCAGAAGAATTGCAGAGATTTAAATTTTTGCCAGCCGACCGCTCATCTTTAGCGTGAAGATGTTTTCGCGGGAGAGAAATGCGCGCGTAAAAAGAGAAAAGCCCTGCTCAAGGGCAGGGCATTTCTGGAAGACGGGGTTAGTACTTTGTGCTTTGCTGTTCAGGCCGCGCAGGGGTGTCCACATGGCGCGGCCCCGCAATAACGAGTGCCAGAACGCCCAGAACAGGCACGGCAACCACGACGATGATCCACATCAGCTTGTTGCTGGACTCAGTCTTGCTTTTGCGAATGCGCATGACCGCCCAAATGTCCGAAATCACGACCAAAGCAGTCAGCGCTGCAAACAGCCATAGATGATTTTCCGATATCCAACCCATTTGAAATCTCCTGCACGTTCCACGAAGGCAGCCAGACCGGCCACCCTTATTGTAGAAGAGGCCTGACAGTGCCTTAAAGTTCAGAGAATGTTCGAATCGGGCCTGATCCAGAACAGCTTGCCCACAATGGGCATCGGGACGATCAGCGTTTTTGCAAACGCCGCTCGTTCCTCGCCCAGCGTGGAGATGCCTTCCGTGACGCCGCGCTGTCAGGTAATCGGGGCCGGGTTGAACAGGGTGATGTCGTTGTGCAGCCGGTAGTGTTCGGTCCAGGTTTTTTTCTTGCCGCTGGCCACGTCCAGGTAGAAGTGAAACAGCTCCCAGCCCAGATCCTCGATGCTCGCGCGCCCGGTCGCGATACGGCCGGCGTCGATGTCGATCAGGTCAGGCCAACGCTGAGCCAGCTCGGTGCGGGTCGAAACCTTCACCACCGGAGCCATCGCCAGCCCGTAGGGAGTGCCGCGCCCGGTGGTGAACACGTGCAGGTTCATCCCGGCAGCCAGTTGCAGCGTGCCACAGACAAAGTCACTGGCGGGCGTGGCGCAGAAGATCAGCCCCTTGCCGTTGACTCGCTCGCCAGGGCCAAGCACGCCATTGATGGCGCTGCTGCCGGACTTGACGATGGACCCTAGCGACTTCTCGACAATGTTCGACAAACCGCCCTTCTTGTTGCCCGGTGTGGTGTTGGCGCTGCGATCCGCCTCACCTTTGGCCAGGTAACGGTCGTACCAGTCCATTTCCCGTACCAGCGCCTGTGCGACGTCCTGATCCTGAGCGCGGGACGTCAGCAAGTAAATGGCGTCGCGCACTTCGGTCACTTCGGAAAACATCACCGTGGCACCGGCCCGCAACAACAGGTCCGAAGCATAGCCCAGCGCCGGATTGGCGGTGATGCCGGAAAACGCATCGCTGCCGCCACACTGCATGCCGAGGATCAACTCGGAGGCCGGAACCGTTTCGCGACGACGCACGTCCAGTTTCTTCAAGCGAGTCTCGGCCAGTTCCATGATCTGCTCGATCATTTCATTGAAACCGTGACTGGAATCCTGAAGCCGATATAACCACGGCTCGCTGAGGTCCACCGAGCTGTCGTCCTCGTGCATCACCTGCCCGGCCTGCAATTTCTCGCAACCCAGACCGATCACCAGCGCCTCGCCTCCCAGGTTCGGGTTACGCGCCAGATTGCGCACGGTGCGGATCGGGATGTAGGCATCCGTGGCGGTGATGGCCACGCCGCAGCCGTAGCTGTGGGTCAGTGCCACCACGTCATCGACATTCGGGTACTTGGGCAACAGTTCGTCACGGATGCGCTTGACCGCATGGTCCAGCACGCCGGTCACGCATTGCACGGTGGTGGTGATGCCCAGAATGTTCCGGGTGCCCACCGTGCCGTCGGCGTTGCGATAGCCCTCGAAGGTGTAACCCTCCAGCGGCGCCTGTTTCTCTGGCACGGCATCGGACATCGGCAGGCTGTCGAGCGCAGGCGCAGACGGCATGCGCAACTGGTCTTCCCTGACCCAACTGCCACGCGGTATCGGCTGCAGAGCGTAACCAATGGTGTGGCCGTAACGAATAATGGCCTCGCCCACCGCCAGGTCAACCGTGCTGACCTTGTGGCTCTGTGGCACGTTATCGACCGTCACCAGCCCGTTATCGAATTCGGTTCCGGCCGGCACGCCCTGATCGTTGACCACGACCACAACGTTATCCAGCGGGTGCAGCCGGATGTAGCGCGGAGAATCGGCATGTTGAATCAGGTTCATCACGGTTTCCTCAGGATTTTGCTTCGGAAAGGTCGCTGACCGAGTCGTTCAGCAATGGCCCCTTGGCAGGCGGCTCTTTCAATTCCACACGCTTGATTTCGCCCACGATGAAAATGTAACTGATCACTGCCAGCAGCGCGTTGGCGCCCACGAACACCAGCGCCCATTTGAACGAGCCGGTGCTGCTGATGATGTAACCAATCACGATCGGGGTGGTGATCGATGCAATGTTACCGAAGGTGTTGAACAGGCCGCCGCTCAAACCGGCAATCTGCTTGGGCGAAACATCAGACATGACAGCCCAGCCCAGTGCTCCCACGCCCTTGCCGAAGAAAGCCAAGGCCATGAAACCTACGACCACCCATTCAACGTCGACATAGTTGCAGGTCACGATAGAGGTCGACAGCAACAGACCGCCGATGATGGGTGCCTTGCGGGCGAAGGTCAGCGAATGGCCCTTGCGCAGCAGGTAGTCGGAAATGATCCCGCCCAACACGCCGCCGATGAAGCCGCAGATAGCCGGCAGAGACGCGATGATGCCCGCTTTGAGGATCGTCATACCGCGTTCCTGAACCAGGTACACCGGGAACCAGGTCAGGAAGAAGTAGGTGATGCCGTTGATGCAGTACTGGCTCAGGTAGATGCCCAGCATCATGCGGTTGGTCAGCAACTGGCGAATGTAATCCCACTTCGGCCCGCTGCTGGCTGCCTTTTCCTTGCCTTTGCCTTTGTCCTGATCCAGATCGACCAGCGCACCGTTGCTGGAGATGTGCTCGAACTCGGCCTCGTTGATCATCGGGTGATTGCGCGGGCCGTAGATGACCTTCATCCAGATCATCGAGAACACGATACCGACGGCCCCCATGACCACGAATACATGCTGCCAGCCGTACGTGTAGACGATCCAGCCCATCAGCGGAGCGAACAGCACAGTGGCGAAGTACTGCGCCGAGTTGAAGATCGCCGAGGCAGTGCCGCGTTCGGCAGTCGGGAACCAGGCCGCCACAATGCGAGCGTTGCCCGGGAAGGAAGGCGCTTCGGCCAGCCCCACGAGAAAACGCAGCATGAACAGTGCAACGATGGCCGTGGAAATGCCGAACTCACCGACATAGCCTTGCAGCAGGGTGAACAGCGACCAGGTGAAAATGCTCATGGCATAGACTTTTTTCGACCCGAACCTGTCGAGCAGCCAGCCACCGGGAATCTGACCGGCCACGTAGGCCCAGCCAAATGCAGAGAAGATATAGCCCAGAGTGACGGCACTGATGCCGAGGTCCTTCTGGATGCTGGAACCAGCGATAGCGATGGTGGCACGGTCGGCGTAGTTGATCGTGGTGACCAGGAACAGCATCAACAGGATCAAATAGCGGACGTGCGTCGGCTTGGACTTTTGCATGGTAGAGCTCCCACTGATTATTTTTTTACGCGGGTAAAGCTGTTTTTTTGGGTGTAGCGTCACAGGCCCCTTGGCAGCGTCGCGGCGACGACACCTGCCACCTGCAATGTCATGCACTCCAACGAAAAAACCGCTGATCGCTCAGCGGTCTCGTAGCCGGTGGTGTTATTGCTTGCCTTGCTTGTCCATCAGTGCGGCGAGCATGTCGCACTCTTCCGCCGTCAGGTCGGTCAGCGGTGCGCGAACCGGGCCAGCGTCGTAGCCCGCGATTTTCGCGCCGGCCTTGACGATGCTCACGGCATAACCGGCTTTGCGGTTACGAATTTCCAGGTAAGGCAGGAAGAAATCGTCGATGTACTTGCCGACAGCCTCGTGATCGTCACGGGCAATAGCGTGGTAGAAGTCCATCGCCAGTTTCGGCACGAAGTTGAATACGGCCGACGAGTAGACCGGCACGCCCAGCGCCTTGTAGGCCGCGGCGTAGACTTCAGCGGTCGGCAGGCCGCCCAGGTACGAGAAACGATCCCCAAGGCGGCGACGGATCGAAACCATCAGCTCGATATCACCCAGGCCATCCTTGTAACCAATCAGGTTCGGGCAGCGCTCAGCCAGTTTTTCCAGCAGCGTCGGCGTCAGGCGGCAGACATTGCGGTTGTAGACGACCACACCGATCTTGACCGACTTGCAGACGGCTTCAACGTGGGCGGCAACGCCGTCCTGGCTGGCTTCGGTCAGGTAGTGCGGCAGCAACAACAGGCCTTTGGCGCCCAGGCGTTCGGCTTCCTGAGCGTACTCGATGGCCTGACGGGTCGCACCGCCTACACCGGCGAGAATCGGCACGCTGGTGGCGCAGGTATCGACGGCAGTCTTGATGACTTCGGAATATTCGCTGGCTGCCAGGGAGAAGAACTCACCTGTACCGCCGGCAGCGAACAGAGCGCTTGCACCGTAAGGGGCCAGCCACTCGAGACGTTTGATGTAGCCAGCGCGATGGAAATCACCTTGGGCATTGAAATCGGTCACCGGGAAAGACAGCAGGCCGGAAGAGAGGATGGACTTCAGTTCTTGTGGATTCATTATTCGAACACCCTGGGGGACATAATTGTTAGAGGATCACCGGGTCATTGCCGATGTCGTAAGTCATCGTACAACTGATAATAAAATCACTCAACAGGGATTTTCGGTTTTTTCAGCGGGAAAGGACGGGGGCCGGTTTTGACGTCTGCCGTGGGGATCAGATTTGTAACGTGGAGCGGGCTTCTGCCCGGACGACCTCGGCTGCGCCTATGTGGGAGTGACCGGGACGGCAATCCGCATGGCTCATGAAGAGGCCATTACAGCCTCTGGAGATCGCTGATCTGTCAGACCGCCTTCGCGAGCAAGCTCGCTCCCACAAGGTCAGGAAGGTCAGGTGTTCTTCACGCGCGCTGCGATTCGGCTTCTTCGTGGGCGCGAGATCGCTGATCTGTCAGACCGCCTTCGCGAGCAAGCTCGCTCCCACAAGGTCAGTGTTCCTCACGCGCGCTGCGATTCGGCTTCTTCGTGAGCGCGAGATCGCTGATCTGTCAGACCGCCTTCGCGAGCAAGCTCGCTCCCACAAGGTCAGGTGTTCCTCACGCGCGCTGCGATTCGGCATCTTCGTGAGCGTGAGATCGCTGATCTGCCAGACCGCCTTCGCGAGCAAGCTCGCTCCTACAAGGTCAGGTGTTCTTCACGCGCGCTGCGATTCGGCTTCTTCGTGGGCGTGGCGCAGGCGTTCGCGGCTGTTGGTCAGGTGCAGGCGCATGGCGGCGCGGGCGGCGTCGGAGTCCTGGCGAGCAATGGCGTCGAAGATTTCCTCGTGCTCACGGCTCAGCCTGTCCATGTAATGCTGCTGATCATCATGGGCCAGCCGCGCCGAGTTCAGGCGGGTGCGCGGAATGATGCTGGTGCCCAGATGGGTCATGATGTCAGTGAAATAGCGGTTGCCGGTCGACAGCGCGATCTGCAGGTGGAACTGGAAGTCCGAGGCCACCGCGTCTGTCGCATGGGCTGCACTTTCGTTGAGCGCGTCCAGCGCAGCGCGCATCGCGGCCAGTTGCTCGTCACTACGGCGCTGAGCGGCCAGCCCCGCTGACTCGACTTCCAGGCTGATGCGCAATTCGAGAATCGCCAGCACATCGCGCAGGGTGACAATGGTCGCCGGATCGATCCGGAAGCCACTGGGGCTCGGCGTATCAAGCACAAAAGTGCCGATCCCGTGACGGGTCTCGACCAGGCCGGACGCCTGCAAGCGCGAGATCGCCTCACGCACCACGGTGCGACTGACGCCCTGCTCTTCCATGATCGCGGATTCGGTGGGCAATTTATCGCCGCGCTTGAGCTGGCCGCTGCGAATGCGCTCGGACAACTCGGTCACCAACTCCTGCGCGAGGCTGCGGTGTTTTCTACGGGCGCGGGGCGGAGCGCTTTGGTTTTCCATCCAACATCGATCTCTGGACTGCTAAACAAGGGCTAATCATAGCTCAGCGGTTGTATGATCACACCCTCAAAAAGTACCGCGTACGGGACAGAATCCCCGTCAAACCGCCCCGACAGCCCCTTGATCGACCAACTTCCCGTCCTCGACGCGCACATGCCGCGCATGAAAACGTTGCAGGCTGCTGCGATGGCCGACGCTGACCAGCGTCAGGCCGGGCAAACCTTCGATGATCGCGTGATGCATGGCGGCTTCGTCATCCTCGTCCATCGCCGAAGTGGCCTCATCCACATATAACCAGCGTGGTGCAATCAGCAATGCGCGAGCAAACGCCACCCGCTGCTGCTCGCCCGGCGACAGAAAACGTTGCCAGTGGTTGCTTTCGTCTAGTCGAGGGATCAAATGCTCAAGACGGCACTGATTCAAAACATCGGCAAAACGCTCGGCAGGATAATGATCCGCAGGCTGTGGATAACTCATTGCTTCGCGTAGCGTGCCAATAGGCAGATAAGGCCGCTGCGGCAGAAACAGCGCCGGCCCGGCGGGCAGACGGATCTGCCCTGAGCCCTTTGGCCACAAACCGCCCAGAGCCCTCAACAACGAACTTTTGCCGCTGCCCGAACGACCGCTGAGCATGACCCGCTCGCCTGCTGCAATGCGCAGACTGGCTTCACTGAACAATTGGCGACCGCCGACAATCTCCAGATTCAGGTCCTGCAATTCCAGCGCGCCTTCGGTCGCAACCCTTTCGATGGCAGGCTGTTGCGCTTCGTGGTCGGTCATTGCCTGGCGGAAACTCAACAGACGGTCACAGGTCGCGCGCCATGAGGCCAGCGTGCCGTAGGCGCTGATGAACCAGCTGAAGTTCTCCTGCACGTTGCCGAATGCCGAGTTGATCTGCATCAGGTCACCCAGTTCGATCTTGCCTGCAAAATACCGTGGTGCCGCCACAATGAACGGGAAGATCAACGCGATCTGCGAATAACCGGAAGTGAAGAAGGTCAGCCGCTTCTGCACTTTCATAGACGTCCGGAAGTTGTTCCAGATCATCTGGAAGCGCCCGCTGAGCCGCTGGTTTTCATTACGCTCGCCTTCGGACAAAGCGATGCTCTCGGCGTTTTCGCGCACCCTGACAAGCGCGAAACGCAGGTCTGCTTCAAATCGCTCTTGCTGGTTGTTCAGCGGGATCAGCCGCTTGCCGATCCAGTGTGTCAGCAAGCTGCCGACGATGGCGTAGAACATGGCGGCCCAGAACATGTAGCCGGGAATCGTGATACCAAACAGTTCGATGCTGCCCGACACGCCCCAGAGAATGACTGAAAACGACACCAGGCTGACAACGGAGCTCATCAACCCGAGCCCCAGACTGAGGGTGCTGGTGGTGAACTCGTTCAGGTCTTCGGAAAGACGCTGGTCGGGGTTGTCGGTGTAACCGCCCTGCTCGAGGTGATAGTAATTCTTGTCTGCCAACCAGCGCGCGAAATGCTGCTCTGTCAGCCAGCGGCGCCAGCGGATCGTCAGCAATTGGGTCAGGTACAGGCGATACACCGCCGCCAGAATGGCGATGGCTGCAATGCCGCTGAAATACAGGATCAGGTGGGTGAACGCCGCCAGGTCCTTGTTCTGCAGGGCGTTGTAAAAGTCTCGATACCAGCTGTTGAAGAAGACAGACACCTGCACGCTGAACAGCGACAGCGCAATGACCGAGATCAGCAACAGCCAGGCGATGGCTTTTTCTTCGCTGCGCCAATACGGCGTTATCAGCTTCCAGACGCGGCGTAAAAACGCCCCTTTTACCGTGTCGTTGACAGCAGAATATTCAGCATTGCGATTCATGTGGTTCAGGCTCGCTCTCTTTGAAAGTACGATGCCTGAGCACAATGAAGCAAAAAAACGCCTACACGATCACTATGAAAAAACCTTCATCAACGCCGTACGGGGCGCTTCTGCAACTTGCGCTGCAAGGTCCGGCGGTGCATGCCCAACGCGCGGGCGGTCGCTGAAATGTTGCCTTCGTGCTCGGTCAGCACACGCTGGATGTGTTCCCACTGCAAGCGATCCACCGACATCGGATTCTCAGGCACCAGCGTGTCGAGATTGGCGTGTTCGGACAGCAGCGCCGCCAGCACGTCGTCGGCATCGGCCGGTTTGCACAGGTAATTGCACGCGCCACGCTTGATGGCTTCGACGGCCGTGGCAATGCTCGAATAACCGGTGAGGATCACCACGCGCATGTCCGGGTCCATTTCCAGCAGTTTGGGCAGCAGCACCAGGCCGGAATCGCCATCCATTTTCAGGTCCAGCGCGGCGTATTCAGGGATGTCCTGCTGCGCCAGCGCCAGCCCTTCTTCCGCCGAGCCGGCCGTACTCACGCGAAAACCGCGACGGCTCATGGCCCTGGCCATCACACGGGTGAATGTCGCGTCGTCATCGACCAGCAACAGATGGGGCAGCTCTTCGCCTTCGACCTGGATGTCATCGTCACTCATGTTTCTTCTCCTCGCGTGTCTCGGGGCAGGCGCAGCTCGGTGAGCGTACCGCCTTCTTCATGACTGTAGAGTTTTACCGAGCCACCCGCACGGGTGACGCTGGCCTTGCTCAGAAACAGACCCAGGCCGAAACCTTTGCCCTTGGTAGTAAAGAACGGTTTGCCAATCTGCTCGGCGATGGCCAGCGGCACACCGGCGCCGTGGTCGCGAATACTGATGCAGACTTCCGTACTGTCCCAGTCCAGATTGACTTCCAGCCCGTCGGGGCAGGCATCGGCGGCGTTGTTCAGCAGATTGAGCAGCGCCTGAGTCAGGTCGGGCGGTGGCGCCAGCGTGGGCACTTCGCCTTTGCCCAGCTGATAGAAGCGGTAGCTCACTTCGGGGCGCATCAGATGCCAGCGATTGAGCGACTCGTCCAGCCAGTGTGTGGCGGTCTGAAGCTCGACGGCCATGCGCCGGTTCGCTTCGGCGGCCCGCACCAGTTGCTGAAGGGTCTGTTTGCATTGCTTGACCTGTTCCTGCAAGACCGACAGATCTTCCTGCAACGCAGGGTCGCTGTGATCCTGGCGCATTTCCTTGAGCAGCACGCTCATGGTCGCCAACGGTGTGCCCAGTTCATGGGCCGCGCCTGCTGCCTGGGTGGCAACGGCGAGCAACTGTTGATCACGCAGCCCTTCCTCACGTCGCTCGGCACGCAGTTGCTCTTGACGCCGCAACTCTTCGGCCATCTTGGCGGCAAAAAAGGTAATGACTGCCGCTGCCAGCGCGAAACTCAGCCACATGCCGTAGACCTGCATGTTTTCCCGGGCAATCGAGTCGGTTTCCAGCGGGTAGGAACGCACCATCAACAGGGTATACATGGCCAGCGCAAAGCCCGACAGAATCAGCGAATACCGCCACGGCAAGGTCGCTGCAGCAATGGTCAGCGGCACCAGATAATAAGAAACGAACGGGTTGGCCGAGCCGCCCGAGTAATACAACAGCGCACTGTGAATCAGCAGGTCCAGCGCCAGTTGCAACGCGTATTCCAACTCGGTAAGCGGCAGAGACGTGCGCAGGCGGATGACGGTCAGACCGCACAGCACCAGCGAGCAACCCAGCGTGATCGACAGCTGCAGCCACGGCAGCGGCAGAAAGTCGAACAACCACGCGAAGCCCACTGACCCCGCTTGCGCGGCCAGCACCAGAATTCGGATGAATGTCAGGCGCCACAGGTTTTGACGTGTGGCTGAAAGCATTTGAACGGGGGCGAGCATGAGCTCTCCTGATGAGTGCTCCAGGTGGATCGTTGCGAGTATAACCAAGCGAGAGGCAAAACTGGAAAAGTGCGTCAACGCACCGCACACCGTGACGCCCGCGCCTGAACGTCAGGTCATCACTGGAACCGGTGTATAAAGGCTACAGTCTCAAGGCTTTGCACCATCCGGCAACTGTCGGGTGGCCGTTTGATAACAAGGAGCTCACATGTTCAATCTCCGCCCTGCTGCCGCGCTTGTCGCACTGGCAGCCGCCCTGTCCAGCCTGCCGGCTATGGCTGAAGAAGCCCGTTACAACCAGATTTCGCTGCGTGCCGAGGTCAATCAGGAAGTCCAGCGCGACCTGATGATGGTCACGCTTTACACCGAGGCGCAGGACAGCGACCCGGCCAAACTGGCGGCGCAGATCACCGAAACCCTGAACAAGGCGCTCGGCCAGGCGCGACAGGTCAAAGACGTGAAGATTCGTCAGGGCAGCCGCAACAGCTACCCGGTCTACGACGACAAAGGGCAGAAGATCACCGGCTGGCGTGAGCGCGCCGAGCTGCGCCTGGAAAGCGCCGACTTTGCGGGGCTGTCCAAGCTGACCGGCGAGCTGCTGACAGACCTGAAAATGGGCGGCATGGACTTCTCGATTTCGCCAGCCACTCGCAAGACCAGCGAAGACGCCCTGCTCAAGGACGCGGTGACCGCTTTCAAGGCCCGTGCGCAACTGGTCACCGAAGCGCTGGGCGGCACCGGTTACAAGCTGGTCAACCTGAACCTCAACACTTCGGGCTACCCGCAGCCCTACCTGCGTGCGCCGGTCATGATGATGGCGAAATCCTCGCGTGAAGACTCGGCCCCCACGCCCGATGTCGAAGCTGGCACCAGCCAGGTCAGTGTTGCCGCTGATGGCGTGATTGAAGTCGCGATCCCTTGATGCACCAGGCGGCAGTGTCGACTGCCGCCGCTTCTCACGCGCATCTCCCCCTTCGGTCTCTTTGAGCCGGGCTTTCTCCTACGTGTCCCGGTGCGTTGCCTGATTGTCGGCGGCCGGGCTGCGCGTGAAACTTACGCCCTCATTTCACGTAGTTGCTCCAGGCAAGCCGGAGCACATCGACACCCAAGGAATCAAGGATGAATCCCCCAAACGGCGCGTCTCAACGCCATGCTGCGGCAATTGACCAGGCAGTGAATACGAACGGCGAACGGCTTCCGAAACCGGAACGATTTGAAGCCGGAGACGGAGACAAGCATAAACACACTCACGGCTCCATCGAAAAGGTTCTCGAATCTGCCGGTTTCAGGCATGACGAGATCCGGGCGATCTATTACGGCAACTGGCTGAGGGACTATTCGCAGTTACTCGACCCGAAGATCGTGCGGGCCACGACCATGCCGAAAAACTTTCCGGACCTGCTGTCCCGCGACGCCCTGACCCGCATCGTGGATGTGCTGGCCGTCAAGGAATTCACTGATCTGATGTTGATCGACCGTCCGCTTTTTGTCGTCACACCCGAGCGACTGGGCGTTTATCGTCCCAGTGAACATATCGACAATCCCAAGACCGTCAATCCCGATCCGGCCGACCCCAAAGAGCGGGATGCCGACTTTGAAGACTGGGTGCTGCCTGACGATCCGGCGTTACAGGTCGACTACGACACGTCGATGAAGCGCTACATCCAGCGTTCGGCAGACGTCATGGCTGCCGGTCTGGAGATCGCCGCAAAGGCAGGTCCCGAGTCCACTGACGGCCTCAGAAACATGGGCGCGGCGCTGCACATACTCGAAGATTTCTTTGCCCATTCGAACTTCGTCGAGCTGAGCCTGATCAAGCTCGGCTATACCGATGTGCTTCCCTGGACATCGAAAGCAGACTGCAAGCACCAGTTGCCGCTCGTCACCGGCATGTTCAGCAGCAGCGACATCATCGCCAGCCTCGCAGAGCCGCTCGGCAAGATCCTGTTTGCTACAGACGAGCAACCGTTCGAACCCATCAAGGCGGGCGAGCGCTACGAGCGCGACGAGATCATGCAGATTGTGCTCAGCGAACACCCTGACCCGCAAATGCTCGCGGCTTACGAAGCGTTCCTGGCTGCTCGCGACCAATGGGCCGAGCTGCCTTTTTCCGAACAGGTCGAAGAGTTCTCCGATTTCATCGGAACGCCAGGGCGACTGATCGGCAACGCTTTCGGTTTTACCATGCAAAGCATGACGACCTGGTTCGGCAACACCATAGACGACTTGCAAACCCTGTTTGGCGATGATCCGAACAGCAGCGGCTCCACCGACCCG
Organism: Pseudomonas syringae; assembly: GCF_002157375.1. Classification (GTDB taxonomy): domain Bacteria; phylum Pseudomonadota; class Gammaproteobacteria; order Pseudomonadales; family Pseudomonadaceae; genus Aquipseudomonas; species Aquipseudomonas syringae_T. Next base: position 41,084 of record NZ_MTSA01000021.1, read on the forward strand.
ACACACTCACAGCTGGCCAAGGATCATGCGGAGCATCCACTCCACGCGCTGGCGGCCCTGCTTGCCAGAAAAGCGGTGCTTCAAGTAGGCCAGTCAATGTTGGGCCAGTGGCACGGCAAGGACCAGGCTGACCATCCGGCAACCGTCGCCGCAGGATTCTTTACTCACCCGATGGACAGTGACTGGCAAGACGAAAGTGTTCAGGAATGGGCCAAGGCTAATTTCAATCGGGTCAGGCAGGCTGGCAACAGGAGCGCGCTGGAGAAGGCTCAGACCTACATACTGGACACCGTGCGCGAGGACGTGAACAGATTTAGTCAGGACAGCACCGGCTTGTTGTCCGTTTTTCTGGGCGGCGGCCCCACTGTGCTTGGCCTGCTGGGCAGCATTTTAGGCAGGTAAGCGTATTGTCCGCCCCGGCCTGGTACGGCACTATCCGTCGTCTATCTGACTGTCGATATAACGCACGGTTATTGCCGTACCACGCGAGGGATCCATGGGACATACACTTTTCAAACCGCTGCTCCTGACCACCGCGCTGCTGGCCTGCGCCCCCCTGGCACAGGCGGCCAGCACACTGGTGTATTGCTCGGAAGCCAGCCCGGCCGGGTTTGACCCCAGCCAGTACACCAGCGGCACCGACTTCGATGCCTCGGCCGAAACCGTTTTCAATCGCCTGACCCAGTTCAAGCGTGGCGGAACCGAAGTGGAGCCCGGGCTGGCGACCCGCTGGGATGTCTCGCCTGACGGGCTGACCTACACCTTCCATCTGCGCGACGGCGTGAAATTCCACACCACGGATTACTTCACGCCTACACGCACGTTCAACGCCGACGATGTGCTGTTCACATTCAATCGCCTGCTCGACGCCAATCATCCGTTCCGCAAAGCCTACCCGTCGGAGTCGCCCTACTTCACGGACATGGGTTTGAACACGACGATCAAGAGCATCGAGAAAGTCGATCCACAGACCGTCCGCTTCACCCTGAACAATATCGATGCGGCGTTCGTACAGAACCTGGCCATGAGCTTTGCCTCCATTCAGTCCGCCGAATACGCGGACAAGTTGCTCAAGGAAGGCAAGGCTGAAGAGCTGAACCAGAAACCGATCGGCACCGGACCGTTCGTGTTCAAGCGTTACCAGAAAGACTCGCAGATCCGCTACGTCGGTAACACCGACTACTGGAAACCTGAGGACGTGAAGATCGATAACCTGATCTTTGCGATCAACAGCGACGCCGCGGTACGCATGCAGAAGCTCAAGGCCGGCGAATGCCAGGTCAGCGGCTACCCACGCCCGCAAGACATCGAAGAGATGAAAAAGGACCCGAAACTCAAGGTTCTCAGCCAAGCCGGTTTCAACCTGGGGTTCGTGGCCTACAACGTCACCCACAAGCCGCTCGACCAGCTCAAGGTGCGTCAGGCGCTGGACATGGCCATCGACAAGCCGGCCATTATCAAGGCGGTCTACCAGAGTGCGGGCCAACTGGCCGAGAACGCGCTGCCGCCAGGCCAGTGGAGCTATGACCAGACGATCAAGGATGCGCCGCACGACCTGACCAAGGCGAAACAGCTGCTCAAGGAAGCAGGCGTGGCACCGGGTACCAAAATCGATCTGTGGGCCATGACGGTTCAGCGCGCCTCCAACCCCAATGCGCGTATGTCTGCGCAGATGATTCAGTCGGACTGGGAGAAGATCGGTATCAAGGCCAACATCGTCAGCTATGAATGGGGCGAGTACATAAAGCGCGCCAAGGCCGGCGAGCACGACGCGATGATCTACGGCTGGACCGGTGACAATGGCGACCCTGACAACTGGCTCGGTGTGCTTTACAGCTGCGCAGCCGTCAAAGGCAGCAACTACGCCAAATGGTGCGACCCGGCTTACGACAAGCTGGTGCAGCAGGCCAAGGTCACGACCAACCGCGATGAACGCATCAAGCTCTACCAACAGGCTCAGCACATCCTCAAGCAACAAGTGCCGATCACGCCCATCGCCAACTCCAAGGTGTTTCAGCCAATGCGCAAGGAAGTGCAGGACTTCAAGATCAGTCCGTTCGGTCTGACCCCCTTCTATGGTGTCAGCCTGCAGACAGCGAAGTAACAACATGGCCCCAACCGGGTGCATTTTTCTCACCCGGTTGCGCCTTAACGGTGCGCGAAACGCTTCAAAATACGCCGCGCAAACGATCAACTATCAAGAAAATTACACTTTCGCGACATTCCTGTACGATCGTGCCACTCTTTGTTGCTTCTTTGACGTCATTGTCTTGCTTTGGGTATGGCCCCTGCATAAGTATCGGACGGATCGGCTCACGAGGTCGTTCCCTCTAATCAAAAATGACAACAACTGAGGCAACCATGCTCAAACACGCGGTCATTCCGTTTCTGCTCGGCGCCAGCTTGCTTGCCAGCGCACCTTTCGCCCACGCAGCATCGAACCTGGTGTTCTGCTCCGAGGGCAGCCCTGCCGGTTTCGACCCAGGCCAGTACACGACTGGCACTGACTTCGACGCCGCGGCAGAGACCATTTTCAACCGCCTGAGCCAGTTTGAACGGGGCGGCACCGCCGTCGTACCGGGCCTGGCGACCAGCTGGGACATTTCACCGGATGGCCTGAGCTACACGTTCCACCTGCGCGAGGGTGTGAAATTCCACACCACGCCTTACTTCAAGCCGACCCGCGAATTCAATGCCGATGACGTGTTGTTCACGTTCAATCGCATGATTGACAAGGACATGCCTTACCGCAAAGCGTATCCGACCGAATTCCCGTACTTCACCGACATGGCGATGGACACCAACATCAAAAAGATCGAAAAACTCGACGACCACACCGTCAAGTTCGTTCTTGGCACTGTTGACGCCGCGTTCATCCAGAACATGGCCATGAGCTTCGCATCGATCCAGTCCGCAGAATATGCCGCCAAGCTGCTCAAGGAAGGCAAACCGGAGCTGATCAACCAGCAGCCGATCGGCACCGGCCCGTTCGTGTTCAAGAGCTACCAGAAAGACTCCAACATCCGTTACACAGGAAACAAGGACTACTGGAAGCCTGAAGACGTCAAGATCGACAACCTGATCTTCGCCATCACCACCGACGCTTCGGTGCGTATACAGAAGCTCAAGAAAAACGAATGCCAGGTGACTGCGTACCCGCGTCCTGCCGACCTTGCATCCATCAGGGGCGACGACCTGACCAAGGAACAGAAGGAGAAAAATCCTCTGAAAATGCCTGATCAGGCCGGCTTCAACCTGGGTTACATCGCCTATAACGTGATGGACCAGGTCAAGGGTGAAGACCACCCGAACCCGCTGGCTCAGCTGAAAGTGCGTCAGGCGCTGGACATGGCGGTCAACAAGCAGCAGATCATCGACTCGGTTTATCAGGGCGCAGGTCAATTGGCAGTCAATGCCATGCCGCCGACCCAGTGGTCTTACGACACGACCATCAAGGATGCCAAATACGATCCCGAGAAGGCTCGCCAACTGCTCAAGGAAGCCGGCATCAAGGAAGGTACCGAAATCACCCTGTGGGCCATGCCGGTTCAGCGTCCCTACAACCCCAACGCCAAGCTGATGGCCGAAATGCTCCAGGCCGACTGGAAGAAGATCGGTATCAACGCCAGGATCGTCAGCTACGAATGGGGCGAATACATCAAGCGCGCCAAGAACGGCGAAAACGGCGCCATGCTGATTGGTTGGAGCGGCGACAACGGTGACCCGGACAACTGGCTCGGCACCCTGTTCGGCTGTGACGCACTGAACGGCAACAACTTCGCCAAGTGGTGCGACAAGCCTTTCGACACGCTGATCCATCAGGCCAAGGAAACATCTGATCAGGCCAAGCGCATCGAACTGTACAAACAGGCGCAACACCTCCTGAAGGACGCAGTGCCGATGACGCCTATTGCGCACTCGACTGTCTACCAACCCATGCGCACCACCGTGCAGGACTTCAAGATCAGCCCGTTCGGCTTGAACTCCTTTTACGGTGTCAGCGTGAAGTAACAGCGGTATGACTGCGCGGCGCATGCGGCGCAGTCCACGCTTTACCTGAGCAAGAGACCTGTTGGTTAGTTGAAAAGTGTCGTTATCGGCACTTTTCAGCTATCACTAAGATATTTCCTACGCACTTTGCTGCCTGCGAGCCTATATACCGCGTGCCTCTGACGGCCTACCGTCCTGAGTCAGCGGCAGCTGGCAGGAAGCCAGCCGCTTCGCGGCCGTTGTAACAATGTGTGGCGGACAGGTTATTCGGAAACCTTTCAGGTTGACGCCTTAGCGTTAGTCAGACATTCGAGCTAAGGCTCGTCCTTTGAAGGATAGGGATCATCATGCGTAAAACTCTTGCGGTGACGTCGTGCCTGGGGCTGTTTGCTCTGGCTCCTTTTGCCCAGGCGGCAAGCAATCTGGTGTTCTGCTCGGAAGCGAGCCCGGCAGGCTTTGACGGCGCGCAATACACCTCATCGACCGATAACGACGCTTCAGAGCCGATCTATAACCGCCTGACCGAATTCAAACAGGGCGATACCACTGTGGTGCCAGCCTTGGCGACCTCGTGGGACGTTTCAGAGGACGGTCTGACCTACACGTTTCATCTGCGCGAAGGCGTGAAGTTTCACAGCAACAAGAACTTCAAGCCCAGCCGCGACTTCAATGCCGACGACGTGCTTTTCACGTTCAATCGCATGCTCAAAACCGATCACCCGTTTCGCGTTGCGTACCCGACCGAGTTCCCTTACTTCACCAGCATGGGCCTGAACAAGAAGATCAAGTCTGTCGAAAAAACCGACCCGCTGACCGTGGTGTTCACCCTTAACACGGTGGATGCAGCGTTCATTCAGAACATCGCGATGAATTTCGCCGGCATTCTGTCCGCTGAGTACGCCGAACAGTTAATGGCCAAAGGCGATGTGCGCGACATCAATCAACAGCCTATCGGCACCGGGCCGTTTGTGTTTCAGCGTTACCAGAAGGACTCGCAGATTCGCTACAAAGGCAACAAGGAGTTTTGGGACCCGAGCCGCGTGAAGATCGATCAACTGATCTTCGCCATCGTGACCGACGCTTCTGCGCGCATGCAAAAGCTCAAGGCCAACGAGTGCCAGGTCTCGGTCAACCCGCGCCCTGCAGACCTTGCCAAGCTCAAGGAAGACAAAAGCCTGCAAATCATCGAAAAGCCAGGCTTCAACCTCGGTTACATCTCCTACAACGTGCGTCACGAGCCATTAGGCAAGCTGGAAGTGCGTCAGGCGCTGGACATGGCCGTCAACAAGAAAGCCATTATCAATGCGGTTTATCAGGGCGCGGGGCAACTGGCAGTCAATGCCATGCCGCCGACCCAGTGGTCTTATGACGACAGCATCAAGGACGCGCCGTACGACCCGGAAAAAGCCAAGACCCTGCTGCGCGCCGCCGGAGTCAAAGAGGGCACTGAACTGACGCTCTGGGCCATGCCGGTGCAACGTCCGTATAACCCCAACGCCAAGCTGATGGCCGAAATGCTTCAAGCTGACTGGGCCAAGGTGGGCATCAAGGTCAAGATCGTCAGTTACGAATGGGGTGAACACCTCAAGCGCACCAAGAACGGCGAGCACGATATCTCGCTGATCGGCTGGACTGGCGACAACGGTGACCCGGACAACTGGCTCGGCACGCTGTACAGCTGCGCTGCCATCGGCGGTAACAACTACTCGATGTGGTGCGACGAGAAATACGATCAGCTGGTCAAGGCCGCTGTCGCAACCACTGACCGCGAGAAGCGCACCGACCTGTACAAACAGGCGCAACGTTACCTGAAGGAACAAGTGCCGATTACCCCGGTTGCCCACTCGACCGTCAATCAGCCGTTGCGCGCCGAGGTCAGGGACTTCCACGTCAGCCCGTTTGGCCGCAACAACTTTTCAGGCGTGAGCATCGCCGACTGACCCGACATCCAGCTTGCTTTCGCCACCTTGCAGGGTGGCGAACGTCAGCACTTGCGCATCGATAACAACGCAGGGCCTTAAACCCTGCATAACCAAAAGCCAGACCTTAAAGAACTGGCATTTATAAAAGTGATAAAGGGAGCTGCACATCGTGAAAACAACAAGTACTGCATTATTGGCCTTATCTCTCTCGTCGTTCGGCGCGATGGTTCAGGCAGACCCAGCCAGCCAGGCCTTCGTGCCGACCCAGCTGAGCACCAAGAATGCACAAGCCGACGCCAATGGCTTTTTTGAAGACCAACACCTGACCGGCACGACCCGTAACTGGTACGCCAATGAACTCAAGCGTCGCGACGAGGTTTTTCGCTACAACGACAACGGCGTCGCTGAGCAGACTTCGCGTCGCATCAACTGGCAGCAAGGCACCATCGTCAACTACACCTCGGGTTATACCCAGGGCGTTGTAGGTTTCTCCACGGAACTGGCGCTGTACAACGCCATTGCGCTGGACCGTGACACTGATGACTTCGCCGGCAACTCCAACCGCACCCTGGCTCACCGTGACGGCGACGCAGTCGGTCAATGGAGCAAAATGGGTCTGGGCAACGTCAAGGCCCGCGTTTCCAACACGGTCCTGACCATGGGTCGCCAGTCGGTGAACACCCCGGTTATCGCCTTCATCGGCAACCGTGCCCTGCCTTCCAGCTTCCAGGGTTTTGCCGTACAGAGCGACGAGTTCAACAACCTGTCCCTGCAGGGCGGCAGCTTCGACCGTGTATCGCCACGTATGGAACAGAGCCTGGACAAGTTCCGCTCCGAATACGGTGATCGCAGCAAGACCGCTGATCGTCTGGACATGTTTGGCGGTGACTACAAACCCACCGACAGCCTGACCGCCAGCTTCTATGCGTCGAACCTGGAAGACTTCTGGCACCAGTACTACTTCGGCTTCACCCACGAACTGGGTGACAGCAAGGCCCTGGCGCTCAGCACCAACCTGAATTACTACAAAACCAAGGATGCAGGCCAGAGCAAACTGGGCGCGATCGACAACGACACCTACAGCCTGTCCTTCACCGGTACACACAATGCGCACAGCGTGAGTGTTGCGTACCAGGAAGTTAACGGTAACGAGTATTTCGACTACGCCCACGACACCAACGCGATCTTCCTGGCCAACTCCCTGCTGTCGGACTTCAACGGCCCGAACGAGAAATCCCTGCAGATCGCTTATGTGCTGAACATGGCCGAATACGGCGTGCCCGGCCTGAAGTTCAATATCTACCAGGCTCGTGGCTGGGACATCGACGGTACGCATTACAAAGGCACCGGCTACACCGACGTACTGGCAATGGACGGCGAGACCCACTACGAGTACGGCATCGGTTCGTCCTACTCGGTGCAGTCCGGCCCACTCAAGGCCACCGCCATCCGCGCCACTTACACCACACACCGCGCCAGCGAGAACCAGGCTGATGGCAACATCAACGAATTCCGTCTGGTAACCACTGTCCCGTTCAACATTCTCTGATTCGCTGAAAACCGCTCTGGCGCACGGCAGCCGCCCTGCTCCAGAGCGACCACCATCGGCGTCAACTCTATGGAGGGTTCATATTGAAACTGTTATCGCTACGCAACTCGATCGCCCTGGCCCTGCTCAGCGTCGCCGTCAGTGTTTCGGCAAAACCCCTGGTGGTCTGCACCGAAGCCAGCCCCGAAGGCTTTGACATGGTGCAGTACACAACTGCCGTCACGGCCGATGCCGTGGCTGAGACCCTGTTCAACCGTCTGGCCGATTTCGAGCCAGGCACGACTAAAGTCATTCCCGCACTGGCTGAATCCTGGGAGATCAGCGACGACGGCCTGACGTACACCTTCCACCTGCGCAAAGGCGTCAAGTTTCACACCACCGATTATTTCAAACCGACCCGCGACATGAACGCCGACGACGTGCTCTGGAGTTTTCAGCGTCAGCTGGACCCGAAGCACCCGTGGCATGACAAGTCGAGCGTCGGCTTCCCCTACTTTGAAAGCATGGGCTTCAAAGAACTGCTGAAAAGCGTCGAGAAAACCGACGACTACACCGTCAAGTTCACCTTGACCCGCCGCGAAGCGCCATTTCTGGCTGACATCGCGATGGCTTTCGCCTCGATCTACCCGGCTGAATACGCCGACCAGTTGTTGAAAGCCAACAAGACCGGCGACCTCAACAGCAAGCCGATCGGCACCGGCCCGTTCATCTTCCAGCGTTACGCGAAAGACGCCCAGGTCCGCTTCAAGGCCAACCCGGATTACTTCCGTGGCAAGCCACCGGCCGAAGCGCTGATTCTGGCCATCGCCACGGACAACAACGTGCGCCTGCAGAAGCTCAAGGCCAACGAATGCCAGATTGCGCTGTACCCAAAGCCGGACGATATCCCGAGTATCAAAAAGAACGATGACCTGAAGATCGCTGAACTGGATGCCATGACGACGTCCTATATCGCGATCAATACCACGCATAAATACCTGAGCGACGTGCGGGTACGCAAAGCCATTGACATGGCGTTCGACAAAGCAGCCTATGTCAATGCACTGTTCGGTCAAGGCAACGCAACCGTCGCGGTAAACCCTTATCCGCCGACCCTGCTGGGTTATAACAAGGACCTGAAGAACCCGCCTCTGGACCTGGACAAGGCACGCGCCTTGCTGAAGGAAGCGGGTGTGCCGGAAGGCACCGTGTTCACCCTTTACACCCGAAACGGCGGTGGTCCGACCAATCCCAACCCGATGCTCGGGGCACAGATGATGCAGTCTGACCTGGCCAAGATCGGCATCAAGATCGACATTCGTGTCATGGAATGGGGTGAAATGCTCAAACGCGCCAAGAATGGCGAACATGACATGGTGTCTGCCGGCTGGGCAGGCGACAATGGCGACCCTGATAACTTCCTGACCCCGATGCTCAGTTGTGAAGCGGCGAAAAACGGCGAGAACTACGCTCGCTGGTGCAACGCCGACTTCCAGAAGTTGATCGATCAGGCGCGCGAAACAGTGAACCCGCAGGAGCGCGCCGCGCTCTATGAGCAGGCGCAGGTGATATTCAACAAGGACCAGCCGTGGATCAGCATGGCTCACACCCGAATGTTCACGGCCATGCGTAAAGACGTAACGGGCTATGTGATCAGCCCGCTCACCACGAACAATTTCGCCAACACCCAGGTGAAATAGAAAAATAATCCGGCGGGCTCGTAACCCGAGACTCGCCGGAGTACGCCTAACCGGCTGATGAGGTACACACCAAGATGTTTAGTTTTATCGCCCGCCGAGTGGGGTTGCTGATACCCACTTTCTTCGGCATCACCTTATTGACGTTTGCACTGATTCGTCTGATTCCGGGCGACCCGGTCGAAGTCATGATGGGTGAGCGCCGGGTCGATCCGGAAATGCACGCTCAGGCCATGGAACGTCTTGGCCTGAACAAACCGCTTTATGCCCAGTACATTGACTACATCGGCAAGCTCGCCCAGGGCGACCTCGGTGAGTCGCTGCGTACGCGCACCAGTGTCTGGACCGAATTCACCTCGTTGTTCCCGGCAACCCTGGAGCTGTCGCTGGCCGCGTTGATCTTCGCGGGTATCCTGGGCCTGCTGGCGGGTGTCATTGCCGCGCTCAAGCGAGGGTCCCTGTTCGACCATGGGGTCATGGGTATCTCCCTGGCCGGTTATTCCATGCCTATTTTCTGGTGGGGCCTGATCCTCATCATGTTCTTCTCGGTCACGCTGGGCTGGACGCCAGTGTCAGGACGGATCGACCTGCTGTACGACATCCCGCCGGTAACCGGCTTCATGCTGATCGACACCCTGCTCAGCGATGAACAAGGTGCATTTCTCGACGCCCTGCATCACCTGATTCTTCCGGCCATCGTGTTGGGTACCATTCCGCTGGCGGTGATCGCCCGGATGACCCGTTCGTCGATGCTTGAAGTGCTGCGTGAAGACTACGTGCGTACTGCGCGAGCCAAAGGCCTGTCGCCCGCCCGCGTGGTGTTCGTTCACGGCCTGCGCAACGCGCTGATTCCGGTCCTGACCGTGTTCGGTCTGCAGATCGGCACCCTGCTGGCCGGTGCGGTTCTGACCGAGACGATCTTCTCTTGGCCCGGCATCGGCAAGTGGCTGATCGAAGCCATTGGCGCCCGGGATTATCCGGTCGTGCAAAACGGCATTCTGCTGATCGCCTGTCTGGTGATCCTGGTCAACTTCGTGGTGGACATCCTCTACGGCTTTGCCAACCCACGCATTCGTCACCAGCGCTGAGATTATCGATATGACCTCCCCCACTCCTGCGGTAGCAGTCGATCAAAGCCTGCTTTATCCGTCCCCGTACAAAGAATTCTGGCAAGCGTTCTCGAAAAACAAAGGCGCGGTTGCCGGCCTGATGTTCATGATCCTGATCGTGTTCTGCGCCCTGTTCGCCCCTTGGGTCGCGCCGCATGATCCAAGCGAGCAATACCGTGATTTCCTGCTGACCCCTCCGGTCTGGCTTGAAGGCGGTCAATGGCAGTTCATCCTCGGCACCGACGAACTGGGCCGTGATCTGCTGTCGCGCCTCATTCAGGGCTCGCGCCTGTCGCTGCTGATCGGTCTGGCATCGGTTGTCATGTCCTTGATCCCCGGCATTTTCCTGGGGCTGCTGGCGGGCTTCTTTCCGCGCATACTCGGCCCTTCGGTCATGCGCCTGATGGACATCATGCTGGCCCTGCCGTCGCTGCTGCTGGCAGTTGCCATCGTGGCGATCCTCGGCCCTGGCCTGATCAACACCGTGATCGCCATCGCCATCGTGTCGCTGCCTTCGTATGTTCGTCTGACCCGCGCTGCGGTGATGGGCGAACTGAACCGCGACTACGTGACCGCTGCGCGTCTGGCCGGCGCAACCTTGCCGCGTCTGATGTTCATTACCGTGCTGCCCAACTGCATGGCACCGCTGATCGTCCAGGCAACGCTGAGCTTCTCGTCAGCGATCCTTGACGCCGCCGCACTGGGCTTCCTGGGGCTTGGCGTACAACCGCCGACGCCTGAGTGGGGCACCATGCTCGCCTCGGCCCGCGACTACATTGAACGTGCCTGGTGGGTCGTGAGCCTGCCGGGTCTGACCATTTTGCTCAGCGTGCTGGCAATCAACCTGATGGGCGACGGTCTGCGCGATGCGCTGGACCCGAAACTCAAAAACGCCGCCTGAGGAGATTCGCATGTCACTTCTTGAAATCAAGAATCTCAACGTTCGCTTCGGCGACGCCAAGGCCGTACCTGTTGTGGACGGCCTGTCCCTGAGCGTAGACCGGGGTGAAGTACTGGCCATCGTGGGTGAGTCGGGTTCCGGTAAATCCGTGACCATGATGGCGCTGATGGGGCTGATCGATTCCCCCGGCATCATCACCGCCGACGCGCTCAATTTCGATGGCAACGACCTGCTCAAGCTCAACTCCCGGCAGCGTCGTCGCATCATCGGTAAAGACCTGGCGATGGTTTTCCAGGACCCGATGACGGCTCTGAACCCGAGCTACACCGTAGGCTTCCAGATCGAGGAAGTGCTGCGTCAGCACCTGAACATGTCCGGCAAGGCTGCACGTCAGCGGGCGCTGGAATTGCTGGAAAAGGTCGAAATCCCGGGCGCCGCTGCGCGTCTGAATGCCTACCCGCATCAGCTGTCGGGCGGTATGAGCCAGCGTGTGGCGATTGCGATGGCCATCGCCGGCGAGCCAAAACTATTGATCGCCGACGAACCGACCACCGCACTGGATGTGACCATTCAGGCACAGATCATGGACCTGCTGCTGAGCCTGCAGAAAGAGCAGGACATGGCGCTGGTACTGATCACGCACGACCTGGCCGTAGTGGCCGAAACCGCGCAGCGCGTCTGCGTGATGTATGCCGGTCAGGCCGTCGAAGTCGGTCAGGTGCCCGGTCTGTTCGACGTGCCCGCCCATCCTTACAGCGAGGCCCTGCTGGCCGCCATTCCCGAGCACAGCATGGGCGCTGAACGCCTCGCCACGTTGCCGGGCATGGTCCCGGGTCGCTACGACCGTCCGCAGGGCTGCCTGCTGTCGCCGCGCTGCCCGTATGTGCGCGACAACTGCCGGACCCAGCGTCCGGACCTGGCACCCAAGGCGCATAGCCTGGCGCGATGCTTCTATCCTTTGAATCAGGAGGTGGCGTAATGAGCGTCGTACTTACCGCGCGCGACCTTACCCGTCACTACGAAGTCTCCCGCGGCCTGTTCAAGGGAACAGCGCTGGTGCGTGCGCTTAACGGGGTGTCTTTCGAACTGGAAGCCGGCAAGACCCTGGCTGTGGTCGGCGAGTCCGGTTGTGGCAAGTCGACCCTGGCCCGCGCGCTGACGCTGATCGAGGAGCCTTCGTCCGGTTCGCTGAAAATCGCCGGCCAGGAAGTGGCCGGTGCCAGCAAGTCCGAGCGCAAGCAATTGCGCAAGGACGTGCAGATGGTTTTCCAGAGCCCTTACGCGTCGCTCAATCCGCGCCAGAAAGTCGGTGATCAGCTCGGCGAGCCGCTGTTGATCAACACCCAGCTGTCAGCAGCAGAGCGCCGTGAAAAAGTGCAGGCCATGATGGCTCAGGTCGGCTTGCGCCCTGAACACTATCAGCGTTACCCGCACATGTTTTCCGGTGGTCAGCGTCAGCGTATCGCGCTGGCCAGGGCGATGATGCTGCAACCCAAAGTGCTGGTGGCGGATGAGCCGACTTCGGCGCTGGACGTGTCGATCCAGGCTCAGGTGCTGAACCTGTTCATGGACCTGCAGAAGGAATTCAACACGGCTTACGTGTTCATCTCCCATAACCTGTCAGTGGTGCGTCATGTCGCGGACACGGTGTTGGTGATGTACCTGGGTCGCCCTGCGGAAATGGGTCCCAAGGACGAGATCTATAACCGCCCGCTGCACCCGTACACACAGGCACTGTTGTCAGCGACGCCGACCATTCACCCGGACCCGCTCAAGCCGAAGATCAAGATCGTCGGCGAGTTGCCCAACCCGCTCAACCCGCCAAGCGGCTGCGCTTTCCACAAGCGCTGCCCCTACGCGACCGAGCGTTGCGCAACCGACGTGCCGGAACTGAGGCTGGTGGATAATCGCCAGGTGGCGTGCCACTACGCCGAGCAGTTTGTGGCGGCGTAAGCGCAAGCGACAAGACTATCGTGCCTACGCTCAAGCGTAGGCACGCGGTTCTGGACACTCCGCGTCCGATCTTCGCCAGTCAATACACATCCCGCCGATACCGACCCTGCTCGATCAGTTCGCTGACCGCCGCCGCGCCCAAGACCTCGTTCAACACCTGATCCACGCCCGCCGCCATCCCCAGCAAGCTGCCGCAGATGTAGATCGCCGCGCCGTTATCCAGCCATGCACGCACGTCATCCGCAGCTTCGTGCAAACGGTCCTGCACGTAGATTTTTTCAGCCTGATCACGCGAGAACGCCAGATCCAGTCGTGTCAGGTGACCCGACTCAAGCCAGCCCTCAAGCTCAGCGCCACAGTGAAAGTCGTGTGCGCGGTTGCGTTCACCGAATAGCAGCCAGTTGCGCACCTGCCCTTGGGCGATGCGGGCCTTGAGCAGGCTGCGCAAACCCGCCAACCCCGTGCCGTTGCCCAGCAGAATGAGAGGGACAGGTTCTGCCGGCAGGTGAAAGCTGCTGTTGCGACGTAGCCGCAGGTTGACAGCACTGTCGAGTGACACATGCTCGGTCAGCCAGCCGGAGCCAAGCCCCAGGCTGCCGTCAGGATGAACTTCCTGGCGCACGACCAGTTGCAGGCAGCCGTCCTCGGGGATCGACGCAATGGAATACTCACGGGCGGACAGCGGTGCCAGCGCATCCACCAGCGCCTGCGCATGCAGCCCCACAAAATGCGCCCGGTTCTGCGGCAACTGGCGGCTGGCCAGCGCCTGAACAAGCGGCTCCTGCAACCCGTCGACCTGAACGTGAGTCAAAGGGTCGATGCCCAACCCGTTGAGAAACTGCTCGATCACAGACGCCACGTTTCGAGGCATGACTTCAACCAGATCGCCCGCCTGCCACGTGGCTGGCCCGGAGGCAATCAGGTCCAGCAGGTACACCTTCGAGCCGCTGCTGCCCGGATTCAAATGCTCGCGACGCGCCAGGGTCCAGTTCTCGAAAACCGGGGCCAGCCAATGGCTCGATTGTGGTACGGAACCGGTCAGTTGCCCGAGTTGCTGCTGCCACTGCTGCAAGGCTGCGGGATCGACTTTGTCCACTTCCACAGGCGCGAACAACGTAAGCGCACCGCACTCCGTCAGCCAGTCATGCAGACGGTGGGCAAAACCGCAGAAATGCGGATACTGCCGGTCCCCCAGTGCCAATATCGCGTAATTGAGTTTGCCCAGCGACAGCGAGCGCCCCAGCAATCTGCGCTCGAAGCCTCGGGCGCTGTCTGGTGCCTCGCCTTCACCGAACGTGCTGACGATAAACAGTATGTTATGGCTTTTGCCGAGGTCATCTTCGCTCAGGTCACCCAGGCGTTTCACGCGCACCGGCAATCCTGAAGCCTGCACCTGGCCGGCAGTCTGCCAGGCCAATTGCTCGGCAAAACCGCTCTGACTGGCAAAACAGATGAGCCATGAAGCTGCGTCATCCGGACCATCAACCGCCACATCACGACGTGCGCTTTCGATATCACGCTTCTTGCGCCGTCGATCCAGGTACAGCAGCCACCCGGTAATAAAAAACACCGGCATCATCAGCGCTGCACCCGTCATGATGAGTCGGCCGACCAGGCCGAAGTAGCTGCCCACGTGCAGCGCGTAATTGCTGGCCAGCAATTGCTCGCCGAAGCGGTGCTCGGCATAGCGCGACACCGCGCTGACCTGGCCGCTGGCCGGATCCAGCGTGATGCTGTTCAGCGCACGCGAGTGGGGCGAATCTTCAAGCAGGTAGAAAACAGTGGCAGGTTGACCACCTGCAGCCGGCAAACGCAGGTTATAGGCGCGCAGCCCAGGCCCGGCAGTTTTCTGGATGCTGTCCCAGACCGCCGCATAATTCACCGACAACGGTTTGTGACCCACGCTAGTAGGCGGTGCAGCGCCGGCCTCCTCCACCGCCCCGCGCCCCAGCAACGTGTTCAGGCCATTGCTCACCCAGTCGTAAGACCAGGTCAACCCGGTGATTGCGAACAGCAAGTAGAACAACAGGCACCATGTGCCGAAAACAGAATGCAGGTCCCAGTTGAAACTACGGCCCTTCTTCGCCCAGTCAACGGTCAGCCAGACGCGCCAGCTCAGCGTCTGGCGAGGCCAGCGCAGGTAGAGCCCGGACAGGCAAAAAAACACCAGTATCAGCGTACAGGCCGCCGTTATTTGCTTGCCAAACTCGCCCAGCGCCAGATAACGATGCAGTTTCAGAACGAAATCGAAAAAGCCTTCACCCACGGCATTGCCTTTCAGCTCGCCGGTGTAAGGGTCGAAGTTACGTTTGGGGCCTCGGCGCTCGCCGGGTTGGGGGGTAAAAAACACTTGGGCTACACGGTTACCGGTCGTTTCGACCCGCAAGATGGCGACAGTAAGGCCGGTAGCGGCTTCCAGTTTACGCACCAGCTCAATGGGCGGCAGCGTAGTGCCCTGCGCGTCGACGAACAGCACATCCGGATTCAACGCATCCAGAATCTCGTCCTCGAACGAATACAGCGCGCCGGTAATGCCCATCAGGGTCAAAACCAGACCTGCCGTGATTCCAAAGAACCAGTGCATCTGAAACAGGGCCTTTTTCAACACACTCGTTACTCTCACTCACCTGCGCGGCGCAATTAATGCACTGACGAGGACTGAAGTGCCTGCATCAGCGCCCTTGATGAAAAGACGACAATAACGTCGTCATTACCGTACTTCTCAGTACTTCGAGGCTTGAACATCTATTTTTTCGAACAAAAAAAAACCCATTTTCATGGGTTTTTTTCTGACACCAGGTTTTACAGGTAGAACGATTTCAATGGCGGGAAACCGTTGAATTCCACGGCGCTGTAACTGGTGGTGTAGGCACCGGTCGACAACCAGTACATGCGGTCACCGATGGCCAGGTTGAGTGGCAGGCCATACTTGTAGTTCTCGTACATGATGTCGGCGCTGTCGCAGGTCGGGCCGGCGATGACCACTTCTTCCATCTCGCCCTTCTTCTCGGTCCAGATCGGAAACTTGATGGCTTCGTCCATGGTTTCGATCAGGCCGGAGAACTTGCCCACGTCGGTGTAGACCCAACGCTCGACGGCGGTACGCGATTTGCGCGCGACCAATACAACTTCGCTGACCAGAATACCGGCATTGGAGATCAGCGAACGGCCTGGCTCCAAAATGATTTCCGGCAGGTCATCACCGAAGTCTTCCTTCAGGAAGCGGATGATTTCTTCGGCGTAGGTTTCCAGGCTGTTGGTCCGGGTGATGTAGTTGGCCGGGAAGCCGCCACCCATGTTGATCAGCTTGAGAACGATGCCGTCTTCTTCTTTCAGGCGTTCGAAGATCACTTTGACCTTGGCGATGGCAGCGTCCCATACGCTGATGTCGCGCTGCTGCGAACCCACGTGGAACGAGATACCGTAAGGCACCAGACCCAGGTCGCGAGCGAGAATCAGCAGGTCCATCGCCATGTCGGTCTGGCAGCCGAATTTGCGCGACAAAGGCCAGTCGGCAGTGGTCGAGCCTTCGGTCAGGATGCGCACGTAGACCTTCGAACCCGGTGCCGCCTTGGCAATGTTGCGCAGGTCAGCTTCGGAGTCGGTTGCAAACAGACGAACTCCCTTCTCGTAGAAGTAGCGGATGTCCTTGGATTTCTTGATGGTGTTGCCGTAGCTCATGCGCTCAGGGCCGACGCCGCAGCTCAGCACCTTGTCCAGCTCGTAGATCGACGCGATGTCGAAGCTCGAACCCTTGTCCTTGAGCAGATTGATGACTTCAACGGCCGGGTTGGCCTTGACGGCGTAGTACACCTTGGCGAATTCGAAGCCCGCACGCAGGTCGTCATAAGCCTTGCTGATGATGGCGGTATCAATGACCACGAACGGCGTTTCTTGCTTGTCAGCGAACGCCTTCATTTTCTTGAAGGTGTCGGCTGAATAGTAGTCTTCGACATTGATCGACATACTGCTGGAACTCCTGATGGCAAACGGTATTGGTAAAGGGGTGCAAATGAACGCCCTCCGTATCCCCACTTTGGTTCGCCTACTTCCCAAGGCATGTCGCCGAAAGCAAAAAGGCCACTGAAGGGCTGCCTTCCTGGCCTTGCTGTCTCGTCGTCAGTACTTGAGCCGGATGGATCGTTTCCAGCATGGACGTTCGGCGCGAACTTTAGGACTTGAGGGGCCGGAGATCAACAAAAAATGTCGCGTTTCTGCACGGGGCGCTTGAGTTGCCTCGTCAAGGACCTGTTTAACCGACCTGCATGACAACCAGATGTTCCCCTGTGGGCAGAATCGGCGACCACACAAGGGCAGACAGACCTGTCAGTTCTGACAGTAGACGGCTGGCCCGCCCGCGCGCCCAATGAACCCCAACCCCCTCTTTTCAGGTAACGATCATGGACGACCGACACCTTCACGGCGCGAGTTCCGTTGCGCCCAATGCCGTTCAGGCACCGGCCCGGTGGCATGCCTATGGATTCGGCTCCGCCGAACATCACCGCCTACGGCAGGCACGGGCCTTGAGACACACCGACTATCAGCCCACCAATATTTATGTAACGAAAGGCGATCGGCTGGAAATAACAGCAATCAGTCTGTACATGGATCAGGTGTCCGCAGTGATCGGGGTGCCGGAACTGGAGACGCCGACCTCGTACCCGCTGAAACGCGGGCTGAACGTTCTTGTGGCTACCAACACAGGCCTGCTGGGCTTTACCAATCTGGACCTGCTCGGCCACGTGGCTCTGGACATAACGGGCCAGTACAGGCATGTACCGTTTTTCAGACCCGACATGACCCACCTTGAATGGGAACAGCAAATGGCGCAGTACAGCGATGCGCCAATCGTGCTGCTCACCAGTCCCAGAGCCATCATCGTAGTGCGCTATCAGAGCGCACGGCTCTACCTGAAGGATCCTGTAAGGCTGATGGTCAATTACGATGATGCTATTCGGGCACAGGACGGTATTTCTGGCGTGACGGGTTATGGCGCAGCAGAGTGGGCGGTCGACCCCAATAAACACTTCTACGTGGAAGCGAACCAGCTCTACATGTTTGCCACTCACGGCCACATGGGATTTAACGGTTCAGATGCGCTGATACTCTTGCTGTCAACCGCGCCTGCCGACGGCTGGGGCCCCTGGCACGAAAGCGGCCATCAACGGCAACTCTCACCCATGACGTGGGGCACAGGCACGGGAATGACAGAGGTCACGGTCAACCTGTACTCGATGGCGAGCCAAGAGTTTTTTCAGGGTCGTGCTACAGGCGTAGACTCCAGTTACCCCGCGATGAAAGAGTATTTGGCCAATAGCCACAGAGATTACAACACCCTCAAGGAAGCCGGGCACAAGCTCGTGATGCTCTGGCAGTTGCGCCTGACCTTCGGCACGTCGTTCTATCCACAACTGCACCAGCGCTATCGGCTCATGCACAACCCGCCGACGATAAGCGATGATAAAGCGCAACGTTTCATCGTCGAAACCTCTTTGCTGAGCCACGTCAACCTGACGGAATTCTTTGACCGCTGGGGACTGTACCCAACGCTGGAAACGCTCCGGCAGATTGCAGACTTGCCTGCGCTTGCACTCCCCATCTGGGAAACCGACGCCACAACGACGTTCCCGATCCACCTTCAGGTATCCCGCTACATTCCAGAGCTGGCCCCTATACGGTCCAGCCTGACTGCCACATTTCAGGACAGAATAACGTTTACAGTGGCCGATGAGTGGTACAAGCCCTACCGTTACGAGATGACCATCAATGGCGTTGTGGTGGCGTCGGTCGATAACGGTGTGTGTAGCCATTGCACCGCTTATGTCGAGGAAGGCACTGCGGTTGTCGAAAGCAGCGCCACACTTACGAGCGGGGATCATGCCGCCGTCAATGTGTATGTCGGCGGGGAGCATTTCATGTTATCCAGCACGGCATCGCGGCCCATACTCCTGTTCAATATCAACGCATTGTTTACCGATGAACGCTGCACTGAACTCAGGCCCGGTGTCACGCAATTCAGACTGGACGTACTGTTCGACAACCTGGACGAAGGCCAGACCGATGAGCTGCACAGCCGCCTGCTACACCGCGCACAGCTTTTACTGCTGCAAAAAACAATCAGCTATGTGCTCATCGGTGCGGGCCTGATACAGGTCACCTTCGAAGATGAGGCATTCAAGGGTTATGACTACGCCATACAGTACGGCAACCCACCTTACGCAACGCTTGAAAAAGGCATTCCCCACAGTTCTGAATTGAACCGGAACACCTGGACACATGTCGGCGGGGTCGGCCATCAAGAAGTCCTAATCACCGCCAAAGGCCAGACCGGTAAAACGTACACGCTGTTTTCCGGCACCGTCGAGCAGGCAAAACTGGCGTTGCCTATCCGCGAACTGTTTACCGACACGGCGATGACGATGCTGTCGGCCCATGCTGACCAGGCAGCCATTGATGCGCTTTACCTGACGGTAAACGGCAACCCTGCCATCACGCCGACAAACCGGGCGGCCTATCGTTCGTACCTGAGTAAAGCCCAACGATTTTTATTGCAAAAGACCATCGCGCGAATCGTCAGAACAGCCAACGTTCTGGACGTTTACTTTGAGGGAGATATGTTCAAACAGCATAATTACAAGCTGTACGTTAACAACCTCTACGCGTCCGAGGTCACCCAAGGTCAACCTTACTATTCAAGCCTGAACAACAGGGTCTGGAGCAGCAGCGAAGGTTTTGATGGCGATGATCACTGCACAGTCATCATCGACCATAGGGGGGTCGAAATAATGCTTTACGAAAGCCATGCCGCCGACACCGCAACGGCGTCGGCCTCACGAGACAGTAACATCACGCACTGCAATCTGTAGCCCCCGTAGTCTTATGATTACCGCCAGTCGCAAAGACCGGCGGTAATACGGCAACTCAGGAAGCTACTTGGTCGGCTGGCGAAACAATACTGGTCTTCATCCCGCGCGAACGGCCCGAGCTCAAGTAAGCCGCAATGGACTCTTGCGTCACTTCGCCCAGGAACACGTTCTCGGCGTCCAGCACCGGCAGCCAGGCGCGGTTGAACTCGTACATGCGCGACAGCAGGATGCGCAAGTGCTCGTCGTATGCCGCCGTGGCGTTGAATTCGCGCAGGAATTGCGCGCAGGTGCCTTGCTGGCGATGCAGGTCACGACGACGCACATAGCCCATTGCCTTGTTTTCGCTGTCGGTCACAACGATATAGCGACGGTCGTTTTCGTCCATCACGTCCAGTGCATCGGCCACCGGGGTTTCCGGGCTGACGGACGGCGCGTTGTCGGCGGCGTCTTCGGCCTTGACCAGCAGCAGGCGCTTGAGGGTGCTGTCCTGACCGACGAAGCTGCTGACGAAGTCGTCAGCCGGATGCGCGAGCAAGGTGTCCGGGTGGTCGATCTGCAACAACTTGCCGCCACGGAAAATTGCGATCTTGTCGCCCAGCTTGATGGCTTCATCGATGTCGTGGCTGACCATGATCACGGTCTTGTTCAGCGCCCGCTGCATCTCGAAGAACTCGTTCTGGATCATTTCACGGTTGATCGGGTCGACCGCACCGAACGGCTCGTCCATCAACAGCAACGGCGCGTCAGCGGCCAGTGCTCGGATGACACCGATACGCTGTTGCTGACCACCGGACAATTCACGCGGATAGCGATGCAGGTACTGCTTGGGTTCAAGCTTGATCATACTCATCAGTTCGCGCGCACGGTCGTGGCAACGCTGCTTGTCCCAGCCCAGCAATTTGGGCACGACCACGATGTTCTCTTCGATGGTCATGTTCGGGAACAGACCAATCTGCTGAATCACGTAGCCGATGTTGCGACGCAGGGTCACTTCATCCAGGCCGGTCGTGTCTTCGCCATTGATCAGCACCTTGCCGGAAGTCGGCATGATCAGACGGTTGATCATTTTCAGCGTGGTGCTCTTGCCGCAGCCCGACGGGCCGAGGAAGACGCAGATTTCGCCTTCGTTGACCGTGAGGCTGACCGAATCGACAGCCTTCACTTCTTTGCCGTTGCTCTGGAAAGTCTTGGAGAGGTTCTGGAGTTCGATCATTTCAGTAATCCTTTTGGAGTCAGCGTGCGTTGCAGCCATTGCAGGAGCAGGTCGGCGATGATGGCCAGAATGCTGACCAGTACCGCGCCGACGATCAGCATCGACATATCGCTGCGGCTGATTGAAGCGAGAATAAGTACACCCAGACCACCGGCACCGATGGTCGCGGCGATGGTCATGACACCGATGTTCATCACCACGGCGGTGCGTACACCAGCCAGAATCACGGGCACCGCAATAGGCAGTTCAACCATGCGCAGGCGCTGGCCGAACGTCATGCCGATGCCTTTGGCGGCTTCGCGAATACCCGGTTCCACACCCGTCAGGGCCAGGTAGGTATTGCGCATGATCGGCAGCAGCGAGTAGAGAAACACTGCGGTGATCGCCGGCATCGGGCCGAGGCCCTGACCGAACTTCGAATAGAACGGCAGCAGCAGGCCGAACAAGGCAATCGACGGCACCGTCAGCAACACGGTGGCGCTGGCTTGCAACGGGCCGGCCAGTGCCGGAAAGCGCGTCATCAGCACGCCCAGCGGCACACCGACCACGATGGCCAGCGTTACAGCGATGCCGACCAGCGTGATGTGCTGCCAGGTCAGGTGCAGAACCTGTGCCCAGTCAAGATGGGAGAAGGCGCTCAAAAAACTCATATCGTCTCCTTCCTTAGTTCAAGGGATGCTGGCGCAGAAAATCTGCAGCCACCGTGGATGGGCTTTCATGGCCGACGTCGACGCGGGCGTTGAGGTCGATCATGGTCTGGTTGTCCAGCAGATCAGCCAGCGGCTTGAGCAGCGCGGCGATGTCCGGATGCTTGTCCAGATACTCCTGGCGGATGACCGGCGCGGCGGTGTAGTCCGGGAAGTAGTGTTTGTCGTCTTCCAGCACTTTGAGCTTGAACGCGTTCAAACGACCGTCGGTGGTGTACACCAGACCGGCGAATACCTGACCGTTGCGCAGCGCGGTGTAGACCAGCCCGGCGTCCATCTGACGAGTGTTCTCGCGACCGAGATTCATGTCGTAGTGCTTGACCATGCCGATCAGCCCGTCAGAACGGTTGGCGAACTCGGTGTCCAGCGCTACGACATGACCCTCTTTGGCTTCGTCTTTAAGCACCTTGGTCAGGTCAGTCATGGTGTTGATTTGCGGGTACTTGTCAGCCACTTTCTGCGGCAGCGCCAGCGCGTAGGTGTTGTTGAACTTCGACGGCGAAAGCCAGACCAGGCCTTTCTTCGCATCGACTTCCTTTACCCGTGCGTAAGTCTGTGCGCTGTCGAGCTTTTCATCGATATGGTTGTAGGCCACCAATGAAACCCCGGTGTATTCCCACAGCAGATCGAGCTGGCCGCTTTCCTGTGCGCTGCGCGCCAGATTGCTGCCGAGGCCGCCTGTGATTTGCACGTCATAATTCTTGGTTCGCAAGTACTGCGCGGTCAGTTCGGCGAGCATGGTCTGCTCGGTAAAGACGCGAGCACCCACGCGCAACAGCGGCTTATCCGCTGCTTGGGCAAATGCCGGAAACAGCAAGGCAAAGCCTAAAAACAAACATATTCTTTTCATGATAATTCCTTCGCTCAGCGAGCCAGTCCGCGTTCCAGCCAGAGACGACTGGCCAGTGTCACCAGACCATCGAGCAGCAACGCCAGCAGAGCGGTACACGCCGCACCCAGCACCAGTTGCGGCTGGTTATTCAAGGCAATGCCCGGAAAAATCAGGCTGCCGAGGCTGTTGGCACCGATGAGAAACGCCAGTGGCGCAGTACCGACGTTGATCGCCAGGGCGACACGCACACCCCCGATAATGATCGGCACGGCGTTGGGCAATTCGACACGCCACAGCACCTGACGCGGTGTCATGCCGATGCCGACGGCGGCTTCCTTGAGTGAGCCCTGAACGTTTTTCAGGCCCTCATACGTGTTGCGCACGATAGGCAGCAAGGAGGCGAGGAACAGCGCGAAGATCGCAGGTCCGCTGCCAATCCCGAGAATCCCGAGGGCAATGGCCAGAACGGCGAGAGGGGGAACGGTGTTACCAATGTTGAATATCTGCATGAAGCGTTCGGCGCGGCCAACCATGCTCGGTCGGCTGAGGGCGATGCCTGCGGGGATACCGACCACCAGGGCCGCCAACATTGAAAACAGAACCAGAATCAGGTGAGCCTGAAGATAGAACAGCAGGTCATCCTGGTATTGCTTGATAGTACTGATGCCGATCCAGTGGATCAGCAGGGCCAGGAGTGCGATTGCAACCGCACCTCCCAATAGCCCCTTGCCATAGCGATTTGCCACAGGCGGACTCCTTATTTCAGTCGGCGAACGCGTTGACTTGAACACCCGGAAAGGCGCAGCAATAACGTTCGCGAAGAGCAGCGGGTGGGTCGCCGGTAAGGGTTTAACCTCGGCGAAAACACAAGCCATAAGCGCAGCTTCGTCAAGCCAACATGCTGATGTTTCAGCCCCTGAAGTTGGCCTCCTTAGCGGCCTTGACGGGGGAGTGGACGTCTCCACGACCTGAAAGGTTCCCACACGAGACATTATCTAGCCATCGTTTATTGTCTGAACGGTTCGGTTATTGCCCGGACTTGAGCTATAATCTGCGCCCTTTTTCAATCCCATCCCAGGCGATTTCCCATGACCCAACAGGCCGCCGAAGTCGCGAAACGCCGCACTTTCGCTATTATTTCCCACCCGGATGCGGGTAAAACCACCATCACGGAAAAACTCCTGCTGATGGGCAAGGCCATTTCCGTCGCCGGTACGGTCAAGTCGCGTAAATCCGACCGTCACGCCACCTCCGACTGGATGGAAATGGAGAAACAGCGCGGTATCTCCATCACCACCTCCGTGATGCAGTTCCCGTATCGCGACCACATGGTCAACCTGCTCGACACCCCGGGCCACGAAGACTTCTCGGAAGACACCTACCGCACCCTGACGGCGGTCGACTCGGCCTTGATGGTCCTCGACGGCGGTAAAGGCGTCGAGCCACGCACCATCGCGCTGATGGACGTCTGCCGGCTGCGCGACACGCCTATCGTCAGCTTCATCAACAAGCTGGACCGTGACATTCGCGACCCGATCGAACTGCTTGACGAGATCGAAGCGGTTCTCAAGATCAAGGCTGCGCCGATCACCTGGCCGATTGGCTGCTACCGTGATTTCAAGGGTGTCTATCACCTGGCCGACGACTACATCATTGTCTACACCGCAGGCCACGGTCACGAACGCACCGAAACCAAGATCATCGAGAAGCTCGATTCGGATGAAGCCCGCGCCCACCTGGGTGACGAGTACGACCGCTTTGTCGAGCAACTGGAACTGGTTCAGGGCGCTTGCCATGAATTCAATCAGCAGGAGTTCATCGACGGTCAGCTGACCCCGGTGTTCTTCGGTACGGCGCTGGGCAACTTCGGTGTCGATCACGTGCTGGACGCTGTGGTGAACTGGGCGCCGATGCCGCTGGCACGGGTTGCCAACGAGCGTACCGTCGAACCGGAAGAAGAGAAGTTCAGCGGTTTCGTGTTCAAGATCCAGGCGAACATGGACCCCAAGCACCGCGACCGTATCGCGTTCATGCGCATCTGTTCGGGCCGTTACGAAAAAGGCATGAAAATGCGCCATGTCCGTCTGGGCAAGGACGTGCGAATCGGCGACGCGCTGACGTTCTTCTCCTCGGAACGTGAGCAACTGGAAGAAGCCTACGCAGGCGACATCATCGGCCTGCATAACCACGGCACCATCCAGATCGGCGACACCTTCACCGAAGGCGAAGGCCTGGGCTTCACCGGTATTCCGCACTTCGCGCCGGAACTGTTCCGCCGCGTGCGCCTGAAGGACCCGCTCAAGTCCAAGCAACTGCGCCAGGGCCTGCAACAGCTCGCCGAAGAAGGCGCCACGCAGGTGTTCTTCCCGCAGCGCAGCAACGACATCATTCTCGGCGCCGTCGGTGTGCTGCAGTTTGACGTGGTCGCCAGCCGGCTGAAGGAAGAATACAAAGTCGAATGCGCCTACGAGCCGATCACTGTCTGGTCTGCCCGCTGGATCGACTGCGCCGACAAGAAGAAGCTCGAAGAGTTTGAAAACAAGGCGGTGGAAAACCTCGCGGTGGACGGCGGCGGTCACCTGACCTACCTCGCCCCTACCCGCGTGAACCTGGCCCTGATGGAAGAACGCTGGCCCGACGTGAAATTCCGCGCCACCCGCGAGCATCACTGACAGGCTGATGGCGTCGTTGTGTGACGCAGCGCGTCACGAACTGATAAGTGTCCAAGAGAACACCTATAGTGCCGATGCTCCGCGTCGGCATGCAGTTCTGGACGCTCCGCGTCCTGTCCCGAACCTGCGGCGCAGCGCAAATCTGTGACGCGGAGCGTCACCCACGGCATTCCCACGCTGGAGCGTGAGGAACGATGGACGTGTCCAAAAATACGCTCTGCGTCCGCTCCCGGTTGGCATTCGCTGATCTGAATCAACCATTCAGCGCAAAATGAGAATTAATCTCAATAGTGCCTTGCTATTATCCCGATAAGAATTATTCTCATCAAACCTCAACAGGAGATGAGACATGACTTATCTGATCGATGCATGGCTGGACAGACCCCACCCTTACCTGAGAATTCTCCATCGCGAGACGGGGGAAGTGTGTGCCGTTCTGGAAGAGGAAGCGCTTGAGGAATTACGCGATCAGGGCGATCTGGACGTGTACAGCCTGAGCTCCAGCGAGCCCGTGGTGCTGAAGGAACTGGTGAGAAACCTGTTTCTGTTCTGCTATGCGCGGGCGTTGCGCCCGATGGGTGAGTTGCACTGAGCATGAAGATCAGCACAACCCCGCCGCTGGACGAATCAGCGAGATTCGTTCAGCGACCCTCTGTATCGAGCAGGTCGATTACAGAACGTCCAGCAGTTCCACATCAAAGACCAGCACGCTGTGCGGTGCAATGCTGCCAACGCCCTGAGCGCCGTAAGCCAGCTCGCTCGGCACGTACAGACGCCATTTGCTACCGGCGTTCATCAATTGCAGTGCTTCGGTCCAGCCAGCAATCACGCCGCTGACCGGAAATTCTGCAGGCTCGCCACGGTCGTAAGAGCTGTCGAACACATTACCGTCGATCAACGTACCGTGGTAGTGAACGCGCACCTGATCTTCGCGGGTCGGCTTGGCGCCGTCGCCAGCGGTCAGCACTTCGAACTGAAGGCCCGACGCCAGAGTGGTCACGCCTTCGCGCTGGGCGTTTTCAGCCAGGTAAGCCTTGCCTGCGCCCGCAGCCTGTTCAGCCTTGGCGGCTGCTTCGGCCTGCATGATTTCACGGATAACCTTGAAGCTGGCGGACATTTCTTCCTGACCCACACGGCTTGGCTGACCGCCGAATGCATCGCGCAGACCGGCCACGATTGCTTCCAGATTGACGCCCGGTGGCGGGTTGTCGCGCAACTGGTCGCCCAGCTGACGGCCAATGCCGTAGCTGACGCGGGTTTCGTCGGTGGACAGATTGACTTCGGACATGACACTGCTCCGCAGAGGGGCGCGCAATCGATAATGACGTGAAAACCTGAACGGCCTTCACGTCGTACGCTGATGCGCCCCGAACCAAAAGGGCAAGCAGCCTAGCACAATTGGCCTGACAGGCCCTACCGCGACCGTGATCAGCCCTTGATGATCAGGACCATGACGAGTGGAACGAGATCGGCAAGCGCATCTCCGAACGGTCATTGACTGGCATGCCGCACAGTTCGTCGTGTACCACGCAATGCACCAGATAAAACGGCACCACCGGAATGTCCTTGAGCAACTCGCGGGCATGTTCCACCGAGCGCAGGTGCAGCGTTTTGCCAGCCGGATCCTTGAGCATCACCGAGGTGCCGTTCATGCGTACATCCAGCAGGTAGATGCCGCCTTCGATGGAGATCAGATTCAGCTCATCGACCCGCCCGGCCTGGGCGTGTGCGGTAAATTCCTGATAATTCATGACCGAACCTCCTGTGCAACGTCTAATGCATCGGGACAGACGTTTTACAACACACGGCGGCGACATGCCAGAAACCAAACCGCCCGCCTCTTTGATCGTGATCGCTTCAGTGCTTGGTCAGCTTGTCCAGATAACCCATTGCAAACGCCGAGATCACGAACGTCATGTGGATGATCACGTACCACATCAGGTACTCAGGCTTGATGTTGGTCGCGTCCATGAACACCCGCAACAGGTGGATGGACGAAATCGCCACGATAGACGCCGCGACTTTCATCTTCAGCGAAGACGAGTCCATCGTGCCCAGCCAGTTGAGTTTTTCCTTGTCCTCGTCGATGTCCAGTTGCGACACGAAGTTCTCATAGCCGGAAATCATCACCATCACCAGCAAGCCGCCCACCAGCGCCATGTCGATCAGCGACAGCAGCACCAGAATCAGGTCAGCTTCGGCCAGAGAAAAGATATTCGGCAGGACGTGAAAGATTTCCTGGAAGAACTTGAGACACAACGCCAACAGGCCCAGAGAAAGACCGAAATAGATAGGTGCCAGCAGCCAGCGCGATGCGTACATGGCATTTTCAAAAAAACGTTCCATTGATACTCGCAAGGTGTTTTAGAGGGACGGGCGAGTATATCAGCGGTAACGCGCAGCTCTGGAGATGCGACAAAATATCGCACACCCGGCGT
Organism: Pseudomonas syringae; assembly: GCF_002157375.1. Classification (GTDB taxonomy): domain Bacteria; phylum Pseudomonadota; class Gammaproteobacteria; order Pseudomonadales; family Pseudomonadaceae; genus Aquipseudomonas; species Aquipseudomonas syringae_T. The sequence goes on from NZ_MTSA01000021.1 coordinate 68,912, forward strand.
TTACCGGCCTGCCTAGAAAGGCGAAGAACGCTGACCCATAGACAGATGGCTATCGATACGCCGCAGTTCGGCCTGCAGGTGCAAGGTCCAGATAGACACGTCGTCAAGGCATTGATAATCCTGCTGCGACAGGCTTTCAACGATGGCCGTCAGCACCGACTGTGCGCAGGGCAGGCCGATAAAAGGCCCTTGGGACTTGATTGCGGAAGGCTGCTCGCCCGCCATTCCGGCGGCGAACAGCACCATCCACTGCGCGCCATCATGTGGAAGAGGCCTCATGACGCATTCGATTCGGGTCATCAGCCCCATGCATTCACGGGTAAGGCAAAGGCTACGCTGCATGATGCGCTCCTGATCGGCACCCTTGTTCATCCTTCCTTACCGGGCAGGATGTACGCCAATCCCACTGGCGACTGCGATTGGAGTAAAGACTAGAAGAAAACCGCTCCCCCGCGAAACCTTGCGGATGAACGGGACGCCGGGCAGCAGCACCGCCCGGCCCTGAGTACGGTCAGACCTTGAGTTCGGGTTGCAACTGCGCAGGCTCCTTTTCAAGTTCTTCCTTGAGGTCTTCGTCGCTGAGCATTTCTGCAATGTCGCGCAAACGCTCCACCACCCGCGCGTTCACGCTGCCTTCCGGAAACTCACCGTTTTCGTCAGGCGTCCCCGCAGGTTCGCCGACCAGCAGGCTCAAGGCCTCGTCGGCCTGACGTACCGCGTAGATATGGAATTGCCCGTCACGCACGGCCTGAACCACACGTTCATCCAGCATCAGCGTGGTGACATTCGCGTGGGGGATGATTGCGCCCTGCTCGCCCGTCAGGCCTCGTGCTTCGCAAAGCCGGAAGAAGCCCTCGATCTTCTCGTTGACCCCGCCCACCGCCTGCACTTCACCAAACTGGTTGATGGAGCCGGTAATCGCAAAGCACTGTTTGAGCGGCGTGCGTGACAGTGCCGAAATCAGCGTGCAGGCCTCGCCCAGCGACGCACTGTCGCCGTCCACGTAGCCGTAAGACTGCTCGAGCGCGATGCTTGCGGAAATCGCCAGCGGGAATTCCTGGGCGTAACGGCTGCCCAGATACCCGGTCAGAATCATCACGCCCTTGGAGTGGATCGGCTGACCGAGATTGACCTCACGTTCGATGTCGACGATCCCGCTGCCCCCCGGATAAACCGTTGCCGAAATACGGGCCGGCACACCGAAGGCCGAATCACCGACCTCCAGCACCGTCAGGCCGTTGCATTTGCCGACCGCCGCGCCGTCGGTGTCGATCAGGATAACGCCGGCCATCATGTCATCGAGAATGCGTGCTGAAACCCGCCCGGTGCGCGTGGCCTTGGCTTTGAGCGCCCGTTCGATATGCCCGGCGTCGGTCTGATCGTCATTGGCCAGTTGACGAATGAAGTCCGCCTCACTGACCAACTGAAACAAATCGCCGATACGCGCCGACAGACGCCCCTGGTGCTCGGCCAGCCGCGCGCTGTAGGTGGCCAGTCGCGCCACGGCGTCGGCGGTCAACGGCGCCATGCCTTCCTCTGAGGTGCGGGTTTTCAGCAGTTGGGCGAATTGCTCCAGTGTTTCGTCGACCATCGGAATTTCTTCGTCAAAATCGACCAGCACCCGAAACATCTCCTGAAAGTCAGGATCGAGGTCTTGAAGCGTGTAATACAGCGAACGCGAACCAATGATGACGATCTTGACGTTCCACGGAATGACCTGCGGCGTCAGGGACACCGTTGCCACACGGCCCAGCTCGCCCAGCGGCGACTCCATCTTCAGCTTGCGCGATTGCAGCGTGCGCTTGAGCGCATCCCACACGAACGGTTCGCCGAGCATTTTCTCCGCTTCCAGAATCAGGAAGCCGCCGTTGGCGCGGTGCAGCGCGCCGGGGCGCAACTGGCGATAAGTGGTGTACAGCGCGCCCTGATCGGTGCTGTATTCAATGCGCCCGAACAGGTTGTCGTACGTGGGGTGCTGCTCGAAAACCACCGGCGCCCCGCCGTCTCGGGTGTTTCCGACCACCAGGCTCGGGCTGTATTGCTCTTCCAGCAGCTTGCGCGCCTGCGCATCGGTCTTGGCGTCGTCGACCAACTGCTCGACCACTGTCTTGAGCAAGTACACCTGCATCGCTTGCAGATAGGCGCAGACCGCCGCATTTTCGGCGTACTTTTCCGAGAGGGGCGCCAACAGCGGCTGCAAGGTCAGGGTGATGGTTTCTTCGTTCAACTGACGAAGCTGGTTGTTGGACTCGCGCTTCCACTGCGGCAGGCTGGCCAGTTCTTCGTTGAGGCGCTCTTCAAGGGCGGAAATGTCCTCGTGAAAACGCTCGCGGTCAGCCTCGGGCAACTGCGAGAACTCGGCCTCGTCCAGCGCCTTGCCATCGGCCATCGGCGTGAAGGCGATGTTGGAGCTGTCGCGGTACAGCGCGATGTCTTTTTCCAGCGACAGGCGCTCGATCACATCCAGCGCACGGTCGTAACGCTGATTGAACGCCCGGTCGATGGAGCTCTTTTTCTGCTGATAGGACGGGTGTTCGAAGACCGCCGGGAACGTCACCAGCAAATTGTCGATCAGGCCGTTGATGTCGGCGATGAATTCATGGGCGCTGCCGGGCGGCAACTCCAGCGCCTTCGGCTCGCGAGGCTCATCGAAATGGTTGACGTACACCCAGTCCGACGGGGTTTGCATCCGCTTGCCCTCAGCCTTGAGGTAGCGTTTGACGAACGAGAAGCGGCCAGTGCCGGGTTCGCCCATGACAAACACGTTGTAACCGGGGCGCGGCATGGCAACGCCGAACTGCAAGGCTTCTACGGCACGCTCCTGGCCAAGTACGCCGCGAAAGGGTTCCAGCTCGTGGGTGGTCGCAAAGCTGAACTGCTCAGCGGAAAACGGACGGGTCAGCGCGTGTGGCGCCAGGCGTAGGTTGGCTGCGACAGAATCGGGCATCAGTAATCCTTACATCAGGCGGGGCAGATGTCGGCATTCTGGCGCTCGCCGCACAAGACTTGCAAGGCAGGAAAGAACCCGAGGCTCAGACAGGCGAGAATCAACGGCCAAGGCGTTGCCGATGACGGCGTGAAAAAACAAATTTCAGGCAATAATCTGTAATAGATCGCGGAACCCTTGGAACCCGCCTACGCTCCAAATGGCACAGGTGGTTGCTGGTAGATCACCTGCCTTGATGTGACGACTCAAGAAACTCGACCCTTGGCTGAACTAAAAAGAGAAAAAGCTATGAAACGGATTCTTCTTGGAACGCTCTTCGCCGCTGTATCTATCAACGCTATGGCACAAGCTCCAGGCGGTCCTGACTGCGGTTGGGGCAACATGTTGTTTGAAGGTCAGCGCGGTACTCCAGCTCACTTCCTGGCTTCAACCACCAACGGCACATCGGGTAATGCCACCTTCGGCATGACCTCCGGCACCAACGGCTGCTCCACCAACGGCGCACTGACCTACGGCGGTAAATCCTGGCTTGCCATGAACGGCATGATGGACGAACTTTCCAAGGACATGGCAATGGGTCAGGGCGAAGCGCTGACGACCTACGCCGTGGTTCTGGGCGTTGCACCTGAAGACCGCGAGCACTTCGCAGCCGTCACTCACGAACACTTCTCGCAAATCTTCAGCAAGGCCGACGCCACGGCTGAAGACGTTCACACCAACACCGTCAACGTTCTGAAAAACGATCCGACTCTGGCCAAGTACGCTACTCAGGCTTAAAGTCGCTCGCCCGCCTTTCCTTCGTGAAAGGCGGGATCCCCCTTCCTGACTAGTTGCCTTCTATGCTCAAACGTCTTGTATTGCTGGCGCTGTTTGTCTGTGCCCCCTTGTCTGCGGCCCCTCATGCGACCGCCGACCGTTTGCAGCAATTGGCCAATGAGCCATTCTGGATTTCACTGGGTCACTACGAGGCTGGCAAGCTGGGTGGCTGGCGCAGTTACGTGACCGACCCCAAATTCTTTCTCGCTGCCAACGGTGCCCACGACCCGACGGCGGAGCTGAGCGCAACACTTGACGCCCTTTACGCGCCTGTCACCAACGAACAGACCCACGCCCAATGTGTGTACCCGGCCCGGACCCGCTGGCTGCGCGACCAGCTGCAGCTGACTGACCTGCCGACGCCGGACTGCAAGGAGTTCAAGGCCTGGTACAAGGACGTGGCCCCTGACAGCACCGTGCTGATCTTCCCGGCGGCCTACCTCAACAGCCCTTCCTCCATGTTTGGCCACACGCTGCTGCGGATCGACCCGGCCAGCGCCAAGACCAACAACACCACGTTGTTGAGCTACGCCATCAACTTCGGTGCCTATATCGAAGGCATGGACAACAGCATCCTGTATGCCTGGAAAGGCCTGGCGGGCGGTTATCCAGGGTTGTTTGCACTGGTGCCGTACCAGGAAAAACTGTCGGAATACCGCAGCCTGGAGAACCGCGACCTGTGGGAATACCGGTTGAACCTGACCCCGGAAGAAACCGGGCGCATGGTCGAACACGTCTGGGAACTGAAACAGATCCGCTTCAGTTACTTTTTCTTTGATGAAAACTGCTCCTACCGCTTGCTGGAATTGCTGCAAGTCGCGCGACCGGGGCTGCACCTGACTGATCAATTCGAACTGACCGCGATCCCCACCGACACCGTCAAAGCCATCAAGGCTGCGGGGCTGGTGGAAAAGATCGATTACCGCCCCTCTCGCGAACGGGAATTGCTGAGCCGCGCCGCGCCCCTCAATGCCGACGAGCAACAGTGGGTATTGAACGTCAGCGCCGACCAGAAGCAACTGCAAGACAGTCACTACCTGGCTCAGCCGAAAGAGCGCCGCGCCCTGATCCAGGACGCGGCTTATCGCCTGGAGCGTTACCGCGCCAACGGGCTTGAGCGCGATGCACAGCGCTCGCAGCGCAGTTTCGAACTGTTGCAGGCCATCAACCAGAACCCGCCGCCACCGCTGGATATCCAGCGCCCCGGCCTGCCGGAAGAAGGCCACGAGTCGCGCACCTGGCAACTGGGCGCGGGCACCCGCGGCGACAAGGCGTTTGCCGAATACGGTCTGCGCATGGCCTATCACGACCTGAACGACAACGCCTACGGCTTCCCGCTGGGCGCACAGATCGAGATTCTGCAGCTCAAGGTGCGTCAATACGAAGGCAATGACTGGCAAGTGCAGCAACTGGATCTGGCCACCATCCGTTCGTTGACGCCCCGTACCGAACTGCTGAAGCCGTGGTCCTGGCAGGTCACTGGCGGGCTGGAGCGGGTACTCGGCAAGCACGGCGACGAAAACCTGGTCAGCCACGTCAACGGTGGCGGCGGCGGAACCTGGCAATTGGGTGACGAGGTGCTGGGCTTCGCGCTGGGCACCGTGCGCATCGAACACAACAACGATTTTGCCGAGTTCATCTCCCCCGCTGCCGGTTTCAACACCGGCGTGCTCTGGCGCAACCCGCTGGGCAATCTGAGCCTGGAGGCCAAGGGCGACTACTTCACCAACGGCGAAGTGCGCCGCAGCGTCAGCCTCAACCAGCAATGGGAGCTGTCCCGCAACCTCGGCCTGCGCCTCAGCGCCCAGCGCGAATTCAGCCAGATGAGCTCGCCACAGAATGAAGTGATGCTTGAAGTGAAGTGGTATCACTACTGACTCAGCTTCAAAAAACGCTTTCATCGGCACCAGCCCGATGAAAGCCTGATCACCTCACGCATTCCCTACGTCGTTTTTACAAATAACTCACACATTTGCTTCTAGACTCCTCCCATAAGAAGAGGAAACCATCATGAAGCGGTATTGGCTGTTGTTGTCGCTGGCCATCGTGCTGGCGGGTTGTCAGTCTACCCGTGACCAGATGCTGGCCGAGGGTTACCCGCCGGGCTTTGCCGATGGCTACCAGGATGGCTGCGGCAGTGGCCGCGAAGCCGCAGGCGCCAGCACCGGGCTGTTCAAGAAGAACGTGCCCCGCTACCTGAAGGACAAACTCTACGCCGAAGGCTGGACGGATGGCTTTCGCCAGTGCCAGGCCGCTCAGAACAATCGTGATCGCTTCGACCCCGGCCAGATTCTCAATGACCGTGATCGCGACTGGGAGCGGGAGAAGACCCGCAGCGCCGCCAAGGCCTATCGCCCCAACTGACGTGGGGCAGGTCGAAAATCCAACGAAACCAATGACGTCCTTTGGTGGCCCAATACCCATTAGAGAGGACACCTCATGAGTCGCGCATTCGTAAATGAAGACAACGCCGCTGCCGATGCCGAGCAGCCGATAGAACGGCTGGTCAGCGAGCAGACCAATTACGTCACGGCCCGTGGTCTGGAGTTGTTGCAAGAACGCGTCAGCAGCCTGCAAGCTGAGCACAGCGCGCAAAACGCCTTGGGCGACGCTGCCGACAAACAGCGACTGGCCGACCTTGAACGCGACCTGCGCTACTTCAACCAGCGCCTGCACAGCGCGCAAGTGGTCGCGCCTCCGGTATCGACCGAGAAAGTGCAGATTGGCAGTTGGGTAACGTTTGCGGATGAAGACGACAACCAGCAGCGGGTGCATCTGGTCGGGGAAGATCAGGCCGATGCGGCCAACGGGCTCATCAACTGGGGTTCGCCATTGGGCCGCGCATTGATCGGCGCAAAAAAAGGCGAGGAAGTGGTGTGGCGACGTCCGGCGGGAGATGTGTCGATTGAAGTGTTGCTGATCGACACCACGGAGTGATCAATCAGCGACAGCGCCGCTCCCGACCGGGAGCGGCGCATGCCTGAAAGCTGATCAGGCCAGCTTTTTGTGACGGACGCGGTGCGGTTGAGCCGCAGCTTCGCCCAAACGCTTTTTACGGTCGGCTTCGTACTCGGTGTAGTTGCCTTCGAAGAAGATTGCTTGCGAGTCGTCTTCATACGCCAGAATGTGCGTGGCCACGCGGTCAAGGAACCACCGATCGTGGGAGATCACAATGGCGGCGCCCGGGAAGTCCAGCAGCGCTTCCTCCAGCGAACGCAGGGTTTCCACGTCAAGGTCGTTGGACGGTTCGTCGAGCAGCAACACGTTGCCACCCTCTTTCAGGGTCAACGCCAGGTGCAGACGACCGCGCTCACCACCGGACAGGTCCTTGACGAACTTCTGCTGATCGCCACCCTTGAAGTTGAAACGGCCAACGTAGGTGCGTGACGGAATTTCGTAGTTGCCGATACGGATCACATCGGAACCGTCGGAAACCGCCTGGAACACCGACTTGCTACCGTCCAGGTCGTCACGGCTCTGGTCCACACACGCCAGTTGCACGGTTTCGCCGACTTCGATGGTGCCCGAGTCCGGTTGTTCCTTGCCCATCAGCATGCGGAACAGGGTCGACTTACCGGCACCGTTACCCCCGATCACGCCAACAATGGCGCCTTTAGGCATGGTGAACGACAGGTTATCGATCAACACGCGGTCGCCGTAACCCTTGCTGACGTTCTTGAACTCGATGACCTTGTCACCCAGGCGCGGACCGGCCGGGATATAGATCTCGTTGGTCTCGCTGCGCTTCTGGAATTCCTGGGATTGCATCTCCTCGAAACGCTGCAGACGCGCCTTGGACTTGGACTGACGCGCCTTGGCGCCCTTGCGGACCCATTCCAGCTCGTCTTTCATGGCCTTCTCGTGGGCCGTCTGCTGCTTGGATTCCTGAGCCAGACGATCAGACTTGGCTTCAAGCCAGCCGGAATAGTTGCCCTCGTAAGGAATGCCCGCGCCGCGGTCGAGTTCCAGAATCCAGCCCGCCACGTTGTCCAGGAAGTAACGGTCGTGCGTGATCGCAACCACGGTGCCCGGAAAATCGTGCAGGAAGTGCTCCAGCCAGGCGACGGAATCGGCGTCCAGGTGGTTGGTCGGTTCGTCGAGCAAAAGCATGTCCGGGGCAGACAGCAGCAGACGGCACAGCGCCACGCGGCGCTTTTCACCACCTGACAGGACCGAAACCTTCGCGTCCCAGGCCGGCAGGCGCAAGGCATCGGCAGCCACTTCCAGCTGACGCTCCAGGTTGTGACCGTCGCTGGCTTGCAGGATGGATTCAAGCTTGGCCTGTTCGGCGGCCAGTTTGTCGAAATCGGCATCCGGCTCGGCGTACTCGGCATAAACCTGATCAAGACGCGCCTGAGCGTCCTTGATGACGCTGACCGCCTCTTCAACCACTTCACGAACCGTCTTGTTCGGATCAAGTTGTGGCTCTTGCGGCAGATAACCCACATTGAGTTCAGGCATCGGACGGGCTTCACCATCGAACTCGGTGTCGACGCCCGCCATGATCTTCAACAGTGTGGACTTGCCCGAACCGTTGAGGCCCAGCACGCCGATCTTGGCGCCGGGGAAGAAAGAGAGCGAGATGTTTTTCAGGATTTCACGCTTCGGCGGCACAACTTTGCTCAGCCGATGCATGGTGTAGACGTATTGAGCCATGGAATGAAAACCTAGCGTCTGTGATGAAGACCGATTTAGAGCGTGAGCTTAAAGCTCCGGTCGAAAAAAAGCTTTATTTGTCCTTGAGACTTGCCGCCTGACCGTTCCGGGCCTTGAATCAGACAAGGCATAAACAGATTGGGGCAGTGCGAGCCAATATAAAGCCGGGTCGATAGTGCAAAAAGTGGAGTCACTCATGCAGGAGTCTGTGGGTAACGCGCGTTGCGCAAAGCTACCGGAATGCAGCCCGCAGGGCAAACAATCCGGCTCAAAGGGACTGGCACTCTGCCATAACTAAGGGCATGCTAGCCGCCCTCCGGGCGACCGACCCGTTTCATATAAAGCACCACCGCTTCAGTCCAGCAGTCAGGAACAACGATTTGCCCACTACAGCGCCTTTGCCATCACCCGGTGTCGTTACAGAAAGTACGACCAGGCCTTTGCGTGGGTCAGTAAAAGGGGCGCTGGCCGCATTGGTGTTGGTGATGCTGGCCCTGTTGCTGTGGCAGTTGATCGAGCAATTCCATCAGACGCAGGAACGCCAGCGTCAGCGCAGTCTGGACTACAGCGTCCAGCTCTCTGACCGGATGAGCCTGAACATGGCGCTCAAGGCGCAGATCGCCATGAACCTGCTGGATGAGGCCCAGGCTTCCGGGGACTCACTGGACCAGCCCGCGACACTGATGCATTTGCGCACCGCCCTGCCCGCACTGCGCAGTGTCGCCCGCCTGAACCTGAAGGGCGACATTGTCAGTGACAGCGCCGAGGCCTCCCGGGATGGCGAGTTTCTCAAGCAGGCCATGAAGCAGGCGCTGGGTCGCGCCTATTTCTATACCAGCACCGACGACGGCAAACAGGTTTACGCACTGATTCGACAGGGTACCGGCGCCAATGGCTACTGGACACTGCGCATGGCCCCGGACGCACTGAAAGACCTGGCCAGCCAGCCGAGCCAGAGTTTCCAGTACGCCTGGCGTCTTGAACAGCGCAAGACCCAACGGGTGATCCTGCGTGAGCTCTCGCCGTCCAACGACGCCGACAGCGGCCTGTTCGAAACCATCTTGCTGCAACCGCTCAACAACAGTGACTGGCAACTGCGAGGCCTTTTCGATGCGTACAAGGCCCGTAGCGACCTGCTTACGCCACTGATCGGGAAATGCCTGATCGGCCTCATGCTGTCGATTCTGCCACTGATCGCGCTGATCAGCCTGCGCAGGCGTCAGCGCCTGATCATGCAGAGCCGACGCCGCTATCGGGACATCTTCGAGGGCGCAGGTGTGGCCATTTGCGTGATGGACATGTCCGGCCTTCAAGAGCAACTGGAAGCACACCAGGTCACGACGGGCGAAGACTTTGATCGTCTGCTCAAAAGCCAGACAGCCTCGCTGAAAAGACTGCTACAGCAATTGCGCATCAACGAAGTCAATGAAGTTGCCTTGGGCCTGCTGGAAATCGACAGCATCGAGCAGGCTTGGCAGCAGTTGATCGAGGGCGAATCCCGCTCACGTCCAGGCATCGGCATTCAGGTGATTCATGCCGTTCTTGCCAGGCAGTCGCGCCTGGAGCTGGAAATCTGCCTGACGCGCGCAAACGGCAAGGATCAGCATCTCTGGCTGGTCATGCGCCTGCCTGAAGCACGCAGCGACTTTGACGCGGTGATTCTCAGCATCGGCGATATCACCAGCCGCAAACAGGTGGAGCTGTCGCTGCAGGACCGCGAAAGCTTCTGGTCCGATGTGGTCCAGACCGTGCCGGATCATCTGTACGTTCAGGACGTGCTCAGTCAGCGCATGATCTACAGCAACCACCATTTTGGTTACACGCTGGGCTATAACTCGTCCGAGCTGCGGGCCATGGGCGAGTTCTTCTGGGAAGTCCTGCTGCACCCCGACGATGCCAAAAGCTATCAGGACATGCGCCTGCGCCAGCGTCATCATGGGCACAACGAGTTACTGCAAAGCGTGCTGCGCTTTCGCGACAGCCAGAACAACTGGCGTTGTTTCGATGTGCGCGAGCAGGCACTGGCCTGGGACGCAGAGCATCTGGTCACCCGCATCATAGGTATTGCCAAGGACATCACCGAGCAGGTTGCGTCCAGCCAGTCATTGCGCGACAGCGAACAGCGCTATCGCATGCTCGCCGAAAGCATCAGTGATGTGATCTTCTCCACCGATGGCCTGCTGGACATCAACTACGTGAGTCCCTCCGTAGAAAGCGCGCTGGGCTACAGCGTGGACTGGATTCTTCAGAACGGCTGGTCGGCCGCCATTGCCAACCGCCAGCAACTGGCCGGCTTCGACGCGCTGATCAGCCGGATCGGCAAAGTGCTTAAAAAGCCTCGCGAACTGGCCAGGCTGCGCGACGAAGTGACGACCCGGATGTTTCTGTTCGACTGCCTGCGCGCCGACGGCCGCAAGATCCCGGTAGAACTGCGCGTTGTGCTGGTGTGGGATGAACACGGTCACTTCGAGGGCATCTTCGGCGTCGGCAGGGACATCAGCCAGCAACGCCGCGCCGAAAAAGACCTGCGCATGGCCGCCACGGTCTTCGAGCATTCGACATCCGCCATCCTGATCACCGACCCCGCGGGCTATATCGTCCAGGCCAATGAAGCCTTCACCCGCGTCAGCGGCTATGAAGTGCCTCAGGTGCTCGATCAGTTACCCAGCATGCTCACCGTCGAGACCGAGCAGGAAGCGCAAATGCGCCATATCCTCAGGCAGTTGAACGGTCGAGGCACTTGGGAAGGCGAGATCAGACTGAAAAGACGCAACGGCGAGCACTATCCGGCCTGGGTCGGCATTACGGCTGTTGTCGATGACGAAGGCGATCTGGCGAGTTACGTGTGTTTCTTCAGCGATATTAGCGAGCGCAAAGCCAGTGAAGACCGCATTCATCGCCTGGCTTATTACGACGCGCTGACGCATCTGCCCAATCGCACGCTCTTCCAGGACCGGCTGCATTCGGCGCTGCAACAAGCCGAACGTCAGCAAGCGTGGGTGGTGCTGATGTTCCTCGACCTCGACCGCTTCAAGCCGATCAACGATTCCCTCGGCCACGCTGCCGGTGACCGGATGCTTCAGGAAATGGCCACGCGCCTGCTCGCGTGCGTCGACATCGATGACACCGTCGCGCGCATGGGCGGCGACGAGTTCACGTTGCTGCTGCAGCCGGGCATCACCCGCGAAGCCGCGCTGACGCGGGCCATTCACGTCGCCGAACGGATCCTGACCAGTCTGGTGACTCCGTTTGTGCTTGAAGGCCGCGAGTTTTTCGTGACCGCCAGTATCGGCATTGCACTCAGCCCGCAGGACGGCAAAGAACTCAGCCAGTTGATGAAGAACGCCGACACGGCGATGTACCACGCCAAAGAGTGCGGCAAGAACAACTTTCAGTTCTATCAGGCAGACATGAACGCGACGGCGCTCGAGCGCCTGGAGCTGGAAAGCGATCTGCGTCATGCACTGGAACAGCAGGAATTCATCCTTTACTACCAGCCGCAGTTCAGTGGCGACGGCAAACGCCTGACCGGCGCAGAAGCCCTGCTGCGCTGGCGCCATCCGCGCCGTGGGCTGGTCCCGCCGAATGACTTCATCCCGGTGCTCGAGGAGCTCGGGCTGGTCGTGGAAGTCGGTGACTGGGTTCTGGCTGAAGCCTGCCGTCAGCTCAAGCTCTGGCATCAGGCCAAGGTGCGTGTGCCCAAAGTGTCGGTCAACATCTCGGCGCGGCAGTTCTCGGACGGCCAGCTCGGCAAGCGAATTGCACGCATTCTGGAGCAGACGGGCCTGTCGCCGGCCTGCCTTGAGCTGGAACTGACCGAGAGCATCCTGATGCGCGAGGTCGACGAGGCGATGCAGATACTCGACGGCCTGAAAAACCTCGGATTAAGCATTGCGGTAGACGATTTCGGCACCGGCTACTCGTCGCTGAACTACCTCAAACAGTTCCCGATCGACGTTCTGAAGATCGACCGCACCTTCGTGGACGGCCTGCCGTCGGGCGAGCAGGACGCCCAGATCGCCCGTGCGATCATCGCAATGGCTCACAGCCTCAACCTCTCGGTCATCGCCGAAGGCGTGGAAACCCACGAGCAGCTGGAGTTTCTGCGCCAGCACGGCTGCGACGAAGTTCAGGGCTACCTCTTCGGCCGTCCGATGCCCCCCAGCCAGTTCGAAGCGCAGTTCAGCAACGATGCGCTGTTCATGCTGGATTAAGGCAGCGGCAAGTTTTTAGCGGCACGCGAAGGAACAGGCACGGTCAGGACACCTATCGTTCCTCACGCTCCAGCGTGGGAACGCAGTTCGGAACGCTCCGCGTCACATTGCGATGAGCGCCACGTTGCAATTCGAAGCCTGCAGTGCGCCCCTTGAACCCATTTGCTGTTCAAGATGATTCCCTTTCATATGCCAGATAAAACCTGATGGGGTAGAATACCCGCCTTTTCCGCCATGCCCCTTTGAGGACTGCCATGTTCAGCCGTGATTTGACTATCGCCAAGTACGACGCCGATCTGTTTGCCGCCATGGAGCAAGAAGCTCTGCGCCAGGAAGAACACATCGAGCTGATTGCCTCGGAAAACTACACAAGTCCGGCCGTCATGGAAGCTCAAGGCTCGGTACTGACCAACAAGTACGCCGAAGGCTATCCAGGCAAGCGCTACTACGGCGGCTGCGAATACGTCGACGTTGTAGAGCAACTGGCCATCGACCGCGCCAAAGAACTGTTCGGCGCCGATTACGCCAACGTCCAGCCACACGCCGGTTCGCAAGCCAACTCGGCCGTCTACCTGGCCCTGCTGCAAGGCGGCGACACCATTCTGGGCATGAGCCTGGCCCACGGCGGTCACTTGACCCACGGCGCCAGCGTTTCGTCCTCGGGCAAGCTGTACAACGCCGTTCAGTACGGCATCGACGGCAACGGCATGATCGACTACGACGAAGTCGAGCGTCTGGCTGTCGAGCACAAGCCAAAAATGATCGTCGCCGGCTTCTCTGCCTACTCGCAAATCCTCGATTTCCCGCGCTTCCGCGCAATCGCCGACAAGGTCGGTGCCTACCTGTTCGTCGACATGGCTCACGTGGCCGGTCTGGTTGCCGCAGGTGTCTACCCGAACCCGGTGCCGTTCGCTGACGTCGTGACCACCACCACGCACAAGACCCTGCGCGGTCCACGTGGCGGCCTGATCCTGGCGCGCGCCAACGCCGAGATCGAGAAAAAGCTGAACTCCGCGGTATTCCCTGGCTCCCAGGGCGGCCCGCTCGAGCACGTCATCGCGGCCAAGGCCATCTGCTTCAAGGAAGCGCTGCAGCCTGAGTTCAAGGCCTACCAGCAACAAGTGGTCAAGAACGCCAAGGCCATGGCCGGTGTGTTCATCGAGCGCGGCTTCGACGTGGTGTCCGGCGGTACTGAAAACCACCTGTTCCTGCTGTCGCTGATCAAACAGGACATCTCCGGCAAAGACGCCGACGCCGCCCTGGGTCGCGCCTTCATCACCGTCAACAAGAACTCCGTACCCAACGACCCACGCTCCCCGTTCGTCACCTCCGGCCTGCGCTTCGGCACCCCGGCAGTGACCACTCGCGGCTTCAAGGAAGCAGAGTGCAAAGAACTGGCCGGCTGGATCTGCGACATCCTGGCAGACCTGAACAACGAAGCCGTCATCGACGCCGTCCGCGAGAAGGTCAAGGCCATCTGCGCCAAACTGCCGGTTTACGGCGCGTGATACGCTTCGTTTAACGCAGTCATGAAAAGCCCCGGCTCGTGAGAGTCGGGGCTTTTTACTGAGTGGTCCATAAGCGTGAACGAGCGCTCACGCCGAAGCAGGGTATCTCAGGCACAAACCCTTTCGAACCCAGCCCGTATCTTCTCCTCCGGCAACTCATCGGCAATGAACACGATTACGCTCTCGCGCTGTTCACCTTCTGCCCATTCGGCATCCCAGTCGAAGCCGTACAGTTTGAGCACGCCCTGAAACACCATCTTGCGTGCTTCATCTTCGATATTGAGCACGCCTTTGTAGCGCAGCAGTTGTTTGCCGTGGTCTTCCAGCAGTTCGTTCATGAACTCGCTGAGGCGGTCCAGGTTCAGGGGTTTGTCACTGCGCAGAACAAGGCTGGTGATGCGGTCGCCGGAGGCGCCAACCGGGGCCAGTGGGCGCAGGGTCATGCCGCCGCCGAGGTCGGCGTTCAGGTTGAAACCGCGTACGTCGAGCAGCTCGGCGAGGTCGATCTTGCCGTGTTCTACGATGCGGATCGGCGCGCGGCGGTTGATGCGGGTCAGGCGGGCGCTGAGGGCCTCGAAGGCTGCGTCGTCGACCAGATCGCGCTTGCTCACCAGCAACCGGTCGGCAAAGCCGATTTGCGCCTGAGCGATGGTTTGCGCCAGGTGAGTATCTGCGTGGGCAGCGTCCACCAGCGTGATGATGCCGTCGAGAATGTAGCGCTCGCGCAGCTCTTCATCGATGAAAAAGGTCTGGGCGACCGGGGCCGGGTCGGCCAGCCCGGTGCATTCGATCACCAACCGGTCGAAGGCGATTTCGCCGCTGTCCAGGCGCTCCAGCAACAGGTAAAGCGCTTTGGTCAGGTCGGTGTGAATGGTGCAGCACACGCAGCCGTTGGACAGGGTCATGATCTGGACCGGGTCGGTGCCGAGCAACTGACTGTCGATGCCTGCGTCGCTGAATTCGTTCTCGATCACCGCGATCTTCAGGCCATGTTCGGCCTTCAACAGGTGGCGCAGCAAGGTGGTTTTACCGGCGCCCAGAAAACCGGTCAGCACGGTCACGGGGATGGGTTGCAGCTCAGTCATAAGGCTCCTGGCGTGATGCTTTCAGCGGGAATGAAAACGCGCCACAGGTGATGGCCTGTGGCGCGTCGGGTCAGACAATAACGCAGATCAGAGGATCAGCAGCACTTCGGACCACCCTTGCCGCCGTACCGGGCCTCTTGCCGCTCCCGAAAGAATTGCTCGTAGGTCATCATCGGCTTGTCCGGGTGGGTGGTCTGCATGTGCTCGACGTAGGTGTCGTAGTCGGGCATGCCCACCATCAGGCGTGCGGCCTGACCGAGGTATTTCCCGAGGCGACTCAGGTCATTGAACATGGGCAAATCCTCTGTGGGTACACATCATCACACCTGCGACGCAGGCGGCATGGGCTGGAACGGGGCTTCCTTGTCGGTGCGCTCCTTGGTCGTCCAGGCCGCACGGCCTACTTTGATGGCGTAGAACAGAATGCTGAACACCACAAACAGGAACAGTATGGTCAGCCCGGCGTTGGTGTACGCATTGAAGATCACATGCTGCATCTGGTCCATGGTCTTGGCCGGAGCCAGGATCTGACCCGCATCTGCCGCCGCGCTGTATTTCTTGGCCAAAGCCAGGAAACCGACAGCAGGGTTGGCGTCAAACAGCTTGATCAGGCCGGCTGTCACGGTGCAGATCAGCAGCCATGTAGCAGGCAGCATGGTGACCCACACGTAGCGCTGACGCTTCATCTTGATCAGCACGACGCTGGCGAGCATCAACGCGATACCGGCAAGCATCTGGTTGGAGATGCCGAACAGCGGCCACAGGGTATTGATGCCGCCCAGCGGGTCGATAACGCCTTGATACAGCAGATACCCCCACAGCGCCACGCAGCCACCGGTGCCGATGGCGTTGGCGGTCCAGGATTCAGTGCGTTTCAGGGCCGGAACGAAACTGCCCAGCAGGTCCTGAAGCATGAAGCGGCCCGCACGGGTCCCGGCATCGACAGCCGTCAGGATGAACAGCGCCTCGAACAGAATCGCAAAGTGGTACCAGAACGCCATTGTGTTCTCGCCCGGCAGCACCTGATGCAGGATCTGCGCGATACCGACCGCAAGCGTCGGAGCACCACCGGCACGGGCCAGAATGGTGTTTTCACCAATGTCCTTGGCCACGGCGGTCAGTTGCTCCGGCGTGATGGCAAAGCCCCAGCTGGACACCGTCTGCGCGACCGTTACCACATCGCTGCCGACCACGGCAGCCGGGCTGTTCATCGCGAAGTAGACACCCGGCTCGATGACCGACGCGGCAACCATCGCCATGATGGCCACGAATGACTCCATCAGCATGCCGCCATAACCGATGTAACGGGCGTTCTTTTCGTTATCCAGCAGCTTGGGCGTGGTGCCGGAAGAGATCAGCGCATGGAAGCCCGACACCGCGCCGCAGGCGATGGTGATGAACAGGAACGGGAACAGTGCGCCCTTCCAGACCGGGCCGGTGCCGTCGGTGAACTGGGTCAGGGCCGGCATTTTCAGCTCGGGAGCCAGAATCAGGATGCCGATTGCCAAGGCCAGAATGGTGCCGATCTTCAGGAAGGTCGACAGGTAGTCACGTGGCGCCAGCAGCAGCCAGACCGGCAGCATGGCCGCGACAAAACCGTACCCCACCAGCATCCAGGTGATCTGTATGCCGGTGAAGGTGAACATCGGCCCCCAGGTCGGATCGGCCGCGACCGCGCCGCCTACCCAGATCGACCCCAGCAGCAGGATGACACCGATAATGGAGATTTCACCGATGCGGCCCGGACGGATGTAGCGCATGTAAATGCCCATGAACATCGCGATCGGAATCGTCGCCATGACCGTGAACATGCCCCACGGGCTTTCAGCCAGGGCCTTGACCACGATCAACGCCAGCACCGCCAGGATGATGATCATGATCAGGAAGCAGCCGAACAAGGCGATGGTGCCGGGAATACGGCCCATTTCCTCTCGAACCATGTCGCCCAGCGAGCGACCGTTACGGCGTGTCGACAGGAACAGGATCATGAAGTCCTGCACCGCGCCGGCCAGCACCACCCCCGCGATCAGCCACAGCGTACCGGGCAGGTAGCCCATCTGCGCCGCCAGCACCGGACCGACCAGCGGACCTGCGCCCGCAATGGCCGCGAAATGGTGACCAAACAGGATGTGTTTGTTGGTCGGCACATAGTCCAGACCATCATTGTTGACCACCGCCGGCGTCGCGCGCAGCGGATCGAGCTGCATGACATGCGTGGCGATGAAAAGACTGTAGTAACGATAAGCAACCAGATAGATAGCCACCGCAGCAACCACTATCCACAAGGCGTTGATCGCCTCACCGCGGCGCAAGGCCACGACCCCGAGAGCACATGCCCCAACAATTGCAACGATGAGCCAGGGAACATGGCGCATCAGGCTATTATTATTTTTCATTTTTTTATTCCAGCAGAGTTGACTAGAAGGCAAGCACTGCGAGTTTAGCGCCGGATCCGCGAAAGGCCACCCCCAACCATGGTCTAGTTCGAAATTTGATCAATGGCGGCAGATACCCGGCATAGAGGGCCGGAATGGTACGGCTATATGGTTGCCGGATCACAAAACAGCAAGGCAGAACTGTTCTGCCATTACTTTCCGGTCTATCGTGCAGAGACAAGAGAATGGCTTGAAAAACAACCTGCCCGCCGACTGACTTCAGCGGTCAACAAGAGAGTTAACCCGATGACCGACTCACCCGAAGATCGCCGTCGTTTCAAACGTATCGCCTTCGACGCCAAGACTGACCTGAAACAAGGCGATAAACGCTGGAAAGTGAAACTGGTCGACCTGTCCCTGAAAGGCTTGCTGATCGAACGACCTGACCCGTGGACAGGTGATCGGGCGCAGCCCTTTGAAGTCGATATCATTCTCGGCAACGATGAACATGTGCAAATGGACGCCGAAATCACCCACGACAATAACCGGCAACTCGGCTTTGTCTGTCGCCATATCGGGCTGGAGTCGATCAGCCACCTGCGGCGGCTGGTCGAGCTGAACCTTGGAGACCCGCAGGAACTGGAGCGCGAACTGGCGGCCTTGATCGAGCTTCAGGAATAGCCCCTCAGGTCCGTTTATTCGAACAGCGCATCCAGCGCCTGCTCCAGACGTGTGACGGCAATGATCTGCAAGCCGGGAGGCGACTCTTTCGGCGCATTGCCTTTCGGCACGATGGCCCGCTTGAAACCGTGCTTGGCGGCTTCTTTCAAGCGCTCCTGCCCACTGGGCACAGGCCTGACCTCGCCGGACAGCCCCACCTCGCCAAACACCAGCAAGTCATGCGGCAAAGGCCGATTGCGCAGGCTGGACATGACCGCGGCCATCAGGGCCAGGTCCGATGCGGTTTCCAGCACCTTCACCCCGCCCACCACGTTGAGGAACACGTCCTGATCGTGGGTCGGAATGCCGCCATGCCGGTGCAGGACCGCCAACAGCATTGCCAGACGATTCTGATCCAGCCCCAACGTCACCCGGCGCGGGTTGGACATGTGGCTGTCATCCACCAGCGCCTGAACTTCCACCAGCATCGGGCGTGTGCCCTCCCACGTGGCCATGACCACGCTGCCCGGCACTTCTTCCTGCGCACGGGTAAGAAAAATCGCTGACGGATTGGAGACTTCTTTCAAGCCCTTGTCGGTCATGCCGAACACGCCCAGCTCGTTCACGGCGCCAAAGCGGTTTTTCACCGCCCGCAGCAACCGTAGCCGACCGTCCGACTCGCCCTCGAAATACAGCACCGTGTCGACCATGTGTTCCAGAACGCGAGGACCGGCAAGCGCGCCTTCCTTGGTGACGTGGCCCACCAGAAAGATCGCCGTGCCGCTCTGCTTCGCGTAGCGCACCAGCAAGGCGGCGCTCTCGCGAACCTGCGACACGCCGCCCGGTGCGGATTGCAGTTGCTCGGTAAAAATCGTCTGGATCGAGTCGATCACCATCACCTTCGGCTTTTCGACCTTGGCCGTGGCAATGATCGTCTCGATGCAGGTTTCGGTCATGACGCGCAGTTTGTCCTGCGGCAGTCCAAGACGCCGCGCGCGCATGGCCACCTGCTGCTGCGATTCCTCGCCAGTGACATACAGCGCCGGCATTCGCTGGGCGATATTGCACAGTGTCTGAAGCAGAATGGTGGACTTGCCGATACCGGGGTCGCCGCCGATCAATACCACCGAGCCGTCGACCAGACCGCCACCCAGTACGCGGTCCAGTTCGGCAGAGTTGGTGGAAAAACGCGGGATCTCTTCGACGCTGACTTCTGCCAGGGTTCTGATCTGCGCCTGTGAACCGGTCCAGCCCGTGCGTCCGCTGGGGCGCGCAGCGGCACCGCTTTCGATCATGGTTTCGACCAGTGTGTTCCAGGCGCCACAATCGGCGCACTGGCCCGCCCACTTGGGAAACGTCGCGCCGCACTCGGTGCAGCCGTACAAGCGTTTGGCCTTGGCCATGACAACCCCAGTCGTGAAAAACGTCCATGATAGCGCACGTAGCAGCGCCTGCTACTCGCCTGGCGGGTCACGGGTTTTAAAAACCGGATAAAACTTACACAGACAGCTCCGGTCGATTGAACGTGACCCGGCGGCAAAAGCCCGGCTGGGCTACACTCTTCTGGATCAATTTTATCTGTTACAAGGAATTACCCATGAGCGTACTCAGCGAGTTCAAGGCCTTCGCGGTCAAAGGTAACGTGGTCGATATGGCCGTCGGTATCATCATTGGCGCGGCATTCGGCAAAATCGTTTCGTCGTTCGTCGGCGATGTGATCATGCCCCCACTAGGCCTGTTGATCGGCGGCGTGGACTTCAGCGACCTGGCCGTCACCCTGCGTCCTGCACAAGGCACAGCGCCTGCGGTGCTGCTGGCCTACGGCAAGTTCATCCAGACCGTCCTCGACTTCATCATTGTCGCGTTCGCGATCTTCATGGGCGTCAAGGCCATCAACCGCCTGAAACGCGAAGAAGCCAAGGCCCCGACCTTGCCGCCTACGCCGTCCAAAGAGGAAGTGCTGCTGGGCGAAATTCGCGATTTGCTGAAAGAGCAAAACAAGCCGTCAGCGCCCGTCACCGTGGACCCTGCTCGTCCGCTTTGATTGGGAGCTCGAAACGGGCTTCTGCCCTCGGGCCGTGGAGCTTCAAGGGTTACGACAGCTGCGATGGGCCTCTGAAACAGGCCACTTCGACTATGCCTGATGTACCGCATGCACTGGCTTTGCTGCCGGTTCCCGGCAGTTCGCGAGCAAGCTCACTCCCACATGTATTGAGCCCAATTATTGAGTATTGAGCCCAACACTGTGGGCTTCTGCCCGGAGGGCGTGGGAGCTTCAGGAGGTTACGACGGCTGCGATGGGCTGCGAAGCGGCC